>NZ_JBYTBA010000001.1:0-1475142 GCF_058788735.1 Enterobacter sp. FW301-JW81 | reverse complement strand
GGCGGGGTGCAGATCCCGCGCGTGGGCGATGAGGTGGTGGTGGACTTTATCAACGGCGACCCGGACCGGCCGATAATTACCGGTCGCGTGTACAACGACGCGAGCATGCCGCCTTGGGCGCTGCCGGCGGCGGCGACGCAGATGGGCTTCATGAGCCGGACGAAAGACGGCTCGGTCGACAACGCCAACGCCCTGCGCTTCGAGGACAAGGCGGGCGCGGAGCAGGTGTGGATCCAGGCCGAGCGGAATATGGACACCAGCGTTAAAAATGATGAAACGCACAGCGTCGGCGGCGAGCGCAGCCACTACGTGAAGAAAAACGAGCTGCATCGCGTGGAGGCGAATCAGATCCAGGCGGTGAAAGGCGGAACCGAGATCCTGACGGGGAAAGGCAAGCTGGATGCGGCGGTGGAACAGTACGTTATCGCTTCCGGAACAAAGCTGAGGCTGGTCTCCGGCGAGAGTGCCATTGAGCTTAACGCGAACGGCAAAATTAGCCTGATCGGCAAAGAGTTTAACTTCTTTGTTGAAGGGGATGGCCATATCACGACGGGCGGTAAGCTGCACCTGAATACTTCTGGCACGAAACCGGGCACCACGGCGCCGGGCGCGGGGCACAAAGGAGATATTGATGCGGCAGTTCAGGCGAAATTCACGCCGCCGAAAGAATAACCGCTTACTGTCTACCGCCATGTTGTCCATAACGGCCCTTAAAATCCTTCAGCAATCTTAGACGCGGATTCCCCAATGAAATATACCCTCCAGGAAGGTTCGTTTTCCCTTTTCCCTGCGGCCTGGCAGGATAACAGCATGAACATTATTCGCGATGACGAAAGCGGGTTGTCCGTGGTGGTCAGCCGCGGCGTTATCCCGGATGGCAGCGATTATGAGAAAGAGTTCCATCGCCAGTGGGACGTGATGCGCCCTCAGATGGGCGAGGTCGTTCAGAGCGAGTTCCAGCGTGTGAAAGCCGGGCCTGACGGCACCATCAGCGGTCTGGAAGTTGAAACCAACTTTGACCATAACGGCCAGCGCCTGTGGCAAAAACAGCTGGCAGTCCAGACGCCGGGCAAACCGGTGTTGATGATTTTTACCCTCTCAGCGCTCCGAGCATTCACTGAAGAGGATGAGGTGCGCTGGAGCGCGCTTAAGCAGAGTCTGACGCTGAACGACAACCGGAATGTGTAAGGCATGAGCGATAACAACGCGGCCCGTAAGGGCGACGAGATTATTCACTCCAGCATTTTTGCGGACATCACCAGCATTGTGGCGGAAGGCGCCGCTTATGCGGTGATCGGCGCGGCGGTGGGGGCAGCAGCTACCGTGGCAGCGCCATTGCTGGGGGCAGGGGCAGCCGCCGCAGGCGTGGCGGCGATTGGCTCCAGCTGTCTGTTAAGCGGCATCATAGGCGGCGTGCTGGCAAACGTGGCGGGGATCACAGACGATATCAGCAGTGCCGCCGAAGGGTTAGGCAACGCGATTTTCCCGCCGTCGCCTGCGGGTAAAATTACTACCGGTTCGAATAACGTTCTGACCAATGCGATCCCCGCCGCGCGCGCGGCCGGGACGCTGACGCCAGCAGATACCCCTTCACCTGAGCCGCAGTCTCCGGGCAGCTTTGCCGATTACGCGGGCATGCTGCTTTCCGCTGCCGGACAGTTTGGCAGCGAAATGTGGCAGCCGAGCGTGGCGTCTGCCGCCGCGGGGACCTCACCGCTGGAAGAAGACAAGGTGGCGTGTGAAAAGCACTCCGGACCGCAGTATCTGGCTGAAGGTTCGAAAAGCGTCTTCATCAACGGCCAGCCTGCGGTGCGTGCGAAAGATCGCACCACCTGCGAAGGGACCGTTTCCGACGACGTCTCTCCGAACGTGATCATCGGCGGCGACACGCTCACGGTTCGCGATATCAAAAGCGGCAAAACGCCGGGGCTGGCGCTGGGGATGATTGCGCTCTCTCTGCTGCGCGGCCGTCCGGGCAAGATTTTGAAAAACATGCCCTGCGCGCTGGCGGCGGCCGGCGGCGGGATGCTGGCCGATATGGCCGTCAATGCCGTGTTTGGCTCCTCGCACCCGGTGCATGCCGCCACTGGCGTGAAGGTGCTGAATGACGATGATGAACTCGATTTCTCGCTGCCGGGCCGCTTCCCGCTTCGCTGGCAGCGCAGCTACAACAGCCTGACCACCCGCGAAGGGCTGTTTGGCCTGGGCTGGGCTACCGCCTTTGACAGCTATCTGACGCTGGAAGAAAACAACGCCACCTGGTACGACGAAACCGGGCGCGAGCTGAGCTTCGAGCTGCCGCCTGTTGACCGCGCGTTTTACAGCGTCAGCGAAGGCATCATTATCCGCCGTAATGAGAGCGGCGACGTGGCGATTGCTGACGATGACGGCGCGGTGTGGCGTCTGTATAAACCTACCCGAGCGAATCCATCCATCCTGCGTCTGGCCTCCCTCAGTGACGAGTACGGCAACGCGCTGCTGACAGAGTGGGACGAGCACGGCAGGCTGGTTGGTCTTCACGACGAGCCGCGGGCGATAGACGTCACCCTGCGCTATGAAGACGAACGATTCCCGCAGCGCGTGACCGCCGCCAGCCATTTTGACGGCAGTCGTACCTGGCCGCTGATGCAGTGGGGCTACGATGCGCGCGGCCAGCTGGCGAGCGCGACGGATGCCTCTGGCGTCGTCACCCGCGAATACCGCTATAACGACCACGGCCTGATGGTCTGGCACCGCCTGCCTGGCGGGCTGGAGAGCGAGTACCGCTGGAAAAAATTTGACCACTGGCGCGTGGTGGAAAACCGCACCAGCACCGGCGACGGCTGCCGCTTTACCTATGATTTAGCCGCCGGGCTAACGACCGTCGAGCACTATGACGGGCAGACGCGTCGTCACTACTGGAACGCACAGAGCCTGATCGTCCGCTACGTTGACGAACGCGGTGAAAACTGGCGCTACGAGTGGGATGACAACGAGCTCCTGACCCGCCGCATCGATCCGCTCGGGAATGCCGTTACCTTCGTTTATGACGAGATGGGCAACCGGGTGCAGGAGATCGACGCCGACGGCAATGCCCGCGCAACGAACTGGCTTGAGCACCGCGCGCTGCCGTCAGCCATCGTTGAAGCCGACGGCAGCGCCACCCGGTTCTGGTACGACGAACATCACGGCCTGAAGCGCGTGGTGGACCCGATGGGACAGACCACACAGCTGCGCCGGGACGAGTTTGGTCAGGTCGTTGAGGAGGTCGATGCCGCCGGCAACAGCCGCTACCAGGAGTACAACGAGGCGGGAAAGCTGGTGCGCGCGACGGACTGCTCTGGCCGCACGACCCGGTATCACTATCATCCGCTGGGCTGGCTGGTGACCGAGACTGGGGCCGACGGTGAAGAGACGCGCTATCGCTACGACGCCGCTGGTCGCCCGGTGCAGCTCGATCGCCCGGAAGGCTGGACGGAGTCGCTCAAATGGAACGAACGCGGCCTGCCGGTGAAGCATGCTGGCGCGGATGGTAAAGAAAGTGAGTTCAGATACGATGAGGCAGGACGCTTAACCGCCACGCGTAATACTCAGGGTGAGGAGGTTCGCCGCCGCTGGGACAGCCGGGGGCGTCTGGTTGCTCTTGAAAACGAAAACGGCGAAGCGTATCAGTTCCGCTGGGGGGCTGACTCGCTGCTGCTGGAAGAGACGGGGCTCGATGGCGTGGCCTCGCAGTATCGCTACGACGCCTGCGGGCGCACGATAGCGCGTACCTTTGCCGCCGGTCATCCCGAAGCCATTACCCACGCCTTTGCATGGAGCGCGAGCGGCCAGCTGGTCGCGCGCACCACGCCGGAAGGACAGACCCGCTACCACTACACGCCGTCAGGGCTGTTAAGCCGGATTGGGCTGCACCCTGCGCTTTCAGCGGACGCGTGGAGCACCGAGGCAGAGCAGGAGCTTGCCTTTGACTATGACGCGCTCGGTCGCGTGACGCGCGAAGCGGGCGAGCACGGTGAGCTGGCGTGTGAGTATGACACGCTTGGCAACCGCACCTCCGTCACGCTGCCCGATGGCCGTGAGCTGAAGCAGTTCTACTACGGCAGCGGACATCTGCTCAGCATTGCTCTCGATAAGCTGTCGGTCTCCGATTTTACCCGCGACGAACTCCACCGGGAGACCAGCCGTACCCAGGGGCTGCTGACCACCCGCAGCGAGTACGACCGTCTCGGCCGCCTGCATCGCCGTGACGTCTTTACCGGCAATGCCCAGCGCCCGTCTCCGCGCCGCTGGTCCCGACGCTGGGATTACGATTACCGCAATAACCTGGTGCGGGAAGAGCGGGACGATAACCCGTTCAGCTGGTACCGCTGGCAGTACGACAGCGCCGGGCGTCTGCTCGTTCAGGACGGTACGCTGCCCGGCCAGGAGCAGTGGCGCTGGGATGCGGCCGGTAACCCGCTCGAAGGCTCTGCTGAGAAGGTCACGCACAACCGCCTGACGCAGTTGAACGGCATTCGCTGGCGTTATGACATCCACGGCCGCACCGTGGAGAAGGATAACGGTCAGACGCGCTGGCACTACCGGTACGACGGCGAGCACCGCCTGACGGAAGTGATTAGCCAGCCGCGGGACCGCAACAGGCCGCAGACGCAGGTCAGCTTCCGCTACGATCCGCTTGGACGCCGCATCAGCAAAACGCGCCAGCAGATGTTGGGCGGTCAGCCAGCCGGCAAGCCGGTCACTACCCGGTTTGTCTGGGAAGGGTTCCGCCTGCTGCAGGAGCTGCACGGGGATGTGCCGCTGACCTACGTCTACAGCGACCAGGACAGCTACGATCCGCTGGCGCGTATTGACGGCGTTGATACCCCGGAGATCTTCTGGTTCCACTGCCAGCCCAACGGCACGCCGGAGCGGATGACGGATGTCGAAGGGCAGGTGCGCTGGGAAGGCGTTAACAGCGCCTGGGGCAAGCTGTTGCGGGAAAGCGAGACGCAGCTATCAGGATATTCCCAGAACCTGCGTATGCAGGGGCAATACCTGGACCGTGAGACAGGGCTGCACTACAATCTGTTCCGGTATTATGACCCGGACTGCGGAAGGTTTACGCAGCAGGACCCGATAGGGCTGGCGGGGGGGATAAACCTTTACCAGTATGCGCCGAATGCGCTCAAGTACATTGACCCGCTTGGATTATGTAAGGCTGAAAGAGCAAGAGCGCGCCAAGCTAAAATGCTAAAAGATGATGTAGGATATAATATTAGTCCAAAAAGTTGGGACCAATATCCTGCAATCGGTCGAGATGGTACATTTATTACAGACAAAAAAGGGGCGTTGAAATATTTCAATGGAATTGAAGATGGAGATGTAACTATATCTAAATCTCTTGCTTCAAAAATTGAAAAAGACATGGGTTTATACCCAGGATCTTTAAGTGAAGGATTTAATATAAGAAAGATTGGCGGCATCTCTAATATGCAGCCACGAAGCCCATTAAGTGGTAATGATTATTTCTTAGGTCCAGGCCAACATTTACCTGGCGGGGCTCCAGAAATGGTGATAAATTCCGTACCAACATCAACTCCAGTAGCTATAAGGGTGAATGTAAATTGAATAAGATGCCAAATGAAGCGATTATCGTTATTGATATAGCTGGGAACATTATTAAAACTCGGGTTTTTGGCCAGCATTTTATTAAAAAAATGCAGATGATAGGTTTTTCATTAAAAGATGAGTTTATGGTTAGACCTGTAAGCGATGATCTGGATAAACAAAGGATTATAAAAATTCTAATTGGCGATGGTGCTCTTTTTTTATATGGGAATGGTTGGTATCCATCAGAAGTGATGGAATATTACAAAGATCAAGGCATAAATTTTGGCAAATATAAGGTTATATATTGGAGTGATAAAGATACGTACCATATAGAGGAAAGATAATCCTCCAGAATAAAAGATGTAAAATATATCCAAGGTATTTATGGATTTTATTTTATATGCCACTCATTTCGCCTGATTTCCTTCTCTTGATTTTATTCACCATCCGCTCGCCGCTTAGTATAACCTGCTCTAAGGGGGGATTGAGAAAATTATCCATAACCGCCTGACGCAGCTGAACGGCATTCGCTGGCGTTATGATATCCACGGCCCCATCGTGGTGAAGGATAACTGTCAGACCCACTGGCATCACCCGGTTTGTCTGGGAAGGGTTCCGCCTGCTGCAGGAACTGCACGGGAACGCGCCGCTGACCCACGTCTACAGTAACCAGGACAGCTACGACCCGCTGGCGCGTATTGACGGCGCTGATGCTCAGGAGATCTTCTGGTTCCACTGCCAGCCGAACGGCACGCCGGAGCGGATGACGGATATCGAAGGGCAGGTACGCTGGGAAGGAGTTAACAGCGCCTGGGGCAAGCTGCTGCGGGAAAGCGAAACCAATAAAAAACAGCACCTCTATTCATTATATCTATAATTGATTCTGATTTGTTGCGTTTTAATTAAGAGTTTATATGAAAAATGAAAATAACTAATCAACTGAAAAAGAAGATATTAGTTCTGGATGGCATTGATAATGACTTTATAGATTATAGCGCAGAAATAGCATACCCTGAAGGCGGCCAAGGTAATGTTCAACAGCGGCATGCTGAAAACAGAGTTATTAATTTTGACAAGATTGATATTCTGTCAGAGGAACCATGGTAAATTTACAATCTTATAATGAAGTGTTAGATTTCCTGGAACTGTTTTTTCAAAAAATATATTCTTGATTCTAATTCTCTTCAGGATATGCAATCTATTTTAGATGGTTGTCGAAAAGAAAAAATAGTGGCTATTCGAGCTATAAACTCATGTTTTTTGGAATATAGGCGAAAGACTCATGATTATAGAGTCCCTACTCATGAGGAACAGGAGATATGGAAACAGTTGTTCAATATATGGCAGTAAAATATTAAATAAAAAACGGCTGGATGGGTTTTTACTTAATATCCCGTATTAATTTTCTAAGGTTATGCTATTACCATCGATGTCAGGAGGTGATCTGTTTTTTTTGAATGTGTTATTATAATTCAGGAGTAAAATGAATGACAGAAGAAGAGCTACGAAGGAATCTTGTTTTTTTAATAAAACAATATGTTCGGAAGGAACAGTGGGAGGTATTTTATGATGAAATATCAAAGCCTTATGTGCCAGTAAAAGGTATTTTAGCTGACTTTAATAAAGTCAAAACAAGAACCGTTGATGAAGCGGATGGAAATTTGATACGTGAAATTTACTTTTATTTTTGCTGACAAATAAATAAATGGGATATGAAATTTTTCAGATTGTTTATTATATTTTTTTGTGGCGAATGAACCGGTTGAAGCATGGCGCAGGGTAATTGACTCTTGACTCGCCCCAATCCTTACCTTCCTCTCTGAGAGATATTGTAATTATATTAATTACAGTTTTTATATATCACGCATTACGCCTGATTCCCTTCTTTTCACTTTATTCACAACCTGTTTGCCGCTGATGATAATTCGCTCGAAGGGGCGAACGGAGCCTGCAATAAGCTACTGCTGGAAAGCGAGACGTAGCTATCAGGATATCCACAGAATTGGATGTGCCAAACAAATCAGTGTATGAAGTCAGGAATGCCTATCATGAATTACGATTCATATAATGAAGTACTCGATTATCTCAATGTTTTTTTCAACGAAAGAGTGGATTCATCAATTTATTTAGAAAAACTAATGACTTTGATTGAAAGTTCTCGCTCTGAAAACACCGTGACTATAAGAGATATTTATGAAACGTACATGCAGTATGTAAAAGAAAATAGGGATAATATTAAAGTTATCTCTGGAGAAAAAGAAATGTGGATTGATTTATTGCACCATTGGCAATAAGGCTTTATTGTCATGTAGATTAGATTGAAATCACTTCCAGACAAGGTGGTTTAGATATGTTAGAAATGAACCTTGATGTTCATACTGGTTTTGCGGCAATTAACAATTACCCTCTCGAATTAAAAGATGTTGATACTTTTAAAAATTCCGCATTTTACAAGTTCTTCTCGCCACTGACTAAAATAGGTTATTTTTATTACTCTATCGATAATATTAAATGGAAAGATCAAATTTTCATTTTGGAACTGAGGCCTTCAGTATTTTCTTTTACTCCATCATTATTCCTTACTAGTAAGGATGGGAATTTTTATAAAACGCTAGAGGATTGGGATAAAAGGGCTAGCCTGAGTAATTTATCGGATGAGCAGCAGCGTTTGACAGCATGGGTTGAGAGTGAAATAACCTCAAAGCCTAAGCTTAAAATTACAACCCCCCCATATGGAATTCAATGGGAGCATGAATGGGGAAGTATTGTTGTACAGTCTAATGAAAAAAGCTTCGATTGTGGTATTTATATCGAATGGAATGTTTGACTAAACAATGTTATTAATTAATAAAACCCCTCATTTTCTTCTCGCCTTACTTTTTTATTAATAAAGTTAAAATATAAAAAAATGAAAATAACTAATCGACTGAAAAAGAAGATATTAGTCCTGGATGGCATTGATAATGACTTTATAGATTATGGCGCAAAAATAGCATGCCCTGAATGCGAGGGTGTAATAGTCTATTCCATCGTAAACTCATATGAGTTTGACTCGCTCTCTGAAGAGGTAAAATATTTTTTGGTTAAGAAAATGAGAGGAGTGAAGCTTGTTAGCGAACATAATGAATTTAGCTATGATGAAAGCCAATTACATGTTTCGAAAAAAGCTTGTTCAAATTGTTTAAAAGAATTTTCTATTGTATTAACGTATAAAGAGGTACAGCCAGCCCGATACCGGGTATATCTTATGGGGCTTTTTAAAGGTGACTTGAAACAGATCAAACTTTAAAAATTGAGGTTTACCAATGATTACAAATCTCATTTGCATTAAAGAAAATGACCTGGTTCAATGGGCGTGTGGTGAAAGTAACATAATGGTTAGTATGCCATTTTTAGACTATGCAATGGTCGACTCAACTCGCCAGTTAGTCTTTACGTTAAGCGAGCCAAAGCCACTACCAACCGTTTTGACCATCTTCAATGCGCAGGGTGAACAACTATTTTGGTCTGCACCCCCTGAAGGCGCATTTTTCTATTACTTAACTTTCAACCTGTCAAAGGAAGTGGTTGTAGTCTGTAGCTATGCGGAAAAGCAAAACGGCTGGCATGATTGGTTTTATTCCTGGGATATGAAGCGTAATGCTTTGTCTCAATTGGGCCCTGCGTATTAACATCAAAAGCGCCAAAAAACGATAACAATAAACGGTGGCAAAAGAGGGACTGTATCAGCAGTTCCAACAAGCGGTTTAAAAGCAGAGCTAGGAGGCAAAGGATGAGCACGGTTTACATTGTCATATTGACCTATATAAAACCCCTTGAAGAGATTGACGCAGCGATTCCCGCTCATGTTGAGTGGCTAAAAAAAGGGTATGCTGAGGGGATATTTCTGGCTTCCGGAAGACGGATCCCAAGAACCGGTGGAGTCATTCTCGCCAAATCTGAGAGTCTTGCCGCTCTTGAAGAGCGCTTGCGCGAGGATCCTTTTCAGGCGTTAAAGCTTGCGACTGCCGAAATCATTCCCTTTGAACCCAGCATGAAGACAGATCTCTTAGACAATGTGTTTTGACGCCGCAATAAAAAAATCCACGCCAGGGCGTGGATTTTTTTGACTCAAGACGAATCAGACGTTAAACAGGAAGTTCATTACGTCGCCATCTTTAACGATATAATCTTTCCCTTCCGCACGCATCTTGCCTGCTTCTTTCGCGCCTTGCTCACCCTTGTAGGTGATGAAGTCTTCAAACGCGATGGTCTGCGCACGAATAAAGCCTTTCTCGAAGTCGGTGTGGATTTTACCCGCCGCCTGAGGTGCAGTTGCACCCACAGGGATGGTCCACGCACGCACTTCCTTCACGCCAGCGGTGAAGTAGGTCTGCAGGTTCAGCAGCTCATAGCCTGCGCGGATCACGCGGTTCAGGCCCGGCTCTTCCAGACCCAGCTCGGCCATGAACTCTTCACGGTCGGCATCGTCCAGCTCGGCGATATCGGATTCAACGGCAGCGCACACGGCAACAACCACAGAACCTTCAGCCGCCGCAATTTCACGCACTTTGTCGAGGTACGGGTTGTTCTCGAAACCGTCTTCGTTAACGTTGGCGATGTACATGGTTGGCTTCAGGGTCAGGAAGCTCAGGTATTTGATTGCCGCTTTGTCTTCTTCAGTCAGGTTTTTCAGCGCGCGCAGCATGCCGGCGTTTTCCAGCTGTGGCAGACATTTTTCCAGCGCAGCCAGTTCCGCTTTCGCGTCCTTGTCGCCGCCTTTGGCTTTCTTCTGCACGCGGTGAATCGCGCGTTCGCAGGTGTCGAGGTCAGAGAGCGCCAGCTCGGTGTTGATGACGTCGATGTCGTCGGCCGGATCCACTTTGTTGTTGACGTGGATAATGTTGTCGTTCTCGAAGCAGCGCACAACGTGGCCGATCGCTTCGGTTTCACGAATGTTGGTCAGGAACTGGTTGCCCAGGCCTTCACCTTTGGATGCGCCTTTTACCAGGCCCGCGATGTCCACGAATTCCATGGTGGTTGGCAGAATGCGCTGCGGCTTAACGATTTCCGCGAGCTGATCCAGACGCGGATCAGGCATTGGCACAACGCCGGTGTTAGGTTCGATGGTACAGAACGGGAAGTTCGCCGCTTCGATACCCGCTTTGGTAAGCGCGTTAAACAGGGTGGATTTGCCCACGTTTGGCAGACCGACGATACCGCATTTGAATCCCATTTCTAAATCACCTTAATATCTTGATAATCAATCCGTTAACGATAACCGACTGATGAAAAGTAAATAACTACGCCTATTATACACGTAACCCGCATGACGCGCGGTAAAAATGCCGGATCGGACAGATTATTGCGCTTTGAAAGCGTGTAAGCGGTTTGTCGCTTTGGTTAGCCCGTCTTTCAGCCAGATTTCGGTGCAGCGCGCCGCTTCGTCTACCGCTTCGTCAATCAGTTTCTGCTCAGAAACCGGGGGCTTACCGAGTACGAAACCGACAACTTTGTTTTTATCGCCCGGATGGCCGATTCCGACGCGCAAACGGTGGAAATTCGGATTATTTCCCAGCTTGCTGATGATGTCTTTAAGACCGTTGTGGCCGCCGTGCCCGCCGCCCAGTTTGAATTTTGCCACGCCAGGCGGGAGATCCAGCTCATCGTGGGCAACCAGAATTTCATCCGGATTAATGCGATAAAACGTCGCCATCGCCGCCACCGCTTTACCGCTCAGGTTCATAAACGTGGTGGGCACCAGCAGGCGAACATCCGCGCCTGCAAGGTTGATACGTGAGGTATACCCGAAGAATTTAGGTTCTTCACGCAGGGGAGCACGTAACCGCTCGGCCAGCAGATCGACGTACCATGCCCCGGCATTGTGGCGGGTGGCCGCATACTCTGCGCCCGGGTTGGCGAGGCCGACAATCAGTTTAATCGTCACGATTCAATTCCTAATGGGTTCCAGATCTGGCGCGTAGTTTACTGTCTGGCGCGCCGCTTGACAAAATTCTGCGATCTTCACAGTGAAATACGAATAATTACCTATTTGAACAATTAGAATTTCAAGCTGTTCAAAGTCTTATTTGTAAACTTTTGTTTGGGAGTTATCTGTAATTGTGATCATTCACGCAACTCATAAAAGGGGCGTTGTCTATACTTTACACACAAGGATTAGGGGCTTTTCCCCTGACGACCCAAAGTTCCGGAGGTGACACATGAAACGCAAAAACGCTTCGTTACTCGGTAACGTGCTGATGGGATTGGGGCTGTTCGTGATGGTAGCCGGCGTGGGTTATTCAATTTTAAACCAGTTGCCGCAGTTTGACCTACCGCAATACTTTGCGCATGGCGCAATATTAAGCATCTTTGTTGGCGCAGTATTGTGGCTGGCAGGGGCTCGCGTGAGCGGCCATGAGGAAGTGTGTGACAAATACTGGTGGGTGCGCCACTACGACAAACGCTGTCGTCGCGACCAGCATAAGCACAGCTAGTGCTGCGATATCGAACACCGAAACGGCTCCCGAGGGAGTCGTTTTTTTTGCATCAAGGGTTGACCCTCACGTAACGTAAGGCTCCAGAGTGACGGCACTGGCAAAGAAAAGGAGCAGTTATGTTGATTCAGGTGGGTGAGCTGGCAAAACGGGCCGGCATCACCGTGCGAACATTGCATCACTATGAGCAAACAGGGTTGTTGCTGCCTTCTGCCAGAAGCGCGGCAGGTTACCGGCTTTACAACCTGGCGGATGTTCAGCGTCTGCACATGATCCAGGCGCTGGCAAAAGCGGGGCTGGAACTTGCTGAAATCAGGGATTTTCTGGAACAGGAGTCGCTAACGTTAACGGAGCTCCTCGATGCGCAAATCAGCCTGCTGGATAAGCAGCTGCGCAGCATAAATACGCTGCGCGACCGGCTGATGGATTTACGCACCGGGCTTCTCGACGATGCGACCCCGGATCTGGAATCCTGGCTACAGACTCTGGAGTTGATGAATATGTACGATCGCTGGTTTAGCAAAGAAGAGTTACAGCAGCTGCCGTTTGTGGTGCAGAAGGATGCGCTGGCGGCTATCTGGTCGGGGCTGGTTGCGGAGGCCAGCGCGCTGCTGGAACAACGTGTACCCGTGACTGACGCGCGGGCGATGGACCTGGCTACGCGCTGGATGGCTCGCCTGGAGCAGGACACGGCGGGCAGGCCGGAGTTTCTCACCCGGCTGAACGACATGCACAGCGTTGAGCCACAGATGCAGGCGCAGACCGGCATTACGCCGGAGATGACCGATTACATTACGCGGGCGTTTGCCGAATCGAAGCTTATTATCTGGGAGAAATATCTCTCTGCCGAAGAGATGGCATTTACCCGTAAGCACTACTTTGACCGCATGATGGAGTGGCCGCCGCTGGTGGCGAAGCTGCACCAGGCGCAGCGGGAACATCTCGACCCTGCCTCTGACGATGCGCAAAAGCTTGCCGAAAACTGGCTGGCGCTGTTCCAGTCTTACGCGGGCACGAACCCGGAGACCCAGCAAAAGTTTCGCGTGGCCATGCAGAAGGAGCCGCATCTGATGAAGGGAACATGGATGACGCCTGCCGTGCTTGGGTGGCTGCAGCAGGCTACCGGGGTGTGATGCAGAGACGTTTCTCTGCATCAGGTGGCTCACAGATCCGCTAACGCGGCTTCACGGTTTGGGTAGAAGGAGAGTCGGCCAGGGATAGGCTGCACGCCCGCGCGCGCCATGGTGCGCAGGGGCTGGAACTCCAGGTTACTCACCCGCAGCTCGCAGCCTTCCGGCAGACGTTTCACAAAGCGCTGGAAGGCATCCAGCCCGCCGGCATCCAGCACCGGTACGGCATCCCACTTCAGCACCACAATCCGCTTGCCCGCGATGCGGGACTCCAGATCGCTGAACAATCCTTCCGCCGCGGCGAAAAACAGCGGGCCAATCACGCGCAGCACCAGCACGTCATCAGGCACCTCCACGTTAACCGGGGAGAGGCGCGTCATCTGCGCAATGCGGCGCATAAACAGCAGGGAAGCGAGCACGATCCCTACGCTGATGGCGATGACCATATCGAACAGCACGGTCAGCGACATGCAGATTAGCATCACGATGATGTCGTCCTTCGGCGCGCGGCGCAGCAGGTTCACCACCTTATGCGCCTCACTCATGTTCCACGCCACCATCAGCAGCAGCGCCGCCATTGCAGAGAGCGGGAGCCAGGAGAGCCACGGAGCTAGAATGAGTAGGGCGAGGATCACCAGCACGGAGTGGATAACCGCAGAAACCGGTGAGGTTGCCCCGGCGCGCACGTTTGCCGCAGAACGGGCGATAGCCGCCGTGGCCGTAATACCGCCGAAGAACGGCGCGATGAGGTTGCCTAATCCCTGGCCGACCAGCTCGCCGTTCGCTTTGTGCTTTGTGCCGGTCATGCCGTCGAGCACCACGGCGCAGAGCAGGGACTCAATCGCCCCCAGCATCGCCATAGAGAACGCCGCAGGAAGCAGGGCGCGAAGGGAGTCCCAGCTTAGGGTAAAGCTGGAGCCGGGCATGTCCCACGGCAACACCAGCTGCGGTAACAGCTGCGGAATGCCGCTGCCCTGTGAACCGTCCGCCAGAACATAGTGGAACTGCGAGCCGATGGTGGCAACGTGTCCGCCGAGCATATTCACGACGGCCATCACCGCACAGCCCAGCAGCAGCGCGGGCA
The DNA here is from genome assembly GCF_058788735.1 of Enterobacter sp. FW301-JW81. Taxonomy (NCBI): domain Bacteria; kingdom Pseudomonadati; phylum Pseudomonadota; class Gammaproteobacteria; order Enterobacterales; family Enterobacteriaceae; genus Enterobacter; species Enterobacter sp. FW301-JW81. The sequence goes on along the minus strand of NZ_JBYTBA010000001.1, from coordinate 1,460,878 downwards.
GATGGCCCGGCAGTCGAATGCCCAGACGGGGCCAGACGATCAGCGTGCCCAGCGTCACAATCCCGATGGCGGCGTCGCCCAGGTTCGCAGTCGGCAGCGCCATAAACAGCGTGCCCACTTTTTGCAGGTAGTGTTCAGGAACGTGAGCCATTTGCAGGCCCAGGAAATCCTTGATTTGCATCGTCCCGATGGTGATACCGATCCCGGAGGTGAACCCCAACGTCACGGAAAGGGGGATGTACTCGATCAGGCGCCCAAAGCGGGCCAGGCCAAACAGAATTAAAAAGACCCCGGACATCAGGGTGGCGACCAGCAGGCCTGCCAGACCAAACTGCTGCGAAACGGGGTAGAGGATCACCACAAAAGCGGCGGTCGGGCCGGAGACGCTAAAGCGTGAACCGCCGGTCAGGGCGATGACGATCCCTGCAACGGCCGAGGTGTACAGGCCGTACTGCGGTGCAACGCCGCTGCCAATCGCCAGCGCCATCGCCAGCGGGATGGCGATAATGCCGACGGTGATCCCGGCAATCAGGTCACGTACAAAGCGTGACGAGGTGTACTTCTCTTTCCAGCAGGCGTCGATGAGGGCGCGAAAGGGCAGAACATGTGAGGAGGTTACGTTTTTCACAATTATCTATCATCCGTATGCGCATCATCTGTCATATGAATGGCAGGTGAAGGAGGCATTAATCATACAAATAAAACCCAGAGACAAAAAAACCCGCCGCAGCGGGTTTTTGGGCCGTGTCCGATTAGTGTTCGAACATTGCAGAGATGGATTCTTCGTTGCTGATACGACGAATCGCTTCGGCCAGCATCCCGGACAGGGTCAGGGTACGCACGTTTGGCAGTGCCTTGATCTCGTCGCTCAGTGGGATGGTATCGCATACTACAACTTCGTCAATAACGGAGTTGCGCAGGTTGTTTACCGCATTGCCGGAGAAGATCGGGTGGGTCGCGTAAGCGAACACGCGCTTGGCACCACGCTCTTTCAGCGCTTCAGCGGCTTTACACAGCGTACCGCCGGTATCGATCATGTCGTCAACCAGCACGCAGTCACGGCCAGCCACGTCACCGATGATGTGCATCACCTGAGAAACGTTAGCGCGCGGACGGCGTTTGTCGATGATTGCCATGTCGGTATCGTTCAGCAGCTTAGCGATAGCGCGAGCACGTACCACGCCGCCGATGTCCGGAGAAACCACGATTGGGTTGTCCAGGTTCAGCTGCAGCATGTCTTCCAGCAGGATTGGGCTGCCGAATACGTTATCAACCGGGACGTCGAAGAAGCCCTGGATCTGCTCTGCGTGCAGGTCAACGGTCAGTACGCGGTCAACGCCGACGCTGGACAGGAAGTCAGCGACAACTTTAGCGGTGATTGGCACACGCGCGGAACGAACGCGACGGTCCTGACGGGCATAGCCGAAGTAAGGAATAACAGCAGTGATACGGCCTGCTGAAGCACGACGCAGGGCGTCGACCATAACAACCAGTTCCATCAGGTTGTCGTTTGTTGGAGCACAGGTGGACTGGATGATGAAAATATCACCACCGCGTACATTTTCGTTGATTTGTACGCTGACTTCGCCGTCGCTAAAGCGACCTACGGCGGCGTCGCCGAGGGAAGTGTACAGGCGGTTGGCAATACGTTGTGCTAGTTCCGGGGTGGCGTTACCAGCAAAAAGCTTCATATCAGGCACGAGAAGAACCTCAGGCATGCGTCCAGTGGTGGATAGCGTTCGCCGCAAACTGTGCGGGCCAGGCGAAGGCTATCCAGGCGGTGTATTAAAGAGCGCGATGCAACGTCTGGAACAGGGTGACGTTGTCACCGAAACTCAGTCTGCGCCAGAATGGCGTGCTGCAGGGGGGACGTGTTCATCCCGCGCGCTACAAAACCATGCAGCCAAACCGGCGCTTGCTCAAGCACCTGACGAGCGGCGGATTCGGTGTCAAATTCAGCAAAGACACAGGCCCCTGTACCAGTCAGGCGCGACGGCGCGTATTCTAACAGCCAGGAAAGCACCGCATCAACCTCGCGAAAACGTTTTCTTGCGATATCCTCGCAATCGTTGCTGAATTCACAATTTAATAACGTTTCTATTGACCGAACCGGGGTATCTCTTTTCAGGTCTGGATCTTTAAAGATGACCGGGGTCGGAATGCTTACGCCAGGGTGGGCCACCAGATACCATTTTTCCGGCGGTTCAACCGGGGAGAGGATCTCACCCACGCCCTCGGCAAAGGCCGCGTGACCGCGCACAAATACCGGGACATCCGCGCCCAGCGTCAGGCCTAAAGCGGCCAGCTCGTCCTGCGACAGCCCGCAACCCCAGAGGTGGTTCAGGGCAACCAGCACCGTGGCGGCGTTAGATGAGCCACCGCCCAGCCCGCCGCCCATCGGCAGACGTTTCTCGATGCGGATGTTCGCACCGCTTCCTGCCGGCAATCGTCCGGCGTCTGCCGCGGCTTTCATCAGCAGGCGCGCAGCGCGAACGATCAGGTTGTCCTCATGCGCCACGCCTTCGACCGGCGTCAGGAGGCAAATCTGCCCGTCCTGGCGCAGCTCGATAGAGATCGTATCGCCGTAGTCAATAAACTGAAACAGCGTCTGCAGGGTGTGGTACCCGTCAGCACGCTGGCCGGTAATGTATAAAAACAGGTTTAGTTTTGCCGGAGAGGGCCAGTGGGTCATCATTTAACGATCCAGTTGTCCATTTTCAGCTTGATGCGCTGGCTGCCCTGGGTCAGTTCCATATTCGATGGCAGCGACGGTTTACTCTTGCCGTCATAGTCGTTGTACACCACTTTCCAGGTTTTGCCGTTCTGCGTGTAGCTCATCTGGCTCAGGCGGTATTGATCGTCAAGCGTGTAGTCGGTTGCCTCACCCGGCAGGCCAAGGATCCACTGGCGCAGGCTGTTGAGCGGGATAGGCATTCCGGTCAGCTTGCCGATCATCTCTTCGGCATCGGCCGCGGTGTAGTGCTGGCCTTTATTATCGGTGATCTGCGCTTCGCCCGGCTTAGCGATAAGCTCCAGCTCGGTGCTGCCCAGCGGGTTCAGCAGCAGCAGGCGATAGTTGTCCTGACCCGTTTGCTGCCAAAAGAAACGTGCATAAACCTTTTGCTCGTCAGAGAGATAGGCGAAGGCGCCGCGGGTCTGGTACTGGCTCAAATTACGGACGTCCTGCTGGTGCTGACGCCACTGCGGTGAATCAGGGCTTTTGCCCGGGCCTTTTGGTTGGGTGACGGTACATGCGGTCAGAACCAGTGCCGCCAGCGGCAGCAGGCGAATCAGTCGGGTCATAATGAGGACAAATCCTTGAGATACGTTGCAGTTATGACTGTTAATGCTAGCGTCGAAGGGGGCTACCGTCTACGTTCAAATTATCTCAAAGCGTGGCGTAAGCTATTACTCCGAAAGGGGGCAGTCCCTTTTATTGATCTCGCGCATCCTGTATGATGCGTTCTGCTAACCTTATTAACGCTGGTACTACTCCCGCTCAACATGACCCTATTAGCACTCGGCATCAACCACAAAACGGCCCCGGTTTCGCTGCGAGAACGCGTTACGTTTTCGCCGGATACGCTTGACCTGGCGCTGGACAGCCTGCTTGCACAGCCGATGGTGCAGGGTGGCGTGGTGCTCTCGACGTGCAACCGTACCGAACTGTATTTAAGCGTGGAAGAGCAGGATAACCTGCATGAAGCGCTGATCCGCTGGCTATGCGACTACCACAACCTCAACGAAGACGAGCTGCGCAACAGCCTGTACTGGCATCAGGACAACGATGCCGTCAGCCATCTGATGCGCGTCGCCAGCGGGCTGGATTCGCTGGTGCTGGGCGAGCCGCAAATTCTGGGTCAGGTGAAAAAAGCGTTTGCGGATTCGCAAAAAGGGCACCTGAAGGCCAGCGAGCTGGAGCGCATGTTCCAGAAATCGTTCTCCGTGGCGAAGCGTGTGCGAACCGAAACCGACATTGGTGCCAGTGCGGTTTCTGTTGCTTTCGCTGCCTGCACCCTTGCGCGCCAAATCTTTGAATCCCTCTCAACCGTCACCGTAATGCTGGTGGGAGCGGGCGAAACCATCGAACTTGTGGCGCGCCATCTGCGCGAGCATAAAGTGAAGAAGATGATTATCGCCAACCGCACCCGCGAACGCGCGCAGGTGCTGGCGGATGAAGTGGGGGCAGAGGTGGTTGCCCTGAGCGACATCGATGAACGTCTGAAAGAGGCGGACATTATTATCAGCTCTACCGCCAGTCCGCTGCCGATCATCGGTAAAGGGATGGTGGAGCGCGCGCTGAAGTCCCGTCGTAATCAGCCTATGCTGCTGGTGGATATCGCCGTTCCGCGCGATGTGGAGCCGGAAGTCGGCAAGCTGGCTAACGCCTACCTCTACAGCGTGGATGACCTGCAAAGCATCATTTCGCACAACCTCGCTCAGCGTAAAGCGGCGGCGGTTCAGGCGGAAACCATTGTCGAGCAGGAAACCAGTGAGTTTATGGCCTGGCTGCGCGCGCAAAGCGTCAGCGAGACCATCCGCGAGTACCGCGGGCAGGCGGAGCAGGTGCGTGACGACCTGACTGCCAAAGCGTTAGCGGCCCTTGAACAGGGTGGCGACGCACACGCAATAATGCAGGATCTGGCGTGGAAACTGACCAACCGCCTGATCCATGCGCCAACCAAATCTCTTCAGCAGGCAGCCCGTGACGGGGATGATGAACGCCTGACTATTCTGCGCAACAGCCTCGGGCTGGAATAGCGCCCTATACCCATTTTCTAAGACAAGGTGCACTTACGCCTATGAAGCCTTCTATCGTCGCTAAACTGGAAGCTCTGCACGAGCGCCATGAAGAAGTACAGGCGCTGCTCGGCGATGCCGGGACCATTGCGGACCAGGAACGTTTTCGCGCGCTTTCACGTGAGTACGCGCAGTTAAGTGATGTTTCTAAATGCTTTACCGACTGGCGACAGGTTCAGGAAGATATCGAAACCGCGCAGATGATGCTCGACGATCCTGAAATGCGCGAGATGGCGCAGGAAGAGTTACAGGATGCGAAAGCGCGTTCTGAAGAGATGGAGCAGCAGCTTCAGGTTCTTCTGCTGCCGAAAGATCCGGACGATGAGCGTAACGCGTTTGTTGAAGTTCGCGCCGGTACCGGCGGTGACGAAGCGGCCCTGTTTGCCGGGGATCTGTTCCGCATGTACAGCCGCTACGCCGAATCGCGTCGCTGGCGCGTGGAGATCATGAGCGCCAACGAAGGCGAGCATGGCGGCTACAAAGAGGTTATCGCCAAGATCAGCGGCGACGGCGTGTACGGCCGTCTTAAGTTTGAATCCGGCGGCCATCGCGTGCAGCGCGTGCCGGCTACTGAATCCCAGGGTCGCATTCACACCTCAGCCTGTACGGTGGCGGTGATGCCGGAGCTGCCGGAAGCGGAACTGCCGGACATCAACCCGGCCGATCTGCGCATCGACACCTTCCGTTCCTCCGGGGCGGGCGGTCAGCACGTTAACACCACCGACTCCGCCATCCGAATTACCCACCTGCCGACCGGCATCGTCGTCGAATGTCAGGACGAGCGTTCGCAGCACAAAAACAAAGCCAAAGCGCTGTCCGTGCTGGGCGCGCGTATTCACGCGGCGGAAATGGCGAAACGCCAGCAGGCGGAAGCGTCTACGCGTCGTAACCTGTTAGGCAGCGGCGATCGCAGCGACCGTAACCGCACCTACAACTTCCCGCAGGGCCGCGTGACCGACCACCGTATCAACCTGACGCTCTACCGTCTGGACGAGGTGATGGAAGGTAAGCTCGATATGCTGATTGAGCCTATCGTGCAGGAATACCAGGCCGACCAGCTGGCGGCGCTGTCCGAGCAGGAATAATGGATTTCCAGCGCTGGTTACGCCAGGCCACCGGTGAGCTTTCAGAAAGCGAAAGTCCTAAGCGCGACGCCGAAATTTTGCTTGAGTACGTGACGGGCAAAGCCCGCACGTATCTGCTGGCCTTCGGTGAAACCGAACTCACCGCAGAGCAGGAGGCGCAGCTGGCCGCGCTGCTCGCCCGCCGTAAAACCGGCGAGCCGGTGGCGCATCTTGTCGGGGAGCGCGAGTTCTGGTCATTACCCCTGTTCGTCTCAGCGGCGACGCTGATCCCGCGCCCCGACACCGAGTGTCTGGTGGAGCATGCGCTGGCGCGTTTACCCGCAGAGGCCTGCCGCATTCTCGACCTCGGTACCGGCACCGGTGCTATCGCGCTGGCGCTCGCCACCGAGCGGCCCGATAGCGCGGTAACGGCGGTCGATGTGATGCCCGACGCGGTGGCGCTGGCGCAGCGTAACGTGGAGCGACTGGGCGTGGCTAACGTGACCGTGCTGCAGAGCAGCTGGTTTAGCGCGCTGGAGAAGCAGACGTTCGGAATGATTGTCAGTAACCCGCCCTATATCGACGAGCAGGACCCGCACCTGGCGCAGGGGGATGTTCGCTTCGAACCGCTGACGGCGCTGGTTGCCGCCAACGCCGGGTTAGCCGATCTTGACCATATTGTGACAACGTCACGACAGCATTTACGTCCCGGCGGCTGGCTGCTGGTGGAGCATGGCTGGACGCAGGGTGAAGCCGTGCGCGCGCTCTTTACGCAGGCGGGTTACGCCGCCGTCGAGACCTGCCGCGACTACGGCGGAAACGAGCGCCTGACGCTGGGGCAGTGGCCGTGAGCCTGTTTACCATACTTATTACCGTCCACCTGATTTCCGTTGCGCTGACCATCGGCTTTTTCATCGTGCGTTACTGGTGGCGCTACAGCAATAATCCGCTGATGAATGCCCGCTGGGTGCGTGTCGCGCCGCACTGTGTCGACACGGTGTTGTTCCTTTCCGGTGCCGGGCTCATGTGGAAGACCGGCTATCTGCCATTTACTGATAAAGGCGCATGGCTGACTGAAAAGCTGTTTGGCGTTATCATCTACATCGTTTTGGGTTTTATCGCGCTTGGGCGTCGTCGCCCGCGCAGCCAGCAGGTTGGTTTTATCGCCTTTCTGCTGGGTCTGGTGGTGCTGTACATCATCATTAAACTCGCCACCACAAGAATACCGTTACTGGGGTAAGTCATGAGGTCCTTAGCCGATTTCGAATTTAATAAAGTGCCGCTCTGCGATGGCATGATCCTGATTTCGGAGATGATCCGCGACGATTTTACGTCGCAGTATGTCTACGATGAGCTGGAGAGTCTGGTTAGCCTGGCGCGCGAAGAGATCAATCAGGCGCGTCCGCAGGACTGGCAGCTGGAGAAGCTCCTTGAGCTTTTCTACGGCGAATGGGGTTTCTGCGACACGCGTGGCGTGTACCGCCTGTCTGACGCATTATGGCTGGACCAGGTCTTAAAAAATCGTCAGGGTAGCGCGGTTGCGCTGGGCTCTATTTTGCTGTGGGTCGCGCACCGTCTGGATATTCCGCTGGTGCCGGTCATTTTTCCAACGCAGATGATCCTGCGTGCAGAGTGGCTGGACGGTGAGATGTGGCTCATTAATCCGTTTAACGGCGACACGCTGGATGAGCATACGCTGGATGTCTGGCTGAAAGGCAATATCAGCCCGGTGGCCGAGCTCTTTAATGAAGATCTCGATGAAGCCGACAACGCTGAAGTCATCCGCAAGCTGCTGGATACGCTGAAGTCCGCCCTGATGGAAGAGCGTCAGATGGAGCTGGCCCTGCGCGCCAGCGAAGTGTTGCTGCAGTTTAATCCGGAAGATCCGTACGAAATTCGCGACCGCGGGCTGATTTATGCCCAGCTCGATTGCGAACACGTGGCGCTGAACGACCTGAACTATTTCGTCGAGCAGTGCCCGGAAGATCCGATCAGCGAAATGATCCGCGCGCAGATCAACGCGATCTCGCACAAGCAAATTACACTGCATTAATCTTAATTCCGATTCACACCTGAATAAGGCGATCCTATGAAACAAAAAGTGGTTAGCATTGGTGATATCAACGTGGCAAACGACCTACCGTTCGTGCTGTTTGGCGGTATGAACGTGCTGGAATCCCGCGATCTCGCTATGCGCATCTGCGAACACTACGTGACCGTGACCCAGAAGCTGGGCATCCCGTACGTGTTTAAAGCCTCTTTTGACAAAGCCAACCGCTCCTCCATTCACTCTTACCGTGGCCCGGGCCTGGAAGAGGGGATGAAAATCTTCCAAGAGCTGAAACAGACCTTTGGCGTGAAAGTGATCACCGACGTGCACGAAGCCTCTCAGGCGCAGCCTGTGGCTGACGTGGTGGACGTGATTCAGCTCCCGGCGTTCCTGGCTCGCCAGACTGACCTGGTCGAAGCGATGGCGAAAACGGGCGCGGTGATCAACGTGAAAAAACCGCAGTTCGTGAGCCCTGGCCAGATGGGCAACATCGTCGATAAGTTTATCGAAGGCGGCAACGACAAAGTTATCCTGTGCGACCGTGGCGCTAACTTCGGTTACGACAACCTGGTTGTGGATATGCTGGGCTTCAGCGTAATGAAGAACGTCTCTAACCAGTCTCCGGTTATTTTCGACGTGACCCACGCGCTGCAGTGCCGCGACCCGTTTGGCGCTGCGTCTGGCGGCCGTCGTGCGCAGGTAACCGAACTGGCGCGCGCCGGTATGGCGACCGGCCTGGCAGGTCTGTTCATTGAAGCGCACCCGGATCCGGATAACGCGAAATGCGACGGCCCGTCCGCGCTGCCGCTGGCTAAGCTGGAGCCGTTCCTGAAACAGATCAAAGCGATTGACGATCTGGTGAAAAGCTTCGACGAGCTGGATACCAGCAAATAATAAAAAACCCGCTTCGGCGGGTTTTTTTATGTTTTCTCCCTCTCCCTGTGGGAGAGGGTTGGGGTGAGGGCATCAGGCCGCACCGGATCCATCCTACGCAAATATCGTCATCAGATACGCAATAAACAAGGCCATATGCGCCGCCCCGTTCAGCACGTTGGTGCGCCCGGTAGAGAACGAAATCTGACACAGCAGTAACGATGCCACCATCACAATCATCTCTGGTGCGCCCAGCGCAAACTGCAGTTCGTTGCCGGTCATAAAGGCAATCAGCGTCACCACCGGTACGGTGAGTGAAATGGTCGCCAGTACCGAGCCGAAAAAGAGATTCATTGCGCGCTGAACCTGATTGTTCAATACGGCCTTCAGCGCGCCCAGCCCTTCAGGGGACAGAATCAGCAGCGCCACCAGGAAGCCGGTAAACGCCACCGGCGCGTTCAGCTCGGTTAACAGTGTCTCGAGCGGGTTGGCGTTCATCTTGGTCACGGCAATCACCGCAATCAGATGTACGATCAGCCAAACCGTATGCCACGCGCTGCTGTGGGCCGACGGCTTACCGTGGTGCGGGTCATCGTCGTCGCCGTCGTCTTCATGCTCGTACACAAACAGGCTCTGGTGCGTTTTCGTCTGTATCAGCAGGAATACGCCGTACATGGCGGCGGAAATGAGCGCGACCAGCAGCGCCTGGCCGGTAGAAAAGTTTGCGCCCGGCAGCGCCATCGGGAAGACCAGCACAATAATCGCCAGCGGGAAGAGGGCAATCAGATACTGTTTAATGCCGAACAGGTTCATATACTGAGTCGCGAATTTGCGTCCACCCAGTAACAGAGAGAAGCCCACCAGGCCGCCCGTCACAATCATAATGATTGAGTAGAGCGTGTCGCGCATCAGCGTCGGCGCGGCGTCACCGGTCGCCATAAGGGCGGAAATCAGGCTGACTTCGAGAATAACAACGGAAAGGCTGAGAATTAACGATCCGTACGGTTCGCCGAGACGGTGGGCCAGTACGTCCGCATGGCGAACAACGCTAAATGCGCTGGTTAAAATACCGACCAGAGCCAGAATATTGATACCAACCACCACTGGCAGTGACTGACTGCTTCCCCAGAAGAGCAGCACAGCCAGTGCCAGAACCGGGAAAATGAGTGACGACTCCTTGTGGCGGGTCTTTACCGCCTCGTGTGTTGCTGTCATGTGCTTCTCCATCAATGCAGGTGCTTGTAATTATAGATACATTTTTGAGGTCATTAAATTAACAGATCTCTGTTAAATACCCTTTATTTTTTACTTAATTTTACCCTTTTTCATAATTTTACTGCTTGATGTCTATAATGCGTAATTTTCATTTAATACTCTTTAAATAACAGTAAATTATAATTTATAGCTATCCATAAATTTCTGTCGGGTGGCACCCTGACGTATCGTCGTCCACACTTATCTCTTTAGCCAAAAGAGAGGTTAGTGATGCCCTATAAAACGAAACGCGAATTACCGGATAACGTACAAAACGTGCTTCCCGCTCACGCGCAGGATATCTACAAAGAGGCGTTTAACAGCGCCTGGGATCAGTACAAAGATAAGGACGATCGCCGGGATGATGCCAACCGTGAAGAGACGGCGCACAAAGTCGCCTGGGCCGCAGTAAAACATGAATATGAGAAAGGGGACGATGATAAATGGCATAAAAAGAAATAGCCGTGAAATTATTCGCTGCCTTCATTTTGACTTTTCAGGCGGTTGAACTTTCGTTGTATTGCAACTGGTCCGCTAATTGCTTATCGTTATTTAACTGCTGGCAAAATGACCAGCACCTAAGGCCGGGAAGGCGAATTACAGATGTCGCAAGGAAGCATGCAGTGGCGGAGGTGGAAAGTGTTAACGCGTGATTTCTTAATGAAGGCAGATTGTAAGACGGCATTTGGTGCTATTGAGGAATCGCTTCTCTGGTCAGCTGAACAACGTGCGGCGTCGCTCGCTGCCACGCTTGCCTGCCGCCCGGATGATGGCCCGGTATGGATTTTTGGCTACGGTTCGCTGATGTGGAACCCGGCTCTGGAATTTGTCGAATCGGCAACGGGTACGCTCCCTGGCTGGCATCGGGCATTTTGCCTGCGCCTGACGGCCGGGCGCGGCAGCGCGTGCCAGCCGGGACGCATGCTTGCACTGAAAGAGGGCGGACGCACCACGGGCGTAGCGTATCGCCTTCCGGATGCCACGCTGGAAGAGGAGCTCACGCTGCTCTGGAAGCGTGAAATGATCACCGGCTGCTATATGCCAAGCTGGTGCAAGCTGGAACTGGATGACGGACGCACCGTCAATGCGCTGGTCTTTATTATGGACCCGCGCCACCCGCTGTATGAAGCGGACACCCGCACGCAGGTGATTGCCCCGCTAATTGCCGCTGCCAGCGGGCCGCTGGGCACCAACGCGCAGTATCTCTTCTCCCTCGATCAGGAGCTAACCCGCCTCGGCATGAAGGACGATTGTCTGAATGAGCTGGTGGTAAAGGTGAAGGCGCTGCTGGAAGGGAACCCGCTCAACGGTACGCTGCGACCAGGTTTTGCCTGATAATACGCCCGGCTTGCCGGGCGTTAGATTTTATGCGGCCACGTAGCTGACGGAATGCTCCAGCGACTGACTGTGGCTGTCGATCAGCACATCCCACGTGCCGGTATACGGCACGGTAAGCCAGGCCTTATCGTCCTGTACGGTCAGAATATCCGCCTGGGACTGTTTTTGCGCTTTCGAACTCATCAGATGAATACGACAGCGTTCTGAGCAACGCACCACTACCGTATCCCCGCCAAACAGTTTCAAACTTGTTTTTACCAGTGCCATTTTTTACCCCGTAGTCTTAAACAACGCTCTCCCTGCTGCCATATCCGAGCGTGATGTTGTTCACAATTCACTCATGGCATAACACCAAAGGGGGAGGGTCGGGATGCTGATTTTGATCAAAAAATGGCATAACGATTAAACAAAAATGACAAAATTCCTCAAAATTTCCGCTGGCGCGCGTTTTACCCGCTAAACGCGCGCCGGAAGAACATTAAATGCGGAAATGACCGGCGGTTTCAGCAAGGTCGCCCGCCTGGCTCTGCAGGGCACCCGCGGCGGCGGCGGATTCCACCACCAGTTCGGCGTTCTGCTGCACCATGCGGTCGAGATGGGTCACCGCATGGTTGATCTCGTGAATGCCTTTCATCTGCTCGCTGGTGGCGATGGAGATTTCGCGCATGATGCCGGAGACGCTGCCGATGCTGGAGCGGATCTCATCCATGCTTTCGCCTGCCAGATGTACGTAGCGGGAGCCGGTAGCCACGCTGTCGGTGGTGGAATCAATCAGCGATTTGATCTCTTTCGCCGCCTGGGCGCTGCGGCTCGCCAGGTTTCGTACTTCGCCTGCCACCACGGCAAACCCGCGACCCTGCTCCCCGGCACGGGCCGCTTCTACAGACGCGTTCAGCGCCAGGATGTTGGTCTGGAAAGCAATACCGTCAATCACGCTGGTGATATCGCCAATTTTTGCCGACGCGACTTCAATGGACTGCATGGTGCTGATCGCCTGCGATACCACCTCACCGCCGCGCGCTGCGGCCGCGGAGGCCTTGCTTGCCTGGTCGTTCGCTTCGGCTGCCGATTCATTGGACTGCGTCACCGAGGCGGTGATCTGCTCCACGGCGCTCGCCGTCTCGCGCAGGCTGGACGCTGCTTGCTCGGTACGCCCGGAGAGATCCTGGTTACCTGCGGCAATCTCCTGCGCGGCATTTTTCACCGATTCACTGGCATCACGAAGCTGTACCATCACCACCGAGAGCTTATCGCTGAAGGCGTTAAAGGCCTGAGCAATCTGCGCAACTTCGTCCTCGCCGCTGTCGGGAAGGCGCTGCGAGAGATCGTTGGTCCCGTTGGCAATATTGTGCATCGCGTCGCGAATATCAGACAGACGCTTCAGCAGACGGGCAATCAGGAAATGGACGATGGCCGCGCTCAGCAGCGCCAGGATCACCAGCGAAATCGCCGACGCTTTAAGCAGGGAATGCATGCCGGAGGTGGCGTCGCCGCTGTCGAGAGCGACGACCAGCAGCCAGTTCATGCCCGGCACGGCCGTCGCCACGAAGGTTTTCTCGACGTCGTTCAGCGTTCCGTCGACCGGATTACCGCCTTTCAGCGCAGCAAAATCGATGCCCTTGATCGTCTCAGCAAACGGTTTAAGCGTCAGGGCCGGATCGTTAGCCGCAATAACGCTGCCATCGCTGTTCAGAAGTAACCCGCTGCTGGCCGGGGTCGGATGGATCCCGCGTACGTTAGCCACCACGCTGTCCATGGCCACATCGCCCGCCACAACCGCTTTCAGGGTGCCGTTTTCCTTCACCGGCACGGCGAAGGTCACCACCAGTTTGCCGGTACCGGCGTCAACGTAGGGCGCCGTGACGACCGGGCCGTCCGTGCTGACCACCTGCTGATACCAGGGGCGAATGGTCGGGTCATAATCCGCCGGGACGCCCGCAGGCTCGGAGAATTTTGCCGTTTTGCTGGCGTAGCCTACATAGACGTTGGTGAATCCACCCGCCTGCGCGAGCTGTTTAAACGCCGGAACCGGGTCGTCACTCAGCGCAACGCTCTGCGCGGAGGCGATGACCATCATCTTGCTTTTTACCCAGTCGGCAATCGCCGTGCTATGGCTGGCGCTGGTGCTGGTCAGGATATCGCGCTGGGACTGCTGGTTATCCTGGCGCGTGACCTGGAAGTTGATAACGGTATTCAGGAGAAGGGCGACGACCAGACAGCCTGCCGTCGCGACGATGATGCGTGCACGAATGGATCTGAACATAAGTGAAATACCTGCTGTGTTGTTTCCATGCCTATCGGCAACCCCGCAGGTAAACTTGATGCTGAAACCGCGTCCATAAGAAAATAATATTTTTACGGGTTTATTATTAAAAAGTTAATACTTTATCTGCGGACAGCGTCCACTCGGCCAGCTCAACCAGCGTACCAATTTCGACACCCTCAATCAGCGGCAGGCCGGTAACGCCGCGCCCGTCGGTGCAGGTCTTGCACAGCTTCACCGGCACGTTTTGCGCGGTCAGGATCTCCAGCATCTGCTGAATGTTATAGCCCTCGGCCGGTTTCTGGCCCTTCAGCCCGGCGGTGACCGCGTCCGACATCAAAAAGAGGCGTAACGCCAGGTCGCTCTCTTTTTCACGCAGCGCAATGGCCAGACGCAGGCTGTTAAAAAGGGATTCGCTGCCGTAGGCCGCACCGCTGGCGACGATCACAATCTTTTGCATGTTGACTCCTGTTCTTATAAAGGCACGAATATTGCTTAACTTTCCCGAGTTTCGCTGTTCTGGAGAGTAAGCATGACATTAATGGCTGGCATTTCGCCAGGGGCTGCCGAATGGCTCCAGCGCGCAAAGGTGATGCGCCGGGAGCAGCTCAGCAAGCTGGCACAGCTCGGCGTGCTTGTGCATGGCATTAGCCAGCTTGCGCACATGTTACAGTGCGAGCGCGGGGCGTCCAACGTCTGGCTCTGCTCACAGGGTAAGCTTTACGCCCCTGAATGCAAGGCCAGCCGGGCGCTGGTGGATGAAAACCTCGCTGCACTTTACGGCACGCTTGAAGCACAGTCTCCGATCCCGGGAAGTTCCGTTTGCGAACGCATCGGCGGGGCGCTGCTGAGCCTGGAGATGCTCCCCGCGCTGCGTGACGGTGTGATTAAGCAAACGGTAACCGCACCGCAGGCGATGGAGCACTACTCCCGCATGCTTCGCCATTTGCTCAGTATCGTGCCGCAGCTCAATGACAGCATTGACGATCCGCAAATCGCCGGGCGTTTTGTTGCCCTTTATAGCCTGATGCAGGGAAAAGAGCTGGCGGGACAGGAGCGGGCGCTGGGGGCGATTGGCTTCACGCAGGGCTTTTTCGATGATGTTACCCGCCAGAGGCTGGTTGACCGCATCGACGGTCAGCAGGCCTGCTTTGAGATCTTTCTCTCGCACAGCGCCGCCGACGTCCAGACCGCTTTTTCTCTGAACTGCCAGCCCGATCGTGAAACGGAGCAGCTGAGGCGCGTGGCCTGCACCCGCCAGCCTGCCGCAGACGATGGCCATACCGCGCTGGCCTGGTTTGCCCTACAAACCGCGCGACTTGAACATCTGCGCGCGCTGGAGGAGACGATCATCGCCGATCTGATAGTCGCGGTAGACGAGCGTATTTACCGTGACGAGGCGTACGCGCCTCCCGCCGATGAGCAGGACGAGCCGCCTGTCCGCTACCCGGAAAAACCCTTACTGACCCTGGTGCGCCAGCAGGCGCGTGAGATAGAGCAGCTTTCGCGCCAGCTTGCATCCCTGCGCGATACGCTTGAAGAGCGCAAAACCATTGATAAAGCGAAAAGCGTGCTGATGACTCATCAGAATATGAGTGAGGAACAGGCCTGGACGGCGCTGCGTAAAATGGCGATGGACAAGAACCAGCGGATGGTGGATATCGCCCGGGCGCTGCTCATGGTGAAGAAGCTTTGGCAGGTAACCCCAAAGGAGTAGCTGCACGGTTAACGGGCATTTTGTGCCTGATTGAGGTGCGTGAAGGCGGGAGAATTGCCGTTAGCGCCGCGGAAACAGCGTGTTAAAACCTGGCATTCCCTTTGCATTATCTGATTAACCATTTTTGACGGTGCGCCAACGGCGGTGCATTCGTCTTCGGGATAAAGGCGTCCAGCGGTGCTTCGGCACTGTCGGGCGCTTTTTTTTGGCTTTTTTTCAGGAGTGGTCATGGCGGATTTGTCGAGACGGCGGTTTTTGCAGGCCAGTATGCTGGCGAGTGGCACAATGCTGTTACCGGGTGTCATGCAGGCCGCGTGGGCGGCAGGCTCGGATAAACCGGAGCAGGAAACGGTACGCATCGGGTTTATCCCGCTGACCGACTGCGCGCCGGTGGTTATCGCGGCGCTGAAAGGGTTTGATAAAAAATATGGCATTACCATCGTGCCCACCAAAGAGGCGAGCTGGGCGGCGGTGCGCGACAAGCTGGTGGCGGGCGAGCTGGATGCCGCGCACATTCTCTACGGTCTGCTGTACGGGCTGGAGCTGGGTATTGCCGGTAAGCCGCAGCAGATGGCGAACCTGATGACCCTTAACCAGAACGGCCAGGCGATTACCCTCTCAGGCGATCTGGCGGAGAAGGGCGTTCGCGACCTCGACGGCCTGAAAAAACTGATTGGACAGCAGGCGCCCGGCACCTACACCTTCGCGCACACCTTCCCGACGGGGACACACGCCATGTGGCTTTACTACTGGCTGGCCAGTGCGGGCATTAACCCGTTCGACGATGTCCGCACCGTGGTGGTACCGCCGCCGCAGATGGTGATGAACATGCGCATCGGCAACATGGTCGGCTTTTGCGTCGGCGAGCCGTGGAACGCGCGCGCCATCAACGACCGCATCGGCTTTACCGCCGCCACGTCGCAGTCCATCTGGGCCGACCATCCGGAAAAAATCCTCGGCACGCGTCGCGAGTGGGTGGAGAAAAACCCGCACACCGCGCGGGCGCTGGTCAGCGCGGTGCTGGAGGCGGCGCGCTGGATTGATGCTTCCCCGGAAAACAAACGCGAGACCGCGCAGATTCTCTCCCGCCGGGCGTGGCTGAATACCAAAGAGCAGTACCTCACCGGGCGGATGCTGGGCGAGTACGACAACGGCCTGGGCACGCGCTGGCAGGACGCCCACCCGATCCGCTTCTTTAACGAAGGGGCCGTCAGCTATCCGTATCTTTCCGACGGCATGTGGTTCTTAACCCAGTTCCGCCGCTGGGGTTTGCTTAAATCCGCTCCGGACTATGCGGGCATTGCACAGCGCATTAACCAGACCGCGGTCTGGCAGGATGCCGCCGCGGCGGTAGGAAGCATTACCTCACCGGCGTCACCGCTGCGCAGCAGCACACTGATGGACGGCACCGTCTGGAACGGTACCGACCCGGAAGAATACGCCAACCGTTTCGCCATTCATCGTAAAGGGGCCTGATTATGCAGCAACTGCAAAAGACGACATCACACGAGACGCCGGAGAGTGGGGAGGTGATTATTCTGCCTCCGGTGCAGATTCGCCGCCGTACGCCGACGTTCGCGCGCCGGATTAACGGCATCCTTCAGCGCATCATCCCGGCGTTTCTGGGGCTGGGGCTGCTGGTGGTGCTCTGGCAGCTGGCCGCGATCAACAGCAAAGGATTCCCGACGCCGCTCAGCACCCTGGATTCGGCACTCACGCTGTTCGCCGATCCGTTTTACCGTGACGGACCCAACGACATGGGCATCGGCTGGAACGTGCTCGCCTCGCTGCAGCGCGTGGCGGTGGGTTTTGGTCTGGCCGCGCTCGCCGGGATCCCGCTAGGCTTCCTGATTGGCCGCTTCACCTTTTTCTCGCGCATGTTCAGCCCGCTCATCGCGCTGTTGCGCCCGGTCAGCCCGCTGGCCTGGCTGCCTATCGGCCTGCTGCTGTTCCAGAAAGCGGAACCGGCCTCCAGCTGGACCATTTTTATCTGCTCAATCTGGCCGATGGTGATCAACACCGCCGAAGGGGTGCGCCGCATCCCGCAGGACTACCTCAACGTCGCCCGCGTGCTGCAGCTCTCCGAGTGGACCATCATGCGCCGCATTCTCTTTCCCGCGGTGCTGCCGGCGGTGCTGACCGGGGTGCGCCTGTCCATCGGCATTGCCTGGCTGGTGATTGTCGCCGCCGAGATGCTGACCGGAGGCTTAGGGATTGGCTTCTGGATCTGGAACGAGTGGAACAACCTTAACGTCGAAAACATTCTCATCGCCATCGTCATCATTGGCGTGGTCGGGTTACTGCTGGAGCAGGGGCTGATGCTTATCGCCCGCCGCTTTAGCTGGCAGGAAAAATAAGGAGCGAAGATGAAACCGATAATTCAGGTCCAGGCCGTGAGCCAGCGTTTTTCCACCGCCAGCGGCGAGTTTCTGGCGCTGCAGAACGTCTCTTTTGATATTCACGAAGGCGAAACCGTGAGCCTGATTGGCCACTCCGGCTGCGGCAAATCGACGCTGCTGAACCTTATCGCCGGCATTACCCTGCCGACGGAAGGCGGGCTGATTTGCGACAACCGTGAAATTGCCGGGCCAGGGCCGGAGCGTGCCGTGGTCTTTCAGAACCATTCGCTGCTGCCGTGGCTTACCTGCTTCGACAACGTTGCCCTGGCGGTGAATCACGTGTTTCGCCACACCATGAGCAAGGCGGAACGCCGGGAGTGGATTGAACACAATCTCGATCGCGTGCAGATGGGGCACGCCATGCATAAGCGCCCGGGGGAGATCTCCGGCGGCATGAAACAGCGTGTCGGGATTGCCCGCGCGCTGGCGATGAAGCCGAAAGTGCTGCTGATGGACGAGCCGTTCGGCGCGCTGGACGCGCTGACCCGCGCCCATCTGCAGGACTCGGTGATGCAGATCCAGCAGGCGCTCAACACCACCATTGTGCTTATCACCCACGACGTGGACGAGGCGGTGCTGCTCTCCGATCGCGTGCTGATGATGACCAACGGCCCGGCGGCGACCGTCGGGGAGATCCTGAACGTTGACCTGCCGCGCCCGCGTAACCGGGTGCAGCTGGCGGACGACAGCCGCTATCACCATCTGCGTCAGCAGATCCTGCATTTCCTCTATGAAAAACAGCCCAAAGCGGCGTAACGAGGCAGCCATGACGCGACTGATCGTTATCGGCAATGGGATGGCAGCAGCGCGGCTGATTGCCTCGTTGACGGAGCGTGCTCCCGGTCGCTTCGCGATTACCGTGCTGGGCGACGAGCCTGAACACGCATACAACCGCATCCTGCTCTCTCCGGTGCTGGCCGGGGAAAAACAGGCGGAGCAGATCCGCCTGCAGGATGACGCCTGGTATGAGGCCCGGGGGGTGACGGTGCGAAGGGGAGAAAAGGTGCTAGCGGTAGATGTGGCGAAGCGACAGGTCCGTACTGCACACACCACGCTGGCCTGGGATGAGCTGGTGTTTGCCACCGGTTCCACGCCGTTTGTGCCCCCCATCCCCGGCGGCGACGCGTCTCATGTGTTTACCTTTCGTCGGCTGGCGGATATCGACGCGATTCAGACCCTCTCCGGCCCGGCGGTGGTGCTGGGCGGCGGCGTGCTCGGCGTTGAGGCTGCGGCGGCGCTTGCAAGCAGTTGTGACAACGTCACGCTGGTGCATCGCGGGGCGTGGCTGATGGAACAACAGCTGGATCGGAAGGCTGGCTTCCTGCTCGAGGAGGCGCTGGCGGAGCGCGGGGTGCGCTGCGCGCTGTCGTCCGGGATTGCGTCCATCGCGGCGGATTCGGTGACGTTATCTGACGGTAAGCGAATGAGCGCCGCACGGGTGGTGTTGACAACGGGGGTACTGCCCAACATCTCACTGGCAAAAGCCAGCGGCGTCCGCTGCGCCCGCGGCATTGTGGTTAACGCGCAGATGCAGACCTCCGCGGCGAACGTCAGCGCTATTGGTGAATGCTGCGAGATCGACGGCCAGACCTTTGGCCTGGTTGCGCCCTGTCTGGCGCAGGCGGATATCCTCGCCGCCCGGCTGGCCGGTGAAGGTGGAGCGTCTTTTGCCCCAGCGGACAGCGGGATGCGGCTCAAGGTGACGGGAATCGAACTGTTCACCGCCGGTCGCGTCGCGGAGCAGGCGGACGACGTGGTCTGGAGCGCATGGGATCCGCTGACCCGCCACTACCGACGTTTATTGATTCATCGCGGCGCGCTGGCTGGCGTGCTGCTGATGGGCGACTGCCGCAGCGCGGCGACATTTACCGATTTACTGGCAACGGCTGCGCCCGCCCACGCGGACTGGCTGTTCGATCGTTTCACTACGCAACCGCAGGTTGCAGGACAGAACGCTATGACAAAACCTACTCTGGTGGTGGTTGGGCACGGTATGGTCGGCCATCATTTCCTCGAAGATTGCGTCAGCCGCAATTTGCATCAGCAGTATCAGATAGTCGTCTTTGGCGAGGAGCGCTATGCCGCCTACGACCGCGTGCATCTCTCCGAGTATTTTGGCGGCCGCAGCGCGGAGTCGCTCTCGCTGGTGGAGGGCGATTTCTTTGCCGACAACGGCATTGAGCTGCGCCTGTCGCAGCAGATCGTCGCTATCGATCGCGACGCGCGTGTGGTGCGCAGCGCCAGCGGGCATGAAACCCACTGGGACAAACTGGTGCTGGCGACCGGCTCATACCCGTTCGTCCCACCCGTACCGGGCAACGATCTGCCGGGCTGCTTTGTCTACCGCACCCTTGACGATCTGGACGCGATTGCGGCCCATGCGGCAGGCTCCCGCCGCGGCGTGGTGATTGGCGGTGGGTTGCTCGGGCTGGAAGCGGCTAACGCCCTGAAACAGCTGGGCCTGGAAACCCACGTGGTGGAGTTTGCCCCCAATCTGATGGCGGTCCAGCTCGACGGCGACGGCGCAGCGATGCTGCGCAAAAAAATCGAGGCGCTGGGCGTCGGCGTTCACACCCGTAAAGCGACGACGGAGATCGCCTCTGCGGATGGCGGGCTGGTGCTGCGCTTCGCCGACGGCGAACAGCTGGAAACGGACATGGTGGTCTTTTCTGCGGGCATTCGCCCCCAGGACGCGCTGGCGCGCAGCAGCGGGCTGGCTATCGGCGAGCGCGGTGGGGTCTGCATTGACGACGGCTGTCGTACCTCCGATCCGGACGTGCTTGCCATCGGCGAATGCGCGCTGTGGGAGGGGAAAATCTTCGGACTGGTCGCGCCCGGCTATCAGATGGCGCGGGTGGCCGCCGCCGCGCTGGCGGGTGAGGATAAAACCTTTACCGGCGCGGATATGAGCACCAAACTCAAGCTGCTGGGCGTGGACGTGGCCTCGTTTGGCGACGCGCACGGGCGCACGCCGGGGGCGCTGAGCTATCAGTGGACGCACGGTCCGCAGCAAATCTACAAGAAAATGGTGGTGAGCCACGACGGAAAAACGCTGCTTGGCGGCGTGCTGGTGGGCGATGCCAGCGAATACGCCACCCTGGTGCAGATGATGCTCAACGGGATAGCTCTGCCAAAAGAGCCGGAGACGCTGATTTTACCCGCGTCGTCCGGCAGCGCGCCAAAAGCGCTCGGCGTGGCGGCGCTGCCGGAAAGCGCGCAGATCTGCTCCTGTCATAATGTCAGCAAAGGCGATATCTGCCGGGCGGTGAGCGGCGGTGCGACGGAGATGGGGGCCATTAAACAGTGTACGAAAGCAGCCACCGGCTGCGGGGGCTGTAGCGCGCTGGTGAAGCAGGTGATGGAGTTCCAACTTGCCGCGCAGGGCGTGGAGGTGAAAAAGGATATCTGCGAGCACTTCCCGTACTCGCGCCAGGAGATTTACCACCTGGTGCGCGTTAACCATATCCGCACCTTCGACCAGCTGATTAGCCGCTACGGGCAGGGGCACGGATGTGAGATCTGCAAGCCGCTGGTGGGCTCGGTGCTGGCCTCGTGCTGGAATGAATACCTGCTGAAACCGTCGCACCTGCCGCTGCAGGATACCAACGACCGCTATTTTGCCAATATCCAGAAGGACGGCACCTACTCCATCGTGCCGCGCATGCCCGCAGGGGAAGTGACCGCCGACGGGCTGATTGCCATCGGCCAGATTGCGAAACGCTACAGCCTTTACAGCAAAATCACCGGCGGCCAGCGTATCGACCTCTTCGGTGCCACCCTTGAGCAATTGCCGGAGATCTGGCAGGCGCTGGTGGAGGCCGGGTTTGAAACCGGGCATGCCTACGGGAAATCCCTGCGCACGGTGAAATCCTGCGTAGGGTCGACGTGGTGTCGCTACGGGGTGCAGGACTCCACCGGCCTCGCGGTCAGGCTGGAGCACCGCTACAAGGGCCTGCGCGCCCCGCACAAAATCAAAATGGCCGTCTCGGGCTGTACCCGCGAATGCGCCGAGGCGCAGAGTAAAGACGTTGGGGTCATCGCCACGGACAAAGGCTGGAACCTCTATCTGTGCGGCAACGGCGGCATGAAGCCGCGCCATGCGGATCTCTTCGCCAGCGATCTGGACGACGAAACGCTGATCCGCACCGTAGACCGTTTCCTGATGTTCTACATCCGCACGGCAGATCGCCTGCAGCGCACCAGTACCTGGATGGATAATCTGGAAGGCGGTCTCGACTATCTGCGGGAGGTGATCCTTAACGATAGCCTGGGCATCGCCCACGAGCTGGAGCAGGAGATGGCCCGGGTGGTGGAAACCTACCAGTGCGAATGGCAGACCACGCTTAACGATCCGAACCGTCTGGCGTTGTTCCGCACCGCTGTGAATGACGCCGCAGTGGATCGCAACGCGCGCTGGCAGGAAATTTGCGGCATCGACGACATTCCGGAGCAGGCGGGCATTGGCGCGCGGCTTGGGCGTAAGCCGATTGCGCTGTTCCGCTTTGGCGAGTTCGTTTACGCCCTCGACGATCGGGAGCCGGGCAGCAGCGCGAACGTGCTTTCCCGCGGCATTCTTGGCGATGCGGCGGGGGAGCCGGTGGTGATCTCTCCGCTGTATAAGCAGCGCATTCGCCTGCGCGACGGCTGTCAGGTGGAGAGCGGCGAACCCGCGGTGCGCGCGTGGCCGGTCAAAATTGAAGACGGCAAAGTGTGGGTCGGAAACGACGCCCTGGTGATGCGTGCGGAGGCCTCATGACGGAAACCCGGACAACGTGCCCCTACTGCGGGGTCGGCTGCGGCGTGGTCGCCCGCGTGGAAGGCGAAACGGTCACCGTTCGGGGGGATGAAGCCCATCCCGCGAATGCGGGACGGCTGTGCGTGAAAGGGTCAGCCCTGGGGGAAACGACGGGCCTGCAGGGACGATTGCTGCACCCGGTGGTTGACGGCGTTGAGGTGGGCTGGGCGCAGGCGCTGGGGGCGGCAGGCGAACGGCTGCGGGACATCATCGACGCTTATGGGCCGCAGGCGGTGGCGTTTTACGCGTCCGGGCAGTTGCTTACCGAGGACTACTACGCCGCCAATAAGCTGATGAAAGGGTTTATCGGCGCGGCGAACATTGATACTAACTCCCGGCTGTGCATGTCGTCGGCGGTTGTCGGCTATAAACGCGCCTTCGGTGAAGACGTCGTGCCGTGCAGCTACGAGGATGTGGAAAGCAGCGATCTGGTGGTGCTGGCTGGCTCAAACGCGGCCTGGACGCATCCGGTGCTGTATCAGCGGCTGGTGCAGGCAAAGCACAACAATCCGGAGATGAAGGTGGTGGTCATCGACCCGCGCAGAACCGCCACCTGTGACATTGCTGACCTGCATCTGGCGCTCGCGCCCGGCAGCGACGCCGGGCTGTTTGTCGGTCTGCTTAACGTGATTCAGGGAACGGACGCGTGGCCGATATCCCGCGTGGCGGCGTTTTGCGGCCTCTCTCCGAAGGATATTGGCACGTTTTACGACTGGTTTATGACGGCGCCCCGGGCCGTCACGCTCTACACCATGGGGATCAACCAATCCTCCAGCGGCAGCGACAAATGCAGCGCCATCATTAACGTTCACCTTGCCAGCGGGAAATTTAACCGTCCGGGCTGCGGCCCGTTTTCGCTGACCGGACAGCCTAACGCGATGGGCGGAAGGGAAGTGGGCGGGCTGGCAAATCAGCTGGCGGCGCACATGCACTTTGAGCCTGAGGATCTCTCGCGGGTGGCGCGTTTCTGGGGAACGGAACGGCTTGCGCAAACCCCTGGACTGATGGCGGTGGAGCTGTTTGACGCCATTGCCCGCGGCGAGGTGAAGGCGGTGTGGATCATGGGCACCAACCCTGCCGTCTCGCTGCCGGACAGCCACGCGGTGTGTCAGGCGCTGGCAGGCTGCCCGCTGGTGATTGTCTCTGAGGTGATGAACGATACCGACACCGGTCGGTTTGCCCATATTCGCCTTCCGGCGCTGGGCTGGGGAGAAAAGGACGGCACGGTCACTAACTCGGAACGGCGCATTTCGCGCCAGCGCGCGTTTCTGCCCGCGCCGGGCGAGGCAAAGCCAGACTGGTGGATCGTCGCGCAGGTGGCAAAGCAGCTGGGCTACGGCGACGCGTTTGCCTGGCAACATCCGCACGAAATTTTTTGTGAGCATGCCGCGCTGACGGCCTTTGAAAATGACGGCGCGCGGGCGCTAAATCTTCATGACCTGGCTGCGCTGACCCGTGAGGAGTGGCAGCGGCTTGAGCCTTATCAGTGGCCGACGGGGGATTTCCCTCGCCGAAGCATCGTCCCCGTTAACCCTCTGCCGCACGGTGCGACGGTCAGCGCATTATATCCGCTGATTCTCAACTCCGGGCGCATCCGCGATCAGTGGCATACCATGACCCGAACGGGATACGTGGCCAGACTGATGCAGCATATTGCCGAACCGTTTGTTGAGGTTTGCCCCGCCGACGCCGTTCGGTTTTCACTGTGCGACGGCCAGCTGGCGCGCATCAGCTCGCCGCGCGGCGTCATGGTGGCCAGAGTCCGCGTCAGCGGCGGACAGCGCGAAGGGGAGGTTTTTGCCCCGATGCACTGGAACGCCGGGTTTGCCCGCCAGGGAAAGGTGAATGCGCTCGTGGAAGGGCGCTGCGATCCGGTTTCGGGCCAGCCGGAGAGTAAACAAACCGCCGTCAGAATCATGCCCTGGCGGCCCGCCTGGCAGGGAGAACTCTACGCCCGCGAACGGCTGGGAATGCCCGCTTCGGTTTACTGGTGGCGCAAGGCGTCACGCCTGACGGTGGCGGGCGATAAACCGCTGCTGTCGTGGATAATGGATTACGCCAGCGACCGGGGCTGGCAGCTGCAGGTTGCTCAGACCGGTGAGCGCAGCAGCGTGCTGGCCTGGCATGAAGGCCAGCTGATGCTGGGTTTCTGGGAGGGCACCGCGCTACCGGCGCTGGCGCATGCGGTGATAGAAGCCGCTTTTCAGTCGCCACCCTCAACGCCTGCTGCGCGCCATGCGCTGCTGAACGGCCAGGGTACCGGCACGGCGGCGGACCCGGGGCGCATTGTCTGTAGCTGTTTCAGCGTCGGGGAAAACGCGATACGGGAGGCGATTGCCGGAGGGTGTGGCTCCGTCACCGCGCTGGGGGCGACGCTGCGCTGTGGTACGAACTGTGGTTCCTGCGTGCCGGAGCTGAAAGGGCTGTTTGGATAGCGGTGTAAGGGTGTAAGGGTGTCAGGTGGCGGCTGCGCCTTACCTGACCTACAAATTCGTGCCGCCCCGTAGGTCGGGTAAGGCGCAGCCGCCATCCGACAATAATGTTCAGGATAATCCTGGATTTTCCGTTAAGCCTGCATTTCACTGCTTATCGCGTTAACATAAAAAGAATTGCCTTATGAACACAGGTCCTTATATACGACGTTGATGGCTGTATCGTCCCGCATTCGTTTGCTTTTTTTACTCCCCCTTCTTACGGCCGGAGCCGTTCACGGTGCGCCGAATTCCTTTATGCATCAGGCGCAGAATCCCTTTGATAATAATGGGGATAGTTTGCCTGACCTCGGCATGGCGGCGCCAACGGGCGAGGGAGAGAAGCACCTGGCCGAAATGGCCAAAGCGTTTGGTGAAGCCAGCATGACCGACAACGGCCTCACCACCGGCGAGCAGGCGCGGCAGTTCGCGTTTGGTCAGGTGCGCGACGCGGTGAGCGGCGAAGTGAACCAGCAGATTGAGTCCTGGCTTTCGCCCTGGGGAAACGCCAGCGTGAAATTACTGGTGGATAACGACGGTAAATTTAACGGCAGCAGCGGGAGCTGGTTTATCCCCTGGAATGATACTAACCGCTACCTCAGCTGGAGCCAGCTTGGCCTGACGCAGCAGACGGATGGCCTGGTCAGCAATGCCGGAATAGGGCAGCGCTGGGTCGCCGGGAAATGGCTGCTGGGCTACAACACCTTTTACGATAACCTGCTGGATGAAAACCTGCAGCGTGCCGGGCTGGGGGCGGAAGCGTGGGGGGAGAATCTGCGGCTGTCAGCGAACTATTATCAGCCCTTTGCCGGCTGGCGCGAGCGCTCAGACGTTCAGGAGCAGCGCATGGCGCGCGGGTACGACGTGACGGCCAACGCCTGGCTGCCGTGGTTCCATCACCTGAACACCAGCGTCAGCTTCGAGCAATACTTTGGCGATAACGTCGACCTGTTCAACAGCGGAACCGGCTATCACAACCCGGTGGCCGTCAACCTGGGTCTCAACTATACCCCCGTTCCGCTGGTCACGCTGACCGCCGCGCACAAGCAGGGCGAGAGCGGCGAGAGCCAGAATAACCTCGGGCTGAAGCTTAACTACCGTTTTGGCGTGCCGCTGTCCAAGCAGCTTTCGGCCAGTGAAGTCGCCGCCACGCGTTCCCTGCGCGGCAGCCGCTATGACTCGCCGGAGCGCAGTAGCCTGCCGGTGATGGAGTTCCGTCAGCGCAAAACGCTGTCCGTCTGGCTGGCAACGCCGCCGTGGGATCTGAAAGGGGGCGAGACCGTCATGCTGAAGCTGCAGGTTCGCAGCACGCACGGCATTCGCCAGATCCACTGGCAGGGGGATACCCAGGCGTTAAGCCTGACGTCGCCAGCCAAAAGCAGCAGCAGCGACGGCTGGAGCGTGATTATGCCTGCCTGGGATGGTAGCGAAGGGGCGACAAACCGCTGGCACCTGTCGGCGGTGGTGGAAGATGAGAAAGGCCAGCGCGTCTCGTCCAATGAGATCGTGCTGACCGTGGTACAGCCGCTGGTCTCATTACCTGACAACGACCCGCGCTGGAAGCTGCTGCCCGAGGAGTAGTCCTTAGAAAATGCGTTCCTGATGGACCCACACGGCGGCCTCAACGCGGGATTTTAATTTCATTTTCTTCAGCATATGTTTCACATGTACTTTGACCGTGCTTTCGGTGATATCCAGGCGGCGGGCGATCATTTTGTTCGGCAGCCCCTGGGCAATGAGCTTGAGAATGTCGCGCTCGCGCGGCGTTAGCTGGCTGACGTCACGGTCGGAGGTGGCGCGGTTTGCCCGCAGGCTGGCGGCCAGGACCGGCGTTAAGGCCTCGCTGAGCACCATCTCGCCCGCCGCAGCCTGCTGCAGCGCCTTAAGCAGATCTTCCGGCTCCATATCCTTCAGCAGATATCCATCCGCCCCGCGCTTCAGCGCCGTGACCACATCCTCTTCATGGTTCGACACGCTAAAGACGACGATGCGGCCGGAAAGCGATTTCTCCCGCAGCTTGTCGAGGGTTTCCAGACCGTTCATGCCCGGCATGTTCAGATCGAGCAGGATCAGATCGGGATCGAGGGATTCGGCAAGCTCAATGCCCTGTTCGCCGTTGCTGGCTTCGCCAACCACGGTGATATCGGGCGCCATGCTGACCAGCTGTTTTACGCCAGTACGCAGCATCGGATGGTCGTCGATCAACAGGATGGATGCCGGTTCCTGATTAGTCATGGGTTTCTCCTTGAGCAGTTATGAGCGGTTTCTCGGGAATAAAGGTGACGACAACTTCCGTGCCACCCGTCTCTCTCCGGCGAACCTGGCAATCACCGCGCAGGCTTTGGGCGCGGTCTCGCATAATAATTAAACCGTAGTGGTTCGTTCGTTCGGCATTTTCCGGCACGCCGCGGCCGTTGTCGTGAACCGTCAGCTTCACCTGATTGTTGTGCTGGCTGACGGTGACCGTTACCGCCGTCGCGTCGGCATGCTTAAGCACGTTGCTCAGCGCTTCACGGGCGATCTGCAGTAAATGTATGGCCTGATGGGAGGGGACAAACCGCGGCGGCAGCTGGTAGTCCAGCTTCACCGGGAACCCCAGCCGGGCGCTAAATTCGTGACAGCTGGACTCCAGCGCCGGGCGCAGGCCCGGCTCGGTCAGCTGGAGACGGAAGGTGGTCAGCAGCTCGCGAAGCTGTATCCAGGAGGTGTTCAGCTCGTTGCGGATCTGGCTGAGCAGCTGCTTATTGCTTTCCGGCATCTCCGCATCCTGCATCTGCAGGCAGCTCACCTGCATTTTCATACAGGAGAGCGACTGGGCGATAGAGTCGTGGAGCTCGCGGGCGATGGTCGCGCGCTCTTCCATGACGATCAGTTGCTGCTGCTTTTCCTGATGTCTGTCGAGCGCCAGCGTGGCCGTTAGCTGTTCGACCAGCGTATCGACCAGCTGCTGCTGGTCGTGGCTCAGGTGACGCCCCGCCGGCAGGGTTGCCAGCAGAATACCGTACTGGGTGTGGCTGTCCGTCAGCCGCCACTTCAGGGTGGTGCCGCTGGAGGTGAGCGGCGGCAGGCCGCGAGGGCAAAGATGGCAGCCTTTGTCATCGCAGGACATATCGGACTGACAGGTAAATTCCTGATGGTTATCTTCGTCTTCGACATCGTAGACCCGCAGCTCAAGGTCGTGAAGCAGGGTCAGATTTTGCAGGCCGTTCAGCACCGGCGAGAGGCGTTCGCATAGCGGCACCTGCATGTGCAGACGACGGTTGGCCTGCCACAGGAAGGAAAGGATCTCGTTTTTCTGCTCAAGCCCCGCCGTTTTTTCCTGAACGCGCTGCTCCAGCACCGCGTAGCTCTCGGAGAGTTCAGCCGACATGGTATTCAGCGCCTGGCCGAGCATGGCCATCTCGTTGCGCCCGCTGATGTGCGTGCGCTGCGTAAAATCGCGTGCGGTGACCGCGCGGGCCATCGCCAGTAGCTGTTTCCAGGGATTCAGGAGCCGCGCGCGGAGCCAGACGATGGTGAAGATCAGCAGTAGACCCATAAACAGCGCCATCGCGCGGTGTACCATCACCACCCGGTCGATGCGGAGTTCGGTAGTTTGGTCAAAAGCGGAGACCAGCGCATCAATGCGCGAGACGAACCCCGCCACGTCCTGCGCAACGGCCGCGGTACTGCGCGCCTGTCTCAGGCCCGGCTGCAGCTGGGTGTGCCAGTACCCCTGAAGGGCTTTAAGCTGAGATTGTTGACCGGCGCGAATGGCGGCATTTTCCAGCTCGGGGCTGAACGCCGTGCGCTCCATTTCATCAAGCAGGGGCCTGTCGTCCTGCGTCAGGGGAACCGATGCCAGCAGACGATAACTCTGCATGCGTAGCGAGCCTGCCTCATTAATGGCATGCGCATTACCCTGTACCCCCTGTACCAGCCAGCCGGAGATCGCCATGCCGGTCACGCCGATGGCGGTGGACAGTAAAACGATCAGAGCGACCTGATTCACGAGCGTCAGCGGTGATAAACATCTTTTTAACATAGCGTGGGCGTGCTCCTGACGTGGCCTGCTTGCAGGAATGGCGCTATTCTGGTGCATACCCTGGAGTATACCCATACCAATAAAGGATTACCCCTAAATTGCCAATGGAGTAGGGGGAAGGTGGTGGGGGTAGCAAGGAGCCGTCAGTACCGTGAAAAACCACGTCTTTTTTAGCGAATTAACCTACTCACTAAGGATAACACCTTTTTTTGCGCCGCAAATCCTCCCACTTTTCCTTTGATTTATATCAACTTACCGCCGCCCTAAAACCCTAATGTTTGCAGCATCATTCGAGAATCAGAGGTGTCTATGAGTCACTCATCCGCTCCCGAAAGGGAAAATGGTGCCGTTATTACAGACTGGCGTCCAGAGGATCCGGCGTTCTGGCAACAGCGCGGCCATCGTGTAGCAAGCCGGAATCTTTGGATTTCCGTTCCGTGTTTGTTATTAGCGTTTTGCGTATGGATGTTGTTTAGTGCGGTGGCGGTTAACCTGCCAAAAGTTGGATTTACGTTTACGACCGATCAGCTGTTTATGCTGACCGCGCTTCCGTCGCTGTCAGGCGCGCTGCTGCGTGTACCTTACGCGTTTATGGTGCCGGTCTTTGGTGGCCGTCGCTGGACGGCGTTCAGTACGGGCATCATGATCGTCCCGTGCGTGTGGCTCGGCTTCGCGGTGCAGGATACCTCCACGCCGTTCAGCGTGTTCGTGATTATCTCCCTGCTGTGCGGTTTTGCGGGCGCGAACTTCGCCTCCAGCATGGCGAACATCAGCTTCTTCTTCCCGAAAGCGAAGCAGGGCGGTGCGCTGGGCATTAACGGCGGTCTGGGGAATATGGGCGTCAGCGTAATGCAGCTCATTGCCCCGCTGGCGATCTCGGTCTCCATTTTTGCGGCCTTTGGCGGCGGTGGCGTTGAGCAGGCGAATGGTTCTTACCTGTACCTGCAAAACGCCGCGTGGATTTGGGTGCCGTTCCTCGTGATCTTCACCCTCGCATCCTGGTTCTTTATGAATGACCTGTCCGCGTCGAAGGCGTCGCTGAGTGAACAGCTGCCGGTGCTGAAGCGTGGACACCTGTGGGTGATGGCGCTGCTGTATCTGGCAACCTTCGGTTCGTTTATCGGCTTCTCTGCGGGCTTTGCGATGCTGTCGAAAACCCAGTTCCCGGAAGTTCAGATCCTACAGTTTGCCTTCTTCGGACCGTTTATTGGCGCCCTGGCGCGTTCGCTGGGCGGTATGGTGTCTGACCGCCTGGGCGGTACCCGCGTGACGCTGGTTAACTTCGTTCTGATGGCAGTCTTCTGTGCGCTGCTGTTCCTGACGCTGCCCGTCGACGGACAGGGCGGTAACTTCATCGCCTTCTTCGGCGTGTTTATGGTGCTGTTCCTGACGGCCGGGCTGGGAAGTGCGTCTACCTTCCAGATGATCTCCGTGATCTTCCGCAAGCTGACCATGGACCGCGTGAAGGCGCAGGGCGGAAGCGATGAGCAGGCAATGCGTGAAGCGGCGACCGATACGGCTGCGGCGCTGGGCTTTATCTCTGCCATCGGCGCGATTGGCGGCTTCTTTATCCCGAAAGCGTTCGGTATCTCTCTGGACCTGACCGGCTCTCCGGCGGGTGCAATGAAAGTTTTCCTCGTCTTCTATATCGCCTGCGTCGTGATCACGTGGCTGGTATATGGCCGGAATAACAAGAAAAATAAGTAAGTATGATTATCCGTTTACGCGGCCTTCGGGCCGCGTTTTTTTGGGGTAACAATAGTTACAACATACTGACAGGCCTGCAGCGGAAGCCTGCGGGTAACACCGTGATGGCCATCGCTTTACGGGGCGCTCTACCCCTTAATACCCAAGATGTTAAATTTCACCCTGCCTTTTGTACGATAAAATAAAAATAACTATATATTTCATATTGATACGGAATTTATAAAGATACCGCTTTGGTGGTATTTGATATAACCCCTCGCCAGAAAGTCCCTCGTCGTCTTGATCGTTATCAATTCTCCCTCTCTTTCAGGGCGTTACCTTCGCTGCAAATCAGCAATGTCGATTTAGAGAGCCACAGGCTCCACACAGGAGATACCCGATGAGCAAATTTTTGGACCGGTTTCGCTACTTCAAACAGAAGGGTGAAACTTTTGCCGATGGGCACGGCCAGGTTCTGGATACCAACCGGGACTGGGAAGACGGTTACCGCCAGCGCTGGCAGCATGACAAAGTCGTCCGTTCAACCCACGGCGTGAACTGCACTGGCTCATGTAGCTGGAAGATTTTCGTAAAAAACGGTCTGGTGACCTGGGAAATGCAGCAGACCGACTATCCCCGCACCCGCCCGGATATGCCAAACCACGAACCGCGCGGCTGCCCGCGCGGCGCCAGCTACTCCTGGTATCTCTACAGCGCTAACCGCCTCAAATACCCTCTGATGCGCAAGCGCCTGATGAAAATGTGGCGTGAAGCGAAGGTGCAGCACAGCGATCCGGTTGATGCCTGGGCGTCTATTATCGAAGACGCGGACAAAGCGAAAAGCTTCAAGCAGGCTCGCGGCCGCGGTGGCTTTGTGCGTTCTTCCTGGAAAGAGGTGAACGAGCTGATTGCCGCCTCTAACGTCTACACCGTTAAAACCTACGGTCCTGACCGCGTGGCGGGCTTCTCGCCCATCCCGGCGATGTCGATGGTCTCTTACGCCTCCGGGGCGCGCTACCTGTCGCTTATCGGCGGTACCTGCCTGAGCTTCTACGACTGGTACTGCGACCTGCCGCCGGCGTCTCCGCAGACCTGGGGCGAGCAGACCGACGTGCCGGAATCCGCCGACTGGTACAACTCCAGCTACATCATCGCCTGGGGCTCTAACGTGCCTCAGACCCGTACGCCGGACGCGCACTTCTTTACCGAAGTGCGTTACAAAGGTACCAAAACCGTGGCGGTCACCCCGGACTACGCCGAAATCGCCAAGCTGTGCGATCTGTGGCTGGCACCGAAACAGGGTACCGATGCCGCGATGGCGATGGCGATGGGCCACGTCATGCTGCGTGAGTTCCATCTTGATAAGCCAAGCCAGTACTTCACCGACTACGTCCGCCGCTACACCGACATGCCGATGCTGGTCATGCTCGAAGAGCGTGACGGTTACTATGCCGCTGGCCGCACGCTGCGCGCTGCCGATCTGGTGGATGCGCTGGGTCAGGAAAATAATCCTGAGTGGAAAACCGTCGCGTATAACAGCAACGGCGAGCTGGTGGCGCCAAACGGCTCTATTGGCTTCCGCTGGGGCGAGAAGGGCAAGTGGAACCTTGAGCAGCGTAACGGCACGACCGGCGAAGAGACTGAACTGCGCCTGAGCATGCTGGGTAGCCAGGACGAAATCGCCGAGGTGGGCTTCCCGTACTTCGGCGGCGAAGGCTCCGAGCACTTCAACAAGGTTGAGCTGCAAAACGTCCTGATGCATAAGCTGCCGGTCAAACGCCTGCAGCTGGCCGACGGGTCGACCGCGCTGGTTACCACCGTCTACGATCTGACCATGGCGAACTATGGCCTGGAACGCGGTCTGGGCGATGAAAACTGCGCAACCAGCTATGACGACGTGAAGGCCTACACTCCGGCCTGGGCAGAACAGATCACCGGCGTTCCTCGCGGGCATATTACCCGCATTGCACGTGAATTCGCAGAAAACGCCGACAAGACCCACGGCCGTTCGATGATCATCGTCGGTGCGGGTCTGAACCACTGGTATCACCTCGATATGAACTACCGTGGTCTGATCAACATGCTGATCTTCTGCGGCTGCGTTGGTCAGAGCGGCGGCGGCTGGGCGCACTACGTAGGTCAGGAAAAACTGCGTCCGCAGACCGGCTGGCAGCCGCTGGCGTTCGCCCTCGACTGGCAGCGCCCTGCGCGCCACATGAACAGCACCTCCTACTTCTATAACCACTCCAGCCAGTGGCGCTATGAAACGGTCACCGCGCAGGAGCTGCTGTCGCCGATGGCGGATAAATCCCGCTACAGCGGCCACCTGATTGACTTCAACGTGCGCGCAGAGCGCATGGGCTGGCTGCCGTCTGCGCCTCAGCTGGGTACCAACCCGCTGCGCATCGCGGAAGAGGCGAAGAAGGCGGGCATGTCGCCGGTGGATTACACCGTTACATCCCTCAAGGACGGCTCAATCCGTTTCGCGGCTGAACAGCCGGAAAACGGTAAAAACCATCCGCGTAACCTGTTTATCTGGCGCTCCAACCTGCTGGGCTCGTCCGGTAAAGGCCACGAGTACATGCTGAAATACCTGCTCGGTACCGAAAACGGTATCCAGGGTAAAGATCTCGGCAAGCAGGGCGGCGTGAAGCCGGAAGAGGTGGAGTGGAAAGACAACGGCCTCGACGGCAAGCTGGATCTGGTGGTGACGCTCGACTTCCGTCTGTCCAGCACCTGCCTGTACTCCGACATTGTGCTGCCAACCGCGACCTGGTACGAAAAAGACGACATGAATACCTCGGATATGCATCCGTTTATTCATCCGCTGTCTGCGGCCGTTGACCCGGCGTGGGAGTCGAAAAGCGACTGGGATATCTACAAGGACATCGCGAAGAAATTCTCTGAAGTCTGCGTGGGACACCTCGGCAAAGAGACCGACGTGGTGACGCTGCCAATCCAACACGACTCCGCTGCCGAACTGGCGCAGCCGCTTGACGTGAAGGACTGGAAAAAAGGCGAATGTGACCTGATTCCGGGCGTGACCGCGCCGCACATTATTCCGGTTGAACGTGATTACCCGGCTACGTACGAACGCTTTACCTCTATCGGCCCGCTGATGGAGAAAATCGGTAACGGCGGGAAGGGGATTGCCTGGAACACCCAGAGCGAAATGGATCTGCTGCGCAAGCTCAACTACACCAAAGCGGACGGCCCGGCGAAAGGTCAGCCAATGCTGAACACGGCGATTGATGCGGCAGAGATGATCCTGACCCTGGCGCCGGAAACCAACGGCCACGTCGCGGTGAAAGCCTGGGCGGCGCTGAGCGAGTTTACCGGCCGCGACCATACGCACCTGGCGAAGAATAAAGAGGAAGAGAAAATCCGCTTCCGCGATATTCAGGCGCAGCCGCGCAAGATTATCTCCAGCCCGACCTGGTCTGGCCTCGAAGATGAACATGTCTCTTATAACGCTGGCTACACCAACGTTCACGAGCTGATCCCATGGCGCACCCTGTCCGGTCGTCAGTCGCTGTATCAGGATCACCAGTGGATGCGCGACTTCGGTGAAAGCCTGCTGGTGTACCGTCCGCCAATCGACACCCGCTCCGTGAAAGCCGTGATGGGGGCGAAATCGAACGGTAACCCTGAGAAGGCGCTCAACTTCCTGACGCCGCACCAGAAGTGGGGTATCCACTCCACCTACAGCGACAACCTGCTGATGCTGACCCTGTCGCGCGGTGGTCCGATTGTCTGGATGAGCGAAACGGATGCCAAAGATCTGGGTATTGAAGATAACGACTGGATCGAAGTGTTCAACAGCAACGGTGCCCTGACGGCGCGTGCGGTGGTGAGCCAGCGCGTACCGGCCGGGATGACCATGATGTACCACGCGCAGGAACGTATCGTTAACCTGCCGGGTTCAGAGATCACCGAGCAGCGCGGCGGGATCCACAACTCCGTGACCCGCATTACGCCGAAGCCGACCCATATGATCGGTGGCTATGCGCAGCTGGCCTACGGCTTTAACTACTACGGCACCGTAGGATCGAACCGCGATGAGTTCGTGGTGGTACGTAAGATGAAAAATATTAACTGGTTAGACGGTGAAGGTAATGACCAGGTACAGGAGAGCGTAAAATGAAAATTCGTTCACAAGTCGGCATGGTGCTGAATCTGGATAAATGCATCGGCTGTCATACCTGCTCGGTCACCTGTAAAAACGTCTGGACCAGCCGTGAAGGTATGGAGTACGCCTGGTTCAACAACGTGGAAAGCAAGCCGGGCACCGGCTTCCCGACCGACTGGGAAAACCAGGAGAAGTGGAAGGGCGGCTGGATCCGTAAAATCAACGGCAAGCTGCAGCCGCGCATGGGTAACCGAGCGATGCTGCTGGGTAAAATCTTCGCTAACCCGCATCTGCCGGGCATCGATGATTACTACGAGCCGTTTGACTACGACTACCAGAACCTGCACAACGCGCCGGAAAGCAAACACCAGCCGATCGCCCGTCCGCGCTCGCTGATCACCGGTCAGCGCATGGACAAAATTACCA
This sequence comes from Enterobacter sp. FW301-JW81, assembly GCF_058788735.1. NCBI lineage: Bacteria > Pseudomonadati > Pseudomonadota > Gammaproteobacteria > Enterobacterales > Enterobacteriaceae > Enterobacter > Enterobacter sp. FW301-JW81. The sequence goes on along the minus strand of NZ_JBYTBA010000001.1, from coordinate 1,425,589 downwards.
GCGGTCCAAACTGGGAAGAGATTCTGGGCGGCGAGTTCGAAAAACGCGCCAAAGACCAGAACTTCGAGAACATGCAGAAGGCGATGTACGGCCAGTTCGAAAACACCTTCATGATGTATCTGCCGCGCCTGTGCGAGCACTGCCTCAACCCGGCGTGCGTGGCGACCTGCCCGAGCGGCGCCATCTATAAACGTGAAGAAGACGGCATTGTCCTGATCGACCAGGACAAATGCCGCGGCTGGCGTATGTGCATCACCGGCTGCCCGTACAAAAAAATCTACTTCAACTGGAAGAGCGGCAAGTCTGAGAAGTGCATCTTCTGCTACCCGCGTATTGAAGCCGGTATGCCGACCGTCTGCTCCGAGAGCTGCGTAGGCCGTATCCGCTACCTCGGCGTGCTGCTGTACGACGCGGACGCGATTGAAAATGCCGCGAGCACCGAGCACGAGAAAGATCTGTATCAGCGTCAGCTGGACGTGTTCCTCGATCCGAACGATCCGAAAGTGATTGAGCAGGCGCTGAAGGATGGCATTCCGCAGAGCGTCATTGACGCCGCGCAGCAGTCTCCGGTGTACAAAATGGCGATGGACTGGAAGCTGGCCCTGCCGCTGCACCCGGAATACCGCACGCTGCCGATGGTCTGGTACGTGCCGCCTCTGTCACCGATTCAGTCAGCCGCGGATGCGGGCGAGCTGGGCAGCAACGGTATTCTGCCGGACGTGGAAAGCCTGCGTATCCCGGTCCAGTACCTGGCAAACCAGCTGACCGCAGGCGATACCCAGCCGGTACTGCTGGCGCTGAAGCGTATGCTGGCGATGCGCCACTTCAAGCGTGCCGAAACCGTGGACGGCGTGACCGATACCCGCGCGCTGGAAGAGGTCGGTCTGACCGAAGCGCAGGCGCAGGAGATGTACCGCTACCTGGCGATTGCTAACTACGAAGACCGCTTCGTGGTGCCGAGCAGCCACCGTGAGCTGGCCCGCGAAGCCTTCCCGGAGAAAAACGGCTGTGGCTTTACCTTTGGCGACGGCTGCCACGGGTCAGACAGCAAATTCAACCTGTTCAACAGCCGCCGCATCGACGCCATGGATGTGACCAGTAAAACGGAGCCGCACTCATGATTGAACTCGTCATTGTTTCGCGTCTGCTCGAGTACCCGGATGCTGCGCTTGCGCAGCATCAGCAGGAGCTCTTTGATGCACTTACGGCATCTGAAAACCTGGATAAAGAGGATGCCCAGCGGCTTGGCGTTTTCCTCCGCGACCTGTTAGCGCGCGATCTTCTCGATGCGCAGGCGGACTACAGCCAGCTGTTTGACCGCGGTCGTGCAACCTCATTGCTGCTGTTTGAACACGTTCACGGCGAGTCCCGTGACCGCGGCCAGGCGATGGTTGACCTGATGGCGCAGTATGAGCAGCATGGCCTGCAGCTCGACAGCCGCGAGCTGCCGGACCATCTGCCGCTCTATCTGGAATATCTGGCGCAACTGCCGAAAGAGGAGGCGCTGGGTGGTCTGCAGGACATCGCGCCAATTCTGGCGCTGCTCGGCGCGCGTCTTCAGCAGCGCGAGAGCCGCTACGCGGTATTGTTCGATCTGCTGGTGAAGCTGGCCAACGCGTCGGTCGACAGCGAAAAAGTCGCGGAGAAGATCGCCGATGAGGCCCGCGACGATACTCCGCAAGCGCTGGATGCCGTCTGGGAAGAAGAGCAGGTGAAATTCTTTGCTGACCAGAGCTGCGGCGAGTCTGAAATCTCTGCTCACCAGCGTCGTTTTGCCGGAGCCGTTGCCCCGCAATATTTGAATATCTCTAACGGAGGACAGCAATAATGCACTTCCTGAATATGTTCTTCTTTGACATCTACCCGTATATCGCGGGCACCGTGTTCCTGGTGGGAAGCTGGCTGCGTTATGACTACGGCCAGTATACCTGGCGCGCTGCCTCCAGCCAGATGCTGGATCGTAAAGGGATGCACGTGGGCTCTAACTTGTTCCACATCGGTATTCTGGGCATTTTTGCCGGCCACTTCCTCGGGATGCTGACGCCGCACTGGATGTACGAAGCGTGGCTGCCAATTGAGGTGAAGCAGAAGATGGCGATGATCGCCGGCGGTGCCTGCGGCGTGATGACCCTGGTCGGGGGGCTGCTGCTGTTGAAGCGTCGTCTGTTCAGCCCGCGGGTGCGTGCAACCACAACCGGGGCGGACATCCTGATCCTCTCCCTGCTGATGGTGCAGTGCGCGCTGGGCCTGCTGACCATTCCGTTCTCGGCGCAGCATATGGACGGCAGCGAAATGATGAAGCTGGTCGGCTGGGCGCAGTCCGTGGTGACCTTCCACGGCGGAGCATCTTCACACCTGGACGGCGTGGCGTTTATCTTCCGCGTTCACCTGGTGCTGGGGATGACGCTGTTCGTGCTGTTCCCGTTCTCTCGTCTGGTGCATATCTGGAGCGCGCCGGTGGAGTACCTGACGCGCAAGTACCAGATTGTACGCGCCCGTCGCTAATTTGCCGTTTTGATACCAACCCCGCACTCGCGGGGTTTTTTTTCGCCCCAGCCCAGGTTGTTGCCCGCTGCTGCAAACAGGATCAGCGCACCGCCCGCCAGCTGCGTCAGGTTCAGCGAGTGTCCGAATACCAGATTATCGACAATAATCGCCACCACCGGATAGATAAACGACAGCGAGCCGGTAATAGGCGTAGGCAGCTTTTGAATGGCGCTATAGAGCAGCTGATACATAATGCCGGTATGGACGATGCCCAGCGTCAGCAATATTGGCCAGGGAAAATCGCCGGAAAATGAGGGCATGCGGGCAAACGGCAGAAGCATCACTACGCCGGTCAGCACCTGAATAAAGGCAATATGCTGTGGCGCAATTGACTTGAGTTTGCGGGCGATGATGGCCGTCACCGCATAGAAGAAGGCTGCGGCCATTGCCAGACCGATTCCGGCGAGCCAGTCAGCGCCGTGTGCTCCGGTTAGCTCGCTGGAGAGCAAAATAACCACGCCGCCAAAGGCGAGGAACAGCCAGCCCCATTTTACCAGGCTGACGCGCTCGCCTAAAAACATCCCCATCAGTACCAGCATAAACGGCTGGGTGTTATATACCACGGTCGACAGACCAATCGAGATCCGTTCATAGGCAGCGAAGAGCAGCAGCCAGTTCACCACTAATGCCACACCGCCAAGAATAGCCAGCAGCAGCGTTGCTCGGGTGAGGGGGCTAAAAGGCTTTGGGCTTATCCGGATAAAAATAAAAAGCGCCATTGCCCCGATAAGGCAGCGCCAGAACACCACTTCCGTCACTGGCAGACCGGAAAGTAATACAAATGCGCCAATAGAGCCGGAAATTAACATCGCCAGGCTCATCTGCCAGACGCCTTTATGGAAATCACGCATCATCCACCTCCTGATTAATGACGCTATTGTCGAAAATTGCTGACGGGTTTTACAGGGGTGATATAAGGTTGAATACGTAAATGGCTTTTTAAAATTAGGTGAAAACGATGGAATACCTTCTTGATGATATCGACCGACAAATTTTGGCCTGTCTGGTCGAGGATGCGCGCATGTCCCTGAAGGTGCTCAGCGGGCGTATCGGTCTGACGTCACCCAGCACGGCAGAGCGCCTGAAAAGGCTGGAAGAGCGCGGCGTGATTCAGGGGTATGGCGCACGGGTGAATCTGGCGGCGTTAGGGTACACCCTTCAGGCGCTGGTGCGCGTACGGCCGCTGCCGGGGCTGTTGCATAAGGTTGATAAGTATATTCAGGCGATGCCGGAGTGTATTGAGAGCGACAAGGTGACCGGTGAAGATTGTTTTGTTATCCGGCTGGTGGTGCGGTCAATTGAGCAACTGGATGTGCTGCTGGACGGACTGGCGGAACATGCCCAGTGCAATACGTCGATTGTGAAGAGTTCACCCGTGACGCGACGCTTGCCGCCGATGTAGCAGTCTGTTGCCGGGTGACGGCTGCGCCTTACCCGGCCTACGAAGGTGGACTCGGTTCGATTTTGTTATGATTTTTAAAAGTGATGGTGGTGGGGGAAGGATTCGAACCTTCGAAGTCGATGACGGCAGATTTACAGTCTGCTCCCTTTGGCCGCTCGGGAACCCCACCACGGGGTAATGCTATTTACTGGCCTGCTTCCTGCTGGAAGCGGGGCGCATCATATCAAATGAGACGCCCCTGTAAAGCATTCCTTTAGCGAAATGAAGCTGTTTGCCTGCTTTTTATCCGTAAAGGTGCAAAGCTAATCAATTCATTTCTCTGGGATTAAAGAATAATGGTTCTGTTGCCGTAAACGAATACCCGCTGCGCCAGCACCTGATAGAGCGCGCGGCTGAGTACGTTCTTCTCGACGTCACGTCCGGCGCGCATCATATCTTCAGCGGTGTAGGTGTGATCAACATGAATGACGTCCTGCATGATGATAGGGCCTTCGTCCAGGTTGTCATTCACGTAGTGCGCGGTAGCACCGATGATCTTCACGCCGCGCTCGTATGCCTGATGGTATGGGCGAGCACCAATAAAGGCCGGCAGGAACGAGTGGTGAATGTTGATGATCTTGTTCGGGAAGCGGGCAACGAAGGATGGCGTCAGCACGCGCATATATTTCGCCAGAACAACGTAGTCCGGGTTATGTGCTTCAATAGCCTGCGCCATCAGATCGTCGTGTTCCTCACGGGTATGGCCTTCGTGGCTGACCAGCTCGAACGGAATATCAAAACGCTCGACCAGCGTGCGCAGCGTCTCGTGGTTGCCGATAACGGCAGCAATTTCGACGTCCAGACCACCGTAGTTTGCTTTCATCAGCAGGTCGCCAAGACAGTGTGCTTCTTTGGTCACCAGAATCACGACGCGGCGTCGGCCGGCGGGAGTCAGTTCGCGCACGGAACCTTCCGGCAGCGCGCTGTCCAGATCGGCAAGCAGGGTGTTGTCGTTGAAAATACCTTCCAGTTCGGTACGCATGAAGAAACGACCGGTACGGTGGTCAACGAACTCGTTGTTCTGCACGATATTCAGTTCATGTTTGTAGCAAATGTTGGTAATTCGTGCGATCAGTCCTTTTTGATCGGGACAGATGGTGCGCAGAACTTTACGTTGTAATGATTGCATCGCCGGGAAATCCTGTTTGTATTTGCGAAGTCTGGGTTGTCAGGCGTTACTGCCCGCAACACTTTTTAAATTTTTTACCTGAACCACAAGGACAGGGATCGTTACGACCAAACTGTGGACGCGTTCCGTCAATATAATACCATTGCCCGCTTTCCCGTAAGAACCGGGAACGTTCAATAATGGCTCCGGGCTTATTATTCTCGCTAAAGCGGGCAACAAAGCTGACATAGCCTTCATCTGCATGACTCCCGGTTGAGGATTCATAGACGGTAAGGCCAAGCCACTGCGTGTTCGCGAACCCGGCTTCGATGTCCCGTCTGAATTCGGCCATGTGGCAGGACGGGTGCCAGGTTTTGATCAGGTAGTCTGCGTCTTTGATCACAAAAGCAGTGTACCGTGAACGCATGAGGTGTGACGGGTCTGGTGCAACCTGATCGCCAGAAAGATATCGCTGGCAACATAGGCTATACTCCAGAGCGCTACCACAAGGGCAGAGTTGAGACACGATTCTCTTCCTGGAAAAAAAAATAAGGGCGTAAAACGCTTCGGGTAGCACTATGTTAACTGAGGCGTTGCGTTGACGCTATGTCAGGAATCCAGGGGACGTAAAACAGGGCTAATGAGAAAGGTTAAAATTGGACTGGCGCTGGGCTCAGGTGCAGCCCGGGGATGGTCACACATCGGCGTGATTAATGCTTTAAATCAGATGGGTGTTGACGTCGATATCGTTGCAGGGTGTTCAATAGGATCGCTTGTCGGCTCCGCTTACGCGTGCGGGAAGCTGCCGGACCTTGAAACCTGGGTGCGCTCCTTCAGTTACTGGGACGTGCTTCGTCTGATGGACCTCTCATGGCAGCGCGGCGGGCTGTTGCGCGGCGAGCGCGTCTTTAACCAGTTCCGCCAGGTTATGCCTCTTGAAGACTTCACGGATTGTCACATGCCTTTCGGCGCCGTTGCGACGAACCTCAGCACGGGTCGCGAACTTTGGCTAACCGAAGGGGATATCCATCTTGCCGTGCGTGCCTCCTGCAGTATGCCGGGGTTAATGGCGCCTGTCCCACACAACGGTTACTGGCTGGTTGATGGTGGCGTCGTGAACCCGGTGCCCATCTCGCTCACGCGTGCAATGGGGGCTGACATCGTCATTGCCGTGGACCTGCAGCACGACGCTCACCTGATGCAACAGGACCTCATGCCGGTCAACCTCCAGAGCGAAGACGCAGAGGGGGAGAAACTGGCCTGGCATGAGCGCCTGCGCGGAAGAATCGGGCGTATGGCCGCGCGACGCTCGGTTGCTGCCCCGACGGCGATAGAAATCATGACCACGTCAATCCAGGTCCTTGAGAATCGCCTCAAGCGCAATCGTATGGCAGGCGATCCGCCAGATATTCTTATTCAACCGTACTGTCCGCAAATCTCTACCCTTGATTTCCATCGGGCTGAGGCCGCCATCGCAGCGGGCTCGCTAGCCGTCGAAAAGAAAATGGACGAATTGTTGCCTTTTGTGCGAACAGCACGCTAAGCACTTTTTTTGATTACTTCAGCAAAATCTGACAGGCGATAGTGCCGATCGCATGCCACTATTTAGTTACTGTCAGCCAGGGGAGGAAACATGACGCAACCATTGGCCGGAAAACACATTTTGATTGTAGAAGACGAGCCCGTTTTCCGATCGCTACTGGATTCGTGGTTATCCTCACTGGGGGCAATCACTTCACTGGCTGAAGATGGCATCGACGCGCTGGAAAAAATGATCAGCATTACGCCCGATTTGATGATTTGCGACATTGCGATGCCGCGTATGAACGGACTGAAGCTGGTTGAACATCTGCGTAACGAAGGCAACCAGACGCCGATTCTGGTGATATCTGCCACAGAGAACATGGCCGATATCGCTAAAGCGTTACGTCTCGGGGTGCAGGATATTCTGCTTAAACCGGTCAAAGATCTGAACCGGTTGCGGGAAACGGTGTTAGCGTGCCTGTATCCGAATATGTTTAATTCCCGGGTAGAGGAAGAAGAGCGCCTTTTCCAGGACTGGGATGCCCTGGTAAGCGATCCGCCTGCCGCGGCGAAACTTTTGCAAGAGCTTCAGCCGCCCGTTCAGCAAACCATTTCGCATTGCCGAATAAATTATCGCCAGCTGGTGGCCGCAGACCAGCCTGGACTGGTGCTGGATATTGCACCCCTCTCTGATTCCGATCTTGCATTTTATTCCCTCGATGTCACCCGGGCGGGGGATAATGGTGTATTAGCGGCGTTACTCCTTCGTGCGCTATTTAATGGTTTATTGCAGGAACAGTTATCGCATCAGGGGCAACGGCTGCCAGAGTTAGGCAGTTTGCTCAAACAGGTAAACCAGCTTTTTCGTCAGGCGAATTTACCCGGACAGTTCCCGCTGCTTGTCGGTTATTACCACAGCGGTTTAAAGAATCTTATCCTCGTTTCCGCCGGCCTCAACGCTTCCCTGAATACCGGAGAACATCATATTGAGGTAAGTAACGGTGTGCCGCTTGGAACATTGGGGACGGCGTATCTTAATCAAATTAGCCATCGCTGTTCCTCCTGGCAGTGCCAAATTTGGGGGGCCGGGGGACGACTGCGCTTAATGTTGTCCACGGAATAAGCAAATGGATCGTAATTTTAAGATTGCTTTACCTGTGTTTTACGGGGAGTGCTACTATCGCTGCCCAGATTCATGCGTATTTATCCTAATTGATCGGCAACGCGTTCTTTTCAGACCCGGACTGTGGGGCGAGGCTGATATACTTAACGCGTTATTTATTGCATAAAAGTTCAAAACTTGAACAGCTCAGGAGAATTTGAATGGCTGCCCTAAATTCGAAAGTCAGAAAGGCCGTCATCCCGGTAGCGGGATTGGGGACCAGGATGTTACCAGCAACTAAGGCGATTCCGAAAGAAATGCTGCCTCTGGTTGATAAGCCATTAATCCAGTATGTCGTTAATGAATGTATCGCTGCCGGCATCACAGAAATTGTGCTGGTTACACATTCATCAAAAAACTCTATCGAAAACCATTTCGATACAAGCTTTGAACTTGAAGCCATGCTGGAAAAACGCGTTAAGCGTCAGCTGTTAGAAGAAGTTCAGTCTATTTGCCCTCCGCACGTTACCATTATGCAGGTTCGTCAGGGGCTGGCTAAAGGTCTGGGCCACGCTGTGCTTTGTGCACATCCTGTTGTGGGTGATGAGCCTGTGGCGGTAATTCTGCCTGACGTTATTCTGGACGAATACGAATCCGATCTTTCTCAGGATAATCTGGCTGAGATGATCAAACGTTTTGACGAAACAGGCAGCAGCCAGATCATGGTTGAGCCTGTAGAAGACGTGACGGCTTACGGTGTGGTTGACTGCAAAGGCGTTAACCTTAACCCGGGTGAAAGTGTCCCGATGATTGGCGTGGTAGAGAAGCCTAAAGCCGACGTAGCGCCTTCAAACCTGGCCGTAGTAGGTCGCTATGTCCTGAGCGCTGAAATCTGGCCTCTGCTGGCGAAAACGCCTCCAGGAGCAGGTGACGAGATCCAACTGACGGATGCCATCGATATGCTGATCGAGAAAGAGACCGTTGAGGCTTACCATATGAAAGGTAAGAGCCATGACTGCGGTAATAAGCTCGGTTATATGCAGGCATTTGTTGAATATGGCATTCGCCACAATACCCTTGGCGAAGAATTTAAAGCCTGGCTCAAAGAGAGCGCAGGTATTAAGAAATAAGCCACGACAGCAGATGTTAGAAACCGGTGAGGCGTTGCCCACCGGTTTTTTTATGCCCATAACACACCGGAAGCCTGCCTGAAAGTAAGCGCCCTGAAATAGCTGAATAACGCTTTATGACAGAGTGTAAGGGGATGTTTGCGATAAATTTTGGTTAAAAAAAATCCCGCATTATGCGGGATTTTTCTGAATGCGGCTTGATTAATCCTTGATCAGGAAGTCATCCAGCTGTTTACCTTGCTCATCCATGGCTTTCTTGATAACAGCAGGAGTACGACCCTGGCCAGTCCAGGTTTTAGTTTCGCCGTTCTCGTCAACGTAGCTATATTTAGCAGGACGGGCAGCACGCTTAGCTTTAGTACCAGTTTTAGCTGCAGCCATGCTGTTCAGCAATTCATTTGGATCGATACCATCAGCAATCAGCATTTCACGATATTGCTGCAGTTTACGAGTACGCTCTTCGATTTCAGCAGCAGCAGCGCTTTCTTCTTCGCGACGTTCATTAACTACAACTTCTAATTTTTCCAGCATTTCTTCAAGCGTTTCGAGGGTGCATTCTCTTGCCTGCGCACGAAGAGTACGGATGTTGTTCAGAATTTTAAGTGCTTCGCTCATTGTAGTAATCTCAAACTTATAATGGGGGGTGGTTTGTTGACCTAATAATAGAGCCATAAATTCAGTTGTGCAATAGCCAGGAATGTAAGGAATTCAAAAAATACTAAATAATGCCGCTATTATTAATTACGCTAACTTAAATTTCATCACCCGACAGTCTCGCTTGTTATCACGTAAACCTGCTTAACCCGGTCGCTTGCATCTTTTTTTTGTGACATTTACCGCAGGAATTATAGTTGCGGTGGAGAAATATCAGCCTTTCGTATTAGTTCCCATCAGTGATGTTAAGACAGAAATAGTTAATAAATAGTGAATTTTAATGAACGGTGATTCCACTATAAAAAGAAGTGTTATGTTTGGTGGAACTTATAACATATTGGCCTGGCAAAATGAGTTTACTTCCTGTTTTAACGGATTATTTTTGAAAACAGAAGGCCCGGATTTCAGCTGCGAACCGCATCGTGTGTGCGCTGTATCGCTGATGACCCGACAAAATATGGTACAATCAATCATTGGGAATATTACACATTGATTAGGGTTTTACGGCCAATGGCACAACTTTATTTCTACTATTCGGCAATGAATGCCGGGAAATCCACCGCATTGCTGCAGTCCTCGTACAATTACCAGGAACGAGGGATGCGTACCGTTGTTTATACGGCTGAGATAGACGATCGCTTTGGTGCAGGGAAGGTGAGTTCCAGAATAGGCCTCTCGTCGCCGGCCAGGCTGTTTAACCCGAAAACTGACCTGTATGAGGACATTCGTACAGCGCATGCCGCTCAGCCCATACACTGTGTCCTGGTGGATGAGAGCCAGTTCCTGACTCGTGAACAGGTGCATGCGCTGTCAGAGGTGGTCGATGAGCTCGATATCCCCGTTCTTTGTTACGGGCTGCGCACGGATTTTCGCGGTGAGCTCTTTGCCGGCAGTCAGTATTTGCTCGCCTGGTCAGATAAGCTTGTTGAACTGAAAACGATCTGTTTTTGCGGCCGCAAAGCCAGTATGGTGCTTCGTCTCGACCAGGCTGGAAAACCTTATGCAGATGGCGAGCAGGTGGTGATAGGCGGGAATGAACGCTATGTTTCGGTCTGTCGTAAGCATTATAAAGAGGCGTTGTCTGTAGGCTCACTGACGGCGATTCAGCACGACAACAGAAAGTAACGTCAGCTTTATTATTCGGATTATTCAGACATAAAAAAACCCGCCATACAGGCGGGTTTTTATTATTAGACTGTCAGTTAAGCGCTTTTCTTCGCTTTCTTGTCAGCTTTAATAACTGGAGCTTCTGTTTTCACAGCGGCAACGTCGTTTTCTTTGAACTCACGGCCGTAGAAGGTATCCAGCAGAATCTGTTTCAGCTCGGAGATCAGCGGGTAGCGCGGGTTAGCACCAGTACACTGGTCATCGAACGCATCTTCAGACAGCTTATCTACGTGAGCGAGGAAGTCAGCTTCCTGAACGCCTGCTTCGCGGATAGATTTAGGAATACCCAGCTCGGCTTTGAGGCTTTCCAGCCATGCCAGCAGTTTCTCAATCTTCGCAGCAGTACGGTCGCCCGGTGCGCTCAGACCAAGATGGTCAGCGATCTCAGCATAACGACGACGTGCTTGCGGACGGTCGTACTGGCTGAAAGCAGTCTGCTTGGTTGGGTTGTCGTTCGCGTTATAACGGATAACGTTGCTGATCAACAGGGCGTTCGCCAGACCGTGAGGAATGTGGAACTGTGAGCCCAGCTTGTGCGCCATTGAGTGGCAAACACCCAGGAAGGCGTTAGCAAACGCGATACCGGCGATAGTTGCTGCACTGTGAACGCGTTCACGAGCAACCGGGTTTTTAGAACCTTCGTTGTAAGATGCTGGCAGGTTTTCTTTCAGCAGCTTAAGCGCCTGCAGAGCCTGACCGTCAGAGAACTCAGACGCCAGGACAGAAACATATGCTTCCAGGGCGTGAGTCACGGCATCCAGACCACCGAACGCACAGAGTGACTTAGGCATCTCCATGACCAGGTTCGCATCAACGATAGCCATATCTGGCGTCAGTGCATAGTCAGCCAGTGGATATTTCTGACCCGTTGCATCATCCGTTACAACCGCAAACGGTGTAACTTCTGAACCGGTACCGGAAGTGGTCGTTACCGCGATCATCTTCGCTTTCACGCCCATTTTCGGGAACTTGTAGATACGTTTACGGATGTCCATAAAGCGCAGCGCCAGCTCTTCGAAGTGGGTTTCCGGATGTTCGTACATAACCCACATGATTTTCGCGGCATCCATTGGGGAACCACCACCCAGGGCGATAATCACATCAGGCTTGAAGGAGTTAGCCAGCTCAGCACCTTTACGCACAACGCTCAGGGTAGGGTCAGCTTCAACTTCAAAGAACACTTCAGTTTCAACGCCAGCCGCTTTCAGCACAGAGGTGATCTGGTCAGCGTAGCCGTTGTTGAACAGGAAACGGTCAGTCACGATGAGCGCACGTTTGTGGCCATCAGTAATCACTTCATCCAGCGCGATTGGCAGAGAGCCACGGCGGAAGTAGATAGATTTCGGAAGTTTGTGCCACAACATGTTTTCAGCTCGCTTAGCAACGGTTTTCTTGTTGATCAGGTGTTTTGGACCAACGTTTTCAGAGATGGAGTTACCACCCCAGGAACCACAACCCAGAGTCAGGGAAGGTGCGAGTTTGAAGTTGTAAAGGTCACCGATACCACCCTGGGAAGCAGGGGTGTTGATCAGGATACGCGCAGTTTTCATCATCTGACCGAAGTGAGCGACGCGTTCTGGCTGGTTATCCTGGTCGGTGTACAGGCAAGACGTGTGACCGATACCGCCCATGGCAACCAGTTTCTCGGCTTTTTCTACCGCGTCTTCGAAATCTTTCGCACGGTACATTGCCAGCGTAGGAGACAGTTTTTCGTGTGCAAACGGCTCGCTTTCGTCGACAACTTTCACTTCACCGATCAGGATTTTGGTTGTTGCCGGAACGGTAAAGCCTGCAAGTTCTGCAATTTTGTATGCTGGCTGACCTACGATAGCGGCGTTCAGCGCGCCATTTTTCAGGATGATGTCCTGAACCGCTTTCAGCTCTTTGCCCTGCAGCAGGTAGCCGCCGTGGCTGGCGAAACGTTCACGAACGGCGTCGTAAACGGAGTCTACGACAACAACAGACTGTTCGGATGCACAGATAACGCCGTTATCGAAGGTTTTAGACATCAGTACGGAAGCAACAGCGCGTTTGATGTCAGCAGTTTCATCGATCACAACAGGTGTGTTACCTGCACCCACACCGATAGCAGGTTTACCGGAGCTGTATGCTGCCTTAACCATGCCAGGACCGCCGGTCGCCAGGATCAGGTTAATGTCCGGGTGATGCATCAGCGCGTTGGACAGCTCTACAGAAGGTTGGTCGATCCAGCCAATCAGGTCTTTTGGTGCGCCGGCAGCGATAGCGGCCTGCAGGACGATATCCGCAGCTTTGTTGGTCGCGTCTTTCGCACGTGGGTGTGGAGAGAAGATGATTGCGTTACGGGTCTTCAGGCTAATCAGCGATTTGAAGATAGCAGTAGAGGTTGGGTTAGTTGTCGGAACAATACCGCAGATAATGCCGATAGGTTCAGCGATGGTGATAGTACCGAAGGTGTCGTCTTCAGACAGCACGCCACAGGTTTTCTCATCTTTATAGGCGTTGTAGATATACTCTGAAGCAAAGTGGTTTTTGATCACTTTATCTTCAACGATACCCATGCCGGATTCGGCAACGGCCATTTTAGCGAGAGGAATTCGAGCATCTGCAGCAGCCAGTGCGGCCGCGCGGAAGATTTTATCAACCTGTTCTTGGGTGAAATTGGCATATTCACGCTGGGCTTTTTTAACGCGCTCGACGAGGGCGTTCAGTTCAGCGATATTAGTAACAGCCATAATGCTCTCCTGATAATGTTTAAACTCTTTTAGTAAACCAGCGCTCGATACGTCACTCAGTATAGTCAGAGCCGATACCACTTGCGTAACACAAAGTAAAACAAAGAGTTACTTTCTGCTTCAGCACACTAATTTACTAAAAGAGCCTTACCTTAGCATCATCCATTTTTGTCAGGCGATCTCCCTGGGGGCGTAACCAAGATTACTCACTTCTGAGTACCGAAATCATGATCTGCGTCAATTTTTCACCAAGCTGATACCTTTCAGCAGGGTTATTTTGTTGTGATTTTTCCAGTGTTAAATAATTACGTAAGTATTGGAAGTGGCGCTATCATTGATTATACATATGTTTAACATCCTGAAATGATAACGTTTTGGCACAGATTTCAAGTGAAGTATGCTGATAAAAAGGGTATCTTCAGCGCGATTTCTCATGACACATTCTCAGTCCCGGGCATATGTATAAGCGGAGCAAAACGTGATCCAAACGCTCTTTGATTTTCCAACGTACTTTAAATTTTTTATTGGTTTGTTTGCCCTGGTCAACCCGGTGGGGATCATTCCTGTCTTCATTAGTATGACGAGTTACCAGACGGCAGCGGCCAGGAATAAGACCAACCTCACCGCTAACCTGTCTGTGGCTATCATATTGCTGACCTCCCTTTTTCTGGGGGATGCCATTCTTCAGCTCTTCGGGATTTCGATCGATTCTTTCCGCATCGCGGGTGGGATCCTGGTGGTGACTATCGCCATGTCCATGATCAGCGGGAAGCTGGGTGAAGATAAACAGAACAAGCAGGAGAAATCAGAAACCGCCATCCGGGAAAGCATCGGCGTGGTGCCTCTGGCATTACCGCTCATGGCCGGTCCTGGCGCTATCAGTTCAACCATTGTCTGGGGCACGCGTTACCATAGCCTGATGCATCTGATTGGTTTTTCAGTCGCCATCGCTCTTTTCGCGCTCTGTTGTTGGGGCGTATTCCGTATGGCGCCGTGGCTGGTGCGCTTGCTGGGGCAGACGGGCATTAACGTCATTACGCGTATCATGGGCCTGCTGTTGATGGCGTTAGGGATAGAATTTATTGTCACGGGGATTAAAAGCATTTTCCCCGGCTTGTTACACTAATATTTCATATGAAAGAACGGAGCGTCGGCTCCGTTTTTTTTTACGTGATTATCAGCAAATCATATAACTAAAGTTGAAATGCTCACATATCATAATAAATTCTACTAATAATGTTCATCTCTTGTATTTCAACAAGTTATTAATTCCGCCTCAACCCGCCTGCACATAAAACCTTCGATCGCTCTGTTATTTTACTCACATGATACTCTGGGGCTTGCTGAGAGATAACCGAAATGATATTAGTAATTTCAACATTCCCTTAGATGAATGTGCTAAATAATAACCAGTTGTTAAATTTTTGTACAAAATCACCCGATGATGGCGCAGCGACGCGCTTATAGAGAAAATTCTCTCTATCATATTGAATATCATATGTTTTTGATGGTGTTTGATGTCTGGCAGGGCTGCCCCCAAAGATACGGTGTTCACCGTAAAAGAGAATTGCTTAACAAATTTGCAAAATGTATTGGCGCGCGTTTACGCCATTTGATACTTTCCGGCCTAATATTTTGCAGCATAAAACAATCAGATGAGAATTATTTTCATATAGTTCTCTTCTCAGATATCCAGCACGGGTCTCAGACAGGGGAGGCCGGTGAAGAATCGACGCAAGACGGCCATACGAGCGGTCAGTAATAAAAAAAGTCGGTGATAGCAAGCAGTAAAAGAAGAACCTGACAGCAGCAAAAAAAACTCCTGCGCTGTACAGGCCCCAACAGGGGATTACACAGCTGGCGAAGGCCAGTAATTATAATGAGTGGAGTACCAACACAATGTCCATCATCACAAAAAAAAATCTGGTAGCGGCGGGGATTTTAACTGCGCTAATCGCGGGCAACGCTGCAATGGCTGCGGACGTTCCTGCAGGAGTTCAACTGGCCGAGAAGCAGACGCTGGTTCGTAATAACGGTGCGGAAGTTCAGTCTCTTGATCCGCACAAAATTGAAGGTGTTCCTGAGTCTAACGTTAACCGCGACCTGTTCGAAGGCCTACTGGTGACGGACGTAGACGGCCACCCGGCACCGGGTGTGGCAGAGAAATGGGAAAACAAAGATTTCAAAGTCTGGACCTTCCATCTGCGTAAAGATGCGAAATGGTCCGACGGTACCCCGGTTACGGCCGAAGATTTCGTTTATAGCTGGCAGCGCCTGGCGAACCCAAACACCGCCTCCCCGTATGCGAGCTACCTGCAATATGGCCACATCGCCAATATTGATGACATCATCGCGGGCAAAAAGCCGGTTACCGACCTGGGCGTCAAAGCGATTGATGCGAACACCTTTGAAGTGACGTTGAGCGAACCTGTTCCGTACTTCTATAAGCTGCTGGTTCACCCGTCCGTCTCTCCGGTACCAAAATCCGCCGTGGAGAAATTTGGTGAAAAATGGACGCAGCCTGCCAACATCGTGACCAACGGCGCCTATAAGCTGAAAGACTGGGTGGTCAACGAACGCATGGTTCTCGATCGTAACCCGCAGTATTGGGACAACGCGAAAACCGTGATTAACCAGGTGACCTACCTGCCAATTTCTTCCGAAGTGACTGACGTTAACCGCTACCGCAGCGGTGAAATCGACATGACCTATAACAACATGCCGATTGAACTGTTCCAGAAACTGAAAAAAGAGATCCCGAAAGAAGTTCACGTCGATCCGTACCTGTGCACCTATTACTACGAAATTAACAACCAGAAAGCACCGTTCACCGACGTGCGTGTACGTACTGCGCTGAAGCTGGCACTGGATCGCGATATTATCGTGAACAAAGTGAAAAACCAGGGCGATCTGCCGGCGTACAGCTATACCCCCCCATACACCGATGGTGCAAAACTGACTGCGCCAGAATGGTTCAAAGAAACGCAGGAACAGCGTAACGCAGAAGCGAAGAAACTGCTGGCCGAAGCGGGCTACACCGCTGACAAGCCGCTGACCTTCAGCCTGCTGTACAACACCTCCGATCTGCACAAAAAACTGGCTATCGCCGTTGCCTCAATCTGGAAAAAGAACCTGGGCGCAAACGTGAAGCTGGAAAACCAGGAGTGGAAGACCTTCCTCGACAGCCGTCATCAGGGCACCTTTGATGTGGCGCGTGCAGGCTGGTGTGCGGACTATAACGAACCGACCTCCTTCCTGAACACCATGCTGAGCGACAGCTCAAACAACACCGCGCACTATAAGAGCCCGGCGTTTGACAAGCTGATTGCTGACACGCTGAAAACCACTGACGAAGCACAGCGTACCGAACTGTACTCTAAAGCTGAGCAGCAGCTGGATAAAGATTCCGCGATCGTTCCGGTTTACTACTACGTTAACGCCCGTCTGGTGAAACCGTGGGTAGGTGGGTATACCGGTAAAGACCCGATGGATAATATCTACGTTAAAAACTTGTATATTATCAAGCATTAATGGCAATGAGTGGGGCGAGCATGCTCGCCCCACGGTGTCTAACCAACGTCACATTATATAGGCACACGCCAGAAGGTACGGGCAATGTTGAAATTTATCCTGCGTCGCTGTCTTGAAGCGATTCCAACGCTTTTTATTCTAATTACGATTTCCTTCTTCATGATGCGTCTTGCACCGGGAAGTCCATTTACCGGTGAGCGTACGCTGCCGCCAGAAGTTATGGCGAATATCGAAGCGAAATACCATTTAAACGATCCTATCTCCACCCAGTACTTCAATTATCTGAAGCAGTTGGCCCACGGTGATTTTGGACCGTCATTTAAATATAAAGACTATTCCGTTAATGACCTGGTGGCGTCCAGCTTCCCAGTTTCGGCGAAATTGGGTGCTGCGGCATTCATTCTGGCCGTCGTTTTCGGGGTCGCCGCTGGCGTTATCGCCGCGCTCAGACAAAATACCAAATGGGATTATGCCGTAATGGGGGTGGCGATGACCGGGGTAGTTATACCCAGCTTCGTTGTCGCGCCATTACTGGTAATGATATTTGCCATCACGCTGAAGTGGCTGCCTGGCGGCGGCTGGAACGGCGGGGCATTAAAGTTCATGATTTTACCGATGGTGGCATTATCCCTGGCGTACATCGCCAGTATCGCGCGTATCACCCGTGGTTCAATGATTGAGGTGCTGCACTCGAACTTCATTCGTACCGCGCGCGCAAAAGGGCTGCCGATGCGCCGGATTATTTTCCGCCACGCGCTCAAGCCGGCGCTGTTGCCCGTGCTCTCCTACATGGGGCCTGCCTTCGTCGGGATCATCACCGGTTCAATGGTTATCGAAACGATCTACGGTCTGCCGGGCATTGGCCAGCTGTTCGTTAACGGCGCGCTCAACCGCGACTATTCGCTGGTGCTGAGTCTGACCATCCTCGTCGGTGCGCTGACCATTCTCTTTAACGCGATCGTCGATGTGCTGTATGCCGTCATCGATCCGAAAATCCGTTACTAACGCTGGAGCACGCCATGATGTTGAGTAAGAAAAACAGCGAGGCGCTGGAAAACTTCAGTGAAAAACTGGAAGTAGAAGGCCGTAGCCTCTGGCAGGACGCGCGCCGTCGCTTTATGCACAACCGTGCAGCGGTCGCCAGTCTGGTTGTTCTGGTAATTATCGCGCTGTTTGTGACCCTGGCGCCGATGCTGTCGCAATTTACCTATTTCGACACCGACTGGGGCATGATGTCCAGCGCGCCGGATATGGAATCCGGCCACTATTTTGGCACGGACTCTTCCGGACGCGATCTGCTGGTGCGCGTCGCTATCGGTGGCCGTATCTCGCTGATGGTGGGTATCGCAGCCGCGCTGGTGGCGGTGATCCTGGGCACGCTTTACGGCTCACTTTCCGGCTATCTTGGCGGCAAAGTGGACTCGGTAATGATGCGTCTGTTGGAAATCCTGAACTCCTTCCCGTTTATGTTCTTCGTCATCCTGCTGGTGACCTTCTTCGGCCAGAACATCCTGCTGATCTTTGTGGCCATCGGGATGGTTTCCTGGCTGGACATGGCGCGTATTGTTCGCGGCCAGACGCTGAGCCTTAAACGTAAAGAGTTTATCGAGGCCGCGCAGGTAGGGGGCGTCTCTACCGGAAATATCGTGGTTCGTCATATCGTTCCCAACGTGCTGGGCGTGGTGGTGGTGTACGCCTCACTGCTGGTACCAAGCATGATTCTGTTTGAATCCTTCCTGAGCTTCCTTGGGCTGGGTACGCAAGAACCACTGAGCAGCTGGGGCGCGCTGCTGAGCGATGGCGCAAACTCAATGGAAGTCTCACCGTGGCTGCTGCTTTACCCGGCGGGTTTCCTGGTCGTCACCCTGTTTTGTTTTAACTTTATCGGCGATGGCCTGCGTGATGCCCTCGACCCGAAAGACCGTTAAGGAGCGCCGTCATGACAATTATTGAAACGGCCACTGCGCCACAGGCGCAACAGCAGAGCAATCTTCTGCTGGATGTGAAAGACCTCCGCGTGACCTTTAAAACGCCGGACGGGGATGTTACCGCCGTCAACGATCTCAACTTCAACCTGCGTGCGGGCGAAACGTTGGGGATCGTGGGTGAATCCGGATCGGGTAAATCCCAGACCGCCTTTGCGTTGATGGGGCTGCTGGCATCGAACGGTGTGATTGGCGGTTCCGCAAAATTCAACGGCCGTGAAATCCTCAACCTGCCGGAGCACGCGCTGAACAAGCTCCGCGCCGAACAGATCTCGATGATTTTCCAGGATCCGATGACCTCGCTTAACCCGTATATGCGCGTTGGCGAGCAGCTGATGGAAGTGCTGATGCTGCATAAAGGCCTGGGCAAAGCAGAAGCCTTTGAAGAGTCCGTTAAAATGCTGGATGCGGTGAAAATGCCGGAAGCGCGTAAGCGTATGCGCATGTTCCCGCACGAGTTCTCCGGCGGTATGCGTCAGCGCGTGATGATTGCGATGGCGCTGCTGTGCCGGCCAAAACTGCTGATTGCCGATGAGCCCACCACCGCGCTGGACGTCACCGTTCAGGCGCAGATCATGACCCTGTTGAACGAGCTTAAGCGTGAGTTCAACACGGCGATTATCATGATCACCCACGATCTGGGCGTGGTTGCGGGCATTTGTGACAAAGTGCTGGTGATGTATGCCGGTCGAACCATGGAATACGGAAACGCGCGCGATGTGTTCTATCAGCCTGCGCATCCGTATTCAATCGGCCTGCTGAATGCGGTTCCGCGTCTCGATGCGGAAGGGGAAGCGCTGCTTACTATTCCGGGCAACCCGCCAAACCTGCTGCGCCTGCCGAAAGGCTGCCCGTTCCAGCCGCGCTGTCCGCACGCGATGGAAATCTGCAACAGCGCGCCGCCGCTGGAAGAGTTTGCACCAGGCCGTCTGCGCGCCTGCTTTAAGCCGCAGGAGGAGCTGGTATGAACGCATTAGATGAAAAACGCAACGTGCTGCTCGAAATCGCAGACCTTAAAGTGCATTTCGACATCAAAGACGGCAAACAGTGGTTCTGGCAACCGCCAAAGACGCTGAAAGCGGTGGATGGCGTGACGCTGCGCCTGTACGAAGGGGAAACCCTGGGCGTGGTGGGCGAATCCGGCTGCGGTAAATCGACATTTGCGCGAGCGATTATCGGTCTGGTAAAAGCCACCGGCGGCAAGGTGGCCTGGCTGGGTAGAGATCTGCTGGGCATGAAGCCGGACGAGTGGCGCGATGTGCGCAGCGATATCCAGATGATTTTCCAGGATCCGCTGGCGTCACTGAACCCGCGTATGACCATCGGTGAGATTATCGCCGAGCCGCTGCGTACCTATCATCCGAAGATGCCGCGTCAGGAAGTTCGCGATCGTGTTAAGGCGATGATGATGAAAGTGGGCCTGCTGCCTAACCTCATCAACCGCTATCCGCACGAATTCTCCGGTGGCCAGTGCCAGCGTATTGGTATTGCGCGCGCGCTGATCCTGGAGCCGAAGCTGATCATCTGTGATGAGCCAGTTTCCGCCCTGGACGTGTCCATTCAGGCTCAGGTCGTAAACCTGCTGCAAAAGCTGCAGCGTGAAATGGGGCTGTCGCTGATCTTCATTGCGCATGACCTGGCCGTGGTGAAACACATCTCCGACCGCGTGCTGGTGATGTACCTGGGCCATGCCGTGGAGCTGGGCACCTACGATGAGGTGTACCACAACCCGCTGCACCCTTACACCAAAGCGCTGATGTCTGCGGTGCCGATTCCCGACCCCGATCTGGAAAAGAATAAAACGATTCAGCTTCTGGAAGGGGAATTGCCCTCGCCGATTAACCCGCCGTCGGGCTGCGTCTTCCGTACGCGATGCCCTATGGCCGGGCCGGAGTGTGCGAAAACGCGACCGGTTCTGGAAGGCAGTTTCCGACATGCGGTTTCCTGCCTGAAAGTAGACCCGTTATAATCGCAAGGGCTGACATGATGTCAGCCCTTATTTTTTGCGAGGTTACTGTGTCGCGTTTATTCACGTCAGCCCGTCGGCGGCTTTATCATTTATTATTCGATCCTGAAACGGTATCCGGACGACGCTTCGAAGGTCTTTGTGGTTTATTTGCGCTCCTCAGCGTGGTTGTCATCTTTATTGAATCGGGTGCCGGGACGCAATATCACCTGACGTTTGACGAATGGCATATCTTTGTCTGGCTTGAGCTGGCGATAACCCTGGTCTTTACCGCTGAATACATCCTCAGAGTGGTTACCTGGCCTAACCCGGCCCGATATGTTTTCAGCTTTTGGGGGATTATTGATTTAGCCACCATCCTGCCGCTCTATGTGATGTGGCTGTGGCCGGAAATCAGCCTGAGCTATGTCTTTGCCTGGCGCGCGATGCGCGTTATTCGGGTATTACGTATTCTGAAATTACTGCGGTTTATGCCGTCATTGCGCATATTCTGGAGTGCGATCGTTAGCGCGCGACATCAGCTTATTCTGTTCTATTCTTTTATTGCCATCGTCATGATTGTTTTCGGCGCGCTGATGTATTTAATAGAAGGGCCGAAATATGGCTTTACGACGCTCAATGCGTCGGTGTACTGGGCGATTGTGACCGTCACGACCGTGGGCTACGGCGATATCACGCCCCATACGCCACTGGGCCGCATTGTGGCGTCAGTGCTGATCTTGATTGGATATTCGGTGATTGCGATCCCGACGGGACTCATTACTACGCACATGAGCAACGCATTTCAGAGTCGCAAGCAGCAGCGTAAATGCCCGAGCTGCCATCAGGGCGAACATGAACACAGCGCGCGGTTTTGTAACCGTTGCGGAAGTGAATTGCCGGAGTAAATAAAAAAGGCTGCAATCGCAGCCTTTTTTATTATTCGCGCCAGAGAATATGGCACAGCTTGTGGTCTTTCTCGCGACACAGCAGGACGCGGGCGAAGATGTCGTTAATTTCACCGCCATCTTCATCGGCCAGCCCAATCACCACTTCGGCAAAGAAGTCAGGATTAAGGTCAAAATCCACGTGCTCAGCCCAGTCTTCTGACGGGTCGAACAGTTCAGCGCCGCCGCGCTCTTCGAACTGCAAATTAAAGAGGATCACGTCTGCGGGATCGAGGTTATCAACCGCCAGTTCGAGAAAAATGTCATAGGCCTGCTCGAGCGTTTCGTCTTCGGTCAGGCGATTGTTCAGATCCATTTCCATGATGACTACCTGTTTAACATCGTTGGGCACGTTTTACAGCAACGGACTAAAGAAGTAAAACAGTCGTTCGGCAATTCTCTGCCACAGCGGACGTTTTACCCACAGTCTGGCATCCAGCAGCCGCGAGCGGGAGATATAATCATCCTGCACCGCCGCGAGATCGCCGCCAAAGCCGGCATCATCAATGACCAGCGTGATTTCAAAGTTTAGCCACAGGCTGCGCATATCCAGGTTGACCGTCCCCACCAGGCTCAGCTCACCGTCGACGAGAACGCTCTTGGTGTGGAGCAAGCCGCCCTCAAACTGGTAAATCTTCACCCCCGCGGCCAGCAGTTCGCTAAAGAATGCGCGGCTGGCCCAGCCCACCAGAAGGGAGTCATTTTTGCGTGGCAAAATGATGCTTACATCGACGCCGCGCTGCGCGGCGGTGCAGATTGCGTGCAGAAGATCGTCGCTCGGGACAAAGTAGGGCGTCGTCATGATCAGATATTCACGCGCCGAGTACGTTGCCGTCAGCAGTGCCTGATGGATCAAATCCTCCGGGAAGCCCGGCCCGGAGGCAATGGTATGAATAGTGTGACCGCTGGCCTCCTCAAACGGCATAATATTGCCGTCCGGCGGCGGCGGCAGAATACGCTTGCCGGTCTCTATCTCCCAATCGCAGGAGTAGACGATGCCCATGGAGGTGGCAATCGGCCCCTCCATGCGCGCCATCAAATCCACCCACTGGCCAACGCCCGAGTCCTGCTTGAAGAAGCGCGGGTCAACCATGTTCATGCTGCCGGTGTAGGCAATATAGTTATCGATCATGACCATCTTACGATGCTGGCGGAGATCCATCCTGCGCAGAAATACGCGCAGGAGATTCACCTTCAGCGCCTCTACCACTTCGATACCGGCATTGCGCATCATGCCCGCCCACGGGCTGCGGAAGAACGCCACGCTGCCCGCGGAGTCAAGCATCAGGCGGCAATGAATGCCGCGCCGCGCGGCCGCCATCAGCGACTCAGCGACCTGGTCGGCCATGCCGCCGGGCTGCCAGATGTAGAAGACCATCTCGATATTATGGCGAGCCAGCTGGATATCACGGATTAACGCCTGCATAACGTCGTCGGACGAGGTCAGGAGCTGGAGCTGATTGCCTTTTACGCCGCCAATCCCCTGGCGCAGCTCGCAGAGCTTAAACAATGAGGAGGCGACGCTGCTGTTCTCCTCAGCAAAGATATGTTTGCAGGCTTTAAGATCGTGGAGCCACTTCGCGGTCGAGGGCCACATGGCGCGGGCCCGCTCGGCGCGGCGTTTACCCAGATGAAGCTCACCGAAAGAGAGATAGGCAATAATTCCCACCAGCGGCAGGATATAGATTATCAGAAGCCAGGCCATGGCAGAGGGTACGGCTCTGCGCTTCATCAGGATGCGTAACGTCACACCCGCGATTAACAGCCAGTATCCCAAAATGACCAGCCAACTCACCACGGTGTAGAAGGTTGTCATAGGTAAAAAAATCCTTTTGAAAGCGTATTGTTAAGAGTGTACGCATCAGGATTCATCTGGCAAATAAAAACGCCAGGTAAAAGCGCTGGTTTGCTGCCGGGTTGGGTTTATAATGGCCTTTCTTTAAGAGAAAAAGTGTTAGAGAAAGAGTTGTAAACATGAAGCGCAGTAGAACAGAAGTAGGGCGCTGGCGCATGTTGCGACAGGTGAGTCGTCGCAAGGCTCGTTGGCTGGAGGCACAATCCCGCCGCAATATGCGTATTCACGCCATCAGAAAATGTGGAATCACCAGACACCGTAACGCGTTGCTGTTCGCAGTCCAGGATATCTGAGAACCATGAGGGCACCGTAATGGTGCCCACTGTTTTTATAGCATCTGATTTTTGGGAATAGCGTATTTGCAGCGATATTCCCGTTGTGTTTAGCAAAAGGAGGGAGAAGTGTTTGCGGAGTTTGGTGTACTGAATTTCTGGACGTACGTCGTCGGCGCATTTTTTATCGTGCTGGTGCCGGGGCCAAATACCCTGTTTGTGCTGAAAACCGGGATCGGTCACGGCGTTAAAAAAGGCTATCTCGCCGCGACAGGGGTATTTATCGGCGATGCGGTACTGATGTTTCTGGCCTGGGCGGGCGTGGCTGCGTTAATCCAGACCACTCCGGTGCTGTTTAATATCGTGCGCTATCTCGGCGCTTTCTATCTGCTGTGGCTGGGCGGTAAAATGCTCTGGTCGGTGATCACCCGGCAGAATCATGCTCACGAGAGCGGAACCGAGCCTGCCAGTGCGATCATGAAACGCTCGCTGGTATTAAGCCTGACGAATCCAAAAGCGATTCTATTCTACGTATCGTTCTTCGTTCAGTTTATTGACGTGAATGCTGAGAACACAGGTACCTCTTTCCTGATCCTCGCCACCACGCTTGAATTGATTAGCTTTATGTATATGAGCTTCCTGATCTTCTCCGGCGCGTTTGTGACGCGTTATCTGAAAACCAAAAAGAAACTGGCAAAGCTGGGGAACGGGCTGATAGGGCTGCTGTTTGTCGGGTTTGCGGCGAGGCTAGCGTCGCTACATTGATTGAATGAAAGTCTCCTGAGGGAGCCTTTTTAATTCTGTTTGACAGCTCCTCACTATTTAGTTGTATAGTACAACTAAATAGTGAGGGCATAATATGCACACCGAAAATCCTGTAGTCAGCGTTATCCGTAGTTCCTCGCGTCTGATGGTGCGAGAGTTAGGCTTTATGGCTTCCACTCTGGCCTCAACCCATTATTCACCCTCGGCCGTGCACACCCTCGTCGAAATCGCATTGCGCAAGGAAATGACGGCGGGTCAACTGGTGCAGCTGCTGGGTCTGGAAAAGTCCAGCGTCAGCCGAATGCTGGCTCGCCTGATTGCCGCGGGTGAACTGGAAGAGGTGGTCTCCGCTGAAGATGCCAGAGCAAAATGTCTCCGGTTGACTGCGAAAGGCCATGAGACGGTCAAAAAAATTAATACCTACAGCAACGAGCGAGTTGTCTCAGCGATAAAGTCCCTGAAGCCCGCTCAGCAGCAAACCATCTCTCAGGGATTATCCCTTTACGCCAACGCGCTGCTGGCGTGTCGTGAGACGACTGTCGATACCCGCCCCGACGAGCTTAAGATTGTGCAGGGCTATCTACCCGGCATGATTGGCCGCATTGCCGAAATGCACGAGTGCTATTACGCCCGAGAGCATAATTTTGGTCGCTTCTTTGAGGCCAAAGTGGCCGCAGGTCTGGCTGAGTTTAGTGGTCGGCTGGACAAACCCTGTAACCAGGTCTGGCTGGCGGTGATGAACGACAGGATCGTGGGGTCGGTGGCAATTGATGGCGAGGACTTAGAACAAGGCGAAGCCCACCTGCGCTGGTTTATTATCGACGACGGCTGTCGGGGCCATGGCGCGGGAAGAAAATTACTTACCGAAGCCATGCGTTTTTGCGACAGCATCGGGTTTTCAGCCGTGCATCTCTGGACGTTTAACAAGCTGACCGCCGCCCGGCGGCTGTACGAATCGTTTGGGTTTACGCTGATGAAAGAGTGGGAAGGCGACCAGTGGGGAAGCCTTATGACGGAGCAGCAGTTTACCCGGCACAGAGACGCGTAGCCGCCGCCATAAAAAAGGCTCCTTTCGGAGCCGCTTGGTATCAGAACACTTTCTTATACGGTCGAACCGTCACCTTCGCATACACGCCCGCAGCAACGTACGGGTCAGCGTCAGCCCAGGCCTGAGCGGCTTCCTGGGATTCAAACTCGGCAATGACCGTGGAGCCCGAAAAACCAGCGGCACCCGGATCATTGCTGTCAACCGCAGGCATTGGGCCAGCGGTCAGTAACCGGCCTTCATCCTGGAGCAACTGCAAACGCGCGAGGTGGGCAGGGCGAACAGACTGGCGTTTTGCGAGTGAATCAGCAACATCTTCAGAGTAAATCACGTAAAACACGGCGAAGCTCCTTAACCGGTAAAAGTGTCAGTTACGTTATGTGAAAGGGCAAACGACTGCAATGTAAAATAAAAACAATGTTAATGTCCTGATCTGAATGCGCCTTTTTTGGCCTCTTATGCGCTAAAGTTGCGCCAGAGCAAAGTGTCTTATTGAATATGATTGCTATTTGCATTTAAAATCAGTGTTCGGTTTTTTAACGTTGATGATTATGACTTCGATGACCCTTGATTTACCTCGCCGCTTTCCCTGGCCGACGCTGCTTTCCGTCGTGATTCACGGTGCCGTTGTGGCGGGTTTGCTGTATACCTCGGTTCATCAGGTTATTGAAATGCCAGCACCCGCGCAGCCGATTTCGGTGACGATGGTATCGCCAGCGGATCTCGAACCGCCGCAGGTTGCACCTCCGCCGCCACAGCCGGTTGCTGAGCCGGAGCCAGAACCCGAGCCCGTTCCGGAGCCGCCGAAGGAAGCCCCGGTGGTTATCCATAAGCCTGAACCGAAGCCAAAACCTAAGCCGAAGCCAAAGCCGGTGAAGAAGGTCGAAGAGCGTCCGAAACGCGAGGAGCGCCCGGTTGAACCGCGCGCGACCCAGCCGGTTGAAAATGCAGCACCTTCACGTCCGGTAATGAACAATACCGCAACGACCGCAAAGCCGACGGTAACCGCGCCAGCGGGTCCGCGTGCCCTGAGCCGCAATCAGCCTCAGTATCCGCCTCGCGCTCAGTCCTTACGTATTGAAGGCCGCGTGCGGGTGAAATTTGACGTCACGGCGGAGGGGCGCGTTGATAACGTGGAAATCTTGTCGGCTCAACCGTCTAATATGTTTGAGCGAGAAGTGAAAACGGCTATGCGCAGATGGCGTTATGAGCCCGGCAAGCCTGGTAATGGGCTGATAGTGAACATTGTTTTCCGCCTGAACGGCGGGGCGCAGATGGAATGAAAAAAGCCTCCTGATGGAGGCTTTTTTTTGCCTGTCGATCAGGCCTGCGGAAGCTGACGAGGTTTACCCTCGCTGTCCACTGCGACGTAAATAAACAGCGCTTCGGTGGCCTTGTAGCGCTGCCCAATCGGCTCAGATGAGACTTTTTTGACCCATACTTCAATGTTGATTGAAATAGAGGTGTTGCCGCGCTTGACGCAGCGCGCGTAGCAGCAAACCACATCACCCACCGCAACCGGGCGCAGGAAGGTCATGCCATCCACCCTCACGGTGACCACACGCCCATGGGCGATCTCTTTTGCCAGAATTGCGCCGCCCATATCCATCTGCGACATCAGCCAGCCGCCAAAAATATCGCCATTGGCATTGGTGTCAGCGGGCATTGCCAGTGTGCGTAAAACCAGTTCGCCCTGAGGGGCGTTAGTTGTTGTCATTGTTTTAACTCGTAACGGAAGACTTCAGGCGGGATGCTACTATGATTTTGAGGCGGAGAGAATAGACCAGAACGCCTGTCGTTAACGTCCTGGTCAGTCATTAATCAGTGCTTGTCGTCCTGCGGCATGTGGCGATAGATATAGACGCCGCTTAACAGCGTGAAGATAAGCGTCAGCGCGGTCAGGCCGAAGACCTTAAAGTTGACCCAGATATTCTGCGGCAGCCAGAAGGCGATATAGATGTTGGCGAGGCCGCAGAGAATAAAGAAGACCGCCCAGGCGATATTCAGACGCGACCAGACTTCCTGAGGCAGGGTCAGCTCCTTGCCCAGCATGCGCTGGATCAGCGGCTTTTTCATTACCCACTGGCTGATTAGCAATGCACCCGCAAACAGCGCGTAAATCACGGTCACTTTCCACTTAATAAATTCATCGTTGTGGAAGAACAGAGTAAGCCCGCCGAACACGGCGACCAGGACGAACGTTATCAGCGCCATTTTTTCGACTTTACGATAGCGAACCCAGCTGTAGATCAGTACAACAGCGGTCGCAACGATCAGCGCAGTGGTCGCGGCATAAATGTCATACAGCTTATAAAAAGCAAAAAAGACCACGAGCGGTAAAAAATCAAGAAACTGCTTCATTCTGTGATTCCATCTTCTGAGCGGGGCGGGAGACAGCGATGTCCCCGCCGCAGGATTACTGACGAATTAACATATACAGGCGGAACAGGTAGACCAGCAGTACCGCTGAAATCAGATTGCTCAGCGTATTCGCCACCACTGCGCCAACGTTTGGCGTCAATACCGCAAAATTCGGTGCAAACAGTAACAGGAGCGTTTTGGCGAGCAGCCAGCCGATCACGGCGGGAGCCACCAGACGCATATTAGCCCATGCCAGTCTGATGCTGCTGCGCATCGCGGTAAAAATACCCATTTTGTCCTGCACAACCATGACCGGGGCAAAGGAGAGCACGATAGCCAGTAACACACCCGGCACCACGACCAGCATAATCCCCATTTGCACCAGCAGGGTGGTTAAAAAGATCAGGATAAACAGCTTAGGCAAGACCGGTGCGCTGGCACCAATCGCCCGTAAGGCGCTGACCCGGTGACCCGCCGATACCAGCTGAATCATCAGTAAAACGCCGCCCGCCAGAACCGCATTACCAATAAGTCCTGAGAACGTGGATGCAGCAGAGGCCCGCAGCAGAATTTGTTGCTGCTCCGGCGTCATGTTTTGCACCAGCTCAAACAAACCCACGCTTCCCGCAAGATGGTCGCCCTGGCTCAGGCTGGCAATCTGTTCTTCACTCGGTGAGAACGCATGACCCAGCACCACCGTGATAAAGGCGCAAAGCAACGCGATCAGTAAAAAGGTTATGAACTGATTGCGGAAAAAGTTTCCCGTGTCACGGTAGACAGACTTCGCCGTGATAGACATGCACTCTCCTTGAGTATTGCAGGTGTTAATTAGCCGGCAATTGTACACCGGATGCGCCTGCTGTGGCAGCATCAAGGCTTGTATGGAAAAGCATATCTTTGTAAAGCGGCGGTAATCCAACGCGCGCCCGGGCGCGATTGCAGGATTCATTGACCTGCCCATCTTCTCCCGACATGGCAAATTCCCGGCACGGGCTGGGACGATCCTCATAGATAGAACACCGGGTAGAAACCCCGGGCTCACCCTGTAGTGCCGCACAGCGGACCTGTTTTTGGTTCGTGCCGCTCATGCAGCGCAGAAACGGCGTTAGCGGCTCTGTGAGATGAACCGGAACGGTACCGCCGCCATCGCTGGCTTCGGCCCAGTAGAAAGAGACTCGAAAATACGCACAACAGGCTCCGCACGTCATGCACGGGTTTTTATCACTCATGGCACACCTGCAAATGAAGAACGCATCAAATCAACTTGTGAGAGCGCTAAATTATCCAGCCGCCAGAGGAAGAGCAAGAGGGTGAAATGAGATAATTTTGTAACTGTGGAATGCCAAAAATTGACATGGAAACAACTTATTGCTTTGCGATGCGCCACAAAAAATTAACCCAGATCAATGAATGTTAACTTACTGGTTTTAATGTGATCTGTGGCAGATCACTTATTACTCATTTGTGAGTATATTCTCACCCGCGATTAAAACCACAACGATGGAGCGGATATGAAAAAATTAGCGGTGGCAGCCCTTGTATTAAGCAGTCTCTCTGGCGGCGCGTATGCGCATGAAGCAGGCGAATTCTTTATTCGTGCCGGTTCGGCTACGGTTCGTCCAACTGAAGGTTCTGATAACGTGCTGGGGATGGGCGGTTTTAACGTCAGTAATAACACCCAGTTAGGGTTAACCTTTACCTATATGGCGACGGATAACATTGGTGTTGAGCTTCTGGCCGCAACGCCTTTCCGTCATCGCGTAGGTCTTGGACCAACCGGTGATATCGCCACGGTGCATCATCTGCCGCCAACGCTGATGGCGCAGTGGTACTTTGGTGATTCAAGCAGCAAGGTGCGTCCTTATATTGGCGCGGGCGTGAACTACACCACCTTCTTTGATGAGAAGTTTAACGATACCGGGAAAGAGGCCGGTCTGACCGATCTCAGCCTGAAAGATTCGTGGGGGATGGCAGGGCAGGTCGGGCTGGATTATCTGATTAACCGCGACTGGTTAATCAACGCCTCCGTCTGGTATATGGATATTGATACCGACGTACGCTTCAAAGCGGGCGGTCAGCAGCAAAGCATCAGCACTCGCCTCGACCCGTGGGTATTTATGTTCTCTGCGGGTTATCGTTTCTGATCTCCCGTCAAACTGGCCACGCGGTGGCCAGTTTGTTTTGCACGCTTCAAAACGACGGATACACCGGTCGCTCATCAAGTTTTACGCAATGCCTCAGGACCTTTTCCCCATCATATAAATAGCTGAAAGCGTCGCTGGACGTGGAATGGAAAAGAATATCGCCATTCGCAAACGGGATAATTTCGGTATCTCCCGCGCGCTTGTGTCCCGCACCGGTTTCGAAATGACCGCGCCACCTTTCCTGCGTATGGTCGTAAACGTGCAGAATAATCTCGACGAGCCCTCTTTCCGGACAATTAAGGCGCAGGAAGGTAGATGAGAAATTCAGGGAGAGTGCGTGAAAGGGAATCAATAGGGTGAAAACCAGTAAAGCTCGTAAATACATCAAACCGCTAAAACCTCCTTTAAAAGGGATATAAGATTTTACTTAAGTCGAAGGTTTGGGTTTTGCCGTGGATCAACACGCCTTACAATTCAAAGCGATAAAGGCCCCTTACGAGGCCTTCAGCGATCATTTTTGAATCAAATAGCGAATGGTCGGGCCATCCTGCTGGATGTCCAGCACGGTGTAGCCGTGATTTTTGGCATCCAGCGGAATGTTGTTAATGGACTGCGGGCAGTCGCTCACCACTTCCAGAATTTCACCTTTTTTAAGCTGCGGGAGCGCTTCAAGCGTAGCGACGGCCGGGTAAGGGCAAGGTTCACCGACCATATCCAGGCGGTAGTCAGGCACGATATCTTTCATGCAGCATTCTCCTGCGTTTCAGTTTTGACGGTGGCACGACGAAAGAACCGTTTCTCCTGCGCGACGACCAGTAAAAAAGCGACAAGCAGCAGGCCATAGGTGACCAGCAGGCCGCCGAGCGGACCGAAAGTGCTTAGCAGGTTGACCTTATCCCAGCTAGTAGCCAGAGCCGGGGAGAGATCGTCCCAGAAGTACGCCAGGATCGTTGAGCCAATAACATTCCCCAGGCCCACCCACCAGTAGTGCACCTGACCTTCAACAGCGCGGTACATCCAGCCAGTTTCACACCCGCCGGCCAGCACAATTCCGAAGCCAAACAGCAGACCGCCAATAACCGCGTTAGGACCGGCCCACATGATTTTGGGTTCGACGCCTAGCTGAACATAGCTGAAAATCCCGATGGCGCTGACCGCCATCCCGGCGATAATCGCCTTCGCCATCATCGTGCGGCCGGTGATCCACATATCGCGAAACGCTGAGGTGAAGCAGATCTGCGCGCGTTCAATGAGCAGGCCAAAACCCACGCCGAACAGCATTGCCAGACCGAGTTTGGGCTGGTTCATGGCCGTACACAGCGCCCACGCCACCATAGCCAAAAACACCAATATACCGAGGCGGAAACGGCGACGCGCCTGAGAGGGCTTTTGCGTCAGCGGCGACGCGGCGCTCACTTTGACCATTTTGACGGGAATACGAAACAGCGGCAGAAGGGTAAATTTAGCGCCAAAGTAAGAGCCGATGGTCGTAGCGACAGCAAAGAACCAGGCATGCAGCGAAAACTGAGGGATCCCGGTAAAGAAGGCGGCAAGGTTACACCCCATCGCCAGGCGCGCGCCGAATCCGGCAATGATACCGCCGGCAATCGCCTGCAAAATGCGGATCCGGCTTTTGGGCATCCTGAGCTTGACGTTATTTGCCCACAGCGCAGCAGCAAAACAGCCGCCGAACATGCCGATGATCATCATGCCGTCGATGCGGGTTAGCGGCGTGCCGTCCAGATGAATGAGTTTAAAGTATCCCCACTCTTCGGTATGCACGCCAGCCAGTTGCAGCAGTTGCCCACCCCAGCGGGTGAACTCGCCGGTAACTGCCCAGAAGGTGCCTGTAATGCCGAAGTAGTAAGTAGAGAGAATGCCCGCCGCAATGACGGCCGGGACAGGTGACCAGAACTTAACCAGGTAAGTCTGTTTGAAGTATTGCCATGACATGAATAAGCCTCTGAACTCAGAAGGTGTATGTTGTTTTAACGGACTGGAATATATAACTTTTTTCCTTACGCTAAAACCTCGCTGATGTCTTTCTCTAAAATACCTGTCTTTTTAATGACCTCAGTCATTAAACTTTGCAGTTCCCTATACATGAGCATAGTCCCGCAATTCATACAGCAAGCATGCCCCATTGCTCATCATGATCTTTCATTGTAGATGTCAGTCGTAGCATAATCATTGGTTGTTATGTGCCTATACTTCGAACGGGGATAACGCCAGAGACGGGAGATAGGTTCTCACATTTAAAGGTGAAAGTAGTAATAAATATTTTCTAGGAGGGGGGTATATATAAATGAAACTTTTTTTCATTATAAAAAACCAGGGAAAGCTGAACTTCCGGCGCTCAGGCGCCGGAGATGATTACTTACTATAAGCTTTTTTATTAATGCTGCTGAAATTCATTTTCTTTATGAAAGGTCTTTCAATAAAGTGATAAGTAAATGCAGAGAGAAGGCATATTGCTATGTACGATAAGACCAAGGTAACAAAAATACGTGTACTTAATTCTAACTTACCGTTTGTTTGTAAGTGAAGGATTACAGGAAATAAAATTAACCCTTGCGTTAAATATAAACTGTAACTTATTGCGCCAAGGCGAATAGCTGCTCTTGTAATTAAAAAGCCAAAAAGATTTGCACCTGAAACCACAGAAAAGAATATAATGCAGAGGAATAGTTTCTCGGGTGGGCCGTAAAGTGTAGGTTGCGCTAATATGGTGATAATTATCATGAATGCCAATATAGCGTTAGCGGATTTTTTTGTAATGACTACTCTATCCTTGACTTCACTGCATAACATCCCAGCGAAAAAATATGACCATAGATATGCATCGTTAGTAAAGCCGGGAAGGAAATATACGGAGAAAGCAAAAAGAGAAATGGTTAACTCGAATGACCATTTTTTAAACATAAATAACAGTGGGAGAGAAAAGTAAAAAATCCACTCCCACCGAAGAGTCCACGTCACCCCAGCCAGGGCCATAAAAGGATACTGGAATGATGTGACAGGCGGTTTGTCATTCCAGAGTCCGATATCAAACCAAGAGAGCGCATTTGTTACTACACCGACAGAAAACTCCTTCCGTTCGGTTAACAATAAAAGTAAACATAAAGCAACTAAAGAACAAAATATTGATAAAGGAGCAATTCTATATATTCGTTTTTTATACAGATCAACCCAGTCCACATCATTTACTCTTTTGACTTTCCCCCAGAACAAGAAAGCCGTAATCATGAAAAATAAGGCAACCCCATATTTCCCTATATAAAGCAATAAGTCTGAGGTGGGAGCCCAATTGCCTTTTGTTATATATGTATAAGCACAGTCCATATGATGAAATATTACAAATGAAGCAAGCACGTATCTTATTCCATCTATGCTGTTTGACCTTGCTGGATCAGTATCTTCATCTATAAATTTGAATAGCGGTAGGCTAAAAATCACAATTGCCGATGCTAAGCATGTTAAAACCAGGCAAATCGAAAAATATAAATCCATCATCAAACCTTACGGATATTAATATAGAAAAAATAGTTGGGCTTTACCTGACCCAACACTATTCTATCATTGCTTTATGTAATCGTCGAGACAACATAATTTATTAAATTTTATCCAAAATTTGTGGTTTATTTAACCTTAGGCTTTAACATACCCAAGAGCGCATGCAACAATACGCTAAATGAATTTGTCAGAAGTTATTGCACCGCAGGGACCTATCTCATCAGGTTCTTTCGGGACTTCTTCCTAAGACAACCATTTCCGTGCAGGGTCAGATGACGGTACTAACGAGCGCAGGCTATGATTATTGGCCAGCCCTTTATCAGTTGCAGACGTCAAAATGATAAAACCTTATACTTGATCTATTCTTCGAACGGAGTGCTATTGATAGCTGTGAAGAAAGTTTGTGTACCGACTAATCAGTGAATGAAGTAAGACTTTTTTCTGGTTACCTGCTTTTTCCGCCCTTCCTAAACCAGCCGGGGCGCCGGTCAGGGATGCAGGCTCAAGATATAGTTGCTCTTCGTGTTCAACCTCTGAAGTCGACAGCACAGGCGTTGAATAAATATTTAAATAGTTAATGTTATGTTAAAGTATAGTAGAACTCGATGCAGGCGTTTTCAATGGCGAAAACTGACTCTATAACCACTGATGAATTCATGATCATTCATCAGAAGTTGTACCGGATTTCAAAGACGTGGGGTGATTTATGGTTAACATTATTTTTTTACGCGCTGAAAGTTGTCGGGTTGTCAGCATAAATACAGTGATATCAACGATGATTTATTGCATCTCGCGGCAACACCAAAATTTGAGTCGCGGACAGTAAGGCTGTGCAAGATACTGCGGCAATTATTTAATAAAAGAAAGCTGGCTAATCTCCTAGATATCTATGTTTTTCAGAGTAAATCAAATCGCGTAAAAGGAGTTGCAAAACCAGTAACAACGGTGGCGATGAATATAGCTCTTAAAGAGGCTGCCAGAGAAATTGCAAACAAAAATGTCACTATGAAAAGTGCTCAGCAGATAAGGGGCTAAGGAATTTGCAAAGTTCCTGGTGGTCGTACGATTATTTTTTATAAGACGTGTAGGTAAGGTACGTCATGAAATATCATTAAAATACACATCTCAAAGGAACAATGTTACACCACTGTTTTTTATACTCCATCCCGGTGAAGTATTTTCCCAATGAAAATATGATTTGTTTGTCATTTTGCTCACACAGTTCTCGGGCTCGATTGTAATTTTCCCAAAGCAAGATGCTCCCCGCACCAATGTCATTATATTGGGGAGCATATCCACCATTGATATCATCGAAATAGATCCATTCGGGGCATTCAATTTTGAATATTAAATCAATTGCTATGATTTTCTTATTGAATGCGAGCGCAGAGCCAAAAACCATATGCCTCAGATTTTAAATAGCATCAAGCAGGTTCTCACTTGGATAGGGCGATATCTTGCCGCGCCAGCGCGCATTAAATAAGTTTATGTAACTGTCACAAATGTCTTCGACAGAAAGATTATTTACATCCAGTATTTCCCCGCCAAGTTTGAGGAAACGATTCCTTTCGCCATTTCTTTTCTTAGTCGTCTTTGTAGAAAATACAGGTTTCATATGACATATCTCATCGTTCAGCATTTTACTGCTGAACGAATTGATGAACGCGTGTTTCTGTAATGGCGAAAGTTTTTTTGTCCTGATCGGAAGGAAAGATTTTGAATGAGGGGCTCTGGGTAATAATTATACCCTCAAAAACAAACGGGTGTGATTTTGAATAGAGATTCAGAGAACCACTGATGGAGTAAGTTGATGAGACAATCACCCCATCTTTTTTTCTACAGAAAAAAGAATGTCTTTTTTTCGTTTTTTTGCCAGATAGGTAACACATCCGGGTGTGTGCATACACTTCCGCCACAAACTGAATAAGCTTGGCGGTAAATGCTCAGGTCACACTCTTCACATCCACAAATAAAACTTCTCAACATGTTGTCCAGAGATTTTTGCAATTACAAATATACGCATACTTTATACATTCCTTACAGTATGTAAATCGACAAAGAGATATTGTTGACTACTTGTTTAGTGAAGGGGGGATTAAGTACTGGTGTGCTATTTATTGCAATTGATATTAATGCTGAAAATGAAGAAAGTGTGTAATAAAAGAAGAGAACCGTCTGACTGGGATGCCAGACGGTCGAAAGATTAGGCTTTACGCGTCGCTGCTTTCATTGCAGCCACGAAAGCTTTTAACTCAGCCAGCATCTGCTCTGGCTTGTCCACGTTCTTCTCAATGATTTTGACGATAGCAGAGCCGGAGATCGCACCTGCCGCTTTCGCCTCAATCGCCGCGGTGACCTGATCGGGAGATGAAATACCGAAGCCCTGCAGCGGAGGTGCAGCGTGGTATTCAGCCAGCTTTTCCACCAGATGATGCAGCGGCAGCGCCGCCTTGTTCTCAGCACCGGTCACGCCCGCGCGGGAGAGCAAGTAGGTATACCCGCGTCCGTAAGAGGCAATCTGGCGCAGCAGCTCGTCATCAGCGTTAGGTGGGCAGATGAAAATCGGGGCGACGTTATGGCGCATCGCCGCCTGGCGGAATGGCGCAGATTCTTCAACCGGCACGTCGGCTACCAGCACCGAGTCAACGCCCACCCGCGCGCACTCGGCATAAAATTCGTCGATGCCGCGGTTAAACACCAGGTTAGCGTACATCAGCAGACCAATAGGAATGGTCGGGTGCTTCTGGCGGATCGCGGCCAGCATCTCGAAACACTGGGTTGGCGTCACGCCCGAAGCAAATGCGCGCAGCGTCGCGTTCTGAATGGTTGGGCCATCCGCCAGCGGGTCAGAGAACGGAATACCCAGCTCGAGTGCATCAGCGCCGGCTTCAATCAGGGTGTCAATAATCTTCAGCGACTGTTCCGGGCCCGGATCGCCCAGAGTGACGAAGGGAACGAACGCGCCTTCCTGGCGGGATTTTAGCTCTGCAAATACGTTATCGTAGCGTTCCATCAGATTTCCCCTCGTGCTTTCAGAATATCGTGAACGGTGAAGATATCTTTGTCACCGCGGCCGGAAAGGTTCACCACCAGCAGCTGTTCTTTTTCCGGGTTTTCTTTAATCATTTTTAGCGCATGTGCCAGCGCGTGCGAAGATTCCAGCGCCGGGATGATCCCTTCGCTGCGACACAGCGTTTTGAACGCCTCCAGGGCTTCGTCATCGGTAATGGAAACGTAATCCGCACGACCGGTGCTGTTCAGGAAGGCATGCTGTGGCCCAACAGAGGGGAAATCGAGACCGGCAGAAATAGAGTAAGACTCTTCAATTTGGCCTTCATCGGTCTGCATCATTGGCGCTTTCATACCGAAGTAGATCCCCACGCGGCCATGCTTCAGCGGCGCGCCGTGTTCGCCCGTTTCAATTCCGTGGCCGGCGGGTTCAACGCCGATCA
This sequence comes from Enterobacter sp. FW301-JW81, assembly GCF_058788735.1. Classification (NCBI taxonomy): domain Bacteria; kingdom Pseudomonadati; phylum Pseudomonadota; class Gammaproteobacteria; order Enterobacterales; family Enterobacteriaceae; genus Enterobacter; species Enterobacter sp. FW301-JW81. The sequence continues at coordinate 1,388,387 of NZ_JBYTBA010000001.1, read as the reverse complement.
GGCCCACGCTGGTGTCGTCAATGAAATCGGCAAACATGCCGATGGCGTTAGACCCGCCGCCAACGCAGGCGATAACGGCATCCGGCAGGCGACCCTCTTTTTCGAGGATCTGTGCTTTGGTTTCTTCACCGATCATGCGCTGGAATTCGCGCACGATGGTCGGGAACGGATGCGGACCCGCAGCGGTACCCAGCATATAGTGCGCGGTCTCATAGCTGCCAGACCAGTCGCGCAGCGCTTCGTTACAGGCATCCTTCAGCGTGGCGGAGCCGCTGTGCACCGGGATCACTTCGGCGCCCATCAGACGCATGCGGAACACGTTTGGCGACTGACGCTCAACGTCTTTCGCGCCCATGTAGATGCGACACTTCAGGCCGAGCAGGGCGCTGGCGAGCGCGGAGGCGACACCGTGCTGGCCCGCGCCGGTTTCAGCGATGATTTCGGTTTTGCCCATACGCTTTGCGAGCAGCGCCTGGCCAAGAACCTGGTTGGTTTTATGGGCACCGCCGTGCAGCAGATCTTCACGCTTCAGATACAGCGTGGTTTTCGTGCCTTCCGTCAGGTTACGGCATTTTGTCAGCGCCGTTGGGCGGCCTGCGTAATTTTTCAGCAGGTCGGTAAATTCAGCCTGAAACGCCGGATCTTTCTGCGCGCTGACAAAGGCTTCTTCCAGCTGGCGCAGCGCGGGCATCAGGATTTGCGGGACGTACATCCCACCAAACTCACCAAAGTACGGGTTAAGTAATGTCGTCATCTTCTCTTCCTTAATATGCACGCAGAGTTTTAAACACTGAGGCCAGTTTGCTGGCATCTTTTATGCCGGGTTGGGTCTCTACGCCTGAATTGAAATCAAGGCCTGCGCAGCCGGTTTTGGCGGCTTCAACACAGTTATCCGGGCTTAATCCACCCGCCAGCAGGACGTTGTCCAGCTTTTCGCCGTTCAGCAGCGACCAGTCAAATCGCTGGCCCGTGCCGCCCTGGCCGTTATCGAGGACGTATTTGTCCACATGGCTCAGGTTTCGCGCGGGCAAGGTATCGCCGACGCTTTGTGCTTTCCAGATCTGCACCTGAGGCGCGAGAGCGGTTCGCAGGGCATCGATATACGCCTGATCTTCGCCACCGTGGAGCTGCACCGCGCTCAGAGATAACGCCTCGGCTTTTGCCACGACCTCTGCGATATCCGCATTGCGGAACACGCCGACATAGCTGAGAGGGGCCGCGGCGATCACCTTACGCGCCTGCTCTTCGCTCATCGCCCGAGGGGAGGTATCCACGAAAATCAGTCCGCCGTAAATGGCACCTGCTTCATACGCGGCCTGAGCATCCTGTTCGCGGGTTAAGCCGCAGACTTTGTTTTCACCCAGCAGCACGCGGCGCACGGCAGCATTGAGATCGTCATGCTCCATCATGGCGGAGCCAATCAGAAAACCGTTGGCAAAGTGGCTCAGCTCTCGCACCTGGGCGTAGCTGTTAATCCCGGACTCGCTGATAACGGTTACGCCGGCGCCCAGGCGCGGCGCCAGCTGGCGCGTGCGGTTGAGGTCAATCGACAGATCGCGCAGATCGCGGTTGTTGATCCCGACAACTTTGGCCCCGAGTTGGATGGCGCGTTCGAGCTCCTCTTCGTTGCTTACTTCGGTCAGCACGCCCATATTCAGGCTGTGCGCGACGGCAGCGAGCTGGCGATACTGTTCGTCATCAAGCACCGAAAGCATCAGCAGGCAGGCATCAGCCTGGTAGAAACGCGCCAGCCAGATCTGATACGGGTCAATAATAAAGTCTTTGCACAGGATCGGCTGCGGCGCGATGCCGCTGACGATCGGCAGAAAATCGAAGCTGCCCTGAAAATATTTTTCGTCCGTCAGCACCGAGATAGCTGACGCATGATGCTTATAAATGCCGGCAATACGCGCCGGGTCGAAATCGTCACGAATAACGCCTTTAGACGGGGACGCCTTTTTGCACTCAAGAATAAACGCGGTGCGCGCCCCCTGCAGGGCGTCATAGAAACGACGGCTGCTCGGGACGACGTCGTTCTGGAAACTGGCAAGCGGCTGCTGTTGCTTGCGGGCTTCCACCCAGATGGCCTTGTCGGCAACGATTTTCGCTAAAACGGTCTGCATTCTTTACCCTCTTGCCGCAAGTGCGGTAACGCGATCGTAAGCTGCACCGGAGCGCAGTACATCCAGAACTTTTTGAACGTTGGCCTTCAGGTCTTCCTCACCGTGCAAACGCATCAGCATGGCGACGTTGGCAGCAACGGCGGCCTCATGGGCGACCTCACCCTTACCTTGTAATAAGCGCGTCAGAATGTCACGGTTTTCTTCCGGCGTACCGCCTGCCAGCGCTTCCTGATGATACGGCGCAAGGCCGAAGTCGGCAGCGTCCAGCTGGTAGCTCAGAATCTCACCGTCGCGCAGTTCGGCCACCAGCGTCGGGGCATGCAGCGACACTTCATCCATACCGCCGCTGTGCACCACGGCGGCACGCTGGTAGCCCAGGACGCGCAGCGTTTCTGCAATCGGCAGGACCAGCTCCGGGCTATAGACGCCAATCAGCGCCAGCGGCGGGTGAGCCGGGTTTATCAGCGGCCCCAGGACGTTAAACAGCGTGCGGGTTTTAAGCTGCTGACGAACCGGCATCGCGTGGCGGAAACCGGTGTGATACTTCGGCGCAAACAGGAAGCAGACGCCCAGATCATCCAGCGCTTCACGGGAACGCTCGGCGTTCATATCGAGATTAATACCGAATGCGGCGAGCAAATCAGACGAGCCTGACCGGCTGGAAACGCTGCGGTTACCGTGTTTCGCGACCTTCAAACCACACGCTGCCGCCACGAAGGCGCTGGCGGTGGAGATATTGATGCTGTTACTGCCGTCACCGCCGGTGCCGACAATATCGGCAAACTGATAGTCCGGGCGCGGGAACGGCGCGGCATTTTCCAGCAGGGCCGTGGCGGCGCCGGCGATCTCCTGTGGGCTTTCGCCGCGCACTTTCATGCTCACCAGCGCGGCAGCCAGCTGCTCAGGCTTCAGCTCGCCGCGAACCACCGCGGAGAAGAGCTGGTGGCTCTCCTGCTGGCTCAGGGTCTGCGCCTGGTACAGTTTTTCCAGAATTGGCTGCAGGGTGTTGGTCTGCTCCAGCTTCTGTAACGCCCAGTCCAGGGTCTGTTCCAGCAGACGGGCACCGTGGGAGGTCAGGATCGATTCCGGGTGGAACTGCATGCCGCAGACGCGGTCAGCGTCGTGACGTACCGCCATCACCATTCCTTCAAACGAGGCGTTAATGGTCAGTCCGGCGGGAATGTTGCTTCCGACCAGCGAGTGGTAGCGCGCAACCGGAAGCGGATTCGGCAGCCCGGCAAACATCGCCTGGCCGTCATGTTCGATGCTGGACGCTTTACCGTGCAGGATCTCACCCGCCTGGCCGACGTAGCCGCCGTAGGCTTCAACGATGGCCTGATGGCCCAGGCAGATGCCGATAATCGGCAGCTTGCCGCGCATGCGGGTCAGCAGCTCGGGCATACAGCCCGCTTCGCTCGGTGCGCCGGGACCCGGGGAGAGCATCAGCACCGGGTTTGGCATGGTTGCCAGACGGTCAATCAGGGTCTGCGCCGGTACATGGTTGCGATAGATAACGACGTTATGACCATTCGCACGCAGCTGATCTGCCAGGTTATAGGTAAAGGAGTCGATATTGTCGAGCAGCAGAATATCAGCCATCAGAATATCTCCTGTGCATGGTGTGCGGTTGCAATGGCGCGAAGGACCGCACGCGCTTTACTGCGCGTTTCGTCAGCTTCAGACTGCGGAACAGAATCAAGAACAATCCCGGCTCCCGCCTGTACGGTAGCAATACCGTCTTCGACATAGGCGGAGCGGATCACGATGCAGGTATCGAGGTCACCGTGGGCCGTGAAGTAGCCCACCGCGCCGCCATAGCTTCCGCGACGGCGCCCTTCGGCCGCGGCAATCAGCTGCATGGCGCGCACTTTCGGCGCACCGCTCAGGGTGCCCATGTTCATGCAGGCGCGATAGGCGTGCAGCGCGTCGAGATCGTGGCGCAGCTCGCCGACCACGCGGGAGACCAGGTGCATCACGAACGAATAACGGTCAACTTTGGTCAGGTCCGCCACGTAGCGGCTGCCCGGGGTGCAAATGCGGGCCAGATCGTTACGCGCAAGGTCAACCAGCATCAGGTGCTCGGAGAGCTCTTTGTGGTCGGTACGCATTTCAAGTTCGATGCGGCTGTCCAGATCGCGATCCAGGGAGCCGTCGGCACGACGCCCGCGTGGACGGGTTCCGGCAATCGGGTAGATCTCAATCTGGCGGCTGGTGGCGTCATATTTCAGCGAGCTTTCCGGCGACGCGCCAAACAGCGTGAATTCGTTGTCCTGCATAAAGAACATGTACGGGCTTGGGTTACTCTTCTTCAGCACGTCATAGGCCGCCAGCGGGGACGGGCAGGGCAGTGAGAAGCGACGGGAAGGCACCACCTGGAAAATTTCCCCGGCGCGAATCGCCTTTTGCATCTGGCGAACCACGGCACCGAACCGATCGTCCGTCTGGTTTACATCGCATGTCATTTTTTCCACGCGCTGCACCGGCAGCGCAGGTGGCGCTTCGCGCATCTGCTGTTCCAGTTGTGCGATACGGTGTTCGAGGCGTTCTTTCTCCGCGCTGGACGGCGTGAACAGGCTAGCCTGAATGCGGGTGTACTTTTTCTGATGGTCGATCACCAGCAGGGTTTCAGCCAGATAGAAGCAGTAATCCGGGCAGCGGTTGCCCTGTTCCGTTTCCGGCAAATCTTCGAAACCGGCAACCAGGTCGTAAGCAAACAGCCCGCCAAAGAACATCGCTTCACGTTCCTCTGCCGGCACGGTGACCAGATTCTGCAGCAGGCGGAAGGCATCGAAAACGGAAAGAGAGCAGAGCCGCGCGTCTTCGTCCAGCAGCTGGCTGACCGCCGGGAAATGCAGAATGCGCATTTCCGGGTGGCGTTCATTTTCAATACCTGAAGGCAGAGCGGCATCCAGCAGCGGCAGAAGCGATGCGCCATTGTCCGACAGCGCCTTGATCGTGACGGTATCACCTAACGCGGTAATGCGCAGTGCGCTATCAACCAGCAGCAGACTCTTGAGATCGTCCTTGCTGTCGATATCCGCAGATTCCAGCAGCAAGGTCGCCGGACGGGCACCGCACACCTGATGAAACAGGGCAGTAGGGTTGTGACGATAGGCCGCCTCGCAGGTCAGCAATTCGAGGTGTGGTTTGGCTGTTTGCATTATGTTGTTCTCATTTTCTGTTCAAAAAAAAGCCCGCTTGGTAGCGGGCTGGGTATCTGTTTGCATTTCGCAGACGTGTGACACTGCCCGAAGATCAGGAAGTACGCCACCAACCGTGCAGAGTGAAATGTGCTGTCATTTTCAGATACCTTTCTCGTGTGAACTTGCGTACTAGTTAACTAGTTCGGTGGCGTATTGTCAACCCTTGATTTCAGAATTTCGCGTTAAGTCGGTATCATGGTGGTTTCGGATGTATCCAACCTGTGATGGGAAGTGCTTTGAGCGATACTACCTACGCCATTATTTATGATTTACACAGCCATACTCAGGCCTCTGATGGCCTGCTGACACCCGAAGCCCTGGTTCATCGTGCCGTTGAAATGCGCGTTGGCACGCTGGCGATAACCGATCACGATACGACAGATGCCATTCCGGCGGCGCGCGCCGAGATTGCCCGCAGCGGGCTGGCGCTGAACCTGGTCTCCGGCGTCGAGATATCCACGCTCTGGGAAAACCACGAAATTCATATTGTTGGCCTGAACATCGACATAGAACATCCGGCACTTCGTACGTTTTTGCAAGAACAAAAAACGCGCCGCAACCAGCGTGCAGAGATGATCGGCGAGCGTCTGGAAAAGGCGCATATTCCGGGCGCGCTGGAAGGCGCGCAGAAGATGGCGAACGGCGGGGCGGTGACTCGCGGCCATTTCGCCCGTTTTCTGGTTGAGGCAGGCAAAGCAACGACCATGGCGGATGTCTTTAAAAAGTATCTGGCACGGGGGAAAACCGGATACGTTCCGCCACAGTGGTGTACAATAAAACAAGCTATTGATGTGATTCATCATTCTGGCGGTAAGGCCGTGCTGGCCCATCCGGGACGGTATAATCTTTCTGCTAAATGGCTGAAAAGACTGCTGGTACACTTTGCCGAAAGCGGCGGTGAGGCGATGGAAGTCGCCCAGTGTCAGCAGGCGCCCAACGAGCGTGCGCAGCTCGCGACCTATGCCCGCCAGTTTGGCCTGCTTGGGTCACAAGGGTCTGATTTTCATCAGCCCTGCGCCTGGATCGAACTGGGGCGCAAGCTCTGGTTGCCCGCTGGCGTTGAACCTGTCTGGCAGCTCTGGGAACAGCCGCAGCAAATTGAAGAGAGGGAAGTATGAGTCAGTTTTTCTATATCCATCCGGATAACCCGCAGCCGCGCCTGATTAACCAGGCCGTGGAGATCGTCCGCAAAGGCGGCGTGATCGTCTACCCGACCGATTCAGGCTACGCGCTGGGCTGCAAAATTGAAGATAAAGGGGCAATGGAGCGCATTTGCCGTATTCGCCAGCTGCCGGACGGCCATAACTTTACCCTGATGTGCCGCGACCTTTCTGAGCTGTCGACCTACGCCTATGTCGATAACGTGGCGTTTCGCCTGATTAAGAACAACACGCCGGGTAATTACACCTTCATCCTGAAAGGGACAAAGGAAGTGCCGCGTCGTCTGTTGCAGGAAAAACGTAAAACCATCGGCATGCGCGTGCCGTCGAACCCGATTGCGCAGGCGCTGCTGGAAACCCTCGGTGAACCGATGCTCTCTACCTCGCTGATGCTGCCGGGAAGTGAGTTTACCGAGTCCGATCCGGAAGAGATCAAAGATCGTCTGGAGAAGGTAGTCGAGCTGATTATCCACGGCGGCTATCTCGGCCAGCAGCCGACCACCGTCGTCGACTTAACCGAAGATGCCCCGGAAGTGATTCGTGAAGGCGTGGGCGACGTAAAGCCTTTCTTGTAAAGGTATAAGCAGATATACTACGCGGCCATCAAAGCAGGGCGCGGCCCTGTTTTGACCTGATTCGACGCCTGTGAAGGCGACACCTGAGGAAGCTCAATGAGCGAGAAGTTACAGAAAGTGCTGGCGCGCGCCGGCCACGGTTCACGCCGTGAAATCGAAGCCATTATTGAAGCGGGCCGCGTGAGTGTGGACGGTAAAATCGCCACGCTGGGCGACCGCGTAGAAATCGTACCGGGGCTGAAGATCCGCATCGACGGTCATCTTATCTCCGTAAAAGAATCCGCTGAGCAGATCTGCCGCGTGCTGGCTTACTACAAGCCGGAAGGCGAGCTGTGCACCCGCAACGACCCGGAAGGTCGCCCGACGGTGTTTGACCGTCTGCCAAAACTGCGTGGCGCTCGCTGGATTGCCGTCGGTCGTCTGGACGTGAACACCTGCGGTCTGCTGCTGTTTACCACCGATGGTGAACTGGCGAACCGTCTGATGCACCCGAGCCGTGAAGTGGAACGCGAATACGCCGTGCGTGTATTTGGCCAGGTTGATGAAAATAAACTGCGCGATCTGTCGCGCGGCGTTCAGCTGGAAGACGGTCCTGCGGCGTTCAAAACCATCAAATTTACCGGTGGGGAAGGCATTAACCAGTGGTACAACGTGACGCTGACCGAGGGCCGTAACCGCGAGGTGCGTCGTCTTTGGGAAGCGGTGGGCGTCCAGGTTAGCCGTCTGATCCGCGTCCGCTACGGCGACATTCTGCTGCCAAAAGGTCTGCCGCGTGGTGGCTATACCGAATTGGATCTGACGCAAACCAACTACCTGCGCGAGCTGGTTGGCCTGACGCCAGAAACCACATCTAAAGTGGCGGTAGAGAAAGATCGTCGTCGCATGAAGGCGAATCAGATTCGCCGTGCGGTGAAGCGCCACAGCCAGGTGAGCAGCAACCGCCGCTCCGGCAGCCGTAACAACAACGGTTAAAAACGAAAGCCCGGTCAGTGACCGGGCTTTTTTTTAATAATCAATCCCGATTTGCGCTTTGATGCCCGCATCGAAGGCGTGTTTCACCGGACGCAGTTCGCTGACGGTATCTGCCAGCTCCAGAATATCCCGATGACACCCGCGCCCCGTGACGATAACCGTCTGATGCGCTGGGCGGTTTTTCAGGGCTGTCAGCACGGCCTCCAGCGGCAGATAGTCGTAGGCGACCATGTACGTTATCTCATCCAGCAGAACCATATTCAGCGTGGGGTCAGTCAGCATTCTTTTGGCGTGCTCCCAGACGGCGAGACAGGCTGCGGTATCGGTTTCCCGGTTCTGCGTGTCCCACGTAAACCCGGTCGCCATCACCTGAAACTCTACGCCGTGAGGCTCAAGTAAATTTCGTTCGCCGTTGGGCCATTCGCCTTTGATAAACTGGATAACGCCGACTTTCTGCCCATGGCCAACCGCGCGGGTGGCAGTACCAAACGCGGCAGTGGTTTTCCCTTTGCCGTTGCCGGTAAACACGATGACGATCCCACGCTCGTCCTGCGCTGCCGCGACGCGTGCGTCGACCTGTTCTTTCAGACGCTGCTGGCGCTGCTGATGACGTTCTTCACTCATTGCGAAATTCCCGGTTTACGGCCCGGCTGGGCGTCAAAGGTCATCCCGGTCTTGCGGCGGCTGTCGTCGCCCATCAGCCAGAGATAGAGCGGCATAATATCGGCCGGGGTTTTCAGCTTCTGCGGATCTTCGCTCGGGAACGCGCTGGCGCGCATTTTGGTGCGCGTACCGCCCGGGTTAATGCAGTTCACGCGAAGATGACGGCTCTGATACTCCTCCGCCAGCACCTGCATCATGCCTTCGGTGGCGAATTTTGATACGGCATAAGCACCCCAGTTTGCGCGCCCTTCGCGGCCTACGCTGGAGGAGGTAAAGACCAGGGAGCCTGACTCGGATTTGAGTAATAAAGGAAGCAATGCCTGGGTGAGGAAAAACGTGCCGTTGACGTTAACCTGCATCACCTGTTGCCAGATATCCGGATCCTGTTCATCCATTGGCCGCACCTCTCCAAGCAGGCCGGCGTTATGCAGCACGCCGTCGAGCCGTGGATAGTGGGTGCTGATGCGTCGGGCTAATTCCTGACACTCCGCGGGCGTACAGGTAAGTAAATCGAGCGTATACCACGGAACCGGAGTGCCGTATGCGGCCTCAATCTCCTGAGCGACGCTTTTCAGTTTTTCTTCGTTGCGCCCTATCAGAATAACGTTCGCGCCGTACTCGGCGTAGGTCAGGGCTGCCTCGCGGCCAATCCCATCGCTGGCACCGGTGACAAGAATGATCCGGTTCTGCAGCAGATTTTTTTGCGGTTGATAATGCACGGTGGCTCCTCAGGTGCCCGGTGATTCAGTGGCACCTTCATAATGACTTTTCGGCTTTATGCCCGAATTAGCATGAGAATTCAATCAGTCTACAGGACGCATTACTGTAAAATTAACAATTTGCAAATATTTAAACTACATGCCGGGGATTCCTGAAGGCGGCTCGCAGAGGTAATGTCACGAGCGAGACGCATGGGCAGGGCTGTTGTACACTGCCGTGAAAGATTCGTGGTTAAATCAAGGTGGAACGCGTGGAATTACTTTCTCAATATGGGTTGTTTTTGGCCAAAATCGCAACGGTGGTGATTGCCATTGCGGTGATTGCCGTTCTGATTGTCAACCTGACGCAGCGTAAGCGTCAGCGTGGGGAGTTACGCATCACCCGCCTGAGCGAGCAGTATAAAGAGATGCAAGAAGAGATGTCTCTCGCGCTGCTTGATAGTCATCAACAGAAACTGTGGCTGAAGGCACAGAAGAAAAAGCATAAACAGGATGCCAAAGCGGCAAAGGCAAAAGCGAAGCTCAACGTGCCGCAGGATAAGGCCGCGCCACGCGTTTACGTGCTCGATTTTAAGGGCAGTATGGATGCACATGAAGTTTCCTCTTTGCGGGAAGAGGTCACCGCCGTTCTGGCCGTGGTGACCCCGCAGGATCAGGTTGTTGTGCGTCTTGAAAGCCCGGGCGGTGTAGTTCATGGCTATGGGCTGGCAGCCTCGCAGCTGCAGCGCCTGCGTGAAAAACAGATCCCGTTGACCGTTGCCGTGGATAAAGTGGCGGCGAGCGGGGGGTATATGATGGCCTGCGTGGCGGACAAAATTGTTGCCGCGCCGTTCTCCATTATTGGTTCAATCGGCGTGGTTGCACAAATACCGAACTTTAACCGCTTCCTGAAAAATAAAGAGATTGATATCGAACTTCACACGGCGGGCCAGTACAAACGCACCCTGACGCTGCTGGGGGAAAATACGGAAGAAGGGCGTCAAAAATTCCGTGAAGATCTCAACGAAACGCATCACCTCTTTAAAGACTTTGTGCACCGGATGCGCCCAGCGCTTGATATCGAACAGGTGGCGACGGGTGAGCACTGGTACGGGATCCAGGCGCAGGAGAAGGGGCTGGTGGATGAAGTCGGGACCAGCGACGACCTGCTGCTCAACCTGATGGAAGGCCGGGAGCTGGTTGGTGTGCGCTTTACCCAGCGTAAGCGACTGCTGGATCGCTTTACCAACAGTGCGGCAGAGAGTGCGGACCGCCTGCTGCTCCGCTGGCTGCAGCGCGGACAAAAACCGCTGCTGTAAACAAAACGCGAGGCATATGCCTCGCGTTTTGCATTAATCGATCAGGTGATATTTCTCTGAAAGCGTATGCGCCAGGTATTTAAACATGTTAAACACGGCGGTGCTTTTCGGGGTTGGTAACCCCTGTTCGTCAAGGAAGTATTCGCCGCTGAAAATCAGCACCCCATTACGCTGCTCTACGCCGGTGGCTTCAATGCCCGCCAGCGTATCTTCATGGTCACGGATAAGCTTGTTTGCTTCGATAAGCAGAGAGGCTCGGTCAATAGGTTGGGTCGTATTCTGCATAATCCACTCCTTAAACAGTGACAATAGTCTACGCCGAGGGCGCTTTGGGGGCAAATTTTCCCTGTAATGTGAGGGGATAAGGTACCGGGACCTGGCTGGCAGGATTTGCTTTTGCATGCTAATAAAGTTGCGTAACGAATTTTATCAGGTAGAGTGTGCGCTTTCGTCATTCTGGCAACAGAATTGCTTGACATTCAACCTGGAATTCGTCACGAATTACACGAGATGTGAGAAAAATACCCGAAAACTCAATCACCTGGGCGTTTTTTGTTTGACGCTCAGTAAGTCAAAGGGGTTGATATCTCCTGACGCAGTCGCAATATCATTGGCTCGTCGTCAGCGGAAGGGAAATCAACGTGCGGCGTATTCCTGGAAGAATTAAATTAGGTAAAGGTGAATATGGGTAAAGCTCTCGTCATCGTTGAGTCCCCGGCAAAAGCCAAAACGATCAATAAGTATCTGGGTAATGACTACGTGGTTAAGTCCAGCGTCGGTCATATCCGCGATTTGCCGACCAGTGGCTCAGCCAGCAAAAAGAGCGCAGACTCTACCTCCACCAAAGGGGCTAAAAAGCCTAAAAAGGATGAACGTAGCGCGCTTGTCAACCGCATGGGTGTTAACCCATGGCACAACTGGGATGCACAATATGAAGTGCTGCCCGGGAAAGAAAAAGTCGTTAACGAGCTGAAGCAGCTTGCTGAAAAAGCAGACCACATCTATCTCGCAACCGACCTTGACCGCGAAGGGGAAGCCATTGCGTGGCACCTGCGGGAAGTGATCGGTGGTGATGACAAACGCTACAGCCGTGTAGTGTTTAATGAAATTACGAAGAATGCGATTCGTCAGGCTTTTGAAAAGCCGGGCGAGCTGAATATCGACCGTGTAAACGCACAGCAGGCACGTCGCTTTATGGACCGTGTAGTGGGTTACATGGTTTCTCCATTGCTGTGGAAAAAGATTGCCCGTGGGCTGTCCGCAGGTCGTGTGCAATCGGTCGCAGTGCGTCTGGTCGTTGAGCGTGAACGCGAAATTAAAGCCTTCGTGCCGGAAGAGTTCTGGGAAGTCGATGCCAATGTGACCACGCCGGGCGGCGACGCTCTGCCGCTGCAGGTAAGCCACCAGAACGACAAGCCTTTCCGTCCTGAAAACCGCGACCAGACCATGGCCGCCGTAGCGCTGCTGGAAAAAGCGCGCTATCAGGTGCTGGAACGAGAAGACAAACCGACCAGCAGTAAGCCTGGTGCGCCGTTTATTACCTCGACGCTGCAGCAGGCTGCAAGCACGCGTCTGGGCTATGGCGTGAAGAAAACCATGATGATGGCCCAGCGCCTGTATGAAGCGGGTTACATCACCTATATGCGTACCGACTCAACCAACCTGAGCCAGGACGCGGTGAACATGGTGCGCGGTTACATTGGTGACAACTTCGGTAAGAAATACCTGCCGGAAACTGCTAACCAGTTCGCCAGCAAAGAGAACTCTCAGGAAGCGCACGAAGCGATTCGTCCTTCCGATGTCTCTGTGTTAGCCGAATCGCTGAAAGACATGGAAGCCGACGCCCAGAAGCTGTATCAGCTGATCTGGCGCCAGTTCGTTGCGTGTCAGATGACGCCAGCGCAGTACGACTCCACCACGCTGACCGTCGGTGCGGGTGATTTCCGCCTCAAGGCGCGCGGTCGTATCCTGCGTTTCGACGGCTGGACGAAAGTCATGCCAGCGCTGCGTAAAGGTGATGAAGACAGAACGCTGCCGGCGGTTAACAAAGGTGACGAACTGTCTCTGGTTGAACTGATCCCGGCTCAGCATTTCACTAAGCCGCCTGCGCGCTTCAGCGAAGCCTCTCTGGTAAAAGAGCTGGAGAAACGCGGTATCGGTCGTCCGTCAACCTACGCATCCATCATCTCGACGATTCAGGACCGTGGCTACGTACGTGTTGAAAACCGTCGTTTCTACGCGGAAAAAATGGGTGAGATCGTCACTGACCGTCTGGAAGCCAACTTCCGCGAGTTGATGAACTACGATTTCACCGCGCAAATGGAAGACAGCCTCGACCAGGTCGCCAGCCATCAGGCGGAATGGAAAAAGGTGCTCGATAGCTTCTTCAGCGACTTTACCGACCAGCTTGAAAAAGCGGAGAAAGATCCTGAAGAGGGCGGCATGCTGCCTAACCAGATGGTACTGACCAGCATCGACTGCCCAACCTGTGGCCGTAAGATGGGGATCCGTACTGCCACGACGGGCGTTTTCCTCGGATGCTCCGGCTACGCGCTGTCGCCAAAAGAGCGCTGCAAAACCACCATCAACCTGGTGCCTGAGAATGAAGTTCTCAACGTGCTGGAAGGTGACGATGCGGAAACGAACGCTCTGCGTGCCAAACGCCGCTGCAAAAAATGCGGCACGGCAATGGACAGCTACCTGATCGATCCAAAACGTAAACTGCACGTGTGCGGTAATAACCCAACGTGTGATGGATATGAGATCGAAGAGGGTGAGTTCCGCATTAAAGGCTATGACGGCCCGATTGTGGAGTGCGAGAAGTGTGGTTCTGAAATGCACCTGAAAATGGGGCGTTTCGGTAAGTACATGGCGTGCACCAACGACGAGTGTAAAAACACGCGTAAAATTCTGCGTAACGGTGAAGTGGCGCCGCCGAAGGAAGATCCGGTTCCGCTGCCTGAGTTGCCGTGTGAGAAATCCGACGCGTACTTCGTGCTGCGTGACGGCGCTGCGGGTGTCTTCCTGGCCGCCAACACCTTCCCAAAATCGCGTGAAACGCGCGCGCCGCTGGTTGAAGAGTTGCATCGTTTCCGCGATCGTCTGCCTGAGAAACTGCGCTATCTGGCCGACGCGCCTCAGCAGGATCCGGAAGGCAACAAAACCGTGGTGCGCTTTAGCCGTAAAACCAAGCAGCAGTATGTTGCGGCGGAAAAAGAGGGTAAAGCGACCGGATGGTCAGCCTTCTTTGTCGATGGCAAATGGGTTGAAGGCAAGAAATAATCTTCCCTTACCGTAACTTACCTGTAAAAGGGCCGGACTTCCGGCCCTTTTTTATTGCCTTGTTATTATTTTTTGTTCCGTACTATACAGTCAGGCTATAAATGATATAGTGGTTATAGTTAACCTGTTTTTTATTATTAAATCGTCTTAAGCGATTGACCGCGTGCGCTAAATCGGATGGTCTGGCATGAAATTACAGCAGCTTCGTTATATCGTTGAGGTGGTGAATCACAACCTTAACGTCTCTTCCACCGCCGAGGGGTTATATACCTCTCAGCCGGGCATCAGCAAACAAGTTCGTATGCTGGAGGATGAGTTAGGTATCCAGATATTTGCCCGCAGCGGGAAACACCTCACCCAGGTGACGCCAGCAGGGCAGGAAATCATCCGCATCGCGCGGGAAGTCCTCTCTAAAGTCGATGCGATTAAGTCTGTCGCAGGGGAGCATACCTGGCCGGATAAAGGCTCGCTGTATATTGCCACCACGCATACTCAGGCGCGCTATGCGCTGCCGGGTGTTATTAAGGGCTTTATCGAGCGCTATCCCCGCGTCTCTTTGCATATGCATCAGGGCTCGCCAACGCAAATTGCGGAGGCGGTATCGAAGGGCAACGCGGACTTTGCTATCGCGACGGAAGCCCTTCACCTGTATGACGATCTGGTAATGCTCCCGTGCTACCACTGGAACCGTTCGATTGTCGTGACGCCCGATCACCCGCTGGCAGGCAAGGGGTCGGTGACTATCGAAGAGCTGGCACAGTATCCTTTAGTGACCTATACGTTTGGCTTCACCGGGCGGTCTGAGCTTGATACGGCTTTTAACCGGGCAGGATTAACGCCGCGTATTGTCTTTACCGCTACCGATGCCGACGTTATTAAGACCTATGTTCGGCTTGGTTTGGGGGTGGGCGTTATTGCCAGCATGGCGGTCGACCCGGTGTCAGACCCTGACCTGGTGCGCCTTGACGCGCATGATATTTTCAGCCATAGCACCACAAAAATTGGGTTCCGCCGCAGCACCTTCCTGCGTAGCTATATGTATGATTTTATTCAGCGCTTTGCCCCTCATTTAACACGTGACGTGGTTGATACCGCCGTTGCATTACGTTCAAATGAAGATATCGAAGAGATGTTTAAAGATATCAAACTCCCTGCAAAATAATCACACCCGGTATCTTTCCCTCACGGAAAGATACCGAAATAACCCCTCAAAGCTAAATTAGAATTATCTTCATCTACGCTTCCTGTCATATAATGTCAGTATCCTTTTAATTGGTGTGGTTATAATGTCGTGAATTGGCGACAAAAGTAGAAACTAATTAACGGCTACGCAAATTTTTCTTTTCAATTATTTATTTCTGGTCAAAAGAATGAATATTTCCTGGGTGCCGGTGCGTAAATTCACTGGCTTTTCGGCTAAAGTTTCTTTAGGATTTATCTCAACAGATGATTAATTGTACCAATTGTTTGGTCCTAAATGATAAGCGATATCGATTGTATGAGGTTAGCAATGCCTTCAGGAAGTGAAGAACCGCAAAGGGATCCTGCGCTCAAGCGTAAAGCCTGGCTGGCGGTCTTTCTCGTTTCCGCCCTGTTTTGGGTGGCAGTTGCTCTCCTGGCCTGGAAATATTGGGGTTAAATATGGCAGTGACGGTTCGTACAGCAACGGTAAAACAGATGTGTCAGCATCGTGACAATGGTCACAGAGGGCGTAAAGCACCTGCGACTGTTGTACCCGCGTCCTGGAAACTGACGCCGCAGCAGCAAGCGTTTATTGATGTGTTCGCAGAAGACGAACCCAAAAAACAATAATTTAGTTTATTGCCTAATGGTGCAAATAGTGTGAATAACGACTCTGCACTTTTGTACTCTTTAATAAATACACATCAGCAATACAGCACTGAGGTCTAACCTCGGAACTTTTTATAAATAATGCCTGGTGTCCCTATGATGAATAACATGACGTCTCACAAATACTGGTCATGGATCGGCGTTTTTACCGTGTCGATTCTGTTCTGGAGTCAGCTCATCTGGTTGGCCCTCCACTAAATTGTAAAACCTCGCTACGGCGGGGTTTTTTGTTTCTCCCCCTCTGGACCAATCCGAAATTTATCAATTTGGGTTGTTATCAAAACGTTACGACATCTTTGTGTTATCTTTAATTACGGCCCTGATAATTGTCAGGGCATCTCTGTGATTAAGGAGGAGCTTATGTCGTTAACCCTACGCGAAGCCAGTAAGGACACATTACAGGCAGAAAATAAAACCTGGCATTACTACAGCCTGCCGCTGGCTGCCAGAACGCTTGGGGACATTTCGCGTTTACCCAAGTCATTGAAGGTTTTACTGGAAAATCTGTTACGCTGGCAGGACGGTGACTCCGTTACCCTCGACGATATCCAGGCGCTGGCCGGGTGGCTTGAGAATGCCCATGCCGACAGAGAAATTGCCTACCGCCCGGCGAGGGTCCTGATGCAGGACTTTACTGGCGTTCCTGCCGTGGTTGATTTAGCCGCGATGCGCGAGGCCGTTAAGCGTCTCGGCGGTGATACGGCAAAAGTGAATCCACTTTCCCCTGTTGACCTCGTCATTGACCACTCCGTCACCGTTGACCACTTCGGCGACGATGATGCCTTTGGTGAGAACGTGCGTCTGGAGATGGAGCGTAACCACGAGCGCTACGTATTTCTGAAGTGGGGGCAACAGGCGTTCAGCCGCTTTAGCGTGGTTCCACCGGGTACCGGTATTTGTCACCAGGTTAACCTTGAATATCTGGGCAAAGCCGTCTGGAGCGAACTGCAGGATAAAGAGTGGGTGGCCTATCCGGACACGCTGGTGGGCACGGACTCCCATACCACCATGATCAACGGTCTGGGTGTGCTGGGCTGGGGTGTCGGCGGTATTGAAGCGGAAGCCGCCATGCTCGGCCAGCCGGTTTCCATGCTCATCCCGGATGTGGTGGGCTTCAAGCTTACCGGTAAACTGTCTGAAGGCATTACCGCTACCGATCTGGTGCTCACCGTCACCCAGATGCTGCGCAAGCATGGTGTGGTAGGCAAGTTTGTTGAATTCTACGGCGACGGCCTGGATTCGCTGCCGCTGGCCGACCGCGCCACCATCGCCAATATGGCGCCGGAATATGGTGCAACCTGCGGCTTTTTCCCTATCGATGACGTTACGCTGGAGTACATGCGCCTTAGCGGTCGTAGCGAAGAGCAGGTGGCGCTGGTGGAGGCGTATACCAAAGCGCAGGGCATGTGGCGAAATCCGGGCGATGAACCGGTCTTCACCAGTTCGCTTGAGCTCGATATGGGCAGCGTCGAGGCGAGCCTCGCCGGGCCTAAACGTCCTCAGGATCGGGTTGCGCTAACTGACGTGCCGAAAGCGTTCGCTGCCAGCAATGAGCTGGAAGTGAACGTGGCGAAGAAAGACCATCGTCCAATCGACTATGTTCTGAACGGTCATCAGTATCAGCTTCCGGACGGGGCGGTGGTTATCGCAGCCATTACCTCCTGCACCAATACCTCGAACCCCAGCGTGTTAATGGCGGCCGGTTTACTGGCTAAAAAAGCGGTAGAGCTTGGGCTAAAACCTCAGCCGTGGGTCAAGGCCTCGCTGGCACCGGGCTCCAAGGTGGTGTCGGATTACCTGGCCCAGGCCAGGCTGACGCCGTACCTCGACGAACTGGGCTTTAATCTCGTCGGCTACGGCTGTACGACCTGTATCGGTAACTCCGGTCCGCTGCCTGAACCCATTGAAACTGCAATCAAGCAGGGCGATCTGACGGTTGGCGCAGTCCTTTCCGGTAACCGAAACTTTGAAGGGCGAATTCATCCGCTGGTAAAAACCAACTGGCTCGCCTCGCCGCCACTGGTGGTGGCTTACGCCCTGGCAGGGAACATGAATATCAACCTGGTGACCGATCCGATTGGTCACGATCGCAAGAATGACCCTGTCTACCTGAAAGATATCTGGCCGTCATCGCGTGAAATCGCCCTGGCCGTTGAAAAGGTCTCGACCGAAATGTTCCGCAAAGAGTATGCGGAAGTCTTTGAAGGTACGCCGGAATGGAAAGCCATTAACGTCGCAGGTTCGGATACCTATGACTGGCAGGATGACTCGACCTATATCCGTCTGTCGCCGTTCTTTGATGAGATGCTGGCCGAGCCGGCACCGCTTAAGGATATCCACGGCGCGCGCATCCTGGCGATGCTGGGGGATTCGGTCACGACCGACCATATCTCTCCGGCGGGGAGCATCAAAGCCGATAGCCCGGCAGGCCGCTATCTGCAAAGCAGGGGGGTGGAACGCCGTGATTTTAACTCCTACGGTTCGCGCCGCGGTAACCATGAAATCATGATGCGCGGCACGTTTGCCAACATCCGCATTCGTAACGAAATGGTACCGGGTATTGAAGGAGGCATGACGCGCCATCTGCCGGGGACGGAAGTCGTGTCGATTTATGATGCGGCCGTGAAATATCAGCAGGAAGGAACGCCGCTGGCGGTGATCGCTGGCAAGGAGTACGGTTCCGGCTCAAGCCGTGACTGGGCAGCGAAAGGTCCGCGCCTGCTGGGTGTTCGTGTGGTTATCGCCGAATCGTTCGAACGTATTCACCGCTCGAATCTGATCGGTATGGGGATCCTGCCGCTTGAGTTCCCGCAGGGCGTGACGCGCAAAACGCTGGGCCTGACCGGAGAAGAGCAGATTGATATCAGCGATCTGCAAAACCTGAAGCCGGGTAAAACGGTGCCGGTGAAGTTAACGCGGGCTGACGGGAAAACCGAGGTGCTGGAATGCCGGTGTCGTATCGATACGGCAACCGAGCTGACCTATTACCAGAACGACGGCATTTTACATTATGTGATTCGCAAGATGCTGGATTGATGAAGCGAGCCCGGCACCCGTGCCGGGCTTTTAACGTTTACTCGTTCAGGAGATGGCCCATTTTGGCCGCTTTGGTATCTAAATAATGGGCGTTTTTCGGGTTACGGCCGACAATCAGCGGGACACGCTCAACGATATTGATCCCGGCTTCGGTCAGGATCTCCACTTTTTTCGGGTTATTGGTCAGCAGGCGAACTTCATCCACGCCCAGCAGCTTGAACATATCGGCACACAGGGTGAAGTCACGTTCGTCAGCGGCAAAGCCGAGTTGGTGGTTCGCTTCAACGGTATCGTAGCCCTGATCCTGAAGCGCGTAAGCGCGGATTTTATTCAGCAGGCCAATATTACGGCCTTCCTGACGGTGATAAAGCAGTACGCCGTGACCTTCTTCAGCAATATGAGAAAGGGCCGCTTCCAGCTGGAAACCGCAATCACAGCGCAGGCTGAACAACGCATCGCCGGTAAGACACTCTGAGTGTACGCGGGACAGCACCGGCGTCTGTCCTGAAATGTCGCCGTACACCAGCGCGACATGATCCTGTCCGGTTGCCAGTTCTTCAAATCCGACCATCAGGAAATCGCCCCATGGGGTTGGCAGTTTGGCTTCTGCCACACGTTTAAGCTGCATGTGATTCTCCAGAGTAGGCTGACACGTTTCGCGTCTTTGCCCTGTTTTGCTTTCTGTATCAGTTCATTTTGCCACAAGCTCAGCATGTTCGCCTAATGGGCGCCACGCTATATGAACGTTAAACGCACGATCCGACATCTCCACCCAGCGAATAAATTTCAGTTATGATTGTGGCGCTTAGCGAAAAAGGAGAAGACATGCTTTCGATCGCCAGACGTACGGCAGCAGGTGCGGCCATTTTATTGATTATGCCTCTGGCCGTATGGGCCTCAGGGTGGATGTGGCAGCCCGGGCAGAACGCCACGTGGCTGAAATCGTTATACTGGATAACGGAAACGGTCACCCAGCCGTGGGGGATCATTACCCACGTGCTTCTCTGCGCCTGGTTCCTGTGGTGTTTGCGCTTTCGTCTGCGCGCGGCGCTAATGCTTTTTGCGATCCTCGGTGCTGCCATTGTTATTGGCCAGGGCGTAAAGTCCTGGGTGAAGGATCGCGTTCAGGAGCCGCGTCCTTTTGTCGTCTGGCTGGAAAAAGCGCATCATGTTCCGGTAGATGAGTTCTACAATTTAAAGCGTAAAGATCGCGGTGCATTGGTAAAAGAACAGCTTTCGGAACAGCAGGATATCCCGAAGTTTTTGCGTAAGCACTGGCAAAAAGAGACGGGGTTCGCGTTTCCTTCCGGTCATACCATGTTCGCGGCCAGTTGGGCGTTGCTGGGGGTTGGGCTGTTATGGCCAAGACGTCGAACGGTCACTATCGCGATTTTGCTGGTCTGGGCTACGGGGGTGATGGGCAGCCGCTTGCTGCTGGGTATGCACTGGCCGCGGGACCTGGTTGTCGCTACGCTTATTTCATGGCTGCTGGTGACGCTGGCGACCTGGCTTGCTGAACGATTCTGCGGCCCGCTAACACCACCGCCAGAAGAGAAAGAAGAAATAGCCGAAAGGGAGCAAAGCGACGCCTGACGGTTGATATTCCGTGTTTCGCCCATAAATCCATGGCTGGCGCGTTACTTTTTCCGTTTCGCGCCCGTCACTAAAATGGTAGTTTATAAGGCTGATTGCGGTGAGTTGAACACACTTTATTCGCTTGAACCACATAACGGGAAGTAATGTGAAATATTTACTCATTTTCTTACTGGTATTGGCGATTTTTGTCATTTCAGTCACATTGGGTGCACAGAACGATCAACAGGTGACGTTTAACTATCTGCTGGCCCAGGGCGAGTATCGCGTGTCGAGCCTGCTGGCGGTCTTATTTGCTGCGGGCTTTGCCATTGGCTGGCTGGTTTGCGGTCTGTTCTGGTTAAAAGTCCGTGTCTCTCTTGCGCGCGCTGAACGTAAAATTAAACGACTCGAAAATAACATTGCGCCTGCGTCCGACATTCCGGAAAGCTCCGGTGTGCCGGTCGTGAAGGAATAATCGACTATGCTGGAGTTGTTGTTTCTGCTTTTGCCTGTCGCCGCAGCCTATGGCTGGTACATGGGCCGCAGAAGTGCGCAACAAACAAAACAGGATGAGGCCAATCGTCTCTCCCGCGACTACGTTGCGGGGGTGAACTTCCTCCTGAGCAATCAGCAGGACAAAGCGGTAGATCTGTTCCTCGACATGCTGAAAGAGGATACCGGTACTGTTGAAGCGCATCTCACCCTGGGTAACCTGTTCCGCTCGCGCGGTGAAGTCGATCGCGCCATCCGTATCCACCAGACCCTGATGGAAAGCGCCTCACTGACCTACGATCAGCGTCTCCTTGCGGTGCAGCAGTTGGGGCGTGATTACATGGCTGCGGGGCTGTACGACCGCGCTGAAGATATGTTCTCGCAGCTGGTGGATGAAACGGATTTCCGTATCGGTGCGTTGCAGCAACTGCTGCAAATTTATCAGGCTACCAGCGACTGGCAGAAAGCCATTGATACGGCTGAACGACTGGTGAAGCTGGGTAAAGATAAGCAGCGCGTTGAGATAGCTCATTTCTACTGCGAGCTTGCCCTTCAGCAGATGGGCAATGACGACATGGACAAAGCCATGGCATTGCTGAAGAAAGGAGCCGCCGCAGACCGCAACAGCGCGCGTATTTCCATCATGATGGGGCGTGTCTTTATGGCGAGTGGCGATTACGCCAAAGCCGTTGAGAGCCTGCTGCGCGTCATTGATCAGGACAAAGAGCTGGTCAGTGAAACGCTGGAAATGCTGCAAACCTGCTACCAACAGCTTGGCAAGCAGGAAGAGTGGGTGGCATTCCTGCGTCGCTGCGTGGAAGAGAATACCGGTGCGACCGCGGAACTGATGCTCTCAGACGTGGTGGAGCAGTATGAGGGAAGCGACACCGCGCAGGTTTATATTACCCGACAGCTGCAACGCCATCCGACCATGCGGGTCTTCCATAAGCTAATGGATTACCACCTGAACGACGCTGAAGAAGGGCGCGCCAAAGAAAGCCTGATGGTGCTGCGCGACATGGTTGGCGAGCAGGTGCGAAGCAAACCGCGCTATCGTTGCCAGAAGTGTGGTTTTACCGCCTATACGCTCTACTGGCATTGTCCTTCCTGCCGCGCATGGTCCACCATTAAGCCAATTCGTGGCCTGGACGGGCAGTAATTTTTTAAAACCCCTCACTTTAGTTACAACATACTGTTTCTTCTCTCACATCTTCAGGCTCCGTGCGCTTTGCCGGCCTGGCAGGAAAGCAAATGGGTTCTGTCAATTTGCGGCGACGGCAGGTAGAATGCTCGCCGTTTATCTGTTCCGCGCCGCTGCGCGCCCATAGACGAAAAGGGCTGGTCATGACGTCTGTTACATCCTCCACTTCCCGCATAATTACGGATTCTCCTGTTGTTGTTGCGCTTGATTACAATAAGCGTGACGCTGCACTGGCGTTTGTCGACGGTATCGACCCTCGCGATTGCCGTCTGAAAGTTGGCAAAGAGATGTTCACGCTGTTTGGACCGCAAATCGTTCGCGATCTGCAGCAGCGCGGCTTTGACGTTTTCCTCGACCTCAAATTCCATGATATCCCGAATACTACAGCGCACGCCGTGGCTGCAGCCGCCGATCTGGGCGTATGGATGGTTAACGTCCATGCATCGGGTGGGGCGAGAATGATGACGGCTGCCCGTGAAGCGCTCCTGCCGTTCGGCAAAGATGCGCCACTGCTGATTGCGGTCACCGTGCTGACCAGTATGGACGAAAGCGACTTACGCGACCTCGGCGTGACGTTGTCACCTGCCGAGCATGCCGAGCGTCTCGCGCGTCTGACGCAGCATTGCGGGCTCGATGGCGTCGTCTGCTCCGCGCAGGAAGCGGTGCGTTTTAAATCAGTGCTGGGTCAGGATTTTAAGCTGGTCACCCCGGGGATCCGTCCTGCTGGCAGTGAAGTTGGCGATCAGCGCCGTATTATGACGCCTGAGCAGGCGCTGGCTGCTGGCGTTGACTACATGGTCATCGGGCGCCCGGTGACGCAGTCTGCAAACCCGGCAGAGACGCTTAAGGCTATCAACGCGTCGCTGAGAAAGGGGGCATAATGACCGATTCCAACAGTCGTCTGGTCTACTCAACCGACAGCGGGCGTATCGACGAACCGAAAGCGAAAGCCGAGCGTCCGAAGGGAGACGGAATCGTTCGCATCCAGCGTCAAACCAGCGGGCGAAAAGGAAAAGGGGTCTGCCTTATCTCCGGAATTGACCTGGATGATGCGGAGCTGACAAAGCTGGCGGCCGAACTGAAAAAGAAATGCGGCTGCGGCGGTGCCGTGAAAGACGGCATTATCGAAATCCAGGGTGATAAACGCGATTTAATAAAATCGCTGCTGGAAGCCAAAGGCATGAAGGTCAAACTGGCGGGCGGCTAAAATAAGTAAGCCACGGCAAATGCCGTGGCTCGTGTTATATACGTGCGTATGTCAGACCTGAAATGCGTTCAAATATCACAATACCGCGGAAGGCTTATAGAATAATTATTTGCCGACCTGGTGACCGATAATACCACCGACAGCAGCGCCACCTAATGTACCCAGCGTACTACCATCCGTTAATACTGCACCACCGAGAGCACCGGCACCGGCACCAATGGCGGTGTTACGGTCACGTTTAGACCAGTTAGAGCATGCGCTCAGGGACATAGCTACAGTGATTGCCAGAACAGCGGCGGCTAATTTTTTGCTGGTTAAGGTCATAATACTTTCTCCTGAATTATCGATTCACGGAAAGATGTACACGTTAAGTATAGACGATTCGAATACTTAATTCTGTTCTCCGTGAAAGCTGGTCGCGCAGGCGTTACGTAATCACGCAGGTGATAGTCACTTCCTGTTATATCGCTAACATTAATTTTACGACTTTAGGGCGAGTTAAACAGGTAAAAACTCTTAAAGAAGTACCAGGAATCATCTCAGAGAAAGAAGGGCGAGAGCGCCCGAAATTCGGGCGCACAGAGGGCTCAGGCGGTTGTTTTAATAATATTGACGATGAGACCGTCATCTTCCAGTTTATTACGGTGCTCTTCGCGTAAACGTTCGTCAGTAATAACGCGGCTAAAGCGAGAAAGAGGCCCCATCGTATACGGATGGACGGCGCCGAATTTAGAGCTATCGGTGAGCACAATGGCTTCACACTCTTTTTCCAGTACGGCATTCACGACGTCAGAGCGCATCATATCCCGGCCGGTGAACCCCGTCTCAGGCTGCCAGCCGTCAATCCCGATAAAGGCCTTACTGAAATGAACCTGCTGGACGTACTGGCGGGTCAGCGGGCCGACCATGCTTTCACTTTTTTTCTGGTAAATACCGCCCAGCAGAATGACCTCGCAGCGCGTCTCTTTGAGCAAATGCGCGATATAGCTACTGACGGTGATGATGGTAACGTCTTTTTGATCGGCAAGCGTGCGCGCCAGAAGGGCATTGCTGCTGCCGTTTTCAATAAAGACCGTTTCACCATTGTTCACTAACGACGCGGCAAATTCCGCCAGTTCACGTTTGAGCGCGTAGTTGTTCATCATGCGCGTCTCAACGTCATCGCTGTCCAGCGGGACGGCATAGCCGTGCGCGCGACGCAGGTAGCTCTGTTTTTCCAGCAGATTAAGATCCTGGCGGATTGTGACTTCAGACACGCCGGTCGTTTTAGCGAGATCGACTACGCTGACGCGTCCCTGATCGATGACCATCTGCAAAATGAGTTGTTGTCGGGAATTCATAGCATCCATTTAATAAAGCGAAACGAGGTCGGAAACGGTGGGGTTAAACTTCCCACGGCGCTTTGGGCTGTCTGTTTTCAGGTGGCACGTCAGCGCCGTTCTGAGCAAGGAGTTCAGACTTCAGGATCTCAAGATTACGGATAGCAGAGTGATAATCGCCTGCCACCAGGATATCCAGCACGGTATCAATACGTTGTGCTACAGCTTGTGCATCAATAGTCGACATAATCTCACCCCCAGGCGCGAAAAGTTAATATTTTCAATGATGCAGAAATTAGGATCAAAAGAGAAGGGAAAAAATACAATAACTAAATTACTTAAACGGAAGTGATAAATTTATTCCCCCTCATGTAGCGGGCTTATTGAGTGGATTAGTCTAAAACTGCGCGCAACGCGCTTTTTATAAGAGGAATGAGACTATGACCGTTATCAATCAGCCTACCTGCACACTGTTTACCGATACTGAACGGTTCACTCAGCTGTCAGGGTATTACGAGGCGGAGCGACGCACAGTCTGGATGATGCTGCGGGCCCAGCCGCGTCCTTGCTTCAACCACGCGTTAATCGAGGAGATCATGAACTTTTCATGGCTGGTTCGCCAGTCTGGTTTTGCGGTTGATTTTTGGGTAACCGGTTCGCTGGTTCCCGAGATGTACAACGTGGGCGGTGATTTGCAGTTCTTCGTCGAGTGCATTCAGAACGGACGTCGGGAAGCGCTGCGGGCGTACGCACGCGCCTGCGTTGATTGCGTCCACGCGGCATCCCGCGGGTTTGATACGGGAGCCGTCTCTCTGGCAATGGTCGAAGGCAGTGCGTTAGGGGGCGGGTTTGAGGCCGCGCTGGCGCACCATTTCGTTCTGGGTCAGCGCGATGCCCGTTTAGGTTTCCCGGAGATTGCCTTCAATCTCTTCCCCGGCATGGGGGGATATTCTCTGGTCGCACGCCGTTCAGGCATGAAGCTGGCGGAGGAACTCATCTACAAAGGGGAATCCCATACGGCGGAATGGTACGAACAGCACGGGCTGGTGGATGTCCTGTTTGAGCCCGGACAAAGCTATGTTTCCACCAGAACCTTCATCGATACGCTGCGGCCAAAACTGAATGGCGTAAGGGCGATGCTGCGCGCCCGTACGCGCGTCCTGCAATTGCCTCGCAGTGAACTGATGGACATCACGGAAGACTGGGTTGATGCTGCGTTCTGCCTGGAGCCGAAGGATATCGCCTACATGGAGCGTCTGGTGATGCTGCAAAACCGCCATCATGCGGCGGGTTTGCGGAAAGCCAGTTAACGCTGTTTACGCGCTTGATATCGTTTTAGCCATCGCTCAAATGCGGCAGCGGGCATCGGCTTAGCAAACAGAAAACCCTGCCGTTCGTTGACGCCGTTCTTGGTCAGAAAGGCGTCTTCTTTTGCACTTTCGACCCCTTCGGCAATCACCTGCAGGTTCAGCGCCTGCGCCACCGCAACGATGGCGCGCACCAGAGACTGGGAAATTGACTGCTTATGAATATCCCTGACAAAGGATTGATCGAGCTTGATGGCGTCGATGGGGAAACGGGCCAGCTGGGAGAGGGAAGAGTAGCCGGTACCAAAATCGTCCAGGTGAATTTGCGCCCCGAGCCGGCTGAACTGCTGGATGACGGAGAGCGCCAGCTCTTCGTTCTCAATAAGACAGCTTTCGGTTAATTCAACGTCGACGGGGCAGTATTCAAAGTTAAGATCTTTTAGCGCCTGCTTTAAATCACTGAAAATCGTCTGGTCGGCCAGCTGTCGCGCTGAGACGTTCACGGCCACGCGCAGGTTTATCCCCTTATCGCGCCATTTCGCCACCTGTCGAACCACGTCGAGCATGACCCAGCGCCCCAGCGGCACAATCAGGCCCGATTCCTCGGCATAAGAGATAAACTCCAGCGGCGGAATCAAGCCGCGTTCCGGCGATTGCCAGCGGACCAGTGCCTCAAGGCTTCTGATCTCCCCGCGCCAGGTTATTTTAGGCTGGTAGTGGATCAGGAGCTGATCGTTATCCAGCGCTTTACGCAGGTTGGTATCCAGCCAGAGATACTCAAACACGCGCTGGTTCATCTCGGGCGAGAAGACGCAGAACTTGCCGCGACCGTTCTCTTTGGCGGTATACATGGCGGTATCGGCGTTACGAATGACGCTTTCCCGGTCGTTTCCGTGCTGCGGAGCGAGGGCGATGCCCAGAGAGCAACCGGTGTAAATCTCGATCAGACCGATTCTGAAGGGCTGGCGCAGGCGGGTCAAAATGCGCGACGCCATCGCTTCCAGTGAACCCTGAGAGGTATTGGTGGCCATGACGATAAACTCATCGCCGCCAAGTCGCGCCAGCACCTGTCCCTCATCCAGACAGCTCAAAATGGCGAGAGCGACGGCCTGTAGCAGCTGATCGCCAAACATATGCCCGTAGGCGTCGTTGACCTTTTTAAAGTTATCCAGATCGAGATACACCACGCCAACCTGCGTATCGCCGCGGCTGGCGATGGCGTCGGAAATCAGTTCATGGATGGCATTGCGGTTTGGCAAGCCGGTGATGGTATCGGTATTGGCCAGCACGCGCAGCCGCTCCTGCGCGCGGCGCTCCTCGGTAATATCGGTACCGGAACAGATAAGGAAAATTTCATTTTTACCGCTGCCGCTGTGAACGAATTTGTTTCTGAACAGAAACAACCGCTGCCCTTTACGCGTTTTAATCCAGCGTTCGACCTCGTAGGAGCTGCCGTTACGGAAGAAACCGGCGATATTACGCTTTGAGGCTGCCGCTTCGCTGCGGCTCATAAACAGCTTAAACACGTTCTGACCAATCACTTCGTGTTCTTTCAGACCGGTATATTCTTCGCTCAGCCGGTTAAAACGCTGAATATTGCCGTTTTGATCGAGGATAACAATAACGGAGTTGGCCTCTGAGACAACCTGTTCCGCGAAAGAGAGACCCTGAGCCAGATCGCGCGCGACGGAGGGCGTATCGTTCCAGGCGGACGCGGTGCCGGCCCACTCGTTGCGGGTAATTTTGCGCCCCACGAGGTGCACCGGGACATCTTCTCCGTACAAAGAGAGCGACATGGAGATACTGGAGGTAATCACGGTTAACTGACGGATGAGATCGGCCTGTTCATCGTCCAGAGACACCACCTGCGTGACATCGGCGTTTTCGCTGGTGGCAAGGTGCAGAGCATTACTGTCAGCTGACAGGCGCCACCAGGGGCTGTGCGTCCCCATGTAACGAAACAGCAAATTCTGCTCCAGATCGTCCATCATATCTTCTCCCGCCGCTGTTCATTAGCGCACAAATTATTCATTTGCAGTCGACTTTTCCGTTGCGAAACAGCGGCAAAACCGAAGTGAACTTATTGTTTTTTCCCTGTTTTCTTATCTTAAGACGAGTCGGGTAAAAAAGGATACTCAGCGTATAAAAATTCACGTAACCGAATATAACAACACTCTTTTACTGTAGATAATTATGGCGAGTTTGGGCGGCGGTAAAGGGAAAATAGTGAGAAAAAATGATGATTTTGTGGCGGGGATAAAAAGAAAAATTGTCGGCCCCTCCGGAAAGGAAACGGCCGACAATTTAACAGGTTATCAGGCGACAGGGCGCGCGATAATACTGCGGGTTTCCATGCGGACTTCGGCGATGTTTACGTCAATCACGTCTGTGACTTTGTAAACTGTTTCACCTTTAATTTGCACCGTCCCGTTATCCTGACTGCAGACCATTTCATCGCGCACGGCATGCAGGAACGGAGCAGGGATAAAGGCGACAGCGCCGTTATCGACCAGGCGGACGCGCATACCGCCGCGGCTGATATCAATGATCTCAGCCGCGAAACGGGTATCCGTACCGGCTTTATCCTGCAGGAAGCGCGCGTACAGCCAGTCTCCCACATCACGCTCCGCCATGCGGTTCAGGCGACGGCGTTCGGCCATCTGCAGCGTGGTATCGTCCTGAGGACGCGCGATCGTTTCGCCTTTGATAATCGCTTTCAGCAGACGGTGGTTAACCATATCGCCATACTTACGGATTGGAGAGGTCCAGGTAGCGTAAGCTTCAAGGCCAAGACCAAAGTGCGGGCCCGGCTCCGTGCTGATTTCCGCGAAGGACTGGAAGCGACGAATGCGGCTGTCCAGGAAACCGGACGGCTGCGCGTCCAGCTCACGACGAAGTTTGCAGAAGCCCGGCAGCGTCAGTACCTCTTCCGGAACAACATGCACATCGTGATTCTTCAGCAGGGCCGCCAGCGCTTCGGTGTTCGCAGGATCAAAACCGGTGTGGACGTTGTAAATGCCGAAGCCCAGCTTGTCGCGCAGCACGCGTGCGGCACAAATGTTGGCAGAAATCATCGCTTCTTCAACAATGCGGTTCGCAATGCGCCGCGGCTCGGCCACGATGTCCAGCACTTCGCCTTTTTCACCCAGAACAAAGCGGTAATCCGGACGGTCTTTGAACACCAGCGCGTGGGTTTTACGCCACTCGCCGCGGTTCAGGCAGATACGCTGCAGCAGACGAATCTGCGCGGCAATAGCGTCTGATTCAGGGTTCCAGCTGCCGGTATTTTCAAGCCAGTCGGACACGTTATCGTAGGCCAGCTTGGCTTTCGATTCGATGGTAGCGGCAAAGAACTCGATATCGTCTTCAATCGCGCCATCCGCTGCGATGGTCATGCGGCAGGCAAGGACCGGGCGCACTTCATTGGGGCGCAGCGAGCAGAGATCGTCTGACAGCTCGCGCGGCAGCATCGGAATGTTGAAGCCCGGCAGGTAGTTGGTGAAGGCACGGATTTTCGCCGCGTCATCCAGCTTGCTGCCTTCGGCAATCCAGGCGGTGGGATCGGCAATGGCAACCGTCAAATGCAGTTTGCCATCGGCGCTCTCTTCAGCGTAGAGCGCGTCATCCATATCCTCTGTGCTGGCGCTGTCGATAGTGACAAACTCCAGGGCAGTGAGATCGCGACGCGTCAGACCTTCGTCCTGCATCTCCGTCGCTACGCCGTTAGGTGCTTCTTTTTCAAGATTGTGGCGTGCGAGCGTGACCCACCACGGCACGAAATGGTCGGCACCAAAGGTGATGAACTGGGTCAATTCAGCATAAAAACCGCGATCGCCTTTCAGAGGATGACGGCGCATTTCTGCTACGGCCCAGTCACCTTCTTTAAAATCATGCTCAACACCGCGGGCGGCGCGGCAGGGGATGGCATCTTTCAGCAGGGGATGATCCGGCACGATAGACAGACGATCGTCTTTTCTCTGCACCTTACCCACAAAGCGGGTCAGGAACGGTTCGATCAGTTCTTCCGGCTCGGCGGATTCTCGTTCCTTTTCGGTATGAATGACGGCCATGACGCGGTCGCCATGCATCACTTTCTTCATCTGCGGTGGCGGAATGAAGTAGCTTTTCTGCGCGTCAACTTCAAGGAAGCCAAAGCCCTTTTCCGTGGCTTTTACGACCCCTTCTGCACGCGGCGTCTGGGAATGCAGTTGCTGTTTAAGCTGCGCTAGCAGCGGGTTGTCCTGAAACATAATGTTCTATTTTCGTAGCCATTGAGCGGCTGACAGTTTTACGCGATTCTCACTGTCTCAGCAAGCGGTCTTTGGGTAATTAGTATGGTTATTCCTCTTTGCCAAACGCGACTTTCAGACGCGTAAGCCAGCCATCAAACGCGCTTTGGGTAAGCAGCGAGATCGCCTGTTCGGCAGAGAGTCCTTGATCCGTGAGCGGGGTAAACTGTGCGGCACTGAAGCGGTCCGGAGAGCGCGTCAGCAGTTCGACCGCTGCCGAAAGTGCAGGAGAAGTCAGAGAAATCTCTTCGCGACTGTTGATCAGGATTTCTCCCGTCAGGTCGAGCAGCGACGGCTCATGGCAAAGAACCGGCGTCAGCGCCTCAAGCGCGGGCTCTGCCTGCCAGCGGGACAGCGACTCAAGCTGATGCGCACTCGCATAGCGCAGCTCGACAACCGGCAAAAGCGGCGCCCAGGCCTCGTGGCTCGCGGGCAGGGTGTGTGGCTGAATATGATGGCCCGGCAACCAGCGAACGGGCTGGCCTAACAGCCCCTGAAACACCGCGACCACGCGCGCCTGAAAACCTATAAAGCCGATAATCTGGTTAATCACCACAATGTCATATAGTGACAGGCCAACCTCATCAAGCTGGTTCTGCGCTTTATCATCAATGACATCAGGGGAGCTGGAAAGCTGGCGGGCATACTGCGTGATTTGCGCCAGGCGTTGGTTGCTTTCGCGCGAGGAGTC
This sequence comes from Enterobacter sp. FW301-JW81, assembly GCF_058788735.1. Classification (NCBI taxonomy): domain Bacteria; kingdom Pseudomonadati; phylum Pseudomonadota; class Gammaproteobacteria; order Enterobacterales; family Enterobacteriaceae; genus Enterobacter; species Enterobacter sp. FW301-JW81. The sequence goes on along the minus strand of NZ_JBYTBA010000001.1, from coordinate 1,357,424 downwards.
CGGGCCGGGTAGTGGGGCGAGCAGGGCGGCGTAATGGTTACAAAGCCGCTGAACGCCACAGGCCTGTGCGACCGTCAACGCAGTACTGAGCCGATCGTAGGCGCTGAGCGTATGCAGGCGGTTCACGGGAATCGAGAGCGGAAACAGCTGGTGGCATAAGGCTCTGGCAGGGGCAAGCCAGCCAGTACAGGCGGCGACAATCTCATCAGGCAAAGCTAAATCGAGCAAAAAACGATCGTCGACGTTAGCGGCTTCGGGCACCAGAGGCAGAACATCCGTCTGCGCGTGGTTTGACTGGGTTTCGTGGTACCAGTGGCCTTTGCCGGAAAAACGGCGTTGTTCCATGTGCGTTCCTTGATCTCAAAATGGCGATCAATATCCTGGCGTAACGCAGATAAAGGGAAAAATATTGTTAGGTGATAACAAATAGCAGAACGGAATAACGGAGGTGTGGTGCGGGGAAAACTCTCTTCCCGTGGGGGAAGAGAGTCACAGCTTATTTAATTTCCAGCTCGTTCATTGCAGCGATGTTGAAGCCGCCGTCAACGTGAACCACTTCGCCGGAGATACCCGCGGAAAGGTCAGAGCACAGGAAGGCTGCAGAGTTACCCACATCTTCAATGGTAACAGTACGACGAATCGGGGTAACCGCTTCGCAGTGTGCCAGCATTTTACGGAAATCTTTGATGCCGGAAGCTGCCAGGGTGCGGATAGGACCAGCAGAGATGGCGTTAACGCGCACGCCTTCAGGACCCATTGCGTTCGCCATGTAGCGTACGTTTGCTTCCAGAGACGCTTTAGCCAGACCCATGACGTTGTAGTTAGGGATAGCACGTTCTGCACCCAGGTAAGACAGGGTCAGCAGGGCTGCGCCCGGGTTCAGCATCGCGCGGCAAGATTTAGCCATCGCAACGAAGCTGTAGGAGCTGATGTCGTGAGCGATTTTGAAGCCATCACGGGTTACCGCGTTCACGTAGTCGCCGTCCAGCTGGTCGCCAGGAGCGAAGCCGATGGAGTGAACGAAGCCGTCGAATTTCGGCCATGATTTTGCCAGTTCAGCAAACATGCCATCGATGCTTTCGTCTTGTGCAACGTCACATTCCAGAACAATGCTGGAACCCAGCTGTGCGGCAAACTCTTCAACACGGCCTTTCAGCTTGTCGTTCTGGTAGGTGAACGCCAGCTCAGCGCCTTCGCGATGCATTGCCTGCGCGATGCCGTATGCGATGGACAGTTTGCTGGCAACGCCAGTCACCAGAATGCGCTTACCGGAAAGAAAACCCATAGCTTTAATCCTTATATTCATTGCTTATTTTGCCTTGTAATTCATAGCGTTACAGGCAGTATTTCAAAATCATTCGAAATTAGCTCGAAATTATAGCCCACTCACAGCCCCTTGTGTCACGATTTTTCTCGCTCTTCTCCGAAGACGCATGCCCTACGTTATGGGGCGCGGACGCGCGGGGGCGCAAAATTTCAGCATCCGTCCAGTATATCACCCGGCAACGGCTTCACCTCATCCAACCAGCGAGGAAGCGCAATCCATCAACGGATTCACGCTTTTCTGATTCTGTCGGTGAAACGCGCGATGACGATAAAGAAAACCGGTACGAAGAAAATGGTGAGAAGCGTACCGCTAATCATGCCGCCAAATACGCCGGTGCCGATAGCGTGCTGAGTACTGTCGCTTGCCCCCGTGGCCAGCATCAAAGGAACTACTCCCAGGGTGAAGGCTAACGAGGTCATCAGAATAGGGCGCAGCCGCTGGCTTGCAGCATGCACCGTTGCCGCCAGGACCGGTTGCCCTTCGCGATGAAGCTGCCTTGCAAACTCAACAATCAGAATGGCGTTCTTGGCGGACAGGCCGATCAGGGTGATAAGACCAACCTTGAAGAAAACGTCATTCGTCATGCCGGCAACAGAAACGGCTATCATCGCGCCGAAAAGACCCAATGGCACAACAAGCATTACCGCAAACGGAATGGACCAGCTTTCATAGAGGGCCGCGAGCACCATAAACACGACCAGTATCGACAGAACGATAAGACCTGGAAGCTGAGATTCCGATTTTCGCTCCTGCAATGAACTCCCGGCCCACTCGCCCGCCATGCCCTGGGGTAAATTTCTCGATAAACTCTCCATAACCTTCATGGCGGTACCGCTGGATTCACCCGATGCCGCACTTCCGGTAATGCGTAGTGCAGGGTATCCCTGATAACGGGTCAATTGCTGCGGGACAACGTTCCAGGAGAGTGTGGCAAACGTTGATACAGGCACCATCTGGCCCATCCGGTTTTTCACTGGTAATTTCAGTAGCTGCTCAGGCTGCATTCGATAAGGCGCATCGGCCTGAACGATTACCTGCTGAACGCGACCGTTATTCGTATAGTCGTTGACGTAATTTGAGCCCATTGTGACGGAGAGCGTCTGGTTGATTTCATCAAATGAGACGCCCAGCGCTTCCGCTTTTTCTCTGTCAACCTGGAGCGCAAGGCTGGCTCCTTCCGGCAGGCCATCTATGTAGACATCACTGAGTTCAGGGCGCTGGTTGGCCTGCTGAACCAGTAAATCGGCCGCCTTCTTTAAAGCCTGATAGCCCAGGCCGGTTCTGTCCTGCACGTACCAGGTGAATCCGGATGAGGTTCCCATGTCGGAAATCGCAGGAGGAAGCAGGCTCATCGTGACGGCATCAGAAACGTTCGCCATGCTTTCTTGTATATGGTCGGCTTCATCTTGCGCTGTCGAACCCTGCCGATTTTTCCAGTCCTTCAGCGTGGTGAAGGCCATGGCCGAATTCGGTCCTGAACCTGAAAACCCAAACCCCAGGATCGTAATGTTGCTTTCGATATCCGGTCGGGTCGCAATTTCCTCTTCAAATTTTTTAACCACTTTCAGGGTTCGCTGCGTTGTGGCGTCAGACGGCAGCTGTATTGAGGACATAAAATAGCCCTGATCTTCATCCGGCAGAAAGGACGTTGGCAAAGACGACAATCCAAAAAACAGCGCAGCGCACAGCGCAACGTACAGGAGCAGCATACGCCCGGTGCGTTTCAAAACGTCACCCAGTCCGGCCTCATAACGGGCTGTGAGCGAACGAAAGCGCGCGTTAAACCCTTGCGCGAACCTTCCACCTCCGCGCTTATCTGCCCTATGCGGCTTGAGTAAGGTTGCACACAGGGCGGGCGTCAGCGTCAGGGCAAGAAACGCCGATAGCAGTATGGAGACCGCCATTGAAATGCAAAATTGTCGGTAGATAATCCCGACGGAGCCTTCTGCAAATCCCATGGGTATAAAGACGGCGGTAAGCACCAGCGTGATCCCTATAATCGCCGGTGTAATTTCCTGCATGGCTTGCCGCGTGGCTTCCCGTGGGGAGAGGTTTTTTTCTTCCATCAGTCGTTCGACGTTCTCCACGACCACAATGGCATCATCAACGATAATCCCTATCGCCAGCACCATGCCGAACATCGTCAGAATATTGATGGAGTATCCGCTCAGTAACATCACAGTGAAGGTGCCAAGAAGCGCGACGGGCGCAACAATCGCCGGAATAAGCGTGCAGCGTAACTTATGCAGAAACAGCAGCATAACAAGGAAGACCAGGACCATCGCTTCCACAAATGTTTGTACGACTTTCATGATAGAAAATTTTACAAACGGGGCCGTATCGAAGGGTACCGTAAATGCCATTCCTTCGGGCAAAACCTGCGAAAGCGCGTCGATGCGATCCCGTACGCCAGAAGCCGTGCTCATCGCATTTGCGCCTGGTGACAGCTGTATTGCGGCAGCTGTTGCATGAACCCCATTTTCGCGTATACCAAAGGCATAACTTTGCAGGCCAGATTCAACACGTGCAATATCGGACAATTTCAGCCGGGCGCCGGACGCGTCAGATTTAAGGGTGATATTCCTGAACGCCTCTACTGAAGAGAATTGCCCCTCCACGGTGATAGGATAGGTTACCCCTTGGCCTTCCGTCGTCGGTTCATCTCCCGTTCGGCCTGGCGAAACAAGGGCATTTTGCTGGCTGACCGCGGTAAGTACATCGCTTACTGAAAGCCCGTAAGCGTGGAGCTTCATCGGATCCAGCCAGATGCGCAGCGCTTTTTCGCCGCCAAACAGCTGAACTTTCCCTACGCCGGGCACGCGGCGAAGCTCATCGCTGACGTTTCGGGCGAAATAATCGCTTAAATCGGCTTCCTCAAATTTACCTGCCGTGGACTTCAGCCCCACCATCATTAAAAAACCTGAATTTGCGGCCTCGACGTTAATGCCGTTTTGTCTTACCGCCTGAGGTAAGCGCGGCTCCACAATCTTAATCTGGTTCTGAAGGTCCATCTGCGCCAGCTTGATGTCCGTGCCGGGCTTAAACGTCACGGTAATCGATGCGGAACCGGTTGTGTCGCTGGATGACTCGAAATAGAGCAAATTATCTACCCCGGATATTTCGCGCTCAATCAATGACACCACTGACGTATTCATGACATCGGGGCTGGCGCCAGGGTAGCTGACGGAAATAATGATCCCCGGCGGAGCCACCGCCGGATACTGGGCTACCGGTAAACGAGGAATTGAGAGTACGCCCGTCAGGACGATAAAAAGCGCCACTACCCAGGCGAAAACGGGGCGTTCAATAAAAAAATGAGGCATTAAATTAACGTCCAGATACGTGGATTTCGTCATCGGTTGATACGCGTTTACCGATGTCCCTGAGCTGCGAAAATTTCTCAAGAAGCTGCGGTGCATCATCGAGGCTCGTGGCGAACATCCACATGTATGTCATCACGGAATAAATATGTCCGGCGTTGATCCCGGTCGAGCGCGTCATCCAGATGATAGTCAGCGTAAAAAGCACGGCAACGAGTATGCCCACCCATAAATAGCCCCACGCCTCGCGGTCTGATAATGCGATACGTAAACGTGCAAGCGTGGCGTAATGCCGGTGAAGGGTGGCGGAGCCAGCTTTATGAACATAATCCACTTCTTTTTCCAGACGGTTATTGAGCCGCATGAATAGCCATTCATTTTTACGTGTATACCCACAGACAAATCCCATCAGGATAAATACGATCGCAAAGCACAGGACGCCGGCCCAAAACTCAATAAACAGCAACATGATCGCGGCACCAAAAAGTGAACTTAGCGATGTAATAAGCAGGGGGAGGTGCATTTCAAAGAAATCCACATACTCTCGCGAGAGCGTGACCCTGGCGGCGATGGCCGAATGGTTAAGCTGGTATTTGCGCTGTGCAAGAACCACGGATACCGCAAGTCCGGCGTAAATGCGCGCAAACGTGCGAGTATCAACGCTCCGTCTTGCCGCGCCGATGAACCACATACAGAGCACCATCAGGCCATACAGCGCGGCGTGAAGCGTCTCACCCGCGAGAATGGCATTTATCGCAATACCCGCCAGAACGGGATAGAGCAAAAAAGTCACGTTTTCCGCCACAACCAGGAGAAAGGTGACAACCAACTTTTTCCGGTGTCGTATCGCGAGTTTTTTTAGAGCGTGCATGACGCCGGCGGTTTCAGAAGAGCGAAGATTACGATTGCGGTTCATCATTATGGGCAACAAGTATCAGACTATTTAAGTGAATTATTTTTTGTACAAAAATACGTAGAAAAGAGTCTACGGCGCGCCTGTTAAGCGGCAATGTGCGGTTTATGGAGGATGTGTGGAGCGAAACAACGCGATGGCTTAAATCATCCTCATCATGAGGTACAGCGGTGAACCGCCAAAAAAGATGATCAAATAGCATTCGTAGTAAAAGACCAGATCGTCGATATCAGGCATCGCGTTTAACAGCACGGTAAACGTGATGATGAGATAAACGAAAATCACCATCAGCCAGAAGGCAATGACAAGTAACTCTGTGAGCGCACCGGCTTTCTGTTGTATTACCAGGGTGACAACCGACAATGCGATGCAGCCATAGATAATGGGTGAAGAAGGCAGCGTCGAGGCGACTTGTTCATCCATTTTGTGTATTAGCACCAGCCAGGCATAAAGTAATCCCCACGACAGCAGCAGGAACAGAGAATATACGCCGATTTTTTTAGGGGAGAGATATTTAGAAAGTTCCATGTTCATTATTTCAGCAAAATTCATAAAGTCTTAATGAGTTAGGGTTAATTGGCAGCATTCAATGAAAAGGTTTAGGCCTGAATAGTTATTTTGAACGGGTATTGTCGAGTCTTTATTGCCGGAATGTGTAGCCTGTGTGGAGAAATAGCCGGGCATTTAAATCAACCTCAAAATTTTCGCGTCAATGGCACTTTTTCCCGGAGGCTGTGTCTTATTGTGCTGAAGATATTTGATAGCGTGCTAAAAGGGATTTCACCCGCGGAGTAAAAATGAACAAAAATGCGCTGATCCTTGTTGTTGAAGATGAAGACGAAATCGCCGATATACTCATGAGCTACCTGGAGCGTTCCGGAATGAAAACGCTCAGGGCCAGGCAGGGCGAGCAGGCAATAACGCTAAACCGCCTCCATAAGCCGGATCTCATATTGCTGGATATTCATTTGCCCGTATGTGATGGCTGGAGCGTACTCACCACGCTTCGTCAGGAAAGTTCCGTGCCCGTCATTATGGTGTCCGCCCTCGATCAGGATGTCGATAAGCTCATGGGGCTGAGGCTGGGCGCGGATGATTACGTGATCAAGCCCTTCAACCCTTCCGAGGTTGTCGCACGGGTTGAAGCGGTGCTGCGCAGAACAAAACCCGCGGTTCAGCAGGTAGGTTCGATGCCTCTCAGAACGCCATTTATTACGGTCTATCCGGATGATTTTTACGTGGAGGTCACAGTGGGTGCAGAGGTTATCTCCCCGGTATTAACGACGACTGAATTTAAATTACTGACCTGGCTGGTGAGATATCCGCGAAAGGTGTGTTCCCGCGAAGAGTTACTCAACGCGTGTCTGCCTGAGGGCGATACCCTCGACAGAACGGTCGACAGCCATATGAGCAAGCTGCGTAAAAAACTTGAGCTTGCCGGCCTGTATGGCGTTCCCGAGAGCATCAGGGGAATGGGCTACCGGCTTGGGGAAAAGAAATGAACAAAGAGCCAGTTCTGAGTCGCCAGATCTTAACGTACATGCTGTTGTTGACGTTCACGATAATTGCCATCGCCATACTGGGCTCCTGGTTTTTTTACTCTTTTATTCTGGATCACCTTCCCGGCGGCGCAGCTGCGGGAGATGACGAGCAGATGACGATGTGGGACTGGGTGTGGATCGGGACAGCGACAATCATCAGTCTGATCATTGCCGTATTTTTTACGGTAAAACTCTCGTCGCGAATACTCACCCCGCTAAACGCGGTCGCGTCCAGCCTGAAAAAAATCTCGCAGGGCGATCTGGACGCCCGGGCGTTTTGTGCCAGTTCCCGGCTTGGCGAGGTCAACCACCTCGTCACGGATTTCAATGAAATGGCGGAAAAACTCCAGACGCTGGATATCCAGCGGAAATCCTGGAATGCCGCTATTGCGCATGAGCTGAGAACGCCGGTCACCATTTTGCGCGGACGGCTTCAGGGACTGGTTGACGGCGTTTTTGCCCCGGAACCGGTGCTGTTTAATAACCTTCTCAAGCAGACGGAAGGGTTAACGCGTCTGATTGAAGACCTTCGGGTGATCAGTTCGGACGGTGGAGCGGGTTACACGCTATATCAATCCAGAACCGATCTAAAAGGGACGTTACAGGATGCTCTCGACACTTTTATGCCCGAGTTCAACCGTAAAGCGTTCATCATCAATACAGAACTGAGGGAGCAGCAATGTGTCTTCGATCCGTTGCGTATCAATCAGTGTCTGACCGTTTTGTTTGACAATGCATTGCACTATTCAACCTCGCGCAAACTGATCGTGAAAAATGGGGTTTCAGATAAAGGAAATTATATTCTTATTCAGGACGGGGGACCGGGCATTCCCCGTGAGTTTCATGATTTCTTGTTTCATCCCTTCCAGCGCGATAATGGCGCCAGACAGGTGAACCCGGAGGGCTGTGGGTTAGGCTTATCGGTGGTAAAAGCCATCATGCTTGCTCATGGTGGCGATGTTACCTATACCTTATCGACGCAAAATCACTCGATTTTTAAACTCACCTGGCCCAGTACCTGAGCTTCAGCGGCAGGTCAAACGTGCCTGCCCGTGGAGAGCGGTAAATGCCATATTTTCCCTAACCTTGCATCCCATTCCCGTGGGGTAATAGTCAGCTTACCGCGTCTCGGGCTCAGGGTTATTTCACTGAAATAGATTTCATGCTTTTTTAGCATCAGATCAACGCGGCAGTAGTCAATGCCATCCGCCAGCTCCTGGGATGCCAGCAATGCCTGTCTGAACAAGACCGGTTCGCCTGGCTCAACCGAAGTATTGGGATATTCCATCTGGAAAGGCTGTAAATTCCACTGCCTGTCGTAAACGTTGATAAAGCCGTGGCCATTACTATCCGTAAAATCCGCTTCTACGTAGTGGGCAACGCCATGAAAGCAGTGAATTCTCAGCATTTCCGGCGTGGTGTTTCTGTCTGCCTCATCAAAGAGATCGACAAACGGTTCGCAAAGTATCATCGGGGTAATGTTTTTGTACTGCCATTCACGTGTGGTGTAGTACAAATTCTTCCTTAATGCGAAATCCAGCTTTTTACACGCTTCCCTGTAATTAAATTGCGCTTTGTTTTTGCACACTATTGTGCTGCCGCTATCATGATTGCACTTAAGGACGAATTTGTCCGGGAGTGTTGTGAAATCAATTTGCGACGCCTTGTTATAAACGCCAATTAACGGCACCGTTTTCACCCGTTTGGTTCTTGATGTCACGTATTCCCGAACGGCGAGTTTATCGGCAAGCATTGTGTAGAGGTCATTGCGATCGTACACCAGGCGATGACATATCTTTTCACTCAACGTAGTGGGCGATTTAATGTCAGGGTCTTTCCCTGAAATTTTTTTGAGTCTGCTGGTATGGAAATTCAGGTCCGTCATTAAAAAAGAACGGCATTTTCTGATGAGATACTCGATGTATTTGAGTAAGTAAGTTGCGTTATTCATTTCTTCTCCTCCGTAATGTTCGGGTATTCTGGAGAAGAACTGTTGATTGATATTGATTAGAATATGGAGCAGAGGTGGAGACGCAAATTTAAAGGATTAAATAGCCTGAACGGACTATTTAATCCTTATATTAGCAAAGTAATCTTTGTTTACCGTCGTGCCTAGCGGTCTTTTCGCCACGCGTCAGCTGTCAATGCTTCACCGAAATGACCGGCAATCAGTCGTTTTGTCAGTTCGTGGAGCGGGGAGGCCATTACATCCGCCGTGCTGCCGCGCTCGACGACTTCCCCCTGGTGCATGACCATCACCTGATCGCTGATGTGCTTCATCATCCCCAGATGCTGGGTGACGTAGATATAAGAGATACCCTGTTTTTCCTGTAGCTCCAGCATCAGGTTAATCAGCTGCGAACGCATCGACATATCCAGCGAGGCAAGCGCTTCGTCAGCGATGATTACTTTCGGGCGCAAAATCAGCGCGCGCGCCAGACCCAGACGCTGTTTCTGACCAGGGGCCAGCATATGCGGGTAGTAGCTTTCGTGATCCGGTAACAGCCCAACCATGCGCAGGGTTTCAAAGACGCGCTTACGGCGCGCCTCCGGCTCCAGGTCGGTGTTCAGGCGCAGCGGAAAATCGAGGATCTGCGAAATACGCTGGCGTGGATTAAGCGAGGTAGACGGATCCTGGAAGATCATGCGGATGCGCTGGCTGCGGAAAGAATAATCCCCGAACGCCAGAGGATGGTCGTCAATCAACACTTCGCCTGCGGTAGGTTCAACCATGCCGGCGAGCATTTTCGCCAGGGTCGATTTCCCTGAACCGTTCTCGCCGATGATCGCCAGGGTCTGTTTTTCACGCAGGGTAAAGCTCAAGGGTTTTACCGCTTCGACGGTTTGACGGTGAAACAGCCCCGTACGGTAGCGAAAGGTCTTACTCAGATTGCGGACTTCCAGCAAGGTTTCGACCATTTCACTCTCTCTCCATGTTCAGCGGGAAATGACAGGCGTAAAGATGATTTTTGGCTCCGGTCAGGCGAGGCGTCTCGATACATTTACGCTGAGCATAGGGGCACCGTGGCCCAAGACGGCAGCCAATCGGCAAGGATTCCAGCAGCGGAATCGCCCCTGGCAGAGTATTCAGGCGGCTCTTGTGTGGCATGGCGCTGCCAAAATCCGGAATGGCGCGGATAAGCGCCTGCGTATACGGATGATGCGGGGCGTTGATAAGATCTTCACTCGGCGCGGTTTCGACCGTTTGCCCGCAGTACATTACATCGATTTTGTCCGCCCATTTGCTGAGCATTTGCAGGTCATGGCTGATCAGCAAAATAGTGGTGTTGTTATTCTGGTTGAGACGCGACAGCAGGCGGAAAATTTGCGCCTGCGTGGTGGGCTCCATCGCGTTTGTGGGTTCATCCGCAATCAGCAAACGCGGCTGATTGGCCAGGGCGATGGCAATCATCACTTTCTGACACTCGCCGTCGGTCAGCTCATACGGGAAGCTGCGCATCGCGTCTTTGTGATCTTTGATCCCGACGCGGTGCAGGAGCTCAATCGCGCGACGCTTGCGCCAGCCCACGCGCTGCCACCAGCGGCCTTTAAAGGTCCAGCCGGGAATGTTCTGCATCAGCTGTTTGCCCACCCGTTCGGACGGGTCGAGACAGGACTGCGGCTCCTGAAAAATCATCGAGACGTTATGCCCGACCAGCTTGCGCCGCTCGCGAGGGGAGAGGCGCAGCAGGTCGATATCATCAAAGCGCATTCGGTCGGCGGTCACGCGCCAGTTGTCTTTCGCCACGCCGCAGATGGCTTTGGCAATCAGGCTTTTTCCGGAGCCGGATTCTCCCACCAGCCCGCGAATTTCACCCTCAGCGAGGGTGATGCTGATGCGATCGACGGCTTTAACCCAGCCTTCACCGGTTCTGAATTCAATGGTGAGGTTACGAATATCAAGAAGCGGCATTATTGCACCCCCGCGTTAATTGCACGGCGAATACCGTCGCCCAGCAGGTTGATCAGCAATACGCTCACCATAATCGCCGCGCCTGGCAGCATGACCGTCCACGGCGCAACGTAGATTAACTCCAGCGCGTCACCGAGCATCGCGCCCCATTCAGGCGACGGCAGCTGTGCGCCGAGGTCGAGGAAGCCGAGCGCAGCGATATCCAGAATCGCCATCGACAGGGCGCGGGTGATTTCGGTGACCAGCCCGGCGGCGATGTTTGGCAAAACGGCAAACCACAGAATGTTGAAGGTCGTCGCACCGTCCAGACGGGCCGCGACAACATACTCTTTCTCCAGCTCGTCGTGCACCATGCTGTAAACCGATCGCACGATGCGGGGCAGAATAGCCAGCCAGACCGCGAACATGGCATGCGACAGATGCGGACCGGCAAAAGCAACGACAATGATCGCCAGCAGCAGAGAGGGAATGGAGAGCAGCGTATCAAGAATGTGGTTAAGCACTGCCGAGCGCAGGCCGTGCGTGGAGCCCGCAAAAATGCCCAGCGCCAGTCCGCAGACAGTGGCCGCAAGCGTCACCACAAATGCGCCGCCTACCGTCGGGGCGGCACCGCTCAGCAGGCGGCTTAGCACGTCGCGTCCCAGATCGTCCGTCCCCAGGAAGAAAGAGACTTCGCCGTAGCGGGACCAGGAAGGCGGCAGCAGCTGATAGCCAAGGAACTGCTGGTCAATGCCATACGGCGCAAACCACGAGCCAAAGACGCACAGCAACACCAGCCCGGCGCAGCCGTAAAGGCCGATCATTGCCGTGGTGTCACCATAGAATTTACGCCACACGGTACGCAGCACGCCGGGCGTGCGCTTTTCACTGTATACGCTATCGTAAGGCATACCATTCCTTATGCTTCAATGGGTTAGCCATGGCACCCAGAATATCGGACAACACGTTAACAATAATCACCAGCGAACCAATTACCATCACACCCGCGGAAATGGCCGCATAGTCCTGCTGGCGTATAGCGTTAATCAGCCACCGGCCCAGTCCGGGCCAGCTAAAGACCATTTCGGTGATCATGGCCAGCGTGAGCATGGTGGAAAACTGTAATCCCAGACGCGGAATAACCGGCGGTAGCGCGTTGTGCAGGACATTGCGGCGAAGTATGGTCAGGCGCGATAGCCCGCGCGTGGCGGCGGCTTTGACGTAGTTTTGATCAAACACTTCGATGGTGCTCAGGCGCATCAGGCGGATCACTTCAGTCGTTGGGGCCACTGCCAGCGTCAGCACCGGCAATACCATATGGCGCAGGGCGCTGACGATCATCTCATGGCGCCACACGGAATCGGACAGCCACGCGTCGATGATGGCAAACCCCGTCACCGTTTTCACCGTGTAGAGCAGGTCAAAGCGGCCGGAGACCGGGAGCCAGCCCATCGTCAGCGAGAAGAAAAGCGTCAGCAGCAGCGCCAGCCAAAAGACTGGGATGGAGAAGCCGAGCAGGGCGAGAGCGCTGATAAACTTATCCTGCCATTTATTGCGATAAATCCCGGCCAGCATACCCACGGGGATCCCGATCATCAGGGCAAAGCCGAAGGCCAGAATGCACAGCTCCATTGTGGCCGGGAAAACCTCTTTCAACTGCTCGGAAATCAGCTGCCCGTTAATGCTGGACACGCCAAAATCCCAGTGCAGCAGTCCGTTGAACCAGAAGAGCCAGGCATCCCATAGCGACGATCCCTGGAGCGGGGCGTGCGGCGTGAAATAGCTCAGGCTGAAGCCGACAAAGTTCAGGATAAAGAGCGTCACCAGCAGCAACAGGAGCCGACGTAAGGTAAAAATAATCATGGTTTTTTCACCTCTTGTTCTTTTTCACGCGACACGCCGGCGAACGAGGCGTTACCGAACGGGCTCAGCACCAGGCCTTTAATATCATAGCGATAGGCCTGGAGACGCAGGGAAGAGGCCAGAGGCAGCACCGGCAGTTCCTGGGCCAGGATCTTCTGCGCCTCGTCATAGGCGTCGATGCGTGAGGCCAGCTGTTGGGAAGCGAGCGCTTTTTGCAGCACGGCGTCAAACTCCCTGTTACACCAGTGGGCGTAGTTAGTCTGCGAGTTTATTGCCGCGCAGCTCAGCAGCGGCCGGAAGAAGCTGTCCGGATCGTTACTGTCGGTTGCCCAGCCGGTCAGGGTTAAATCATGATTCATGTCCATCAGGCGCGCCTCCTGGAAACGGCCTTCAACCGGTACGATGATCACTTTTACGCCCACCTGCGCCATATCCGCCTGCAGCAGTTCGGCGGTCTTGAGCGGGCTCGGGTTCCACGCCTGGGAACTGGTCGGCACCCAAAGCTGCAGCGTAAGGTTTTCCGCCCCCAGCGCCTTCAACTGTTCACGCGCTTTTGCCGGGTTGTATTCCGTAATTTTAGCCTCACCGTCATAGGCCCACGAGGCGCGCGGTAAAATTGAGGCGGCGGTTTCCGCCGTGCCGTAGTAGATCGACTGCATCAGGCGCTGGTTGTTAATCGCCAGCGCCAGGGCATGACGAACGGCAGGGTTATTCAACGGTGGCTTATCGGTGTTAAAGGCCAGATAAGCGATGTTCATGCCGGGACGTAACGTCAGGCGCAGGCGCGGGTCGTCGCGCAAAATGGTGAGCTGGCTGGCAGCAGGCCAGGCGAGCACGTCACATTCCCCGGTGAGAAGTTTCGACAGACGTCCTGTTCCGCCAGAACCCAAATCAACCACCACCTGAGGCATCAGCGGGGTACCGCGCCAGAAATGTTCATGGCGCTGCAGACGAATATATTGCCCGGCGCGGTATTCGGCCAGCTGGAACGGACCGGTGCCGACCGGCTGGCGATCGAGCTGCTCCTGACGATCTTTCTTCGTCAGCTTCGCCGCGTATTCGGCAGACATGACGGACGCATAGTGGGTAGCCAGGTGCCAGAGGAAGGAGGCATCCGGGCGCGTCAGGCTGAATTCAACCGTCCGGTTATCCAGCTTGCGCACGCTTTTAACCGTATCGGCAAACTGCAGGCTGTCGAAATAGGGGAAGTTGCTGCCGTTAACGTTATGCCACGGGTGATTGCGGTTAAAAATGCGCTGGAAGGTAAAGACCACGTCGTCCGCATTCAGCTTGCGCGTGGGGGTAAACCACGGGGTGCGCTGGAACGTGACGTCATCGCGCAGATGAAAACGGTAGGTAGCGCCGTTATCCAGTACTTCCCAGCTTTCCGCAAGCTCGGGTACCAGACGGTAGGTGTAAGGGTCGACATCAAGCAGACGATCGTAAAGCTGTGCGGCAAGGGTATCCACAATCAGGCCGCTGCCCGCTTTCTGCGGGTTAAAGGTATCCACCTGGCCGCTCACGCAATAGACGAAGCCGCTGTCACGAATGTCGGGCTGCGGCGTTTGCCCGGGCGCAGCTAAGGCCAGGCTACTGAACAGACCGAGTGCAAAAAAGGACGATAAAACCAGACGCATAATTTTTAAGGTATTTTATATGAAGTGGCTATCTTACTAATTTTAAACGACATTATCCAGTGTCGTTTATCCCTGAGGGCATCCTGGGGCAGGAGCGTTTGCAGTCGCTCATTCAGCATGCCTGCCTGATCGGCGTTCATACCAACTATCCACTTTGAATATACCTCATACACCATCTTAGCATTTTCACGGCCCATCTGACTCGCTATAAACGAAGGTTTCGCCCCGGCAGACGCCATCCAGTCAGTCACCGTATGGCTTAGCTGAAAAAAATAACTAAAGATTTCTTCCTGTAATCTTATGACTGACATTAATATTGGCGAATTGTCTTAAAATCCACTCATTGATATTAATTTCGACATGAAATTTCATAATAATGTGCACGGTGTTTATATCGCGCAAGCAACACGCGAGTATGCGAATTTTTATAGTGGATGCGTATTGTCATAAGAAATATTCAGTAAAAGCATGTTTGCCCAAGTAATTGTTGCCGTCATGATAATGATGGTTTATATACTGGCTCTCTGAGCCAGCAATTTGACTGAGCGAAAGGGGTGTCAGAGAAAAATGAAACTCTACAACGTTTAGGAAAATTACATATTTCATGTAATCGACCCGAATGTCGATTGCCTGTTAATTTGTTGGGTTTCGATATTCATCGTGATGTGGTTTCAATAATGACGTCTAAAAGTCACTTTAAAATGTGACAATGGCTAAGATATCAAAGGCTTATGGATGAGTAAACCCTTGCAGGTATTTAAGAATTTTACACATGCGCGCTTGCGGTTGTTTGTGATTATTGCTTTTTTCTCTTCAGTAATAAATGTGCTGATGCTTACGCCTTCAATTTATATGCTGCAGGTCTACGATCGCGCGCTGTCATCCGGGAATACGACAACCCTCTTTATGTTGACCTTGTTGGTGTTATTTATGTTCACCATCATGGCACTCATGGATTATGCCCGGGGCATCATCATTATCAGATTAGGTAATCAGTTTGATAATGCTCTTTCGCCTGTACTGTATACCGCAGCATGTGAAAGCAATCTCATTAAGCGTAGCCCTAATGCCGGGCAGGCTATCAGCGACCTCGCCGTCATACGCCAGTTTGTTACCGGTCCAGCGTTATTCGCCGTTTTTGATTCGATCTGGTTTCCAGTCTACATAGGCGTCATTTTTCTTTTTAATACCTGGCTCGGATTGTTCTCTCTTTCAGGCGCGTTTGTGCTGCTGGCTCTGGCTTTTATTAATGAAAAAATAACGCGTCAGCTTTTAAATGAAGCGGGTGGTTATGCCCTGGTGTCTAATCATCAAGCTAACAGCACCTTGCAATGTGCTGAGACGCTGCAGGCGCTGGGGATGACTGAAAACGTCAAGGCGCGCTGGTGGCGAGCACATCGACAGTTCCTTTACTGCCAGAGTGCGGCCAGTGAACGTGCTGTTTTTATGTCTGCCATCACCAAAACGGTACGTATGGCTCTCCAGTCGCTCATGCTGGGGCTTGGCTGCTGGCTGGCGATTCTGGGGGATATCTCGCCGGGCATGATGATCGCAGGCTCTATTTTGCTTGGAAGAGCGTTGGCACCGGTTGAACAACTCATCAGCGTGGCGAAAGGGTACCGGTCAGCTCGCCAGGCATGGGGGCGCATGGTTCATTTGACAAGCGAGTTTCCACCGGCGCTGGAGAGCATTCGTCTGCCGGAGCCACAAGGGCTGCTCACGGTGGAGAATGTCACCGTTTTCCCGCCGGGAAACTCCCGGCAGCCCATACTGCACAATATCAATCTGCGGGTAGAACCGGGTGAGGTGCTGGGAATTGTGGGGGCCAGTGCATCGGGAAAATCCTGTCTCGCTAGAGTGTTATGCGGTGTCTGGCCCGCCGGAGAAGGGGATGTCAGGCTGGATGGGGCAGATATTTATCAATGGCAGAAGCAGAAGCTAGGTCCCGGAATCGGTTACCTGCCGCAGGATGTTGCGCTCTTCACGGGAACCATCGCTGAGAATATTGCGCATTTTGGTGAGATCGATTCAACGCAACTGATCGCCACTGCAAAGATGGCCGGCATTCATGAAATGATTTTGCGCATGCCTGAAGGCTATAACACCCTGACCGGCGAGCAGGGTACGGCCCTTTCGGGCGGACAAAAACAACGCATTGGTCTGGCTCGTGCGCTGTACGGCAACCCGGCGCTGGTGATCCTTGATGAGCCCAACGCTAACCTGGATGAATCGGGCGAAAAGGCCTTACAGCAGGTCATCCGGCAGCTTAAACAGCAGAAGAAAAGCGTCGTCATCATTTCTCATCGTCCGGGTATTTTGCCGCTGACCAGTCACCTGCTCGTTCTGGAGGGCGGGAAATCAAAGCTTTATGGCCCGACAGAACAACTCTTACAGCAGTCAACTCGCCCGGTGAATCAGACCAAAAGCGTCCCCGTAGAACAAGGAAAAGTCCATGCATGATACCGATGCGCTGAAGACGCCTCTTGTTGACGTCATTCCATTTGTCCGCTTTGGCTGGATCGTGCTGCTGGCAGGCCTGGGCTCTTTTTTGTTCTGGGCTGCCCTGGCTCCTCTGGATAAAGGTGTTGTGTCATCCGGAACAGTGGTGGTCGACGGATACCGTAAGGCCATACAGGCTCCCATCGGCGGCGTGGTGACAAAAATCGCGGTCAAAGAGGGTCAGACTGTACATAAGGGCGACCTGCTCGTGATGCTCAGCCAGCAAACCTCACTCGCCCAGCTCTCCGCTGCGCGCCAGCATTATCTGACTTCGCTTATTGCTGAAAGCCGTCTTCGATCGGAGTTGGCTGGCATGCAAACGCTGACGTTGCCCCCTGAGGCAGAGGAAGAGGCTCTGCAGGATGCCATGAAGCCAATTGTCTTACAGCAAAGCCAGCTTATGCATGCCCGGCAGGAGGCGCTGAAAAACGCCCAGCAAAACGACGCTCAGGCCACCGCGGGGCTGGCGCGCCAGCGTGATTCTCTTGCCAGAACCTGCGAGACGAAAGAGCGAGGTCTCGCGCTGGTAAATCGTCAACTTAAAGACCTCAAGCCGCTGATGGAGGAAGGCTATTTTCCCCGTAACCGCTTTCTTGATATCCAGGTGCAATCTGCGTCACTGGCGGGCGAGGTGGGGGAAACTCGCAGCAAAATAGTGGAATTAGGTAATCAGATTGAGCAGCTTAAGCGCAGCATGCAACAGCGGTTGATTGACAACCGGAAAGATATTGAAACGCAGATCGATCAGCTTCGCCTGCAGGTAAGTGAGAGTAAAAAACAGCTGACGCTCTCCGATGTCGATCTCTCGTTGACCCGAGTCGTGGCACCACAGGACGGTGTGGTAATGAACCTCGCGCTTGCCAGCGATAGCGCGGTAGTGAGTGCGGGAGAGCAGCTTTTGGAGCTTGTCCCGCAGACATCCCCCCTGACTATAGACTCACATATCGATGTGGCCTTGATCGATAAAGTTCATAAAGGCATGCCTGTCACCCTGATGTTCACTGCCTTTAACCAGCAAAGCACGCCAAGGATCCCGGCCCAGGTATCACTGGTTTCGGCGGATCGCCAGACAGATCCCACTACCCAGCAGCCTTACTACAAGATTCAGATCGCCGTTTCGCCAGAGGGCATGAAAAAGCTGGAAAGTGAAGATATTAAACCCGGTATGCCGGTAGAGGTCTTTATTAAAGCCGGAGAGCGCTCGCTGTTGAGCTATCTGTTGAAACCGATTGTGGATCGAGCGACGCGGTCGTTCATCGAGGAATAATGATGCTGAGTGCACACTTTACACGCGTTTTATATTTTCTCGCACTGATGGCGCCGTTTTCAGCAGATGCCTTGACACTTGCACAGGGCTGGTTTATGGCGCTGGATAACGATCCCCATTACCGTGCTGCCGTTAAGGATCAGCTTGCCGGGGAAGAATACATTCCCATTGGCCGAGCCGGGTTGCTGCCAAAAGTCAGCGTCAGCTATCAGCGCGCACCGCGTAACTGGCAGCGGCAGCAGTACCAGCAGTCAAATGTGCTGGGTGAGCGTTCTGAGGTGGTGCAGCATCAACAATATGACAGCCATTCGGGATCGCTTACCGTCGTTCAGCCGCTGTTTGATTACGACGCCTATGCGGGCTATCGCATCGGCATCATCAAAAAATTGCAGTCTGATGAACGCTACCGAAGCAGCCTGATTGACCTGCAAAACCGCTTCATTACCGCATGGCTGGATGTTGCTGAGGCACACCAGCGGCTTCAGCTTGCAGCCCTGCATCGCCAGGGTCTGGAAGAGCAGAAAAAGCAGACTCAGCGACAGTTTGAATCCGGAGAGGGGTCAATAACGGATGTCACGGAAACCGCGTCTGCGCTCAGCCTTGCTGTTGCTGATGAGGTAGAAGCGCGGGATACGCTTGATACGGCAAACGTTGCGCTTTCAGCGATAGTGGGCATGGTTCTGTCGGATACTTCAGCGCTGCCGATGCTCGGTGAAAAGCCCCTTAAGCTTCCGCTGGCATCGAGAGACTATCAATACTGGGAACGAAAAGCGTCCTCGCATAACCCCGATATTCTGTCTGCCGGGCACAGCGTGGAAGAAAAGCGCTATGAAATTGAACGCAGCCGCGCTGGCGCGCTTCCCCGAATACAGCTTTACGCAATGCATTCTGAGAACGACTCCAGCAACGATAACACCATCAATCAGAAATATCGTACCGACAGCATAGGAATGCGCGTCAGCATGGATTTGTTCTCCGGCGGAGGCGTGTCCGCTTCCGTGCGCCAGGCGGCGGCCCGCTATGAACAGGCAAAATATCTTCACGACGCGCAGCGGCTGGTTACCTATAGCGAAATCAAAAAATCATTAAATAAATGCCTTCATGCGCCAGAGCGCATTGCAGCCTATGCCTCCGCGGTGGAAGCCGCCAGGCGACAGGTTGAAGCGACCCAAAAAAGTATTCAGGCTGGCCAGCGTATGAATATTGATTTATTAAATGCGGAACAATCTTTCTATAAAACCAAAGTTGAGCTTACTGCTGAAAAACATGCTGTCATTAAAGCATGGGTCAGTTTGCTCGCGCAGACGGGTGAAATAAATAATGACAACGTTATGTTGCTTAATTCTTATTTCGCTCATTAATTGTCAATGTTAAACAGAGGGACAGACTATGCCTGTATTTGATTATCAGGGCGAGAAAAACACGCAGCTTATTAAGGAAGCGCTGACTATTGAAAGTATCAATTTTGGTGCGGCGACCTATGCTGATTATATCTATACGGAAGAAAATGGCTGGAAAGTACTAGACGGTGCGACGCTCAACTATAGTGGTTGTACTAATCCCTATGGTGCTTTTTATGGCGAAAGCCTTCTTGAGTCGAGCGCCGAATGCAACGTCATGGGGAAATATGATGCTAATGGTAAGCTGGTGAACATAGGAATTAGCTTCTGGGGGACGGGCACTTACGCGGCCGCGCCTTCACTTCAGCATACCGTTAACACAGCGATGGATACCGTCAGCGATGTATTCTCTGCGCTAATCGACGGCTATGCAGATAACTATGTTCTCAATGCTTATAAAAACCTCATGAGTTCAGTGGCTGCGTTTGCCACCGCAAACGGCCTCACCGGTAATGACGTCATCGTCACCGGGCATAGTCTCGGTGGACTGGCTGTTAACAGCATGGCGACCCTTTCCGCGCAGGGCCAATGGGATAGTTTTTTTGAGGACGCGAGCTATGTCGCTTTTGCCTCTCCGACTCAGAACCTTGCCGATGATAAGGTTCTTAACATTGGTTATGAAAACGACCCCGTGTTTCGTGTTTTAACTGGCCATAGCCTGTCTCTGGACAGTTTATTTAATCATGACACTCCGCTTGAGACCTGTACCAACAACCTTGTCTCTTTTAATGATTACTATGCAGGCCTGACCAGCGATTGTCAGTTCTTTTCGATCGCGAATATGGCGTCGTGGGCCGGGCATTCAGGCCAGGGATATACGGACGGCGCGTTGCGAATTATGGATTCTGAAATCTATGATTTCACGCATCAAAACTCCAATATTATTGTTTCCAACCTTTCTGAGGCGTATCGCTCGACAACCTGGGTTTCTGATCTTAATAAATCCGTAACCCATGTTGGTTCGACGTTTATTATTGGTACAGAGTCGAATGATTTATTACAGGGTGGAAAGGGCAACGATTATCTTTGCGGGGGTGGGGGCGATGATAGTTTCAAAGACCACAGCGGCTATAACGTTATTTATGGCGGCGCGGGAAGCAATACCTACGTAACGGAATGTAATATCGCCGATTTTACCTTCAGCCACGACACCGAGGGAACGCTGTACTTTAAGTATTCCACCGGGGATGTTACTCGGGCAGAAGATATCCATTACGTTAATGCTGACCACACGTTGTTCAGCCTGTTTGGCATTAACTTCAACCAGAACGCTACATGGCAGGTCACCGGTTATGGGTTAGAAGGCGATAGCGGCTCAATCGCCTATGCGAAAAGCTATTATGCTGATACATCTAACAGTTTCACTATCTCGACCGCCAGTAATGACAGCTGGTTCTATTCAGGGGCAAATGACAGCGATATCAACATTGCCGGTAACAATAATAATGTTGTTTCCGGGTTTGCAGACGACGCCATTCACCTCAACGGCAGCGAAAACACGCTTCTCTTCTATGGTGATTTTGGTCACGACACTGTCTATAACCTCTCAACCAGCGACAGCCTGATCTTTATGGCTAACCAGAGTATTGCAGACAATGACAGTTATCTTAACCATCTGTCGTTTGACGGTGATAATGCGTTACTGACCTATGGTGAGAGCAGTGTCACGCTAGTGGGTGTTAATACCGATATGCTTTCACAAATGCACATAGCGGTAGCATGAGTCTTATCCCCGCGGGATGCTCCGCGGGGATAAGTTCCGTCTAAACTTTTCCAACTTCATAGCGCTGTCGTCCGCTTCCGGCTGTCAGCGCATGTGATGTTTTTTGAGCAATGCCCTTAATTGATGGTAGGTCAGACCCAGCAGTTCAGCCGCGCGTTTCTGGTTATATTTCGCTGCCTTCAGGCTTTGTTCAAGCAGCCGTTGCTCCTGATCGTGCTGGAACTGACGCAGATCGAGAGGAAGTGAGGGCGCATCGCCCGCGGTCGCCGGTGCGGCAGCGGGTGACGTACTACGCTGAAAAGGATCGATAATGATGTTGTCCAGCTCTGTCTCGCTGCTCCCGTGGCGGTACACTGATCGCTCCACGACGTTTTTCAGCTCGCGGATATTTCCCGGCCAGCGGTAAGCAAGCAGCGTCTCCTGCGCATAATCGCTGAAGCCGGGGAACAGCGGCAGGCCAAGTTCACGGCACATCTGAATTGCAAACTGTTCCGCCAGCAGCATAATGTCGCTTTGACGCTCGCGCAGCGGAGGAAGCTGAACGACGTCAAAGGCCAGCCGGTCAAGCAGATCGGCACGGAATTTTTCCTCCGCCACCATCTCCGGCAGGTTGGCGTTAGTGGCGCAGACCAGGCGCACATTGACCTGCAGCGGCTGGCTACCGCCGACGCGTTCCAGCTCGCCGTACTCAATCACGCGCAGCAGTTTTTCCTGCACCAGCATGGGGGCGGTGGCCAGTTCATCAAGAAACAGCGTGCCGCCGTCGGCGCGCTCAAAGCGTCCGGGATGGCGTTTCTGGGCGCCGGTAAACGCGCCCGCTTCGTGGCCGAAAAGCTCGGTGTCGAGCAGGTTTTCATTCAGCGCCGCACAGTTAAGAGAAATGAAGGGGCCATCCCAGCGCCCGGATAAATAGTGCAGACGGTTGGCTATCAGCTCCTTACCTGTTCCACGTTCACCGATGATGAGCACCGGTTTATTGAGCGGTGCAAGGCGGGAGACCTGTTCCAGCACTTCCAGAAAGCTGTTTGCTTCGCCGAGTAAATTGTCTTTGTATCCAGGCATGATGAAATTAACCACTCCTTAGTGTTATTCACCAGGTAAGAATAGTCAGTCGCTGCCTGAAAATCAATCAGGATGAGTAAAATCAATAAGATAAAAAGTTGGCATGGGATTTGTATTATCTGTACAGCAGGGCATCGCCCGATAACAGAACTATGAGGATTAGATTATGGGTATTTTTTCTCGTTTTGCCGACATCGTGAACGCCAACATCAACTCTCTGCTCGAGAAAGCGGAAGATCCGCAGAAGCTGGTACGTCTGATGATTCAGGAGATGGAAGACACGTTGGTCGAAGTGCGCTCTACCTCCGCCCGCGCGCTGGCTGAAAAAAAGCAGCTGACGCGTCGTATTGAGCAGGCTACCGCTCAGCTGAACGAATGGCAGGAAAAAGCGGAGCTCGCGCTGCGCAAAGATAAAGAAGATCTGGCCCGTGCGGCGCTGATTGAAAAGCAGAAGCTGGCGGATATGGTTGCTACGCTTGAGCATGAAGTGACGCTGGTGGATGACACGCTCGCCCGTATGAAGAAAGAGATTGGTGAGCTTGAAAACAAGTTGAGCGAAACGCGCGCGCGTCAGCAGGCGCTGACCCTGCGTCACCAGGCGGCAAGCTCTTCCCGCGACGTGCGACGTCAGCTGGACAGCGGCAAGCTGGATGAAGCAATGGCGCGTTTTGAATCGTTCGAGCGTCGTATCGACCAGATGGAAGCGGAAGCCGAAAGCCACGGCATCGGTAAGCAGAAGTCACTGGATCAGCAGTTCGCCGACCTGAAGGCCGACGATGAAATCAGCGAGCAGCTGGCGGCTCTGAAAGCCAAAATGAAGCAAGATAACCAATAATAATGCCTGCGGCACCTGAGCGTGCCGCATCATAAGACAAGGAGTACACATGAGCGCGCTTTTTCTGGCCATTCCCCTGACTATTTTCGTGCTGTTCGTATTGCCGATTTGGCTATGGCTGCACTACAGCAACCGTTCTTCACGAGGCGAACTGTCCCAGAGTGAACAACAGCGTCTGGCACAGCTCTCCGACGAGGCGAACAGAATGCGCGAACGCATTCAGGCGCTGGAGTCTATTCTGGATGCCGAACATCCAAACTGGAGGGACCGTTAATGTCTGGACTGAATCTGAACAAAAAGTTGTGGCGTATTCCGCAGCAGGGCATGGTGCGCGGCGTCTGTGCCGGGCTGGCCCACTATCTTGATGTCCCGGTAAAGCTGGTGCGCGTGGTGACGGTGCTTTCGATCTTCTTCGGTCTGGCATTTATTACCCTGGTGGCGTACATCGTGCTGTCGTTTGTCCTTGACCCGATGCCGGAAGGGGAGCTGGCTGCAGAAGGGGCTCCAACCAGCAGCGATCTCCTCAATGCCGTTGATGAGCAACTCGCAGCCGGTGAGAAGCGGCTACGGGAAATGGAACGCTATGTCACGTCGGATACCTTTACGCTGAGAAGTCGTTTTCGTCAGCTTTAAGAGAGAAATGAGATGAAACAACACTGGCAACAGGCCGGTCAGAAGGTAAAACCCGGCCTGAAAATCGCAGGTAAACTGGTTCTGCTGACCGCGTTACGCTACGGTCCGGCGGGTGTGGCAGGCTGGGCGATAAAATCCATTGCCCGCAAGCCGGTCAGAATGGTGCTTGCCGTGGCGCTCGAACCGCTGTTGCAAAAAGTGGCAAAACGGCTTTCACGCCGCTATTTATCCTGAAAATTCTCACTCGCGCCAACCCCTTCTTTTCCCAAAGAAGGGCCTGGGACGAATAACCGCATTTCCGCTTTTCCCCCTTCTTTCTTTGCGGCAGCTCACAATACTACGCTGAGCTGCTTTGCAATCGCGTTTTTCTGCCTCCCGGTCCGTTGACAGATATTTTTCATGGGAGTAGATTGCGTTCCGTGGGACCGCTACCATGGAAAATAAAAGTGAACGCAAAAATTAAAGAACTCATTAATCTTATTTACGGGGAATCGTTTTCTGAAGCACAGCGTAATGTGCTACTGGAAAATATTGGAAAGGCCGCTTCTGTTATTACTGAAAAGCGTAAGGCGGGGTGGGATGAAAAAGACGTTGTTCTGATTACCTATGCCGATCAATTTTCGGCGAAAGGGGAGAAGTCACTGCCTGTTTTTACACGTTTTTATAACAAGTGGCTTTCTCACTCTTTTTCTCACGTCCATCTTTTACCATTTTATCCATGGTCTTCTGACGACGGATTTTCTGTCATTGATTATCATGAAGTTGCACCTGAAACCGGAACGTGGCGAGACGTTGCCGAATTAAAACAGTCAACCAGCTTGATGTTTGATTTCGTCTGCAACCATATGTCTGCCAAAAGCAAATGGTTTGCGAATTACCTTAAGCAAATACCCGGGTACGAAGATTTCTTCATTTCTGTCGATCCCAAAACAGACTTATCCGCGGTGACACGCCCGCGCGCATTACCTCTTCTTACGCCTTTCACGCTTCATGATGGCAGCGTGCGTCACCTGTGGACCACCTTCAGCGATGACCAGGTCGATCTCAATTTCGCTTCTCCGCTGGTGCTGATTGCGATGGTAGACGTCCTGCTGCATTACCTGATTGAAGGTGCGCGTTACATTCGTCTGGATGCCGTTGGGTTTATGTGGAAAATACCCGGAACATGCTGCATCCATCTTGAGCAAACCCACCAGCTCATCCAGCTTTTCCGCGCCATTACCGAGGCTGTGGCCCCCGGAACGGTGATTATCACTGAGACGAACGTTCCGCATAAAGATAACGTTGCTTACTTCGGTGACGGTGAAAATGAAGCACAGATGGTTTATCAGTTCTCTCTGCCCCCGCTTGTTTTGCATGCGGTGCATTGCCAGAATGTGCGTGCTCTCAATCAGTGGGCAGCGTCGCTAAAGCTGCCCTCAACGAAAACCACCTGGTTCAACTTCCTGGCCTCGCATGACGGCATTGGCCTTAATCCGTTACGTGGAATTTTACCTGAGTCAGAGATTCTTTCACTTGTGGAAAAACTGCAGGCCGAAGGGGCGCTGGTTAACTGGAAAAATAACCCGGATGGGACACGTAGCCCGTATGAAATTAATGTCACCTATCTGGATGCATTAAGCCCAGGTGACAGCAATGATGATCATCGTATCGCACGGTTTATTCTGGCTCACGCCGTGCTTTTAAGCTTCCCGGGTGTACCTGCTGTCTATATTCAAAGTATTCTTGGTTCCCGTAATGATTATGCTGGCGTTGAACGCCTGGGATACAACCGTGCGATAAACCGTGAGAAATACATCGCAGGACAAATTGATAGCGTGCTTGAGGATAAAACCAGCCTGCGTTATCAGGTCTATTCCAGATTAAGTCATTTAATTGCGCTGCGCCGGAAAGAAAAAGCATTCCATCCTGACGGTGATGCTTATTTTAGCGCGTCGGGGGAGCATGTTTTAAAAATTATTCGTGTTGCGGATTCTGGCGAGAAGATAACGGCAATATTTAATTTCAGCGATCGCACTCAAAGGATTGAATCCGATATTCAATCCGGAAGGGAGTTGATCGCCGGAAAGGATATTACAGATACGGCTCTGACCCTTACTCCATGGCAGGTGTTGTGGATTAAAGAAAACTAAAAAAGGACCTTAAACATGAGAATGCCCAGAATTGTGCTGATATCAGCACTGGTTTCGTGCGCCTTGTTATCAGGCTGCAAGGATGACAAACCGTCTGCTGTCACGATTGAGTTTATGCACTCGTCAGTAGAACAGGAGCGTCAGGCGGTTATTACGAAACTGATCGAAAAGTTCGAGAAAGAGAATCCTGGTATTACCGTAAAACAGGTGCCGGTGGAAGAAGATGCCTACAACACCAAGGTGATTACGCTGGCCAGAACGGGGGCATTGCCCGAAGTGATCGAAGTCAGCCATGACTACGCAAAAGTCATGGACAAGGAGCAGCTGCTGGATCGCAAGGCTATCGGCGAAGCCATTAAGGCGGTAGGGGAAGACACCTTCTATGACGGTATCCTGCGCGTCGTGCGTACGGAAGACGGCTCTGCCTGGACTGGCGTCCCCGTCAGTGCCTGGCTGTCCGGCGTCTGGTATCACAAGGATGTGCTTGCCGCAGCGGGTATTGAAGAGCCGCGTAACTGGGAACAGCTGTTGAAGGCCTGCCAGAGTCTTAACGACCCGGCTAAAAAACATTACGGCATTGCGCTGCCAACCGCAGAAAGCGTGATGACCGAACAGGCATTCTCCCAGTTTGCCCTGTCCGGCGGTGCGAACGTTTTTGATGCTAACGGGAATGTCGACATCGATACCCCTGAAATGGCGAAAGCCCTGGCATTTTACAAAGCCCTGGCCGCAACCACCATGCCTGGCTCCAACGATGTCATGGAGATCAAAGACGCCTTCATGAACGGTTCTGCGCCAATGGCCGTTTACTCCACCTACATCCTGCCGGCGGTCTTTAAAGACGGAAATCCGTCCAATCTGGGCTTTGTCGTCCCCACAGAAAAAACGTCTGCAGTCTACGGCATGGTCACATCTCTGACGATCACCACCGGCCAAACCGAAGATGAAACGAAAGCGGCAGAGAAGTTTGTCACCTGGATGGAACAGGCTCAACACGCCACTGACTGGGTAATGATGTCCCCGGGTGCGGCATTGCCAGTGAACAAGCTTGTGGTCGGCACGGATACCTGGAAAAACAACGATGTGATTAAAGCGTTTGGGCAACTGCCTTACGAACTGATCGCACAGTTCCCTAATGTGCAGGTGTTTGGTGCGGTGGGAGATAAAAACTTCACCCGCATGGGGGATGTGACGGGGTCCGGCATTATCAGTTCCATGGTGCATAACGTTACGGTGGGGCAACAAGCTCTCAGCGCGACCTTAAGCAACAGCCAGAAGCGACTGACTGACCTGATTTCACAACGATAGGAGCGCTTTGCGGAAGGAAATTATGAAGACGTTGTTTTCTGGTCGTTCAGATATGCCTTTCGCCATGCTGCTGTTGGCCCCCAGCCTGATTTTACTGGGGGGCCTGGTGGCCTGGCCGATGATTTCCAATATTGAAATCAGTTTTTTACGCTTGCCGCTTAACCCGCGCATTAACGCTGTGTTTGTCGGGCTCGACAATTACATTCGCATTCTCAGTGATGCGGCATTCTGGCATTCGCTGTGGATGACGTTCTGGTACACGGCACTGGTCGTGATGGGGAGCACGGTGCTGGGGCTGGCCGTAGCCATCTTCTTTAACCGGGAGTTTCGTCTGCGAAAAACGGCGCGTTCGCTGGTGATTTTGTCCTATGTCACCCCGTCCATTTCGCTGGTATTTGCCTGGAAATACATGTTCAACAACGGCTACGGCATCGTGAACTATCTGGGCGTTGACGTGCTGCATCTGTATGAGCAGGCCCCGCTGTGGTTTGACAATCCTGGCAGCAGCTTTGTGCTGGTGGTGCTGTTCGCCATCTGGCGTTACTTCCCGTACGCGTTCATTTCGTTCCTGGCAATTTTGCAGACCATTGATAAATCGCTGTATGAAGCCGCTGAAATGGACGGAGCAAATGCCTGGCAGCGTTTTCGCATCGTCACGCTGCCCGCGATTATGCCGGTGCTGGCAACGGTGGTCACGCTGCGCACTATCTGGATGTTCTACATGTTTGCGGATGTCTACCTGCTGACGACCAAGGTCGATATTTTAGGCGTCTATCTTTACAAAACTGCCTTCGCTTTCAACGATTTGGGTAAGGCAGCGGCTATCTCCGTCGTGCTGTTCGTGATCATCTTCGCGGTGATTCTGCTGACCAGAAAAAGGGTTAACCTCAATGGCAACAAATAAACGCGTGCTGGGTCGTATTGGTTTTTATCTGGGGCTGGCGGTGTTTCTGGTCATCACGCTGTTCCCGTTCTTCGTGATGTTAATGACGTCCTTAAAGAGCGCGAAAGAGGCGATATCGCTTCACCCGACCATACTGCCGCAGGAGTGGACGCTGCAGCATTACGTCGACATTTTTAACCCGCTGATTTTTCCGTTCGTGGACTATTTCAGAAACAGCATGGTGGTGTCATTGACCTCATCGGTGATTGCCGTGTTTCTCGGCACGCTGGGGGCTTACGCCTTATCCAGGCTGCGTTTTAAGGGCCGCACGACGATCAATGCGAGTTTTTACACCGTCTACATGTTCTCCGGGATATTGCTGGTGGTACCGCTGTTCAAAATCATCACTGCTCTGGGGATCTACGACACCGAGCTGGCGCTGATTATCACCATGGTGACCCAGACGTTACCGACAGCGGTGTTCATGCTGCGCAGTTATTTCGACACCATTCCGGACGAGATTGAAGAAGCCGCGATGATGGACGGCCTCAACCGTCTGCAAATCATCTTTCGCATCACCGTGCCGCTGGCGATTTCCGGCCTCGTATCGGTGTTCGTCTACTGCTTTATGGTGGCGTGGAACGACTACCTGTTTGCGTCCATTTTCCTGTCCAGCGCCAGCAATTTCACGCTGCCGGTTGGGCTGAATACGCTCTTTAGCACGCCAGATTATATCTGGGGTCGCATGATGGCGGCATCGCTGGTGACGGCGCTTCCGGTGGTCATCATGTACGCCCTGTCTGAACGTTTTATTAAAAGTGGTTTGACCGCCGGCGGCGTTAAGGGCTGAGGCGGCCAATATTTTTAACCAGGAGCAAGTCATGAAAAAGTTAGTTGCAACAGCGCCTCGTGTGGCGGCGCTGGTGGAATATGAAGATCGTCCGGTTGCCGTACATGAAGTGAAAGTTCGTGCACGCTTTGGCGCACCAAAACATGGAACTGAAGTGGTGGATTTCCGTGCGGCAAGTCCGTTTATCGATGAAGAGTTCAACGCGGAGTGGCAGATGTTTACCCCGCGTGAAGAGGGTTCGGCGCGCGGGATCGAATTCGGTAAGTTCCAACTGGGCAATATGATTGTAGGTGACATCATCGAATGCGGTGATGACGTCACTGAATACCAGACAGGCGATCGCGTCTGCTGCTACGCACCGCTGCAGGAGACGGTTATCGTGAATGCCGTTAACAACTACAAGCTGCGCAAAATGCCGCAGGGCGCCTCCTGGAAAAACGCCGTTTGTTACGATCCAGCGCAGTTTGCGATGAGCGGCGTGCGCGATGCCAACGTGCGGGTGGGTGATTTTGTGGTGGTGGTGGGGCTTGGGGCGATTGGACAGATCGCGATCCAACTGGCGAAAAAAGCCGGCGCGTCAATCGTCATCGGCGTCGATCCTATCGCACATCGTTGCGAAATTGCCCGTCGTCACGGGGCAGACCACTGCCTTAATCCGATCGGTACTGATGTCGGTCTTGAAATTAAAACGCTGACCGGAAAG
This sequence comes from Enterobacter sp. FW301-JW81, assembly GCF_058788735.1. Lineage (NCBI taxonomy): Bacteria > Pseudomonadati > Pseudomonadota > Gammaproteobacteria > Enterobacterales > Enterobacteriaceae > Enterobacter > Enterobacter sp. FW301-JW81. Next base: position 1,327,636 of record NZ_JBYTBA010000001.1, on the reverse strand, counting down.
CAGGGTGCGGACGTTATCATCGAAACCAGCGGCTTTGCAGATGCCCTACAGTCCGCGCTGCGAGGACTCGCCTACGGCGGCACCATCTCCTACGTCGCCTTCGCGAAGCCGTTCGCAGAAGGCTTCAATCTCGGTCGCGAAGCGCATTTCAATAACGCGAAGATTGTCTTCTCGCGCGCCTGCAGCGAACCCAATCCGGATTATCCACGCTGGAACCGCAAACGTATTGAAGAGACCTGCTGGGAACTGCTGATGAACGGTTATCTCAACTGCGAGGACCTGATCGACCCTGTGGTCACCTTTGCCTCCAGCGCTGAAAGCTACATGCAGTATGTCGATCGGCATCCTGAACTGAGCATCAAAATGGGCGTCACTTTTTAAGCTAAGGAGAGCAACAATGAAAATCGCAACCCAAAACCAGGCCTTTTTCCCAACCTCGATTCTGGAGAAGTTCCAGTACATCAAAGCGATGGGTTTTGATGGCTTTGAAATTGACGGCAAACTGCTGGTTGAGAACCTCGATGAGGTGAAAGCGGCTATCCACGCCACGGGGCTGCCGGTGACAACGGCCTGCGGCGGATATGATGGCTGGATTGGCGACTTTATTGAAGAACGTCGTCTGAACGGTTTAACTCAGATTGAACGCATTCTGGAAGCCCTGGCGGAAGTGGGCGGAAAGGGCATTATCGTGCCTGCCGCGTGGGGGATGTTTACCTTCCGCCTGCCACCGATGACCTCTCCACGCAGCCTTGAAGGCGACCGCAAAGCGGTGAGCGCTTCGCTACGCTGGCTGGATGAGGTGGCGGCGCGCACCGGAACGACCGTCTATCTTGAACCGCTGAACCGCTACCAGGATCACATGATCAACACCCTGGCGGACGCGCGTCGCTATATCGAAGAGAATGCGTTGAAGCACGTACAGATCATCGGCGACTTCTACCATATGAATATCGAAGAAGATTCGCTGACGGAGGCGCTGCATCGCAACCGGGATCTGCTTGGCCACGTCCACATTGCCGATAATCATCGCTATCAGCCGGGAAGCGGTAGCCTGGATTTTGCCAGCCTGTTCGATCAGCTGCGCGCGGATCGTTACCAGGGCTATGTGGTTTACGAGTGCCGTGTTCGCGCCGACGATCCGGCTCAGGCTTACCAGGATTCACTGACTTATTTGCGTGAATGCTAAGGATGGCGAGCGCGATGAGTCCTTCAACACCTTCGCTACTGCGCGTCGCCATAATTGGCGCCGGGCAGGTCGCGGAAAAAGTACATGCCTCGTACTACGCCACGCGCGGTGATGTTCAGATGGTGGCTGTCATGGATAGCCACCCCGAACAGGCACAGGCATTTGCGGAACGTCATGCCATCCCTTCTGCATGGCATGACGTGCGAGAGATGCTCGGGGCGGTTAAGCCGGATGTGGTGAGCGTTTGTTCACCTAACCGGTTTCATTTTGAACACGTTATGGCAGCGCTGGAAGCAGGCTGCCACGTGATGTGCGAAAAACCGCCGGCAATGACCCCGCAAGAGGCCGAACGGATGCGTAACGCCGCGCGCAAGGCGGGAAAAGTGCTGGCGTATGATTTTCACCATCGTTTCGCACTTGATACGCAATTGCTGCGTGAGGCCGTGATGAACGGTGCGCTGGGTGAAATTTATTTCACCACGGCCCAGGCGCTTCGGCGCTGCGGAGTGCCGGGCTGGGGCGTCTTCACCAACAAATCGTTACAGGGCGGAGGACCTCTGATTGATATCGGCATTCATATGCTTGATGCCGCGATGTACGTCCTGGGGTTCCCGGCGGTAAAAAGGGTGACGGCGCATAGCTTCCAGAGGCTGGGAAACCGCAAAAGCAGCGGCCAGTTTGGCGCGTGGGATCCCGCTCAGTTTACCGTTGAAGATGCCCTGTTTGGCACCATTGAATTTTGCAACGGCGGCATTCTGCGTCTGGATACGTCGTTTGCGCTCAATATTCGTGAGCAATCGATCATGAACGTCGCATTCTGCGGTGAAAAGGCGGGGGCCACGCTGTTCCCGGCGCACATCTACAACGACGAGGCCGGTCTTTTAGTCACCCTCACGCAGCGTGAGGAAGCTGATGACCAGCGCCATCTGCGCAGTATGGATGCCTTTGTACGGCATGTGCAGGGAGAGCCCGTCATGATTGCTGATGCAGAGCAGGGGCTGGTTATCCAGCAGCTTGTCGCCGCGCTGTATGAATCAGCAGAAACAGGGGAAAGCGTGACGTTATGCTAAACGTGTCTGTCTTAACCGATCCGGGCTTTTGTCCACACAGCCTGAATAAATACGCCTCCATCATGGCCTGCGGTAATGGCTACATGGGGATCCGCGCTACGCACGAAGAAGATTACACCCGGCAAACCCGAGGCATGTATCTGGCGGGCCTTTATCATCAGGCGGGTCGTAACGAGACCACTGAACTGATTAACCTGCCAGACATTACCGGTATTGATGTTGAGCTGGATGGCGTCAATTTCACCCTGCTTTCAGGAGATATCCTTGAGTGGCAGCGCGAGCTGGCGTTTGCCAATGGCGAACTCCGTCGCAGCGTCCTCTGGCGCTCACCCGACGGGAAACGCTATCGGCTGGAGAGTCGTCGTTTTGTATCGCTGGACCAGCTGCCGTTAGCGGCAATGCAGCTTTCGATCACGCCCCTTGATGCAGCCTCGCAGGTGGTACTGAAAACCGGCATTGACGCAACGCAAACCAATAGCGGCAGACAGCATCTGGATGAAATGTCGGTCAGAGTGTTCGACCAGCATTACATGCAGGGCGTGTATGAAACGCAGGACCGAGTCTCAGATGTTGTTGTGTCGGCGTTTTGCCAGCTCTCAACAAAGAGCGACAGCTGTTTCACCGCTAAAAATCGTCGTCTCAGCGTTCATCATTCGCTGACGATTGCGCGGGGTGACACTGTCACGCTCGAGAAAATCGTCTGGGTTACGCATCGCAGTGATAAAACCCTGTTGCAGGAGTCTTTCGCTCGCGACGCGCTGGCCGATCTCAAAGTCTGTGCGGCAAGGGGCTACGATGCGTTGCTTGAGAGCTCATCGTATGCCTGGAAAGAGGTCTGGCTTGACGCTCGGGTGGAAGTGACGTCAGCGGAACGCCAGGATCAGATCGCGCTGGATTATGCCGTCTGGCATCTGACCACCATGACGCCAGCCCATGATGAGCGAAGCAGTATCGCCGCCAAAGGGCTGACGGGAGAGGGGTATAAAGGCCACGTCTTCTGGGATACCGAAATTTTTCTGCTGCCTTTCCATCTCTTCACGCGTCCCCAGGTCGCCCGTAGCCTGCTGCGTTATCGCTGGATCAACCTGCCCGGGGCGCGGGAAAAAGCCCGTCGCAACGGCTGGCCTGGTGCGCTATTCCCGTGGGAAAGTGCTGCGAGCGGTCAGGAGGAGACGCCGGAGTTTGCCGCCATTAACATCCGAACGGGCACGCGCCAGAAGGTGGCCTCCGCGCTGGCGGAACACCACATCGTGGCGGACATCGCCTGGGCCGTCGTCGCGTACTGGCAGGCAACGCACGATGATGCCTTTATGCGCAATGAAGGTCTGACGTTGCTGATGGAAACCGCCGCCTTCTGGATGGGGCGCGTAACGGATATCAATGGTCGTCTGGAAATCCATGACGTGATTGGACCGGACGAATACACCGAGCACGTGAACAATAACGCCTATACCAACTATCTGGCCTGGCATAACGTTGCCTGCGCGTGCCGGTTTATGGCGATGTTTGGGCACGATGATGAAGGTTTTACGCAGAATGCCACACGGTTCCTGACGCGCTTATGGCTGCCGGAGGCCAATTCAGACGGTGTGATCCCACAGGATGACACCTTCATGGCGAAACCTGCTATCGATTTGAGTCGCTATAAAGAGAAAGCGGGTAAGCAGACCATTTTGCTCGACTATTCCCGCGCGGAAGTGAACGAGATGCAGATCCTAAAGCAGGCTGATGTGGTGATGCTTAACTACCTGTTGCCAGAGCGGTTTACGTCGCAGCAATGTGTCGCCAACCTGGCGTTCTACGAGCCCCGTACGATCCATGACTCTTCGTTGAGCAAGGCCATTCACGGCATTGTGACTGCCCGCTGTGGTGATACCGAAGGAGCCTATGCCTTCTGGCGTGATGGTGTCGCTATCGATCTGGGGGACGATCCGCACAGCAGTGATGACGGTATTCATGCCGCAGCCACCGGCGCGATCTGGTCCGGCGTAATTCAGGGATTTGCCGGTATGCAGATTATGGAAGGGGAGTTGCATCTTGCGCCGAAATTACCAGTCCACTGGCGAAGACTTGCTTTTCCGTTGCGCTGGCGGAACGCACGGCTGCGCTTCACGTTTGAAAATGACGTTTTAACCATCGATACCACCGCGCCCGTCACGTTAACCCTGTGGGGTAAAACGGTGTGCATATCGGCGCGGCAGACACTGACGCGTAGGGAATTTCTTGCATCTTTTAATGGGACCGCTACCACGGAGGCCAGCCATGAAGCCTGAAGCCGTTGTATTCGATCTTGATGGTGTTATCACCGATACCGCGCATCTGCACTTTCTTGCCTGGCGTGCCGTGGCGCAGGAGATTGGCATTTCCATCGATGAGGCCTTCAACGAGGAGCTGAAGGGAATTAGCCGCATGGAATCTTTGCAGCGGATCCTGCGACAGGGTGCAAAAGAGGGGGCGTTTAGCGACAAACAGTGTCTGGCGCTTGCGAGTAAAAAAAATGCGCTTTATGTCCAGTCTCTGGCGTCGTTGACGCAGGACTCTCTGCTTCCCGGCATCCGCGACGTACTGGCGGAAATACGTGCGGCGAAGGTCAAAATCGGGCTCGCCTCCGTTTCCCTGAATGCGCCTGGAATATTGCATGCGCTGGGTATTCAGAACGCTTTTGATTTTTGCGCCGATGCCTCACTTATTGTCTGTTCGAAACCAGACCCGGAGATCTTCCTCGCAGCCTGCGCAGGTCTGAATGTCCGTCCTGAAGCGGCCATGGGGATTGAAGATGCCCCCGCCGGCGTTGAGGCGATCAACGCCGCGGGAATGCTATCAGTTGGGATTGGCTCTGGCCTGATCCATGCGGGTTTACAGCTTCATTCAACGCGGGAACTGACCTGGAAATGCCTGACCGATTTCTGGGCATCCCGGACGTATTGATAAGGAATTAACAATGGCCCAACTGTCACTGAAACATATTCAGAAAATATACGATAACCAGGTCCACGTGGTTAAGGATTTCAATCTCGACATTGAGGACAAAGAGTTTATCGTTTTCGTCGGTCCGTCAGGCTGCGGCAAATCGACGACGCTGCGCATGATTGCGGGGCTGGAAGAGATCTCCGCGGGTGAACTGGTCATTGACGGCGTTTGCATGAACGACGTGCCAGCCAAGTCTCGCGACATTGCCATGGTATTCCAGAACTATGCGCTTTATCCGCACATGACGGTCTACGACAACATGGCGTTTGGCCTGAAAATGCAAAAAATTGCGCCCGCGGTGATTGAGGAGCGCGTTAACTGGGCGGCCCAGATCCTCGGTTTACGGGAATATCTCAAGCGTAAGCCGGGTGCGTTGTCGGGCGGCCAGCGCCAGCGCGTGGCGTTAGGCCGGGCAATCGTGCGCGAAGCGGGCGTCTTCCTGATGGATGAGCCGTTATCCAACCTTGATGCCAAGCTTCGCGTGCAGATGCGGGCTGAAATCAGCAAGCTGCATCAGAAGCTCAATACCACGATGATTTACGTGACCCACGATCAGACGGAAGCGATGACGATGGCTACCCGCATCGTTATCCTGAAGGATGGCATTATTCAGCAGGTGGGGGCACCGAAGCAGGTTTATAACGAACCGGCGAATATGTTTGTCGCAGGGTTCATCGGCTCACCTGCCATGAACTTTATTCGCGGCGCGCTGGACGATCGTTATTTCGTGACGGAAACCCTGCGCCTGGCGATCCCGGAAGAGACGCTCGCGGCGCTCAATAACGCGGGATATCAGCGTAAAGCCGTGGTCTTTGGGATCCGCCCGGAAGATATTCTGACGCTTCAGAACCGTGATGACGACATTGCTGCGAAAGTCAGCGTAGCCGAATTGACGGGGGCGGAGTTCATGCTCTATGCCACCGTTGGCGGGCATGAGCTGGTTGTTCGCGCTGGAGCCGCGAATGATTATGCCGCAGGGGATAATATCGGCATTCAGTTCGATATGAATAAGTGCCATTTCTTCGACGCTGAAACCGAAGCGGCTATTAGATAAGAAAGGTGTTCGCCGGAAATGAAAATTTCCGGTTTTTTTATTTGTTACTTATAAAGGGAATATTTAATGAGTACTCTACTAAAAAGTGCTGCGCTCGTTCTGTGCGCAGGGGTTAGCTACGCACAAGCATCAGAAACAGCTAAGCAGTGGGAATTTAATATTGGTGCAATGTATGAAATTGAAAACGTCGAAGGTCAGGGCGACGATAAAGATGGATTATATGAACCTTCCGTGTGGTTTAATGCAACCTGGGATGCGTGGACGCTTTCGCTGGCAATGTATCAGGAAGGACCGGTTGATTACAGCAGTATGACCCGCGGCACCTATTTTGATCGTCCTGAATTTGAATTACGCTATCGCTTTATCGGCACCGAAGATTTCACACTCGGCCTGACCGGCGGTTTCCGTAATTATGGCTATCACTTCAAAGATGAACACGGCGCGAAGGACGGCAGTGCAAATATGCAGCGCTATAAGGTTCAGCCTGACTGGGATATTAAATTAACCGACGACTGGCGTTTTGGCGGCTGGTTTGCCATGTATCAGTTCGCCAACGATCTGGAGAAAACCGGCTATGCTGACAGCCGCGTCGAAACCGAAACGGGCTTCACCTGGACCATTAACGAAACCTTTGCAGCAAAAGTGAATTACTATTTAGAACGTGGATTTAATATGGACAGCTCTCGTAATAACGGCGAATTTTCGACGCAGGAAATTCGTGCGTATCTGCCCATTTCGTTAGGCCAGACCACGCTCACGCCTTATACCCGCCTGGGGCTTGACCGCTGGTCTAACTGGGACTGGCAGGACGATCCCGAGCGTGAAGGACATGATTTCAACCGGCTCGGTCTCCTCTACGCCTATGATTTCAACAATGGTTTATCCATGACGCTGGAATATGCCTACGAGTGGGAAAACCATGATGAAGGCGAAAGCGACCGCTTCCACTATGCGGGTGTTGGCGTAAACTACGCGTTCTGACCAACGGCGCGCCAGGGGCATTAAGCCCCTGGTTTTAGCGAAGTGAGGCAGCCAACAAAAAATGGGTATCAACAAGCACTTTTTGCGGGGCGGGATGGCCGGCAATACGCCTGAAAAGAAGATCGCAACTCTCTTCACCCAGCTTACGGGTGGGAATATCAAAGCCGCCCGGCGCTGGCGTTAAAATGAGAGACAGCATCGGGTCACTGTATCCGGCTATCACTACCTGCTCTGGGATCATCAGATTTAACTCATCCGCCGCGCGATAGAGGCTGAGTAACTTCATGCTGTCGGTAGCAAAAACCGCATCAGGCGGAGTGGGTGAGGATAATAATTCAAGCGCCGCCGCAAGCGCGCTCTCATGGGTATATCCTCCATCCATGATCCAGCCCGGTGTAAGGGCAATGTTATGCTTTTCCAGGCTGGCTTTATAGCCTGCAAGACGATCAATCGAAACATGATAATCAAGTGGCGCATGCAGACAGGCAATTTTACGGCGACCATTTTTAATAAAGGTTTCCGTCAGCGTTGCGCTGTCATGAAAATTATCCGTATCGACGGAATATATATTCCGATAATCACCTTCTACTTTACCGATGACCACTACCGGTACGCCATAGGGATCCAGCGTGCTGAAAAAGGATTCATTTGCCGGTGAACTTAGCATAATGATCCCTTTGATCATCTTCTGTTTTATTTTACTTACACATTTCAGCAGATCGTCTTCACTGCTTTTTGACGTTTGCAAAATAACATCAAAACCTTCCTCTTCCGCTTTTGCCGTAATGGCATGAAGGACATCGGAGAAAAAAGGGTTACCGGCGGTGGTTTTGGTTGAGCGGGTCGAAATAACCATAATGGCGTCGAAACCCGAAGAGGTCAGGGCACGGGCCAGTTTGTTGGGTTGATAATTTAATTCGTCAATCGCCTTCAGCACTTTTTCACGCGCTTCGGGAGAAATATTGGTTTGTTTATTCAGAACGCGGGAAACGGTTGATTTCGATACGCCCGCAACCCGTGCGATATCATAAATGGTGGGTGACATACACCTTACTCACTCCGGACTGACAGCAATGCCGTTCATCTTACTGGAGAGAAAACGGCAATAGCAATAAATAAGAATTGATAATCAACGATCTGCCCCCATTTATTGTATTCTGAAGCAATGCATTCAAGGCTTCCGGGCAACGAAGGACGGCGATGAAGCGACTTAAAAACGAACTCAATTCACTGATGAACCGCGGCGTTGACCGTCATCTGCGTCTGGCGGTAACAGGGCTGAGCCGCAGCGGTAAGACGGCGTTTATCACCGCGATGGTGAACCAGCTACTGAACCTGCACGCAGGTGCGCGCCTGCCGCTGCTGGGCGCGGTGCGGGAAGAGCGTCTGCTGGGCGTTAAGCGCGTCCCCCAGCGCGATTTTGGCATTCCACGTTTTACCTATGACGAAGGGCTGGCGCAGCTTTATGGCGATCCGCCTACGTGGCCGACGCCGACGCGAGGGGTCAGTGAAATTCGCCTTGCGCTGCGTTTCCGCTCCAATGAATCCCTGATGCGCCATTTTAAGGATACTTCCACCCTGTACCTTGAAATCGTCGATTACCCCGGCGAATGGCTACTCGATCTGCCGATGCTGGCGCAGGACTACCTTAGCTGGTCCCGGCAGATGACCGGGTTATTGCAGGGGCAGCGCGCCGGGTGGTCGGCCAAATGGCGTCAGCTGTGCGCAGGCTTAGACCCGCTTGCCCCGGCAGATGAAAACCGCCTGGCGGCCATTGCCGAAGCCTGGACGGCGTATCTGCATCAATGTAAGCAGGAAGGGCTGCACTTCATTCAGCCGGGGCGTTTTGTTCTGCCGGGTGATTTAGCGGGCGCGCCGGCGCTTCAGTTCTTCCCGTGGCCGGATGTGGATGGGGCTGGCGAGTCGAAGCTGGCGCAGGCCGACAGGCACACCAACGCCGGAATGCTGCGCGAGCGTTACAATTACTACTGTGAGAAAGTGGTCAAGGGATTCTATAAAAACCACTTTCTGCGTTTTGACCGCCAGATTGTGCTGGTGGATTGCCTGCAGCCGCTTAACAGTGGGCCACAGGCATTCAACGATATGCGCCTCGCGCTGACGCAGCTGATGCAAAGTTTTCACTACGGGCAGCGGACGCTGTTCCGTCGTCTGTTCTCACCGGTGATCGACAAACTGCTCTTTGCGGCCACCAAAGCCGATCACGTTACGGTCGACCAGCATGCCAATATGGTGTCGCTGCTGCAGCAGCTGGTGCAGGACGCCTGGCAAAACGCCGCCTTCGAAGGGATCAGCATGGATTGCCTGGGGCTCGCGTCCGTGCAGGCGACGCAAAGCGGCCTGATTGACCTCAACGGCGAGAAAATACCCGCATTACGCGGAAATCGACTCAGCGACGGCGAAGCGCTTACCGTATATCCGGGCGAAGTGCCCGCGCGGCTGCCGGGCCCGGCCTTCTGGCAGAGCCAGGGCTTCCAGTTTGAAGCCTTCCGTCCGCAGGTCATGAGCGTCGACCGGCCGTTACCGCACATCCGTCTGGATGCGGCGCTGGAGTTTTTGATTGGAGATAAATTGCGATGACGGAACCGTTAAAACCGCGTATAGACTTTACCGGAACGCTTGAGCATGAGCAGCAGGAGGCGTTTAAAATGGCGCAGACGTTCAGCGGCACGCAGGCTGATAACTTTGCCCCGGCGCTGACGGAGGAGCCTGACGTTGAGGAAGGTCCCGCGGAGGCGGCCGTGGAAGCTGCGTTGCGTCCGAAACGCAGCCTGTGGCGTAGAATGGTGACCGCGGGTCTGGCGCTGTTTGGCGCAAGCGTGATTGGGCAGGGCGTACAGTGGACCATGAATGCCTGGCAAACCCAGGACTGGGTCGCGCTGGGCGGGTGTGCCGCGGGTGCGCTGATTGTGGGGGCGGGCGTCGGGTCGGTTGCCACCGAGTGGCGTCGGCTCTGGCGTCTGCGACAGCGCGCGCATGAGCGTGACGTCGCCCGGGATCTGCTCCACAGTCACGGCACCGGCAAAGGCCGTGCGTTCTGTGAAAAGCTGGCCAGCCAGGCCGGGATCGATCAGTCGCACCCGGCGCTTCAGCGCTGGTATGCCGCCATTCATGAAACCCAGAACGATCGGGAAGTGGTGACGCTCTATTCACATATGGTTCAGCCGGTGCTGGATGCTCAGGCGCGACGCGAGATTGGCCGTTCTGCGGCGGAATCAACGCTGATGATCGCCGTCAGCCCGCTGGCGCTGGTCGATATGGCCTTTATCGCCTGGCGTAACCTGCGCCTGATCAACCGTATCGCTAACCTTTACGGCATAGAGCTGGGTTACTACAGCCGGCTCAGACTGTTTAAACTGGTTCTGCTCAATATCGCGTTTGCCGGCGCGAGTGAGCTGGTGCGCGAAGTGGGAATGGACTGGATGTCGCAGGATCTTGCGGCGCGTCTTTCTACCCGTGCCGCCCAGGGTATCGGTGCCGGATTATTAACCGCACGTCTGGGAATTAAAGCGATGGAAGTCTGTCGTCCGCTGCCCTGGATCGATGGCGATAAGCCCCGGCTGGGGGATTTCAGGCGTGAACTGATCGGCCAGCTCAAAGAAACGCTCAATAAAAAACCTGCCCCGTGAGGTTTTGTTCACTAATCGTGCTGGCTGTCAATATTTCTTGACAGCCATCTTCCTGATCGCCGTGTTCTGACATATCATTTTACTGTTATTGGCTTAAAACGGTGAATTTCCCATGCGTCTTGAAGTCTTCTGTGAAGACCGTCTCGGTCTGACCCGCGAATTACTCGATCTTCTTGTTTTGCGTAGCATTGATTTACGTGGCATTGAGATCGATCCTGTCGGGCGAATTTACCTCAATTTTGCCGAAATTGAATTTAATACATTCAGTAGCCTGATGGCGGAAATCCGCCGTATCGCTGGCGTTACGGATGTACGCACCATTCCCTGGATGCCGTCTGAGCGTGAGCACCTGGCGCTGAGCGCGCTGCTGGAAGCCATGCCGGAGCCGTTCCTCTCCCTGGATTTGAAAAGTAAAGTGGAGCGCGTTAACCACGCGAGCTGCCAGCTTTTCGCACAGAGCCAGGAGAAGCTCAGCAACCACAACGCCGCGCAGCTGATCCCGGGTTTCAACTTCCAGCGCTGGCTGGACAGCAATCCGCAGAACACCCATAGCGAGCATGTAGTGATTAACGGGCAGAATTTCCTGATGGAGATCACGCCGGTCTATCTGAAAGGGGAAGGGAATACCCGCGTGTTGACCGGGGCGGTGATCATGCTGCGGTCGACGTTACGCATGGGCCGTCAGCTGCAGAATATTTCCAGCCAGGATGTGGGCGCCTTTAGCCAGATTATTGCCGTCAGCTCGAAAATGCGCCATGTCGTTGACCAGGCACGCAAGCTCGCAAGCCTGACCGCGCCGCTGCTGATTACCGGCGATACCGGCACCGGGAAAGACCTGCTGGCGCACGCCGTGCACCTGGCGAGCCCGCGTGCGGCAAAACCGTATCTGGCGCTTAACTGCGCCTCAATCCCGGAAGATGCCGTCGAAAGCGAGCTGTTTGGTCATGCTCCGGAAGGCAAGAAAGGGTTCTTCGAGCAGGCGAACGGTGGCTCTGTGCTGCTGGACGAGATCGGCGAAATGTCGCCGCGCATGCAGGCTAAGCTGCTGCGTTTTCTGAACGACGGAACGTTCCGCCGCGTCGGTGAGGATCACGAAGTGCATGTGGACGTGCGCGTCATTTGCGCCACCCAGAAAAACCTGGTCGAACTGGTGCAAAAGGGGATCTTCCGCGAGGATCTCTATTACCGCCTCAACGTCCTGACGCTGAATATTCCCCCGCTGCGCGATTGTCCGCAGGACATCATGCCGTTAACGGAGCTGTTTGTGGCCCGCTTTGCCGACGAGCAGGGAGTTCCGCGTCCGAAGCTTTCTGCCGATCTCGGTACGGTGCTAATGCGCTACGGCTGGCCGGGCAACATTCGTCAGCTTAAGAACGCCGTCTATCGTGCGCTGACCCAGCTCGAAGGCTATGAGTTGCGTCCGCAGGATATTCTATTGCCTGATTACGACGCCGGAACGGTATCGGTAGGCGAAGAGGCGATGGAAGGTTCGCTGGACGACATCACCAGCCGTTTCGAACGCTCGGTGCTGACGCAGCTGTATCGCAGCTATCCCAGCACCCGCAAGCTGGCAAAACGTCTTGGCGTCTCGCACACCGCGATTGCGAATAAGCTCCGCGAGTACGGTTTGAATCACAAGAAGGGTGACGAATAACAAAAAGCCTCTGTAAAGAGGCTTTTTTATTTTGCGCTTATTCCTTCGCCAGAGGCGTGGTCACGATTTCGGTTTTTGTCTCTCCCTGAATCGACGCAATCCGGCTTTCGACGTCTTTTACCTGCTGCGGGCTGTGAAGCAGGGTATAGGTCAGGTCAAACTGCGCGCTGGCGCCAGGCTGCAGTTGCTTAACGCGCTTCTGCTCGCGTTCAATGGTGACGGGATAGGCGTAGCTGGTACCCGGCTCAATGCCCGTGACATACCCTTGCTTCAGCGTGTCGGTATTTTTCCATAAGGTCAGAACGGGCAGCTGACGGGTGTCAAACTGGATTGACGCGCCTTTATCGCCGGCTTTATTGACCACTGCCGCGAGCGTTTCATGCTTATTGTCCGCAAGTGGTTTGATGTTAAAGACCATCTCATCAAAGCCTTTTGTCGGCCCGGCATAGGTTTGCCAGTCGTTAACGCCCGCTTTTGCGTAATCATTGAACGGGCTCACGCTTACCGCTGGCGCAAGGAAACGTGCGCCTTCTTCGAGGATCGGCGTCCCGAAGTTGCTGTGATAGATGATCTGGTAATCATGAGGATAATCTGCATGGTTTGTCAGCACGTCGTGCAGGCTGAACTGGTTGGTTCCAGGAACGTAACGCAGCTCGGTCATGGTTTGCAGATCCGCTTTTTTAAACGTGCTCTCCTTGATCAACCCCCGAACGCGGATCTCATGCGGAGCGGCATCCGCAACCTCGACTTCTACCTGCGATACTGGAGTATTACCGGCCTTGCCGTGAAGGGTATAAATCTGTCCGTCAGCGGTGACCGGGTGTCCTGTCCACTCATAGCCACAGCGCACCATCATCTCGTTGAAACCATCCAGCCAGCCGAGACCGTTTCGGCTTTCCAGATTGATATACGCCGGGTTCACAACTTCTTTAACGGGCGAATTCCACCCCAGCCGGGTGCCAAACCCTTCAACGTGCAGAAGGTTCATCCCGCGCGTCGGGCTCAGGGCAATGGTCAGGCCGTCTTTACTGCTAATAACGATGATTTTACTGCCTTCCTGTTTACCGCCGTGTAAGACTTTTTGCTCAATGCTGAACGTTTGATCTTTAACGTTCAGCTCATCACTGGAAATCTTCCAGTTTCCTTTTTCTACGCTGCTTTCAGCGCTTGTCAGCACCCAGGTTTTAGCCGCTGCATGGCCAGAAATCAGTACCGCAAGGAGCGAAAAAGCGAGTTTGATCTTCATATTTTATCCCTTTTGCTGAAACGATTATTTTCTTTCGTAAGCAAATCTAATGTTTAGACAGAAAGGGAAATGTGATGAGCCTCACTGGAGGAAAAAACAGGCAATTTTAACGATAGCAGTGTGTTGATGGTCACGTTAATGTTGGATGTATGAGTTTTTGTTGCATAATTAATGTGAATTTCGAGTGCTAATGCTTTAACGATTCAGCTTAACGGTAATAAAAAACCCCGCCGTGGCGAGGTTGATAATTAATTGTATAGAATGCTCAGTACTTATTATGCTTTCAGCACGTCCAGCGCGGCAGCGTAGTCCGGCTCGGTGGTGATTTCGTTAACCAGTTCACTGAAGACGACAGTGTCGTTTTCATCAAGAACCAGTACGGCACGAGCTGCCAGACCTTTCAGAGGGCCTTCCGCAATGCTGACGCCGTATTTCTCGAGGAAATCCGCGCTGCGCAGGGTGGAGAGGGTAATGACGTTGCTCAGGCCTTCGGCACCGCAGAAACGGGACTGGGCAAACGGCAGGTCAGCGGAAATGCACAGCACAACGGTGTTGTCCATTTCAGTCGCCAGCTGGTTGAATTTACGCACGGATGCGGCACAAACGCCGGTATCAATGCTTGGGAAAATGTTCAGCACTTTGCGTTTACCCGCAAACTGAGCCAGTGTGACGTCAGACAGATCTTTAGCCACCAGAGTAAAAGCCTGCGCTTTGCTGCCAGCCTGCGGAATGGAACCTGCAACAGCAACCGGGTTGCCCTGGAAATGAACGAGTTGTGACATAGATATCTTCCTGTTTACATATAGTTAACGTCGGGGCTAGTGTATGCCATCAGCGGATAACACGGCAAACCAAATTTTTCGCCTTTCCGGGCCGCAAGGAGTCAGTGATGAGAAGCGTTAAGGTCTACGAAGAAGCCTGGCCATTGCATACCCCGTTTGTGATCTCCCGCGGCAGCCGAAGTGAAGCCAGCGTGGTCGTGGTTGAAATCGAAGAAGAGGGTTTTAAAGGCGTCGGGGAATGTACGCCTTACCCGCGCTATGGGGAAAGTCTTGCCTCAGTGATGGCGCAGATCATGACCCTGGTCCCTGACCTGCAAAAAGGGCTGACGCGCGAGGCGCTACAGCAGCGTTTACCCGCCGGCGCGGCGCGCAACGCTATCGACTGCGCGCTCTGGTATCTTGAGGCCGCTAAGCAGCAAAAATCGCTGACGTCATTGCTGAGCGTGGCGCTGCCGCAATCGGTCGTGACCGCGCAAACGGTCGTGATTGGTGAACCGGAACAGATGGCAGCCAGCGCAAAAGCGCTGTATGACGCCGGGGCTACGCTGTTAAAAGTGAAGCTCGACGATCGCCTGATCAGCGAGCGGATGGTCGCCATTCGCTCGGCGGTTCCCTCAGCCACGCTGATTGTTGACGCCAACGAGTCATGGCATCCCGAAGGGCTTGCCGCGCGGTGTCAGCTGCTGGCTGACCTCGGCGTGGCCATGCTGGAGCAGCCTCTGCCGGCGAAGGACGATGGGACGCTGAAGAATTTTATCCACCCGCTGCCCGTCTGCGCGGATGAAAGCTGCCATACCCGCGCGAATTTGAGCGAGCTTAAGGGCAGCTATGACATGGTCAACATTAAGCTCGACAAGACCGGAGGGCTGACGGAAGCGCTGGCCCTGGCGGCGGAAGCTCAGGCGCAGGGGTTTTCACTGATGCTGGGATGTATGCTCTGCACGTCCCGGGCGATCGGCGCGGCGCTGCCGCTGGTCAATCAGGTCCGCTTTGCCGATTTGGATGGCCCGACGTGGCTGGCGGTTGACGTTTCACCGGCGCTCAATTTCACCAGCGGCGTGCTTCATCTCTGAGGCTGCCAGCGCAGAAGCTCCATCATGGCTTTCAGGTATTTTTCGCTGGCTTCGTCGGAGGAGATCGGCGGGAATTCAGCGGTGATGCAGGGCAAGCTCAAATCGGCGCACCAGCTGCCGAATGAACCGGGTGTTTCATAGCCCACGCTGGTGACGAGCGGCAGGGCGAACGCCTGTGCCAGCCAGGCGCCCAGCTCGGAGTGGCGCGGATCTTCAATACACGCCAGCGGATCGTGGAAGGAGACAACCCAGGCAGGGTGGATCTTATGGATAAGCTGGCACAGCGCCTGCGTTTCCGGCTCCGAGCCGGGTTTGTCTCCCGTCAGCAGGACCACGTCCCGCTCCTCGGCGGAACTGTTCCAGCGATATACCGTTTCCCCGGCGCGCCAGTTTGCTGCCGGAAAATTACGGTTCAGGTCGACTCCTCTCGCATTAGCCCGTAACCCAAGCTGACAGCCGTCCGGATTCACGGCAAGAATGACGTGATGACGTCGCAGAGCTGGGGTGAGCGTGCGCAGCGCGCACGAGAGCGTGACGACGGACGAGTTCTCATCCCCGTGCGTGCCGGCAATGATCAAACCGCTGTCGCGATCGGCATCGGGTGCCGGGAACCAGATCAGCGATGCGCCTAAGAATGAGCGGCCATATTGCTCAGCGCCCGGTGGAAAGGCGCCGCGTTCCGCTCGTGGTCGGGTGGTTGCCATACGAAATCCTGATAAAGAAGTCTCTACTGGCAGTGTTGTGCAAAACCCGCGGTTAATCAAATAGTTTCCATAACGGCTGAGAATTGCCTTAAATCACTATTCAGGAGTAAGTTATTTGCAATTCTCTTTGTCGAAACAAATAATTACGCATCTGCTTGTTACCTGAATTCATTAAAGGGGATCTTATGAAGCATCCTGTTTCGCGTCTTTTCGCCGCACTGTGCCTGTGCGGACTCTCTACACTCTCGTACGCTGCTGATGTGCCACAGGGCACGGTACTGGCGCAAAAACAGGAGCTGGTCAGACATATTAAAGACGAACCAGCTTCGCTCGATCCGGCGAAAGCGGTGGGGCTGCCGGAGATTCAGGTGATTCGGGATCTTTTCGAAGGGCTGGTGAATCAGAACGAGAAAGGGGAACTGACCCCGGGCGTGGCGACGCGCTGGCAGAGCAACGATAACCGTATCTGGACGTTCACCCTGCGCGATAACGCGAAATGGTCTGACGGTACGCCGGTTACCGCGCAGGATTTTGTCTACAGCTGGCAGCGTCTGGTTGACCCGAAAACGACCTCTCCGTTTGCCTGGTTTGCGGCGCTGGCGGGTATCAACAACGCGCAGGCCATCATAGACGGTAAAGCGGCGCCTGATACCCTGGGCGTGACGGCGGTGGATGCCAGAACGTTACGCGTCCAGCTGGACAAACCGTTGCCGTGGTTTAGCAACCTGACGGCAAACTTTGCCTTCTATCCGGTGCAAAAAGCGAACGTTGAAAGCGGTAAAGAGTGGACGCGTCCGGGAGCGTTGGTCGGTAATGGGGCATACGTTCTGAACGACCGCGTGGTGAATGAAAAGCTGGTTGTCGTGCCGAATACTCACTACTGGGACAATGCGAAAACCGTCCTGCAAAAAGTGACCTTCATTCCGATTAATCAGGAATCGTCCGCCACGAAACGCTATCTGGCAGGGGATATTGATATTACCGAATCGTTCCCTAAAAACATGTATCAGAAGCTCCTGAAGGAGATCCCGGGACAGGTCTATACGCCGCCTCAGCTCGGCACTTACTACTATGCGTTTAACACGCAAAAGGGCCCGACGGCCGATTCACGGGTCCGTCTTGCGCTGAGTATGACTATCGATCGCCGTATTATGGCGGAAAAGGTCTTAGGTACAGGTGAGAAGCCGGCCTGGCATTTTACCCCTGACGTGACGGCGGGCTTTACGCCTGAACCTTCACCGTTCGAACAGATGTCTCAGCAGGAGCTGAATGCGCAGGCGAAAACCTTGCTGCAGGCCGCAGGCTACGGTCCTCAGCGCCCGCTGAAGCTGACCCTGCTGTACAATACCTCGGAGAACCACCAGAAAATTGCGATTGCGGTGGCGTCCATGTGGAAGAAAAACCTCGGTGTGGATGTCAAACTGCAAAACCAGGAGTGGAAAACCTACATCGACAGCCGCAACACCGGCAATTTTGATGTAATCCGCGCGTCATGGGTGGGGGATTACAACGAGCCCTCTACCTTCCTGTCCCTGCTGACCTCCACCCACAGCGGCAATATCTCGCGTTTCAATGACCCGGCTTACGATAAGATCATCCACCAGGCGACGCTGGAAAGCACGGCGAAAGCGCGTAATACGGACTACAACATGGCGGAGAAAATCCTCATGGAGAAAGCGCCTATCGCGCCCATTTACCAGTACACCAACGGTCGCCTGATTAAGCCCTGGGTGAAAGGTTATCCTATCAATAACCCGGAAGACGTGGCGTATAGCCGGACGATGTATATTGAGAAGCACTGACGAGGCCGGTTTCTACGGTAACTATCGTTAATAAGAGTAACATCGAGAACTGGCGCATCTGGCGCCAGTTGTTTTTTTATTCCCGAAAAGTGTCTATTTCAAAAATAATCGCATGGATAAATTATGATGGATGAAAAGAAAGACAAACCCTCATTTCCGGCAGGCTTAGGTATTATGGATAAAATCTGGGAATGGCAGTGGATCATACGCTTCATCTATATTGTCCTTTTCGCCGATCTGGCGCTGCTGGCTTACAGCGGACAGGGGATTTTGACCTGGCCCGTGCAGGCCATTAGCTGGACCGAACATCTTGGCTTCTTCTGCGTCGCGCTGGCAGCCCTGGGGCTGATAGCCACAACCCTTATGCCCGTTGCCGCCAATGTTTTCAGGCAAGTGCTGAATGCGATCATATACAGCAGCATCTTCCCGGATATTCTTCGCCCGCAGAGCGATTACCAGAGACACCCCGGTGAGGTGCCTTCAAGGGAAGTGCTTGATTTAGCGTTGCAAGAGAATAATCAGTTTTTACTTAATTACTATGAAAAACATGATTCCGCCTGGCGCAGTAAATTCAGTGAAAGATTCAAAGTTGGCGATTTACTTTTTGGGCTGCTGTTTTTCATGATACTTGATTACCATCCGCACTGGTTCAGTCACGCTCAGCATTCCTTAGCCAGGGATCTTTTCAATCTGGGCGGTGATGAGGGCTTTATTATCTTCTCTATCATCCTCATCACTGTATTTAGCGCCCTGATGAATATCTGGTTCGGCAAGTGGGACTGGGGGCACATTTATTATCCGCCGCTGTACCGTAAGAAAGAAGAAGCGCGAAGAAAACAGCGCGAGATGGAGGCGGAATGGCGTCGGCAGGATCGATGAATATTGTTTTGTGAATCTGCGCCCGCTCAGGTTGAGCTGGCGGGAGCAGGTATTGCTATTCTAACAGCGCATTAAACTTCGCCAGCCACTGCGGATGCGCGGGCCAGGCGGGGGCGGTCACCAGATTGCCGTCAACGTGGGCCTGATCGATGCCGATACTGGCGTAGTGGCCGCCGCTGAGCCGGACTTCAGGAGCACAGGCCGGGTAGGCGCTACAGGTTCGTCCTTTCAGTATGCCAGCGGCAGCGAGCAGCTGTGGGCCGTGGCAAACCGCAGCAATCGGTTTACGCGCGGCGTCAAATGCCTGTACCAGCTTTAACACCTCCTCATTTAACCGCAGATATTCGGGCGCACGTCCGCCGGGGATGAGCAGCGCGTCGTAGTCCTGCTCCTTAACAGTGGAAAAGTCGGCGTTGAGGATAAAACGGTGGCCGGGTTTTTCGCTGTAGGTCTGGGCGCCGTCAAAGTCATGGATCGCCGTCATGATGTAGTCGCCCTTTGGTTTGTCGGGGCAGACCGCATCAACCTGGTGGCCAACCATCTGTAACGCCTGAAAGGGCACCATGGTTTCGTAATCTTCGGCGTAATCGCCAACCAGCATCAGGATCTTCTTGCTCATCATTCCTCACCTTTATCAATAACGATGATTAAGATATAGCCTGGCGTGGCAGAATTGCGGAAATAAAAAAGCCCGTCAGAGAACGGGCAACATAAGCAAGTGAATAAGTGATTCGTTATCAACGTTGTTGGAGGATAACGCCGCGTATCTTACGCGGCGACCGGTAATACCGGAACCTGACAAATTCGGTAGGTGAAACAAGAAATTAAACGTGCGTTACGGTGCGTCGAAGGTGGGGTAAAGGCTATTTTCAAGAAATTCGACGAGATACCAGATTTCACCGCTAAAGATAAACCAGAAGCCAAATATAATAAGGGATAAAATAATTATGGTGAGTATTATTTCTGTTTTTCCCATTGGAGATTTTACCCACCTGACGTCATTTTATTCGAGGTGGCATTGTAGCGGGGCTTTTCCGGATACACCAGTTTCATGCAGCAAGGACTTTATTGCGTCCGTCATTTTTAGCACGATACAGCGCATCGTCGACGCGCTTAAACAGCTCATCAATACTCTCCCCCTGATTGTGCCGCGCCACGCCAATGCTGACGGTAAACCGAGGCAATCCCGGGATCGTGATACGGGCAACAGCCGCTCGGATCGACTCGGCAATCTGTAGCGCGGCGTCGAGAGAGGTATGCGGCAGCAGGATGACGAACTCTTCGCCACCCCAGCGGAACACCATGTCGTCTTTCCGGCTGCAGGCTTCAAGCGTTCGGGAGAGGGCGATAAGCACCTCATCGCCTTTCAGATGACCGAACAGATCGTTGATGTTCTTGAAATGATCGGTGTCCACCAGCAGCAGGCTAAACTGCTGTTGCGCAGGAAGTTGATTCAGGTTGCTTTGATCGGTAATGGTGTAGAACTGGCGACGATTGAGTAATCCCGTCATGGAGTCGCGTAAAGCAGCATGTTCCAGCTCCTGCTCCAGTCTTTTTTGCTCGGTGATATCGTGGATGATGCACAGCATCAGCTTGTCACCGTAGATCTCAATGGGTCCTGCATAGGTCTGAACATGGCGCGTGGAGCCGTCGGCAAGACGATGAACAAAGTTGAGCGGCTTATGACCGCCGGGCAGCGCGGCAATTTCAGTCATTATGGGCATCACATCCCGCCCCAGGGTATTTATTTCCCAGGTATGTTTACTGCACATACCCTCGTGTGAATAACCGTAAAAATTGAGCGCGGCCAGGTTAGCATCGACGATTTGGCCGTCGCGGGCAGGATCGATTAACAGCATCGGTGCGCTGTTGGTGAGAAAAAAACGCGCGTAAAACCCCTGTTTTTTGCGCTGATAGGTGGCGGAGCGGCTGGCCTTCAATCCTGAGACGATTTGCGGGAAGATCCCCTCAAAGACAATCACATCACCCCAGGGCGCGTAGTGGGCAACGGAGAGACGACAGCTTAACGGCGCGTCGTGTCCATCCCGGCTGATTGTCCAGATTTCAATGATTTCCTGCTCTGTTTTCAGTTCAGGAACATACATCGACAGCAGGGTTTGCGCATTTGCGGAATAGGTCCCTTTGCGCAGCAGGTCGAGAGTTTTATCTCCCATGAGCTGCGTTGCGGCCATATTCGCAAAAATAATCTGTTCCGACACGGGTGAAATGAGCCACACGGGTGTTTTAATTACATTCAACGCATCAAAACAAGGTTGCGACATAGGCGTTTCCTGTTCATCGGCACAATGTGCCTGACAGTCATGGCAGAATGAATTCGCGTGCACTCCTCTGAAACATACTCTACTTAACCCCGTCAGGCATGATTTTTTTGTGAAATAAATGCGGGGTCCGTTTGAATTTTATTAATGGGTATAATTTGCTTATCTGAGTTTTTCTGCAGCAGCAGCCACGGCACCTGTTCGGCAGGTAATGGTCGTGAGAAAAGGTAACCCTGCAGGTAGTCGCAGCCGAGACGGGTGAGAACCGCCTGCTGCTCTTCCGTTTCGATCCCTTCTGCCACCACATTCATCTCCATGGTTCGGGCAATACTCATAATGGTTTCGACCAGCTTGTAGCTTTTTTCATTTTCCAGCATCGACGTGACAAAGCTTCGGTCGATTTTAAGCTCTTTTGCCGGAAGCACGCTCAGCATCAGCAGGTTGGAATAGCCCGTGCCAAAATCATCAATCGAGACGACGATCCCTGCACGATTAAACGCATCCAGCAGCTCAATGCTGCGGTCGAGGTTTTTAAGCGCGGTGCTTTCCGTCACCTCGAGGATCAGCCTGGCGGGCGACAGGCTGTATTTTTCCAGCATCGACGAGACGATATGGAAGATGTCCGGCTGTTCGAACTGGACGGGGGACAGGTTGAGCGACAGCGTCCACTGGCTGAAACCTTGCTCAGTCCAGAAATGAAGCTGTCGGCACGCCGCTTCAATAGCCCAGTTCCCCACCGGAATGATTAAGCCTGTTTGTTCCAGCGAAGGGATAAACAGGTTAGGCAGTAAAACGCCTTGCTCAGGATGCCGCCAGCGCAGAAGGGCCTCAAAACCATGAATAGTCTTATCTTCCGCATGCCAGGTTGGCTGGTACCACAGTTCAAACTGATCGCGCTCAAGCGCCTGAGAGAGTTCCTGTAAAAAACCGGGCTTTGCCGGGACCGCGGTTGACATCTCGGTTCTGTAAATTGCCCAGCCGTTGCGGCCCTCTTCTTTGACGTGGTGTAAGGCTGCATCCGCCTTGAGTTTCAGCTCATGCAGCGTTTCGCCATCCTGAGGATAGAGGCTGACCCCCGCGCTGATTGTCGTGCTCAGCGTGTGTCCGCAGAGCGAAAGCGGACGACGCATATCGTCGAGCAGCGCGGTGAGCAGGCCGTTGAGCTTTTCGTCGTCACATTCAGGCACCAGCAGGATAAAGGCGTCTCCGCCAAGCCTCGCCAGGGTCATCTCACGCGTGAGCCGGGCCGTGATGCGCTGGGCAACGGTGATTAACAACTCATCGCCAACGCTGTGCCCCCAGGTGTCGTTAACGCGCTTGAAGTGGTCGACGTTCAGGAAAATGACGGCAAATGGCTTCTTACTCAGCAGCGCGCTGCGCAGACAATCCTGCATGCGGATATCCATCTGGTGGCGGTTTGCGAGCCCTGTAAGCGCGTCAAAGCGCGCCTGTAGCTCAAGCTGGCGGTTGAGCTGCCGCAGGTTATCCGTCAGCCGGCCGGTGCGCCAGTGAGAATCGATAAGCGAAATAATAAGCATCACGCCGAGCAGGCAGAGGGTGGTGACCGACACCCAGATGGATAACCCCAGCTCGCCGATCCCGCCGGGGAGGGTATGCGACGTTTCCTGAAACTGCGCGGCACTCATGCCGGTATAGTGCATCGCGCAAATGGCCGCGCCCATGACGAAGGCCGCGAGAAGGCGATCGATAAAGACCCCTTTGTGTTTATCCCGCAGACGGAAAGCCAGCCACAGCGCCGCGCCGGAGGCAATAACGGCAATGACCACGGACAATGCCACAAGGCGTCGATCCCAGATGATACTCTCGTCCAGCATCAGGGCAGCCATACCGGTGTAGTGCATAGAGACCACGCCCGCGCTCAGGAGCGTAGTGGCAAGGATCAGTCGTCCAGGAGAGAGTTTTTTACCCGTAACGGCGATATTAATGGCAGTGGTTGAGGCAGCCACCGCGACGCCCAGAGACGTAAGGGTTAACCAGAGGTCGTAGCTCATCATCATTGGCATTTGCATGGACAGCATGCCGATGAAATGCATCGACCAAATCCCGATGCCCAGCGTTACCCCACCAGCAATGCGCCAGAACAGGGCAGCCTTACGGCTGGAAAGCGGTATTTTTCCGGCACTGTCCAGCGCCACAAAGGAGGCAATAAAAGCCACCAGATAAGAGATAGCGATCAACACAGGGTCCCACGATATATTGAGCATTATGCAATCCCACGCCTCAGAGGGTTACCGATTTCGCCTGCCGGCACATCTTAATCTGGCAGCAAACATGCGCATTCAAACAATATGAGTTATTTATCGTGAAAAATGACCGGTCATATTAATACTCTACAGCTCATTAAGAATATAAAATATATTCTCTTTGTTAACGTATTAAGCATTGCTAAACAAAAACGAATAACAGTAGCAAAGCGCCTTAAATATGAGGGCGATCGTATCGTCTCACCGCAGAGAATGGTATCGCTTCACATGGCCGGAGACCAGTATCGCAGCATGCCGGGAATAACATTTTCACTAATACGCTCTTTTTGTCTGACTTAAGCAAAATCTCAGGTTGCTAACGGCGAAACAAAAAACAAGCGTCGTTTGCGAGGAAAAACCGCTGCGCCAATGCTATAAGTCTAAATGCCGACCAAAATATAAAACGTGGATATCATCATGCTAAAAAATATTAGTGTCAGGACCTTTATTATTGGGTTCCTTTTATCTCTATTTTTGGTAAATGCAGGTGTCGTTGTTCTATTTTCCAGCAATTCCTCTCTCTTTATTTCCCTTAACGTAATCAACTTCGTTGCGCTATTTTTGCTCTGGCTCTATATGACGAAGTATCTTGTGACGCCGATCAATACGGTGAAGAAAAGCATCGAAGAGGTGACTGCGGGCAACCTGGGCGTGTCTATTCCCGAGTTTGGCAACAACTGTGCGGGTCGACTCATCCCGGGGATCAATAGCCTTTCCGGCAACATTGCTACGCTGGTGCGCGAGATCAGGGCGTCATCGCAAACCGCCATGACCTTATCGGACCAACTCTCGCAACGTAGCGCGCAGCTTTCGGTTAAAACCGAGCAGCAGTCCGCATCTTTAGTGCAAACCGCAGCCAGCATGGAACAAATGGCGGCGAGCACCAAAAACAATGCTGATAACACCCGCCTGGCGAGCGAGCAGGCCAATGTCGCGACGCTGCAGGCGCGCAAGGGCGGGGAGCTGATGGGGCAGGTCGCAACCAATATGCAGTCCATTACTGAATGCGCACAGCAGATGACGGAGATTATTTCGCTGATCGACGGCATTGCATTCCAGACGAATATCCTGGCACTCAACGCGGCCGTTGAGGCGGCGAGGGCGGGAGATCATGGAAAGGGTTTTTCTGTGGTCGCGGAAGAGGTCAGAAACCTGGCGCACCGCAGCGCAGAGGCGGCGAAGAATATCAAAACGCTGATTGAAGTGACCAGCAATAACGTTACGCAGGGCGTTACCGTGGTGTCACAGGCGGAGAAGAATATGCATGAAATCGTGACGGGCTCCGGGAACGTCAGCCGGCTGATGGACGACATCTCCGCGTCAACCTCAGAGCAGGAGAAAGGCATTTCTCAGATCACGCTGGCGCTCTCGGAGCTGGAGCGGGTCACGCAAAGTAACGTGGCGATGGCAGAAGAGCTCAACGGTTCCTCTGATGTATTGCGTAATCAGGTGCTTGAGCTGCAGGCCCGAACGCGTAATTTCAGGCTTGACCAGGGCTCCCTTTCGTCATCGCCGGCCGGCTCGCCATCTTTCCTTCCTCGGCCAGAACACTCTCTCTGATTGAACCTCAAAGCCTGGCATGCCGGGCTTTTTTCTCGCCTCTCGTCAGCATGTACAATTCCTGAGCGATTTCAGCGCGATGGGAAACATAGTTGTTGCTTAAGCCCTGATGGAGGCTAGACTGACACCGAAAGAGCTAAAAAGGTGGAGGTGCTGTGGAAAGCATTAAAGGATCTGAACTTAACGTTCCTGACGCAGTTTTTGCGTGGGTGCTGGATGGTCGCGGCGGTGCACGTCCGCTGGAAGACAATGATGTGATCGACAATGCGCATCCCTGCTGGCTACATCTGAACTACACCCATACGGACAGCGCTGACTGGCTGGCCTCGACCCCGCTCTTGCCTAATAACGTGCGCGATGCGCTGGCGGGTGAGAGCCTGCGTCCCCGCGTGAGCCGAATGGGGGACGGTACGCTGATCACCCTGCGATGCATTAACGGCAGCACGGATGAACGTCCGGATCAGCTGGTTGCGATGCGTGTCTATATGGACGACGGGCTGATTGTCTCCACCCGGCAGCGTAAAGTCCTGGCGCTGGATGACATCGTCAACGATCTGAAAGAGGGCACCGGGCCAACCGACTGCGGCAGCTGGCTGGTGGACGTGTGTGACGCGCTTACCGATCACGCGAGTGAGTTCATCGAAGAACTGCACGACAAAATCATCGACCTGGAAGATAACCTGCTCGATCAGCAGATCCCGCCCCGCGGTTTTCTGGCCTTACTGCGTAAGCAACTGATCGTGATGCGCCGCTATATGACGCCGCAGCGCGACGTGTACGCGCGTCTGGCCAGCGAAAGGCTCGCCTGGATGAATGACGATCAGCGACGCAGAATGCAGGATATCGCCGACAGGCTGGGCCGCGGGCTGGATGAGATTGATTCCTGTATTGCCAGGACGGCGGTGATGGCGGACGAAATCGCGCAGGTCATGCAGGAGTCGCTGGCGAGAAGAACCTATACGATGTCTCTGATGGCGATGGTATTTTTGCCGAGCACGTTTCTTACCGGGCTGTTTGGCGTGAACCTGGGCGGCATTCCAGGCGGCGCGTATCGCTACGGCTTTACCGCGTTTTGCGTCATGTTAGTTGTTTTGATTGGTGGTGTTGCATGGTGGTTGCATCGTAGTAAATGGCTGTAAATTTACGCTTTTTTCACCTTTCACAGAGATCAAAACGCTCTTTTAATTGAGCGAAGTCAATAAAACTCTACCCCGTAAGGTGCAATATTACTCCCGCAGGTGAATGCAACGTCAAGCGATGGGCGTTGCGCTCCATATTGTCTTACTTCCTTTTTTGAATTACTGCATAGCACAATTGATTCGTACGACGCCGACTTCATAGTCGGCTTTTTTTTGCCTCCTGATTCTCAGCGTCTACCCTAAAAGGGATGACAGCAAATTCTGGAGGGAATGATGAGCATCCTTAGCGCTCTGCTACTGCCACAATGGCGTCAATCCGATCCCATCCCCACCGATCCGGTGCCGATGCCCGATCCCATCCCGCGTCCTCAGCCGATGCCCGACCCGCCGCCAGATGAAGAACCGATTAAATTGTCGCATCGGACCGCGAGATCTGCGAGGATACGCGCCATCTGACCGCAAAGATGACCACGAGAGACTACTGTGACCGCTTTTTCTACCCTGAATGCTCTGCCCGCCGCCCAACTCGATAACCTCAACGAGTTGGGTTACCTCACGATGACGCCCGTCCAGGCGGCCGCCTTGCCCGCTATCCTTGAAGGCCGTGATGTGCGCGTGCAGGCGAAAACGGGCAGTGGGAAAACGGCGGCATTTGGCCTTGGTCTGTTGCAGCATATCGATGCGGCGCTTTTTCAGACCCAGTCTCTGGTGCTGTGCCCGACCCGCGAGCTGGCGGATCAGGTCGCGGGCGAACTGCGTCGCCTGGCGCGCTTCCTGCCAAACACCAAAATTTTAACTCTGTGCGGCGGGCAGCCGTTCGGCGCGCAGCGTGATTCACTCCAGCATGCGCCGCACATTATCGTCGCGACGCCGGGCCGCCTGCTGGATCACCTGCAAAAAGGCACCGTCTCGCTGGATGCGTTACAAACGCTGGTGATGGATGAGGCAGACCGGATGCTGGATATGGGCTTCAGCGATGCGATTGACGAGGTGATCCGTTTCGCACCGGCCGATCGCCAGACGCTGCTGTTCTCTGCGACCTGGCCGGAAGCTATCGCCGCCATCAGCGGGCGCGTGCAGAAAAACCCGCTCACCATTGAAATCGACAGCGTAGATGCGCTGCCCGCCATCGAACAGCAGTTCTTTGAAACCTCGCAGCAGGGAAAAATTGCGCTCCTGCAGAAGTTGCTGAGCCAGCATCAGCCCGCGTCCTGCGTGGTGTTCTGTAACACGAAGAAAGACTGTCAGTCGGTTTGTGATGCCCTGAATGCCGCCGGACAGAGCGCATTGTCGCTGCACGGCGATCTGGAACAGCGCGATCGCGATCAGACGCTGGTCCGTTTCGCCAACGGCAGCGCCCGCGTTCTGGTTGCAACCGACGTTGCCGCGCGTGGCCTGGATATTAAATCGCTTGAGCTGGTCGTGAACTATGAGCTGGCGTGGGATCCAGAAGTCCACGTCCACCGTATTGGCCGTACCGCGCGCGCGGGAAACAGCGGCCTGGCCATCAGCTTCTGCGCACCGGAAGAGGCGCAGCGCGCCAACATTCTCTCTGAGATGCTGCAGATTAAGCTGAACTGGATGAACGCCCCTGCCAGCGTCAGCCTGGTGGCGCTGGAGGCCGAAATGGCGACGCTGTGTATCGATGGCGGTAAAAAAGCCAAGATGCGTCCTGGTGATGTATTAGGTGCGCTGACCGGGGATGTCGGTCTGGACGGGGCGGATATCGGTAAGATTGCGGTCCACCCGGCGCATGTCTATGTGGCGGTTCGCCAGAGTGTTGCCCACAAGGCATGGAAGCAGCTGCAAAACGGGAAAATTAAAGGTAAAACCTGCCGCGTACGTCTGCTGAAATAAGGAATGGCGCGTCTCAGAAGGTCCTTCTGAGACGCTAATCGCTTACTTCACTTCAAGCACGTTCAGACGCAACTCTTCAAACTGATTGTCATCGTCTTCCGGCTGCCAGCCTGCAGGCTGCATGGGGATATCTTCCCGGTCAAACGCCAGATCGCCGCCATTCACCACGTCTGAATCGTGGTTGATGCCTTTGAAGTCGAACAGCTCAACGTCCGCGAGATGTGAAGGGACGACGTTCTGCATCGCGCTGAACATGGTTTCGATACGTCCCGGATAACGCTTATCCCAGTCGCGCAGCATGTCACCAATCACCTGACGCTGCAGGTTCGGCTGAGAGCCGCAGAGGTTACATGGAATGATCGGGAACCCTTTAGCCTGAGAGAAACGCTCAATATCTTTTTCGCGGCAGTAGGCAAGAGGGCGGATCACAATGTGTTTGCCGTCATCGCTCATCAGCTTAGGCGGCATGCCTTTCATCTTGCCGCCGTAGAACATATTAAGGAACAGCGTTTGCAGGATATCGTCGCGATGGTGGCCCAGCGCAATTTTGGTCGCGCCCAGCTCCGTCGCGGTACGATACAAAATGCCGCGGCGCAGACGGGAGCAAAGAGAGCAGGTGGTTTTCCCTTCCGGGATTTTCTCTTTCACAATACCGTAGGTATTTTCTTCGACAATTTTGTATTCAACGCCCAGGTTTTCGAGGTATTCCGGCAGAATGTGCTCCGGAAAGCCCGGCTGTTTCTGGTCAAGGTTGACCGCCACCAGGGAAAAATTCACCGGCGCGCTTTGCTGAAGATTACGCAGGATCTCCAGCATGGTGTAGCTGTCTTTACCCCCTGACAGGCAAACCATGATGCGGTCGCCTTCTTCAATCATGTTGAAGTCTGCAATGGCTTCGCCCACATTACGGCGCAGTCGCTTTTGCAGTTTATTCAGGTTGTATTGTTCTTTCTTTGTATTTGATTGATTTTCTTGCATTTATTACTACCTTCGGAGCCAATAGGGGCATAATAGGGGCAAAAATTTTTCAGCGTGCCAGTTTATCGTTAAGCATCAGCACCTGTTCGCCATTCATTTCTTCAATCCACGCACCGTAGACTTCATAAACCATTTGCGCGTTTTCATGCCCCATCTGGCTGGCTATGAAAGACGGGTTAGCGCCGGCAGATTACAGCCAGCAGGCAAAAGTATGCCGCGTATGGTACGGATTCCGGCGACGAATACCAGCACGTTTTACAGCGGCGTTGAATCTGGAACTGATACTCGATAAAGCGTACTCGGCTTTCCTCCCACTTTCGTGCACAGGCAGGCAGGAATACAAAGGGTTGCACGTATTGGTTTTGTAAATATATTCTTATGGGGTTATCTGTATGGTGAATCTCCCCATGCATTTTCTGTAACTTTTATCCCATTGGAAGGGGTTAACGTGTTCAAGCTTAATTTATCTCTCCTGGCGGTTTTGCTCCTGTCAGGCTGTAGCTCCGATCTGGTTCTCAATCCACCTAAGCAACCAGAATACAAGTCGATGCCTGAAATAACGCAGTCTGTGACGCCATCACAACAGCGCGCAATCATGGCTGGCGAGCGGCCTGACTGGTCAGAAAGAACGCCGCCCAATACAATAAAACGGTATTAATAAACACTTATCCTTCAGGGCTGCCGTTCGGCGGCCTTTTGTTTTCCTTCAATCTGGTGTGCAAGGAAATTTCTGACGCCTGACGTGGTATTTCTTTCTTTATCAACCATGCTTAAGACGATGACAATTCAAACACTTCAGCAT
Source organism: Enterobacter sp. FW301-JW81 (assembly GCF_058788735.1). Classification (NCBI taxonomy): domain Bacteria; kingdom Pseudomonadati; phylum Pseudomonadota; class Gammaproteobacteria; order Enterobacterales; family Enterobacteriaceae; genus Enterobacter; species Enterobacter sp. FW301-JW81. The sequence continues at coordinate 1,297,709 of NZ_JBYTBA010000001.1, read as the reverse complement.
TATTGAAGCGGCAACTTTACTCTAATCGAGAACTCTAAATGCGCCACGCATCTATCCCCTTAGCTGCAGCCACGACAATTTTTATGCTGGGCGTTTTTATCATCAATTTACAGGTTTGGTATTCGGCACGTGCTGACAGTCTTGCAGGGGCACACTTTGTTGTAAGAAACCTGAACGTCATGCTTAAAGAAGCCCAGCATGCTACCCAGTTAGCGATGCAGCTTGCTGATAATGAGTGTGATACTGAAGGACAATATCGGCTGGGTACCGAAGCGGCATTACAGCCACACCTGAGAACCATCGTTATTCTCAAAAGATATGCGGTCTGGTGCTCTTCGTTGCCGGGTAATCGCGTATTGTTGGTCAACAGCTCTGCGCTACCGGAATCATCATTGTTGCTTGTCCCTTCGGGAAGTACGGTAAACGGGCTGCCGGTTCTCTTATACCAGACAAACTATGCCGGAAGCCGAATCATAGTAAGTATTAGCGACAGCCATATCCGGGATGCTCTGGACGTACCATTAAATGGCGTTAAGTACTCACTCAGAGTAGGCGATCGTATTTTAAGCCTGTCAGGCGATGTGGTAACGGGAGTCGATTCAAGCAAAAAGGTATTAACGGTTAAAGCCCCTGATTATCCTTTCGCAATTCAATTTAACTCTCCACCCCTTTTTAGCCTGACGAGATTATTTAACCGTGCCGGAGGCCTGTTGTTATTCCTGCTTATCATTTCTTCGCTTCCTGCGTATATTCTTCAGAGATATCTTTCCAGGGATATTTCGCCGGAAGAGTCGCTGCGCACCGCCATTTACAGAAATGACATTATTCCCTATTACCAACCCGTAGTGAGCGGTAAAGAGGGATCGTTGCGCGGGGTAGAAGTTCTGGCCAGATGGAAGCATCCACAGTCAGGGTTTATCTCCCCCGCGTCGTTCATTCCTCTCGCTGAGAAATCCGGCTTAATCATTCCATTAACCCAGAGCTTAATGCGTCAGGTTGCGGCGCATATGAATTCTATCTCTACGTTGCTGCCAGAAGGGTTCCACGTCGGCATTAACTTCAGCGCGTCCCATATCGATGCCTCCACCTTTGTTGAAGAGTGTCTCCGCTACAAGCGCAGTTTTATTCGACAGGATCTTAACCTTGTTATTGAGGTGACCGAGCGTGAACCCCTTCATATCGATGAACATCTCGTAAAGACGCTGAATGAGCTACATGAGATTGGCTTTGCCATTGCTCTGGATGATTTTGGAACGGGATATTCTGGTCTGTCCTACCTGCAGGCTTTGCACATTGATTACATCAAAATCGACCAAAGCTTTGTTGCCAGGGTTAATGCCAGTGAGGATTCAACCGTTATACTTGATTCGGTACTGGAACTGGCAAAAAAATTGTCAATCAGTATTGTGGCTGAAGGGGTTGAAACACAAGAGCAGCTTGATTATCTCACCAGCAACCACATCAAGTTTTTACAGGGTTTTTACTTCTACAAACCCACACCGTTTAAAGAACTGGTAAAAGTCCTTTTGTCGAAGCCAAAGATTAAAGTGAGGGTGGAGTAACGTTTATTCACTTTTCAACGTTTCAGCCTGATACATGCGTAAGATAGCGTATAATGCGTCTTCGAAAACCACTTAACAGCTTTGTGGCCTGAACGATGACTCTCAATCGCTTTTGTTATGTACTCCTGATTTTCGCCGCCGTCAGTAGCCTTCTGACCCAGAATCCGTTGATCGTCTGGTTTCTACTGGTCAACGTGCTGACGATGAGTATGTATGGCGTCGATAAAATGGCTGCGCGCAAAGGCCTGCGCAGGGTCCCGGAAGCCACGCTGCTGGTCTTCGGCGCGACGGGCGGCTGGCCTGGCGCCATTGTGGGCCAGCAACTCTTTCGCCATAAAACCCAAAAGCAGCCCTTCAAAACCTACTTTTTCATCAGCGTCGTCGTCAGCATCGCTGTGATGGCGGCAGTTTACGCTTTCTTGCCTGTTTCTCCTTTGTGAAGGCATCGCACATCGCTAATTAATCCGCCATCACTGCCAATAGTAGTAGGACTATTCTTAAGGGGTTGCTGTTTTTTGCACAATCTGAATAATACGTGCAACAACACGGACGACAACATCCCATGAAAATAGAATCTATTACACTGGCAGTGCTGGTGGTCTTTTCTGCGCCTTCCTGGTCCGCTTTTCAGGAGCGGGAATATAATACCTGGTATATAAAAAACGCCGTTCTTTATGATATGACGCAGACCTCCAAAGGGTTTCCTGTCATGGTAAGCGTCTCTCAGCCAGGAAAAAAATCCGCTAATTTGCTGGTGTCATATATTACGGAAGGCCGTTGTGGTGAGAATTACCTGCCGCTTAACGTGAACGGTAAAGTGCTGCCTGCCAAATATCACTGTGTACAGGTGGGGCAGAACAGAATTGAACATTTTTCGGTAATTGATGCGGACAGCGTGAATGACATGGTGACGCATTTGAAATCAGATTTTACTCTTCTTCTGCAAAACGATATCAAGATTTGGGCCGCAAATATTAAAACGCCAAAATACGGACTGTCGCCGCGATTCTAAATGTGGGATGTTTTTTTTGACAAGAATTTAAATGGCGTGATAATTATGTGGAAATTAATGGTTTCAGAGCATGACTAATCAAGTTGAGGAGTAAGTGGCCTCGTTTTTTTACGTATTTAAATAAACTGTATGCTAAACGGTACAATTCAGCCTAAGTAAACCTTTCTGTAATTATGGATAAAGCTCACTACCAGACTTACGCTTGCTAGCGACTTTTCGTTGTTCAGCACAACTTTATTGGTAAGGAGCAGAAAATGTCACAACGTAATAGCCTTGATTTACTAAGCCGTAAAGAAGGAATGTGTTTGCTAGAGCAAAGCATGGGGTTTGTCTGGCAGGCAGCACTTCGGGCGGTCGCGGTAATAGGCGTTGCAGATCTTCTGGTAGAAGGAAAAAAATCCGTTAAGCAGTTGGCGAAGGAGCTCAATGTCGATAGCGACTATCTTCATCGAATCATGCGCTTATTATCCTCGCGTGGTGTGTTCAACGAATTATCCGAAACGGAATACGGTCTTAGCCACTCAGCGCAATTCCTGCGTTCCGATCATGAATTTTCCTTACGTGCGGCGGTGATCATGCTGACAGACCAAACGTTCTGGCAGCCAGCGGCTAAATTGGATGAGTTATTGCAGGGCAAACCTGTTTTTAATGAGTTGTTCGGCAAGCCTTTTTACGACTACTGGCAGCATGACGAGAGTGTAGCTGATAGCAACATTTTTCATGCCGGTATGGCCTCTATGTCATCCGTGGAGAATGAAGTCATTGCAGAAACTTATTCGTTCCCTCAAAACGCTGTCGTTGCCGATATCGCTGGTGGGCTGGGTAATTTATTGCTGGCAGTTTTACGTCGAAACCCGACCATAACAGGGATCCTGTTTGATCAAAAAGACGTACTGGCGCGGAATCGGCTGCACCTTTTGAATGATAACCGTCGATGGAAGACTGTAGAGGGCAGCTTTTTTGAATCTTGTCCCGCAGCGGACATTTATCTACTTAAATATATTTTGATGGACTGGCCTGATGAGAAAGCAATCCAGATACTTCAATGTTGCAGAAATGCAATGAAAGAAAACGCCCGTTTATTAATTTTTGAACCGCTTATCAAGAAAGACAATAATGAGCAGGGAAGATTTGAAATTGACCTTCTTCTTTTAACAAGCTTTGATGGCGGGCGTGCTAGAACAGAGCTTGAGTATCAGATCTTGTTTGAACAGACCAAACTTAAGTTAAACAAAATAATAGACACCCGTTCGTATCTGTCGATTTTAGAGGTCGTACCTGTCTAAATGTGTCCGTCATTTCGTTTTAGCGTTTTCCTGCTACGCTTGTTTGTTGTACCAGGAGCATGAATATGAAAAACAAAGACGAACAAACAGGATTAGTGGGGCTGGCGATTGGGGCGGCCGTTATTGGGCTGGTTTCAGCGCAGAAACCGATCCATCGCAACAGTATTGTCGATGAACTGGTCAGGCTCGGTAGGCAAAAAGGCGATGGTGTAGAAGATGAGGTTTTCGTTAAAGCCGCCGAGCTGGTCAGAAAAGGGGTATAGCCAATGGTTAAAAGTCGTAATGCGAAGCTCTCTTTTCCAGAAAAAGGGGCGAGTCAGGCCTGATTACCGCCTGGCCACTCTTCAAACAGCCTGGCTATAGTGGAGAGTGGTTAACTGAAACAGGAGAAATTATGCTCTGTGTTGAAAAAGACGACCCGCGTGAGGCACCTGAATCAGGGGACAAAAAGCCTCAACCCGTGAAAAAATAACGTTACGTATACGTTTATCCGCCACCGGCACTGCTGGTGGCTTTTATTTCACAGTAACAAGGTTAACTGCCATCCAGATGGTTTAACAGAGTGCCGAGATGCCCGACAATATCAGCAAAATCAAAAATTAACGCCATCCAGATTAGCGCTAAAAGAGTAAGTACGGCAACGGATACACGACCAAACAACACTGTTATCCTTAGTGATGAAAAGGCTATCACCGCAGTTTAAACAGCTTTTTCTCAACTGACCCTCAACCACACGACTCCGGTACCTCTTTTTTGTGACAAGCTTCAAAAAAGTAAGTGAGCCCGCATCATAATGCGGGCTCTGACCATCAGAACTGGTAAACCAGACCTAACGCTACGACATCATCTGTGCTGATGCCGTTATCTTTGTAGAAGTTGTCATCTTCATCCAGCAGGTTGATTTTATAATCAACGTAGGTGGACATGTTTTTGTTGAAGTAGTAGGTAACGCCTACGTCAGCGTATTTAACCAGATCCTGATCGCCCTGACCGTTGCCCAGCTCTTTACCTTTTGACTGCAGGTAGGAAAGGGACGGACGCAGGCCAAAGTCGAACTGGTACTGCGCGGTCACTTCGAAGTTCTGGGTTTTGTTCGCTACGGCGTCGGTGTTATCGCCATACGGCGTCATATTGCGGGTTTCAGAATACATTGCCGCCAGATAGATGTTATTGGCGTCGTATTTCAGGCCCGCGGTCCATGCATCCGCTTTGTCACCGCCCGCGGTGGTGTTCATCACCTGCTCGTTGGTACGGTCAGAAGAGGTGTACGCGGCACCCGCAGTAATCCCCATGCCAAAGTCATAGGTGGTAGAAATACCGAAGCCGTCGCCGTTCTCGTGACGGGTGTCGCGACCGTTGTTGGTACCTTCCTGGTTGTTGCTGGCGTCTTCATTTTTGCCCTGATACTGCAGCGCAAAGTTCAGGCCCTGAACCAGACCATAGAAGTCGGTGTTACGGTAAGTAGCTACGCCGTTGGCACGACCGGTCATGAAGTTGTCGGCTTTGGTGTAGGAGTCGCCACCGAACTCAGGCAGCATATCGGTCCAGCCTTCCACGTCGTACAGAACGCCGTAGTTACGACCGTAATCGAAGGAGCCGTAGTCACCTACTTTTACGCCGGCGAAGGCCAGACGCGTCCAGGACTGATTGTCAGACCCTTCCGTGTTATTAGCCTGAATGTTGTATTCCCACTGCGCGTAGCCGGTCATCGTGTTGTTGATCTGGGTTTCACCCTTGAAACCCAGACGCATGTAGGTCTGATCGCCGTCAGCACCTTTGTCATCGGAGAAGTAGTGCAGACCATCTACTTTTCCGTACAGATCTAATTTGTTACCGTCTTTATTATAAATTTCTGCCGCATGCGCAGCACCAGCCATTAACAGAGCCGGAATCATCAGAGCCAGTACTTTTCTTTGCATTATGATATTCCTTTGCAGTTGTTTTTATTTAATTACCTGTTGAACTTTCCGAATGAGAAAGTTGTCTCATGCTAAATCACTCCCGTGTAAGAGTAATAAAATATAATTGTTACGAACTAAGTAAAATCTAAACTGAATAAATCAGTAGAAATGGTCATTAGTTTGATGAATGATTTAAAATTAAGTATATTAAATTAAAATTATTAATCAGGGTTTAATTACGTTAATCTCAGCGGCGTTATATGCCTTTAAGATTATTTATCCATAATCGCTATGAATGTTATTTGGGAAACTAAAGAGATATTCATTGATTATCTGGATTAGCCCGGTGTGAAGACTCCGGGCTTTTTTTATGGCAAAAAAAATGCCCGGGCAAGCCGGGCAGGGAAGTTAGTCGCTGGTCGATTTTTCGGCTTTACCCGCCATCTGCGCCAGGAAATCATAGCGTTTTTGCAGATCGGCCGCCGCGTCTTTCCACAGCTGCTCAGCCACTTCCGGCTGCTGCGCGTTAAGGCGACGGAAGCGCTGCTCCTGCATTAACGTCTCGGCCAGGGCATCAGACGGCGGACGCGAATCCAGCGCCAGCGGTAATTTACCCTCATCCGCACGGCGCGGATCGAACCGGTACAGCGGCCAGAAGCCGGTCGCCGTCAGCTGACGCATCTGATCGTGGCTGAGCGCCAGGTCGTAGCCATGCTCTTCGCAAGGGCTGTAGGCAATGATCAGCGACGGTCCAGGATAGGCTTCCGCTTCCTGAATTGCTTTCACCGTCTGGTTAAGCTGTGCCCCCAGCGAGATTTGCGCGACATATACGTGACCGTACATCATCATGCTGACACCGAGATCCTTGCGCGCCTTGCGTTTACCGTGTTCACCGAATTTGGTCACGGCGCCTAACGGCGTGGCTTTCGACGCCTGACCGCCGGTGTTCGAATAACATTGCGTATCCAGAACCAGGATGTTGACGTTTTCGGTCAGGCTCAACACGTGATCCAGACCGCCGAAGCCGATGTCGTAGGCCCAACCGTCGCCGCCAATCAGCCAGATCGATTTTTCGACCAGGGCGTCCGCGTCGGTCAGCAGCTGTTCAGCACCCGCCACGCCCTGAAGCGCCTTACGCAGCTCAGCAACCTGCTCACGACGTACTTCTGGCGTTGCGTCCGCGTGAAGGGCGTCATTGAGCTCGGCTGGGATCTGACCGGCAAACTGTTCCAGCAGGCGCATCACGCGCGCCCGGTGCTGGTCGACGGTCAGGCGGAAGCCGAGACCAAACTCGGCGTTATCCTCGAACAGCGAGTTTGCCCACGCCGGACCGCGGCCGTTGGCGTCGGTGGTATAGGGGGTAGAAGGCAGATTGCCGCCATAAATCGAGGAGCAGCCGGTTGCGTTGGCAATCAACATCCGGTCACCGTACAGCTGGGTAAGCAGCTTGATATACGGCGTTTCACCGCACCCGGAGCAGGCACCGGAGTACTCAAACAGCGGCGTGATCAGCTGTGAAGTTCGAATATCAATACGTTCCAGTTTACTGCGATCGATTTCCGGCAGATTCAGGAAGAAGTCATAGTTGACCTTCTCCTCTTCCACGTGCTCCAGACGCGACATCATATTGATGGCTTTGATCTCTGGATTCTGCCGATCTTTCGCCGGACAGACTTCGACGCACAGGTTACAGCCGGTGCAGTCCTCAGGCGCGACCTGCAGAACGTATTTCTGTCCGCGCATGTCACGGGACTTCACATCCAGCGAATGCAGGCTGGCCGGCGCGGCTTCCATCTCTTCTGGTGAAACCACTTTGGCACGTATGGCAGAGTGCGGGCAGGCCGCCACGCAGTGGTTGCACTGAGTACACAGATCTTCTTTCCAGATGGGGATCGCTTCGGCGATGTTGCGTTTTTCCCAGCGGGTGGTGCCCATCGGCCATGTCCCATCCGGCGGTAGCGCAGAGACGGGCAGGGCGTCACCCAGACCGGCCAGCATCGCCGCCGTCACGGTCTTCACGAAGTCAGGCGCCTCGTCGGAGACCACCGGAGGACGGTTCGGGCTTGCGCCATTGACCGGCTGCAGCGGCACCTCGAACAGCGACTCGCGCGCCAGCGCCAGCGCCTGCCAGTTGCGCTCGACCAGCTCCTGCCCCTTGCTACTGTAGCTTTTGGCAATCGCACCCTGCAGCTCCACCAGCGCGCTGTCGCCCGGCAGGATGTTGGTCAGGTGGAAGAAGGCCATTTGCATAACGGTGTTGATACGCGCCGCCAGGCCGCATTCACGGGCAATTTTCGCGGCGTTAACCACATAGAAACGGGCTTTTTTCTGGTTCAGCACCGCCTGAACTTCCTGCGGCAGGCGCGCCCAGACTTCATCAGCGCTGTACGGCGTATTGAGGAGGAAAATACCGCCGGGTTTCAGGCGCTCAGCCATCTGGTATTTATCGATAAACTGCAGCTGATGGCAGCCAACAAAATCAGCCTGAGAAATAAGATAGGCAGAGCGGATAGGCTGTTCGCTGACGCGCAGATGGGAAACGGTCAGGCCGCCTGCTTTTTTGGAGTCATAGACGAAGTAACCCTGGGCGTACCAAGGCGTTGAGTTGCCGATGATTTTGATGTTGTTCTTGGTCGCGGAGACGCTACCGTCGCTGCCCAGACCATAGAACAGCGCCTCAAGTTTAGCCGTCGACGGCAGGGTGTTTTCCGGCAAGGCCAGGGAGAGGTTGGTTACATCATCATAAATGCCGACGGTAAAGCGCGGCTTGGGCTTCGCCTCGCTTAGCTCGTTAAATACCGCCAGCACGCAGTCAGGGCCAAACTCCTTGGAGGACAAACCGTAGCGCCCCCCGATGGTGCGCGGCAGCGTTTCACGTTCACCGTTGTTAAAGGCTTCTGCCAGGGCGGTCATCACATCCAGATACAGCGGTTCCGCCTGCGCGCCCGGCTCTTTGGTACGGTCGAGCACCGCCACCGCGCGCGCGCTTTCAGGTAAAGCGGAAAGCAGATGTTTAGCCGAGAACGGACGATAGAGACGCACTTTAAGCACGCCGACCTTTTCTCCGCGCGTCAGCAACTCGTCAACCACCTCTTCGCAGGTGCCGATGGCTGAACCCATCAGCACAATCACCCGTTCTGCCTGCGGATGGCCGTAATATTCAAACGGCTTATATTCCCGGCCGGTCGCGGAGGCAAAGTCGTTCATCGCCTGTTCAACATGGTCGTAAACCGCGTTGTACCACGGGTTCGTGGCTTCGCGGGACTGGAAATAGGTATCCGGGTTCGCCGACGTTCCGCGAATAACCGGGTGTTCCGGGTTAAGGGCCCGGGCGCGATGGGCGTCGATCTCCGCCTGCGGCAGCAGGTTCAGGATAGTATCGTCAGCCAGCGGGACGATTTTATTGATTTCGTGAGAGGTGCGGAAACCATCAAAGAAGTGAATAAAAGGAACCCGGCTTTTGAGCGTGGCGATATGCGAAATTAAGGCAAAGTCCTGGGCTTCCTGAACGTTGCTGGCGCACAGCATTGCGCAGCCGGTCTGGCGCACGGCCATCACGTCAGAGTGATCGCCAAAAATCGAGAGCGCGTGGGTCGCTACGGTACGCGCGGCGACGTGCAGAACGAAGGGGGTCAACTGGCCCGCGAGTTTGTACAACGTAGGGATCATTAACAACAATCCCTGAGAAGAGGTAAACGACGTGGACAGCGCGCCTGTCTGAAGCGCACCGTGTACCGTGGCAATTGCACCGGCCTCGGACTGCATTTCAACCACTCGCGGGACATCGCCCCAGACGTTTTTTAACCCGTTACCCGCCCAGGCATCCGCCTGCTCAGCCATGGTGGAGCTCGGCGTAATCGGGTAGATGGCGATAACTTCACTGGTGCGAAACGCGACTGAGGCAACCGCACCATTACCGTCAATAGTTTGCATAGGACAACACCCTTACATTGCGCAAAAAATAGGGGTCTGTATTACGGCAACAAACCCTGAATATTATCTGTGTATTCTAGCAAACGGGTGATTTTTCGATTTTCGCTTTTGTGTCCTCGGTATTCTCGCCATCAATGAGTAGATCAAACTTTTGGCGAAAAAATTGCGAGAAATTGTTTCAGGAGCGCATAAATACGCACTTCCGCTCTCGACGACGCGGGATGTGATGCCTATTATGCATAGGTTTCGCATTATTCATGGGGGAGAGAGCATGCGCTCAGCATTTTTGGTAGGGTGTGCCGCATTATTGTTGTCGGCATGCAGCAATGAACCTGTCCAGCAGGCAACGGCAGCCCACGTGGCGCCGGGAATGAAGGCGGCGATGTCCAGTTCCGGTCAGGCTAACTGCGCGATGATTGGCGGTTCGCTGTCGGTTGCCCGCCAGCTTGATGGTTCTGCTATCGGGATGTGCGCCTTGCCAAACGGCAAACGCTGCAGTGAACAGTCGCTTGCCGTTGGAAGCTGCGGTAACTACTGATTAGTCTGCGCGCTTAAACATCAGCGTTTTATCAGCTGTCGCCAGCGTTAACTGGTCTTCTGTCAGGTCGACCTGCGCCCCGTTGCGCAGCATGTCGCCGATGGCCTGATCCAGCTCATTCAGCTGCGGTTCAGTACAGAGTTTGCGCGTCATGGCCAGCGTTTTCACCTTAAGCTCGCCTTCGGACAATTTCCCCTGTCCGTTAAAGCGGTTACACATCGCACCAGACACGCTGATGTTATTAACCAGGCTGATATCTGGCAGCGCGCTAAAGCTGATTTCAGGCTGCGCTGTCGCGGTCTTCACGGCCTTACCGTTCACATTTTCCAGCACAAAGCGGTGGTTTTTCAGTTGCTCCGGCTGTACGGAGGCTTTGCCCGGATTAACGCAGCCGGTAAGGACAAGACTAATAACGCTTATCGCAATGAGCTTTTTCATTTTTCATCTCAAACTATAAATACTGTGAATCTTTTTCCAGTGTAACGATACTCCGCGGTGCGTTAATGGGGTTTATCTGAAAGTGCGGGGGGAAGTGCCGGGCAACGCAGCGGATGCCCGGGTGACGTTAATGAGATTTAAACCCTGCCGCCGTCATCAGCATACGGAAGAGCATGCTGACAGCCGCCAGCGCCAGTACGCTGCCGCCCCAGATAATGGCCAGCCAGAGTAATCTTTTCCAGACCGGTTGTTGCATCAGTGATATCCCTCCCCATGCTGAACTTTGCCGCGAAATACGTAGTAGCTCCAGAAGGTGTAGACCAGAATAACGGGAATGATCAACAGCGCGCCCACCAGCATAAAGCCCTGGCTTTGTGTCGGCGCGGCGGCCTGCCACAGGGTGATCGACGGCGGAATAATGTGCGGCCAGATGCTGATCCCAAGCCCACTAAAGCCGAGGAATATCAGCCCCAGCGTCAGGATAAACGGTCGGCTATGGCTGTCGGGATTGTTCAGGCAGCGCCACTGATACAGGCTAAAAATCACCACCAGGGCCGGGACAGGCAGCAGATAAAACAGGTTCGGCAGCGTAAACCAGCGCGCAGCGATGGCCGGGTGCGCCAGCGGCGTCCAGAGGCTGAGCGCCGCCATAAACGCCAGCAGCACGAGTAACAACGTTTTCGAGACCTCACGCATCCGCTGCTGCAGCGCGTTTTCGCTTTTCATCACCAGCCACGTAGAGCCTAACAGCGCATAGGCCACCACCAGGCCCGCGCCGCAAAACAGGTTAAATGCGGTAAACCAGTCAAAGGGCCCGCCGGTATAGGCCCGGCCGGTGACGGTAAAGCCGTTAATGACGGCACCCACCGTCACGCCCTGGGTAAACGTCGCCAGAATGGAACCGCCAATAAACGCCTTATCCCAGAAGGGGCGGTGCGCCGGGGTGGCTTTAAAGCGAAACTCAAACGCCACGCCGCGGAAAATAAGTCCGATCAGCATTAACGTCAGCGGAATGGTCAGGGCATCAACGATCACCGCATAGGCTAGCGGGAATGCGCCGAAGAGGGCGGCTCCGCCAAGCACCAGCCAGGTTTCATTTCCGTCCCAGACCGGCGCAACGCTGTTGACCATCACGTCGCGATCGTCGGCGTTTTGCGTTGCCGGGAACAGAATCCCTATCCCCAGATCAAAACCGTCCATCACGATATACATCAGCGTGGCGAAGACGATGATCACAAACCAGATAATGGAAAGATCGATACCCATTATGGCAGCTCCTTATGTTCAGCGGTGACGGCAGAAAGCGGGCGCGCCGGACGTCCGTCGGACTCGGTGGCGAAAGATTCATGCGGCTGCGGGCCTTTTCGGATGAGGCGCACCATGTAGCTGTAACCCACGCCGAATACCGAGGTGTAAACGACGAAGAAGGCCAGCAGGCTCACGCTCATATGCAGATCGCCATGGGCAGAAACCGCATCCTTCGTTCGCTGGAGCCCGTAGACCACCCACGGCTGGCGGCCCACTTCGGTAGTGATCCATCCGGCCAGAATCGCAATCAACCCGGAGGGCCCCATCAGCAGCGCAAACCACAGGAAAGGGCGGGAAGAATAAACGCGCTTTTTATAGCGCAGCCAGAGTGCCGCCACGCCAAGCAGCAGCATCAGCATGCCCAGGCCCGCCATAATGCGGAAAGACCAGAAGACGATGGTGGAATTCGGACGGTCTTCCTTCGGAAACTCTTTGAGTGCCGGAACCTGCTTATCCAGGCTGTGCGTCAGGATGAGGCTCCCCAGCGCTGGGATCTCCAGCCCAAAGCGGGTGCGCTCCTGTTCCATATCCGGCCAGCCAAACAGCAGCAGCGGGGTAGGCTCGCCCGGCGGATTTTCCCAGTGCCCTTCGATGGCGGCAATTTTCGCGGGTTGGTGCTTTAAGGTGTTCAGCCCGTGCATATCGCCCACCATGGCCTGGATGGGCGCGACGATCAGCGTCATCCAAAGCGCCATTGAAAACATTGCGCGGATGGCGGGGGTATTATTGCCGCGCAGCAGGTGCCATGCCGCAGATGCGCCCACAAACAGGGCGCTGCTCAGGAACGCGGCTATCGACATATGCAGCAGGCGGTAAGGGAAGGAGGGGTTAAACACCACGGCGAACCAGTCCACCGGTACCACCTGACCGTTGACGATCTCATAGCCCTGCGGGGTCTGCATCCAGCTGTTCGATGAGAGGATCCAGAAGGTAGAGATAATGGTGCCCAGCGCCACCATGCAGGTGGAAAAGAAGTGCAGTCCCGGCCCGACTTTATTCCAGCCGAACAGCATCACGCCGAGGAACCCGGCTTCGAGGAAGAAGGCGGTAAGCACTTCATAGGTCAGCAGCGGGCCGGTAATGCTGCCGGCAAACTGCGAAAAACCACTCCAGTTGGTGCCAAACTGGTAGGCCATCACCAGCCCGGAGACCACGCCCATGCCAAAGTTGACGGCAAAAATCTTCGACCAGAAATGGTACAGCGAGCGCCAGACCGGATTTTTTGTTTTCAGCCACAGGCCTTCGAGCACGGCAAGATAGCTGGCGAGACCAATGGTGATGGCCGGGAAAATAATGTGAAAGGATACGGTAAACGCAAACTGTATCCGCGCAAGGTGAAAAGCATCTAAACCAAACATGCACAGCCTCAATGTCAAACGGTGTGCTGTTATGGTATAGGGGCTAAAATCAGACTATCAGACGCAGAAAAACGATTTTTAACCATAACAGTTGGAGTAAAAACCCTGCTTTAGGCATCTGATATACTTCGCGGTTAGGGAATAAAAACACTCTTTTTATGAATTTTCCGCACAATACTGCTTGCCTTGTCGTCAGCGCCGTGCGTTAATGGTCTTCTGGTTTTGAGTCCAAATAAATATCTGACGTAGTTTTATAAAGCAGTTCTCATCACGTTGTGCCTCTCCGCAGCCTCTCTTGGGTCTTTATCTACTTTCCGATTAGTTTTGTTTAAAACCATTATTGCCCAATCGGCCCATTAGTAATTTACGTTTTACGTTTCAGGAGAATCCTATGACTTCTTATATCCATTTTCGCTGCCCGTGCTGTCATGGCTCGCAGTACCGTACCTCAGTCTTTGATGTGTCTGAGAAAAACCCGCTCGGTGCGAAATGCATCTTTTGCAAATCGTCGATGATCACGCTCGACCACCTGGCCGCTGCGCGTCAGGCGCAAAGCCACATCACCGAGTACCGTAAGTAATTCATTTTCAAAACTATAACAGTTAGCTAAATCTTCTCTTTTTCTCCTGCTGATATACACTGTCAGTCATAAGGAGAATCTGATGAAAAAATACCAGCGTCTGGCGCAACAAATTATCTCGCAGATTGAGCTTGGCGTATGGCTGCCGGGCGATAAGCTGCCTTCCCTGCGAGAGCAGGTGGCGAGCAGCGGCATGAGTTTTATGACCGTTGGCCACGCGTATCAGATGCTGGAAAGTCAGGGGCGCATCGTCGCCAGACCGCAGTCGGGCTATTACGTTGCCTCGCGCCCGACCGCACAACAGCCTGCGCCACCCGCTCAGGTGATGCGTGACGAAGCGGTGGATATCAACACCTACATCTTCGAGGTCTTACAGGCCAGCCGCGACCCCTCCGTTGTCCCTTTTGCTTCCGCGTTTCCCGACCCCCGGCTTTTCCCGCTTCAGCAGCTCAACCGCTCGCTGGCAAACGTCAGCAAAACCGCGACGGCGATGAGCGTGATTGAAAACCTGCCGCCGGGTAACGTCGATCTCCGCCACGCCATTGCCCGCCGCTACGCGCAGCAGGGAATGAACATCTCCCCCGAAGAGATCGTGATCACCGCCGGCGCGCTCGAAGCGCTCAATCTCAGCCTGCAGGCGGTAACCGAGCCCGGCGACTGGGTGATTGTCGAAAACCCCTGTTTTTACGGCGCGCTGCAGGCGCTGGAACGCCTGAAGCTCAAAGCCTTGTCGATTGCAACGGACGTCCGCGAGGGGATCGATCTCAACGCCCTGGAGCAGGCGCTGAATGACTACCCGGTTAAAGCCTGCTGGATCATGACCAACAGCCAAAACCCGCTTGGCTTCACGCTGAGCGCGGAGAAAAAAGCGCAGCTTGTCGCGCTGTTAACGCAGCACAACGTCCCGCTGATTGAAGATGATGTCTACAGCGAGCTCTATTTTGGGCGTGAAAAGCCGCTCCCGGCGAAAGCCTGGGATCGTCAGGACATGACGCTCCACTGCTCGTCCTTTTCAAAATGTCTGGTGGCCGGTTTTCGCATCGGGTGGGTCGCGGCGGGAAAACACGCGCGGCGCATTCAGCAGCTGCAGCTGATGAGCACGCTCTCAACCAGCTCTCCCATGCAGCTGGCGCTGGTGGATTACCTGGCGACCAAGCGCTATGACGCCCATCTTCGCCGCCTGCGACGAACCCTGGCCGAGCGAAAACAGCAGGCCTGGCAGTCACTCCTGCGCCATATGCCTGCCGGCGTCAAAATTCACCATAACGACAGCGGCTACTTTTTATGGCTGGAACTTCCGGCGCCGCTGGATGCGGGACTTCTGAGCGAAAAGGCCCTAATGCACCACATCAGCATTGCCCCCGGAAAGATGTTTTCCACCTCTGACGCGTGGACGCCGTTCTTTCGTTTTAATACCTCGTGGGCCTGGGGAGAGCGGGAAGAGCAGGCGGTGGTTCAGTTAGGCAAATTAATTAGCAGCATGCTGGAATAATTTTCCTCACCCGCAATTAAATAATCATTTCTTATCCTGATGACGGCACGGCGAATATTTCGCGGTGCCGTATCATAGGAAATCTGCATACCGTCTCTCGCGGCTAACTCCTTGTCTATAATCCAGTTAACGGGGAATGCGCCCTCGGTCACACCTTGATGAAATTTCCTTAAGCCGCACGGTGCGGCGCATTTGCGCGGTCTACGTTTAATAAGGGAGATATTTTTACGGCACGGCTGCCGCTAAATTTCATTGCGACAGGAGTAATTCTTATGAGCAAAAAATTTGCCCGCAGCAGCCTGTGCGCGCTCGGCATGACTATCATGACATCGCAAGCCGCAGAACCGCCGAAGGCCATTGGCGACGGGGAAGGACGGCTGGATATTATTGCCTGGCCGGGATACATCGAACGGGGGCAGACGGATAAAAACTATGACTGGGTCACCCAGTTTGAAAAAGAGACCGGTTGCGCGGTCAACGTCAAAACGGCGGCCACGTCGGATGAAATGGTCAGCCTGATGGCGAAAGGGGGATACGACCTGGTCACCGCGTCGGGTGATGCGTCGCTCCGCCTGATCATGGGTAAACGCGTTCAGCCGATTAACCCCGATCTCATCCCCAACTGGAAAACCCTCGATGCACGGATGGTGAAAGGAGAATGGTTTAACGTCGGCGGTAAAGTCTACGGCACGCCGTACCAGTGGGGGCCAAACCTGCTGATGTACAACACCAAAACCTTCCCGACGCCGCCGGACAGCTGGAGCGTGGTCTTTACCAAACAGGATCTGCCGGACGGTAAAACCAATCAGGGACGCGTTCAGGCCTATGACGGCCCGATTTACATCGCCGATGCGGCGCTCTTTGTCAAAGCCACTCAACCTCAGCTGGGGATCAAAGACCCGTATCAGCTCACTGAAGAACAGTATGCGGCCGTGCTCAAGGTGCTTCGCGATCAGCATGCCCTGATCCACCGCTACTGGCACGACACCACCGTTCAGATGAGCGACTTCAAAAATGAAGGCGTTGTGGCTTCCAGCGCCTGGCCGTATCAGGCAAATGCCCTGAAGGCCGAAAACCAGCCCGTAGCCACCGTCTTCCCGAAAGAGGGAGTAACCGGCTGGGCGGACACCACCATGCTGCACGCTCAGGCAAAACACCCGATGTGCGCCTACAAGTGGATGAACTGGTCGCTCACGCCAAAAGTGCAGGGCGATCTGGCCGCCTGGTTTGGCTCGCTGCCCGTCGTCCCGGAAGGGTGTAAGGCCAGCACGCTGCTGGGGGATAAAGGTTGCGAAACAAACGGCTATAACGAGTTCGACAAAATCATGTTCTGGAAAACCCCTATCGCAGAAGGCGGCAAATTTGTGCCTTACAGCCGCTGGACGCAGGATTACATCGCCATCATGGGTGGCCGTTAATCGCCGGGAGCAGAACATGACGTACGCGGTAGAGTTTAATAATGTTTCCCGCCTGTACGGCGACGTGCGGGCGGTGGACGGGGTCACCATTGCGATCCGTGACGGAGAGTTTTTCTCCATGCTGGGGCCTTCGGGCTCCGGCAAAACCACCTGCCTGCGCCTGATCGCCGGTTTTGAACAGCTGTCAGGCGGCACGATTTCTATCTTCGGCAAAGAGGCGAGCGAACTGCCGCCCTGGGAGCGGGACGTAAACACCGTGTTCCAGGACTACGCGCTATTTCCTCATATGTCGATCCTCGATAACGTCGCCTACGGGCTGATGGTAAAAGGCATCGATAAGAAAAAGCGCCATGCGCAGGCCCGTGACGCCCTGGAAAAAGTGGGCCTGAGTTTTGCCGTCGCCCGCAAACCGTCGCAACTTTCCGGCGGCCAGCGCCAGCGCGTCGCCATCGCCCGGGCGCTGGTCAATGAGCCGCGCGTCTTGCTGCTGGACGAGCCCTTAGGGGCGCTCGATCTCAAACTGCGTGAGCAGATGCAGTTCGAGCTGAAGAAACTTCAGCAGGAACTCGGCATCACCTTTATTTTCGTCACCCACGACCAGGGGGAAGCCCTTTCCATGTCCGACCGGGTGGCGGTATTCAATAACGGACGCATCGAGCAGGTGGATACCCCGCGCGATCTCTACATGCGGCCGCGCACGCCGTTTGTCGCCGGTTTTGTCGGCACGTCCAACGTTTTTGACGCGGCCCTTGCGCAGAAACTGTGCGGCATGGAAGGCGCTTATTCGCTGCGCCCGGAACATATTCGCCTTAACGAGAGCGGTGACGTTCAGGTTCAGGGATGCGTGCAGGCCGTTCAGTACCAGGGCGCCGCCACGCGTCTGGAGCTGAAACTTGCTGACGGCGCAAAACTGCTGGTGAGCCAGGCCAACCTCAGTGACGCCTCGCCGCTGAGCGGCGTTACGCCGGGGCAGGTCGTTATGGCGTCATGGTCGCGCGAGGCGATGATCCGCCTTCACGAGGAGAGGTGAAATGGATATGAGCGTTGCGCATCCTCCCGCCTCTCGCAGCGGCCTGAGCCGCCTGACGGCACTACTCTGGCGTAGGCCGTCGCTCGGGCTGTTCCTGCTTCTGCTTGCACCGCTGATGTGGTTCGGCATCGTCTATTTAGGATCGCTGCTGACCCTGCTGTGGCAGGGGTTTTACACCTTTGACGATTTCACCATGGCGGTCACGCCGGACCTGACCCTGGCGAACATTCAGGCGCTCTTTAACCCGGCAAACTACGACATCATCCTGCGCACGTTAACCATGGCGATTGCGGTGACCATCGCCAGCGCCATCCTGGCGTTCCCGATGGCCTGGTACATGGCGCGATACACCCGCGGCAAGTGGAAAGCGTTCTTCTATATCGCCGTGATGCTGCCGATGTGGGCGAGCTACATCGTCAAAGCCTATGCCTGGACGCTGCTGCTGGCGAAGGACGGCGTGGCGCAATGGTTTCTCAGCCACATGGGGCTGGAGCCGATCCTGACCTCGCTCCTTACGCTCCCGGCGATTGGCGGCAACACCTTGTCCACCTCCGGGCTGGGGCGGTTTCTGGTCTTCGTCTACATCTGGCTGCCGTTTATGATTCTGCCCGTCCAGGCGGCGCTGGAACGCCTGCCGGCTTCTTTACTGCAGGCCTCAGCCGACCTCGGCGCACGACCCCGACAGACCTTTCGCTACGTCGTTCTGCCGCTGGCGATCCCGGGTGTTGCGGCGGGCTCGATATTCACCTTTTCCCTGACGCTGGGGGATTTCATAGTTCCCCAGCTGGTGGGGCCGCCGGGCTACTTCATCGGCAATATGGTCTATTCCCAACAGGGGGCTATCGGCAATATGCCGATGGCCGCCGCGTTCACACTGGTTCCCATCGTGCTGATTTCTCTCTATCTGGCGTTCGTGAAGCGTCTGGGAGCATTCGATGCACTCTGAACGCGCACCGCTGTTCCTGAAAGTGGCAGCATGGGGAGGGGTTATCTTCCTGCACTTCCCGCTGCTGATTATCGCAACCTATGCCTTTAACACCGAAGACGCCGCCTTCAGCTTTCCGCCGCAGGGGCTGACGCTGAAGTGGTTTAGCGTGGCGGCGGGGCGTGGCGATATTATCGAATCCGTGACGTTGTCACTTCAAATTGCCGCGCTTTCCACCGCGATAGCCCTTGTGCTTGGCACGCTTGCTGCAGCGGCGCTGTGGCGAAGCGAGTTTTTTGGCAAGAATGCGGTCTCACTGCTGCTGCTGTTGCCGATTGCGTTACCGGGGATCATCACCGGCCTGGCGCTGCTGACCGCATTCAAAACCATCAACCTTGAGCCGGGCTTTTTCACCATCGTGGTGGGACACGCCACCTTTTGCGTGGTGGTGGTGTTTAACAACGTGATTGCCCGGTTCAGACGCACCTCCTGGAGCCTGGTGGAAGCGTCGATGGATCTCGGGGCCGACGGGTGGCAAACCTTCCGCTACGTCGTGCTGCCCAATCTGGGTTCAGCGCTGCTGGCCGGGGGAATGCTGGCGTTTGCCCTGTCGTTTGACGAAATAATCGTCACAACGTTTACGGCGGGACACGAGCGCACGTTACCGCTGTGGCTGCTTAACCAGCTCGGGCGTCCGCGCGACGTACCGGTCACTAACGTCGTTGCACTGCTGGTGATGCTGGTGACAACCATCCCCATTCTGGGAGCCTGGTGGCTAACCCGCGACGGCGAGAACATTGCCGGCAGCGGGAAATAACATTGATTTCAACAGGACAATGCTATGCAAACACATCTGCTGATTAAGGGTGAACTGGTTGCCGGAGAAGGCGAGAAACAGCCGGTTTATAATCCGGCCACCGGAGAGGTACTGCTGGAAATTGCCGAAGCCTCGCTGGCCCAGGTCAACGCGGCGGTTGAGGCCGCTGACCAGGCTTTTACCGACTGGGGGCAGACCACGCCCAAAGCGCGCGCTGAGTGCCTGCTGAAGCTGGCTGACGCCATCGAGGCGCAGGGTGAAGAGTTTGCCCGGCTTGAGTCTCTCAACTGCGGCAAGCCGCTGCACTGCGCCCTCGGGGACGAAATTCCGGCGGTGGTCGATGTTTTCCGCTTCTTTGCCGGGGCAGCCCGCTGCCTGAACGGGCTGGCCGCCGGAGAGTATCTTGATGGCCACACGTCAATGATCCGCCGTGATCCGGTGGGCGTGGTTGCTTCTATCGCGCCGTGGAACTACCCGCTGATGATGGCCGCGTGGAAGCTCGCACCCGCGCTGGCCGCCGGAAACTGCGTGGTGATCAAACCCTCCGAAATTACGCCGCTGACGGCGCTGAAGCTGGCGGAGCTGGCAAAGGATATCTTCCCGGCGGGCGTGCTTAACGTGCTGTTCGGTCGCGGTAAGACGGTAGGCGATCCGCTGACCGGGCATGAAAAGGTCCGCATGGTCTCGCTGACCGGTTCGATTGCGACCGGGGAACATATCATCGGCCATACGGCGTCCTCCATTAAACGCACCCACATGGAGCTGGGCGGAAAAGCGCCGGTTATCGTGTTTGATGATGCCGACCTGGATGCGGTTGTCGAAGGCGTGAGGACGTTTGGTTTCTACAATGCCGGGCAGGACTGTACGGCGGCCTGCCGTGTTTATGCCCAGAAGGGAATTTATGCCCAACTGGTGGAAAAACTGGGCGCAGCGGTAGCCAGCCTCAAAATGGGCGCCCCGGAGGATGGGAATACCGAACTGGGACCGCTCAGCTCGGCGGCCCATCTTTCACGCGTCTGTCAGGCTGTCGACCAGGCGAAAGCACTCGGCCATGTTCGGGTCGTCACGGGCGGGAGCAAAAAAGAGGGGGCGGGCTACTACTTCCAGCCAACCCTGCTGGCGGGAGCAAAGCAGGATGATGCCATCGTTCAGCGCGAGGTGTTTGGCCCGGTGGTGAGCGTCACCGAGTTTGACGACGAGGCGCAGGTGCTGGCCTGGGCGAACGATTCACAGTACGGGCTGGCGTCGTCGGTCTGGACGAAAGACGTGGGCCGCGCCCATCGTCTGAGCGCGCGCCTGCAGTACGGCTGCACCTGGGTGAATACTCATTTTATGCTGGTGAGCGAAATGCCGCACGGCGGCATGAAATTATCCGGCTACGGAAAGGATATGTCGGTATACGGGCTCGAGGATTATACGGTTGTCCGGCATGTGATGATAAAACACTAATAATCATGCCCGGCGGCCAGTATCGCCGGGCGTTTTCTTACCAGCCACAAACCTCGTGCTCATTTTCCGTGTCGTAAGCGCGAACGGTATTCACCAGATCCTTCACCACGTCTGCGGCGACGTCCGGAATGAGCAACTCCATTGGGGCGTCTGTTTCATAGTCCACCGAGACGCCGTTGCTGTTGTTGGTCACGGTCACGGTGTACGTTGCTTTACCCACGCTGTTACTCCTTATGTGTATTAACCACTTTTCCGATACCTGCGCCCTGAAGCGTAACCTCAGGGTCGGCAAAAAAGTCGATATTGAAATACGTATCGTCGGTCAACAACTCAATGCGGTGCCATTTTTGCGGCGGTGAGATGCCAAACGATCCGGCTTCTATCACCAGCTCCAGATCAGATTCTGTCGCGTCTGCATCCGGGAAGCCAAAATAGCGCACGGCGCCCTGCATCACGGACAAACGGCCGTAGACGCTGGCTTTCGTATTATGATGGGTGAAAAGGGCTTTTGGTGCCGTGTCTTTGTTCCAGAATGGCGTGGAGCGGGTATGAACAAAATTCTCAGGAATACGTAGCATAATGGTTTCCTCGTAAGTGCAAGCCACTTAAAGCGACCTCAGTACCTCGGGTTCGACGAAAAAGTCGATGTTGAACAGCGTGTCATCGGACATCACTTCGATGTGGTGCCATTTCTCAGGCGGAAAAACGCCGAAGTGGCCAGCCTTTATAATCAATGTGCTGTCAGGCTCGGGAGTCAATTCATCGGCATAGCCTAAGTAACGTACGGCACCCTGCATCACGGTCAGGCGAGGATAGACGCCCGGACGGGTACCCGTGTCGAGATGACGCTGAAAGATCCCGGCAGGCGCGGTGTTTTTATTCCAGAAAGGGGTGGAGCGGGTATGAATACAACTCGGCGGAATGCGCAGCATATTGCCTCCCATGAATGTCTGCCTTTATTAGACGCCTTTTCAGAATTCAAAATTTATCAAAAAGTGCATTTAATATACATGTTATCAATAAAGGTTATTGTTCACTCTCCCGGCTTGTTACGCAGAATACTCAGTTGTTATTAGCCTTAATATTTAAGTGGTTATCGTGTAACGAAAAAACTTGATCTGTATCAACATATGACGCATATTGCGTGCGGTTATTTTTTCGGCTCTGGTATCAAGAATGACGTTGTATCAAAAGATGTTGGTTTTTTACGCAATCATGGCTTCCATCTGCGCATTAATTACCTGGTTCCTCTCCAAAGACCGCAAACGTATCCGCCTGCTCAGCGCTTTTCTGGTGGGATCAACCTGGCCAATGAGCTTTCCCGTTGCGCTGCTGATCTCGCTTTTCTGAAGCATGCTTCCCGTTATAAAAGATGAACGTAGCATTCCGGATGTGATGACTGTATAAATACACAGTGAGTCATAAAAGGAGTGCTTATGAACAGTTTTTACTCGCAGCAGGCCGGCTGCACCGTGCGCTGGCATGATTTGCCTGGCACAGGCGATCCCGTGGTGTTCATTCACGGGCTGGGCTGCGCCGCTTCCTATGAATATCCCCGTGTCGTTTGTGACCCTTTTTTTGGCGCGCGCAGAGCCATTCTCATCGATCTGCCCGGCAGTGGTTACAGCGACAAACCTCTGCACTACTCCTACCGAACAACTGACCAGGCCCGTGTCGTCGTGGAGCTGATTAACCATCTCAAGCTTGATGCCTTATGGCTTTATGGTCACAGCATGGGCGGCAGTATTGCTATCGAAACGGCGGGGCTGCTGGGCACCCGCGTTAAGGGACTGATGGTGTCAGAACCTAATTTTCACGCGGGCGGGGGCATGTTCAGCCGGTCTATTGCGGCACAAACCGAGCAACAGTTTCTGGATCAGGGCTATGACGCCATGCTGCGGGCAGAAACCACGGCGTGGGCGGGGTGCCTGCAGAGCAATGCCCCTTATGCAGTCTGGCGCGGTGCATCGAGCCTGGTGGAAGGCGTTGAGCCAGACTGGGAGGCGCAATTCCTGTCACTCCCGTGCCCGGTGACGTTGATTTTCGGCGAGCTGTCGCTCCCTGATGACGACGTGGATAATCTGAAGCAGAAGGGCGTTGCGGTGAAAATTATCCCTGCGGCGGGGCACTCAATGTCGTGGGAAAACCCCTCAGCGCTGGCGCAGACGCTAGCGGACTGTATGGCCCGCACTGCTGCGGGCCAAAAAATCAGAATGTAGGCCGGGTAAGCGCAGCGCCACCCGGCAAGAAAAGGCGGCTATATTGCTAATCAGCGCAATAACGCGTGCAACGCCTGACGCGCACCAGGCTGGACATCATGCGGGTGCTGGTAATCAATGTTCTCTATCGCGCGGCTATAGAGCGCAACCAGCCAGTCGTAAACGTACGCGGTAGCCGCATGCACGGGCTGTTCCCCCAGGCGCGTCAGGCGGGGCTCAGCGCTGCTGACCACTGGCGTAATGAAGATTGCCTGACCCTTGCGGATGCGGCTTGCCGGACGCGTCGCCGCGGGCGTCTGGTCGTAACCCAGCCAGCCAATGAAGTTACCCATTACGGCATGCAGCTGCGCAGCGCTGCTTTTGTCCGCTTCGACAATACGCTGAAGCTGCTGAGGCAGATCCAGCCGGTAGCTGGTGATAACCAGAACATCCGCGATTTGCTGTAACACCGCGGGTTCCAGCCCAAGACGGGCGGCCGTGGCCTCATTGCGGCTCCACTGACGCAGATGATTAATCCACACCCTGTGCGCCAGACGCGCTTTGTCTTTTGTCTGGAGCAGTCCGGCGCTTTCCTGGGCGCTATCGGCAAACAGGTCAATGCTATCCGTAAACAGCCCGTTAACCTGCTCCTCGCGCGGCTGCTGAACGGCCAGCAGCGTTTCAAAGGCTTTTAGCGGCGGCAGCAGGCCATCAAGCAGCTCGCCGTGGCGGGCGGCGCTGCTTTGCAGCGTGCGCACCATGTTTTCTGCCTGAGCGCGTCGGGTACCGGGCTCTTCAACCAGCGGAGTCAGGTAGCTTTGCATCAGCGACGAGAGCTCCTGGCGCAGCGCGTTTTTCAGCGTGCTGAGACGCTTTTGTCGCTGCGCGGGCAGCGTGGCCTGAGACAGCCACTCGATGACGCGCTGCATGCTGTGGCTGTCCAGCGCCTGCAGCGTGCCCCAGCGTAAGCCCGGTTTCCCGAGCAGATGCTGTACGGCTTCATCAAGATTCTGCCGGGTGGTAAAGCGAGCGTCGTGCGGGGTAATGGCCCATACCAGGCCCGGCAGGGCAGAGTCTTCAGCGGGCTGCGTCTCTTTGACCCAGTTCATCAACACTTTTGCTTTTTTGGCCGTCTGTTCGTGGTGCGCCGTCGCATTGCAAATGACCAGCACATCCGGCTGCAGCTGTTGACGGTAGTGCTCGAGCAGCCACTGGGATTTTGCCTGGCGCAGCGGGTCGGCACGGTTATCTTCGAAAACCGGGATATCAACGATATCGACGTTATCCAGCGCGCCGTTCTCAACCGGCAGCACCAGCTCGCGGGTCAGGAAGGCAAGCACATCGACGGGAACGCTGATGGCGTTGAGCATCTCACCGTTATTCAGCGGATGAAGCAGCGTCTCCTGCGCATCCTGAAGGGCCGGCGTGCCGTCGTGCGTCAGGAACCCTTCACCCGGCAGACCAAAGCTGTCCACCAGCAGGCTGAGCGGGGCGGCAAGCTCGCTCGCGTGGCTGGTCTGATGCAGCACGTGAGCCAGGTTTAACCACTGCTGGGTCAGCTCCTGCTGCTCGCCCCACAGCAGCGACCAGACGCTGGCCCGGGTGCTGAGATCGAGCGAAGGCACCAGCTGTGCAAACGCATGCCACAGGGCATCGTCAATTTGCTGTTTGGCGGCGGGCACCGTGCTCTGCCAGAAGCGGGCAATCGCGCCCACTTCCTGAGCCGTGATGCCGGGTACGCCCTGCGGCTGGCGCAGGCCGCGCCATTTTTCCAGACGCGTCTCAATGACCGCCTTATCCACCGCGCGCATCTGCGGATGCAGCGTCGTGCGGGCAATAAACAGCTGTACCAGCTCGGCCTCGGTGACCAGACTCAGGCGCAGCGGGAACGCCTCATCGGATACCGCCGGGGTTTCCCGGGTGAAGCGGACGGCCATATTGGTCAGGGCATGACCCGGATTGATATGCGAAAAATAGTCAAAGGTGCGCTGACCCGGCGTCACGTTCAGGCGTCCATTGCCGCTGCCGCACAGAGACAACAGCAGGTGCGCTTTCGCACTCTGCGAATGGCCGTAAAGCCCGATGCTGCTCTGGCGCGTCATGGCGCGTTCAATGGCCTGCTCCCGCGCCTGCGCCGCGTTGATGCGGGCAAGCAGGGCGTCGGCATCGTTATCCAGCACAGGGGCGTTCAGCCGCGTCTCATTAATCCACCCGATTAAGGCCTGAGTGGTGGTCGTCGTCGCTGTCATTTCAGGTATACGCTCCCGCTGTCGATCCAGTAGTGGCTGCCGCTGTGTCGGCGATCGGCCAGAGTATTCAGTTTGAAGGTTAATGCGTCAGGTGCCACCGGCGTGCCGTCCTGCAGCCAGGCATCGCTCAGCTCGAAGGCCTCCGGACCCTCCTGCTTGCTGCCGCCGCAGAGCTTGAGTCGCACGTTCAGCACGCCGTCGCCGGCAATCGCTTTCGCCAGTTCAGCCGAGTTAATGCTGAGCGTGTAGAGCGGCGTGGCGGGCCAGCGCGCGTTCGCCAGCTGGCGGAAGCCGAGGGTGACGTTACCGCGCAGCGGGAAGTGCAGACGTGCGTCGAGCTTCGCGCCCGGCTTATCGAGATCGATATCCTGATACCAGACGTTTTCCTCGCGCAGGGTGTTGACGGTGTTATCCAGCACGCCCAGATAGCGCACGGTTGAATACGCGCCAATGTCCGCGGCTTTAAAGTTGAAGCGCGGCAGGCGCAGGTCGAGCGCCAGGCTGCAGAGCATGGCCCCCACGGCGGCCGTCGATTTCGGGTTGCCAATGCGCCCCTGCTGGCTGAACGGATACCACTCGTGCACCTGGTATTTATCCAGCCAGACGATGCGGTTGACCGGCACTGGCTGCAGATGGCGAATGAGCGCCTGAACGCCGGGCAGGCAGCCAGGGCGACCGGTGATCAGCAGAATATCGCAGCTGTAATGCGAAATTGCCTCACACACCGCGTGGAGCGGTGAGGCCAGCGTAAACTGCCCGGCCAGCATCGCATCCTGCATTTCGCGGAAATTGACGTGCAGCGGCACGGCGAAGAGGTCAAAAGCGTCTGAACCCGCAGGCAGGGCATGATCGATCGCCTGCTGCAGGTAATTCATTACGTTGCGGGTCGGTTTCTGCGCCAGGAGATCGCCAAAGGTGGCATGCAGACCGGCCAGCGGATCGTCAACGTCGCTCGACTCCCATGCGGCAAGAATGGCATGGCCAATCGGCATAAAGAGCTGAAGTGCCGTTTGCTGGCGGAGTACGGCCTGGGTATCAATGCGCCCGGAGTCGCCGAACAGTGAAGCCATCAGCAGCGAGGCGTCCGCAATACCGGATTTCTGCAGCTGCGTTTGCAGGGCGGGCAGCACGTAGCGTTGGATCACGTCGAGAAGCGTGTCGTCGCCCGCCACCTTAAAGCCTTCGCGGAACAGCAGCTGCGGGGTAATTTTGACGTTATTGCCGGAGCCGTCGTCCAGCTGATAGTGGGTGATCGCCATATCCGTTGTGCCGCCGCCGATGTCGATGGAGGCAACGCGCAATGCGCGACCCGGCTGAATACCCGGCTCAGGGGCGCGGTCCGGACGGGCAAGGGAGGCGAAGAAGGCTTCCGTCTGGCCGCCAAAACGAGAGATTGCTTCGTTATACAGCCAGACCAGCTGGCCGCAGCTGGCTTCATCCCACTCCATCTGAATTTCAGGCACCGGCACCACGCTCTTATCCTGCTGTTTGCGGGTGACAAAATCCTCATCCTGCGGGTGCCAGCCCATCGCTTTCCAGACGATAGCGATGGCTTCGAACATGCGGCGACGGAAAATCTCGCGCTCCTGCTTGGGCATGGCGGAGGGCAGCGTCAGGATCAGGGTGCGCAGCTGGCGTGGAGACGCCGGGAAGCCCAGACGCAGGCGCGTGGCGACGCTGTTGATCTGCCCCAGAGCCTGAGCCAGCAGCTCGCACAGCATGTGCGTCATCAGCGTGCTGCGGCTGTACTGCGGCGAGAAGACCGGCAGCCGCTCGTCCTGCGGCAGCGTGAAGAGCGGCTCTCCGTCATCGTTCATCAGGTTCATCAGCGGAAACGCGGTGGCAAGCGGCTCACGCTGGGTTTTGCTGTTCATCTGGCTAAAGCGCCAGTCCTGCACCACCGGCGTTTCATCCCACAGGTAGCGACGCGGGCTGGAGATGCCGCTGTTGCCTTCGGTACCCAGACGCTGCATCGCCAGCTTGCGGGCTTCATCGCCGACGCGGACAATCGACGGCCAGACAAACGCATCTTCGCGACCACTTTCAACCGAGAAGTGCTGCTTGCCAAAACGCGCTTCGGAAAACTCGAGGCGGCTGGTGAACAGTGGCTCGTTCAGGAACTGCGGCTCGCTTAACGAGCGCACCTGCAGCTCGGCGGTCTGGCGCAGCCCATCGTTCGCATCGCCGTGGTCTTCGATAATGACGCCGCAGGTGTGGGTATTGCCCACGTCGAGGATCAGGTCGACCGGAATGGCAGGCGTGCTGAGCGTATGGGTAACAAATTTCACTTCCGGCACGGTGAGCTGCTCGCCGAGCATGGTCAGCACGTTGAGCCAGTGGGCCTGATACTCAAAACCGCGCATCGCCTGCTGGAGATCGCGTTCCGAGCGGTTCTCAACGCCGTCGGCGTACTGGGTAAAGGCCTCGCGCAGCCAGCCATCAATCCAGGTCTGGTCGAGGAAGCTTTCAACCTCATTGTCTCGCCAGGCCAGCGCGAAGCGGGTGCCGTTCAGAATATCGTTTTCGACCGGGGACAGAGCGGACGTGGCATGTTCGGCAATCTGGCTGTCAAGCGCGAGGGTCACGCGGTGCGTATTGCCAGCCGTGTCGGGGGTATCCAGCTTGCGCACCTGGACGCGGGCCCAGTTATCCGGCCCTTCAACAAAGGTCCGCGGCGGGTTGAAGCGCAGGAACGGAACCGGAAGCCAGACGCCATCGAGCACCGCCAGCGACTGATGCAGCGGGATAGTGGTTTCCGGTTTGACCACTTCAGGCTGCCCGCCGTTCGTTCCCGGCAGGGTGTAGCGCCCGTTGACCAGGTCGAAATCGAGTCGCAAAAGCGGGCCGTTCGCGGTTTTACGTACGAAGCGCCCGTGGCTGGCGGTGTCCTGCGGCGTCAGGCCGAAATCAAGGAACTGCACGCCGCTGTTAGCGATAAGCGTGACGCTTTGTTTATAGTCGCAAAGATTTACCAGCATAGGATCAGGCACCTGCTTTCTTGAACGTCAGAGGGACGACGGTATTTGCGTCATAACGGGCGCGACATTCTGCGATATCGCTGGCGCCGGCTTTACAGGCAACCTCCGGCATCGGGTAGCGGGAACCGTCGGTGCAGCGGGCATGACCGCGACTCTTAATCATCAGCTCGCCGTTGCTGTGCAGCCCGGAGAACACTTCCGCGCGGCAGACAACGTTATCGCCGTGGACAACGCGGGCGAAGCCTTTATTGTTCTGGATCTGATAGCGCAGCGACGGCGGCTTGCCGGTCACCGGATCTTTCACATCGAGCATGGCGCGCCAGGTTCCGTTCAGGAAACGCGTGGATCCGGCTTTCACCTGGTTCGCTTCCATCACCATGGCATCTTTCGGGATGGCGACAATCACCACCGGAGCGGGCTGTGGCGCAGGAACTGGAGCCGGTTCTTTTTCTTTGCTCGCCACGACTTCAGCCTGATGCAGCGGTAAGTTCATGGCCAGCGGCTCAACCGCCTTAATCGGCTTTGGCGCAATCTCTACGGGCTGAGGGGCGGGCGCGGGCGCGGGCTCGGCGGAAGGCGCCTGTTTTGGCCACAGCAGCGGCGCGGCGATGGCGGCAACAATCACGGCGGCAACCGGCAGCGTCCACAGGGGGATACGGCGCTTTTCCGCGACAATTGCCGGGGCCGGTTCCTGAACGGGTTGCGCAACAGCCGGAGCTGGCTCGGGTTCATACAGCTCCTCTGGCGTAATGCGCACCACCGTGGAAGGGGCGATCAGCGGTTCGTCAGCGTGCTCAAAGGTCATCACCGGTTCGGGTTCTGGCTCGGGTTCAGGATCTTCAATGACAACGGGGGCAGGCTCAGGGATCAGCGATTCACGCAGGCAGTCGAGGACATCGTCGCGCGCATTTTCATTCAGGTTTACAAACCCCCAGAAGCTGATGACCGGCTTTCCGTCCACCAGGAACAGGAAATTTTCCCCCGGGAACTGGAACGCCTTCGACAGCAGAGAGCCAAAAAGCTGCTGCGCGGTTTTGGGCGACTGGAGGCATTTCTTGCTTAACGACTCGACGCTGGCAAGCGTGTTTTCCAGATAGCGCAGGGCGCGGTAGCGGTCATCTTCATCGGCCGCTTTCCAGCTGGTCACGCTCCCTTCGACAGGGGAGTACCAGTCCACGCGATCGCCACTGTCGTTGACCTGAGGAATAGCCAGACAGTCGACGATGGCCTGTTGTTTGCGCAACCGGAGCGCTTCCCGGATTTGTAACGCTGATTCAAAAACGGCTTGTCCGCCGCCGCCAACGGCCTGAAAATCATCCAGGTTACCGCTGCGTAAAAGAGTTTTTGCCACGATTTGATCCCATATACTTCTTCACACCGTTACTTTAACGAAACGACGAAGCAAACAAACGGAGGAAGAGACGCCAAAAGGGCCGATTTCTTGCGGCATAGAAAGTGACGGTTGTGCTTGACGAATAATGGCACTTAAGGCAAATCATTTTTTTGGGCGCTGGCTGTAAAACCAGCGAAAAACGCGGCTTTAGAATAACCTGATAGTGTTTCGTTATTTGCCAGGTCATAACGCCTGTGCTGTTATTACTGTCCTATATAATAAAACTGTCAGGGTTATAACCATGTCTACAGGGAAAACACTGCTCGCCCTTGCGCTGAGCGCTTTTTTACCAGCCGGTGCCGCGTGGGCGGCAAACAACGACACCCTTATTTACTGTTCTGAAGCGTCCCCCGAGTCGTTCAACCCGCAAATTGCCAGCTCTGGTCCGTCTTTTGTGGCCAGCTCTCAGGTGCTGTATAACCGCCTGATCAATTTCGACCCGGTGAAAAATACCCCGGTTCCGTCGCTGGCAGAATCCTGGACGATTTCACCGGACGGCAAGACCTACACCTTTACCCTGCGCAAAGGGGTGAAGTTCAACAGCAATAAATACTTCAAACCAACGCGCGACTTTAACGCCGATGACGTTATTTTCTCGGTCATGCGTCAGAAAGACCCTAAGCACCCGTACCACAACGTGTCGCAGGGCAACTACGAATACTTCAACGATGTGGGTCTCGATAAGCTGATCCAGGACGTTAAAAAGGTCGACGATTACCACGTTCAGTTTACCCTCAGCGAGCCTAATGCCGCGTTCCTGGCCGACTGGGGGATGGATTTCGCCTCTATTCTTTCCGCTGAATACGCCGACGCGATGCTGAAAAAAGGCACGCCTGAGTACGTTGACACCTGGCCGATTGGGACCGGGCCTTATGTCCTCCAGCAGTACAAGGTGGATTCGCTGATCCGCTATGTTGCTAACCCGAACTACTGGGACGGCGAGGTTCCAACGAAGCATCTCATCTTCTCCATTACGCCAAACGTGGAAACCCGTCTGGCGAAGCTGCAGACCAACGAGTGCCAGATCGTTCCTGCGCCGTCCCCGGTGCAGTTCGATGTTATCAAGAACAACAAGGACCTGACGCTGCACGCCGTCGATGCGCTGAACGTCGGCTACCTGGCGTTCAACACCGAGAAAAAACCGTTTGATAACGTGCTGGTGCGTCAGGCGCTGAACTACGCGACCGACAAGAAAGCTATCGTTAACGCGGTCTTTATGGGATCGGGCACGGTGGCAAAATCGCCGATCCCGCCAAACATGCTGGGCTTTAATAAAGACCTGAAGGACTACAGCTACGATCCTGAAAAAGCGAAAGCGCTGCTGAAGCAGGCCGGGCTGGAGAAGGGCGCGGAAGTCACGCTGTGGTCAATGCCGGTTCAGCGTCCGTACAACCCTAACTCGCGCCGTATCGCGGAGATGATCCAGAGCGACTGGGCCAAAGTCGGCGTGAAGGCCAAAATCGTCTCCTACGAGTGGGGCGAATACCTCTCCGGAATGCGCAAAGGCGAACATGACTCCGCGCTGTTTGGCTGGATGTCCGATAACGGCGATCCGGACAACTTTGCCGACGTTCTGCTGGGCTGCAACAGCATCAAAACCGGTTCAAACGCCGCGCGCTGGTGCGATAAGGGGTATGATGGTCTGGTGCAAAAAGCGAAGCTGACCAGCAACCTGGCCGAGCGTGCGAAACTCTACGGCCAGGCGCAGGAGATTTTCTACCAGCAGGCGCCGTGGATTGCGCTGGCAAACGGCAAAACGTTCTATGCGACCCGCAGCAACGTGACGGGATACAGCGTGAGCCTGATGGGCAGCGACTTCTCGAAAGCGAAGCTGAACTAAGCGTTTTATTGCCGGGTGGCGGCTACGCCTTACCCGGCCTACATTTGGCACCCGTAGGCCCGGTAAGCGTAGCGCCACCGGGCTCGTGAAAAGGAGTGACAATGTCACATTTAAGCGAAGTTATCGCCCGCGTCGATGCCGCGATTGAAGAGAGCGTCATCACCCACATGAATGAACTGCTGATTGAACTGAGCGATGACGCTGAGCTGGGCCGCGATGAACGCTACGTCCAGCAGCAGCGCCTGCGTACCGCGATTTCGCATCACGGCAAGCAGCATAAGGAAGAGCAGGAGGCGCGCCAGGAACAGCTCACCAAGGGCGGCGTCATTCTGTAACGCTTAAAACTGGCGTCGCGCCACCAGCCAGGCCCCCACGACCAGCATCACCGCGCCGCACACCGGGCCTATCAGGGCGCGCAGCGGAATGCCGTTGCTTCTCAGCACGTCCATCACCAGCCCGCCGATGAGCTGGCTTGCTACCAGTACGGCGATAGTCGTCGCCGCGCCAACGCTCTGATACCCGCTTATGCTGGCAAACACGAAGAACGACCCCAGCAGCCCCGGAATGAGCGTCCACCAGCGTACCGTTGCGGCCAGCTCGCTAAACCCGGCGACGCCCTGTTTCAGCAGCAGAATGCTGACAAACAGCACAATGCCCACCAGGGAATTCAGCAGCATCGCGATAAGTATGGTGGAAGAGGACTGGGTGATTCGCACCATTAAGGTGTTTTGCACCACCAGACCAATGCCCGCCGCCACCAGAAACGCCAGCGTCAGTGACTGATTCATGGGATGGCGTCCGGGTCGCTGCGCTCGTCCAGCTGCAGCTGCATAAAGGTTAAGTCCAGCCAGCGGCCAAACTTGGTGCCCACCTGTGGCATCTGTCCCGTCGTCACAAATCCCAGCGTTTCGTGCAGATGAATCGAGGCGTGGTTCTGCGCTTCAATTCCCGCCACCATGACGTGTTTGCCGATCTGACGAGCCTCAATTATCAACGCCTTCATCAGCGTGCGGCCAATGCCTTTGCCCTGATGCCCCGGGTGGACATAAACCGAGTGCTCAACCGTATGGCGAAAACCGTCAAACGCGCGCCAGTCGCCAAAAGAGGCGTAGCCGGTGATAACGCCGTCTTCTTCGCTTACGAGAACCGGGTAACCCGCGAGCGTGCGCGCCTCAAACCAGGCGATTCGGTTATCGGTATCGACGGTTTTATCGTTCCAGATTGCGGCGGTATGCAGCACCGCGTGGTTGTAGATCTCTCCTATCGCAGCGCAGTCTTCTTTGCAGGCGTGACGAACGATCATGATTAAACCTCTGTGTGTTGTTCACTATAGTATTACGTTGTTGCTACGATATTACACAACCGTATAGCCTGAACGCTACGGCATAAGCCATATTTTTTTGTTATCAAAAGCCCATTGAAATGCCGTTCATACACTATAGTATGACGTCATGAACACCATAACAGACACGATGAATCAACGGATTAGCGCAAGAATTCGCCTCGAGCGCGAGTCTCGCGGATGGTCCCTGAGCGAGCTTGCCGACCGGGCAGGCGTCTCCCGCGCCATGATCCATAAGATAGAGCGCGGGGACAGTAGCCCGACGGCCACCTTGCTTGCCCGCCTGTCAGGCGCGTTTGGCATCAGCATGTCCACGCTGATTGCCCGGGCCGAGATGCAGGAGGGCAAGCTGCTCCGCCTGGCAAACCAGCCCGTCTGG
Source organism: Enterobacter sp. FW301-JW81 (assembly GCF_058788735.1). NCBI lineage: Bacteria > Pseudomonadati > Pseudomonadota > Gammaproteobacteria > Enterobacterales > Enterobacteriaceae > Enterobacter > Enterobacter sp. FW301-JW81. Next base: position 1,264,283 of record NZ_JBYTBA010000001.1, on the reverse strand, counting down.
CGCGACCCGCAGACGCACTATCTCCGCCGCCACGTTTCTCCCCGCACCGATCTGCCCATCGACCTTGTTCAGGTTGAACTGCCCGCGGGCAGCGATGTTCCGATGCCTGCATCTTCATACGCGCTGGCACGCCAGCTTATCTGGCTGCAGTCCGGCGAGCTGGTGTTTCAGGAGGGCGATACGCGCCACGAGATGCACGCCGGAGACTGTCTGGAGCTGGGGCCGCCAAATGACTGCCGGTTCATCAACGAAACGAATGAAACCTGTATCTATCTGGTTGTACGGCTTAATCAGTCTGGCTCGTAATGCTAATGCGGTAACGCCGATCGTGAGCCAGGCTGTAATGACATTTGTACCAGAAGGAGATCCCGATGAATCAACCTGTTTCGCAAAACCGCCGCTGGGTACTGGCCTCTCGTCCACAGGGCGCGCCGGTCGCGGAAAATTTTCGTCTGGAAACGCAGCCTGTTCCAGCGCCTGCTGAGGGGCAGCTTTTGCTCCGTACCGTCTGGCTGTCGCTGGACCCATACATGCGCGGCCGCATGAGCGATGCGCCATCCTATTCGCCTCCGGTAGAGCTGGGTGCGGTGATGGTGGGGGGCACGGTCAGCCGCGTTGAGCAATCCCGTCACCCCGATTTCAAACCCGGTGAGTGGGTGCTGGGCTACAGCGGCTGGCAGGAGTATGAACTTTCAGACGGCAGCGGCCTGGTGAAGCTCGGCGAAAATCCGACTCATCCTTCCTGGGCGCTGGGTATTCTGGGCATGCCGGGCTTTACCGCCTATATGGGGCTGCTGGATATCGGGCAACCCAAAGCGGGCGAAACGCTGGTGGTTGCCGCGGCGACGGGCCCGGTGGGCGCGACCGTCGGGCAGATCGGCAAAATCAAAGGTTGCCGGGTGGTCGGCGTTGCCGGTGGGGCTGAAAAATGCCGCCATGCCGTAGAAGTCCTCGGGTTTGATCTGTGCCTTGACCACCATGCGGCGGATTTTGCCGAACAGCTGAAGCACGCCTGCCCGAAAGGGATTGACGTTTATTATGAAAACGTCGGCGGAAAAGTGTTTGATGCCGTTCTGCCGCTGCTGAATACCTCCGCCCGCGTGCCGGTTTGTGGCCTGGTGAGCGGCTACAATGCGACGGGTCTGCCTGAAGGACCGGATCGCCTGCCGCTCCTGATGGCGACCATTCTGAAGAAACGCATTCGTATGCAGGGCTTTATCATCGGCCAGGACTACGGGCACCGCATTAAGGAGTTCCAGGAAGAGATGGGGCGCTGGGTGCAGGAGGGTAAAATTCACTATCGTGAACAGGTCACGGACGGGCTGGAGAACGCCCCCGAAACGCTGATTGGCCTTCTTGAAGGGCGCAACTTCGGCAAAGTCGTGATTCGCGTCGCGGGTGACAATAAATAAACAGCTTTATGGCGGGGTTTCCCGCCATATTTATTTGTGAAGATACGATATATTGTCTTTAATTAATGGACATGGCATTTCGCGCCTTCATCCCGGATGAGCCCGAAACCGATAAAAAAATGACGTTTGCTTTTTTTGTTGTTTTTACGTACTTCCCACCACCAGGCATGACGATACAGGATATATCGGACCAGCGTCGTTTTATTAAAACTGGCGTTTAAAAATAGCATTAAGTTTTAGCTACAGGAATTGAACATGCTTGATTTGGATCACTTAGAAAAAGCCCAAAGGATCAGTCTTACCATGCAAGTTGAACTCAGTTTGAAAGGCGCGTTAATTACGGGCTCACTCAAACCTGGGGCACGACTGATTACGAAAGAGATCGCCGATAAATTAGGTACCAGTATTACACCGGTTCGCGAGGCGCTTTTGCGCCTGGTGTCATCAGGGGCGTTACACGCCACGCCGGCGCAGGCATTTCTGGTTCCGGAGGTGTCGCTGGAGCGGTACAACGAGATTAACGCCATCAGAAAACAGCTTGAGCCAATGGCGGTTGCTGCCGCATGCCAGAATATGTCAGACGGTAAGCTGGAGACGTTGCGCAAAATGTCAGAGGTATTCCATGAGGCCATGCGCAACGGAAACGTTCAGCAGGCATTGCATGCGAACCGCGTCTTCCGATTTACGCTGTATCAGTATGCGGAAATGCCCACGCTTAACGCGTTAATTGAACAGCTCTGGGTGCGCATCGGGCCATGTATGAACTATCTTCACCAGGAGCTTAACGACATTAAAGCGTCGACCTATCACTATGATGAACTCCTTTCCGCCCTTGAGCGAAGAGATGTTGTCGCCAGCCAGAAGGCGATCGTTAAGGTGATTGATGAGGCGAATTCTCTTTTACAGCGACAATATTTTAACTAAGCGATTATTTAACAGAGCGACTATATACCGCACCTAATTATTTATCTGGTGAATAACTCCTGATGGCTTATTGCCATCAGGAGCGTTATTTTATTTATAAAATAAACTTTTCTTTTTGCTTACTCGAAGCGATAAGAGACCGACAGGCCGACACCGTAGTTACGGCCTGGTGCAGGCTCGTAATAACGCCCGTTGGATTCGTTGACAATAACTGAGCCGACGTACTCTTTATCGAACAGATTATCGACGCGACCAAAGACGTCCATGCCCCAGTTGCCGTAGTTGAATTTATACCCGGTATTCAGTCCGACCACGGTATACGACGGCGCTTTCGCCGTGTTCTCATCATCGGCCATGATATCGCTCATGTAGCGCACGTCAGAACCCGCGTACCAGCCCTCTTCAGGCTGCCAGCCAAACGAGGCGTAACCCATGTTGCGGGCGATGCCCGGCATGCGGTTACCGTTGCAGTCTGCGTCGCCGCATACGTTGGTGCGGTAGGTGGCATCCAGATACGTCCACGCCAGCTTCAGCTTCCAGTTCTCAGCAAGCTGCTGATCGAGCGAAACTTCCACACCCTGACGACGGGTTTTACCGGCATTTTTATAGCTGGTACGTCCGCCAGAGCTGGCGTCCACCACGATCTCATCATCCGTATCGGTGCGGAACAGGGCAGCGGTCAGCAGGCCATTGCCGATGCGGGTTTTGCTGCCCACTTCATAGGTGTTGTTGGTGGACGGCTTCAGGCCAATGTTCAGACCGCCCTGATTATCGGCGCGGTAGGAGAGTTCGTTGATGGTCGGCGTTTCAAAGCCACGCCCTGCAGCGGCGTATAGATTCCACGCGTCCGTCACGGCATACTTCACGGAACCGGCCGGGAGCCATTTGTGATAGCTTGCGTCGCCGCTGTCATCGCCATTGCCCGGCGTAACGTAATGATCGTTAGAGTCGAACCAGACCGAGCTGTAGCGCACCCCCGCATCCACTGACAGCTTCTGCGTCAGCTGCCAGCTCGTTTGCAGATAAGGATCGACGTTCCACATCAGGTTACGTTCGTTACGACGTTTGTCACCCTTCACGCCGTAATCCGGCACGCCGTTGTTCATCACGAAGTTTTCGTATCCGCGACGATCTTCGCTCAGGTTTTCGTAGTTCAGACCGGTGGTAAAGGTGACCGGAACCAGCAGCTCGCCACGGTGCGTCCAGCGGGTATCAATGCCCTGATAGTGGCGCTGCATATCAATCACCCCGCCGGAGTGGGAAGGTTTGAGCTGCGGCTGATAGGGAATCGACTGGTACTGCGTCATTTCACGCTCGCCGGCGTACATCATTACGCTGAGGTCGTCCTGCGCGCTGAGCTGGCGGTCGTAACGCAGGCCTGCCTGGGTCTGCTTAATGGTCTTACGCGTGTTGTACTGATCGCCGCGCGGAGACTGTCGCGGGTTGTCCCGCCACTCCTGATAGTTCAGGCCGCCCGGATCGTTGGCCTTCATGTCCACGCTGTTGAAGATAAGCGTCAGCTTGCTGACGTCATCAATCCGCACGCCCAGCTTAGCGTTGGCGAGGTTCTTCCGCGCGCCGCTGTGGTCGCGAAACCCTTTGGTGGTGAAGCGGGTGGTGGAAACGGTGTAATCCACATCGCCCGCGTGGGTGCCATCACCCATCGCGCCGGTGGCTTTCATGCCGTAGCGCCAGGTCCCGTAGCTGCCGTAATAGCTGCTGGCTTCAATGGTCGGCGGCTGCTGCCCGGTCTGGGTATTGATGTTAATCACGCCGCCGGAGGCGTTGCCGTACAGGGCAGAGAAGGGGCCGCGCAGCACTTCAACGCTCTCCACGCTGGAGAGATCGATGTTGGAGGTCTGGCCCTGTCCGTCCGGCATGGTGGCAGGAATACCGTCGACGTACATACGGATACCGCGCACGCCGAAGGTTGAGCGGGCGCCGAACCCGCGCATCGAAAGCTGGAGATCCTGGGCATAGTTCTGACGGTTCTGAATTTGCAGCCCCGGGACGCTGCCGAGGGACTCAGACAGGTTGATACGAGGCGCGGCCTGGCGCATATCGTCGCCATTAACGACGCTGACCGCCGCCGGGGTATCGAGTTCCGATACGGTTTGCGGCGTGGCGCTGACGATCATGGTTTGTTCATCCGCGCTCATTGCGCTAAGCGGCGCCAAAATAACGGGAACCAGCAGCAGCGGGAGAGAAGCCTTACGGGCAGAAATGATTTTCATGAATAAAACCGGTTGTGGTGTATAAACGAACCAAATGGAACATGTCCATACATGTTAAATGTTTTGTAAATGTTTTGAAAACTATAACCGCACATTGCGTTAATGAAAGGCGAAACGGGAAAGAAAAACTCCACATTCGTTTGATTAATGATTACTATTCTCATTATCAAAAGGCAATGCCACGACGTTGCCTGCCGGAAGTGATGTCAGCAGAAAACCCTCTTTTCAGAAAAGGAATTGTTATGTCTTTACGTCATCTGAGCTCGCCGCGTCTGAGCGTGTCGCTGCTGTCTGCCGCTTTACTGTTTGCCGGAACGTTCCAGGCGCATGCTGCCGAAGAGGTGCTGCGCAAAGCGGTGGGCAAAGGGGCGTATGAAATGGCGGTGAGCCAGCAGGAGAACGCGCTGTGGGTGGCAACGGCGCAAAGCCGTAAAACCGACAAGGGCGGCGTTGTCTATCGTCTCGATCCGGTCACGCTGGACGTCACGCAGGCCATTCATAGCGATCTCAAGCCCTTTGGCGCCACCCTTGACGGCGCGAGCCAGACGCTGTGGTTCGGCAACACCCTCAACGGCGCGGTAACGGCCATTGACGCCAAAACGGGCGACGTAAAAGGGCGTGTGGTTCTGGACGGGAGTCAGCGTAGTGACACCGTTAAACCGCTGCAGCCGCGCCAGCTGGTGGCAGACGACAGCACCCACACCGTTTACATCACGGGCGTGGGGAAAGAGAGCGTGGTTTGGGTAGTGGATGGCACAACGCTGAAGCTGAAAGAGACCATTGCCAACACCGGTACGTACGGCACCGGCCTGGCCCTGGACGCGCAGGCGAAACGTCTCTATACCACGAATGCGGACGGCGAACTGGTGACGATTGATACGGCCAGCAACAAAATTATCAGCCGTAAAAAGGTGCAGGATGACGGGAAAGAGCACTTCTACCTGAATCTGAGCCTCGACGCTGCCGGTCAGCGCGCGTTCCTGACCGATTCAAAACAGCCGGAAGTGCTGGTAGTGAGCCTGAAAGACGGCAGCGTGATCGAGAAAATCGCCGCGCCGGAATCGCTGGCCGTCCTGTTTAACCCGGCCCGCAACGAGGCCTACGTGACGCACCGTGAAGCCGGTAAGGTGAGCGTGATCGACGCGAAATCCTATAAGGTCACCAAAACCTTCGATACGCCGGTCTACCCGAACAGCCTGGCGCTCTCAGCGGATGGCAAAACCCTGTACGTGACGGTGAAACAAAAATCCACCCGCCAGCAGGAAGCCACCCAGCCTGACGATGTGATTCGTATCGCTCTGTAAGATGGGATTGCCCGGTGGCGCTGCCGCTTACCGGGCCTACAAAACCATGAAATGTAGGCCGGGTAAGGCGAAGCCGCCACCCGGCTTTTTTATTAACGCGAGGTTTCTTCTACCAGCGGCGCGTCGTGTTTTTCATCGTCAGGATGAACCGGCGCGGTGCTGTGGATTTCGTGAACGCGTTTACGCACGCCAAACCAGCCGGCAATCAGCAGCACGGCCAGCAGCGGAATGGTCGCGATGGTGTAGGTGCCGTTCGGGTAGTCGAACGCCATCAGCACCAGCACGCTGAACAGGAAGAGCAGGGTGAGCCAGGAGGTCACCGGTGCGCCAGGCAGCTTAAAGCTGACGTCAGCCGCTTTCCCTTCTTTAATGGCTTTACGCAGACGCATCTGGCAGACCACGATAAAGGCCCAGGACGCGATAATACCCAGCGCGGCCACGTTCAGAACGATTTCGAAGACCTGAGACGGGACCAGGTAGTTCAGGAACACGCCGAAGACGTAGACCACCAGCGTCGCGAGAATACCGGCGTACGGCACGTGCTGCTTGCTCATTTTTGACATGAACTTCGGCGCAGAACCGCCCATGGACATGGAGCGCAGGATGCGACCGGTAGAGTAAAGGCCGGAGTTCAGGCTGGAGAGCGCCGCCGTCAGCACCACGATGTTCATGATGCTGCCTACGTAAGGCACGCCCAGCTTAGAGAAGAAGGTCACGAACGGGCTCTGACCTGCCTGATAGGCGTTCCACGGCAGCAGCAGAACCAGCAGCACCACGGAACCCACGTAAAACAGACCGATACGCCAGATCACGCTGTTGATGGCCTTTGGCACCATCGTCTGCGGATCTTTACATTCCCCTGCCGCGGTACCCACCAGCTCGATGGAGGCAAAGGCGAACACGACGCCCTGAACCAGCACCAGCGCAGGCAGCAGGCCGTGCGGGAAGAAACCGCCGTTATCGGTTATCAGATGGAAGCCGGTGGCATTGCCGTCCAGCGGCTTACCGCTGCCGAGGAAGACGGTACCGACGACCAGGAACACCACGATGGCCAGCACTTTTACCAGCGCAAACCAGAACTCCATCTCCGCGAACCACTTCACGCCGATCATGTTCATGGTGCCGACAATCGCCAGCGCGCCAAGCGCAAAGACCCACTGCGGCACATCGCCAAACGCGCCCCAGTAGTGCATATACAGCGCAACGGCGGTGATATCGACGATACCGGTCATCGCCCAGTTAACGAAGTACATCCAGCCCGCCACGTAGGCCGCTTTTTCACCGAGGAATTCACGGGCGTAAGAGACGAAGCTTCCGCTGGAAGGGCGATGCAGTACCAGTTCGCCCAGCGCGCGTAGAATGAAGAAAGAGAAGATCCCGCACACCAGATAGACCAGGGCGAGAGCCGGGCCAGCCATCTGCAGACGTGCACCCGCACCTAAAAACAGACCCGTTCCGATAGCGCCGCCGATGGCGATCATTTGAACCTGACGGTTGCCCATCGCTTTGTGGTAGCCCTCTTCGTGGGAGTTCAACCAGCGACGTTTAGCAGCATGATGATCGGCTGCGCTTTTATTGCTTGTTTTCATTGAGTTACCTGTTTGCCTGTCTGAACCATTATCGTGATAGTCCTGCCTGGCAGAAAGCAATACAAACGATTGCTTCTGCGCAAACACATGTCGCCTTCCCAGTCATTCTGCGTATGGATAAGGCGAAACATGGCGAGGCATCCTACCTGCAATTCATAAGCGACGCAAAATATAACCGTGCCGAAAGTGATGCACGTCGAAGGAAATCGTGTGGTCAGAGCAGACGGCGATCGCAACACGCTGAATCGTGGCGTATTTTTAGACAAAACAGTTGCGAGGTTGATTATTTAATCATCAGATTCGCTTAATAATTACCAGATGGTAAAGTTTATGGCTGCCGCAGGGCATCCAGCAATAATCTGAAAGCGGTAGTGTGCTGGCGACGGCTGGGATAATAAAGATGGTACCCTTCAAAAGATGGGCACCACGGCTCAAGGACGCTGACTAACCGCCCGTCATTCAGCGCCGCCAGAACAGACGCTTCCGGCACGTAGGCGAGTCCGAGACCATTCTCAGCGGCGTCGATGCGCTGGGACAGGCTGTTCAGCGTAAGCTGCCCCTCAACCCGCACGCGCAGCTCGCGCCCGTCGCGTTCAAATTCCCACTGATACAGCCCCCCACGCGTGGGCAGGCGCATGTTGATGCAGCGGTGGTCAGCGAGCTGCTCCGGCGTGTGCGGAACGCCAAAGCGTGCCAGATAATCCGCGGAGCCGACGACGGCCATGCGCATGTCCGGGGCGATACGCACCGCAATCATATCTTTTGCCACCTGTTCACCCAGGCGTACTCCCGCGTCGAAACGGCCGTCCACGATATCCGTCAGGCCGTTATCGACCGTCACCTCGACGCTAATCTCCGGATACTGCAGCATAAACCTCTTCAGTACCGGCCAGAGCACGGCGTCCATCGCGTGCTCGCCGGCGACGATGCGGACAGCGCCTGCGGGTTTGTCGCGGGCGCTACGAAGCGCCGCAAGCTCCTGCTCGATCTCGCGCAAGTGCGGGCTTAAGCGCGCAAAGAGCTGCTCACCCGCCTGGGTGGGCACTACGCTGCGGGTTGTGCGGGTTAACAGGCGCACGTCCAACCGCGCTTCAAGCTTGCGCATGGCATGGCTAAGGGCCGATTGCGAAACGCCCAGCTGCGCCGCTGCGCGCGTAAAGCTGCGCTCGCGGGCAACCACCATAAAAGAGAGCAGGTCGTTGAAGTTATCTTTTAGCATCGCGGTTGCCTCTATTTATGAATTTCAATCATATTTCCTATCTGATTATGCACGCTAATCGTTCGGAATGCTTTGCGCTACTGTTAACGCAACAGACAACGAGGAGCACAAGATGAAAATTATCCGCAGCGGTTCATTACCTTCAGCACAGGGGCCGGAAGCCTGGTTCACTGGCAACGTCCGCATTGACGCGCCCTTTCAGGCGGCCGAACCTGCCCGCGTCGGCGGGGCAACCGTGACCTTTGAGCCTGGCGCGAGAACGGCGTGGCATACGCATCCCCTGGGGCAAACGCTGATTGTGACGCAGGGGCGCGGCTGGCTACAGGAGTGGGGCAAAGCGGCGGAAGTGCTGAACCAGGGCGATATCGCCTGGATCCCACCCGGCGTGAAGCACTGGCACGGGGCAAGCGCGCAAACGGCGATGACGCACATCGCCATCGCCGAATCGGAAAACGGCAGCCCGGTAGCGTGGCTGGAAAAAGTCACCGACGAGCAGTACCCGAACGACTAACCGCCAAACACGGCAATCGCCTGCTTAAGGCGCGTCGCGCGCTGCGTCAGGTGATTCGCGGCGTGGGTGACGTTATCCACCATCCCCGTATTGGTGTGGGTCATGGCGCCGATACGGGAGATGGACGCGTTGATGAGCGTTAGCGCCTGGGTTTGCTCCTGCGTGGCGTGGCCGATCTCCTTAATAAGGGAGGAGACCTGCAGAACGTTTTCGATCATCACCGTTAGCTGCGTTTCGGTCTGTTCCACTTTCTCCACGCCCGCGTTGACGCTGGCAACGTTTTTCTCAATCAGCGCTTTGATCTCTTTCGCCGCGGTCGCCGAGTGCTGCGCAAGATTGCGCACCTCAGCCGCCACCACGGCAAACCCGCGGCCGGCCTCACCGGCGCGCGCCGCTTCAACGGCAGCATTCAGCGCAAGAATATTGGTCTGGAAGGCAATACGATCGATAACGCCGATAATATCGACAATCTGGCCGTTATCCTGCGAGACGGACTGCATCATACCGATGGTTTCTTTCATCATCGCTTCACCGCAGCGGGCGCTGGCGCGGGTGCGATCCGCCATCTCCGTGGCCTCTTTCGCGGTTTCCGCCGTCTGCTTCACCGCGCTGGCGATCTCTTCCACCGCAGAAGCGGTTTGCTGCAGAAAGTCTGCGCTCTCTTCGGAGCGCGTCTGCAGCGCTGCACCTTCTTTCGCGACCTGCTGGCTGATGGTGCCAATCCCGCTGATTTGCGCCCCGACGTCGTCGACCAGAGAATTCAGGTTTAAACCGGACTGATTCACCAGGCGCATCATCAGCCCGATGTCATCGATCCTGTCAAAATGGTAATACGCCGTTTTACGCCCTGAAACCACGCTCTGCATCTGTTGCACGATGGATTTTACCGGCCGGGCGATCTGCGCATGTAGATAACAGGCGAGGGCAATAAACAGCAGCACCAGACTTCCGGCCTGAACGCGACTATCCGAGAATAAATATATCGCCAGGCAGGAGAGTAATGCTGTTGCTGCAATACCAAGGTGGATTCGTTTGCCGGTGCTGAGACGTTTAAAGAGTGACATAAAGGAAAATAAACCGCGCCGGATTAACAGCCCTTTATAAAAACGATGATGTTTTAATTCATTATTACGTACTTTCTCATACAGTTTTTCACTGGCCGCGATCTCTTCCCGGGAGGGAATATTCCGCACGGAAATATAGCCCGTGAGGATTTCATCCTGCCAGACCGGCGTCACGTTAGCCCGCACCCAGTAATGGTCGCCATTCTGACGACGATTTTTCACCATCCCCGTCCAGGTCTCGCCCTGCTGCAGGGTAAACCACATATCGCCAAACGCCCCGGCAGGCATGTCGGGATGGCGGATGAGGTTATGCGGTTCACCCAGCAGATGTTCTTCTTTATATCCACTGGCTTCAATAAAAGCGGAATTGGCATAGGTAATATGACTTTCTGTATCGGTGGTCGACATTAGCGTCGAACCATCGTTAAGCAAATACTCGTTTTGTGTAACGGGAGTGTTACGCCTCATCAGTAACTCCATAATAATGTGCAAGAATAAAAACACCCGGAAAACGCTCAGGTAAAATTTATATGATTATTTTTATAGCTGTCTAGGGCTATTCTCTCTGAAATTAATATTATTCGAAATAGCTCCGTTAATTATTTTTATAGGTTTAATTACGTCGGATGTAATAAAAATGAAAATATTTCCAGACGCGCTTTTTTGAACCGCTTTAAATAAATGACCTAAGCCAAACTGAAAGAGAGAGATCGCCTCCCAGGGAAAATTACCCTGCTGAAATAGCGTTTCGTTAACAGGATGAAAACGTTATTATTTAGTCAGTTTTCGTTAACGGGGTGAGGCTTAAGTGAAAATTAACGTCATCGGAACCAGCGGGAGTGGAAAAAGCACCCTGGCGAAGCAGATTGCGGCCGAACTGGCGATTCCCTATATCGAGATGGACAGGCTCTACTGGCGCCCCGAGTGGCAGGGTACTCCGGACGATCTCTTTGAGGAAAAGCTGGAGCAGGCGCTACGGGCGTCGCCAGACTGGGTGCTTGACGGTAACTATAACCGCACGCGACCCATTAAATGGCGTAACGTCGACGTTGTGGTGTGGGTAGATTATGGGTTTGTCCGCACACTCTGGCAGGCCGTCATCAGGGCCATCAAACGGGCCTGGCACAAGCACGAGCTCTGGCCCGGCACGGGGAACAAAGAGAGTTTTCGGCGCGCGTTCTTCAGCAGAGAGTCCATTATCATCTGGACAATCAAAACCTGGCGCAATAACCGCACGCGTTATGCAGCCGATCTGCAAGATCCGCGCTACGCGCATATCCGCTTTGTCCGCATAACCCGCCGCGAGCAGGCGGAAACGCTGCTTGCCTCCCTAAAGTCTTATTCTTAGCATGGTTTTATATATCTGATTTCCGGCAAACCAAATGTAAATTAATTGTTTCTCAGTGGTGAAATGCGCCTTTAATAATGTCGACATGTTAAGTCAAACGAGAACGCAACATGTCATGGCGAATCAGCATTCTGGATAAAAGCCCCATCGCTGAAAATGAAACGGCTGCCGATGCACTGGCGCGTACCCTTGCGCTGGCGCAGCAGGCAGAAAATCTGGGCTATCACCGCTTCTGGATTGCCGAACACCACAATACCCCACAGCTTGCCAGCCCCTCGCCGGAGCTGCTGATTGCCTGGATCCTCGGGCAAACCACGCGGATTCGCGTCGGCTCCGGCGGCGTGATGCTCCAGCATTACAGCCCATATAAAGTTGCCGAGAATTTCAACGTCCTGGCCGCGCTGGCGCCGGGCCGCGTGGATCTCGGCGTCGGAAAAGCCCCCGGCGGCCTGCCGCTCTCGACCCGCGCGCTGCAGCAGGGTCTGAATCAACAGGAAAAGGGCAGCTTTGCCGAACAGCTGGCCCAGCTCGATCGCTGGATCCGTCCTGAACATCAGTCAACAGAAGAAGCTGTGCTTGCCACGCCGCTGCCGCCGTCACCCGCGCAGGGTTTCCTGCTGGGAGCGAGCACTGAAAGCGCGCTGCTGGCCGCCCGGCTTGACTGGCACTTTGTCTTCGCCGCGCACCTGAACGGCGATCCGGACCTGCTGCGTGAGGTAATCGCCACCTGGCGTGAAAACAGCACCCGCGAGGCGATTGTGGCGGTGCAGGCGATTGTCGCGCCGACGCAGGCCGAAGCGGAATCGCTGGCGCAGAAGGTGGAAGTGTGGGGCGTTGAGCTGGCCAACGGACAGCGCGTCACCGTCGCCAGCGAAGAGCAGGCTTACGCGTTTGCGCGCCAGGCGGGAAGTGAACCGGTGCGCATTGCGCGTCGGGCGCAATCTCTGCTGGCGGGCACGGCGGAATTCGTGCTCGAACACCTGAACGCCCTCCATGAAACGTGGGGCATTGACGAATTTATTATTGATACACCGATTGCGAATGGCGCCACGCGCGTGGCGTCCCTGCGGCTGCTGGCCGAGGCGCGTCTTAACAGGGAGGTTACCGTATGAGCTTTGGCGAACAGCTGATTGCCTGGCGGCGCGAGCTGCACCAGAACCCGGAGCTGTCGGGTCAGGAAGTGGAAACCACCGCGCGCCTGCGCCAGTGGCTGACAAACGCGGGCATTGCGCCGCTGCCTTATGAGCTTTCGACCGGGCTGGTGGCGGAAATCGGCACCGGCAGCAGGCTGATTGCGCTGCGCGCAGACATTGATGCTCTGCCGATAGAGGAGCGCAGCGGCGTGCCGTTTAGCTCGCAACGTGCGGGGGTCATGCACGCCTGCGGACACGACATCCACACCAGCGTGATCCTCGGCGCGGCGCTGAAGCTGAAAGAGCGTGAAGCGTCGCTCGACGGGCGAGTGCGGATCCTGTTCCAGCCTGCGGAAGAGAACTTTGGCGGCGCGAAGAGCATGGTGCGGGCCGGTGCCCTGCGCGACGTGAGCGCGATTTTCGGTATGCATAACGAACCCGGCCTGCCGGTCGGCGAGTTCGCCACCCGCGGCGGGCCGTTCTATGCCAACGTCGACCGTTTCGTGATCCGCATTACCGGCAAGGGCGCGCACGCCGCACGTCCGCACGAAGGCAACGACGCCATCGTGCTGGCGAGCCAGCTGGTGACGGCGCTGCAGAGCGTTGCCAGCCGCAACGTCAATACGCTGGATTCGGTGGTGCTGAGCGTGACGCGCATTGCCGGCGGCAACACCTGGAACGTGCTGCCGGAAAGCGTCGAGCTGGAGGGCACGCTGCGAACCCATCGCACGGAAGTGCAGCAGAACGTGAAGGCCCGCGTGGGCGAAATTGCCGCCGGGTTTGCCAGCGCCTTTAGCGCGCAGATCGATATCACCTGGTATGCCGGGCCCACCGCGCTGGTGAATGACGAACGCTGGGCCGATTTTGCCACCTCGGTTGCCCGGGAAGCCGGTTACGAAACCCGGCACGCGGAGCTGCACATGGGCGGGGAAGATTTCGCGGTCTATTTGCAGTCCATTCCCGGCGCGTTTGTCAGCATTGGCAGCAACAGCCCGTTTGGTTTACACCACCCGGCGTTTAACCCGGATGAAGCATTAATTGAGCCCGCTGCCCGCTATTTTGCACAGCTTGCGGAAAAAGCCCTGCAACACGTTTAATTCTGAAGAGGTGAATATGTCTGCACATCGTCAACTGCGGCTGGGGACCATTTTGCATGGTGCATCCGGGAATATGTCCGCCTGGCGTCACCCTGCGGCCGTCGCCGATGCCAGCATCAATTTTGATTTCGTTAAGGCGACGGCGTTAAAGGCGGAAGAGGGCAAACTCGATTTCTTATTCGTTGCCGACGGCCTTTATATTAACGAAAAGTCGATCCCGCATTTTTTAAACCGGTTTGAACCGCTGACGGTGTTATCCGCGCTCGCCAGCATCACCTCGCGCCTGGGGCTGGTGGGAACCTTATCCACCTCCTACAGCGAGCCCTTTACCACGGCGCGTCAGTTCGCCAGCCTCGACCATCTGAGCAACGGCCGCGCGGGCTGGAACGTGGTGACCTCACCGCTGGAAGGGTCGGCGAAGAACTTTTCCCGCGAAAAACACCCGGAACACGCGCTGCGCTACCGGATCGCCGATGAGTATCTCGACGTGGTGAAAGGGCTGTGGGATTCCTGGGAAGGCGATGCGTTCGTACGTAATAAAGAGAGCGGGCAATTCTTTGACGCGTCAAAGCTTCACGCTCTGGATCACCACGGTGATTTCTTCCAGGTCGCCGGGCCGCTGAATATTGGCCGCACCCCGCAAGGGCGTCCGATTGTATTCCAGGCCGGCGCGTCGGATGACGGGAAAAAGCTGGCGGCGAAACACGCCGATGCCATTTTTACCCATCACGAAACCGTCGAGGAAGCAAAGGCGTTTTATCGCGACGTGAAGCAGCAGCTGGAAACGCACGGCCGCCGCGCCTCTGATTTACATATTTTCCAGGGCGTCAGCGTGATTGTGGGTAAAGACGCCGACGACGTGGAAAACCAGTATCAAACCACGGCGGCGCTGGTGTCGATTAACGATGCCCTTAATTACCTCGGGCGTTATTTCGAACATCATGATTTCAGCCAGTATCCGCTCGACGAACCGTTCCCGGATATCGGCGACTTAGGCAAAAACAGCTTCCGCAGCACCACCGATGAAATCAAGCGTAACGCCCGCGAGCGCAGCCTGACCCTGCGTCAGGTGGCGCTGGAAGCCGCTTCGCCGCGCCCGCGCTTTTCCGGTACGCCGGAGGAGGTTGCGGACGGCCTGCAGGCCTGGTTCGAAGGCTATGCCGCAGACGGCTTCATCATTCAGGGCGGTACGCCGGACACCTTCCCGCGCTTTGTTGACCAGGTGGTGCCCGTGTTACAGGCTCGCGGCCTGTTCCGCACCGACTACCCGGGCACCACGCTGCGCGAGAGCTTAGGCCTGGACGAGCCGAAAAACGCCTTCACACAACAATAAAAGAGAACACCGCTATGCAGAAAACATCGCTTATTCTGGCGCTTGCGCTGGCCTTTACCCCTGCCGTCTGGGCAGAGAATGTGAATATTAACGGCACCGGCGTGAGCATTGAGGCTAATAAAACGCCGATCAACACCGCCAAAAACGGTGATGCCATCGCCCAGTTGCCGAAAGACTACCGCTTCGCCGTGCCGGGCAAATTCACCGTGGCGGTGGCCGCGCTTAATTCGCCGCCGCTGACGGTCTTCTCCGATGACAACAAAACGCTGTTGGGAAGCGAGGTCGACGTTGCGCGTCTGGTGGCGGACAGCCTCGGGCTGGAGCTGAACGTGGTGCCGACCTCCTGGGAAGACTGGCCGCTGGGCGTGGCCTCCGGGAAATACGATGCGGCTATCAGCAACATCACCGTCACCAAAGAACGCAAACAGAAGTTTGATTTTGCCACCTACCGGAAGGACTCCCTCGGTTTCTACGTGAAATCCACCAGCCCGATTACGTCCATTGAGAAAGCGGAGGATATCGCCGGGCTGCGCATTATCGTGGGCTCCGGTACCAATCAGGAAGCCATCCTGCTGGCATGGAATGCTGAAAACCTGAAGAAGGGGCTGAAACCTTTTACCCCGATCTACACCAAAGACGATGCGGCACAAACCCTGGCGATCCAGTCCGGGCGCGCGGACGCCTTCTTTGGCCCGAACGTGATTGGCGCGTGGAAAGCCGCGCTGACGGGTAAAACCAAGCTGGTTGGCAGCGTCGACGGCGGCTGGCCGAAGGCGGCGCACATCGCGGTAACGCTGAAAAAAGGCAGCGGCCTGGTCGAGCCGGTACAAACCGCGCTGAACGGCGCTATCAAAAGCGGCGATTACGACAAGGTGCTGAACCGCTGGGGTGAGGGCGTTGAGCGCATCCCGAGTTCAGAGGTGAACCCGGCTGGCCTGGGTGATTAAGGAGGCGCGATGAGCGAACAATTTCGTGATGTTTCGCCGGAAGATGCCGAACTCCAGCCCATTATCGAGGGGTTGTTCGGTGAATACGCGGCCCGTTACGGGGACTACTTCTCTAAGGACGCAGAAGTCGAGCT
The DNA here is from genome assembly GCF_058788735.1 of Enterobacter sp. FW301-JW81. NCBI lineage: Bacteria > Pseudomonadati > Pseudomonadota > Gammaproteobacteria > Enterobacterales > Enterobacteriaceae > Enterobacter > Enterobacter sp. FW301-JW81. Next base: position 1,248,034 of record NZ_JBYTBA010000001.1, on the reverse strand, counting down.
GACGGAATGGTATCTGGCGCCGCAGGGGCTGTTTATCGTTCTGGAGCGCGATGGTGAAATCATCGCCACCGGCGCCTACAAACCCTTTGACGAGCGGACCGCAGAGATTAAACGTATCTGGACCAACAAATCCCTGCGTCAGCAGGGACTTGCCGGGCGCGTGGTGCAGGAGCTGGAGCGCAGGGCGGTGCTGGCAGGGTATAGCCAGATCTACCTGACAACCGGTTTTCGCCAGCCGGAGGCGGTCAGGCTCTATCTCAGTCAGGGCTACGAGCCGCAGTTCGATCTGAACCGGGATCCGGAAGAGTATAGCCAGCCGCCGTTTGACGGCCGGCTGCGCTTCACCAAAACGCTGGTACGCGAAGCGTTCAGTCAAACCGCATGAGGAACGACGATGAGCAACGTTGAAACCATTAAGGTGGTCCCGGCGCGATATCCGCTGCGGGCCGTCGGCGCCGCGGTGGCGCTGTTTGTCCTGGCGGTCGTCATACAGTCCGTGGCCTTTAACCCGCGCTGGGAGTGGGGGGTATTCGCCCGCTGGTTCTTTGACCCGGTGATCCTCGAAGGCGTCGGCCAGACCCTGCTGCTGACGCTGATCGGCACCGCGCTGAGCGTGGTCATTGGCGGCATGCTGGCCCTGGCGAGACTCTCTTCGTCCTGGCTGCTGAGCAGCCTGGCGTGGGCCTACATCTGGCTGTTCCGCTCTCTGCCGCTGATCGTGGTGCTGATCATTCTCTACAACTTTTCCTATCTCTACGACACGCTCTCTCTCGGCGTGCCGTTCACTGGCATCACCTGGGGCAGTTTTGAAACCATTAACGTGCTGGGACAGTCCTCCACCGCCGTGGTAGGGCTCACCCTGGTGCAGAGCGCCTACACCGCCGAGATCATTCGCGGCGGATTCCTCGGCGTCGACCACGGGCAATATGAAGCGGCCGCCGCGCTCGGCCTGCCGGCCTGGCGCCGCACGGTGCGCATTATTTTGCCGCAGGCGCTGCGCACCATTCTGCCTTCGGGCTTCAATGAGATCATCAGCCTCGCCAAGGGCACAGCGATGGTCTACGTCCTGGCGATGCCGGAGCTGTTTTATACCATCCAGATGATTTACAACCGCACGCAGGAGGTGATCCCGCTGTTGATGGTCGGAGCCGCCTGGTACCTGGTGATTACCACCGTCTTGTCCGCTATCCAGTACGGTGTTGAACGCGCGCTCGCCCGCAGCGAACGCCGCTCTGCCGTTAATCAGAACCGCGCCACCCGTCGTAGCCGTTCTGTCACCACCGCACCAGCACAGGAGCCCGTCCATGCAAGCCTCTCCTGAAGGACACATTTCGATTACCGGCGTCAGCAAGTACTTTGGTCGCCATAAGGCGCTCGACAACGTCACGCTTGAGATCCCGCCCGGATCCGTGACGGTGATCCTCGGGCCGTCCGGCTCGGGCAAATCGACGCTGCTGCGCACCATTAACCACCTGGAGCGCGTCGACGAAGGCTTTATCCAGATAGACGGCGATTACATTGGCTATCGCCGTCAGGGCGACAGGCTCTACGAGCTGAAAGAGAAGGAGATCCTCAAGCAGCGCATCAACGTGGGCTATGTGTTCCAGAACTTCAACCTCTTTCCGCACCTCACGGTGCTGGAAAACCTGATAGAGGCGCCGGTCGCGCATAAAAAGCTCAGCAAAAAAGAGGCGGTGGAAAGGGCGTTCAGCCTGCTGGACGTGGTTGGGCTGCGGGATAAAGCGAACGCCTGGTCCCGCCATCTTTCTGGCGGCCAGCAGCAGCGCATTGCCATTGCCCGCGCGCTGGCGCTGCGCCCGCGCGTGATGCTGTTTGATGAACCCACCTCGGCGCTGGATCCGGAGCTGGTGGGGGAAGTGCTGGACGTGATCAAAAAGCTGGCCCGGTCCGGCACCACGCTGGTGGTGGTCACCCACGAGATCGGCTTTGCCCGGGAGGTGGCGGATCAGGTGGTGTTTATGGTCGACGGAAAAATCGTGGAGCAGGGCAGCAGTGACGAGGTGCTGAATCATCCATCGCATCCGCGAACGCGCCAGTTTCTCTCCAAAGTCTTATAAGGAGCACCAATGAAATACGGACTTCTGGCGGGGCTGATTTTTTCAGCCGCCAGCCACGCCAGCATTGATTTAAAAGCCAACGAGCAGCCGCTGCCGGTGACGGTCGATCCGCAGGCGGTGGCGAAGATCCCCGCGAATTACCGGTTCGTTGAACCGGGGACGCTGACGGTCGCCATTTCGGCGCTGAACTCCCCGCCGCTGGCGCTGCTGGCCAGCGATAACCGAACGCGGATTGGCAGCGACCCGGATATCGCTCGCCTGCTGGCGGGCAGCCTGGGGCTGAAGCTGAAGCTGGTGCCGACGGCGTGGGAAGACTGGCCGCTGGGGATCGCCTCCGGACGCTACGACGTGGCGCTGGTGAACATTGCGGTGACCGAACAGCGTAAAGAGAAGTTCGATTTTGCAACCTACCGCGTCGATTCGCTGGCGTTTTCGGTGAAATCCACCAGCGAGGTGCAGTCCATTAAAAACGCGGAAGATCTGGCGGGGAAAAAGGTGATTGTCGGCTCTGGTACTAATCAGGAACGTATCCTGCTGGGCTGGAACGAAGAGAACCAAAAGGCAGGGCGGGCGCCTGCGCTGCCGGTTTATCTCCACGACGATGCCTCGGGCAACCTCTATATTCAGTCCGGCAGGGCGGACGTGTTCTTCGGGCCGCAGTCGGTCTCGGCCTATAAAGCCGCGCTCACCGGCAAGACCCGCGTGGTCGGTTTAGGGCCGAAAAAAGCCTATGTCGCGACCACCACCAAAAAAGGCAACGAGCTGGTGTACGCCCTGCAGGCCGCGCTGAACGGTGCGATTACGCGCGGAGATTACCAGAAGGTGCTGGCGCGCTGGGGTGAGCAGGGCGAAGCGGTGGCGCAATCGGAGGTCAACCCGCCTGGGATAACCTACTAATGGTGCTCTACACTTAGGGTTTTCATCCCTCACCCTCAGGGGGCAACATGATTAAACTCTATGGCGTACCCGGCTGGGGCTCGGCAATCAGTGAAGTAATGCTAACCCTGGCTGATATCCCTTATCAATTTATCAACGTGGACGGGTTTGATCAGCCCGGTCCGCAGCGTGAGCTGCTGCACAAGCTGAACCCGCTGTGCCAGGTGCCGACGCTGGAGCTGGAAAATGGCGCCATCATGACCGAAACGGCGGCGATTGCCCTGATGGTGCTCGACAGGTGTCCCGATCTCGCCCCGCCCGTAGGTCAGGCTGAACGCCAGCAGTTTCAGCGTTTGCTCATCTGGTTTGTGGCGAACGTCTATCCCACGTTTACGTATGCCGACTATCCCGAACGCTGGGCGCCGGACGCGCCGGAGCAGCTGCAGAAAAACTGCATCGAGTACCGGAAATCCCTCTATTTGTGGTTCGAAGAACAGCTCAGCGCGGACCCGTTTGCGCTGGGTGAACGGCTGACGCTGCTGGACGTGTATATCGCGGTGGCGCGCACCTGGGGGCCCCGACACGCCTGGTTTGCGGCCAATACGCCGAAACTAACGGCCGTCGCGGATACCGTATGCCAGCTGCCGGAACTGCACAAGGTGTTAAAGGCCAACGATATTATCTGATAACGTGGAGTCCTGACTCACAACTGGAAGCCTGCATATGCCACACGTAGATATCAAATGTTTTCCCCGTGATTTGAACGACGAACAAAAAAACGCCCTGGCGGCGGATATTGCCGAGGTGATTATTCGCCATTTCAACAGCAAAGACAGTTCCGTGTCGGTGGCGTTGAACCAGGTGAATCAGGAGGACTGGAAAGCGCAGGTCTGGGATACCGAAATAGGACCGAAGCTGGACGAGCTGATTAAGAAGCCCGGCTACTCAATGTAGGATCTTTATGCCGGGGAGCGGATCCGTTCTTCCCCGGCTTTCCCCGCCTGTCATCCCGCTTTTCGCAAAAATCGATAAAAATGCGTTTTGTCTTTTCCGCTACACTTTACGTTTCTGACTGACATTTCATAAATCCTTAGGAAAGATCTTCAACAGAATCAGTTAAGGACAGACACGTTAAAGGATAATTTTCTGATGACAAAATTACCGCGGTTTTCCCTCGCCTTTCTTCACCCCCGCTACTGGCTCAGCTGGGCCGGCATTGCCGCGCTGTGGCTCATCATGCTGCTGCCTTATCCGCTGTTGTTTCGAATCGGTCACGGCCTGGGGCGGCTGGCGATGCGCCTGCTCCCCCGGCGCGTCGAGATTGCCCGCCGCAACCTTGAGCTTTGCTTTCCTGAGATGAATGAGAATGAACGCGAGACGTTGCTGCAGCGTAATTTTGAATCGGTAGGCATGGGGGTGATCGAAACCGGGATGGCATGGTTCTGGCCAGCGTGGCGGGTGCAGAAATGCTATACCGTGGTGGGCTATGAGCACATGGAAAAGGCGCGGGCGAAAGGCAATGGCGTGGTGCTCGTGGGCATGCATTTCCTCACCCTTGAGCTGGGCGCGCGGATCTTTGGCATGCTTAACCCCGGCATTGGGGTGTATCGTCCTAACAATAACGCGCTGCTGGACTGGCTGCAGACGCGCGGGCGCCTGCGTTCCAATAAAACCATGCTCGACCGCCATGATTTAAAAGGCATGATCCGCTCGCTGAAGCAGAATGAAATTTTGTGGTACGCCCCGGATCACGACTATGGCAAAACCAATAGCGTCTTCGTGCCGTTTTTTGCGGTGCCGGATGCCGCCACGACGGCAGGCAGCTATATGCTGGTCAAAAGCGCGCGGCCTGCCGTCATCCCCTTCGTGCCGCGGCGCAGGGCGGACGGCTCAGGTTACGAACTGATTATTCTGGAGGATATCGGTGAAGCGCTGCAGGGGGGAGATAAAGAATCCGTTGCGACGCAGATGAACAGGGCAATTGAGCGCGCGGTACGGATGGCACCAGAGCAGTATATGTGGCTGCACCGTCGCTTCAAAACGCGTCCTGAAGGCCAGCCTGACCGGTATGCCCGCCGCAAAACGGCGGCACCGCGGGCTGATATTCTGTCCGTCGACGATTTTTCTGACCGCTCGGGCGTACAACATTAAAACAGCACCAGGGCCCTCACCGCGCGGTGAGGGCATGACCGATCCTACAGCGCGGAGCGGCGGTAAGGCGCATAGTCCGCCTGCCACCATGTCTTCTCGATGCGCGCCATCAACGTCTCATCATCTATCGCCGGGGCAATGCCCTGGGCAATTGCGGCCCGTGCCACGGCGACGGCTATCTGGCGTGACACCGCTTCAATACAGTCAACCGGCGGCAGCAATCCCCCTTTTTCCGCGGTGACCAGCGGAGACTGCGCCGCCAGGCTGCGGCTTGCTGCCATCAGCATCTCTTCGGTTACCCGGCGCGCGTTGCTGGCCAGAACCCCTAATCCCAGCCCCGGGAAAATATAGGCGTTGTTACACTGGTCGATGTCGTACTGCGTGTCCTGCCAGAAGACCGGGGCAAACGGGCTGCCGGTAGCCACCAGCGCGGCGCCCTGAGTCCAGGCGATAAGATCCTGCGGCTGAGCTTCTGCCCGTGACGTCGGGTTCGAAAGCGGCATGATAATCGGGCGCGGGCAGTGGCGATGCATCTCTTTGACAATCTCTTCGCTAAACAGCCCCGGCTGGCCCGAAACGCCAATCATCACCGTTGGGTGTGCGTTCTTCACTACGTCCAGCAGGGAAATATTCTTCGTCTCTACCTGCCAGCGGCTAATGGCGTCGCGCGCGCTGAGCAGGTTTTTCTGGAAATCGAGCAGGTTGGTCATGTCGTCGGTCAGCAGGCCGAAGCGATCGACCATGAAGATCCGGCTGCGGGCTTCGGACTCGGTCAGGCCGTCATCCACCATTAGCGCCACAATTTTTTCTGCTATCCCGCATCCGGCGGAACCGCTGCCCAGGAAGACCACGCGCTGGTCGCGAATGCGCGTGCCCGCGGCGTGGGCCGCCGCAATCAGCGTACCTGCGGTAACGGCTGCCGTTCCCTGAATGTCATCATTAAAGCAGCACAGCTGGTCGCGGTAGCGCTGGAGCAGTCTGGTGGCGTTTTTCTGGGCAAAGTCTTCAAATTGCAGAAGAACGTTGGGCCAGCGCGCCTTGACGGTGCTGACAAACATATCCATAAACTCGGCGTATTGATCGTCGCTAATGCGTGGATGACGCCAGCCCATGTACATCGGGTCGTCCAGATGCTGCTGATTGTTGGTGCCGACGTCCAGCATGATCGGGAGGGTAGAGGCCGGATGGATCCCCCCGCAGGCGGTATACAGCGACAGCTTGCCAATCGGGATGCCCATTCCGCCGATACCCTGATCGCCAAGCCCTAAAATACGCTCCCCGTCCGTCACTACAATTACGCGGATGTCGTTGCGCGAGAAGCTTTGCAGCATCTCATCAATGCGATGGCGGTTAGGCCATGAAATAAATAACCCGCGCGCGCGGCGATAAATCGTCGAGAAATGCTCGCAGGCTTCACCCACGGTCGGGGTATAGATAATTGGCAGCGTCTCTTTCAGATGCAAACGCAGGAGATTATAAAAGAGGGTTTCATTAGTATCCTGAATATTGCGCAGATAAACATGACGGGAAATATCACTTTTAAAATGGCAGAACTGCACCCAGGCACGTTCGGTTTGTTCTTCAATGGTTTCAACGTTGTGCGGCAATAGCCCATGCAGGTTAAAATTATCCCGCTCTTCTTTAATGAAAGCGAGCCCTTTATTTAATAACGGGTTCTCCAGCAGTACGGCTCCGTTATAGGGCGTATACAGCACTTCTTTGCGAGACATGGTTAACTCCTGACTATTTAAAAGGCGAGTAAAAACAGCGGCTTTAATGGTTTTAAAGACACGGTATTTGTGTGATTGATTGGGGGGTAATTTAGCGCCTGGCTAGCGGAGCAGGAGTGATAAAGTTCACATTCTTTCTGGTTTTATTAATTTCAAAAAGGAATGCATTGATCGCCACGAATAACTTTAGTTACATAATGATGAATTAAATTATTTAAAAGGAAAGCGTTGTTGTGTTCACATTTCTCTTCGGGGGCGCATGTTAATTTCACCCTGAGCCTGATTTTAGAAAAGGCCGCATAATTCATTATTTATATTTAAAAGTATTTATTTTATCAGGAATAGTTTCCAGCCTATTCCTTTATCTGTATATCCGAACACAATTTTCAGGTGATTATATGAAAGATAATCCTGTACCGACTTCTGCGCTGCCGACCTCGCGTTTCGCCTTTGGGCTCAATACCGAGGTTGGCGCTGTCCCACTGATGCTGTTTGTCGGGATTGCCGCCATTGTGGCGACATCCGCCTGGGCAGGGCTACTGCCGAAAAATATGATTGGCGGACTCGCGGTCATCATGACCCTCGGCTTCGCGTTTGCCAAAGTAGGGCGTCAAATCCCCCTGCTGAAAGACATCGGCGGCCCGGCGATCCTGTGCCTGATGGTGCCCTCCGTGCTGGTCTACTTTGGCGCATTCGGCCAACAGACCCTTGATACGGTGCATCTGCTGATGAAAGAGGCGAATCTGCTCTATTTCGTCATCGCCTGCCTGGTGGTCGGCAGCATTCTGGGGATGAACCGGGTACTGCTGATCCAGGGGATGATGCGCATGTTTGTTCCGCTGGTGGCAGGGACATTCATGGCCGTGCTGAGCGGGATCATTGTAGGATCGCTGTTTGGCTATACGCCTTACCACACGTTCTTCTTTATCATCGTTCCGATTATTGGCGGCGGGATTGGCGAGGGGATTTTGCCCCTGTCCCTGGCCTATTCGGCAATACTGGGACACACGCCGGACGTCTACGTTGCGCAGCTGGCACCCGCTGCGGTCGTTGGGAACATCTTCGCCATTATTTGTGCAGGCTCGCTGGCGCGTCTCGGGGCAAAACGTCCCGCGCTTACGGGTAACGGCATGCTGACCCGAAGCAAAGAGGACGCCAGTCTGTTTACCGGGGCGCAAAGTGCTCAACAGACGGATTTTCATCTGATGGGCGGCGGGTTGCTGATGGTGTGCGCGTTTTTCATCGTCGGTGGATTGTTTGAAAAACTGGTCCACATTCCCGGCCCGGTGCTGATGATCCTGATTGCCGTCCTGTGTAAGTACTTCAGGGTAATCCCGGCCTCCATGGAGCAGGGGGCGCACAGCTGCTATAAATTCGTCTCGGCCGCGCTTGTCTGGCCGCTGATGATCGGCCTCGGGATGTTATACGTTCCGCTTGAGAGCGTGGTGTCGGTCTTCTCGGTGGGATACGTGGTGGTATGCGGCTCGGTCGTGATTGCGATGGCGCTGAGCGGCTACTTTATTGCGTCGCATCTGAATATGTATCCCGTGGAAGCGGCCATTGTGACCTGCTGCCACAGCGGTCTGGGCGGAACGGGGGACGTGGCTATTTTATCGGCCTCTAACCGGATGTCGCTCATGCCGTTTGCGCAGATTGCCACCCGCATCGGCGGCGCGTCGACGGTGATTTTCGCCACGCTGCTGATGGGATGGATTATGGCGCACTGATCTGAAACGTCAGGATGCTGAATCGCAACGACATTTTCAGAATGCCGCTGCGGTTCAGTCCTTTATAAATATCACCGCGCTGTATAGAATTACCGCATCCACAGCGACGGGATACCACACGATGACCGGAAGAGTTGATTATCAGATTGAAAAATATCTCCTTACCGAAGCCGCCGAGCCGGAGCGCCTGACGCGCCAGTGGGCAGAGGTGATGGAGGAGTGTCGTGAGCAACAGTCCGGTGCAGAGGAGCGGCTGCGTCTCGCGTTGCTTAATGTGGATTACGTCACCAGCTTCGAGCTGCCCTTCAGGCTACTCCTTACCCGTGCACCCCAGCTGATAGACGTTGTCAGAAAAGAGCTTCAGCTCAGTCAGAAAAATGTTCTGTTCAACGGCAAGCGCTTTGGCTGCGTCTATAGCCTCAAAAGGGATCTCGACGGAATACCTGACGAATTTACCTATCAACTTAAAACGCGTATCCAGCGCAGTGACGCGACAGGATGCAGTGAAGTGCCTTACCGGCAAATTGCCCAGCAGGTTAAAGCCCCGAAGGAACGCCTCAAACTGGCGCTGGAAAACGGACTGTCGGTGACGGCACTCGACGGGCTTTTCTGGTTTGGCATCCAGCGTATCGCGGCCGATGTGCAAAGATTACGCAAGACAGGGATGAGGATCGTGACGTCCGACGCCGAGGTGTTTGATACGCTCACCAAAACCACCCGGCGGATCCCGGTCTATCGCCTGGAAGGGACTGAAATTATTTAACCTGCAGCAGTATCTTCATCAGCCCGGGAAAACGGGCATCCAGATCCACTCTGCGCAACGAAATCATATTTTCTCGTCCCTGCGGACGCTGCCAGATGACGCCGCTGTCGCGCAACACGCGCCAGTGGTGTGTCATTGTCGATTTCACTACATCCTCCGGGCGCAGCGCGTTGCAGCTGAGTTCGCTGCCGTCGGCCAGCCGGCGAATAATCGACAGCCGGAGCGGGTTGCCGAGGGCAAACAGCACATTTTCCAGCAGTATTTGTTCAGTTTCGGGATGGTTAGGGATCATCGTTTTCCTGCGTGTGGTGTCAGATTGAGCTATATCAACAATAGGTCAACCATTAAAAAATAGTTCGATAATACTCGTACAATAGGACTATTATAGCAAACGAACGAATACACGACCATACCGGTCGTCACACACAGGTCATAGAGACTTAAGGAAATATCATGCCCCGACCCATCCCCCTCGAACGTTATCGCAACATCGGTATCTCCGCGCATATCGATGCCGGTAAAACAACCACCACCGAGCGCATCCTGTTTTACACCGGGATGAGCCACAAGCTGGGTGAAGTACACGATGGCGCGGCAACAACCGACTGGATGGCGCAGGAGCAAGAGCGCGGGATCACCATTACGTCCGCGGCCGTCAGCTGCTTCTGGCCGGGTATGGACAGAGGGTTTGAACCGCACCGGATCAATATCATCGACACCCCGGGGCACGTGGATTTCACCATTGAGGTGGAACGCTCCATGCGTGTTCTCGACGGAGCCGTGATGGTGTATGACTCAGTGGGCGGCGTGCAGCCTCAGTCCGAAACCGTCTGGCGTCAGGCGAATAAGTATCACGTGCCACGTCTGGCCTTCGTCAACAAGATGGACCGTCCGGGCGCCGATTTCTTCCGCGTGGTGCGGATGATGCAGGAGCGCCTGAAGGCGAATCCGGTACCGATTGTGATTCCGGTTGGCGCGGAAGAGCATTTCACCGGCGTGGTGGATCTCATCAAGATGCGCACCATTCTGTGGGACGATGCCACCCAGGGCATGGTGTTCACCTATGCGCCCGTGCCGGATGACCTGGTGAAAACCGCTCAGGAATGGCGGGAAAAAATGGTCTCTGCGGCGGCGGAAGCCAGCGACGATCTGATGGATAAATACCTGGAAACGGGCGATCTGGACGAAGCGGAAATCATCAGGGGGCTGCGTATTCGCACCATCTCGGGTGAAATCCAGCCGATGCTGTGCGGCAGCGCGTTCAAAAACAAGGGCGTGCAGCGCATGCTCGATGCGGTCATTGAGCTGATGCCGTCGCCGCTGGACGTGCCAGCGATTGACGGCGTGGATGAAAAAGGGCAGCACGCGGAACGTCACCCCAGCGATGACGAACCGTTTTCGGCGCTGGCGTTTAAGCTGATGAGCGACCCGTACGTTGGGCAACTGACCTTTATTCGCGTTTACTCTGGCGTGTTGCGCAAAGGCGATGCGGTGTATAACCCGGTGAAAGGGAAGAAAGAGCGTATCGGGCGTATCGTGCTGATGCAAGCCAACGATCGCCACGAGGTGGACGAACTGCGCGCCGGGGATATCGCTGCCTGCGTTGGGCTGAAAGATGTGACCACGGGTGACACCTTAACCGACCCGAACGCGGTGATCACGCTTGAGCGGATGGAGTTCCCGGATCCGGTTATCTCGCTGGCGATCGAACCGAAAACGAAAGGCGATCAGGAGAAAATGGGGATCGCGCTGCAGCGTCTGGCGGCGGAAGATCCGTCTTTCCGCCTGCACACTGACGAAGAGTCCGGCCAGACCATTATCTCCGGGATGGGTGAGTTACACCTGGAGATTATCGTTGACCGCATGAAGCGTGAGTTTGGCGTCGAGGCGAACATTGGTCGTCCGCAGGTAACCTACCGCGAAACCTTGCGTAAAGCGGTGAAGGATATCGAAGGCAAATTTGTCCGTCAGTCCGGCGGCAAAGGGCAGTACGGTCACGTAGTGCTGAGCCTTGAGCCGACCGACCCCGGCAGCGGCTTTACGTTTGAAGATGCCACCAAGGGCGGCGTGGTGCCGCGCGAGTATATCCCGTCTGTTGAGAAAGGGCTGCGTGAAGCCATGAACAGCGGCGTTCTGGCGGGGTATCCGGTTGTCGATGTCAAAGCGACGCTGACGTTTGGTTCGTATCACGAAGTCGACTCCTCGGAGATGGCGTTCCGCATGGCGGCGATCCTCGGCTTTAAAGATGGCGCTCGCAGGGCGGATCCGGCGATCCTTGAGCCAATCATGCACGTGGAGGTGGAAACACCAGAGGAGTACGCCGGTAACATTATGGGCGATCTCTCCTCCCGCCGTGGCATGGTGCAGGGGATGGAAGAGCAGTACGGAAGCCAGATTATTCGTGCTGATGTGCCGCTGGCCGAGATGTTTGGTTACGCCACGACTTTGCGCTCGATGTCCCAGGGACGCGCGACGTACACGATGGAGTTCCATCATTTTGCGGAAGCCCCGCGGAATGTTGCGGATGAGATTATTGCGCGGCGTGCGAAGTAGTACGTTTACCCTCTCCCTTATAGGGGGAGGGTTTTCTCAATCCGGCGCCTTCACCATCTTCCCACTCGCCACAAACGTCCCGGCCCCAAGGTGATGCAGCGTATTCAGCTTATCGCCGTCAAACTGCCAGCGTCCGGCGACAAACGCGCGTTCATCTGCCGCCGCCGATACTACTTCGCCAAACAGCGTATCGTACTTTTCTGCCGCCGATGTGGCGGGTAATAATCGACACTCCATCCACGCCAGACATTTTTCTTCAATGACCGGCAGGCCGAGTTCGGGGCCGTTTACGACCGGGATCCCGTAGCAGTTGAATTTGTCTTCATCGCGCCCGCTGACGCTGCCCACCGCGTAAGTCCAGTTGGCCGCCGCCACGCCGGGGATGACGATGCCAAACTTCCCGCTGCGTTCGATCAGCTCGCGCGACCAGGCGCTTTTATCCACCACAATGGCAATACGCGGCGGTTCAAATTCGACGGGCATTGACCATGCGGCGGCCATCACGTTGCGTCTGTCCAGGGTTTCATCCCGGCTGGTAATCAGCACGGTAGGGCCGTGGTTCAGCAGGCGGCTGGCATGACGTAATTCAACAGGGCGAAAGGGGCTCATAGATTCTCCTCGTAAACAATCGAGTATGCAGAAAAAGCACGGAAATCAAAGTGAACGCGTAAAATTAGTTTATAAACAAAACATCACTTTTAAAGGAAACTGATGCATGTCTCCCTTTCTGACTGCCTATTTTGCTCGCATCGGCTGGAAGCAACCGGCTTCTGCGGATATCGACACCCTGCGCGCGCTGCACTTACATCACAACTGCGCGATCCCGTTTGAGAATATCGATGTCGTCCTGCCGCGCGAAATTCATCTTGAAGACCCGTGTCTGGTCGACAAACTGGTGACCGCCCGTCGCGGGGGATACTGCTTTGAGCAAAACGGCCTGTTCGAGCGCGTCTTGCGCGAAGTCGGGTTTACGGTGCGCAGCGTGCTTGGGCGCGTGGTATTGGCTAATCCACCACTAATGCCGCCGCGCACGCACCGCCTGCTGCTGGTGGAGCTGAACGGCGAGCGCTGGATTGCCGACGTTGGGTTTGGCGGCCAGACGCTGACGGCGCCGATTCGCCTGCTGGCCAACGAAGAACAGGAGACGCCGCACGGGCTTTATCGTCTGCTGAGCGAGGGGAATGACTGGGTGCTGCAGTTCCGTCATCACGAGCACTGGCAGTCGATGTACCACTTTGACCTGACGACGCAGTATTTCAGCGATTACGTGATGGGGAATTTCTGGTCGGCGCACTGGCCGCAGTCGCATTTCCGCCATCATCTGCTGATGTGCCGCCATCTGCCGGACGGCGGCAAGCTGACGCTGACCAACTTTAACTTTACCCACTGGCAGAATGGCCATGTAGAGGAGCAGATCCATCTTCCCGACGCTGCGGCGCTGTATCAGCTGATGCAGGAACGCTTTGGGCTGGGCGTTGACGATCCGAAGCACGGTTTTTCACTGGCAGAACTGACGGCGGTCATGGCGGGGTTTGATACTCACGGGAAATAACCTGGACCGCTATCGCCCGCGAAATTCGCGTCGATAGCGGGAAGGCGACGTATTCAGCAGATTGTTAAAGTGACGTCGCAAGGACGTTGTCGAGGGAAAACCGACTCGCTCAGCAATGTCATCCACCGGCTGGTCAGTTTTTTCGAGATAGCGTTGCGCGACGATAATGCGTTGATTAATCAGCCAGCGCGAAAAACTCTCCCCGGTTGTTTGCTGAAAACGGCGGGTGAAGCTGCGTCGGCTCATGCAGGCCTTTTCCGCCACGCAGTCCAGTGTGAGTGCGAGCTGAAGATTCTCCGTTGCCCACGCCAGCGCATCGGTGAAATAGTCCCCGCGACGCGTATTCTGAACCGGCAGCTCTACATACTGCCGCTGCCCACCCTGGCGGTGGGGGGGAACAACCAGCAAGCGCGCTACGCTGTTTGCCACTTCTGCTCCCCATGCCTGACGCACCAGATGCAGGCAGCAGTCAATGCTGGCCGCCGTTCCCGCAGATGTGACAACGTCACCATCATCAATATAAAGCACATCTTTGTCCATTTGCACGGAGGGATAGAGGCGCTGAAAGTCAGCCGCCCATCGCCAGTGCGTTGTCGCAGGGCGATGTTCCAGTAACCCCGAGGCGGCAACCACAAACGCACCCATGCATAAGCCCACAATGCGTGCACCCGCAGCATGGGCCTTTTTCAGCGCCAGCAAGAGCTCGGAATCTGGGTCACGATCGGGAAAATCCCAGCTTGGGACGATCACCATATCCATTCCTGCCAGAGCATCAAGCCCACGCTCAACAACGATCGAAAATCCGGCATTTGTCTTCAGTACGCCGGGCGTTGTGGCGCAAACGACCAGCTGACAAAGGGGCTCGCCTTGTGGCGTGAGCGCTTTCTCAAACACGGCATACGGCACCGAAAGGTGAAAAGGGATGATCCCATCAAATACCACAATACCAATTTTCAACGTCATAAAAGCCTCCATGTGCCAGCCAGTATAGAAGTCTGGCTGGCGACAGGGATCAAGTCCGGTCTTATTTTGTGACCGGCAATGCCATAACGTCTTTGGCGGTCATTACCTCAGCGAATACATCGGCCACACCGGCTAATGCCGCTCGTTGCAGTGTTTTGTGATCCACCACGCCGCCCTGGCCATCGTCCAGATCGCGTGTTGCCGTTGCATCTTCAGGAATAATCACGCTGTAACCCAGCGGTACAGCGTCACGTGCGGTTGACGAAATACACATGTGCGTCATCAGGCCAATTACGATGACCTTTTTAATTCCTTTTTTCTTTAATTGCGCATCCAGATCGGTGCCAACAAAAGAGCTTGGGGTCGCTTTGGTGATAATGGTGTCTTGCGCAGAAGGTTGCAGATATTTATGGAATTGCGCATAGATGGACCCTTCGGCGAAGATCGGGCTATCCTTCGGCCCTATATGACGCACGAAGTAAACTGGCAGCCCTTTTTGATGGGCATAGTCGACCAGTTTCTGGCTGTTCTTCAGTACCTTTTCACCATCCGGGATAACCATCTGACCACGAAAATCTTTTGATGCGTAATATTCGTTTTGAATATCCACCACGATTAACGCGGTTTCAGAAGCCGATAAGGATGGGGTTGCCGCTGCGCCCGTCATCGCGCGAATGGTTTTGCTATTCATGCTGGTTGTCTCCTGTGCGATAGCATAAGTTGAAAATGCGCTCATCATGCCGATCATCAATGCCGTACGAAAAAATGGTTTCATCACGATAACTCCCTCTATGTTGTGTTCGGGAGTCATTATTTCGCATAGTCGCCAACGGCAGGAGTCACCTGGAGAACAAATAAGGGTACTTTTGGGCCAATATGAGACGGCTACAGCTGAGTAAACTTGCCTATCCACGGGCTGCTGTTTTCGCCAGACCACAGATGTAAAATCAGCTCGCGGAATTTTTCCGCCGCCGGGCTAAGGGGTGTTTCCCGGCGTTGCACAAGCCCCAGCGTTCGGCGTATGACGGGTTCAATCAGCGGGCGACTGACAAGGACGTGATGTTCATCGGTCGGCATCGCCAGACTTGGAACCACAGACACGCCGAGACCCGCTTCCACCATCCCCAGTGACGTTGACAGATGACGCACTTCATAAAACCAGTTCGGTTTCCAGGCCATTTTCTCGAAAGCCTGATCGATAAGCGAACGGTTCCCGCTGGAACGTCTTACCCCAATCAGCTTCATTCCGGCCAGATCGTCCCATGTGACCAGCGGTTTTTTCGCCAGTTCATTGTCGCGCCGGCATGCCAGAACAAAGGGTTCATTCACCAGCGGCGCAAAATCGATATTAGGATGTGTGATGTTTATCATATTTATGCCGAAATCTGCGTCGCCATTTAAAACCGCTTCGAGACAATCGCTGGCACTGTGCTCAAGTATGCGGATCCGGATGTTTGGGTAGTCATTGTTATAATCTCGTATCACAGATGGCAGAAAATAGAAGGCCGCGGTAGGGATACAGGAAACCGTAATCACGCCTGCCTGATGCGTCGCCATTTCTTTAATGCTCAGGATTGAGCTTTCATAAAAATCGATTAAATTCCTTGCTTTAGGTAAAAACTCTCTTCCCACCGTCGTAAGCTTCACGCTGCGCGTCGAACGCTCAAACAGCGTGGTTCCCAGGCTCTCTTCCAGTTTCTGAATTCTGCGTGTTAACGCCGGTTGTGAAATATGAAGAAATTGCGACGCTTTTGTAAAACATCCGATTTCTGCAATTTTTACAAACGCTTGTATTCCCTGTAATTCATGTTGCATATCCGCATCCCGCTCTCGCTTTTCTTTAACCACGATAACGCAGTGGTTATTAATGTGCAAAACGTATTAATTCTGCTTTTTTTGACATTAGAGTTATCAACTTGAGTGTGAAAACCTTATTGCGTTCCTGATAAAACGAAATGAGAAAAACACATGTTAAAGATCCCTTGCGTATTAATGCGTGGCGGTACGTCAAAAGGCCCCGTTATTCTGGCCAGCGACCTGCCTGAGGAAACCGAAGAGCGCGACGCGGTGCTACTCAGCTTGATGGGCGCAGGCCATGAACTTGAAATTGACGGCATTGGCGGTGGAAGCCCGCAAACCAGTAAGGTGGCCATCGTCAGTCCTTCCGACAGTCCGGATGCAGATGTGGATTATTTATTCGCACAGGTGATGGTGAACGAACGTCGCGTCGATACCACGCCAAACTGCGGCAATATGCTCTGTGCGGTGGGACCCTTTGCGATAGAAAAAGGGCTGGTGAAGGCGCAAAGCCCGGTGACAACGGTGCGGATCCGTAATCTTAATACCGGAACGCTGGTTGATGCGGAAGTGCAAACGCCTGATTATCGGGTCACCTATGAAGGCGATACCCAGATTGACGGTGTTCCGGGTACGGCCGCACCCGTTGGCTTAACCTTCCTGAATTCAGCGGGTTCCAAAACAGGAAAATTACTCCCGACTGACAGCGTCACAAACGTATTCGACGGGATTGACGTTACCTGCATTGATATGGCAATGCCGATGGTATTGATTGAGGCATCGGCCCTGGGGAAAACAGGAGGAGAGTCACCCGCGGAACTGGATGCCGATACGGCGTTTAAAGCAAGGCTGGAGAGCCTGCGCCGTCAGGCGGGCGAGGCGATGGGCTTAGGGGATGTGTCAAACAAAGTGATCCCTAAACCGGTTCTCCTCAGCCGGGCGCGCAACGGCGGAACGCTTCAGGTGCGGTATTTCATGCCACACACCTGCCATAAATCACTGGCCATTACCGGCTCGATTGGTATTTCGACCGCGACGCTTATAGAAGGCTCCGTCGCCGCTAAAATTGTCGCCGATCGCCCAAAAGAGCGCTTTACCAATATTATTGATATTGAACACCCAAGTGGAAAAATATCCGTGTCATTGTTGAGGGACGGGAACAATATTGAAAATACCCGAGCCGCGGTAATTCGTACCTCCCGTAAGCTATTTGAAGGTGTCGTCTGCGTGCCTGAAAAAATGCTCTCTGAAGTTGATTAAGTAAAAGCCAAACTAAGAAATAGTTCTACCTTAAACAATTATACTCTGTACCTTAACTATAAAACTGAGGTTATTATGGCGTTAACGCATGCTAACAATACCCTGAAAGCGCCCGTTCCTGTAAAAGCCAGCGCGCATATTCGCGTAATTCTGGCACTCGCATTATCCGGGCTAGCAGAACTTGCTTCTCTGTTTTTTATTCAGCCACTGCTTCCGACGCTGGCCGTTGAATATAATGTTCCGGTCAGCCAGGTGAGTATTATCTTATCTGCAGAAACGGCCTTGCTGGCAATTGGGTTGCTGTTTACCGGGACCTTATCCGACCAATATGGCAGGAAGCGCTTAATTATCGTCTCCCTCCTGTTGGGCGGCATTCTGACGCTGCTCTGCCCGCTGGTAGAATCCTGGGCGATGCTGGTGGCGCTGCGTGCGGTGATTGGTCTGGCGCTAAGCGGTATCGCTGCGGCGGCCACCGCCTACATCAGTGAAGAGGTCGCACCGGTGGCGGCTGGCATCGTGACGGGCTATTTTGTCTTCGGCAACTCGATGGGCGGTATGTCCGGCCGTATTGTTGCCAGCCAGCTTATCGATCACGTTTCAATCAATGTCATCTTTTACGGATTTGCTGTCAGCCTGATAGCGGTTGCCGTTCTGGTGAAGTTCCTGCTGCCTGAATCTAAAAACTTCAAGCCTACGCAGAGCCTTAACGCCATGCGTATGGTGAAAGGGGCGGCATCGCACTTCAAAAATAAAAATCTGGCGCTGGCGTTTGTCATCAGCTTTATTATCTTCGGCGCATTTACCTCACTGTATAACTATCTGGCCTTCTTCCTGAAAGGTGAACCGTTCCATATTTCACCGGCAAATGCAGGCCTGCTCTCCTTTAGCTTCGCCCTGAGTTTCTTTACGGCTCCGCAGGCAGGCCGCTTATCGGCAAAATATGGCGCAATGAAGGTCCTGCGCGTGTTGTTCCTGATCATGGCGTTCGGCATGCTGCTGACGCTCACGTCGAACGTTGTCACCTTTATTGTTGGCGCCGTAATTTTTACCGGCTGTTTCTTCGGCTGTCACTCTATCGGCTTAAGCTGGGTCAGTAAAAATGCAACCCATGCAAGAGGCCAGGCCGTCGCGCTCTATTTATTCTTCTACTACATGGGCGGTTCGGTGATTGGTTTTATTAACGGTTTTGTTTTCCATTCGATGGGCTGGCAGGGGATGACCGGATTTATTCTGGCATTGCTCGGGGTTGGCGTTGTGGTGGCGACGTATCTGGCATCCGGTAATAAACCGGTACTGGTACCCGCCCAGTCCGCAGAATAAAAGTCAGGCAATGTGTTCACGCCCTGGGGCGTGAACACAGAAAGAACACGTATATCAATCGGGTATTATCATGAAATTAGCAAGCTATATTCATCAGGGCCGTAAAAGCTACGGGATTTATACACCATCCGGCTTTATCGATTTGGGTAATAAAATCGGCCATCAATATGCGACATTGAAAGACCTTCTTCACTGGGATGCGGTAGACGTCGCCAGACAATATCTCGATTGCCCGGTGGATATTAGGCCTGAAGAAATCACCTTTTTGCCCGTTATAGAAGAGCCCGGAAAGATTTTCTGCGTGGGGATGAATTACGCTGAAAAAAGAAAAGAGTTTGCTGAGACGAATAATGCCCCCACGCTGTTTATCCGTTTTCCTGATTCGCAAACCGGGCATGCGCGGCCGGTGATAAAACCGGTTCTCTCCAGCGAGTTCGATTACGAAGGCGAGCTGGCCGTGATCGTCGGTAAACCCGGTAGCCGAATTGACGTTAATAACGCGCTCAGCCACGTCGCGGGATACAGCTGCTATATGGACGGCTCCGTGCGCGACTGGCAGCACGCCTGGTTCACCGCCGGTAAAAACTGGACGCAAACTGGCGCCTTCGGCCCGTATATGACCACGGCGGACGAGATCCCCGACCCTCACGCATTGACCATTCACACCTGGCTGAACGGCATGCTGGTTCAGAATGACTCCACCGGCAGCATGATCCACAAAGTGGCGGATCTTATCGCCTACATCAGCACGTTTACCTCTCTCAGCGCCGGCGACGTCATTATTACCGGTTCGCCGGGCGGCGTCGGCAAAAAGCGTAATCCACCTCTGTTTATGCACGACGGCGATCGCGTTGAAGTGGAGATCGAAAACGTTGGCCGACTGGTCAATACCATTGTGGAAGCTCAACCGCAGCCGCAAGCGTTAGCTGTCTAAACGCTCAGGAGAGAGAAGATGTACACCGCCAGAACACCCGAATTTGAGGTTATTAACGCCGGTAACGCCCAGTCCCGGGAAGAGGTCGTCCGCTTCCTGGCCCGCAACGGTTTAGGCATTGATGATGATATTGAGCAATTTATTGTTGCGCGCTATCAACGCCATCTGGTCGCCTGCACCGGCATTGCGGGTAACACGCTGAAGTGCATCGCGGTGGATCCCGCGTGGCGGGGCACGTCGCTAAGCCTGACGTTAATCCATGAAGCCGAGCTTCAGGCGGCGCAGAACGGCGAACATCAGCTCTTTCTTTTTACCTGTTCGGATAACGTGAAGTCGTTTCGCGGATGCGGATTTTATCCGCTGGTGACGGTCGAGAACCGTGCGTCATTAATGGAGAATACGCCGGTAGGTATTCATCGTTATTGCAGCCAGCTGCGCCACCGTCATTTCGCGCCGGGGAAAAATATTGGCGCAATTGTGATGAACGCCAATCCGTTCACCCTCGGCCATCAATATCTTATTGAGCATGCGGCAAGCCGGTGCGACGCGTTACATGTTTTCGTGGTCCAGGAAGATGTCTCGGCATTTTCGTTTAAAGAACGGTTCGCGATGGTCAGGGACGGATCGCGGCACCTGCCGAATGTCATCGTCCATCCGGGGTCGGCGTATATTATTTCGCGCGGGACATTCCCGGGCTATTTCCTGAAAGATAAGCAGGTCATTGATAAAACCTACGCGGCAATTGACCTCATGCTGTTCAGAAATTACATCGCCCCCGCGTTGAATATTAATCATCGTTTCGTGGGGACCGAGCCATTTTGTCCGTTAACCGCCGAATATAACCGGGCGATGCACCGCTGGCTGGAAGAAGAGACGAGCGCAGCGGCTCGTATTAGCGTACACGAAATAGAAAGAAGAACGGACGGTAATAATGTGCCGGTATCGGCTTCAGCCGTACGTCGTTTATTAAAAGAAAACAACATTGCTGCCGCCAGTCGCATGGTGCCTGCCACTACGCGCGCGTTTCTGAATAACGGAATACAGCATCAGCCCTGTTTATCCGAGCCGCTGACGGCAGCGGTTTAAGCGCATTATCACAGGAAAAAGAATATGAAAATTGTGCAAGCCGCGATGGCGGGAACGCTGGAGTCCAGCGACCTGATGGTCAAGGTCAGTCCCGTCGAGAGCGGGCTGGATGTGGTCATTCAGAGCGAAGTGTATAAGCAGTTCGGCGACCGAATTGCAGAGGTGGTCAATGAAACCCTTGCGGCCTTCAATATCAAGCAGGGGCTGATCGTTGTCGATGATAAAGGCGCGCTGGACTGCGTGATCCGCGCCCGCGTGCAGGCTGCACTGCTCAGAGGTACAGCCCGGGAAGACATTGCATGGGAAACGTTATAATGAAAAAGTTACGCCGCAGTATGTTATTTATTCCCGGTTCAAGTGCAGCCATGCTGTCGACGGCATTTATCTATAAACCAGACTCAATTATGTTTGACCTGGAAGATGCCGTTGCGCTGAAAGAAAAAGACAGCGCGCGTCTTCTTGTATTTCACGCGCTGCAACACCCAATGTAGAACGATATTGAAACCGTTGTCAGAATTAACCCGCTTAATACCCCTTTTGGTTTAAAGGATCTGGAAGCCGCCGTCAGGGCAGGGGTAGATGTTATTCGTCTGCCCAAAACCGACACACCGGAAGATATTTATCAGCTTGAACGTGAAATCGTCCGCATTGAAGAAAGCTGCGGGCGTCCTGTTGGCTCAACGAAATTAATGGCGGCAATCGAATCCGCCGTCGGCGTCATTAATGCCGTTGCCATTGCGAAATCCTCCGACCGTTTAATGGGGATTGCGCTCGCCGCCTTTGACTACGTGATGGATATGCAAACCGAGCGGGGCGACGGGACCGAACTGTTCTATGCCCGCTGCGCCGTACTGCATGCCGCTCGCGGGGCAGGGATCGACGCTTTCGACGTGGTATACGCCGACGTGAATGACGAGGCCGGTTTCCTGAAAGAAGTGGATCTCATCCGCCGGATGGGCTTCAACGGAAAATCGCTGATTAATCCGCGACAAATTGAAATTCTTCACAACGCCTACGCGCCTACGCAGGAAGAAGTGGATTACGCCCAGCGCGTGATTGCTGCCGCAGAAGAGGGAGAACGCAACGGACTGGGGGTGATTTCGCTTAACGGAAAAATGATCGACGCGCCAATCATTAACCATGCCCGCGTGGTTATCGAACGTAAAAATGCCTCGGGCATTCGTCAGTAATCCCTTATACCGCAAGCGACAGGATGAATAATGAAAAGTCTCACTGAAAACCTGCACCACATTCCTGGCTCTCGCCGTGAGTACGTCGCCTTCAGCGGCGCTAACGCGACGACGCCATATCTTGCTGACGCTCAGCAAAAGTCTCAGCGCAAACTTTTTGCCAGCGTGGACGACGTGCTGTCCCGTTGCGATCTGCATGACGGCATGACCGTATCCTTTCATCACGCGTTCCGCGAGGGCGATAAGGTCATCAATTACGTGATGGATAAGCTGGCTCAGCGCGGTCTGAAAGGGATCACGCTCGCGTCCAGTTCGTTGATGTCGTGCAATACCCCACTTATTGAACACATTCGCAGTGGCGTGATTGGCAAAATCTACACCTCCGGCATGCGTGGCGAGCTGGCGGATGCGATTTCACATGGGCTGATGGACGAGCCGGTACAGATCCACTCCCACGGCGGGCGGGTGAACCTGATTCAGAAGGGTGAAATTGCCATTGATGTCGCTTTTCTGGCGGTGTCCTGCTGCGATGAATATGGCAATGCCAGCGGCAACGGCGGCACATCGCAGTGCGGCTCGCTCGGTTACGCCATGGTCGACGCGCAATATGCCAAAAAGGTGGTCTTGCTCACCGAAACCCTGAAGCCGTTCCCCAACCTGCCGGCCAGTATCGTTCAGGACCGGGTTGACTATGTGGTGCAGATTGAGAGCGTCGGCGACCCGGCAAAGATCAGCGTAGGCGCCGCCAGGGTCACCAGCAATCCACGTGAGCTGATGATTGCCCGTTCTGCCGCCGACGTTATCGAACACTCTGGCTATTTCCGCAACGGCTTTTCCATTCAGACCGGTTCAGGTGCGGCGTCTACCGCCTGTACGCGGTTTATGGAAGCCCGTATGCGCAAACACAACATTGTCGCCCGTTTCGCGCTCGGCGGGATCACTGGCAGCATTGTCGATCTGCATCAAAAAGGGCTCATTGAAAAGATCCTCGATACGCAA
Organism: Enterobacter sp. FW301-JW81; assembly: GCF_058788735.1. NCBI lineage: Bacteria > Pseudomonadati > Pseudomonadota > Gammaproteobacteria > Enterobacterales > Enterobacteriaceae > Enterobacter > Enterobacter sp. FW301-JW81. The sequence continues at coordinate 1,225,055 of NZ_JBYTBA010000001.1, read as the reverse complement.
AGCTTTGACGGCGCCGCGGCCGCGTCCATGACCGTCAATCCCGGCCATGTAGAAATCTCCACCAACGTCTATGCGAACCCGGCTGCAAAAGCCGCCTGCTGCGACAGGGTGGACGTGGTCATCCTCAGCGCGCTGGAGGTGGACACGCAGTTCAACGTCAACGTGCTGACCGGTTCCGACGGCGTGATGCGCGGCGCGTCGGGCGGGCATTGCGACGTCGCCGCGGCGGCAAATCTCACCATCGTGGTTGCCCCGCTGATCCGCAGCCGAATTCCTACCGTTGTCAGGCAGGTCACCACCCTGGTGACGCCGGGCGATAGCATTGACGTTCTGGTTACCGATCACGGTATTGCCGTGAACCCGGCGCGTCCGGAGATCCGCGAACGTCTGATTAACGCCGGGCTTGCCGTCGTCGATATCGATGCGCTGTATCACAAGGCGCTGCTCATCTCAGGGCAGCCTAAGCCTGTGGAGTTTACTGACCGGATCGTGGGTGTGGTGCGCTACCGCGACGGCAGCGTGATTGACGTGGTTCGCCAGGTTAAGGAGTAATTCCCATGACGGATAAAGCCTCGAACGTGAAGGTTTCTCTGGAACAGGTGCTGAACGCCAGAGAACAGCGAGCCCGCCGCCAGCAGGCGTGGCTGTTTCAGTCGGATCATACGGTGGTGTCCGTCACGCTGGTCTGGCCGGGGGAGGTGAAGGATACCGCGCTGGCCAGACGGGTGATGGCCGCTGTGAATGACGCACTCGGTGACCTGTTCCGGACCCATCAGTGGACGGTCTGCCGCCAGCAGATCCTGCTGCCGGTCACGGGGCCGGAAGCGCTCTGGTCGGTGGCGGCACCCGCGTGGATGATCAAACACGTGACGGCGCATCTGGAAGATAACCATCCGCTGGGGCGCCTATGGGATATCGACGTGCTGTGTCCAAAGGCGGGCCTGCTGAAAAGAGACGCCATCCAGCAACCTATGCGCAAATGTTTTATCTGTCATGAACCTGCTCACGCTTGCTCCCGCATGCGACGTCATTCGCAGGCCGAGCTCACGCGCGTAATTGAGGCGTTAACCGATGACTACTTCGCTTGCCAGATGTAATGCGCCAGACGTTCAGCAACCCTTCGCGGAGCTGGCGGCCGAGGCCCTGTACCGGGAAATTCGCTTGACCCCGAAACCGGGTCTGGTGGATCGCATCAACAGCGGGGCGCATAAGGATATGGATTTCGCCCTGTTCATGAGCAGTATCGCGGCGATTGCCCCCTGGTTCTCGACGTTCTTTAACGTTGGCAGAGAGACGGCTCGTCTTGCTGGTCCGCAAACGCTGCGGGCGATAAGGCCAACCGGTCTGGCCTGCGAACAGGCGATGTTTAACGCCACCGGCGGGGTGAATACCCATAAAGGTGGGATTTTCTCTCTGGGGCTGCTGTGTGCCGCGGCGGGGCGTCTGACGCAAAAGCAAGAAAACCTCACGCAGCGCAGCCTGTGCGAGGAGTGCAGCGCAATCTGCACGGGCATCGTTGAGCGGGAGCTGAATAATCGCGGCGTGGCGAAAACGAAGGGCGAGCAGCAGTTCAAAGCGTACGGCTTCACCGGTGCCAGAGGCGAAGCGGAAAGCGGTTTCGCCACCGTCCGCCACGCTGGCCTTCCTCACTTTGAAACCGCACTGCGCCGGGGAGCCTCAGAGGATGAGGCGCTGCTGAGGATGTTGCTCGGGCTGATGGCGTCGAATCCGGACACCAACCTTGTTTCACGTGGTGGAACGAAAGGGCTGAATTATGCCAGACGCTATGCCAGACGAATATTAACCGTGCAGCATCTGACGCCGGAAAAATTAATTAACGCCTTATCCAGCATGGACGTTCAGTTTATTCGCCGGAACTTAAGCCCGGGAGGGAGCGCAGATCTTATCGCCGTCGGATGGTTATTGTCGCAGTTTCCGTCCGAATAATCGAAAAAGGAAAACGTCATGATTGAACAACGCCTGAAGCAGCTCGGTAACGTTTATACCCCTATTCTGGTTCCGGGGCTGAGAGACAGCGATGAACATCACTGGCAAAGCTGCTGGGGGCGGCGTTTTCCTTTCTGGAAACGGATCCAGCAGAAAAACTGGTTCGAGCCCGATATTGAAAACTGGGTCTCCGCCATTTCCCGCGAGCTGGCAGCGTGTCAGCTGCCCGCCATCCTCGTCGGCCATAGCTTTGGCGCGCTGGCGTCATGCCGGCTGCTGCAAACGCGGCGGGTAAACGTCGCCGGGGTGGTGATGGTCGCGCCAGCAGAGCCCGCCTTTTTCGGCCTGGAAGAGTCCATTCAGCCAGCCTTATTACCGGTTCCCTGCCTGATGTTTGCCAGCAGAAACGACCCCCTGATGCCTTTCGCGCGCGCTCAGTTCTGGGCGGCATGCTGGGAGGGGCAATTAATCGATATCGGGGAGGCCGGGCATATTAATGCCGAATCCGGATTTGGTGAATGGCCTTACGGGCTCGAACGACTAACGGAATTTTGTGAACAACTTTAGCTTTAACAGGAGAACCTATGTTAGATGATTATAATCAGCACCTGAACGCGCGCGCTGAATCGGGTATTCCGGCAAAACCCTTAACGGCGGAACAGACCGAGGCGCTTATTCATCGCTTAATTCACGATGCACCCACGCATCATCCGCGATTAATCGATTTATTAACCCACTGCGTTCCCCCGGGCGTCGATCCCGCGGCAAAGTTAAAAGCCGAATTTTTATTTAAGCTGGCACTGCAGGAATACCGTATTGACGGTCTCTCTCCCGAAGCGGCCACGACGCTGCTGGGTTCCATGCAGGGCGGCTATAACGTTCAGCCGCTGATCGATCTTCTGGACCACCCGAGCCTGGCACCGCTGGCCGCACAGCAGCTTTGTTCGACTATCCTGATCTTCGAAAAATTCAGCCAGGTTGAAGCCAAAGCGCTGAACGGTAACGTCCGGGCAAAAGAGGTGCTTCAGTCCTGGGCAAATGCCGAGTGGTTTACCCGCCGTCCGGCGATGCCTGAAAAAATCACCCTGACGGTGTTCAAGGTTCCCGGCGAAACCAATACCGATGATTTGTCTCCGGCACCGGAGGCGTGGTCACGCCCGGATATTCCGCTGCACGCGCTCTCCATGCTCAGTAACGCCAGGGAAGGGGTTGAGCCGGATGAGCCCGGCGTGCGCGGGCCTTTGCGCCAGCTGGCAGCCTTAAAAGAGGCAGGCTGGCCGCTGGCGTACGTCGGCGACGTCGTGGGAACCGGGTCATCGCGCAAATCCGCCACCAACTCGATCTTATGGCACATCGGGAATGATATTCCGTTCGTGCCGAATAAGCGTAACGGCGGGTTTGTGTTTGGCGGCAAAATTGCCCCCATTTTCTTCAACACGCTGGAAGATTCCGGTGCCTTGCCGGTAGAGATGGACGTCTCCGCGCTGACGACCGGGATGCTGATCGATCTGTATCCCTACAAAGGTGAAATTCGCGAAACGGAAAGCCAGCGTCTGGTGACGCGCTTTACGCTTAAAACCGACGTGCTGCTGGACGAAGTGCGCGCCGGCGGGCGGATCCCGCTGATTATCGGACGCAGTCTGACCGCGAAAGCGCGGGAATCGCTGAAGCTTGCGCCTTCAGATGTCTTCCGCAAGCCCGCCGCCCCTGCGCCATCCGCAGCCGGTTTTACGCTGGCACAAAAAATGGTGGGTAAAGCCTGCGGCGTTGCGGGGATCCGTCCCGGACAGTACTGCGAGCCGAAAATCACGACCGTGGGCTCTCAGGACACCACCGGCGGGATGACGCGCGACGAGTTGACCGATCTTGCCTGCCTGACGTTTTCAGCCGATCTGGTGATGCAGTCTTTCTGCCACACCTCGGCGTACCCTAAGCCCGTCGACGTTCAGCTGCATGAAACCCTGCCGCAGTTTATCACCCGTCGTAACGGGGTTGCGCTGAAACCGGGGGACGGCATTATCCACTCCTGGCTTAACCGCATGCTGCTGCCGGATACGGTGGGCACCGGAGCCGACTCCCATACCCGCTTCCCGCTGGGGATCTCGTTCCCGGGCGGCTCCGGGCTGGTGGCGTTTGCCGCCGCGACGGGTATTATGCCGCTGGATATGCCGGAATCGGTGCTGGTGCGCTTTACGGGCGTGATGCTGAAAGGGATCACCCTGCGCGATCTGGTTCACGCCATTCCGCTCTACGCCAGAAAGCAGGGTCTGTTGACGGTCGAGAAAAAGAATAAGCGCAATATTTTCTCGGGCCGGATCCTCGAAATTGAGGGGCTGGAAACACTGAGTGCAGAGCAGGCGTTTGAGCTGGCTGACGCCTCCGCTGAACGGTCCGCTGCCGCCTGCGTGATGCGCCTGGCGGAGGACAAGGTCGCGCAATACCTGCGTTCCAACGCGGCCCTGCTGCGCTGGATGGTAAAGCAAGGATATGAGAACGCCGACACGCTTGAACGACGCATCGCTGAAATCGAGGCGTGGCTGACTAACCCGTCGCTGCTCCGCGCCGATCCTGACGCGGAATATGCCGCAGTCATTGAGATTGATCTCAATGAAATCACCGAACCGGTGGTCTGCGCGCCAAACGATCCGGATGACGCCCGCTTACTTTCTGAGGTGGCCAGCACGCCGATAGAGGAGGTCTTTATTGGCTCCTGCATGACCAACATCGGTCATTTCCGCGCTGCGGGTGAAATCCTGGCCGATGCCGGTGAAAGCCAGGCGCGGATGTGGATCGCGCCTCCGACCAAAATGGACGCCCGGCAGCTTTCCCGTGAGGGCTATTTTAGCCAGTTTATAAAGTCGGGGGCGCGAATCGAGCCCGCGGGTTGTTCCCTCTGCATGGGGAACCAGGCGAGGGTGCGCGAAGGGAGTCACGTGGTATCGACGTCCACCCGAAATTTCCCGCATCGTCTGGGAACGAATGCCAGCGTGTTCCTTGCCTCGGCGGAATTAAGCAGCGTCGCGGCCATACTGGGTAAAATGCCAACCGTTGAAGAATATTTACGCTATACGGATAAACTTCATGGTGCGCGTGAAAATATCTATCGCTATCTCAGTTTTGACACCCTGGCCGAATATCAAATCACAGAAGGTGATAATATCCCGGTTGTTAGTGTGTAGTTTCTTATTATTTATTTAGCAAATGTATTTATCCGGCAGAGGCGTCTCTCAGGAGAATCCTCTGCCATTCAGGGACCCTTTTCTCATGGGTGAGATATGCTTAAATCCAATGTTTTAAAAACAATCTTACTTGCCGTAATAATATTATTATCAATATTTATTCCTCCGCCTGATGGATTAAGCAAAGAGGCGTGGATACTGGCAGGGATATATTTATCCGCTATCGTTGGCCTGGTCATTAAACCTTATCCCGAACCCGTTATCATGCTCGTCGCGGTCGCTTTAACCTGTTTTACCGTAACAAAATTTCCGGATTCACCTGTCAAATCAATGGATGTGCTGAGCGGATACGCCTCCGGCACGACCTGGCTGGTGTTCAGCGCCTTTACGCTTAGCGCGGCGTTCGTTACGACCGGTCTGGGAAAGCGGCTTGCTTACTGGTTTATCCTCAAATTTGGCAGTACGACGCTAAGGCTGGGGTATGTCACCGCCTTGCTGGACCTGGTGCTCGCACCCGCCACGCCCTCCAATACCGCGCGGGCAGGTGGGGTGGTTTTCCCGATTATTAATAGCATCGCGACCGTACTAGGCTCAACGCCAAAAGAGACACCGTGCAAGGCTGGCCGTTATTTAATGGTCAATGTCTATATGGTCACTAAAACAACCAGCTATATGTTTTTAACGGGCTTTGCCGGGAACGCGTTAGCGCTTCAGCTCATTTCAGATATTTTCCATATCCATATTAGCTGGATCGGCTGGATGCTGGCGGGCGCCCCGTTGGGATTATTGATGCTGTGTATTATTCCCTATATTTGCTACCGAATTGCCTCGCCGGAAATTAAGCATATTGATAATGTCGCGATTGCGACCAACGGGCTGGAAAGCCTCGGGGCAATGAGCCTCAAAGAGAAGGGGCTGGTGGTTATTTTTATCGCCGCACTATTGGGCTGGATCTTCTCACGTCATCTTGGTCTCACTGAATCCGCCGTCGCTATTATCGCGATGGGGGCGGCGCTGCTGTTTAATATTATCGGCTGGAACGATGTCCAAAAAAATAAAGGCGGCTGGAATACCCTGATGTGGTACGGGGGCATCATCGGTCTGAGCGCCACCCTGAGCAAAGAGGGCTTTTTCCGCTGGCTGGCGGATTTCCTCTCTGCGCATCTGGATTTTCTCAGCGCCGGTAATATGACCATCGTGATTATCGTGTTTCTCAGCGTGCTGGTTCGCTATTTCTTCGCCTCTGGCGGGGCATACGTCGCGGCCATGGTGCCGGTGTTTGCCACCGTGGGTCTGGTCACCGGAACGGCGCCCGTCCTGTTGGCGCTTGCGATTCTGTTTTCCAATTCCTACGGTGGGTGTATCACGCACTATGGGGGCGCGGCAGGACCCATTATCTTCGCCTCAGGGTATAACGACATTAAGTCATGGTGGACGATTGGCACCATCGTGGCGCTGTGCACGTTTTTAGTCCACATGCTCGTCGGCATTCCCTGGTGGGGTTTCCTCATGCAGCATGGGATGCTGCAGTCTTAATCGCCCGGTAGCGGCTACGCCTTACCGGGCCTGCATGATTTTGAACGTAGGTCGGGTAAGGCGTAGCCGCCACCCGACAAAATCAACGGCGCGATCTCACCACCTGATACCGACGGGTAAAATACTCAAACGGCGCGCTCCATACGTGCACCAGACGGGTGAACGGGAAGATAAGGAAGATCGTCATCCCCAGCACCAGATGGATGCGGAAGATCGGCGCCACGCCGCTCAGCATTTCTGATGAACCTCCCTTAAACGTCACGATCCCCTGCGCCCAGCCGACCAGCTTCATCATTTCACTCCCGTCAGGATACTGCGCGGAGAAGGGAATGGTGGTCAGCCCCAGGATGCACTGGATCAGCAAAATGCTCATGATGATGATATCCGGCGTGGTGGACGTGGCGCGCACGCGCTGATTGAACAGGCGGCGGTAAAGCAGCATAGACCCGCCAATCAGCGTCAACACGCCACAAACCCCACCCGCCATCATCGCCAGCTGCTGCTTAACCGCGACGGGTAAAAACCAGGCGTACATCCAGTGCGGGGTTAACATGCCGAACAGGTGTCCGAAGAAAATCCCCAGGATCCCGATATGAAACAGGTTTGAGCCCCAGTTCATACCGCGTTTGCTGAGCATCTGGCTTGACGAGGCGCGCCAGGTGTACTGCCCGTAGTCGTAGCGCAACCAGCTGCCGAGGAAAAAGACGGTGGCGCAGATGTAGGGATAAATGTCATAGAAAAACACGTTCAGGTAGTGTGTCATTTTGGGCCTCCGGCGCTGACGTCTACGTACTGCGGCGCGACGTCCTGGCTAAAGCGTCGTTGATATTGCTGCATCGGCGAGCTGTCGCACGATGTGGCGTTGTCTTCGATAAACTTGACCTGTTCCTCTTCCCAGACTGCGTCCAGCGCCTGACGGGTATCATCCCGTTTTTCACCGGACACCTGTTTTGCCACGCTGTCGCTGGAAAGCCGCGTTTCCGCCAGCGCCAGCAGGGCGTCAAATAGCTGGTAATGCGCCACGCCGCGCTGCTTCAGGCGTCCCCCAATCAGCGCCAGGATCGGCGCGACGTTTTGCAATCCTTCGCGCGCTTCGTCGTCGGTGACGATGCTGAGGTATTCCAGGTAGAGCGGCAGGTAGTCCGGCAGCTCGCGGCAGTCCAGTTGGAGCCCGGCTTTCTCGTACTGGCTCATCAGGTCGACCATCGCCTGACCGCGATCGCGGGACTCAGCGTGAACGTGCTCGAACAGCAGCAGCGACGTCGCGCGACCGCGCTCAAAAACCTCGCACCACTCGGCCTGTTTATCCAGCAGCGGGGCGTTCAGGTGCTGCCGGGTAAACGGCAGCAGCGCGGGCGCGTTCTGCTCAATCAGCGAAAGCGCTTCGTCACGGCTTTCCCACAGGGTCTCATCGGGATATTCGATCAGCAGCGCGATGATTTTGAGGATTTGCATTATTCTCCCTCCCCGTGTTCGCGCACCTCGGTGATGTTGATCGCATCAATGCGGCTGCTGTTGAAGAGGTTGAATTTGGTGTCGGAGCCGTGGCAGCCGTCGCCAAAGGTGAAGCCGCAGCCGTTTTTCTCCGGGAAGGCGTCGCGCGCCATTTCGCGGTGGCTGGTCGGGATCACGAAGCGGTCTTCGTAGTTAGCAATCGCCAGATAGCGGTACATCTCTTCAACCTGCGCTTCGGTCAGGCCGACCTCTTCGATGGCCCGGGTATCGGTCACGCCTTCCACGGTCTGGGAACGTTTGTAGTGGCGCATCGCCATCATGCGCTTCAGGGCGCGCAGCACCGGCCCGGTATCGCCCGCGCTGAGCATGTTCGCCAGATACTGCACCGGAATGCGCAGGCTTTCTACGGCAGGCAGGACGCCGTCGCTCTGCGGCAGGCCGCCGGCGTCCGCGTAGGACTGGATCGGCGACAGCGGCGGCACGTACCAGACCATCGGCAGGGTGCGGTATTCCGGATGCAGCGGCAGGGCAAGCTTCCAGTCCATCGCCATTTTATAGACCGGCGAGCGCTGGGCGGCGTCAATCACGTTCTGCGGAATACCCTGCTTCAGCGCTTCTTCAATAACCGCCGGGTCGTTCGGGTTCAGGAACACGTCGCACTGGCGCTCGTACAGATCGGTTTCATGCTCGGTGCTGGCCGCCTCTTCAATGCGGTCCGCGTCATACAGCAGCACGCCGAGGTAGCGGATGCGCCCGACGCAGGTTTCCGAGCAGACGGTCGGCTGGCCGGACTCAATGCGCGGGTAGCAGAAGATGCATTTTTCTGACTTGCCGCTCTTCCAGTTGAAGTAGATTTTCTTGTACGGACAGCCGCTGATGCACAGACGCCAGCCGCGACATTTGTCCTGGTCGATCAGCACGATGCCGTCTTCTTCGCGCTTGTAGATGGCGCCGCTCGGGCAGGTGGCGACGCAGCTCGGGTTGAGACAGTGCTCGCACAGGCGCGGCAGGTACATCATGAAGGTGTTTTCAAACTGGCCATACATCTCTTTCTGGATCTTCTGGAAGTTGCGGTCGCGGGCGCGCTTTTCGAACTCGCCGCCCAGCAGCTCCTCCCAGTTGGGCCCCCAGACGATTTTATCCATTCGCTTGCCGTCAATCAGCGAGCGCGGCCGGGCGGTAGGGAGGTGATCGCCCTCCGGGGCGCGGTGCAGATCCTGATAGTCAAAGGTAAAGGGCTCATAGTAATCGTCTATCTGCGGCAGGACGGGGTTAGCGAAAATTTTCGACAGTACGCCCATCTTGCCGCCGAGGCGTGGAGTCAGCTTGCCGGTAATGCCGCGGATCCAGCCGCCTTGCCACTCCTCCTGATCTTCCCAGTTTTTCGGGTAGCCGATGCCCGGTTTGGTTTCGACGTTGTTAAACCACGCATATTCCATCCCTTCACGCCCGGTCCAGACGTTCTTACAGGTGACCGAGCAGGTGTGGCAGCCGATGCATTTATCGAGGTTCAGAACCATGCCAACCTGTGAGCGTATTTTCATTTTTTCGCCTCCTGTACCTTATCCCGACCTTCGCCATCCAGCCAGTTAATGTTTTTCATTTTGCGGATCATGATGAACTCGTCGCGGTTAGAGCCGACGGTGCCGTAATAGTTAAAGCTGTACGCCAGCTGGGCGTAGCCGCCGATCATGTGCGTCGGTTTCGGGCAGACGCGGGTCACCGAGTTGTGGATCCCACCGCGCCGTCCGGTCACCTCTGAGCCCGGGATGTTCAGGATGCGCTCCTGGGCGTGATACATCATGGTCATGCCCGGCGGCACGCGCTGGCTGACCACCGCGCGGGCGGTGAGGGCGCCGTTGGCGTTGAAGGCTTCGATCCAGTCGTTGTCCTCAATACCCAGCTCGCGGGCGTCGGTTTCGCTGATCCAGACAATCGGCCCGCCGCGCGACAGGGTCTGCATCAGCAGGTTTTCGCTGTAGGTGGAGTGGATGCCCCATTTCTGGTGCGGCGTCAGGAAGTTGAGCGCTTTTTCCGGGAAGCCGTTCGGCGGGATCTCGCGCATATGGCTGACGCTGCGGGTATCAATCGGCGGACGGTAGGCTACCAGGCTTTCCCCGAAGGCGCGCATCCACGGATGATCCTGATACAGCTGCTGGCGACCCGAAAGGGTACGCCACGGAATCAGCTCGTGGACGTTGGTATAGCCCGCGTTGTAGGAAACGTGCTCGCTCTCAAGACCGGACCAGGTCGGGCTGGAGATGATTTTGCGCGGCTGCGCCTGAATATCGCGGAAGCGGATCTTCTCGTCTTCTTTATTCAGCGCCAGGTGGGTGTGGTCGCGCCCGGTCAGTTCGCCGAGCGCTTCCCAGGCCTTCACCGCCACCTGACCGTTGGTTTCCGGCGCCAGGGCGAGGATCACCTCGGAGGCGTCGATCGCCGTTTCAATCAGCGGGCGACCTTTCGCCGGGCCGTCGGGCTTGACGTAGTTCAGCTTGCCGAGGAAATCGACCTCGTTCTGCGTGTTCCACGATATGCCTTTTCCGCCGTTGCCGAGCTTGTCCATCAGCGGACCGAGAGAGGTGAAGCGTTCGTAGGTTTCCGGGTAGTTACGCTCGACCACCGCAATGTTCGGCGAGGTTTTGCCGGGGATCAGATCGCATTCGCCTTTGCGCCAGTCCTGAATATCAAACGGCTGGGAGAGCTCCGCTGGCGAGTCGTGCTGCAGCGGCTGCAGCACCACGTCGGTTTCGGTGCCCAGATGCCCGACGCAGACCTCGGAGAAGACTTTGGCGATGCCTTTATAGATCTCCCAGTCGCTGCGGGACTCCCACGCCGGGTCGACGGCGGCGGAGAGCGGATGAATAAACGGATGCATATCCGAGGTATTCATATCGTCTTTTTCATACCAGGTGGCGGTGGGCAGGACGATATCCGAGAACAGACAGGTGCTGGACATGCGGAAGTCGAGCGTCACCAGCAGGTCGAGCTTGCCCTCGATGGCGGCGGTCTGCCACTCCACCTCTTCAGGCTTCACGTCATCGGTCGAGCCGAGATCCTCGCCCTGAATGCCGCTCTCGGTGCCGAGCAGGTATTTCAGCATGTACTCGTGGCCTTTTCCGGACGAGCCGAGGAGGTTAGAGCGCCAGACGAACAGGTTGCGGGGATGGTTTTTACCGTTGTCAGGCTGCTCGCAGGCGAAACGCACGTCACCCGATTTCAGCCCCTGCACGGTGTACTCCTGCGGCGTCATGCCTGCCGCCTCCGCACGGGCTTTAACGTGCAGCGGGTTAAGGTTGAGCTGCGGGGCCGACGGCAGCCAGCCCATACGCTCGGCGCGGACGTTGAAGTCGATCAGGTGGCCAGTGAATTTCGAGGCGTCCGCCAGAGGGGAGAGCAGCTCCTGCGCGGTCAGCTTCTCATAGCGCCACTGGCTGGCATGATTGTAAAAGAAGGAGGTACTGTTCATCTGGCGCGGCGGGCGGTTCCAGTCCAGTGCGAAGGCCAGCGGCAGCCAGCCGGTCTGCGGCCGCAGCTTCTCCTGGCCCACGTAGTGTGACCAGCCGCCGCCGCTCTGCCCGACGCAGCCGCAGAAGACCAGCATGTTGATCATCCCGCGGTAGTTCATGTCCATGTGGTACCAGTGGTTCACCCCGGCACCCAGAATGATCATCGAACGACCGTGCGTTTTGTGCGCCGTATCGGCAAACTCGCGGGCGATTTTTTCTATCAGATAAGCGGGCACGCCGGTAATCTGCTCGCCCCAGGCGGGCGTATAGGCCTTAATCTGGTCATAGCTTTCTGCGGCGTTGCTGTCTTCCAGACCGCGATCGAGACCGTAGTTAGCCAGCACCAGATCGTAAACGCTGACCACCCGTTTCTGGCTGCCGTCGGCGAGCGTCAGGGTTTTGCTCGGCACGCGACGCGTCAGCACCGGCTCCTGCTTCACGCTGCGGAAATGCGGGTTTTCGTTGCCGCCAAAGTAGGGGAACGCCACATCGGCAACGCTATCGTGGGTAATCAGCAGGGAGAGGGTCAGCTCGGTTTCATGGCCCGCGGCCTGCGGCTCCAGGTTCCATTTGCCTTTTTCTCCCCAGCGGAAGCCAATCGATCCGTTTGGCACCACCAGGTTCCCGGCAATATCAAAGGCGACGGTCTTCCATTCCGGGTTATTGGCTTCCCCCAGCCCGTCAACCAGGTCCGAGGCGCGCAGCATGCGGCCCGGCACGACGCGGCCGTCCGCCTGCTCGTCCAGCAGCACCAGCATCGGCATGTCGGTATAGCGGCGACAGTAGTTGAGGAAGTAGTCGCTGGGGTTATCGAGGTGAAACTCTTTGAGGATCACGTGGCCCATCGCCATCGCGAGGGCGCTGTCGGTGCCCTGTTTGGGCGCCAGCCACTGATCGCTGAGCTTCGCGACCTCCGAGAAGTCCGGTGTGATGGCGACGGTCTTCGTCCCTTTGTAGCGGACTTCGGTGAAGAAGTGGGCATCTGGCGTGCGGGTCTGCGGCACGTTGGAGCCCCAGGCGATGATATAGCTGGAGTTGTACCAGTCGGCGGACTCCGGCACGTCGGTCTGTTCGCCCCAGGTCATGGGGGAGGCAGGGGGGAGATCGCAGTACCAGTCATAGAAGCTCAGGCAGGTCCCGCCCAGCAGGGAAAGATAGCGCGTGCCGGCGGCGTAGGAGACCATCGACATCGCCGGGATAGGGGAAAAACCCGCCACGCGGTCCGGGCCATAATTTTTGATGGTCCAGACGTTGGCGGCGGCGATCAGCTGGTTCAGCTCTTTCCAGTTCGAGCGGATAAACCCGCCGTGACCGCGCGCGCGCCTGTAGCTCTGCGCCTTTTGCGGATCGCTCTGGATGGCGTCCCAGGCCAGCACCGGATCGGTATGCTGCGCCAGCGCCTCGCGCCAGAGCTCAATTAACTTGCGGCGCACCAGCGGGTATTTGAGACGGTTGGCGCTGTAGAGATACCAGGAGTAGCTCGCCCCGCGCGGGCAGCCGCGCGGTTCATGGTTGGGCAGGTCGGGGCGGGTGCGGGGATAGTCGGTTTGCTGCGTCTCCCAGGTCACCAGACCGTTTTTGACGTAAATTTTCCAGCTACAGGAGCCGGTACAGTTCACGCCGTGGGTCGAGCGCACAATCTTGTCGTACTGCCAGCGCTGGCGGTAGCTGTCCTCCCAGTCGCGGTTGGTGTGATACACCTGCCCGTGCCCATCGGCGAAACTGTCGCCTTTTGTTTTGAAGTAGCGGAAGCGGTCCAACAGTTTGCTCATGACATTTCTCCTGCTTCGATAGCATTGCCGGAGGGTGCTGCATCACGCTCCGGCTAAGAGGTCGTTATTATTTTTGTGCGGATTTGCGGCCATACACCAGCCAGGTAACGAGCACGCAGACGATGTAAAACACGAGGAACACCTTCATGGCGCCGACCGGCGATCCGGTCATCGCCAGGGAGGTGCCAAAGGCTTTGGGGATGAAGAACCCGCCCACGGCACCGATGGCGGAGATAAAGCCCAGCGCGGCAGCGGTTTCGGTCACCGCTTCATGCTGCGCCTGTTCGTCCGTTCCGCCCTGCTGCTTCACGCGGGTAAGGGTGATCTGGCGAAAGATAATGGCAATCATCTGGAAGGTGGAGCCGCTGCCGAGCCCGGCGGTGAGGAACAGCCCCATAAAGACCAGGTAGAAGGCGATAAAGCTGCCGGAACCCGTACCGGGCAGGGTCAGGAAGATCAGGGCGCTGAACGCTGCCATAAAGATGAAGTTGACGAGCGTGACGCGTACCCCGCCCAGTTTGTCAGAGATCATCCCGCCCGCAGAACGCGCCAGCGCGCCAATCAGGGGACCAAAGAAGGCGAGGTGAAGGATATTCACGTCGGGAAACTGGGTTTTTGACAGCATGGCAAAGCCTGCCGAGAAACCGATAAACGAGCCGAAGGTAGCGAGATAAAGCAGGCTCAGCAGCCACAGGTGAAAGCGTTTTAGCACCGGGAGCTGGCTGGCGATAGAGGCCTTAGAGCTGGCGATATCGTTCATGCCAAAAAAGGCGGCAATAGTTGCCAGCAGCAGCAGCGGTGCCCAGATCCAGGCGGCATTCGCCAGCCACATCGTGGAGCCGTCATCCTGCGGTACCCCCTGCACGCCCAGGAAGGTAAACATCGGCAGGAAGATCACCAGCGGCGCGATCAGCTGCATCACGCTGACGCCCAGGTTGCCCAGCCCGCCGTTAATACCGAGCGCGCTACCCTGTTTTGCCTTGGGGAAAAAGAAGCTGATGTTGCCCATGCTGGAGGCGAAGTTAGCGCCTGCAAAGCCGCAGAGCAGGGCAATCACGATAAAGACCCAGTAAGGCGTCGTGGTGTTCTGAACGGCAATCCCCAGCCAGACGCAGGGAATAATCAGGATGACGGTGCTCAAAACCGTCCAGTATCGTCCGCCAAATATCGGCACCATAAACGAGTAGGGGACGCGCAATATCGCACCGGAGAGAGAAGGCAATGCCGTTAGCATAAAAAGCTGGTCAGTAGAGAAAGTAAATCCGATTTTATTCAGGTTGACGGCAATCGCGCTAAATAACATCCATACGCAGAACGCTAACAGCAAACAAGCGACTGAAATCCACAGGTTTCGCCGCGCGATATGTTTTCCTTTATTCTCCCAAAATTGCGTATTTTCCGGTTTCCAGTTATTCAACAGATGCGGATTACTCTTCTCACTTTGTTGTGACATATCACCCTCTTGCTTGCCAAGATGAAGATAAAAAACAAATGAAAACAAATGGATAGTTGTAGGTGTGTTGACTGGTTTATTAGATGTTTTTGGATACAACTGAAAGGATAGATAAAAAAACGAACCCTTGAGTTTAGAAAGGAAATAAGGGTTCGCTTAATATGTTACTAATTGTAAGCGCAGCGGTAAATAATACTCCGTCAGGAGTATTAACCCAATTCGAGGGAAATCAGCTTGTCGAGATGCTTATTAAGCGCCGCATCGTCCATCCCGGGCATATTTAATATGGTGATCCCGTCAAGCCCGCAAACCAGCCCGATCAAACGCCAGGCGATATTTTCCGCACGGTCGTTAAGCGTAAAGGCACTGGACTCCGCCCCGGCGCGGATAATCGCCACGGTCTCCTGATGCCACATCTCCATGGTCAGGACATACGCCGCTTTGATTTCGGGGTCCCGGCTGGCGAGAATCTGCGCTTCCCGCCACAGGCGAATGTAGGGCTCAAACCCGCCGTCATCGCTGCCGAGCATGGCGTGAAGCCGCTCGCGCCAGGTAGCGTTTT
This sequence comes from Enterobacter sp. FW301-JW81, assembly GCF_058788735.1. Classification (NCBI taxonomy): domain Bacteria; kingdom Pseudomonadati; phylum Pseudomonadota; class Gammaproteobacteria; order Enterobacterales; family Enterobacteriaceae; genus Enterobacter; species Enterobacter sp. FW301-JW81. The sequence goes on along the minus strand of NZ_JBYTBA010000001.1, from coordinate 1,209,642 downwards.
CACCCAGCATGTCGGCATCCAGCAGCTCGCGGATCAGACGCACAAAGGCCAGCGATTTTAGCTCGCCGCCGGAGGTGAAGTGGTGGTGAACCTGACCGGTCGCGACGCCGGCTTCAGCGGCAATGCGTCGCACCGTCATGGCCGCCAGCCCTTCGGCCAGCGCCACGCGCATGGCGGCCTGTAGGATAGCTTCCCGCCGTTCATCCTTGCTCAGATATGGCATGTTTACTCACTCTCAATGGGAACGAAACGAGTGTAACAAAAAGCTGGACACTCGTTCAACTTTACGTAGGATCGCATTCTGGACATGTGTCCATGTTTAAAAAGAAAAGGAAATTTATGTTTCGTCAGTGGTTAGCGTTAGTGATTATCGTGCTGGTGTATATCCCGGTGGCGATCGACGCGACGGTGCTGCACGTGGCGGCGCCGACATTGAGCATGACGCTGGGTGCCAGCGGTAATGAATTGCTGTGGATCATCGATATTTACTCGCTGGTGATGGCGGGTATGGTGCTGCCGATGGGCGCCCTGGGTGACCGCATTGGTTTTAAACGACTGCTCATGATTGGCAGTACGCTGTTTGGCCTGTCGTCCCTGGCGGCGGCGTTTGCCCCGTCGGCCGGGTGGCTGATTGCGGCGCGCGCCTCGCTGGCAATCGGTGCGGCGATGATTATTCCGGCTACGCTTGCTGGGATCCGTACGTTGTTTGTCGACGCGCGTGACCGTAATATCGCGCTTGGCGTCTGGGCGGCGGTGGGGTCCGGCGGGGCGGCGTTTGGTCCGCTGATCGGCGGTATGCTGCTTGAGCACTTCTACTGGGGGTCGGTGTTTTTGATTAACGTGCCGATCGTGCTGGTCGTCGTTTCGCTGGCCGCGCGTTTTGTGCCGCGTCAGCAGGGCCGACCGGAGCAGCCGCTGAATATCAGCCATGCCATCATGCTGATTGTGGCGATTTTGCTGCTGGTCTACAGCGCCAAAACAGCGCTCAAAGGCGTGCTGTCGCCGTGGCTGGTCGCCGCCGCGCTGGTGACCGGCTCGGTGCTTCTGTTTGCCTTCGTGCGTATTCAGCTTCGCGCTCGCGTACCGATGATCGACATGCGCCTGTTCTGCCACCGCATCATCTTGAGCGGCGTGGTGATGGCGATGACCGCGATGATTGCCCTGGTCGGCTTTGAGCTGCTGATGGCCCAGGAGCTGCAGTTCGTTCACGGCTTTACGCCGTTTGAAGCAGGCATGTTCATGCTGCCAGTGATGGTCGCCAGCGGGTTCAGCGGACCGATCGCGGGCGTGCTGGTTGGGCGTTTGGGGCTTCGCATCGTCGCGGCCGGCGGAATGGGGCTCAGCGCCGTCAGCTTTATCGGCCTGTCGATGCTCGACTTCAGCACGCAGCAGTGGCAGGCGTGGGGGCTGATGGTGCTGCTCGGCTTCAGCGCCGCCAGCGCGCTGCTGGCCTCGACCTCCGCCATTATGGCCGCTGCGCCGAAAGAGAAAGCCGCCGCCGCAGGGGCGATTGAAACCATGTCCTATGAGCTGGGGGCCGGGCTGGGGATCGCCATTTTTGGCCTGCTGTTGACCCGCAGCTTCTCGGCGTCGATTGCGCTGCCGCAGGGGCTGAATGCTTCTCTCGTCGACAAAGCGTCGTCATCCATCGGCGAGGCGATGAAGGTGGCGCAGGATCTGACCCCGACCCTGTCGGAGTCGGTCATTGAGGCGGCGAAAAGCGCGTTTATTACCTCGCACAGCGTGGCGCTGGGCAGCGCGGGCGGTATGCTCCTCCTGCTGGCCGTTGGGATCTGGTTCAGCCTGGCGAAGGTCAACCCTCGGTAAATAGCGCAGCAAAACCGGACTGGCGGTTGGCGCGGGCGGGGCAGATGGGCTATGTTTTTTAAAGGATTATCTGAATCTTGCTGGAAAATATGAGCCCGCGCCACAGCAGTGAACCGTCTCAACCCTTCTCCCGGTTAACCCTGCTTGCAGGCGGTGCGCTGGGCGTCGTTTTTGGCGATATCGGCACCAGCCCGCTTTACACCTTCAGAACGGTGCTTTCGCTCTCTGAGCATGACCCGACGCCCGGCGTCATACTGGGCCTGCTCTCCCTGATTACCTGGACGCTCATCCTGGTGACATCCATAAAATATGCCGCCTTCGCCATGCGAATTGATAATCATGGCGAGGGCGGCATCATGGCCCTGATGTCGCTTCTGGTGGAAAAAGGGAAAGGCGGGCGCTGGGTTATTTTTGCCGCCCTTATCGGCGCAGCGTTGATTTACGGTGACGGTGCGATAACCCCGGCAATCTCGGTGCTTTCCGCGCTGGAAGGGCTGGAGATGGTCATTCCTGAATCGCAGCCGTACATATTGCCTCTCACGGTCGCGGTTCTGCTGGCGCTGTTCCTGATCCAGCCTTTTGGTACCGCCCGCATAGGGAAGATATTTGGCCCGGTGATGGCGCTGTGGTTTCTGGCGATTGCCGCGCTGGGCGTCTGGGGCATCATTCAACACCCTTCGGTACTGTTGGCCTTGAATCCGGCTTACGGCATCGCGTTTTTGTTCTCAAACGGGTACACCAGCTTCCTGGTCCTGGGCGGCGTTTTTCTCTGCGTAACGGGGGCCGAGGCTCTTTATGCCGACATGGGGCATTTCGGTAAAAAGCCGATCTGGCTTGCCTGGTACGGCGTCGTTTTTCCGTCCCTGCTGCTTAACTATGCCGGCCAGTCGGCGCTGATTCTGGCGGGTGCCGACAGCAAACAAAATCTCTTTTACCTGCTGTGCCCGCCGGTGCTGCAGGTTCCGCTTATCGTGCTTGCCGCGCTGGCAACGATCATCGCCAGTCAGGCAATTATTACCGGCGCCTTTTCCATGACCCGCCAGGCCATTCAGCTTGGCTGGCTACCGCGATTACGCATTAAACAGACGGCGGCAGAGAGCTACGGTCAGATCTATATCGGGACAATAAACTGGCTGCTGATGGTGGTGACCATCGGTCTGGTCGTGTTCTTCAAATCCTCCGATAAGCTTGCCGCCGCGTACGGCATTGCCGTGTCGTTAACCATGCTGATGACGACGGGGCTGCTGTTTGTCGCCATGCGGGAAATATGGCGCTGGAGCCTGCTCAGCAGCGCGGTCATCGCCCTCTGTTTCTTCGTGGTTGATGCCACCTTCTTATTCGCCAACCTGATTAAGGTCCTGGAAGGCGGCTACATTCCGCTCCTGATGGCGGCCGCCATTTGTACGGTGATGTTAATCTGGCACCGCGGCGTTCGGGCGGTCTCCGCGTCGGTGGGTGAGAAGGGCGTCAGCGTGGATGCGTTCTTTGCCCAGCTTCAGCATAAGACGGTGCCCAGAGTGGCGGGCGCCGCCGTATTTTTGACCCGTACCCGGAACAATATCCCGCCGGTGATGCGCTGGCACGTCGCGCGAAACCGGGCGCTCCAGCAGGATGTGCTGTCGCTGACCATTGATATTCTCAACGTGCCCTACGTCGGAGAAGAACAGCGCATCAGCGTGGAGCAGCGCGCGCCGGGCTACTGGCACGGCGTGGCGCAGTACGGCTTTATGGAACACCCGGACATTCCGCGCTTGCTGCAGGGCGTCAGCGAGATTAACGCGCTGTTTGCCACGGATGACGCCACCTGGTATGTCGGGCATGAAACCATTGTGGCAGGCGAAGGCGGGGCCGGAATGGCGGCGTGGCAACGGCACATTTTTGCCTTCATGAAGCGCAACTGCACGCACGTCATCAACCATTACCACCTTCCCAGCGATCGGGTTGTCGAAATCAGCCGGCGCGTTGCCGTCTAGCGCCGCGTCTATTTCTCCTGGGCCGCGGCGAGGACGCTGTGTAACAACACGTTCGCCCCTTTCTCCGACCATTCCGGGAGGATCCTCTCCGCTTCGTTATGGCTTATGCCTTTCACGCAGGGGATAAATATCATGCTGGCAGGCGCAATCTTGCTGACGTAGCAGGTGTCGTGTCCCGCACCGGAGACCATCGGCTTCGACGAATAGCCCAGCTCCGCCACGGCCTTCTCCGTGCGGGCCAGGCATTCGGCATCAAACGCGATGGGCGCATAGTCAAAAATGCGTTCAACGGCAGCGGCCACGCCGCGCAGGCTCAGGCTTTCAGCTACCTTATGCAGCGCCGCTTCCATGGCTATCAGCGCCTCCTGCGAAGGATGGCGAAACTCCACGCTGCATACCACGCGAGACGGCACGACGTTGCGCGAGTTCGGCGTAACCTGCGTCATGCCGATCGTCGCGCGTCCGTCTGGGGCATGCCGATAGCCAATCTCTTCCACCTTCAGCGCCAGCTCGGCGAAGGCGGTCAGCGCGTCGCGGCGGCTGTGCATCGGGGTCGTTCCGGCGTGGGCGGCGAAACCGTCCAGCGTCAGGGTAAACCAGCGCTGGCCCATTGCTGCGCGGACGAGCCCGATATCCAGACCTTCATCTTCCAGAATCGGGCCCTGTTCGATGTGCAGCTCGTAGCAGGCGTGAACCGGAAACGCGCGGGCCGGGATGTCTCCGCGATAGCCTATTGCTTCAAGCGCCTCGCGGACCGTGACGCGCTTGCTGTCCATCCGGGCGTAAGCAAACGCCTCGGTAAGCTGGCCTGCCCAGACGCCAGAGGCGAGCATGGCTGGCGCGAAGCGCGCGCCTTCTTCGTTGGTCCAGTTCACCAGCACAACGTCACGTTCCGTCTCAACGCGGTGGTCATTGAGGGTGCGCAGCAGCTCCAGCCCGGCCAGCACGCCGTAAACGCCGTCGTAGTTGCCGCCCAGCGGCTGGGTATCCACGTGCGAGCCGGTCATGACCGGCGCAAGCGCCGGGTTTTTCCCCGCGCGACGGATAAACATGTTGCCCATGCTGTCGACGTCGCAGGTAAAACCCACCTCCTGCGCCCAGCCGCGCAGCAGGTTACGCGCAATACGATCTTCCTCGCTCAGCGCCAGGCGAGTCACGCCTCCGGCGGGCGTGCCGCCGATCTGCGCCATCATCTCAAGCGTTGACCAGAGCCGTTCGGCGTTGACGCGGATCATGGCTTGTCCTTAGTGCTGCGGTAGCGGAAATCACAGCACGCGCCGCCCTGCATGATGGTGGTGGTGCGGGTCAGCTTCACGTCCGGCGCATAGCCAACGATGAATTTTTCATCGCGCGCGCAGGAGAGCAGGTGGCCAATTTCCCCCAGCCCCATCTCGTGGTACATCTCCGCGTAGCGGCAGCGGGTGACGTTGTAGTTGTACTGCTGGTCGTCGGCGTCGATCACCTTCACGTCGAGGGCATTATCTTTCTCCCACAGATACTGCAGGGCGATAAAGCTTTTGACGTCCGCGCCGTTGGGCTCTTTGCTGGCAAAGGCTTTGCCAGCGTCAATCGCGGCCTGCTCAATGGCCTCGCCAATCACCGCCTGGGCGCGGGTTTTCCCTATCTCGCGCACCAGGATTTCATAAATTGGCTTAATAATTTCTGCTTCAATTTTGCGGCGGGCGAGAATGCCCAGCTCGTTATTATCACTCATCACATTGCCTCGCTACGTTACTTCGCTTTTGCGCCGCCCAGCACGGTCTGCGGCTGCCATTTGCCGTCGACAACCTTGTAGACCGTGAACGACGGTGATTTCAGGTTGCCCTCTTTATCAAACGCGATCTCTCCTGTAACGCCGGAGTAGCTGATGGCGCGCAGGGCGGGCAGGTAGCCGGACGGCTCCACGGTGTCTGCTTTTTCCATTGCCGCCACCAGCACGCGGGTGGCGTCATAGGCGAACGGGGCGTGCAGTTCGATATGGGTGTGGTAGCGGGCCTGATAGGCCTGTTCAAACGCTTTGCCGCCCGGCATCTGGTCAACCGGCAGGCCTGGCTCCAGGGCGACAACGCCTTCACCCTCTTTTTGCGCCAGCTGCAGGAACGTCTGGCTGACGAATCCGCCTGCGCCCATCAGCGTGGCATTCATGCCCAGCTGTTTGATGCGGCGCGCCAGCGGTGCGGCCTGGCTGTCGACGCCGCCGAAGAAGATCAGATCGGCATTTTTACTGCGAATCGCGGTCAGCACGGCGCTGAAATCGACCGTTTTGTCATCCACGTACTGACGATCGACAATCTTCACGCCCTGTGCTTCAAGCGACTTAATAAACTGGTCCGCCAGACCCTGACCAAAGGCGGTACGGTCGTCGATCACCGCAATGCGTTTGGCCTTCAGGGTATTCACCGCGTACTGGCCGGCGAGCTGGCCGCCGTCATCGTCGTGGCCCATTACGCGGAAGCTGGTGTCAAAACCCTGTTTGGTATACGCGTGACCGGTCGCGACCGGTGCCACCTGTGCGATGCCCGCATCGTGATAAACGCGGGCCGCAGGAATGCTGGTACCGGTGTTCCAGTGACCCACCACGCCCGCCGCGCCGCTGTCGACCAGACGCTGCGCAACGGCCACGGCGGTGCGCGGGTCGGACTGATCGTCTTCGGACTGCAGCCTGAAGGTCACCGCCTTGCCGCCGATGATCGGGTGCTGCTTGTTGATGTCATCGATAGCCAGCTGCGCGCCGTTTTCCAGATCTTTACCGATACGGGCAGACGGGCCGGTGAGCGGGCCCGCCAGGCCGATAACCACGGTTTCGCTGTCAGCGGCCCACGAGGACGTTGAGGCAAAACCACCGAGCAGAATAGCGGCGCTGAGCGCACTGATTTTTACTGTTTTCATTGTATTTCCCTGATGTTGGCTGGTGTTGTTAAACGGGCATTTCGCCCAAATAAATCTGTGCAATCTGGTCGTCATCGAGCATCGCTTTCGACTGACCGTGATGAACGATGCTGCCGCTGTCCATTACCCACGCGCTGTCGGTTACCTCCAGCGCCAGGCGGGCGTTTTGTTCAATAAGCAGCAGGGCGACGCCGCGCTCGCGCAGGCCGGCGATAACGGCAAAAATGTTTTCGACCATCTTCGGGGCGAGGCCCATCGACGGTTCGTCGAGGATCAGCAGGCGCGGCTGGCTGAGCAGGGCGCGGTTAAGGGCCAGCAACTGCTGCTCACCGCCGGACAGCAGACCGGCAAGCTGGTGCTGTCGCTCGCCCAGACGCGGGAAGCGCTCGAAAATGGCATTCATTTCGCGCTTAACCGTGACGGTGTCACGCCTGAGCCAGGCGCCCATCTGCAGGTTTTCCAGTACCGTCATGCGGGAGAAGATCCCGCGGCCCTCCGGAACCATGACCAACCCGTCGCGAAGCAGGGCGTCGGGGCCGTGTTTGCCTACCGCTTTACCGTTAAATTCAATATTGCCGCTGAAGCTTTCCAGCCCGGTGATGGCGCGCACGGTGGAGCTTTTTCCCGCGCCGTTAGCGCCGATCAGCGTAGCCTGTTCGCCCTCGTGCAGGGTAAAGGAGACGTCGCGTACTGCCTGAATGCCGCCGTAATGCACGTCCAGACGTTGGACCTTAAGTAATTCAGACATGGGCGTTGCCTCCAAGCCAGGCGGCGATCACTAAAGGGTCTCGACGCACGCTTTCCGGCGTGCCGCAGGCGAGCGTTTTGCCGTAATCCAGCACCGTCAGGCGATCGCAGATGCCCATCACCAGCTTGACGTCATGTTCAATCATCAGCAGGGTTTTGCCGTCATCGCGGATGCGGATGAGCAGATCGCCGAGCGCCACCTTTTCCGCCGCGTTCATCCCGGCGGCGGGCTCGTCCAGCGCCAGCAGGAGCGGATCCGTTGCCAGCGCGCGGGCGATTTCAAGGCGACGCTGGTGACCATAGGCCAGATCGCAGGCGCGATAGTGGGCGAACTGCGCAATGCCGGTATAGTCCAGCCAGTGCCAGGCCAGCTCGCGGGTCTGCTGCTCTTCCGCGCGGGCGCGTTTGTGACGGCTCAGCGCGGCCCACAGGCCGTTGCGAGTGCGCACGTGGCGGCCGACCATCACGTTTTCCAGCACCGACATGTCGTTAAAGAGGCGCACGTTCTGGAAGGTGCGGGCAATCCCGGCGGCGGTGACTTTCTCTATCTGCTTCGGGAAATAGGGCTTATCGGCAATCGAAAACTCGCCGCTGTCCGCCGGATAAAGCCCGGTGATCAGGTTAAAGCAGGTGGTTTTTCCCGCCCCGTTGGGGCCTATCAGCCCGTAGATCTCGCCCTTGTTTACGGTAATCGACACATCATCCACGGCAGTCAGCCCGCCGAAGCGTTTTGACATATGGCGTACGGTTAACAGACTCATGCCTTCACCTCCTTGTGGCGTACCGGCCAGATGCCGGAAGGACGTACCAGCATCACCAGCACCAGCGCCAGGCCGTAGAACAGCTGACGTAACACTTCCGGGTCAATCAGCACCGAACCGAACAGCGCCTGCTGAACCGGGGCCGCCTGGCTGCGCAGCAGCTCCGGCAGGGCGGTGAGCAGTACCGCGCCGAGGATCACGCCCGGAATGTGCCCCATGCCGCCCAGCACCACCATCGCCAGCACGGCGATGGATTCCTGTAACGTGAAGGATTCCGGGGAGACAAAGCCCTGAAACGCGCCGAAAAGTGCACCCGCCACGCCGCCAAAGGAGGCGCCCATCGCGAAGGCCAGCAGCTTATAGTTACGCACGTTGATGCCCATCGCGCGGGCCACATCCTCATCTTCACGGATGGCGTGCCAGGCGCGGCCAATACGGGAATGCTGCAGGCGCAGGCAGACGAAAACGATCGCGATAATCACCACCATCAGCAGGTAGTACCACAGCCACAGGGCGGGCACTTTCACGCCGAACCAGTGGTATACGCCGCTGAACTTCAGGCCGAACAGGTTGAGCGTATCTACCCCGGTAATGCCCTTGGCACCGTTGGTGATGTTCACCGGACGATCGAGGTTACGCATCAGGATGCGGATAATCTCCCCAAAGCCGAGGGTCACTATCGCCAGATAATCTCCGCGCAGCTTAAGCGTGGGGGCACCCAGCAAGATGCCGCAGACGGCCGCCACGAGCGCGGCCAGCGGAATGATGAGCAGATAAGAGGTGTGCAGTCCGTCCGGGAACCAGACGCCGAGGATCGGGAATACCTCCAGCAGGTGTGGCGACGCCATCAGCGCCGCGAGGTAAGCCCCGACCGCGTAAAAGGCGATAAAGCCCATGTCCAGAAGGCCGGTATAGCCGACCACAATGTTGAGCCCCAGCGCCAGCATGATGTAGAGCAGGGCGAAGTCGATAACGCGCACCCAGTAGTTGCCGCCAAGCTGCGTGGCCACCACGGGCGCAACCAGCAGCGCAAGACAGAATAACGTCATGCCGGACCAGAACTTGCGCGTCGTTGCCGGAGCCTGGAGTTGAAGAGTTGTCATAGTGTCCCTTACGCTCTGTTTGCCACGCGCTCGCCCAGCAGTCCTGCCGGACGGAAGACCAGCACCAGAATCAGCACGATGAAGGCAAAGACATCCTGATAATTGCTGCCGAACACGCCGTGGGTCAGTTCACCCAGGTAGCCCGCGCCCAGCGCTTCGATAATGCCGAGCAGGATCCCGCCAATCATGGCGCCACGAATGTTACCAATGCCCCCCAGCACGGCGGCGGTGAAGGCTTTGATTCCGGGCAAAAAGCCCATCGAGAAGCTGGCGTTGCCGTAGTTGCTGGCCATCATGACGCCTGCCAGCGCGGCAAACGCTCCGCCAATGGCAAACGTCAGGGTAATGATGGCGTTCGGGTTAACCCCCATCAGCGTGGCCACGCGCGGATTTTCCGCAACGGCGCGCATACCGCGACCCAGGCGAGTGTATTCCACCAGCAGCCACAGCCCGGTCATCACCGCAAGCGCCAGCGCCACGGTGACAATGCCGGTGACGGTCACGATGGCGGGCGGGTGCATTTCACTTCCCGACGTAACGGCAATCGGATCCATGGGCAGGATCTGCGGGAACATCAGCGGGTTGCGCGTCCAGATAATCATCGCCACGGTTTGCAGCAGGACCGAAACGCCGATACCGGAGATCAGCGGCGCCAGGCGCGGGGCGTTGCGCAGGCGGCGGTAGGCAAAGCGCTCGACGGCCATGGCCAGCAGGGCGCAAACGGCCATCGACACCGCCAGGGCAACGCCGAGCTGCAACAGCAGCGGCATGAGCGGGAAGGCGGAATTCAGGGCGTTAATGACGGAGAGCGTGGTGAGCGCGCCGACCATCAAAATATCGCCGTGAGCAAAGTTAATAATGCGCAAAATGCCATACACCATGGTATAGCCCAGCGCGATCAGCGCGTAGATGCTTCCCAGCATCACGCCGTTGATCAGTTGTTGTATGAGTGTATCCAACGTTTGTACCCGCAAAGTGCTCTTTCTGCGGCTACCATCTAATAAATGAATTAAATTGTAAAATACGCATCTATTATTTCTTATGATAAATAAATATTGTTTTATCTTTATGATTTATATAAAGATAATGAAAACCTGTTTTTGGGTAAAAAGCCTAAAGAAATCAACATATGAATAAAACAGAACAATCAGTTGGCCTGTCTGCGTATGCAGAAAGTCGCCTGGCAAACGATCCGCCGCTTCGCGCCGTGCGTGCCTTTGAGGCCATCGCCCGGCTGGGTAGCGTCACGCTGGCCGCGCAGGAGCTGGCTATCTCTCCGTCGGCCGTCAGCCATCAGCTCAAGGTGCTCGAAGGGTATCTGCAAATGCCGCTGACGGAGCGTCAGGGGCGCAGGCTGGTTCTGAGCCAGCACGGGCGTGAATACTACCGCTCGATCCGCGCGGCGTTTAACGTGCTGCGCCAGGCGACGGAGCATCTGGCGGAGCAGGCGCAAACGCGCCAGGTCACCATCAGCCTGATCCCGCTTTTTGGCATGGGGTGGTTTATCCCGCGTTTGCCTGCATTTATGCGCGCCAATCCGCAAACCGAGATCAACGTGGTGTATGCCAACCACCGTAACTATCTGAGCGACGCGTCGGACATGTCGATTCGTTTTGGTAACGGACAGTGGGCGGGCTATCAGAGTGAAAAGCTGATTTCCGGGCAGATGGTGCCGGTATGTAGCCGCGCGTTTTTGCGCGTGCATGGCCATATCGACACCCCTGAGCAGCTGCTGCAAATGCCGCTGCTCCACGATGAGGAGCGTACCAGCTGGCCGCAGTGGTTTCAGCTGCAGGGGGTAAAACGTTCTCTACGGCGCAGCGGTCCCCTGTTTGAAGACGGGCTGTTGACGCTGGCGGGCGTGCAGGCTGGTCTGGGCTGCGCGCTGATGCGTGAGCCGCTGATTGCGCCTTATCTCGAAAGCGGCGAGCTGGTAAAGATATTCGACTCACCCATTGACGACGGACGCGACTATTACCTCTGCGTGCGTGCCGATTCAGAGATGACCGAGGACGGTAAGCTGCTGCAAAACTGGCTTCGTCGGGCGGCAGGCGTTGAATCGCTTACGGCGTAAGCAGGCACTGTTTATCCAGCGCTTCAATTTCCGAACCGCTGTACCGCGCGTATTGCCCGGTCAGGCCAAAAAACGCAGGTTGGGTTTCGGTGTAAATTTCCGCGGCGAGCACCAGCCGGCGTCGCTCATCTTCGCCCATCTCAAGCAGCGTCCAGGGAATGAAATAGCGCGACGTTGCGGTCAGTTTGAACCACAGCGGGCAGCCGCAGCCGGGACAGAACCAGCGCTCGCCGCGAGCCGATGACGCGAAATGAGAAGGGGCGATGGAGTCTTGCTCAAGAAGCGGTTCGCCCTGCGGCTCAAGATACATGGCAATGCCGCCCGACCACTTCTGGCATTGCGTACAGTGGCATGCGTACACGTCAAAATTGTTGAGGCTCACGCTGAACTGACTCATTCCGCACAAGCAGCGTCCTTTGAATATGTGCATGGCGTACTCCTTTTTGACGCCAGAAATCCGTATAAAAAAAGCCAGCCGCATGGGCTGGCCTTTTATCGTGACAAATCTTAGAACTGGTAGGTCAGGCCTACAGCTACGATGTTGTCGGTAGCAACGCCAGTTGCTTTGGTGAAGCTGTTGTCGTCAACCAGGTTGATTTTGTAATCAACATAGGTAGACATGTTTTTGTTGAAGTAGTAGCTCGCGCCAACGTCAACGTATTCAACCAGATCCTGGTCGCCGTATGAACCCAGGTCTTTACCTTTGGATTTCAGGTAAGCGATGGATGGACGCAGGCCGAAGTCGAACTGGTACTGAGCAACAACTTCAAAGTTCTGAGCTTTGTTCGCGATATAACCGTCACCGAAGTTGGTCATGTTGCGGGTTTCAGAGTAGGTAGTTGCCAGGTAGATGTTGTTCGCATCGTATTTCAGGCCAGCAGCCCATACTTCTGCGTTCTCACCGCCAGCGTTAACGGTGTTAGCGACGCGACCTGCAGCAACCTGACGGTCAGTACGGTCAGATTTCGCGTAGGTTGCACCAACGCCGAAGCCGTCCATTTCATAGGTAGAAGACAGACCCCAGCCGTCACCGTTCGCTTCGGTGATGTCATTACGGTCGTTTTTACCCTGGTACTGAGCGGCAACGTTCAGACCGTCAACCAGACCGAAGAAGTCGGTGTTACGGTAGGTTGCAACGCCAGTCGTACGGCCAGTCATAAAGCCATCAGTCTGGGTCCAGGTATCGCCACCGAACTCTGGCAGAACGTCAGTCCACGCGCCGATGTCGTAAGCAACACCGTAGTTACGACCGTAGTCGAATGAACCGAATTCGTTGAATTTCAGACCCGCGAATGCCAGACGGGTTTTGTTGCCGTCAGCGCCCTGGGATTCAGAACGGTTGCCTTTGAACTCATATTCCCACTGGCCGTAACCGGTCAGTTGATCGTTGATCTGAGTTTCGCCTTTGAAGCCCAGACGAACATAAGTTTTGTCGCCGTCGTTATCAGTATCATCAGAGAAATAGTGCAGACCTGTTACTTTACCGTACAGATCCAGCTTGTTACCGTCTTTGTTATAAACTTCAGCCGCGTTTACAACGCCTGCTGCCAACATGGAAGTCACTGCCACTGCAACTAATTTAAGTTTCATCTTAAATATTCCTTATAATTTTCTTAGGTATTTCCTGAGCCACTTTGAACAATTTCTAAACGAGGCTAATCGTCAATGGCATGCTATTTTTAAAAATCTTGTAGTCCTATTTCAATAATAAGTTTCAAATTATTAGTAATAATTTCAGTTAGTGTGATCGAGATCGGGTAAATGACGGTGAAATGGCGTGAATTGATGAATATTCATTCAATTTTTTGCGTGATTGATTGCCGGTAATATAGTTACGTGGTGGTTTTATAAAAAATGGTAATTATCGGTATTTTCGTTCTTTTGGTGGAGTTTGAGTGGCTATTTAAGCCGTAATGCCTTGTTTTAAACCTTTAATGTACGGAATTTCCGTTCTATTAAATGAAATAAACAGAAACACACTATTGCACTTTGTGCTATTAAGAGCGTGAGTATTCGCAAGTAACTAATCACGCAGTGGTGTCAATTTATGTCAATGGAAGTGAATGGAAATTTACGAAAGGACGCTAATAAAACAGAATCTAAACACGCGCTCTACTGGCCTGACGAATATTTTGGCGTGCGCTCACATATTAAATTTATGTTAATTTTTTGCTGTCGGGATAAATATTACCCGACAGCAAAACTGGCATTATTTTCTGGTGGCGTACCAGCAGAGCAACGACCCGACGCAGACCATCAGCGCGCCTTGCCAGAACGAGAAGGAGAGCGGGGAATTCAGCACTGCGGCAGCAAGCGCGGCTGAGAGAACCGGGGTGAAATAGGATACGGCAGCCAGAATCGTGACGTTACCGTGAAGGATGCCAATATTCCATGCGGCGTAACCAAACCCAAGGGCGATTCCGCACATCACGAGTTTTACCACCACCGGAAGCGTGAACACCATATCGGGCTGATCGCTAAAAGCATATTTCACCCACAGACTCAGCGCTGTCAGCAAAACAAACAGGGTGATACCGTTTTGCCCTTTCGCAAATTTACTGGTTACGGTGCAGTAGGCCGCCCAAATAAATGCCCCTGCGAATGCCAGCGCATAGCTCAGCGGACTGGACACGATATTGCGGGTGATTTCATCAAGATGTAACCCCTGTTCGCCCCCTAATACCCAGCAGACGCCCAGCAGCGAGATGGCTAATCCGGGGATCACCCACAGGGTAGATTTTTGACCATTGAACAAAATGGCAAACACAATCGTCAGGCTTGGCCAGAGGTAATTCACCATACCGACTTCAATGGCCTGAGCGCGCGTTGCGGCATAGCCCAGCGACAGCGCCAGGCATATTTCGTAGCTGACAAATAAAACGCTGCCAGCAATAAGATACCGGGGCGAAAACCGCCTGATATCAGGAAATCCTACTGTTACCAGACACAGTAATCCGCTGAGGGTGTATATCATCGCCGCGCCGCCTACCGGACCCAGCCCTTCGCTCACGCTGCGAATAAGGCCGACCATGGTGCTCCATAACAGTATTGCCGCCAGCCCAATAAGCGTTGCTCTCTTTCTGTCCATGACGTTGCCATTGCAATAAAAATCAGAGGGAAAATGTAGCGCATTCATCCTGACGCTGTCGCGAATTATTCTCTTAAGCCGTTAATCAAAAAGGGGTATTTAACCGTACCGGAGGTGACTATTAAGGGGGGGAAGGGAGATGACCTTGATTTGACGCAAAAAAAACAGGGGCATTGCTGTTAGTTTGCGCCACGAAGTCTTATCAGATAACGAGGACAACAATGGACGTCAGCCGCAGACAATTTTTCAAAATCTGCGCGGGCGGTATGGCCGGAACAACAGCCGCTATGCTGGGATTTGCGCCCAAAATGGCACTGGCTCAGGCACGCAACTTTAAGCTGCTGCGCGCGAAAGAGATCCGTAACACCTGCACATACTGCTCCGTGGGTTGTGGGCTTTTAATGTATAGCCTGGGCGATGGCGCGAAGAACGCCAGAGAAGCGATTTACCACATTGAAGGGGACCCGGATCATCCGGTGAGCCGCGGCGCACTTTGCCCGAAAGGGGCGGGCCTGCTGGACTACGTGCACAGCGAAAACCGCCTGCGCTACCCGGAATACCGCGCGCCGGGCTCCGACAAATGGCAGCGTATCTCCTGGGATGAAGCCTTCTCCCGTATTGCAAAATTAATGAAGGCCGACCGCGACGCCAACTTTATTGAAAAGAACGCGCAGGGCGTGACGGTCAACCGCTGGCTCTCCACCGGGATGCTATGTGCCTCAGCGGCAAGTAATGAAACCGGCATGCTGACGCAAAAATTTGTGCGCTCTCTCGGCATGCTGGCGGTAGATAACCAGGCGCGCGTCTGACACGGACCAACGGTAGCAAGTCTTGCTCCAACATTTGGTCGCGGTGCGATGACCAACCACTGGGTTGATATCAAAAACGCGAACGTCGTGGTGGTGATGGGCGGTAACGCCGCTGAAGCCCATCCGGTGGGGTTCCGCTGGGCGATGGAAGCGAAAAACAACAACGATGCGACGCTTATCGTCGTCGATCCGCGCTTTACGCGTACGGCATCGGTGGCGGATATCTATGCGCCTATTCGCTCCGGCACGGACATTACGTTCCTGTCAGGCGTTCTGCTGTACCTGATTGAAAACAACAAAATTAACGCGGAATACGTTAAGCACTACACCAACGCGAACCTGCTGGTGCGGGATGATTTTGCCTTCGAGGACGGGCTGTTTAGCGGCTATGACGCCGAAAAGCGCCAGTACGATAAGTCCTCATGGAACTATCAGTTTGATGAGAACGGCCACGCGATGCGCGATGAAACGCTGACGCATCCGCGCTGCGTGTGGAACCTGCTGAAACAGCACGTGTCACGCTATACGCCGGACGTGGTGGAGAACATCTGCGGCACGCCGAAAGCGGACTTCCTGAAAGTGTGTGAAGTGCTGGCCTCTACCAGTGCCGCTGACAGGACCACGACGTTCCTGTACGCGCTGGGCTGGACGCAGCATACCGTCGGCGCACAGAACATCCGTACCATGGCGATGATCCAGCTGCTGCTCGGCAATATGGGCATGGCAGGCGGCGGCGTGAATGCCCTGCGCGGTCACTCCAATATTCAGGGCCTGACCGACCTCGGCCTGCTGTCCACCAGCCTGCCGGGCTACCTGACGCTGCCTTCGGAAAAGCAGGCGGATCTGCAAACGTACCTGGCGGCGAACACGCCAAAAGCGACGCTGCCGGACCAGGTGAACTACTGGAGCAACTATCCGAAGTTCTACGTCAGCCTGATGAAATCCTTCTACGGCGACGCGGCGCAGAAAGAGAACGACTGGGGCTATGAGTGGTTACCGAAGTGGGACCAGGCCTACGACGTTATCAAATATTTCAACATGATGGATAAGGGTAACGTCACGGGGTACATCTGCCAGGGCTTTAACCCGGTGGCCTCGTTCCCGGATAAAAACAAAGTGGTTCGCAGCCTGAGCAAGCTGAAGTACATGGTCGTTATCGACCCGCTGGTGACCGAGACCTCCACCTTCTGGCAAAACCACGGGGAATCGAACGATGTCGATCCGGCGTCGATTCAGACCGAAGTGTTCCGCCTGCCGTCCACCTGCTTCGCGGAAGAGGACGGCTCCATTGCCAACTCTGGCCGCTGGCTGCAGTGGCACTGGAAAGGTCAGGACGCACCGGGTGAAGCGCGCAACGACGGCGAGATCCTGGCCGGGATTTACCATCGCCTGCGCGAGATGTACCGCACCGAAGGCGGCAAAGGCGCTGAGCCGCTGCTGAAGATGAGCTGGAGCTATAAGCAGCCGGATCATCCTGAGTCGGAAGAGGTAGCGAAGGAAAATAACGGCGTGGCGCTGGCCGATCTCTACGATGCGAACGGCAATCTGGTGGCGAAGAAAGGCCAGCTGCTGAACAGTTTTGCGTTGCTGCGCGATGACGGGACTACGGCCTCTTCCTGCTGGATTTATACCGGCAGCTGGACGGAGCAGGGTAACCAGATGGCCAACCGCGATAACGCTGACCCGTCCGGGCTCGGCAATACGCTGGGCTGGGCATGGGCGTGGCCGCTGAACCGTCGCGTGCTGTACAACCGCGCGTCTGCGGACGTCAACGGCAGGCCGTGGGATCCGAAGCGCATGCTGATCCAGTGGAACGGGGCGAAGTGGACGGGGAACGATATCCCGGACTACAACACCGCCGCGCCGGGTAGCAACACCGGGCCGTTCATCATGCAGCCGGAAGGGCTGGGACGCCTGTTTGCCCTCGACAAGCTGGCGGAAGGGCCGTTCCCGGAACACTACGAGCCGATGGAAACGCCGCTGGGGACCAACCCGCTGCACCCGAACGTTATCTCCAGCCCGGTGGTGCGTATCTACGAAGACGACGTGCTGCGCTTAGGCAAAAAGGACAAATTCCCGTACGTGGGAACGACCTACCGCCTGACCGAGCATTTCCACACCTGGACCAAGCACGCGCGGCTTAACGCCATCGCGCAGCCGGAACAGTTTGTGGAAATCAGCGAAACGCTGGCGAAAGCGAAAGGGATTGCCAACGGCGATCGCGTGAAGGTGAGCAGCAAGCGCGGGTTTATTCGCGCGGTGGCGGTGGTCACTCGCCGTCTGCAAACCCTGAACGTGCACGGTCAGCAGGTGGAAACCGTCGGTATCCCGCTGCACTGGGGCTTTGAGGGGGTGGCGCAGAAAGGCTACATCGCCAACACCCTGACGCCAAACGTTGGCGACGCCAACTCGCAAACGCCTGAGTACAAGGCGTTTCTGGTCAACATCGAGAAAGCGTAAGGAGCGATTAGATGGCGATGGAAACACAAGACATTATTAAGCGCTCCGCGACCAACCCGATTACCCCCGCGCCTCGCGCGCGGGATTACAAGGCAGAAGTCGCCAAGCTTATTGATGTCTCCTCCTGCGTGGGCTGCAAGG
This sequence comes from Enterobacter sp. FW301-JW81, assembly GCF_058788735.1. Classification (NCBI taxonomy): domain Bacteria; kingdom Pseudomonadati; phylum Pseudomonadota; class Gammaproteobacteria; order Enterobacterales; family Enterobacteriaceae; genus Enterobacter; species Enterobacter sp. FW301-JW81. The sequence goes on along the minus strand of NZ_JBYTBA010000001.1, from coordinate 1,191,770 downwards.
CCTGCCAGGTGGCCTGCTCGGAGTGGAACGATATCCGCGACGAGGTGGGGCACTGCGTTGGGGTTTACGACAATCCGGCGGATCTTAGCGCCAAATCCTGGACGGTGATGCGCTTTAGCGAAACCGAGCAGAACGGCAGGCTGGAGTGGCTCATCCGCAAGGACGGCTGCATGCACTGTGAAGATCCGGGCTGCCTGAAGGCGTGCCCGTCTGCCGGGGCGATTATTCAGTACGCCAACGGGATCGTCGACTTCCAGCAGGACAACTGCATCGGCTGCGGGTACTGCATCGCGGGCTGTCCGTTTAATATCCCGCGCCTCAATAAAGAGGATAACCGGGTATATAAATGCACTCTGTGCGTCGATCGCGTCAGCGTCGGCCAGGAGCCTGCCTGCGTGAAGACCTGTCCAACCGGCGCCATTCACTTTGGCACCAAAAAAGAGATGCTGGACGTGGCGCAGGCGCGGGTGGATAAGCTCAAAGCGCGCGGCTATGAGAATGCGGGCATCTATAACCCGCAGGGCGTGGGCGGCACGCACGTCATGTATGTGTTGCACCACAACGACCAGCCAGAGCTGTACCACAACCTGCCGAAAGATCCGGCGATCGATACCTCGATCAACCTGTGGAAAGGGGCGCTGAAACCGCTCTCTGCGGCGGGCTTTATCGCCACCTTCGCTGGGTTGATTTATCACTATATCGGTATTGGGCCAAACAAAGAGGTGGATGACGATGAGGAGGAGCATCATGAGTAAGTCGAAGATGATAGTGCGCACAAAGTTCGTTGACCGCGCCTGTCACTGGACGGTCGTGATCTGCTTCTTCCTGGTGGCGGTGTCGGGAATTTCGTTCTTCTTCCCGACGCTGCAGTGGCTAACCGAAACCTTCGGCACGCCGCAGATGGGGCGCATTCTACACCCGTTCTTCGGCGTGCTGATTTTCGTGGTGCTGATGTTTATGTTCGTGCGCTTTGTTCATCACAATATCCCGGACAAGCAGGATATCCCGTGGGTGAAAGGGATCGTTGAAGTCCTGAAGGGCAACGAGCATAAAGTCGCGAAGGTAGGCAAATACAACGCCGGGCAGAAGATGATGTTCTGGACCATCATGAGCATGATTTTTGTGCTGCTGGTGACCGGCGTGATTATCTGGCGACCTTATTTTGCGCACTATTTCCCGATCCCGGTGGTGCGCTACGCGCTGTTGATCCACGCGACCTCGGCCATCATCCTGATTCATGCCATCCTGATCCATATGTATATGGCGTTCTGGGTGAAAGGCTCGATTAAAGGAATGATTGAAGGGAAGGTGAGCCGTCGCTGGGCGCAGAAACATCACCCGCGCTGGTATCGTGATGTGGAACGGCTGGAAGCGAAAAGGGAAAGTACGGAAGGAATGAAGTAAACCCTGCGCCGTCGGCTTTGCCCGGCGGCGCTGCGCTTGCGCGGGCCTACGTTATGTATTGGTTACCAAGGCATCTATTGCTGCAATCACAGTACTTCTCGCGCTGCGAAGATTGCATACATAATTTTTATTATTCAGTTTCTTTTTCTCCACGTGTGTTATGCCCGCGGTATTAAGGAAATATCGCTCAAAATCAATATTCACCAGTGGCATCGCGGCGTGGATATGTCCACGTAAATAGCTATGGTAACTTAATGGAAGAATCAGTCTTGTTGATAGGTCATCATAATAGTCATGTTGAATTATCATAAAATAAGGCTGGTAGTCGCGTGTTCTCTCTGAAGGATTACGGTAAACGTCAAACTGAAAGCACATTAAATCCCTCCAAAGAAAGGATCGTCGGATAATAATCCCGCTTTAGCCGTAAATTCATTCATGGCTTTTATGAACTCCTTATCTTGCTGATGCTGCCGTCTCCGCGCCTCTGGTGTCTGGGCTGCACGCGAGACTTCGTCCGCTACACGTTCTCTTTTGCCATAGTCTTTGCTTCGGTTTAGTTTCATTTTTATCTCCTTTGTTGGTGCGGTCATTATCAACCGCAGCCAACAAAAAACAATACCGTTTCCCCTGGTAATCTACATTCTGCGAGCCACCTTCCAGTAATATTAAAACCTCTCTGAAATATACCGGAACGGGTATTTCGTTGGTTTCACCTTGCCTATTTTACGCTTCGGTAAATCGACCTTTTCAACGTGCAGTTCTTTATATGGAATCTGCGAAAGCAGGTGCGAAATAATATTCAGGCGCACGCGCTTTTTATCTTCTGAACGCGCCACAAACCACGGTGCCCAGGCGGTATCGGTGGCTTCAAACATGGCGTCGCGTGCACGGGTGTACTCGTCCCACAGGTTAAAGGATTTAATATCCATTGGCGAAAGCTTCCAGATTTTACGACCATCGTTAATACGGTCGCGCAGGCGGCGCTCCTGCTCTTTAGGCGTCACTTCCAGCCAGTACTTCAGCAGGATAATGCCGGCATCGACCATCGCTTTTTCCATGACCGGCGTGCCGTCCAAAAATTTCTCAACCTGTTCCTCAGTGCAGAACCCCATTACCCGCTCCACGCCCGCGCGGTTGTACCAGCTGCGATCGAAAATCACAATCTCGCCCGCCGAAGGCAGATGCGGTACATAGCGCTGAAAGTAGAGCTGGCTTTTTTCTTTATCCGTCGGGGCAGGGAGCGCAACAACGCGAAATACGCGTGGGCTGACGCGCTCGGTGATCGCTTTAATGGTACCGCCTTTGCCGGCACCGTCGCGTCCTTCAAAAACAATACACACTTTGAGTCCTTTAGCGACGACCCACTGCTGGAGCTTAACCAGTTCCACGTGCAGACGGCGGAGCTCTTGTTCGTACTCTTTGGTCTTTAGCACGGGTTTAACCAGGCTATCTGCGCTTGCTTTGGTCACGGTCGCTGCTTTGGTTTTATTCTGCTTTGCGTTTCCCATGATAATCCTCATCTCCGGATCGGGTGATGTGCTTAGAAGGAACTAACACTTTGAAGTGTAATGCTGGCCTGCAACCTTCGCGGGAATTTTTGACATGTGTGTCAGATAAGCGTGTTTCTCTTCTGCAGGTAACGGGTTAGAATGGTGAAAGATACTGTATGAATAAACAGGTGGTTGTGATGGCATTGATTTTTGAGGGCGAAAAAATCGGTCGTACTCGTTTTACCGGCGAGAAAATAGAGAATGCAATCTTTCGTAACTGCGACTTTTCCGGCACGGATTTAACCAGCACGGAGTTTATTGGCTGTCAGTTCTATGACCGGGAAAGCCAGCAGGGCGGTAAGTTTACTCGGGCGCAGCTTAAAGATGCTATTTTCAAAAGCTGCGATTTATCGATGGCGGATTTCACGCATTCGAATGCATTAGGCATCGAAATCCGTGAATGCAGGGCGCAAGGGGCTGATTTTCGCGGGGCCAGTTTTATGAATATGATCACTACGCGTACCTGGTTTTGCAGTGCTTACATAACAAAAAGCAACCTGAGCTATGCCAATTTTTCGAAGGTAGTTCTGGAAAAATGCGAGCTGTGGGAAAACCGCTGGAACGGCGCGCAAATCCTCGGTGCCACCTTCAGCGGCTCGGATCTGTCGGGGGGCGAGTTCTCCTCTTTTGACTGGCGAGCAGCCAATTTTACCCACTGCGATCTGACCAACTCAGAACTGGGTGAACTGGACGTGCGCGGTATTGATTTGCAGGGTGTCAAACTGGACAGCTATCAGATTGCCCAGCTGATGGAGCGGCTTGGCATCGTGGTTTTGGGCTATCGGTATTCACAACCTTACCTGAATTAATGGATTAACCTGTCAGCCAGCTGATTTGAACTGGCTCACCATACAAGATTATTCAATAATGCCCGTCGCGAGTGATTAACCAGTGGTTGAAGTATGAAAAAGACAATTTTTTCGTTGGCGCTGAGCACCTTTGGCCTGGGAATGGCTGAATTTGGCATTATGGGAGTGTTAACCGAGCTGGCACATGACACCGGCATTTCAATTCCCTCTGCCGGGAATATGATCTCGTTTTATGCCTTCGGGGTGGTGATTGGCGCGCCGATTATGGCGCTGTTTTCAGGCAAGCTCTCGTTAAAAACCACGCTGCTGTTTCTGGTGGCGATGTCCGCCGTCGGAAACGCCCTGTTTACCTTTTCAACGTCCTATCTCTTGCTGGCGGCGGGGCGCTTAATTTCAGGATTCCCACACGGCGCAATTTTCGGCGTCGGGGCGATTATCCTCTCGAAAATTGCGCCACCGGGGAAGGTGACGGTCGCGGTGGCCGGGATGATCGCCGGCATGACGGTGGCAAACCTGGTGGGCGTTCCACTGGGTACCTGGCTTGGGCACCAGTTCAGCTGGCGCTATACCTTTTTCCTGATTGCCGTGTTCAATGCGCTGGTGATCCTTTCAGTGCTGCTCTGGGTGCCGGACATCCATGACAAATCAGAAATTAAATTGACCGAGCAGTTCCATTTTCTGAAGAAACCAGAACCCTGGCTGATTTTTGCCGCCACGATGTTTGGCAACGCCGGCGTGTTCGCCTGGTTCAGCTTCGTTAAGCCGTTTATGGTCAACGTTTCCGGCTTCACCGAAGGCGTGATGACCATCATCATGATGCTGATGGGCCTTGGCATGGTGTTGGGCAATCTGTTGAGCGGTAAGCTCTCGGGCCGCTTTAGCCCGCTGCGCATTGCGGCCACCACCGACATGGTGATTGTCGCCTCGCTGCTGCTGCTTTTCGCCTTTGGCGAGCTGAAAACGGCCTCGCTGGTGATGGGCTTTATCTGCTGCGCCGGGCTGTTCGCGCTCTCTGCGCCGCTGCAAATCCTGCTTCTGCAAAATGCGAAGGGCGGTGAGATGCTGGGGGCCGCGGGCGGGCAGATGGCGTTTAATCTCGGTAGCGCGATTGGCGCGTACTTTGGCGGGATGATGATTACCCTCGGCTTTAGCTGGAGCTACGTCACGTTGCCTGCGGCGATACTCTCTTTCTCGGCCATGAGCGCGCTGCTGATCTACGGTTATCTGCGGGTCAGGCAGGCTCAGGCTAACGCTCGCGCGCTAGCCTGATCGGGTCAGGCAAGCCAGGGCTCGCCCAGGGTCAGCATCAGGCGGTTGGCCCAGGCGAAGAAGGCCGCTGACTGCACCAGGTCAAGCTGCGCTAAGGTATCCAGCCCCTCTTTTTCCAGTGCGGCGAGGTGCAGCGGCGTGGCGGCAGGCGGCGTAACCGACAGCGCTGCCGCAAAGTTAATTTCCGCCTGCCAGCGCGCGGACTGTCCCTCGCTCAGGGATTGCCCCGGACGCACCGCCAGAAGCGCCTCTACCGCGCCGTCATCCTTTGACAGCTGGCTGGCTTTACGCGCATGGACAGATGCGCAGTAGATGCAGCCGTTGATTTTACTGGCGACCGTTGCGGCCAGCTCGCGCTCGGCGCGCGGCAGTCCCCCCGGAGTATAAAAAATCCCTTTATCGGTCAGCGTGCGCTGTTCAAGCACCGGCAGATTGCGCCCCAGCAGGCGGAAATAGTCGGAATCGGTATGACCAAATTTCGCCAGTATGGCAACCTCATCGTCGCGGAAATCCGCCAGCGGTTTAGCGGCCAGCCACGGCTCCCAGCCCAGCTCCTGCTGGGTGAACGCGACGGGGGCTGCCTTCCCGGTGGCCGTGGTTGCGGTCGTGTGCCAGAGGCCCGCGGCCACCGGCGCATCGCTTGCGGCGACGGGCCTGTCGTTCAGCAGCCGCAGTCCGGCAATCAGTCGGCTCTGGAAGCTCACAAACGCGATGAGCTGCGCCAGGGTAACGATACCTTCTTTGCTCCATCCCGCCTGGGTCAATGCCTTTAACGCGGTCGGCGTGGCTTCAACGGGCGAGAACGTCAGCAGGCGCGCGAAGTTCAGCGCCGGGGTCAGGCGGTCTGAGGTGGGGTCGGCCAGGCCAAACCCCGCGTAGTGCGCGGCCAGCGCCTCCGCGCTGTGCCATCTGGCCACTTTTGCGGCCACGGCGAAACGCTCGTCGAGTGCAAAATCATCATCCTGCTGGCTGAAGAGGATTTCGTAGCTGCCCTGCGCGTGACGCGTGGCGGCATCCCGCGCGGCGCGCGCCTCTGCCAGAGGGGAACCGGGTTTAATTTCCGCCAGCTCGGCGAGAATGTCCTGACTTAATGACATAGGTGTCTCCTCAAAGTATGTGGGGGGCGATATGTTCGGCAATCAGCTCAATGGAGCGCAGCGTGTCGCGGTGCGTGGGTTCGACCGAGTGGACCTGGAACGAGATATCCGTGGCGCGCCTGAGAATGGAATCGGCGTGCAGTGAACGCAGTACCGTCTCGGGTGAACCGATATGGGCGTCAAACTGGCGGCGATAATCGGTGACGGTGTCACCTTTAACCGCGTGTCCGGCAGCGCGATGCTGCTGTGCCTGCTTCGTCAGGCCCGGCGTTGCCACCTTCAGCGCATAGTCATCGCTGTCGGCGACGAACGCGGTACGGGAGGCGAGAATGCGCGGCGCGATGCCCGCCGGCAGCGCCTCAAGGTAGGCATCCACAATCGGGTTCTGGATTTCATCGAGCGTCAGATCCGGCCGGTCCGCGGGGCGCGGCTGCGTGCGCGAGAGCATTAAGCCGTGTCCGGCCTGTGCGGCACGCACTGCGCCGTCTACGGAGAAGGTGGCAATCCAGATGCGGTCCGCCAGCTGCGGTGCCGGTGGGTATAAATGGTTATCCGGATGGGCGAGCGAATCGCCGCGCCAGGCGCTCTGGAGCACGTGCAGGTTCTCGGCAAACGCGCTCGCGCGCGCCTCAAACGTCAGGCCGAACGGCAGGAATGAGGTGGGCGTGCCGCCTGACCCCAGCCCGACTTCAAGACGTCCTTCGGCGAGTAAATCAAGCACCGCGGCATCTTCCGCCACGCGCAGCGGGTTTTCCATCGGCAGGGTAATGATGGCCGTGCCCAGGCGGATGGTTTCGGTATGCGCGGCCGCGTGCGCCAGAAACAGCAGCGGAGACGGCAGCCCGCCTTCGCTTTCGTGGAAATGGTGCTGCGCAATCCAGGCGCTGTCGAAACCGTGGCGTTCAGCGTGGCGGATCTGTTCTGTTGCCAGACGGTAGCGCTCCTTCGGCGCGGCGTCGTCAAGCAGGCGGGTGAAAAACCCCAGGCGTTTTCGCGTCATGCGAACTCCTCCGTAGCGGGTGAAAAATGGGGAATGGCGTCAATCAGCTCGCGGGTATAGGCGTTCTGCGGCGATGCGAATAAGGTCCCGACGTCGCCGTGCTCGACCACCTGACCGCTGCGCAGCACCGTGACGCTGTGGGCGATCCGGCGAACCGTGGAGAGATCGTGCGTAATAAAGAGATAGGTTAACCCCAGCTGCTGCTGCAGTTGCTGAAGCAGAGCCAGGATCTGCGCCTGGACGGTGACGTCCAGCGCGGAGGTGGCTTCGTCCAGCACCAGAATGGTCGGCTCCAGGATCAGCGCCCGGGCGATGGCAACGCGCTGGCGCTGTCCGCCAGAAAGCTCCCGGGCGGTGCGGCTCAGGAGCTCGACGGGCAGGGCAACCCGCTGCGCGACCGTCTCAACCCGGGCCTTACGCTCCGCTTTGCGCAGGCGGGAAAAGTTCTTCAGCGGCTCTTCGATAATGTCAAACAGCGTCTGACGCGGGTCGAGAGAGGCAAACGGGTTCTGGTAAACAAACTGGATCTTCTGGCGAAGCTGACGACGGGCCTCGCGGCTGAGCGTGGTGGCATCGATATCGTCAATAATGACCTGCCCGCTGTCGGCCTGTTCAAAGCCCAGCAAAATACGGGCGAGGGTGGTTTTCCCGGAGCCGGATTCACCGACCAGCGCATGCGTGCTGCCGCGCCTGACGTCAAACGTTACCCGATCCAGCGCCTGAAGCTGATGGCCTTTGCCCAGCGAGAACCGTTTGCTGATGTCGCGGGCGCGAATGGCCGGTGACGCGAGCGGCAGACCGGCCACCGGGGCGATGGTCAGGCGCTGGCCCTGGAGATCGCTCAGCAGCTGGCGAGTGTAGGCGTGCTGCGGCGTGCGGACGATATCGGCGGTATTTCCCTGTTCCTGAATTTCGCCATCGCGAAAAACCAGCAGCCGGTCCGCGCGCTCGGCGGCCAGCGCCAGATCGTGGGTAACAAACAGGACGGCGGTTCCCGATTCTCGCCGCAGGATATCCAGCAGGTCGAGAATGCGTTTTTGCACCGTCACGTCCAGCGCGCTGGTCGGCTCATCGGCAATGATGACGTCCGGGCGCAGCGCCATCGCGATGGCAATCAGCACGCGCTGCTTCATGCCGCCGGAGAGCTGATGCGGGTACTGCTTCATGCGCTGCTCGGGGTGGCTCAGGCCGACCTTTGTCAGCAGGGCGAGCACCTGCTCGTCGCGCTGGTGAGCCGTGACCTTTTGGTGCAGCTGAATAATTTCGCCGACCTGCGCGCCGATGGTTTTTACCGGGTTGAGTGAATTACCCGGATCCTGCGGAACCAGGCTAACTCGCGCGCCGCGAAGGGTATCGAGACGCTTAGCGGACCACTGGCTTATCTCCTCGCCGTTGAGAATGATTTTCCCCGCATCGCGCCGGGCGTTATCGGCCAGCAGACCGATGATCGCCTGCGCCGTGGTCGTTTTTCCGGAGCCGGACTCGCCGACAAACGCCAGCATTTCTCCTCGCCCGAGCGTGAAGCTGACGTTATGCACCACCTCTCGCCACTGGCGCGCGGTGCGGTAGCTGATGGTGAGGTTTTCTACCGAGAGTACGGTCATTTCAGGCCTCCGCTGAACTGTTGGCTGATACGGTTGGTTGCCAGCACCACGGCGATAACGGCCAGTCCGGGGAAGGTGGTTAACCACCAGGCGGTAGAGAGATAGTTACGGCCTTCGGCAATCAATAAGCCCCATTCCGGCACGGGCGGCGGGGTGCCGTAGCCGAGAAAGCTCAGCGTGGAGAGCGCCAGGATGGCCTGACCAAACTGCAGCGTGGCAAAGGCGAGCACGGCGGTTAAGGCGTTGGGCAGGATGTGTCGCCACAGCACCGCAAAGAACGTCCCGCCGCTGCCATACGCCGCTTCGACATAATCCGTATGGCGGATGCGCACCACTTCACCGCGCGCGAGGCGGGCGAAGCTGGCAATCGAGGCTACGCCCACGGCAATCGCGGCGTTAACGGTGCCAAAGCCGAGCAGAATAATCACCGTCAGCGAGAGTAGCAGAGACGGGATGGACAGCAGCACGTCGACGAAACGCATCAGCAGAGACTCGACGCGTCCGGCGAACGCCCCGGCAACCACTCCTAAACCGGTACCCACCAGCAGACCCATCGTGACGGCGGCCAGCGCCGCGCTCAGGGAGTGGGAGGCGCCATAAACGATACGCGCGTAAACATCGCGGCCAAGCTGATCGGTGCCGAGCCAGTGGCCGGCCTGCGGCGCCAGGCGCTGTGCGCCCGCGATGCCCTCAATCGGGCTGTAGTGGGTTAACAGGCCGGGCGCCACGGCGGCAAAGAGAGCGATAATAATTACCGCCCATGCCAGCCACAGTCCGGGCTGCCATTCGACACCCTGCCAGGTGGGGACGCGTTTTCGCGCGGCGGCTGCGTAATCGACAAGGCTCATGATGCACCTCCGGAAAGGGGTTGCAGACGGGGATCCAGCAGCGGCATCAGCAGATCCACCAGCAGATTGATCAGGACAAAACCGAGGGCGGAAATCATCACCACCGCCTGAAGCACGGCGATATCCTGGTTATTCACCGCCTGCTGGGTCAGTTGCCCGAGCCCGCTGCGGCCAAAAACGGTTTCCGTGATCAGCGCTCCGGCAATCAGCTCACCCAGCAGCAGCCCGGCAATATTCAGCACCGGCAGCAGGGCGTTGCCCGTCACGTGACGCCACAGAACGGCGGTTTCACTCAGCCCTTTGGCCCGGGCAACGGCAACAAACGGCTGCGTCGCCACCTGGTCCAGGCTGCGCATCAGGATTTGCGCCAGCGGGGCGGAGATCGGGATGGCGACGGTCACGATCGGCAGGATCAGCCCCTGCAGTGGCGTCGGATTAATCACCGGGATCAGCCGCAGCTGAAAAGAGAAGAGCTGGATCAGGGCAATGCCCAGCCAGAACGTCGGTAACGAGATAAACAGGACCGGCAGAGACTGGAGAGTATTGCTCAGCCAGCGCAGGCCCGGCAGTCGCGACGCAAAGGCCAGCGCAAACGCCAGCAGGACCGCAAGTAAAAAGGCGGGCAGGGCGAGGCTCAGGGTATCCGGCAGGTTGCTGGCAATCAGCTCGCTGACCGGCACGCCTGCCTGTAACGAATAGCCGAAATCCCCGCGCAGCATCGCCAGCAGCGTGTGACCGTACTGCTGCCACAGCGGGCTGTCCGCGCCGTAGGCCACGCGCATCTCTTCGATTTGCGCCGGGCTTAAGCCCAGGTCCGGGTTCTGAAATTTAATCAGCACCGCGTCGCCCGGCAGCACCTGGAGCAACACGAACGAGAGGGTAAAGGCGGCCCACAGCACCAGCAGCCCGTGCCCAAAACGTTGAAGAAGTGCGTGGCGCATCGTCGGCTCCTTAGTGTTTCTCAATCCACGCGCCGTAGAACGACGGGCGGCCTACCGCTTCAAAGCTCACGCCTTTCAGCCACGGGGCGCCGGCGAAGACCTGCGGCTCCTCGAAAATCGGAATGACGTAGGCGTTATCCAGCAGGTAACGCTGGGCATCGCCGCTCAACTGCAGGCGTTTTTGTGGATCGACCTCGGCGGAGATATCGACCAGCAGTGCGTTCAGCTTGTCGTCGCGGAAGTTTTTGACCTTGTCGCTGGAGCCGCCTTTCTGCAGCAGCGCGTCGCGGTTAGCGGGGTAGAACATGCTTTTCACCACGTCAGGATCGGCGCGGCCCACTTCGGAGACGGTTAGCGGCGTTTTCAGCGGGTCAAGGTTATCCAGCGTGCGGCTGCCAGCGTCGCCGGCTTTGACGCTCAGGGCAACGCCCACCTGACGCCACTGCTGGGCAACCAGCTGCAGCACCTCTTTGTTTTGCGGCTGCGGCAACGATTCATACACCGTCAGCGCCAGCCGCTGCCCGTCTTTGGCGCGGATCCCGTCGCTGCCCGCTTTCCAGCCCGCCTCGTCCAGCAGCTGGTTAGCTTTTGCCGGGTCGAAGGTCAGTTTGTCGCTGAGGTCGACAAAGCCTGCGGCGGAATCGGCAATCACCGACTTCGCCTGCGGATAGTTGGCCGAGAAGAGGGTCTCGACCACCTGTTTGGCATTGGTGGCGTGCAGCAGCGCCTGACGAACGCGAATATCGGCGACCAGCGGGTTGTCCGGACGGAAGCTGATGCTGTCATTCACGCCGCGCGTCGGGGCGGCGTAGATCTTATAGCCCTGGTCCGTCGCCTGCTTTTCGTCATACGCCTGCACCTGACGGATAAAATCCGCCTGACCGGCCAGCAGGGCGCCGACGCGCACGCTGTCCTCCTGGGTTACGATAAACTTGATGCCGTCCAGATTGGCAGGACCCTGCTGCGCCAGATTTTTAGGTCCCCACCGGTAGTCTTTGCGGGCTTCGAGCGTCACTTCGCGGCCGAGCTTCTCGTCCTTCACCACAAACGGGCCGGAGCCAATGATATGGCGGGCGTCTCCCAGCTCTTCAAAGTTGCGTTTCAGCGTGCTGAGCGAGACCAGGCCCGATCCAATCGTGGCGGTGCCCTGCAGGAATCCCGGCGACGGTTTTTTGAAGTAGAACTTCACGGTCAGCGGGTCGACCACTTCGCTGCGATCGTAGTTATTGATCACTTCGGACACCGGCAGGCGCTGCGCCTTGTTGCCCAAACCGTAGGTATCAAAGTTTTTCGCTACGGCGCTGGCGTCCAGCGGCGTGCCGTCGGAGAAGGTGATCCCCGGGCGAATTTTAAAGGTGTATTCGGTTTTATCGGCGTTGGTGGTCCAGCTTTCTGCCACCCACGGTTCGACCTGCAGCGTCTTTGGGTTCTGCCAGGTCAGCTTGTCGGTGATTTGGTTCAGGATGCCGCCGTTCGGGTAGAAGCCGCCGGCGGGCGGGTAGAGGTTTGTGTGCGCCTGCTGCTCCAGATAAATCAGCGTGCCGCCTTTGACCGGCGCATCAGCGGACCAGGCTGCGGTTGTCGTCAGAATGAGCGCCGTCAGCAGCGGCAGACGAAATGGGGTTTGCATGGTGAATTCCTTTGTTATCTTCTTGTTAGCGTCGGATTCATCATCGGGCGCGGGGGAAAACAAGGGAACAAAGGAATTAAGATAAGGATTGCCGGAAAATGGCTATAAAAAAACCGCCCCGGAGAGGAGCGGTGATGAACGGTGAACGATTACGAACGTAAGTCGATCACCATACGGCCACGGATCTGGCCCTGTTCCATCTCTTTAAAGATGGCGTTGATGTCCTCGATCGGACGCATCGTGACTTTCGGCACCACTTTGCCTTCTGCGGCGAACTGGAACGCTTCCTGCAGATCCTGACGGGTGCCGACCAGCGAACCCACCACCTGAATGCCGTCCAGCACCAGGCGCGGAATATCGAGGCTCATCGCTTCCGGCGGCAGGCCAACGGCGACCACGCGGCCGCCGGCACGCACGGCGTCTACCGCCGAGTTGAATGCCGCTTTTGCGACGGCGGTGACGACAGCGGCATGCGCGCCGCCGGTTTTTTCCTGCACAATTTTAGCGGCATCTTCGCTGCGGGAGTTGATGGTCAAATCCGCACCCATGCTTGCCGCCAGCTTCAGCTGCTCGTCATTAACGTCAAGGGCGATGACTTTGGCGTTAAAGACGTTTTTAGCGTACTGCAGCGCGAGGTTGCCCAGCCCGCCCAGACCGTAAATCGCAATCCACTGGCCCGGTTTAATACCGGAAATTTTTACCGCTTTGTAGGTGGTGACCCCGGCACAGGTGATACTGCTGGCTGCAGCGGATTCCAGACCGTCCGGCACTTTTACCGCGTAATCCGCGGTGACGATGCACTCTTCCGCCATGCCGCCGTCAACGGAGTAGCCGGCGTTTTTCACATCGCGGCACAGGGTCTCGTTGCCGGTATTACAGTATTCGCAGTGGCCACAGCCTTCAAAAAACCACGCCACGCTTGCGCGGTCGCCGACCTTCAGCGATTTCACGCCAGGGCCGACTTCTTTCACGATCCCAATCCCTTCATGGCCCAGGATAACCCCGGTTTTGTCGCCGAAATCACCGTTCTTCACGTGGAGATCGGTATGGCATACGCCACAGCACTCCATCTTCAGCAGGGCTTCCCCGTGCTTTAGCGGGCGTAAGGTTTTTTCGGTGACGTTGACCTGGTGGTCCTGTGTGACAACAGCAGCCTTCATGTGTATCTCCTTGTTCATGATAAGAATCTGCATAGCAGGTGTAATACCCCTTAAGGATTAATACATTAGCCTGGTAATGCAAGGCTGCCGCAACATAATGTCATCATTTGATTCGATTTCAGATTAAGAATACGGCGATCCTCTAATAATTAAGGGGGGAAAATGCTGGCCCGGCGAGGTGCTCGCCGGGCGCAGGCTTACAGCTGTGCTTCTATCTCCTCAATCTCCTTACGCCATTGCGCCTGCAGCTGCGGCTTTTGATGCTTCGGCTTGCGCGCCAGATCGTCTTCCAGCAGCGTTTCCAGCGCAACCAGCCGTTCAAGCAGATCGTCATACGGCGAGGGTTGCACCGTCGCGGCGACAGAGGGCGCAGCGGATGTCATAAGCCCCGCGCTTTCACGCAGCCGCTCAAAAACCGCTTCTGCATCGTGCCACTCGCTCAGCGTTCCCTCTTCAATCAGCCAGAAACGGTTGCAGCTTTGGCTGATTAACTGACGGTCATGGCTGACCAGCAGCACGCCCCCTTCGAACTGCTGAAGGGTTTGCGCCAGCGCCTCTTTGCCTTCCATATCGAGGTGGTTGGTTGGCTCATCCAGCATCAGCAGGCTGTAGCGGGCAAGCGTCAGGCCAACGAACAGCAGGCGCGAACGTTCGCCGCCGCTGAGTGTGCTGACTTTTTGCCCGTGACGGGACCACGGGAACCCGGCGCTGATGAGCGCCATCTTCCTGTTTTGCGGATCGGGCGCGAAGGGCTCCAGCGCGTCGAGCAGCGTGGCATCATCCGGCAGCTGGTTCAGCGTCTGGTCGTAATAGCCCGGCGAGACGCGCGGATGGATTTTCAGCCCGCCGTCCGCCAGCTCATCGGTAAAATGTCGCCAGATAAGCCTCATCAACGACGATTTACCGCAGCCGTTACGACCGACAATCGCCACGCGATCGCCGCTTTTCAGCCGCGCCATTTCGATGTTAAACAGCGGCGGTAGTCCGGGCGCCGGCGGGACGCCGAGATTTTCCATCTCCAGCAGACGGTCTGCCCGCAGCGCGTCACCGCGCAGGGTTAACGTCCACTGGCTACCCGCCGTGAGCGCGGTCTGGCTCTCTTTAAGCCGTTCAACCTGTTTTTCCATCTGTTTGGCTTTGCGGGCCAGGTCTTCATTGTCGTAAACCTTGCCCCAGACCGCCAGCCGCTTAGCGCTGGCGGTGACGCGGTCGATCTCCTTTTGCTCCGCCTTGTGGCGCTGCGCGTCGCTTTCGTCTTTTGCTTCAAGCGCCTCGCGTGCCGCCGTGCAGGGAAGGGCAAAGTAGTGCAGCATCTTATCGCGCAGGATCCAGCTGCCGTTGGTGACGGCATCCAGCAGCTGTCTGTCGTGCGAGACCAGCACGAAGCTGCCTGACCAGTTCTGTAAAAAGTGCTCCAGCCAGAGCATGGTCGGCAGGTCCAGGTGGTTGCTGGGCTCATCAAGCAAGAGCAGGTCCGGCTCGTGAATCAGCGCCCGCGCCAGCAGAAGGCGGGTGTGCTGCCCGCCGCTGAGCGTGGCGGAGTGCAGCGACATATCCTGCGACGTGAAGCCCATGCCCGCCAGCAGCGTTTCGGCTTTCCAGCGCAGGCTGTCGCGTTCCGCTAAGGGCAACTGGGCCAGGACGGCATCCAGCATGGTCAGCGGTAAAATAGCGTCCGGGAGGTGTTGCTCAACGCGCGCCATCAGGCAGTGCCCGGCCAGCGCTACCGTTCCGGCAGCAGGGGAGTCCGTGCCGTCCAGCACCTTCAGTAGCGTACTTTTGCCGCAGCCGTTATCGCCCAGCAGACCAATGCGGTCGCCTTTTTTCAGCGTAAAGGAGAGAGAGTCGAAGAGCGTGCCAAACGCCGTATCAACGCGTAAAGATTGTGCAGTGAGTAAAGTGCTCATTGTTGCTTACCCAAGAGTTACAGGCATGTTTATGCCTCGTCAAACATCGCTGACGATAACTCAGTAAGCCCGAGAGAAGGGATTTCAGGGGTTGGTGTCTTCGCTCAAGCAGAAGTTATCGCAGCACGATACCGATAACGCTTGAGCTGGTGCGATCACCAAATGTATGTGAAACATTGAAAATTTCACAGTACAGCATAATTGGCCTCCTTATATATTCAGTGGGTTAATGGATTAAGGGAGTGTAGCGGGGGAAAAGGGGTTTGGCTAGTGGGTATTCGATGGTGCGGTCTGTTCCCCTCACCCTAACCCTCTCCCGGAGGGAGAGGGAACGGTCGGAACACAGAGTTAAATCGAGGTGCGGCGATAGCTGCGGTATTCAGGCTTCCAGAAGTTGTCGTCGATGGCCTGCTGCAGCGCGTCGGCAGAGGTTTTCACCGCCACGCCCTGCTGCTGCGCCATTTTACCTACCGCGAATGCGATAGCGCGCGACACCTTGTGAATGTCTTTCAGCTCTGGCAGCACCAGACCTTCGCCGTCGTTGACCAGCGGCGAGTGGCCCGCCAGGGTCTCGCTCGCCGACATCAGCATTTCATCGGTGATGCGGGACGCGCCGGAGGCGATAACGCCCAGACCAATGCCCGGGAAGATATAGGAGTTGTTGCACTGGGCAATCGGATAGGTTTTATCCTTCCACACCACCGGATCGAACGGGCTGCCGGTGGCAACCAGCGCGTTGCCTTCGGTCCAGGCGATAATGTCCTGCGGCGTTGCTTCCACGCGTGAGGTCGGGTTGGAGAGCGGCATCACGATAGGGCGTTCGCAGTGCTTGTGCATCTCGCGAATAATCTCTTCGGTGAAGAGACCGGTTTGCCCGGAAACGCCGATCAGAATATCCGGCTTCACGTTGCGCACCACGTCCAGCAGGGAAAGGACTTCGTTGTCGGTATCCCAGTTTTTCAGGTTCTCGCGCTTCTGCACCAGTTTAGTCTGGAACGGCAGCAGGTTCGGCATGCCGTCGGTCAGCAGGCCGAAGCGGTCAACCATGAAGACGCGGGAGCGGGCCAGCTCTTCGCTCAGGCCTTCGCGCTGCGTCTGGGCAATAATCTGCTCGGCGATACCGCAGCCCGCGGAGCCTGCGCCCAGGAAAACGATTTTCTGGTAGCTCAGCTGGCTGCCGGCCGCGCGGCTGGCGGCGATAAGCGTCCCCACGGTCACGGCGGCGGTGCCCTGAATGTCGTCGTTAAAGGAACAGATATCATCGCGATAGCGGTTCAGCAGCGGCATCGCGTTTTTCTGCGCGAAGTCTTCGAACTGCAGCAGCACGTCCGGCCAGCGGTGCTTCACGGCCTGGATGAAATCGTCAACAAACTGATAGTACTCGTCGTCGGTAATACGCGGATGACGCCAGCCCATATAGAGCGGGTCGTTCAGCAGCTGCTGGTTGTTGGTGCCGACATCCAGCACGACCGGCAGGGTATACGCCGGGCTGATGCCGCCGCAGGCGGTGTAGAGGGAGAGTTTACCGATTGGGATCCCCATCCCGCCAATGCCCTGGTCGCCAAGGCCGAGAATACGTTCGCCGTCGGTCACCACAATCACTTTGATATTGTGGTTCGGCACGTTCTGCAGAATATCGTCCATGTTGTGACGGTTCTGATAAGAGATGAAAACCCCGCGGGAGCGACGGTAGATCTCGGAGAAACGCTCGCAGGCCGCACCCACTGTCGGGGTGTAGATCACCGGCATCATCTCTTCCAGATGGTTCTGCACCAGGCGATAGAAGAGGGTCTCATTGGTGTCCTGAATGTTACGCAGGTAGATGTGTTTGTCGATCTCAGTTTTGAAACCCTGATACTGGATCCACGCGCGCTCTGCCTGTTCTTCAATGGTCTCAACCACTTCAGGCAGTAAACCGAGCAGGTTAAAGCTGCTGCGCTCTTCCATGCTGAAGGCGCTGCCTTTGTTGAGCAGGGGGAATTCGAGTAAAACCGGTCCGGCGTATGGGATGTATAAGGAACGATGTTTTTTCAGTTTGTTGTCCATGTCACTCACTCTTTTTATGAAGATCCGTCCCTGACACTGCTGTTTGTCATCTTTCTGGCCTGTGCGCTGGGGTGCGGTCAGGCGGTATTATAAAGGAGCTAAATATTAATTACCGCAACACATAAACAAAAACACCATCGGGATTACCGATGGTGTTCTGGATCTTAGTCTGGAACTTACTTGCCGGCGTGGCGTTTTCTGCCGGTGGCGTGAGTGACTTGCGTTTCATGGTCGCCTTCAATCACCACTTTACGCTGATTAGAAAGCTTGTAGTTCAGTCCCAGAATATGGCGTGCCTGACGGTTCGATTTCATGTTAACTCCTCAATCCTGTTGATAGTTTTAAGGACCAGTTTGCTTACGCAAACGAAATGTAACCCCTTAGGTTGCAGATCCAGCTTAGCAGGTTTTTACAAGGGTGCGTTTTGCCCGCTGACGACGTAATTAATGGTCTGCTGGTAGATGTCACTGAGGATGTCATTATCCGTGGATTCCACCCACTTGGTGAGTTCCATCAAAATGTCATCTTCAGTCACAGCACCGTGCTCGGCGTGAAGACCCTGCGCAATCGCGTTAACGAGTTCAGGTTGTGCTGCTGTGGTATTAGCCGGGTAATAAGTAAACATGCTGCCTCCGTGTCGTTGTCTGTTTAATGGTACGGCTCGCAAAAAATTTAATTCACAAACAGAATGGCAAATATTTTCCCGGTTGTGGCTCAGATTCATCTTAGAAATAAAAATGATATAAGTGCATGCTTTTATGCGCTTTTAGACGGAGAGGATATATCGACGAGTAACGGCGGGGATATTATGAGGGTGCTCCTGCTATCACGAATATATAGCAGGAGCAGAGGTTAAATTACCACTTCATTTCGCCGGTATTCACCTTCGCGCTTAATTCCAGCGAGCTCTCTTCCGCCAGGCCCGGATACTGTTTTTTCAGGGTGCTGATAACGCCTGCGGAATCTTTATGTGCGGTTAAGGCTTTTTCAAAGCGCTGCAGATAGTCGCGGGTAAAATCAATCGCGCCAGCGCCCGCCGGTGGGGTGCCCAGATAGTGTCCCGGGATCACGCGTTCTGGCTTGTGCGCGGCCATAGCCTGCAGCGTGTCCTGCCACTGCTTACGGCTTTCCGGGGTCTGGGTGTCTGCCGTCCAGACGTGAATACCCCAGGCTACCCCGGTGCCGCCGAGGATCGTTTTCGCTGACGGGATCCACACATAGGCCGCGTAGCTGTCCGGCTGTTCGATATCGACCTTTTCCCCGTCAACCATAAACGTGGTGGAGGCGAGAACCTGCGGAACAATCAGTTCCGTTGGCGCACCGTCTTTCATCTGCGGGCCCCAGAAAGCCAGCTTGGCGTC
Organism: Enterobacter sp. FW301-JW81; assembly: GCF_058788735.1. Taxonomy (NCBI): domain Bacteria; kingdom Pseudomonadati; phylum Pseudomonadota; class Gammaproteobacteria; order Enterobacterales; family Enterobacteriaceae; genus Enterobacter; species Enterobacter sp. FW301-JW81. The sequence goes on along the minus strand of NZ_JBYTBA010000001.1, from coordinate 1,173,144 downwards.
TTTAGTGGCCTTGATATGGTCAACCACGTGCTGCGTGGCCACCACTTTGGCATTCGGGAAGGCTTTGACCAGCGGCTGCAGGCCAAAATAGAAATCCGGATCGCCGGAGGTGATCACAATCTTATTCAGGGTTTTACCGCTACGGCGAATTTTCTCTACCAGCGCTTCGCCATCCTTCACGCTGAACTGCGCGTCAAACAGCACCGCTTCCTTCGGGCCGGAAACCAGCGTGGAGGAGACCGCGAAAATGCCTTTTTCCTGCGGGTTGTAGGTATCAACGTTCAGCTGTGCGGCAAACGCGGCCGGCGTGATAAGGGTGGAAAGCAGGGCAAAGTGAGTGAGTTTCATGCTGTTGTCTCTGTTGTTCAGGAATGTCTCTATTGTACGGATATTCGCATTTGCCAGAATTCCTGAAACAAGACATGCTTAGTTTCATAAATCGAGCAAATGGAGCTTATATGGATCGCGTTATTGCCGCTCAGGTCTACAACCGGATATGCGAGCTGGGAAGCTTGAGCGCGGCGGCACGCGCGCTGGGCATCTCCCGGCCGATGGTGAGCCGCTACCTTGAACAGATGGAGAAGTGGGCGGGCACGCGGCTGGTAAACCGCTCGACGCGCAAGCTGACGCTGACCGCGGCAGGGGAAAAGGTGCTGCAAAAAACGCGGACGCTCTCGCAGATCTCGCAGGAAATTGAGGGCCAGTCGGAGAAAGACCTTCCGTCAGGCACCCTGCGGGTGGCCTGCGCGCACTTTACCGCCATGCATATGATTGCGCCGGTTCTGCCCGGCCTGCTCGCGCGCTACCCGCAGCTGCGCGTTGAGCTTGACGTGAACAACCACCCGGTGAGCCTGGTGGGAGAGCGTATTGACGTCGCCGTGCGTATTACCGACAACCCCGAACCCGGGATGATTGGCCGCCGGCTGGGGGAATGTCGCTCGATGCTCTGCGCTTCGCCGGACTATCTGGCACAGCGCGGCACGCCCGCCAGCCCTGAAGAACTCGCGCAGCATAACTGCCTGCACTACAGCTTCTTCGCCGGGCAGTCCTGGCACTTCCTGACGCCGGAAGGGGAAAGCCTGAGCGTGGCCGTCAGCGGCAACCTGAGCGCCAGCATCTCTTCGCTGCTGATGGACGCGGCGATCAAGCACTGCGGTATCGCCATGCTGCCGGAGCGCGAAGCGCGTGCCGCGCTGGAGCAGGGGTCGCTGGTGCCGGTACTGGAGGCGCTGGAACCCAAGCCGCTTGCCATCCACGGCATTTACCAGTCCCGGGAATATCAGCCTGCCGCGCTGCGGGTGTTCCTTGATGAGCTGGCCCGCTATCTGGCATAAGAGGCGATTACTTTGTCTTTAGCCAGGGAGACGTCGTGCTCCAGAAAATAATATCGGCCCCGAGATAATTTTCTGCGAACCGATTAAATTCAGCTTTGGTGAAGGGTTTACCGGTCTGAGGATTCCTGTAAGTCAGGGTCGGTTCCTGAACTGCCATCGCGATGAGCGGCAGCGTCTGTTTATTTTTATTGAAGAAAGGATAGGCATTCTTCATGTGTGCCTTGCGGTTGGGAACAATGTCCGGCCCACCCAGGCCTACTTTGTTGGCGCTGGCCCAGGCAAAAAGACGCCCCATGTAGTTGTGGTCATTATCCCATTCGCACGGCCAGAAGTTCACGTATTGCACCACGTGTGATTTCTGAAAAGCCTTTCGCGCAAAGGCCAGGTTTTCCATTTCTCCCGCAAAATAGCCGTCGCAGGTAAACCCGGCGGGCGGATTTTTTTCGTCGAGATCGATGGCGGTTTCAGGCAGGTTTACCCCATACACCTCACCGTCAAAGCGTTTCGCAAGGGCCGCCAGCAGCGCCTGGTAGCGCTGGCGCACGGCGGGGTCCCAATGACGCGCCACCCATCCTGAACCGACGGGCTTGCCTTCACCGGGGTTATCGAACTGCGGTGCAATTCCGCCACCGTATTGCTTATCGTGCATCAGATAATCCGGCACGTAGCGGGCGTCCGGCTCGAAGAAGCGATCCTGAATCTGGATGAAGAGCTTTTTCCTGGCACCCTTAAGACGTGCCAGGTCCCGTTCAATGCGCGAGAAGTCGTAGCGATCTTTCTCTGGCTCAAGCGCGCGCCAGTTGTAGACGATCTGCACGCCGCCGATGTCGCTTCGCGCAACGAGCGGAAACGCCGCGTCGAGATCGCCGGAGCTGGTATAGATAAAGTTCTCCGGCGTTTTCGCCAGCGAAGACAACGATAAAGCCAGCGTGGTTACCGCAACGGCCATCCTGATTTTTAGCGCCATAGGTTTATCCTTTTTTGTCGGTACAGCAGGTGTCAGTCCCGGAATTGTCTGTGTTCCAGGGTGAGGCAGATGCGTAGTCTATACTTAACCCTTTGTAAGCCAAAAGGAGAGCAAGAATGACTATTCATAAGCACGGTTCGGCACACTGGTCTGGCGACATTAAGCGCGGGAAGGGAACTGTATCCACCGAGAGCGGCGTTCTTAATCAGCAGCCTTATGGTTTCAATACTCGCTTCGAGGGTGAAAAGGGGACCAACCCCGAAGAGCTGATTGGCGCGGCACACGCGGCCTGTTTCTCGATGGCGCTGTCGCTGATGCTGGGCGAAGCGGGCTATACCGCCGATTCCATTGATACCACCGCGGATGTGTCACTGGATAAAACCGACGGCGGCTTTGCCATCACGAAGGTGGCCCTGAACAGTAAGGTGACCGTCCCGGGCATCGCCCCGCAGCAGTTCGATGGCATTATTCAGAAAGCGAAAGCGGGCTGCCCGGTTTCGCAGCTCCTGAAAGCCGAAATTACGCTGGACTATAAGCTTAACTAAGCCTCGGCCGGGTTCGCGCCCGGCTAACCCTTCAGCGCGGTGGGGAACACTTCCGCCAGCCACGCAATAAATACCTTAAGACGGTGCGTCAGATGCCGGTTCTGCGGGTACACCACGTGAAACGGATAGGCGGCAGGGCGCCAGTTGCCCAGGATCGCCGTCAGCGTACCCGCCTGTAAATACGCGTTAGCCGAATACTCAAAGGTCTGCACAATCCCCAGCCCCGCCGCGGCCGCCGCCAGGTGGGCATTGCTTTCATTTATGCCGAGATAATGCGGAATGTTGATTTCCAGCGTCTCGCCGTTCTCTCTGAAGCGAAACGGAAATGGCCGCCCGGTGACGGGCGAGAGGTAGCTGATGAGCTTGTGGCCGTTGCACAGCTCCTGCGGATAGGCCGGAACGCCGTGATTTTTCAGGTAGCCTGGCGTCGCGCAGGTGACCATTTCGGCGTTGCCAATATGGCGGGCGATGAGGGTTGAGTCGTCCAGCGGGCCGCCGCGGATCACGCAGTCTACGTTACCGCCGATCAGGTCCACCGGACGATCGGCCACCCCAAGGTCGATGCGGATATCCGGATAACGCTGCATGAAATCAGGCAGCAGGGGGATGAGCACGTCCCGGGCGGTGGAGCCGCCCACGTCAACCCGCAAATGCCCTTTTGGCGTCGCGCGGGACACGCGAAACGAGGTGTCGATATCTTCGATATCTATCAGGACCCTGAGCGCTTTTTCATAGTAATCCGCCCCTTCCGGCGTTGCGACAACCCGGCGAGTGGTACGGTGCAGAAGGCGTATCTCCAGATGCGCCTCAAGCGATTTTACCAGCTTGCTCAGCGTGGCGATGGGCATGTTCAGCGAGTCCGCCGCGCGGGTAAAGCTGCCGGTTTCCACCACCCGCGTGAAGGCACGCATCGCCATGAGCTGGTCCATGATGACCTCTGATTGTTTCTATAGGTGAATAGTCATTTTCATTTTTGCCCATTTTTCACTAATGCCGCAAGGGCTAAAGTCTGTTCAACGCGAGCGAAAGCGCGCAACGCAAACCCAACAAAAGGTAAATGACATGAACACGACTCTCTCAGGAAAAATTGCACTGGTCACCGGCGGCAGCACCGGTATTGGTCTTGCCACGGCGCAGGAGCTGGCGGCACAGGGCGCGAAGGTGTATATCACCGGGCGTCGTCAGGCCGAGCTGGACGCGGCGGTAGCAGAGATTGCTTCTGGCGCAGTGGGCATTCGCGCGGACGTCTCTAAGCTTGCCGATCTGGACGAGGTCTATGCCCGGATAGCCAAAGAAGAAGGCCGCCTTGATATCCTGTTCGCCAATGCGGGTGGCGGCGATATGCTGCCGCTGGGCGCCATCACCGAAGAGCAGTTTGACCGTATTTTCGGCACCAACGTCCGCGGGGTGCTGTTTACGGTGCAGAAGGCGCTGCCGCTGCTCTCTGCCGGATCGTCGATTATTCTGACCGGCTCGACGGTCTCCGTTAAGGGGACCGCAAACTTTAGCGTCTACAGCGCCAGCAAGGCCGCCGTGCGCAACTTTGCCCGCTCCTGGGCGCTGGATCTGCAGGGCCGAGGGATCCGCGTCAACGTGGTGAGCCCGGGCCCGATCAAAACCCCGGGGCTTGGCGACCTGGTACCTGAAGAACACCGCCAGGGGCTGTACGACGCGCTGGCCGCTCAGGTACCGCTTGGGCGTTTAGGCGCGCCGGGTGAAGTGGGTAAAGCGGTGGCGTTTCTGGCCTCCGACGCGGCCAGCTTTATTAACGCCATCGAGCTGTTTGTGGACGGCGGGATGGCGCAAATCTAATCCAGACTGCGCCAGCAGCGAAAGTCACGGCCCTCGCGAGAGGGCTGTAACGGCTGCGGGCGTTCACATCCCAGCGCTGCCATCGGGCAACGGTCGCGGAAAAAACAGCCTTCGGGCAGGCGGCGGTTGCCGGGAAGCTCCGTTTTGCGCAAGGCCAGGTTTTCATCTAGCGGTTTACCGGTTCGAGGTACTGAGTCGAGCAACAGGCGGGTGTAGGGATGGCGCGGCCCTCCCAGAACCTGCGCGGCGCTGCCCAGCTCGACAATCTGCCCGAGGTACATCACCGCCACGCGGTCGCTCATGTGCCTGACCACCGAGACGTTATGCGAGATCAGCACGTAGGTCAGATTACGCTGCTGCTGCAGCGTCACCAGTAGGTTGAGGATTTGCGCCTGCACGGAGATATCCAGCGCGCTGGTGGGTTCGTCGAGCACGATAATATCGGGGTCGGACGAAAGCGCCCGGGCGATGGCGATGCGCTGGCGCTGCCCGCCGGAAAAGGCGTGCGGAAGCCGGTCGAGATATTCCGGGCGAATGCCGACCTGCTGCGCCAGATTCTCCGCCAGCTGGCGGCGTTCCCGCTCGCGGCTGCGCTTTTGCACCCACACCGGCTCGGTGATAATGCGCCAGACCGGCAGGCGCGGGTCGAGCGAGGAGAGCGGATCCTGAAACACCATCTGCATGCCGCCCGCGTGGTGCGCCCGCTGGCATGCGCCGGTGCTGGGCTTAAGCATGCCCATCAGCAGCTGGGCCAGCGTGCTTTTCCCGCAGCCGGATTCCCCGACGATGCCGAGCGTTTCTCCCCGACGGATCTCCAGGTCGAGCCCGTTGAGGGCGTGGACCTGCTCCGTTACGCGCCCCAGCCAGTTTTTGCGCGCCGCAAAGTTCACGTGCACGCTATCCAGTTCCAGCAGTACGTCAGACATGGTGTTTCTCCCGTTGCGGATACCAGCAGGCGGCCTGTTGGCCCTCTGCGCCGTTGGGCTGCAGGCGCGGCGTTTCGTTGCATTTCGCCCCGGCGGCAAAACAGCGCTCGCGGAAAGCGCAGCCCTGCGGAAGCTGGCTGAGGTTGGGCACCGTGCCGGGGATGGCGGGAAGCAGGGCGCGCGGCTCGCCATTTTCCGGCGCGCACTGCAGCAGGCCAATGGAGTAGGGATGCACGGGGCGGTGGATCAGCGTTTGCGTGTCGCCGCTCTCGATCACGCTCCCGGCATACATCACGTACATTCTGTCGCAGAGCTGCGACACCACGGCCATATCGTGGCTGATAAACAGCACCGAGGTGCCGCTGGCCCGCGCCTTATGCTTCAGCAGGCGCAGCACCTGCAGCTGGACGGTGACGTCCAGCGCGGTGGTCGGTTCGTCGGCGACGATCAGCTCCGGCTCGCAGGAGAAGGCAAGGGCGATCATCACCCGCTGGCGCATGCCGCCGGAGAGTTCGAACGGATAGCGTTCCATCACCGCCTTCGCGTCCGGGATTTGCATCTCTTCCAGCAGGGTTATCGCCTTTTGCTGCGCCTCACGTCGCGAAAGCGGCTGATGCTGGCGGATCACCTCCATCATCTGTTTGCCAATCCGCCGCGTTGGGTTGAGTGCGGTCATGGGCTCCTGAAAAATCATCGCCACTCTGGCACCGCGCCACTGGCGAAGCTGCTTCTCGGAGGCCGTCAGGACGTTTTCGCCGAGTAATGTCACCTGACCATGATGAATACGGTAGCTCCCTTCCGGCAGCAGCCGCATGGCGAGCATGGCGGTCACGGACTTGCCCGATCCCGACTCGCCCACCACGCCGACGATTTCGCCCCTTTGGATCTCCAGCGAAACGTGGTTCAGCGCGTGAACCTCGCCGCGAAAAATCGGGAAGCTCAGGTGCAGGTCTTCAATGCGTAATACCGGTTCGGTCATTACTGTTTTCCTCCCGATTTCGGGTCCAGCAGATCGCGGATGCCATCGCCAAACAGGTTAAAGCCCACGGCGGTAATCAAAATCGCCGCACCGGGAAACGCGCAGTACCACCACTGGTCCAGCACGTAGTTACGGCCAACGGCCACCATCGCGCCCCATTCGGCGGTGGGCTGCTGCGCGCCCAGGCCAATAAACCCGAGCGTGGCGGCCATCAGAATGGCGCTGCCGATGTCCAGCGAAGCCTGCACAATCAGCGGCGGCAGGGCGTTGCGCAGGATATGCCAGCTGATCAAATGCCAGCGGGATGCGCCGAACGTGCGGGCGGCCTGAACGTAGGTAAACTGGCGCACCACCAGGGTTTGCCCGCGCGCCAGGCGGACGTAGAACGGAATGCGGACAATCGCAATCGCCAGCATGGCGTTAAACAGGCTCGGCCCGAGCGCGGCGGCCAGCGCCATGGTCAGCACCAGGGAGGGAATAGAGAGCATAATGTCCATCACCCGCATGATGATGGCGTCGCCGCGCCCCCCCAGCACGCCGGACAAACAGCCCAGCAGCGAGCCGATGCCGCCCGCAATCACCACCACCGCCAGCCCGGCGGTAATTGACTGCTGGCTGCCCGCCAGCACGCGGCTGAACAGGTCGCGTCCCACCTCATCGGTGCCAAACCAGTGCTGCGCGGACGGCGCCTGCAGGCGGGCGGTCAAATCCAGCGCGTTCGGGTCATGCGGCACGATCCACGGCGAGGCCACCATCAGGAAGAGCATCGCCATCATAATGACGCCGCCGACAATCGTGAGCGGGCTTTGACGCAGCATCCAGAACAGCTTTGCCCAGTTGATACGCTGTCTGGCGGTTTTAACAGCCGCGGGCGTTTCCTGAGTTAACATCATTCGGCACCTCCGCGCCCGATTCGCGGGTCAATCCACAGGTAAAGCAGATCGACCACCAGATTAACCAGCACGTAGGCCAGCGAAACAACGACGGCAAAGCCCATCACGGCGGGGAAATCGAGCGCCTGTATGGACGTCACCACCCAGGCCCCCATGCCCGGCCAGGCAAAGACGGTTTCGGTCAGCACGGCGCCGTAAAGCAGATCGCCCAGCGCCAGCCCGAGCACGGTAATCGACGGGATCATCGCATTCGGCAATGCGTAGCGCAGGACGATGTACCAGCCGGGCAGGCCGCTGGCGCGGGCCGTGCGGATGTAATCCTCGCTAAGCTGCTCCAGCATCGCGGAACGGACCTGCCGCGCCACAATGCCCAGATGTACAAACGCCAGCGTCAGCGAGGGTAAAATCAGGTGCTGAAGCGCATTGAAAAAGACCTCGCCATTGCCCTCCAGCAGCGCATCCAGCAGATAAAAGCCGGTGACGCGCGTCGGCGGGTCGAGCCAGTCGTCCAGTCTGCCGCCGCCGGGCAGAAGCTGCAGATGCCCATAGAACAACACGATGACGCCCAGGCCCAGCCAGAAGGCGGGGGTGGAGATGCCGGTCATCGCCATCAGCCGCACCAGGTGATCCAGCCAGCGGTTGCGGTACACCGCCGACAAAATCCCCAGCGGCACGCCGATGACCAGCGCCAGGAGCAGGGAGCAAAAGGCCAGCTCCAGCGTGGCGGGGAAAAAGGCCTTCAGATCTTCCGCTACCGGGCGTCCGGTGCGGATAGACGTGCCCAAATCACCGTGGGCCAGGGCGTCCACGTAGCGGCCAAACTGAATATACAGCGGCCGATCCAGCCCCAGCTGCTGGCGGATGTTCTGCACGATTTCGTCGCTGGCGCGGTCGCCGGCCAGCAGACGGGCCGGATCGCCGGGGATCAGGTGCGAAATAATAAAGGTGATGATACAGACACCGGCCACCACCAGGAGTAACCCCCAGCAGCGCTGGCGCACGATGCTCCAGAACGTCATACACTTTCCCCCGGCGAGAACCGTTATTTGCTCATGGTGGCGATGTTGAACACCTGCTCGAGCATCGGATTAAAGGTGAAGCCTTTGACCTCTTTGTTCATCGCCAGCTGATAGTTCTTCTGGAACAGATAAACGTAGGCCGCCTCGTCAATCACCACCTTTTGCGCCTGCTGGTAATCTTTAGTGCGCTCCGCCTGGTCCGTGGTTTTCAGCGCGGCCTGCAGCAGCGAGTCGACCTCTTTGTTCTCATAGAACGAACGGTTGCCCGGCAGCCCTTTTTTGTCTGATTCAAACCAGTAGTTCATGAACATATACGGGTCGGCAAAGTCCGGGCTCCAGTTGCCGATGGCGATGTCGTAATCGCCTTTGCCGACGCGGTCGCGCATGGTGGCATTAGCCAGCTTCTCCAGCTTGACGTTAATGCCGATCTTGCCAAGGCTGGCCTGGGTTGAGAGGGCGATAGGCTCCCAGTTCGGATCGTTGTCCGAGTAGAGGAAGGTCAGGCTGGCGGGCTTGTCTTTGACCTTCTCCAGGGCCGCTTTGGCTTTGGCCTCGTCAAAGCTGTACTGCATGGCCGTGGCGTCAAAGCCCCACATGCCTTCCGGGATCGGGCCGCGCATCTGCTTGCCGTTGCCGCTCAGAATGCCCTTCACCATGCCCTGGTAGTCCGTTGCCCAGGAGACGGCCCGGCGTAAATCCACTTGGTTGAGCGGGGCTTTGCCGTTGTTAAGGTAGAGGTAAGTCACGCGCAGCGAGGGGTACTCCGCGACGGCGACTTTTCCTTCCTGCTTCAGGGCCGCGAGCTGATCGACCGGCAGGGAGTCGGCAATGTCCAGGTCGCCGCGGGAAAGCTGCAGCCGGCGGGAGGCGCTTTCACCGATAATTTTCACCGATACGCGCTTAAAGTGCGGCTTCTCGCCCGGCCAGTGGGGGTTCGGCACCAGGATCAGCTGCTGGCCTTTCTGCCAGCTTTTGAGCATAAACGGCCCGGAACCGGCGGTGTTTTGCGCCAGATACCCGCGCGCGTCGTCCGCGGCATTGGCCTTCAGCACCGCCGGGTTAATGATGGAGGCCCCGTCGTTCGCCAGGGTGTACAGGAAGGGCGCGAACGGCTGGCTGAGGGTGAATTTCACCGTGTGGTCATCAACGGCGTCAACTTTCAGGTCTTTCGGGAAGGCTTCGGACGGCCCCTGGCTGAGCTTGAGCAGGCGTTCAAAGGAGAGTTTTACCGCTTCCGCGGTGACCGGCGTGCCGTCGGAGAATTTCGCGTTATCGGACAGGGTAAAGGTCCACTCCTTCTGGTCGTCGGACGCCTTCCAGCCCGTCGACAGATCGCCTTCCACCTCGGTGGAGCCCGGCTTGTATTTGACCAGGCGCTGATAGGACGGATAGGTAACGGTCCAGTCGTTGTTATCGATGGTGATGGCCGGATCGAGCGTTTGCGGGTCGGCGGCTTTACCGATCGCCAGCATGTCTTTCGGGACGGCAGCCAGCGCCAGCGGGGCGCTCAGGAGCAGCGTGGCGGCAATTACGGTCGAGAGAAGCGATGTTTTCATGGCAGTGCTCCAGGTTCAAAGAGGGGTGTGCGTCAGTGGAAAACAGGCAAAACGGTCATCAAGCAGCGGATAGCCGGCGGCGTTCGGCAGTTCGAAGTGCCACCATTCGCTGGCGATCCCGACAAAACCGCCGCCGAACATGATGGCGTTCAGCAGCAGACGGTTGCGCTGGGCGTGCGGCGGCACGGAGGGGTGATACGGATGCGAGCGGTCGTGCATTTCGTCAAAACCGGCCCCCATATCCAGCACGACGTTATCTTCGTCCATTAGCGTGACGTCGATGGCCGTGCCGCGGCTGTGGTTGGAGCCAATCGCCACGTCAACCACATATTCCGGGTTCGGGCAGGCATCCCACAGCTGGGCCTGCGCCTGCTGCGGTCGATAGGCGTCGTAGACCACCAGCTTCAGCCCGGCAAGCGCGGCAATGCTGATGGCTTTTGCCAGCGCGGTGGCGGCGTCGGTATGCAGCAGGCACAGCGCCTCCTGGTAGATCGGGCGGCCGGTGATGTTGTCGGCGGTGGCGTACTTCAGATCGATATGCAGCGTGGGAAACGTCTTCGCCACATCAATCAGTTCACTCTCTTCGGGCATAGCTCCGCTCCTTTAGCGTTCGAATTGTCCAAACTCTTGTTGTAATTGTCGGTTGACCGCCAGGCGCGCCGGAAGCGCATCACCCAGCGCTTCCACCACGCCCGACAGCAGCAGGTTGAACAGACAGCTCACGGGGGCAAGTGAATCCCAGAAATGACCGGTATCGGTTTTCACCTGCAGCAAATCAATTGGGTAATCCCGCGCCCACGGGCACCAGATGTCGGTGATTAGGGCCAGCGGAATGCCTTTCTCGCTCGCGACGCGGCAGTACTGGCGCGCCATTGCGGAGTAGGTGCGGGTATCGGTCAGCACGACGTAGGGATGCGAAAACCCTGAGTTCAGGGACTCAACCCAGCTCCCGGATGCGCCCTCTGAATAGCTCACGCGCGGGCGGAGGTACTCGAGGTGGCTGAAGAAGGCGTTGGAAATCCCGCGCGTGGACTGGATCCCCAGCACAAACACCGCGTCCGCGTGGGCCAGGTTGTGCACCACCTGACGGAAGGCGTCCGTTTGCGCCAGCTGATACACCTGCGTGATGGCGTCCACCTCCAGCGACAGAGCGTGCTGAAGGCGGTTGGGCAGGGGGCGCTGCTGCTGCCAGGAGTCCAGCCGCTCGTTCATACCCCAGGGCTGATACGGGTCGCGCAGGCTTTTTTTGGCATCTTCCAGGTTGCGATACCCGAGCTTGCGCAGAAAGCGCCCGACGGTGATCCCGCTGGTCCCGCTCGCCAGGCCTACGCTCTCCGCCGTTTCAAACGGGATTTGCGCGGCGTGCGCCAGCAGCCAGCTCGCAACCCGCTTTTCGCTGGGCGTGAGCTGGCTGAAGGTCGCTTCGATACGGCTCAACATCTCGGGTTTCGTCGTCATACCGCCTCGCTGTTAACAGGCTGTCAATGGCCGGATTGGTGTTACCAGGTTAACAATGCATGACGCGTGCCATGTTCACAGGAGGGCGAAAACCCGCTGTGCCGTAAACTTCATGCAATATTTACTTAACCAATGATCAACATTTGTGCAGCGTAGTTCACTTTTGGTGCACCGGCTGAAGCGGCAGGCATGAATTTGATGAATACGTCAGCGTGTTCACATTTTTGATAAGATAGAGGCAAAGTGAATATAAAAAGGATCCCGGCATGGCGAATTTGCCCTGGCGAGTCAGCGTGCGCCTGATGGCGCTTGCAAAGAAAATGGCGATGGTCGTGGGGATCGTGCTGATCGTCCTGCTGGCGGTGCGGGTGTATCTCTCGCAGCAGGGGCCGGAACTGCACCTGTGGCATACCTGGCGGGCCGATGAGATGTCCGTGCGCGAGCTGGACAAGGCCGATTTTGCCGGGTATATCGCCCGGGAAAACGCCATTTTTGCCGATCTGGATAAGGCTGTGACGGCGAAAACTGAGCGCGAAGAGCGCACGCCGCTAAACCGCTATTATCGCCAGAGCCTGGTGTGGCCCGGTCAGTTTTCACCCGATGCTAACCGCTCATTTGTGCTGATGCCTGCCGGAAAGCCGCGCGGCGCGGTAGTGCTGCTGCACGGATTGACGGACTCGCCTTACAGCGTCAGGCACCTTGCCCTTAACTACCAGCAGCACGGCTTTGTGGCCGTCGTCCCGCGCCTGCCCGGACACGGCACCGCGCCCGGCGCGCTGACCGGCGTTGACTGGGAGATGTGGCAGGCGGCAACGCGCCTTGCCGTGCGGGAAGCCACGCGTCTGGCGGGGGAGAATGTGCCGCTGCATCTGGTGGGCTACTCCAACGGCGGCGCGCTGGCGATGAAATATGCCCTCGATGCGCTGGACGCCCCTGCGCTGCGTAAACCGCAGCAGGTCATCCTGCTCTCCCCGATGATTGGCGTGACGGCCTTTGCGCGGTTCGCCGGTTTCGCCGGACTACCGGCGCTGCTGCCGGCGTTTGCCAAAGCGGCGTGGCTGAATATCGCCCCGGAATATAACCCGTATAAATACAATTCTTTCCCGGTGAACGCCGCCCGCCAGTCGTGGCTGCTGACGAAAGCCCTGCAGGAGCAGATTGGCCGCGCGGCGCGGGAGCAGCGGCTGGGGCAGCTCCCGCCGGTGCTGGCGTTCCAGTCGGTAATGGATTCCACGGTCAGCACCCGCGCGGTGGTGACCGGTCTGTTTGACCAGCTGCCGGCAAACGGCAGCGAGCTGGTGGTGTTTGACATCAACCAGGCGGCGAGCTTCCGCCCGCTGTTCAAGCCGTCGTCCTGGACGGCAACCTCGGCGCTGCTGCCGGTGGCGCAAAGGCGTTACAGTGTCACGGTTGTCACCAATGCGGACGAACGCAGTTTCTCGACGGTCGCGAAAACAACGCCGGCAGGCAGCACCCGCGAAACGGTCGTGCCGCTTGGGCAGTCCTGGCCGCAGGATGTCTATTCGCTGTCGCACGTTGCCGTGCCGTTCCCGCCGGATGACGATCTCTATGGCCGCGAGCCAGGCGTGAAAAACCGCTACGGCATCAGTCTGGGGACGATAGCGCTGTGGGGGGAGACGTCCGTGCTGAGCGTCGGAAAAGAGGCGCTTATGCGGGTCACCTCGAACCCGTTCTACGATTATATGCAGGAGAGGATCGATAGCCGGATCGGGGACGGGGGAAAGTAACGTTCCCTTGTGGCGTGAATATGTTAGGTCGCATTGATTAAGTATGTTAAATAGTAGCTTCAAGGCACCGCTCTTTCTCATCGGAACCCATTTTTGTGCTGACTACTTTAATCTACCGAAGCCAGTTGAATTTATCCCAGCCGTCTACAGAACTGCGGGAGCTGGTGGAGCGCGCCAGGGGCCGTAACGCAAAGCTGAATATTACCGGTGTACTCCTTTCTAAAGGGAGCGACATCCTGCAAATTCTTGAAGGATCGGAAGAGAGCGTGGTCAGCCTGTTCCATACCATCCGTGATGACAAGCGGCACAGTGGGGTGGTTGAACTGCTGCGGGACTATGGTCCGCGCAGGCGTTTCGAAAACGTCGGTATGCTGCTGTTCGATCTGCAAACGCAGTCGCCGAAAGAGGTGCTGCAGTCGGTTCTGCACTACAGCAAGCTGGACAGCTATCTGACCTCCGACGATCGGGTGTTCAAATTCATTCAGACGTTTATTATGGGCAAGCGTGCGTCTCCGTCAGGATCGCGCTACGTCCCGGAAAAATGGACGCTCTCTCCCGAAGCGCTACCCTTTGGTGAGAGCCTGGGCCTGATTGCCGATCAGCCCTGTCAGTTTGCGCTTCAGCCCATTGTCGAGCCCTCGGAAGGGAAGATCAGCTCCCTCGAGGCCCTCATCCGCGGCAACGACGGCGGCAGCCCGGAGCACTTCTTCAGCACCCTCGACCCGGAAAAAATCTACGAAGTCGACCTCCAGACGAAAGCGTATGCCTTTGCGCTGGCGGAAAAGCTGGGCATTGGCAGCCATAAAATTGCCGTAAACCTGCTGCCCATGTCGCTGGTGAACGTCCCCAACGCCGTGGAGTTCCTGGTCAGCGAGATTAAAAAACATGGACTGCAGCCGGAGCAGGTGGTGATTGAAGTCACCGAAAACGAGATGATTTCCGGCTTCAACCAGTTTAATAGCGCCATCAAGCAGCTTCGCGGTGAGGGCGTTGGCCTGGCGATCGATGATTTTGGTTCCGGCTATGCCGGTCTTTCTCTGCTGACTCGCTTTCAGCCGGACAAGATTAAAATCGACCGGGAAATTGTCAGCGATATCCACCTCAGCGGCGTGAAGCAGGCGATTGTGCGCTCCATCATCAGCTGTTGCTCCGACCTTGAAATTACCCTGGTGGCCGAAGGCATTGAGAAAATAGAGGAGTGGTGCTGGCTGGAATCTGCCGGTATCCGCCGCTTCCAGGGCTTTCTGTTTGCTCGCCCACAGCTTGACGGCGTTGGTGATATTTACTGGCCGCATCTGGTGCGCTAAGTCATTTTTCCGTCCCCGTTATTTCCCCTTTGCCCTGCCTGTGCTTAAATAGCTAAATCGGTTTAACATAGTTTAGCTGCGAGGAGCACATGAAGAAAATCTGGGTACTGGGCGATGCGGTGGTGGATCTGCTGCCCGATGGAGAAGGCAGATTGCTGCAGTGTCCCGGTGGGGCGCCGGCAAACGTTGCGGTCGGCATTGCCCGGCTGGGCGGCCAGAGCGCCTTTATCGGCAGGGTTGGCGACGATCCCTTCGGGCGTTTTATGTATAAGACGTTAGTGGATGAGCGGGTCGACGTACGGCAGATGCGCCTTGACCCGGCGCACCGCACCTCGACGGTGGTGGTCGATCTCGACGACCATGGCGAGCGCTCGTTTACGTTCATGGTGCGCCCGAGCGCCGATCTGTTTCTGGAACCCGACGACCTGCCGTCGTTCAGCGCCGGGGAGTGGCTGCACGTCTGTTCCATCGCCCTGAGCGCAGAGCCGAGCCGTTCTGCGACGTTTCAGGCGATAAAGGCCATCAGGGAGGCGGGCGGCTACGTCAGCTTCGACCCCAATATTCGCCCGGACCTCTGGCCGGACGAGAACGCGCTGCGCCGCTGCCTGGAGCAGGCCCTGCAAAGCGCCGATGTGGTGAAACTCTCCGTCGAAGAGCTGGCGTTTTTAACCGCAAATGAGCAGGTGAACGCCGGCCTGGAGGCGCTGATGCAGCGCTGCCCGGCGCGTCTGGTGCTGGTCACCCAGGGCAAGGAGGGCGTTATCGCCTGGCATGAGGGCAGCGTAAAATACTATCCGGCAACCCCCGTTCAGTGCGTCGATACGACCGGCGCGGGAGATGCCTTCGTGGCGGGCCTGCTCTACGGCCTTGCCGCCGGTCAGGATTTAACGCCGGTTATCGCCTTAGCCCAGCGCTGCGGCGCGTTAGCCACTACCGCCAAAGGGGCAATGACCGCATTACCCTGGCAGCACGATCTGTAATTCCTCCCTTCACTGGCCGCCAACCAGCGGCCTGAATTGTCGCCTCGATCACACTTACTAAATCGGTTTAGCAAAAAAGATTGCCGATCCAAAATTCACCGGTTTAGTATCGGCAACCTAAACCGGTTTAGCAATTTAGCACGTTTAATGACTTCTTTTAGGGATGCGACAAAATGTATAAAAAACGCAGACTTGCCGTGATGATAGGCATGCTGGCCGGTAGTACCTCTGTTTTTGCCCAGACGGATATGTCCACTATTGAAGCGCGTCTTGCCGCGATGGAGCAGCGCCTGCAGGACGCGGAAACGCGTGCGCAGGTGGCTGAGAAGCGCGCCACGGCGGCAGAACAAAAAACGCAGCAGCTGGTTGCCGCTCAGCAGCAGGCGCAAACGACAACCCAGGAGGTGGCGCAGCGCACCACCGCGCTGGAGAAGAAGGCGGATCAAAGCAGCGGGTTTGAGTTCCACGGCTACGCCCGTTCTGGCCTGCTGATGAATGACGCGGCCTCCAGCAGCAAAAGCGGTCCCTACCTGACGCCAGCCGGCGAAACCGGCGGTGCGGTAGGGCGTCTGGGTAACGAAGCCGATACCTACGTTGAGCTGAACCTGGAGCATAAGCAAACCCTGGACAACGGGGCGACCACGCGCTTTAAGGCGATGCTCGCCGACGGTCAGAGAACCTATAACGACTGGTCAGCCGACACCAGCGATCTCAACATTCGTCAGGCCTTCGCGGAGCTCGGCAACCTGCCTGATTTTACCGGCGCGCTGAAGGGCAGCACCTTCTGGGCGGGTAAGCGCTTTGACCGCGACAACTTTGACATTCACTGGTTAGACTCCGACGTGGTGTTCCTGGCCGGTACCGGCGGCGGCGTCTACGACGTGAAATGGAACGATTCGCTGCGCAGCAACTTCTCCCTCTATGGCCGCAACTTCGGCAGCGTGGAGCAGACCGACAATAACGTTCAGAACTATATCCTCACCATGAACCACTTCGCCGGCCCGTTCCAGCTGATGGTGAGCGGCCTGCGCGCGAAAGATAACGACGACCGCAAAGACGCCAACGGCGATCTCATTAAAACGGATGCCGCCAATACCGGCGTTCATGCGCTGGTGGGCCTGCATAATGAGAGCTTCTACGGCCTGCGGGAAGGGTCCGCTAAAACGGCCCTGCTGTATGGTCACGGGCTGGGGGCGGAGGTCAAAAGCATCGGCTCCGACGGCGCGCTGCTGTCTGAAGCGGATACCTGGCGCTTTGCAAGTTACGGTGTCACGCCTGTCGGCGGTGGCTGGAGCGTTGCGCCCGCCGTCCTGGCGCAAAGCAGTAAAGATCGCTACGTCAAGGGCGATAGCTATGAGTGGGTAACGCTCAACACCCGTCTGATTAAAGAGGTCACCCAGAATTTCGCGCTGGCGTTTGAGGGAAGCTATCAGTACATGGATTTAAATCCGGAAGGCTATAAGGACCGGAACGCCGTCAACGGCAGTTTCTACAAGCTGACCTTTGCTCCCACGCTAAAAGCGAGCAAGATCGGCGACTTCTTTAGCCGTCCCGAGCTGCGCCTGTTTGCCACCTGGATGGACTGGAGCAGCAAACTGGATAATTACGCCAGCGATGATGCCTTTGGCAGCAGCGGCTTCAACGCCGGCGGGGAATGGAACTTTGGGATCCAGATGGAAACCTGGTTTTAACCCATCCCGCTCCCGCCCGGCGGGAGCGGTTTAAACATCATAAAAAATGAAGTCAGGCAGAGGTATCTATGGATTTTGAAAATATCGCCCGCGCGCTTATTCCGCTGCTCGGTGGCAAAGAGAACATCGCCAGCGCGGCGCACTGCGCAACGCGTCTGCGTCTGGTGCTGGTCGATGACGCGCTGGCCGACCAGCAGGCTATCGGCAAGATCGACGGCGTAAAAGGCTGCTTCCGCAACGCCGGGCAGATGCAGGTGATTTTTGGTACGGGCGTGGTCAACAAGGTTTACGCCGCGTTTATTCAGGCGGCGGGGATTAGCGAGTCCAGTAAATCTGAGGCCGCGGACCTGGCGGCGCGCAAGCTGAACCCGTTCCAGCGCATTGCCCGTCTGCTCTCCAACATCTTTGTGCCGATCATCCCGGCGATTGTGGCGTCCGGTCTGCTGATGGGCCTGCTCGGCATGGTGAAAACCTACGGCTGGGTCAATGCGGATAACGCTATCTACATCATGCTGGACATGTGCAGCTCCGCGGCGTTTATCATTCTGCCTATTCTGATCGGCTTTACCGCTGCGCGCGAGTTTGGCGGCAACCCGTATCTCGGCGCGACGCTGGGCGGCATTCTGACCCACCCGGCGCTGACCAACGCCTGGGGCATAGCGTCGGGTTTCCACACAATGAACTTCTTCGGCCTTGAGATTGCAATGATTGGCTATCAGGGCACGGTGTTCCCGGTGCTGCTGGCCGTCTGGTTTATGAGCATCGTGGAGAAAAACCTGCGCCGCGTGATTCCGGACGCCTTAGACCTGATCCTGACGCCGTTCCTCACCGTCGTGATCTCCGGGTTTATCGCCTTGCTGATTATCGGCCCGGCGGGGCGCGCCCTGGGGGATGGTATCTCCTTTATCCTCAGCACCCTTATCGCCCACGCGGGCTGGCTCGCGGGACTGCTGTTTGGCGGACTTTACTCGGTGATTGTGATCACCGGTATTCACCACAGCTTCCACGCCATTGAGGCCGGGCTGCTGGGGAATCCGTCGATTGGCGTTAACTTCCTGCTGCCTATCTGGGCCATGGCGAACGTGGCGCAGGGCGGCGCCTGCCTGGCGGTGTGGTTCAAAACCAAAGATGCCAAAATCAAAGCCATTACGCTGCCGTCGGCGTTTTCTGCGATGCTGGGCATCACCGAAGCGGCCATTTTTGGTATCAACCTGCGCTTTGTTAAGCCGTTTATCGCCGCGCTGATTGGCGGCGCGGTGGGCGGGGCCTGGGTGGTATCGGTGCATGTCTACATGACTGCCGTCGGGCTGACCGCCATTCCGGGCATGGCCATCGTGCAGGCCAGCTCGCTGCTCAACTATATTATCGGTATGGTGATCGCCTTCGGTGTGGCGTTTACCGTCTCACTGCTGCTGAAATATAAAACGGACTCTGAATAATGACGTTACCTTCCCGCTGGCCCGCGATCCTGCAGGCCGTTATGCAAGGCCAGCCGCGGGCGCTCGCGGACAGCCATTATCCGCAATGGCACCCCGCGCCGGCGACGGGGCTGATGAACGATCCCAACGGGTTTATCTGGTTTGCCGGCCGTTACCACCTGTTCTATCAGTGGAACCCGCTGGGCTGCGAGCATCGCTTTAAGTGCTGGGGGCACTGGAGCTCTGCGGACCTGGTGCACTGGCAGCATGAGCCGATGGCGCTGCTGCCCGATGAAAACTATGACCGCAACGGCTGCTACTCCGGTAGCGCCGTGGATAACGAGGGCGTTCTGACCCTGTGCTATACCGGCAACGTCAAGTTCGATGACGGCAGCCGCACCGCCTGGCAGTGCCTGGCCGTGGAACAGCCGGACGGGACCTTTACGAAGCTGGGCCCGGTACTGGCGCTGCCGGAGGGCTACACCGGACACGTGCGCGACCCGAAGGTGTGGCAGCACGACGGGATGTGGTACATGGTGCTCGGCGCGCAGGATCTGCAAAAGCGCGGCAAGGTGCTGTTGTTTAAGTCAGCCGATCTGCGCGCCTGGAAGTCCTGCGGGGAAATCGCCGGTCACGGCGTCAACGGCCTGACGGATGCGGGGTACATGTGGGAGTGTCCGGACCTGTTTGCGCTCGACGGGACGCACGTCCTGATCTGCTGTCCGCAGGGGCTGGCGCGCGAGCCGCATCGCTACCTTAACACCTATCCGGCTGCCTGGATGAGTGGGGCGTTTGACTATGCAAGTGCCACATTCGATCACGGCGAGCTGCACGAGCTGGACGCGGGCTTCGAGTTTTACGCCCCGCAAACGACGCTGGCAGCAGACGGCCGCCGCATTCTGATCGGCTGGATGGGCGTTCCGGACGGGGAAGAGATGCTTCAGCCCACGCGGGCGCACGGCTGGATGCACCAGATGACCTGTCCACGCGAATTACGCTACCGCGACGGCAGGCTCTGGCAGACCCCGGTGCGCGAGCTGGCGGCGCTGCGCGAAGCAGAGCAGAGCTGGCAGGGGTACGCCAGCGCCGCGCCACACCTGGACGCGACGTGCCTGGAGTTTGAGCTGAGCGCCGCGCGCGTGAGCGTTGATTTTGCCGGCGCGCTGCGTCTCACCGTCGATGAGCAGGGCGCGCGTCTGGAGCGCGCGAGCCTGAAAACCGGTGAAACGCTGACCCGCTACTGGCAGGGCGACGTCCGTCATTTGCGCGTCTTGTGCGACCGCTCCAGCGTTGAAATATTCATCAATCACGGTGAAGGGGTGATGAGCAGCCGCTATTTTCCTGACCATCCGGCCCGGGTGCGATTCGAAGGTGCGTCCGACATCACATTACGCTACTGGTCGCTGCGCGCCTGCATGATAGAATGAGGGTTTTGGCAGCCGGATCTAAGTCGTTGTGAGAAAAACAAAACGCGTCACCATTAAAGACATCGCGGAGCTGGCGGGTGTGTCAAAAGCCACCGCCAGCCTGGTACTGAACGGGCGCAGCAAAGAGCTTCGCGTGGCGGAAGAGACGCGCGAGCGCGTGCTGGCGATTGCAAAAGAGCACCACTATCAGCCCAGCATTCACGCCCGGTCGCTGCGCGATAACCGCAGCCACACTATTGGTCTGGTGGTTCCGGAGATCACCAACTACGGTTTTGCCGTCTTTTCTCACGAGCTGGAAACGCTGTGCCGCGAGGCGGGCGTTCAGCTGCTGATCTCCTGCAGCGATGAAAACCCGGGGCAGGAGACGGTGGTGGTGAACAACATGGTGGCGCGTCAGGTGGACGGGCTGATTGTGGCCTCCAGCATGCTTAACGATGCGGACTACCACAAGCTGAGCGAGCAGCTGCCCGTTGTCCTTTTCGACCGCCATATCAACGACAGCGCGCTGCCGCTGGTCATCACCGATTCCATTACCCCGACGGCGGCACTGGTGGCCGACATTGCGCGCCTGCATCCCGATGAGTTCTACTTCCTCGGCGGGCAGCCCCGCCTTTCCCCAACGCGCGACCGCCTGGAAGGGTTTAAGCAAGGGCTTCGCGACGCTGGCGTAGCGCTGCGCCCGGAGTGGATCATTCACGGCAACTATCACCCGAGCTCCGGTTACGAGATGTTTGCCGAGCTCTGCGCCCGCCTGGGGCGTCCGCCGAAAGCGCTGTTCGCCGCCGCCTGCGGGCTGCTGGAAGGGGTGCTGCGCTATATGGGCCAGCATAACCTGTTGCAAAGCGATATCAGGTTAGCCAGTTTTGACGATCACTATCTCTACGATTCGCTGACGATCCCCGTGGATACCATCCGCCAGGATAACCGCCAGCTGGCGTGGCACTGCTTTGATTTGATTAGCAAATTGATTGAGGGCGAGACACCGGAACCGCTACAGCGGAAGCTGGATGCCACCCTGCAGCGACGCTATAAGCCAGCGGTATAGGCCGGATCGATATACCCGTCATACTTCAAGTTGCAGGTGCGTTGGCTGCACTCACTCACCCCTGTCACGTACTTATGTACGCTCCCGGGGATTCGTTCCCTTGCCGCCTTCCTGCAACTCGAATTATTTTGGGTATACATCAATAACTTTAATTAATTTAAGTTTTGGAAGCGCCGATAACCATAAGGAATAATTTTCCTTGAGGTATTGGTTTATGTCGTTGAAAAAGTCGTCCCTGATTGTCCTGTTCTCGCTGCTTTTCTTCTTTGTTGTCAGCACCGTCACCAGCGTTGGCCTCATCATTAAAAGTAATAATTCCCTGGATAACGTGAACAAAGAGATCCAGGTTGTGCTGTCCATTATTGACCCCATCAACCACAGCCGTACGCTGCGCGTGCGGGTGATGGAATATGTGAAGATGGTGGAAGCGGGCAACTCGGCTGACGAGTCTACGAAGCTTGCCGCAGTAAAAGAGGCGCTGACCAAAGCGGACCACGCCTTTGCGGCCTTTATGGCGTCGCCGCGTCTGACGGATGAAGCCCCGCTGGTGAGTGCCTATCAGGATGCCTGGCAAAACTACCGCAACCAGGGGCTGGCGCCGCTGATCGATGCCGCCGCGGCGCACGATGTCGCCAAATTTAACGCGCTGATCCCGGAAGTGTCCCGCCTCGACCGCCAGTACGAGATCGTTCTCGACCAGGTGCTTTCCGTCCACCAGAAATACGCCAAAACCCTGAACGAGGATGCGAGCAGTAACTTCGTTTCCGGCCTGGTGATTATTGCCGCTATCGCCTGTCTGTTTGTGGTGGTGATTGTCGCCGTCAGCCTGCTGATGAAGCGCTTTGTCTTTGCACCGGTAAACCTGGCGCGCGAGCACTGCAGCCAGATTGCGGCAGGCAAGCTGGACATTCCGGTGCCGGTGAAGGGGAGCGCACATAACGAAATCGATCATCTGATGAGCTCGATGGAGCAGATGCGTCAGGCGCTGCTTGCGACCATCGCCCAGGTGCGCGATGCCAGCCATACCGTGACGCACGCGGCCCAGGAGATTGCCTCCGGGAATATCGACCTCGCTTCACGCACCGAGCAGCAGGCTTCCGCGCTGACCCAGACGGCGGCCAGCATGGAAGAGCTGAGCGCGACGGTGGCGAACAATACCGATAATGTGTATCAGGCCGGAAAACTGGTGCAGGACGCGGTGAAAAATGCCCACACCGGTGAAGCGGTGACCCGTGAAGTCATCGACACGATGAATACCATCGCGGCGAACTCGAAGCGCATCGAAGACATTACCAGCGTGATTAACAGCATTGCCTTCCAGACCAACATTCTGGCGCTGAACGCGGCGGTTGAAGCGGCCCGCGCCGGCACGCAGGGCCGCGGCTTTGCGGTTGTGGCCAGCGAAGTGCGCACCCTGGCGCAGAAAAGCGCGGTGGCGGCTAAAGACATCGAGAGCCTGATTGCCCAGTCTGTTTCCAGCGTGAAAAACGGTGCAGAGCTGGTGAGCCGTTCAGGCGAGGTGATTGATTCGATTATTTCGTCAGTGAACAAAGTGAATACGCTAATGGAGCAGATCTCCGTCGCCTCCGAAGAGCAGAGCCGCGGGATCAGCCAGGTCGGGCAGGCGGTGACAGAAATGGATGGCGTGACCCAGCAGAACGCCGCACTGGTGCAGCAGTCCGCCGCGGCAGCGGCCTCGCTGGAAGAGCAGGCGCAGCAGCTATCGCGGAGTATTTCGAGTTTTAGTTTGCCGGTGCAGGCTTGATTGATGGTAGGAGGCTCCTGAGGGAGCCTTTTTTGTGGCGGGTGTAACTGGAAAGACGCGCTAGACGAGGATTCACGTTTTACGACTAGTAGTCAAGAGCTATAAAATGCCGCTAACCTCCCTTTTTTAACGCACCAATTAAATTTGTTAATTGCTCAATCCCATCAAAAGTCGAGGGTATCTTGTCCTCTGATGGCATTATGTTAGAAAAAATAACCTCTTCAAATTTCACTAAAAGATCTGTGTTATGTTCTCTAATTTCTTGAGCATAAGTTGCGTAATTCTGGATGAACTGGCAAAGGCTTTTTCTAAGGTCAATTTGGATTAATTGTGCGCGGATAGAGTTGAAATTTAAAAGTGAAACTCTAAAGAAATATACGAGTATTAATGTTAGTGAAAGTATGGGGATGATCTTTGCCAAGCTTGACCACCCAGAGGGCAATGCCCCAGACTCTGCAAACGTCAGGATCTCTATCAGTAGAGGAAACGGAATAAGTATGCCCAAGATAAACATAAGATACTTGGCTGACTTAAGTTCCTTAGATTTATTTTACCCAAGCTCGGCAAATCCCTTATAAAGACCAACAAAGTTAAATTTATTTGCCTGCATAACTAGGGATTCATTTAATTTTTCGGATTTAGCTAAGTTCTCCTTCAAAATTGAATCCCAATGGCGTCCTGCATCTTCAAGGTCATTAGCCCTTCGGATATACTCTTGGTATGACTTAGCGTTATCGCTACTTAAAATCTCTCTAATCATTGTTAGAGGCATCTCTTTTAGAGCATATGTGATCTGGCCTGATGATCTTTCGTCGAATTCATCTTGTCTGTAAATTGCGAATTGTTTTATGGCCTCAGTGAGTTGAAAGAGATTGTCTTTATGGAATATATAATTTTCCATAAAAAATCTAAAGCAAGAGGTGAAGAGTAGGTTAAGATTTTCTTCATTTATAGGTGTGTTTAGCTCTCTAATGAACGCATCACCAATTAGCTCTATATTAAACTGGACCCTTTCATCCCATATTGCAGCATGTTTTAAAAAAAGTTGTAACGCTCCCATTACGAGGTAGTCTCGTTCTTTACTGAAACTTATCTCGCCATCGGTGTCAATTGCATTCAATTCACGAAGTTTATTTGAAATGAGATATTGATTATCTGGATTGCTGAAGAAAACAGTATTCATTATCTAATCCTGATGGTCATAAGTTTGTTGTGTAGGATATGTCAGAATCTAGTCGAATTTCATGTTAAATCAAAAGACCTCACGATTGTGACATGAAAATACAAACCAACGCAATTTTACGACTTCTTAGAAATTTCATTCGCACCGGCATTATGACCGATATCGACCTCGACGAGGGGATGTGTCGTGTCCAGACCGGCGGCATGGAAACCACCTGGCTGAACTGGTTTTCCTCTTGCGCCGGTCGTTCGCGCGTATGGTGGGCTCCGTCTATTGGTGAGCAGGTGCTTTTACTGGCGATCGGCGACGAGCTCGATACGGCGTCTGTGCTGCCCGGCATTTTCTCGGATGACAATTCCGAGCCGTCTGCCTCTCCTGATGCGCTTCACGTGTCCTTTCCTTACGGGGCGCGCATCAAGACCGCTGACGTCACAGCGTCGGGATCCATTATGGCCACAGTGTCGGTGGTGTTGAACAACGAGCCCGGCGAGGCGTTAGCTTCTGTGTCGATGAAATCAGAGTCGAGAAAAGTAGAACGCAGAGAAAACGTCAATTATGATGACCACAAGGTTAGCCCAAAAGGAAATCATGACAATGAGCATTGGATTAATTACAGACGAGCCAGGACGTTTTTATACCTTCCAGTCAACATTGCCTGCTGGTGAATATTTCGAATTTCGCCCCCGCAACCCTCCACTGAACTCAAAACCTATCGTTGATGACGCAAGCGGGATGTGTATTGGTTATTCCGTCGCCCAGGCTCCCGGTTTATGGCAAATTTATGATACCAATGGCGTGTTTGTCAGGCTGGAAGAAGCGCCATTAGAGGCTCCTCTGATTGATCCAACAGATCTCGCTTTAATCGCCTTTGGCGCATTTCGACTTTTTCGGGCTGGCAAGGCGTTACTGGAAAGCGGTGTCAAAACCGCCGTAACGGTGAGACTCAGTGAGGCTACCATCAGTCTCTTGCGTGGTCGTCTGAAAATGGGCTTATCAGCTCGCGGGCTCAGGATGAGTGAATCATCGGCAAAACATATGCTAACACCCGGTCGCTATGTGCCTTTACAGATTCAGGAAAAGGCCATTCGTTATGGTACGAGAACACCAGACCCACTGAAAAAGCCAGGGCTTTTCCGGTACGAGGCTCGTATGTATAAGCTTGTGGAAGACAAGCAAAATAAAGGCGCTTATATTTACAAGTCTTACCGTCTAGAAGTGTTGGTCAGGGAAGCTGACTGGACTATTATGCATTTTCAGTACATGCCGTAAGGGGGGATTATGATAAATATCACAAGCGGTGACAGACACCTTAAATTAATGCCCTATGAAAGGGTGATTGAACCTGAGGTGCCTGCCTATAGCCGTATTATGGTATGGGTTGAATTCTCAATCCCTGTCTTAAAAACAGAGTTTGCTGCAGAGTTTTTTGTCGGTCAGTTAGAGCAATTCAGGAATGATGCACATGCTTTCCATCAGGCCTTAACGACAGGTATAAAGTCTCAGGATATTAGTTTAACCTCGGCATTCGAGCAGGTTATGCTTAAGTTTCATCAGGCACATTTTGCCGGGGCTGTTGGAGTTAGTATGGTACTAAAGCCTGAAAACCATGCTGACAGTATTACCCTTGACGATTCCTTCGATATTGATGAAAGTTACTTTCCCGACCTGTTGTCTGGTCTGGACGACATCATTTCATGGCAAAACTGATGCTTGAATTAAGCCACAAGACCGGCACTCAGAATGCCGGTCTTTTTAAGCCATTTACTCGCGCCTTTCTCCTTTTCTGTCAAGTGAAGAGTAGCGACTTCATTTCGAAAAAAATGATGGCCTGAAGGAGACTCATAGCGCCCGCCAGCTTTAACAGCTATGAGTCCAAATCCGACAGTACAAAAAATATTTATTCACCCCAGCAATATTTCCCTCCCTCATCCGTCTACCTCATCACAAGCCATAATCAGTTACTGTAAACGAGGTAAACACCATGAGAGATTTTGATATGCACGGCAGAGGTCACGGGCGCGGATTTGGTCGCCACCGTATGGGCAAGGGTTTAGTCATCGGCGCGGTGATTTTTATCGTGCTCGGCCTGCTGGTCATGTCCCTTTGGAACGCCTTGCTCCCGGCCATCCTCGGCGTTAAGGCCATTGGATTCTGGCAGGCGCTGGGCATTCTGGTGCTGAGCCGCATTCTGTTTGGTGGGTTAGGTTTCCGCCCCGGGATGTTTGGTGCGCACCGCCGGATGCACGAGCGCTGGATGAACATGACGCCCGAACAGCGCGAGGCGTTTATTCAGCAGCGTCGCGAAGGGTTCGGTCGCCACGGTCGCGGCCACTGCGGCTGGCACGGTCATCGTGACGATAAACGCGACGACGCCACGCCAAAAACGCCGGAAGCAGAGTGAGCGAAATGAAAGCCGGGGAGGCGGGCGGATCCATGCTGATGTCGGCGCTCAATGCCTGCCGCGCCCGGCTGAAAGCCTTCATTCGCGGGCGGACGTCCGTCCGCGATGATGCCGACGACATTTTGCAGGAAGTGACGTATCAGCTGATGAAAGTGGAGCAGCCGGTCGAAAACGTTGCCGCCTGGCTGTTCCGCGCGGCGCGTAACGAGATGACCGACCGGGCGCGTAAAAAGCGCGAGGTGTCGCTCTCCGGCTATTTTACGGGCGATGACGAAGAGGGTTTTCCGGAGGACGAGCTGGCCGAAACCCTGTTCGGCGTACCGCACACGCCGGATGAGGAGTACCTCAAGACGCTGCTGTGGGAAGAACTGGGGCAGGCGCTGTCTGAACTGCCGCCGCCGCAGCGCGAGGTGTTTGAGAAGACCGAACTCCACGGCTACAGCATTAAAATGCTGGCAGAGGAGACCGGCGCCAGCGAACAGGCGCTGTTATCCCGCAAGCACAAGGCGGTACTGTTTCTGCGCACGCGGCTGCGGGACGTCTATGACGCGCTAACGGGTGAATAGCGGCGACAGACAAAACCTTACACTTCCGGCACTTGTAGATTCATCACTATCGTTTATGATCGGGGCGTCTTGTTACTCTGGAATGTTATGCGCAACCGTCAGCTCCTCGGAAAATGGCTTTTGATCGTCACCTGTCTCGCGATGGCAATTTGCCTCGTGCAGAAGGCGGTGTATCTCAACCATTTTTTACAGGGACTGGATCCGCAGATTTCTCTGGTAGCAGATGCCCCGGCTCAAACCAGCAGCACTGAACAGTCCGGCCCGTCGCCCTGTCAGTTGGGCGCACACTCGCTGCTTTGCGCGCAGCCGCTGTTCTTCGACGGTGCGCTACCGGCCATTATTATCTTCTTTGCGCTGCTGCAGCTCTTTACGCAAGGGCGGGCATTTGCTCCCGCAGAACAGCCCGTTCAGGCACCGCCTCCCCGAATACACCTGAAAAACTGCGTTTTCCGTGAATGAAAAACATCGTCACCGCACGATAATTTTTCACTGTTCACGGAGTAAAACATGGTTAACCTCTTCAGGGGGTTCGTCTTCCTGTGGCTGTTCTGCATCGGCATTGCCCATGCGGCGGACACGGGCTGGCTGGTTTCCCCAAAAAACGATCACGCCCGCATCCGCCTTCAGGCGGAGAGGGAGCAAACGCACATTAAAGGCCTGCTCACCGTTGAGCTAAAGCCCGGCTGGAAAACCTACTGGCGATCGCCGGGCGAGGGCGGCGTGGCGCCGAAAATCAGCTGGCCGGCAGGCGTAACGGATAGCTGGTCCTGGCCGGTCCCGTCGCGCTTCGATATCTCCGGCATGACCACGCAGGGCTATCACGATAGGGTCCAAATCCCGATTACGCTCGACGGGGTGAAGGGCGACGCGCTCGACGGAACGCTCACGCTCTCCACCTGCAGTAACGTCTGCCTGCTGACGGACTACCCGCTGCACCTCGATTTTACCCAGCCGGTGGATGACGGCTTCCGCAACGCCTTCGAGCAAGCAATGCGCGCCGTGCCGGGCACGTCGGGCGTTGCTGCCGATTTGTCCGCCTGGCTCTCTGACGGCAGCCTGGTGGTAACGGGAACGGCGGACGGGAAATGGGAGAATCCGGGGATCTACTTTGACCCGCTGGAGGGCGACATTCTGCCCGGCGATCCGGTCATTACCCACGACGGCAACCGGCTTCGGGTAACGGTGCCCGTTACCGATGAATGGGGCGATAAGCCCGCCTCCCTGGAGGGCAAAGCCCTGTCGTTCGTGCTGACCAACGGCGACCGGGCGCAGCAAACCTCACTCACCGTTGGGGCAACGCCTGACGCACCCTCTGCGCCTGGCGGGACCGGCAAAATGGTGCTCTTTGCGCTGCTGGGCGGGCTGATCCTGAACCTGATGCCCTGCGTACTGCCGGTGATGGGCATGAAGCTAAACAGCATCCTCCACGCGGGCTCGGACAGCCGTACGATTAGGCTGCGCTTTCTGGCCACCAGCGCCGGGATCGTGACCTCCTTTATGCTGCTGGCCGCGATGGTCACCGCGCTTAAGCTGGCCGGCGCGTCGCTGGGGTGGGGCATTCAGTTCCAGAATCCGTGGTTTATCGGTCTGATGGTCGCCGTCACCTTCCTGTTTGCGCTGAACCTGTTTGGAACCTTTGAGATGCTGCTGCCCTCAGCCGCCGCAGGACGGCTGGCAGCGGCGGGGGGAACGGGGATTGGCGGCAGCTTCTGCGAAGGGATGTTCGCCACGCTGCTGGCGACGCCGTGCTCCGCGCCGTTCCTTGGTACCGCGGTCGCCTTTGCCCTTGGCGCGCCGCTGCACGCCCTGTGGCTTATCTTCCTGATGCTCGGCCTGGGCATGAGCCTGCCGTGGCTGTTTGTCGCCCTGGTGCCGAAAACGGCCCTGCTGCTGCCTAAACCCGGGCGCTGGATGAACACGCTGAAAGTCGTGCTTGGCCTGATGATGCTGGCCTCCAGCTTCTGGCTGGCATCGCTGCTGAGCCTGCATCTGGGCGAGGCGGTCACGCAGGTCGTGATGCTGGTTCTGGTCGCCGTCGCGCTGGCGCTGTTCGCGCTGAAGGGGCAAAAATCCTCGCCGCTGTTCTGGATCGTGGTCATCGCGCTGTCGACGTTCGGCGGGTATCAGGTGCGCGGGCTGCTTAACGCGCCGCCCGATGCGTCGGCGCAAAATACCGCGCAGGCCATCCCGTGGCAGCCGCTCAGCGAGGAGGCCATCGGGCAGGCGCTGGCGCAGGGGAAGCGGGTGTTCGTGGATATCTCTGCCGACTGGTGCGTGACCTGTAAGTTGAACGAGCACCGGGTGCTCAATCAGCCGGACATCATTGCCGCGCTGCGCCAGCCGGACGTGGTGGCCCTGCGCGGGGACTGGAGCCAGCCTTCTGCAATGATTGCCGATTTTCTGGCGAAGCGAAACCGCTACGCCATTCCGTTTAACGCGGTGTATGGCCCCGGCCTGCCTGATGGCGAAATCCTCTCGCCGCTGCTGGACAAGCGCACCCTGGTCACCACCCTGAACAACGCAAAAGGCTAACCGTGCTATGAAAAAATTCCTTATTACGCTTCTGCTCCTGCTGGCCCCGGTTCAGGTATTCGCGGCCGAGCCGCTGACGCCGGACCAGGAACAGCGCGCGCAGAAGATGGTGTATGATTTTCTGTTTAACGATCCAAACTCCCCGCGCATCGGCGCGAAAAACCCCAGGCTGACCCTGGTGGTGTTCACCGACTACAACTGTCCGTACTGTAAAAAATTCGATCCGTACCTGGAGAAGATTGTCGAAAAACACCCGGACGTGGCGGTGGTCTTTAAGTTTTTACCTTTCCGCTCGGAAAGTTCGCTGACCGCGGCGCGGGATGCGTTAACGCTCTGGCGTCAGGATCCCGGGCAGTTTATGAAGCTGAACCACACCCTGATGGCGAAGAAGGGCTACCACGATGACGCCAGCATTCAGGAGGCGCAGAAGCGGGCGGGCGTGAGCGTCACGGCGCCGGATGACGAGAGCCTGCTGACGATCAGGCGCAGCATGATCGTCGCGGAAAAAATGGGGATCCAGGGAACGCCCGCCACGCTTATCGGCGAGGGATTGCTTCCCGGCTGGGTGCCTTTTGAGCAGTTCGATGAAATGGTCAGCGACGCACTGAAAAACCGCTAACCTGAAGGGGGCGTAATGCCCCCGACAAACCGGAGAGGGAAATGAAAAAATTACTGTTACTTTCGGCGCTGGCGACGTCAGGGCTGGTACAGGCCGCTGAAGCCATACCGGACGTGGTGAAGCACTTCAGCGAGCAGCAGAACATTAAAATCATCAAGAAGCTGGATGCACCCGGCGGTGCGCCAGCCTGGCTGGGGCAGTATCAGGACATGGGCGTCACGCTGTTTTTAACGCCGGACGGCAAGCACGTCATCTCAGGCTATCTGTACGATGATAAGGGGAAAAATCTCAGCGAAGGGATTTTCCAGAAAGAGATCTACGCCCCGATGGGACGCGAAATGTGGAAGACGCTCAACGCGGCGCATCCCCTGAAGGAAGGGGCGGATAACGCCCCGCGTAAAGTCTTCGTCTTCGCCGATCCGTTCTGCCCGTACTGCAAGCAGTTCTGGTCCGAGGCGCAGCCGTGGGTGAAGGCCGGTAAGGTTCAGCTCAACACGCTGCTGGTGGCGTTTCTCAACCCCAACAGCGGACGTAACGCCGCCGCGATCCTGAATGCGAAGGATCCGGTCTCTGCCTGGCGCGAATACGAGCTTTCCGGTGGGAAAAAGTTACCGAAGCCAGGGGGCGAGGCTTCCCGCGAAACGGTAGCGATACTGCAGAAGCACCAGGCGCTGATGGACAGCCTGGGCGCTAACGCCACGCCGGCCATTTATTACATGAATGCGGAAAATGAGCTGCAGCAGGTGGTAGGTATGCCGGATGCGCAGCAGCTTGAGGCGATGTTCGGGCCGAAGCCGTAAAAAAAAACAGGCAGAAACGGGGCGTTTCTGCCTGACATTCACTTAGCTGCCCCAGCGTCCTTTCAGGTAGTTCACCGCCTGCTGCGTCTGCGGCTGGTTCAGGTAATCTTCCCGGAACAGGATGGTGCCGTTGACGTTGGGCAGCGAATCGTTGAGATCGAGCTGCTTTTTCAGCTCCGGCACGCCGCCCTGAACCGTCCAGTCCGGCTCATTTTTCGACGGCTCGCCCACCTTGTAGAATGCAATGCCGATATACAGGCGAGTGTGGGTCGGCTTCACCACGTCGGCCCACCATTTGGTCAGCACGTCGTAGCGCGCGGCATCTCGCGAGAACGGCCAGTAAATCTGCGGAGCGATGTAGTCCAGCAGGCCCTGCTGCACCCACTGACGCGTGTCGGCGTAGGATTCATCATAGGCCGCGGCGCCGCGGGTGTCGGAGCCTGCCGGGTCAAACGAGCGGTTACGCCACACGCCCGCCGGGCTGACGCCGAACTCCACGCCGGGCTTTGTCTGTTTAATCGCCCGGGAAACCTGGACGATCAGCTGCTGCGTGTTGTGTCTGCGCCAGTCGGCTTTTGAGGCAAATCCCTGGCCGTACTGCCGCCAGGTCTGCGCGTCATTGAGCGCTGAGCCGGGCGTTTCGGTATAGAAGTAATCGTCAAACTGCACGCCGTCTATCGGGTAGTTCGCCACCACTTCGGTCACCACCCGGGTTATCCAGTCGCGAACTTCCGGAATGCCTGGGTCGAGCACAAAGCGGTCGCCCGAGACGCGCACCCACTCCGGGTGCTGGACATAGACGCTGGACGGGGTCTGGTATGACGTCCGGTTCAGGGCGGCGATAGTTGACGGCTTCGTGTTGGTTGACACGCGGTACGGATTGAACCAGGCATGCACCTTCATGCCGCGCTTGTGCGCTTCATCGAGCATAAACTGTAGCGGGTCGTATCCCGGATACTCGCCGATGTTGCCCGTCATCATATCCGACCACGGTAAAATTTTTGATGACCAGAGCGCCGTGCTGTCCGGCTTCACCTGGAAAAATACCGTGTTAATGCCGAGGTGCTTCAGGTTGTCGAGCTTGCTGGTCAGCGCCTGCTTTTGCATTGCGATACGCTGGTCAGCGCTGCGGCCGTTCACCGAGGCCACCGGTGGCCAGTCGAGACGACTGACCGTTGCCAGCCAGATCCCGCGCATCGGCTCGTTTGCCTGCTGCGTCGGTTTGCTCACGGTGGGAAGGGGGGTAACCAGTGACTTTGGCGGTTTTGAGGAGCAGCTCACAAGTAAAAGCGCGCAGCCAGCCAGCGCACCAATCCGTTTTACGTGTCGCGTCATTTGCGTATTAGCTCTTAGTAATCCGACTGTTGGCCCAGGGATTAAAGGCGGGCGCCTCCTGTTCAGTACTCACCTCATCGTCGAGAGAGTCCAGATACAGGGCTTCAACCTCCGCGCGCGCCCACGGGGTACGGCGCAGAAATTTCAGGCTCGATTTAACGCTGGGATCTTTCCTGAAACAGTTAATTTTGATTCGGTCACCCAGCTCGCTCCAGCCATATTTCGCCACCAGGGCGTTGACCATCATCTCCAGCGTTACGCCATGCAAAGGATCTTTGGAAATATGTGCAGTCATAGGCGTCCGGATGTCTCGATTTTCAGGGGAATGGGGTAAACGCTGAAAGGGTACAAGAAAGCAGGGGAAGCGGCAATTTTCCTTTTCCCCTCGCTCACTTTATGACGGACTCCGTGCGCTGATTTTCACCGATAATTTTTCCCGCACTGTTTTCAATCGTGAACCGAATCGACACGTCATCCTGGCCCGCGGGCGTGGCCGTCAGCGTTTTGACCCTCGTTCCCGAGTCTGCAGCGATGGTCATCGTCATCGTGCCCTTTTCCAGGACCTTATCGCGCTGGATGATGCGCCAGGTCAGACGGCATTCACGGCACGGTTTCCAGGTGTCGTTGATGGCCCACAGATGTACGGTCGCCGCCGCGCCGGATTGCCACTGTGCGGTGACCGGTTCAATGGAGGGCAGAATGGGCTGATACGCGCGTTTTAAGGCGTAAAAACCGGCTTTTGGCTTGCGCAGGTAGTCCACCACGCCCCAGTTGATGGAGGGCCAGGTTTCGACAAACATGAAGTGGAACAGCGCCGTTACCGGCTGGTATCGCTGCCGGCGGTAGCTCTCTGCTGCCGTGGCCACCAGCTGCGACTGATACGCCTGGGTATTGCGGATCATCTCCTGAATGTTGTTTCCGCGCGGGATACCGGCAAATTTAAACGTCTGAAAGGGCTGGAAGTTATGGTATTTCCAGACGGTCCAGCCGGGATCGTCGGCGGCGGTGGTTTTTGGCCAAAGGTACGACGCCGGGATGATGGTTTTTAGCGTGGACAGGCGGGGAAGCGCCTGCGCGCCGAACTCGGTAATGATCCCCGTTTTGGCCGGCGCCAGCAGGTCGCGCACGGTACCGAAATACCAGCCCGCCCAGTAATGCTCCTCAACGGCGGAAAAGCGGTGCACGATGCGGGAGGTATCTTCGGCAAGCGTGTCCGCCACCCGCTGCGTGAGCGTGCGGTTCAGGTCTTTGTTCCAGTCCGGGAAGCGTTTTTCCATCCACGGCGAATTCCAGGGCGGTTCGTTATGCCCGCCCCAGACAATGATGGCGGGAGAATTACCGAACTGTTCCATCATTTCCCGCGTCTGCCGCACCGCATTTTGCGTAAAGGCGTCGCTGCTGTCGTAGCCCCACTGCAGCGGAACATCCTGCCAGATCATCATGCCCGTCTCATCTGCAACGTCATACAGCGCGCGCCCGGCAACGTGTCCGTGCACGCGTATGGCGTTGGCGTTCATGGCTTTTACCAGCCGCAAATCGCGACGATATTTCTCTCGCGTCATGGTGCCGAGCCAAGGGGAACCGATGTAGTTGCTGCCCTTAATGAAAAGGCGCCGGTCGTTAATGAGCCAGCCTTTATTGTCGGGTTGCTCAACGATCTTGCGCAGCCCGGTGCGGGTGACCGCCGTATCCATCAGGCCGATTTCGTCCCGCAGCGACGCGCGAACGTGATACAGGTGGGGTTTTCCCGTGCCGACGGGCCACCACAGTTTCGCCCCCGGCATGGGCAGCGTTACCTGTGCGGAATGGGCGCCGCTTTCGAGGGCCACCGGAAAGTCTGCCAGAAAGCGTTTGCCGCTGAAGTTTGCTGGCGTAGCGGCGAGACGCAGAGTAGCCTGACCCTTGTGGAGTGCGCGATAGCGAATCTCAGCCTTCAACGTCGGGTGCGCCAGCCCCTGCGACCAGTCGGGCCGCAGGATGAGCTCATCAAGGGTGGCGCCCCGGCTAAGATGCAGCCTGACCGGCGCCCAGATGCCGCCTGAGTTGGCATCCTGTCCTTCCGGCGACCAGGCGCCTCCGGGACGCGTGTCATGCTGATTAAGAATTCCCTTCATGGCCGTTTTATGCAGCGGCCAGACCTTGTGCGGATCTTCGTAAGGGCTATCCACTCTGACCACGAGCCGGTTGTGACGTTGTAACGCAGCGCTGGCGTCCAGCGAAAAGCGCTGGAAATAGCCCTCATGCTTGCCCAGCGGCTGGCCGTTCAGCGTGACATCCGCCAGGTAATCGACGCCGTCAAACACCAGAGTGCTCATCACGTCGGGCGGCTGCGCGGGCAGGGAAAACGCGTGCTTATACCAGAGCGCCCCCTGGCGATCGTACCCGGCGCTGTACCAGTTGGCGGGGACCTTAATCGGGCTCCAGCCTGTCGCGGGAGGAGGCGCAGGGTCGTTGGCGTCCTGAACCTGCCAGGTGCCCGCCAGAGACCAGCTAACCGGTAACGGGTTCGCCGCCAGCGGTAGGATAAACAGCGCAAAGAGCAGCGCGCAGCTACGTGTCATGGTTCGTTTACCCCGCGCGCGTTGAGCCACGCCGTCAGGCGCAGAGATTCCTTTTGAAGACGCTGGTTTAGCGTCGCAAGCTGTTGCCGCTCCAGCGCGTGCGCCTCACTCTCCAGCACCTGCAGCTGCCGGGCGAGTGGCCCGAAATCCAGCGTGACGGCTTCCCCGCGCAGCTTGTGGGCCGCGCGCCGCAGCGCTTCACGGTCATCGCTGTCTATAGCCCGGCTGATAGCGTTCATGGCCTCCTCCAGCCCTTCGCCAAACAGGGACAGCAGCTCCTGAACCAGGGCCGGGTCGTCGGCGCACTGCTTCAGCAGGCGCGCTTCATCCGGGAAGGCGGAGGGTTCATCGTGCCGCGTGAGCACGCGGGCAATCTCCTCAGCGAGACGCTCCTGGCTGATGGGTTTGGCAATGTAGCCGTCGAAGCCCATGTTAAGACAGCGCTCTTTATCCCCCTGCATGGCGTGTGCGGTCATGGCGACGGTGGGTTGAGCCGGTCCGGGGCGGGAGCGTTCCTCCTCGCGAAGCAGGCGAATGGCGGTCTCACCGTCCATCTCCGGCATCTGAAGATCGATCAGCAAAATGTCCCACGCGCCCGCGCGCCAGCGTTCAAGCAGCGCGACGCCGTTGTCGACGATCTGACAGGTATGGCCGAGCCGCTCCAGCAGGCGCGCGGCGACCTTCTGATTGACCAGGTTATCTTCAGCCAGCAGGATCCGCAGTCCCGCCGCGCCAGTCGCGGCGACCGTTGCAGACGCAGTTTCACCCACGGTTTTCGGCGAACGTTCAAACGCCGCGGCAATAGCCTGATGCAGCTCGTCCTGGGCGATAGGCTTATGCAGATAGTTTTTGATCCCGATCCGCTTGAGCATATTGATATCAAAATGCCGGCTCATGGAACTCAGCATAATGATATGGCTATCGGTAACCTGCGGCAGAACCGAAAGCTCAAGGGCCAGAGACACGCCGTCCATCTCCGGCATCTGTGCGTCCAGCAGGATCAGCGGCCAGGACGGTCCAGCGGTAACGCGATTAATGGCCTCGCTGGCGTTGTTGACGCAGGTGGGTTTCAGCCCCATCTGGCTGAGCATGGCGGCCAGCAGGCGCAGATTCGTTTCGTTATCATCCACGACCAGCACGGGCTCACCGTTAAAGCGATGGCTGTGCGGGCGTTCCTCCGGGGCAAGAAACTGCGTGGCAAGCGGCAGGAAGAACGAAAATTCGCTGCCTTTCCCCGGCTCGCTGGTGACCGTTAACTCGCCGCCCATCGCCGCTACCAGCCGCGCCGAGATGGTTAGCCCAAGCCCCGTGCCGCCGTATCGGCGGGTGGTTGAGTTATCCGCCTGGCTGAAGGCTTCAAAAATGGCCTTCTGCTTATCGGCGGGGATACCTATTCCGCTGTCGCGCACCCGAAAACGCCAGTAGCTCTCGCTATCGCCGGGCTCAACAACCAGGATGACTTCCCCGTGGTGCGTAAATTTCAGCGCGTTGCCCAGCAGATTGGTCAGGATTTGACGCAGCCGGGCGCCATCGACCATCAGCACGTCGGGGACGTCGGGGGCAATATCCACCAGAAGCTCAATGCCTTTTTCGCTCGCACCCGGCATGTGCGGGCGAATAAGCGACTGAATAAACGGGCGAACCGAGACCGGCTCTGCCTCCAGCTCCACTTTGCCGGCTTCAATGCGGGAAAAGTCGAGAATATCGTTGATGATATGCAGCAAAGACTGCGCTGAACTCATGACCAGCGTCAGGTAGTCACGCTGGTCGGCGCTGAGGGCGGTATCCAGGCACAGCTGGGTCATGCCAATAATGCCGTTCATCGGCGTGCGAATTTCATGGCTCATGTTCGCCAGAAACGCGCTTTTCGCCTCGTTGGCCTTCCTCGCGTCCTGGGCGGCGTTGATGGCCAGTATTTCAGCCTCTTTACGCCGCGTAATATCCTGTAGAGTGCCAATAACGCGCTCGGCGTTTCCCTCGATGGAGAGCGTGACCACCTGCCCGGAAAGCATCATCCAGCGCAATCCTTCGCTGGGGTGATGCACGCGAATTTCACACTCAAAGACCGGGCGGTGATCCTGCTTTGAGGCGTGAAGCGCTTTTCGCAGCGCGGCGAGATCGTCTTCATGAACCTGGTTGAGCAAAAAACGCACCGGATATTGCCACTGCGTTCGCGACTGGCCCAGCATGGCAAGCAGGGTGTCGTTCACCTGTAGCGCGTCGCCGGAAACCTGCCAGTCCCAGATCCCAATGTGGATGGATTCCGCCGTCAGCAGAAAATCGTCGTGCAGCTGGTGGCGCGCCCGCTGCGCTTCATCCAGCTCCGTGATATCGCTGTGCAGGCTGACAATGCCGCCGTCCGCAAGGCGCTGATGCTGCACGAAGATCCGCCGCTGGCCCGCCTGCCGCACCTCACAGTGTTTATCCTGCCGACAGTTGCGCACGACCGACTCGCGCAGCGTCTGGCGAAGGCCGGGATCGACGTTGTAAACCGCGTCGATAAAGCGTTCCACCAGCGCTTCAAGCGTTGTGCCCACCTTTAGCCACGGGGTAATGACCGGATAAAAAAGGGCCACGTTGTGATTCCAGGCCTGCAGGCGTTCATCGCGGTCATAAATCATGACGGCGGCCGGCAGCGCGTTAAGATCGTAC
Source organism: Enterobacter sp. FW301-JW81 (assembly GCF_058788735.1). Lineage (NCBI taxonomy): Bacteria > Pseudomonadati > Pseudomonadota > Gammaproteobacteria > Enterobacterales > Enterobacteriaceae > Enterobacter > Enterobacter sp. FW301-JW81. The sequence continues at coordinate 1,135,625 of NZ_JBYTBA010000001.1, read as the reverse complement.
GTGAATGCGCTCATCATGATCCTCCCTACGCGCGGTAGTGCAGTTCTGCCTGTCGGCGGAGGTATTCCAGCCCGGGCGCGATCGCCATTGCCCAGGCCGTCAGGATCTCATCGTCGCACTGCGGATCGCGCTCGCTGACCGTGTTCAACATCGCCTCGCGCCACAGGGCAAAAAAACGCGGGGGAGATGAAGACCGTCGTCGCTTTGCTCCCGCGCCAGGCGCTCGAGAAAATCAGGCACGATTAACGCCCCGTCTACCGCAAGCATGGCGAAAAAACTCTTAAACAGGGTCTGCTGACCCTCCCGTTCCGGCAGGCGAGAAAAATGCAGCTCCGTCTCGGGTGACATATGGACGAAGGCGTCATAGAACGTCTGAAAAAACGCCGTTTTATCATTATCGGGAAAGACGCGGTTCAGGCTGGATTCAAACAGATCGCGGTAAAATTTCACGGCGTCCTCCTTACGGCGTTTTCGCCAGGTAGACAGTGCCCGACAGGCGTATAGTCATCTGCTACACGGCGCGTAAAGTAGCTCTCTTTCTTAGACCGGCGGGCGTCAAACAGGGGCCCGGCGTTATGCTTAAAGAAAAGGGCTTCCAGAACCGTGGCGTTGGTGGAAAGGGTTAGCGTGGCGTTGGTATCGCCCGTGGCCTCCAGGCGGCCTTCATACCAGCCTTTTTGCGGATCGTTAAGATGCTTTGTCACCGACATCAGCACGTCGGTGTACGGGACGTCCCACAGGGCCCACAGGGCGAAGACCGCTTTGGTCGAAACCTGGGCGAAGCGGGTGTAGTCCCGGCCATCATCGCCGACGGAATTCCAGGCATAGCCATTTCCCCAGACCGTATCCTGAATATGCCAGGGTGCCTGTGGAAGCGAGAAATCTGCCCTTGCCGTCAGGATCTTATCGGTCTCCCAGCGGCTTTTCTGGCTCAGCCAGACGTTTTCCGCCTGCTTGCGCAGGCGCTGTTGCCGATCGGCCGCAACGCCTTCGGGCTCCCAGCCAAACTCCAGGCCCGGCAGCATGTAGGGAAGGGTGGTAATCAGGGAGGGCTGCCATGTGGTGCGCGGATCGCGGGCGTCCACGGCCAGGCGCCGCTGCGCGATAATGACGTGGTGTGCCGGCGGCGTAAACGCTTTTTCCGGGGAGAATCCCCACAGATGAAACGCCGTCGCGGCATATTCGCTTTCGCCCAGGCGCAGCTCCTCGCGAACGATCGGCTGGCCGTTTTGCAGGGAAGATGACCACAGTTCGCCTTCACCATCGATGACCGGGCAGAAGTTCCACCGCAGAATGATTTTATCCAGATACTCGCCGTACTGCGGCTCCCGCTCTGCGGTGAGGCGCAGGGCAAGCATCAGACGCGCCATGTCGCGCGCGGACCAGCCATTTTGGGCGGGCTTGCCGCTAAAGTCGACCGGCGTCGCCGTCTGGCTGGAATAGAGACGTCCTGGCGTTCGGGCCCTGGTCAGCATCAGGCGGTTGAGGGTGCCCATCAGCCGCGTCAGGCGGGCGTCATACTCGTCCTCATGAATCAGCCCCAGCTCTTTTGCCGCCAGCAGGGCGATAAGCGTGTCGCCCATTTGCCAGAGCGTGACGCGGGGCTGTTGGTCGCTTCCGTTGACCAGCCCGGTTTGCGGCTGGGTATTGTTGACGAAATAGCGCCAGGCGATCGCCGCCCATTTCCGTTCTTCCGGCGTCAGGGCAGCAATCCGCGCGCTGGAGTGCCAGCCTCCGGCGATAAGCCAGCGCCAGCCGGCGCCCTGGTGGCCAAACAGGGCAAAGGCGACTACGCCAGCGAGGAGTAATCCCGCGAGCCCTCTGGCTATGGTTTTAAGCATTGCGCAGTCACCGGAGGCAGTTTAACCGGCTCGTCCGCGCTGCATGACGCGCACTGACAGGCCTGGCAGGCGGGTTTGGTGCGCTGCGTGACGCCGGTCCGGTCGCACCAGCTTTTTACGGCCGGTGTGCTCGTGAGGAACGGACGGCTGCGCAGCGCATTGTTCTCTTCAAACTGATCGAGCAGCTTTTGATCCCACAGAGACGGGGCAAACTCCTTGCTCTTCGGGTTGTCGGTGTTGAAGGCCAGCAGTTTTCCCTCTTTTTTGAACAACAGGGCCTCAAGCATGATGCCGTTATTGTTCGCGGTGAACTCTTTGATCGGCCCGTCACCGTTTTCATACAGCCCTTCGTAGTAGCCTTTTCCCTCTTCGTTGGCATTCTCGATGGTGTTCAGCAGGCGATCGGTATAAGGCGTGTTCCACAGCACCCACATCCCCAGCGCCGCCTTCAGTGAAATTGCGGCAGCGTTAGGAACGAACTGGCCCTTATCGGTGATCGTGTTCCAGTTGTACCCGTCGCTGAAGACGGTGTCGTAGACGAAGTAAGGGGCTTTATCGAGCTGGTGCTCCGAGCGCGCGGTGAGCACGCCGGTGATGGTATAGCGGTTCTCCTGAGCCTGATAAACGCGGTCGGCAAAGTTTTTCATCCAGGCCTGGGAGTAGTCGCGCGGGGCGTTATCCCGGTCGGTCGGCTTATCGAAGCCGAACTCCAGCCCGTAAAGAAGGTAGGATTCCGTCACGACGTAGTTATGCTGAGACGTATTGCGCGGGTCGCGTGAATCATACGGGACCAGCACGCAGTAGATTTCGGCCAGCTCGTACGGCTGCGGGCGGCTGGCTTTACAGGTATTGAACCCCCACAGCTGGTAGCCCGCCGCACCGTACTCTTCATATCCCAGGCGGCCTTCCTGAACATACTTCGGCTGGCCGTTCTCCAGATAAGCTCCGTAGAGCGTGCCGCAGGGGTCGATCGCATGGCTGAAATCCCAGCCGAGCACCACGTTATCAACGCTGTTGCCATATTCCGGGTAACGCTCTTTGATGATTTTCAGCCAGACCAGCATTCGCCCGATATCCAGGGCCGAGAAGCCAATTTCGCCGGGCTTGTTGGTATAGTCCACCTTCTGGCCGCTGATGGTGTTATAGGCTTTGTTGGGAAGCTCGTTGCGGAACAGCACGAGGGTGTTTAGCGTGGCGAGAAATTTCAGCATCCGGCGGTCGAATTCCGCTTTATCAATGAGCCCCAGCTCGCGCGCCGCCGTCAGTGCGGCCAGGTAGGAGGCGCTGTCCCACATGGTAGTGGAGGGATATTTATTAACCGCATTCACCAGGCCCGTCGTGGGCTGATAGTTTGAGACGAAATACTGCCAGGCATTTTTCGCAATGGTCATCTCTCTGGCCGTCAGCTCTCCGCTGCGCGGGGGGTAATTCGATGCAGGCAGCCCGGTTTCCGCACGCACGGTCGATAGCGCCAGCCAGCAGATCGTTATTCCCGTGAGCAGGTGGAAAAGGATCGAAGATCTTGGCTTCATGGCGTTGCTCCTGCAGCAGTAGATGAATGGGAGGGCACGTTGAGGCAGGCCAGACAGAGCATCTGGCCGTGCGCGATGTAGGACAAGCTTTCCAGCACAATGGCGTTGGTGTCTGCGTCCACGACGCCATTGACGCTGTTATTAAGGTTGAAACCGCGCTGCCAGCCTTTACCCGGCACCAGAAGCGGCAGAACCTGCTGGCGCAGCGCCTCGCTCCAGCTGTTGCGGAACAGGGCATACCAGGCAAACGCGGTGCGGGTGGAGGCGATCGCCACCTTCTCCGGCACCTCTTCGCGCAGGGCGCGCGCCTGAACCGGCTGTCTGTTGGGCAGATCGTTAACATAATCCGGCGCCGGTTCGGCGTAATCGGTGCTAATCGGCGGTTTTGGCGTGCTCAGGCTATGGCGCCGCTGCTGAATCTGCATAATCCGCCACGCGATTTCGGCGCTCTGCGCGTCAAAGCCCAGCTCAAGGCCGGTTAACAGATAGGGAAGGCTGATCAGGGAGGTTTGTTTACCCCAGGGCGTGCGTAGCCCTTCATCAGGCACCATCACGCCATCCAGATCGATCATCTTTTGCCCTTCAGGCGGGTTGGTGACCGCCAGACCTGCCGCGCTGTCAATTAAGCGCAGCGTATGGCTGGCATAGAGCCGATAGCCAAAGCTGTCCCGCTGTTCGTCGTCGGCCATCGTCCAGTGATGGAGCGGCACGGCCGCCTGGCTTTGGGTGTTGTTTTCAATCAGTGTTCCGGTGCTCCACTGGGTGAAGAGATCGCGTATGGCCGCCGCGTGCTGGGGATAGCGCCACAACAGGGCCTGAAGCGCCGTTAGCAGGCGGCTGAGGCCTATAGCGGAGGCGTCAGGTTTTCCCAACATCTTCAGGGTATCGGCATGGTAATACGCAGCAGGGAGGCCTTTCTCGTTGAGCGGCAGTTGCCCGAGCGTGAACAGGGCCGTGCTGATCCTTTCGTCAAACTCATCGGTGGAAATAATATTGAGCTGCTCTGCGGCAGCGGTCGCAAACAGATAGCTTCCCACGCTCCAGAGGCTCAGCCAGGGTTCACCGTCGCTGGCGTTCGCCAGGCCGTTGGGCTGGGTATTGTTCACGAAGAATTGCCAGGCCACCCGGGCCCAGATCGCCTCGTCATAGGTCAGCTCGCGTTTTGCGGGCAGCGGAGGGAAATCTTTGCTAAGCGCAATGCCGCCGCTGCTTTCCACGCGCGAAGGCATTTGCTTCTCAACCCAGACCACAATGGCAAACCCGAGCAGGAACCCCAGCAGAATAGTGAGATAGCTACGCGCGGAAAGCAGCGCATCACGTGTCCTCATTGACTGACCTCTCCCTCTTCAGCAGGCGTCCACATGGCCGCGAAAATCAGGGGCAGCATGGCGGCGATGTTCACCGCACCCCAGAAAATATTGATGACGTAACCGGAAGGGTCGTCAACCTGGCCGCGAGCAACCTGGATCCCTCCCCAGATAAGCCCCACCAGAGTCAGTACCACGATGGCAATCTGCGGCTTCACCAGGTAGAGAAAACGGCCCGTTTGCCTCTCTTTTGGCGTGACGTGAAATTTGATCTGCTCGCCCCGCAGCACGGTATTGAGCGCGCGCAGGTTCATGGAAAAGAAGGAGAGGTAGGATGCCCTGCCGTCCCAGGCCGAAATCCCCCATGTACCGAACATAAAGGCCAGCTCGGAGAGGATAAAAAAGGGGAGAAAATGGAGATAGAACGGCGTCGACCAGGCGGACACCGGCGGGATGCCGGTGAACAGGTAGATAATGGGCGAAATCAAAAACACCGTGTTCCACACGCAGGCCATATACGACCAGAAGGTGGTGGCATACATCAGCGTCTGGGGAAGTGAAAGCCTGAAGCGACGACGGCTGAAGATGTTGTCGTGGAACAAAATATCCAGCGAACCTGCGGCGTATTTAAAGCGCTGGATCATCCAGGTCAGCATATCCTGCGGGGAGAGCATCTTCGACTCAACGCGCGGGTGCATGACCGAGCGCCAGCGTCGTGCGGCGTCACCGTGCAACAGCACCGAGGTATAAATATCCTCGGAAACGTGAAATTTGTAGGGCGTGAGCTCGGTGTCAAACGCCACGTGCGGGCGCATCGCCTCCTGCAGCGCTTCCCGCGTTTCGTCATCGCGGATGTCGCGGGTATGGCGATGGATCTCCTCTTCGACGGACCAGACATAGCTTCGCAGCGCGGCCTGCATGACCGCCTCGCGACGGTGGATGGATGCCGCGCCGCAGCAGAATGCCGCGTTGGCCCAGTTGCGCCGACGCAGGATCACATCATAGAACATGCGCGGATCGTTAAAAAACGGGTCGCGGCCAACCGTGACCGGGCCGACGCACTTTTGTATCAGCCAGCCCAGGCCGTAGCCCAGTTTTCCGGCTTTCCGCTGGCCCCAGCGCGACAGGTTTTCCCCTTCCGGGAGATCGAAGAACCACTGCGGCGTCTGCACCCAGGCCACATCCGGGTCGCGGAAATAGCCCAGCGTATGGCTGAGAAGTGTGGGAAAAACCCGGGTGTCGGCATCGCAGATAACAATAAAATCGCCGTCGGTGTGCTCAAGACCGTTGCGCAGATTGCCGGCCTTAAAGCCGATGTTGGTCTGACGGCTGATATAGTTAACGCCTTCCTCTTCGCAGACGGCTTTCATCTCGGGTCGGCGGCCGTCATCAAGCACGTGGATGCGGTAGTCAATCGGGTACGGGTAATCCATGTTCAGGGCATCGCGGATGGACAGCCTGACCAGCTCGGTGTCTTCAGAGTAGGTGGCAATGAACAGATCCACCTTGACGGGGCGGGGCTCTACGGCCTCTTCTGGCGACAGGCATTCGTTGATTTCGCCCGGGGGCGGACTCTGTGGAGGATCCTGCTCCTTCCACAAATTGATGGTAAACAGCACGGTGCCAATCCACGCCAGGGTTTCGGCGAGAACCAGCGGAATGGCATACCATAGCGCGTCCGTATTCAGGGATGCCGTCCAGCGCCAGTAAATATAATTTGCACCCAGAATAAGCGCCGCGACCGCTAACACCTGCCAGGTCATCATTACCCAGCGCGGTGTTTTTAACGGTTCCGGAGGTCGACGATGTTCAAAACGGGAAAAATAAAAATCCATAGTTCCGGCGTTCCTGATTCCGTGAAAATGCAGACCCATTCTGCTGCGCAGGCAGTTGCCCGAAAGCAAAAGAAAATAGCGACTAAACAAGATTTAAGGTAAGTGTAGAACGCTGAATAAAAGTGTCCAGCGACGTTCATTACTATTATTTAGTGGGGATTAATTCGATTTAAACTCAGCTTAATTATTCTCATCAGCCTGCGATAAATTGCGGATACTATTCCTTTAGGCTATCTAGTTTATTTAGAACTTAATTTTCGTTTCCAGGCAAAGGACACCCTATGAGCCATGTTGCGCCGCCGCTTGCGCAAGAAGATGAATCTAAATCAACAGCATGGCGGTACTCCGTTGCAGGCGCTCGGGATCTGAGAATCGACTTTATGCGCGGCATCGCCCTCGTCATGATGGTGGTGGCACATACGGAAGTGATGTCAGTATTTAATATATTCTCCTGGGAGCGTTTTGGGTTAACAACGGGTGCAGAGGGTTTTGTTATTCTTTCGGGTTTTATGCTTGGCATGCTGAATCGCGCGCGACTGCAAAAAGTGGTGTTGCTCACGGTTTCATGGGGACTTTATCTCAGAGCGTGGAAAATATATCGCGTAAATATCATTGTCATAGTCTCTTTTATTTTTCTGGCCTGGGTCCCGCATATTAATGTTTTCGAGGTCACCCATTTTACCGACCGCTTTTCGGGTGAAAGCTGGTCGCTTTATCCAGTTACGCCGCAAATTAAGGAGACCTGGTTCAACATCATTCTCTATTTGCAGATTGGCCCCCATCAAACCCAAATTCTGGGGCTGTATATTTTTTTGCTGCTCTTTAGCCCCCTGTTTTTAGGGATGCTGCAGAAGGGAAAAGTCTGGTGGCTGCTGGGCCTGTCGCTGGTGGTGTACGGTCTGTGGCAGCGTTGGCCGCTGCGGCTCACGCCGTCGGAATTCGAATTCGCCTTTCCGCTGCTGGCCTGGCAGTTCATCTTCGTTCTGGGCATGGCCAGCGGCTGGTATAAAGCCGAATTGCTCTCGTTTGCCCGCACGCCGGCAGGTCACGTGGTGGTGGTCGCGCTGGTGACGGTATCGCTCGTTCTGGGGTTTGTTGCCCAGAATCATACCAACCCGTTTATGCCCCCGGCGCTGCTGATGCACGTCATCCCGCCTGACAGTTTCAACGCGTTTTATCACACCTGGGCGGCGAAAAATGGGCTGGGCCCGGTGCGGGTGTTAAACGATATCGCCCTGATGGTCACCGTCTATCTGGTCCTGACATACTGCTGGACGCCGCTCAACCGCCTGCTGGGATGGTTCCTGATCCCGCTAGGCCAGCATTCGCTCTATACCTTTATTTTGCATGTGTACGTGGTGCTGCTGGTGAGCCAGTTCATCACCTTTGATTTATGGCGTCATGCCTGGATAGAAAATACGTTAGTGCATGCGGCGGCGCTGGGCATGTTGTGGCTCATGGCGAAATACAACGTCGCCGCACGCTGGATACCTAACTAAGGATGGCGGTTATGCGCGAAAAATGGCTCCTGGCGGGCGTCTTACTCGCCGCAATACCCGCGGCTGATGCGGCGCAAAGCGGTGAAAATGAAACCCTTCGTGATAAAAACGGCGAACCTGTTCAGGCTGGCGTCTTTACCAGCCGCTGGGGGCGTTTATTCTCGGGGAATGACAAAAAATTCTCTGGCGCCCTGAGCTTTAGTTCGGGGCTGAAGGAGCAGTGGATGAGCATTCCGAACAGTTCAGACACCGCCACGGAAAAGAAAAAGATTAACCAGACGCTGAATCTCAGCCTTCAGTATTCCCCCTATAGCTTCTGGTTTGCCAACATCACCTCCCGCTTGCCGGTGAGGGATACCAGCCGCTACACCGCAGATTTTCGCTACAGCTTCGGCTATGACGACTGGCACGCCAATACGGTTAGCCTGGTGTACAGTAACTACGGCGATAACCACTTCTGGACGTCGGGGAACCGAAGACACACCTATTTCGAACAGGGCGCCTTTACGCTGGCCTATAAGTTTTCACTGCCGAAGCCGGTTGAAAACGCGCTCCTGATTAATAAAGGGGACTCCATCATTTGCCAGACCGGGTACAGCTGGGTTCCGCGCTACTATGACCTCAGCAGCGATGACATCCGCAAAAATAAAAACGTGCTGCTGGGCGGCTGCGGCTATACCTTCAAACAACACTTTTTTATTCGCGCGACGGCATTCTGGTTTCCGGACAGCAGCCAGCAGCAGCCCTGGAACGGCGATTATAGCTACAGCTTCGGCTATGCCGGCTATACGCCAGGATCGTTCTCCATCCAATACGCTAACTATGCGGGGACGCGCTATCCGGGGCACGGCAACGGTAACGCTAAGTTCAGGGAAGGGACCGTGAGCCTCATCTGGTTCTTACCGCTATAGGAGGGATGTATGTCGGCGCTGCACGTGTTAATCGTTGAAGATTCCCTGATTTATCGCCGTCTACTCTGCCGGATGCTCACCCAGTGGGGGTATATCGTGAGCGAGGCGGAAAACGGCGTTACCGCGCTGGAAATATTGTCCAGCCAGCCGGTCAGTATGGTGATAAGCGACTGGGAAATGCCGGAGATGGACGGGCTAACGCTCTGCCGGACGATCCGCAACCGCCAGTTTGGCCACTATGTGTATGTGATTCTGCTCACGGCCCGCGAGAATGCGGGGGATCTAACGCGGGGTTTCGATGCCGGGGCCGACGATTTTTTAAGTAAGCCGGTTGAACAGGCTGAGCTCCGGGCACGACTCCACGCCGGCGTCCGAATTCTGACGCTGGAGGCGACCCTCGCGGCGCACAACAAGCGTCTGAGTGAAGCGTTACGCCAGATTGAACAAGATCTTGAGCTGGCGGCGCGCGTACAGCACTCGGTGTTGCCTTCTCGTCGCCTGCGCTACGGGGACTACTTTTCCGACTGGCTTTTTCTGCCGTCTGCCTGGGTCTCGGGCGATGTGTTCAATATTTTTCCGCTGGATGCTCATCTGGGGTTTTACTGCGTGGACGTGTCCGGCCACGGGGTGGGCGCCGCGATGATGTCCCTCGCGGTTGCGCGTCAGTTCCTTCACGGCCGGGTGGTGGACCGTTTTCTGTTTACCGAAGAAGGGGGCATTCAGTCGCCCGCTGAGGTCGTCAGAATACTGAACAGCCGCTTTTGCAGCGACGAGAGCGAGATCGCCAGCTATTTCACCATCATCTACGGGGTGATCGACCCCGAGAGTGGCCGGGGGTTATTGTGCCAGGCCGGGCATCCTACTCCCGTCATTGTGAACGCCGACGGCGCCGTCACGTCCGTGGGCGATGGCGGACCGCCGGTTGGGCTGATGCCCGACCTCAGCTGGGAGGATGTGGCTTTTACCCTCAACGCTGGTGATCGCTTATGCTTATTCAGTGACGGTATTACGGAGTGTGAGAACGTCAGCGGCGAGCAGTTTGGCCCGCAACGCCTCGAACGCTGGCTTCATGAGCATGCCCGGCTCCCGGTTGACGAACTTCTGCCGCGGTTCGGTGACCACCTGACCGGCTGGCGCAACGCAAACCGTGATGAACCGACCGCCTTAACCGATGACGTTTCACTGCTCGTGATTGAGCGTCAGGGAGACCAGAATGATTATTAACACCGAACGATTACCGCAGGCCAACGTTCTCACGCCGGCGGTCCGGCGGCTGGATGCCTCCGTTGCCGCGACCTTTAAGGCCTCGGTGACCGAAGAGATTGGCAGCGATCTTAAAGCCTTGATCCTCGACTTTAGCAAAGTGGATTTCATCGACAGCAGCGGGCTGGGGATGCTGGTGTCGTTGTTCAAGCTGATGAACGGGAAAGGGGAGATGGCGCTGTGCTCCCTGAATCCCGGGATCATGAATATGTTCACTCTGACCCGAATGGATCGCATATTCCGCATCTATCCGGATAAAAGCAGCGCGCTTGCGCAGCTGGGGCAGTAAATGCTGACGACGGTGCAGGCACAATTTCCGGCGGATCTCGGCTCCCTGACGCCGCTGGCCGGCTGGCTGGGAGAGAGGATGAGCGCGCTTGCCGTTGACGACGAGTGGCGTTTCGCGCTCGATCTCGCCGTCTGCGAAGTGGCGACGAATATCATCCGGCACGCGCTGCATGAGGATGCCTCGCGCACGTTCAGCGTACGCTTCGACATCCGCGACAGCGGCGCCTGCATTACGTTTACCGACGCGGGTGACGCGTTCCCGCTGGAGCGGCTTGATGCCGCCAGACGAGACCGTTTTTGTGAAATCTCGCCGCTGCTGGAGAGCGGCAGGGGGCTGATGCTCATTTTGCTGAGCGTCGATCGTTTCTCGGTGGAGCGAGAGGCGGGTGAAAATATTGCCACGCTTGAAAAGAAAATCAGCGTATGACCCGTGGGCCATACGCGTTCTATTTCCTATTTCGTATTGCCAGCAAACAGCTCTGGCGCCCACGGACGTGGGTCAACCTCCATAAACGGTGCCCGTTCGAAGCGATCCTTCAGCGCCCACGGCACCGTGCAGTCGAAGATGGTCTTGCAGGAAATCCCATTGCCGCGAATTGAGGTGCTGTAATCCGGCGACTGCGACGGATCCAGCTGGTGGCCGCGGATCCCCGGGATGTTGGTGATGCTCACATCTCCCTGCATGCGGGTGGTCATCGCCCACAGGATATCGTCGCTGTCGAAAATATCCACGTCTTCGTCGACCAGAATAATGTTTTTCAGCTCCGAATAGGTGGCTAAGGCGATGAGCGCCGCCTGGCCCTGGCGTCCTTCATCTGACGGCTGGCGTTTTTTCACCTGCAAAATACCAAGGAACTTGCCGCCGCCCGCGGTATGCGCATAGACGTTTTGCAGGAAGCCCGGAATGGCCTCCTCAACGGCATTGCGGATGCTGGCCTCCGTCGGCAAACCGGCCAGCGTGGTATGTTCTTCCCCCGGGCCCACCAGCGTTTGCAGGATAGCGTGATTTCGCATGGTCACGGCCTTCACTTTGATCACCGGCAGGGACGGGTTCGCCTCGCCGCAGTAGCCCGGGAACTCCGGCATCGCGTGCCCGGTGTTGGTGTGCTGATCTTCCCTGACGCGCACGCCCGGCAGCAGTTCGCCTTCAATGATGATTTCCGCCCGCGCGATGGCTTTCTCTTTTACCGCCACGCCCTGCACCAGCTCTACCGGCTGCTGGCGCAGCGCCCCGGCGACGCCAAGCTCGTTGTAGCCAAACGGCGTGGTGGGGGCCTCAAAGCACGCGCCGATATAGATGGCGGGATCGAGCCCCATGTTGATCGTCACCGGCAGCGGTTTACCGGCCTCTTCCGCCTTTTTGCGGAAGACTTCGATGTGGCGCCCGGCGGCAAGGAACATCGACAGCTCGTCGCGCTCCTGAACGCAGAGGCGGTGGATGGTGACGTCCGTCAGCGAGCTGTCTTCCGGATCGCTTGCCAGCACCAGCCCCAGACAGAAGAACGGACCGGCATCAATCGGCGTGTTTGTCGGCGCCGGAAGCAGCTTGCGAAGATCGAAGTCAGGATCGTCAGCGTAAAAGACCTGCTCCTGACACGGGGCCTGCGCCGCCGGGACGACAACTGGCGCAACCGGCTTTTTCACCGCCTGGCCGACGTGCTTTGCCAGCTCAGAGGGCTCGCAGCCTAGCAGAAGCGCCGCGCGCTCGCGGCTGGCGTGCATGCCCACCAGGATGCGGGAGCCCGGATAGCCCTTCACGCTGTTGAACATCATCGCCGGGCCCGTGCGGGTTGGACGTTTTACCGTGCCGCCTGCGCCGATATGACGATAGACTCCCGCCAGCTCCGCGTTGGGATCGACCGGATAATTGGTTTCGATATACTGCCCTTCATGGCGTTGCAGCAGGGCGATGGCGCTTCTGAGATCGTTAATTGGGTTTTCCATATTTTCCTCCCTCGGTTGAATACCTCCATTCTTATGGCAATGACCAATAGCATCAATTGCATCATTACTGCTAAATTGATAAGTAAATTCATATCAAAAAAGGAAGCGTTCCGTGCAGTTTCGTCAGATGCGCAACTTCATCGTCGTGGCCGAAGAGCTCCACATGCACCGGGCCGCAGAGCGCCTGAACATGGCGCAGCCCGCGCTGAGCCAGCAGATAAAGGCGCTGGAGGAACGTTTAGGCGTTACGCTTTTTAGCCGGGCGAACCGCCGCTTAACCCTGACGCCCGCGGGCGACGCGTTTCTGGTGAAAGCCCGGCTTGCGATCTCCCTGACCGAACAGGCGGTTCTGGACGCCAGGCAAACGGCAAGGGGAGAGCAGGGGGTGTTAAACCTCGGGTGCGTGTCGAGCGCGATGTTCGACGGCAGGCTGCCCGCTGCGCTGCGCCAGATGCACAGCCGCTGGCCGGCCATCACCATGTCGCTGATGACGGGAAACGTGCAGACGCTCTACGCCGCCGTGCAGAGCAACCAGCTGGACGTGGCCATTATCCGGGCGCCGCTGCCGTCGCTGCCTGACGATCTGCAAAGCCGCCCGTTCGCCTCGGAGAAAACGGTGCTGGCGCTGTATCGCCAGCATCCTCTGGCAGGCTCCGCCGCGCTGACGCTCTCGTCGGTGAAAGACGAAAAATGGATCTCCCTGCGCGACCCGGAGGGAATGGGGCTGGAGCAATACTTTTATGACGCCTGCAGCGGGGCGGGGTTTCAGCCGGACGTGGTGCAAAACGCGACCGACGTGCCCACGGTGATAAGCCTGGTCTCTGCCGGGTTTGGGCTGGCGCTGCTTCCCGCTTCGGCAAAGGCGGTGAGCGTCGAGAACGTTGTTTACGTGGACATCCTCGACCGGCTGCGGGAGAGCGAGCTGACGCTGGTTTGCCACCGGATTATTCGCTCAGAGGTGCTTAAAAAGTTTCTGGTTACCCTCGATCACACCTGACGTCCGGCGGCCTGCAGCAGCTGCTCGCGCAGCCAGATATTCGCCGGGTCCTGGCTATTTTTCGGATGCCAGTACATGTTGATGGTAATCGGCTGGAGCGGCAGCGGCGGCGCGAAGAGATCCAGCGTGCTGGCAAACTGTTTCAGCATCCGCTCCGGCAGGGTGCACACCAGGTCGGTACCGGCAACTAGCGCAGGCGCTACGGCGTAGCTCTGTGTCGACATGGCAACGTGCCGCTGGTGGCCCAGCCCGGCGAGGGTTTGATCGACAAATCCGGTAAAGGGATCCCCCGCCGAGGACACCACCAGATGAGAGAGGGCGCAGTAGCTTTCCAGATCTAACGCTCCTGTCCCGCGCGGATGGCCTTTGCGCTGCGCGGTGGCAAACGCGTCGTCGATGAGTTTGCGTCTTACCCAGCCGTCATGGGCGCCCGCGCTCACGCCGATGTAGATATCCACATCGCCGTTTTCCAGCTGCTGCGGCAGTTCGGCCATCACAGGCTGGGCAAAGCGCAGGCGAACGCCGGGGGCAGCGGTGCCCACCTGGTTAAGCAGCCCGGTGCCCAGCATCAGCGCCGGGTTTTCATGCAGCGCGATAACAAAGGTCCGGCTGCTGGTTTGCGCCTCGAACGCGGTGGGGGCAAACATCGCGCTGATGCCGCGCAGCACGCTCTCCACCTGCGGCCTGAGCGCTTCCGCTCTCGGTGTGGGTAACACCCCGCGTCCATGCGGGGAGGGAATAAACAGCGGTTCGCCAAAGAGCGAGCGCAGGCGCGCGAGACGGGCGGACATCGCCGGCTGGCTGATGCCCAGCCGCGCGGCCGCATGGGTGATGTTCCTGTCCTGAAGCAGGGCGTCCAGGGTCAGGATCAGGTCTATGTCCATCTCAGTGATCCGCGTCATCTTATTTCGCGCCGCTGGCGTCCCGGTTGGTATAGGTTACCGGTACCCAGGCATAGCCGCCGCTTTCGCCTTTGGTCACGTAGCCGATACCCGGGAAAGGCAGATGGGGCGCGGCAACCAGATCTTTATTTTTCACAAAGTCCGCAAACGCGTGCTGGCGCACGCCTGCCGCTTTGTTCTGATCTTCATCGTAGGTAATGGTCACGTCAGGCTGCGGAAACTGGACCGCCGCGGCGTGAATAATGTCGCCCACGAAGGTGATCTTCTCACCTTTGCTTTCAAGGGTGTAAAACGCTGAACCCGGCGTATGTCCGGGATGAACCGTGCCGGTAATGCCCGGCAGCAGTTCAGAGGTGCCGCTAAACGGCACGATCTTGCCGGCGTCCAGATAGGGCTTTAAGGTCTTCTGCGCGACGGTAAAGTAGTTTTTGCCGTAGCCGGTTTTTTTCTGGTTGTCGTCGTTAAAGAAAAAGTCGATGTCCGGTTTGCCCACGAAAACGCGCGCGTTGCTGAACACCGCCTTGCCGTCTTTCACCAGGCCGCCAGAATGGTCGGAGTGGGCGTGAGTCAGCAGGACTTCAGTAATGTCCTGCGGCTTAATTCCCTGCGTGGCGAGGCTCTCAATCAGACGTCCGCCGTTGCCGGGGCCAAAAAGCTGGCCTGAGCCGGTATCCACCAGAATTTTATGTCCGGGCATCGCAATCAGGAAGGCGTTGATGGACACCTCCGCCGGGTTGGTCTGGAAGTTTTTCGCCAGCAGCGCATCGATTTGTTGCGGTGTTGTCTGGCGCAGCAGCTTGTGCAGATCCTGGGCGACGCTCCCGTCGGTAAACGAGGTGACAAGCACATCGCCGACCTGAACGCTGTATCCGCCCGCCGGTTGTTTAACGACGTGCTGGGGCGTCTGTGCCGACGCCTGCAGCGCAGGGTAGAAAAGCAAAGAACTGGAAATCAGCGTGGACAGGGCAAGTTTTTTCACGGTAAGCATACGAGTCTCCTTTGAAAGCGCTCATCTTACTTCTCCGTAAAATTATAAGAACCTGCCTAATAATGATAGGACCTATAAACGAGATGGATAGTAAACCGAAGGGCCGGTAAGGCGGGCGATGCCTTTCCCGGCCAGTAAGATATTATTTTTTCAGGGGGGCGTTCCAGCTGTCTGGCGTGGCTTTCGACCAGGCGCCATAAGCGGCGTTAGGCAGCACAATCCAGTCATCGCCGAAGTGAGCTTTGCTGGCCTCAACCAATTCGCGCTGCTGCTCGCTCGGCTTTTTGTTTTTAAACTGCACGGCGAAATCCGGCAGGCTGTCGCCGAACAGCATGACGATCTGCTGCTTTTTGAGGATGCTCTGGCGACGCTCTTCCTTGCTGGCCGTATCCAGAAGCACGCTTTCGTCAGAGACCTGCGGAAGGCCGAGGGCGTTTAGCGTCTTCAGCGTGTCGGCTTTGTTTTCCTGCATGCGATCCGAGACATAGTAGATGCGGACCTTGCTTTGATTAACGTGGTCAAGAAACGCTTTCGCCCCCGGGATTAGTCCGGGTTTTCCCTGTTTCTCCCAGTCGCTCCAGGTGTCCCATTTTGTAAAGTCGTGACACTGCTCCGCGTCGCGCACCAGCAGAGGGGTGTTGTCCAGTACCGTTTCATCCAGGTCCATCACCACGGCGTAATTTTCAGGCATTTTCAGGTCTTTTAACTTTTCGTTAAAACGCTCGGTGGCAAACCGATACGTCTGCAGCTGAAGGGCCATAATCTCTGCCGATTTCTGCTGGTAGCGCAGCGCCATTTCGTACGCTTTTGGTTCACACAGGTCGCGCTCAGCGGCCGTCGCCGCTGTACTTAAAACAGGTAATGCCAGCAGTAATGCCTTCGCCATAAAATTCACGCTTCTTTCCTCAACGCCTTGTTTAAAATCCGCAAAGAGTAGTGAAGTTCAATGACAGAAATATGAAGGTCGCGTCGCTAGGCCAGCATGTAATACCAGAACAGGGCGACCTCGTCTTTTTCCGGCAAGGCGTTGTATAGATAACGATCGTATCCGCCCAGGGTAAAGCCGTAATGGCGGTAGAAAAGACAGGCAGACACGTTCACGTTTTGCGTCTCAAGACGTAAACCGGCGGCATTCACGCTGCGGGCCCAGACGTGGGCGGCGGCCATCAATTTTTGCGCGGCGCCGGTTCTGCGTTTTGTGCGCTCAACGGCAATATAATCCACTGAAATAAATTTATTCCAGCCCATTGAAGCGGTAATAAATCCGGCTATTTCACCGTCGTCCGTTTCCGCAACAAGGAATATGGCGTCCGGATTGACGCAATGGTTTTCAAGGGTTTGGATGTCCAGCTCGTAGGTTTTTGTCCACGGCTCGGCGACCGCCTCAATATGCAAATCACAGTGGATAAACGGCTCTCGGGCAATGTGGCTAATGGTGAAAGAAAAGTCACAGCATTCAAGACGGACGAGGTCAGTATTTAATCCTTTTCGAATCTGCATAGTATTCCCGGTAGTGAGTTATTTCATAAAGAATAGACGAAGCGGTTAAATTCGCTGGGCTAACACACTTTTAATCCTGAACTAAGCTTGTACTTCATTCCGCGTAAAATGTGGGTCATTCGAGGACAATGAATGGAATTCAGGACATTTCAAAAGCAGTGGGGTACTGAGTTTATTTCCGATGACGTAGTCCGTTTTCGCGTCTGGGCAGAAGGACAGAAAAAACTTACGCTTCGTCTGACCAGCGCCGACGTGCCGATGACGGCTGTCGGCGATGGCTGGTTCCAGGCAGACGTACCCGGCGTCGCGCACGGCGCAGAGTATCAGTTTGTTTTGCAGGACGGCATGACGGTGCCCGATCCCGCGTCGCGCGCCCAAAAGGGGGATGTTAACGGGCCTTCCGTGGTTATCGACCCCCGACGCTACTCGCCCGTCAACCGGGACTGGGCAGGGCGTCCGTGGGAAGAGACGGTCATTTACGAACTGCATATCGGCACCTTCACCCCGGAGGGCACCTTCCGGGCGGCCATCGACAAGCTGCCTTATCTGGCAGAGCTCGGGATCACCCAGCTTGAAGTGA
Source organism: Enterobacter sp. FW301-JW81 (assembly GCF_058788735.1). NCBI lineage: Bacteria > Pseudomonadati > Pseudomonadota > Gammaproteobacteria > Enterobacterales > Enterobacteriaceae > Enterobacter > Enterobacter sp. FW301-JW81. Next base: position 1,118,238 of record NZ_JBYTBA010000001.1, on the reverse strand, counting down.
TGCCCGTCTCCCAGTTTGGCGGTTCCCGCGGCTGGGGGTATGACGGCGTATTGCTGTATGCCCCGCACGCCGCCTACGGCACGCCGGAGGATTTCCACGCGTTTATTGACGCCGCGCACGGCCTTGGGCTTTCCGTGGTGCTGGATATCGTGCTTAACCACTTCGGCCCGGAAGGAAACTATCTGCCGCTGCTGTCGCCGGCGTTTTTCGATGCCGATCGCACCACGCCCTGGGGCAACGGCATTGCCTATGAGGTGGAGCCGGTCAGGCAGTACATTACCGACGCGCCGCTCTACTGGCTGACGGAATATCGTCTGGATGGCCTGCGCTTTGATGCCATCGACCAGATTAAAGATACCTCGGATACGCACGTTCTCGAGGAGATAGCCGAAAAGATCCGCGCGGCGATCCCGCACCGACACGTTCACCTGACCACGGAAGACAGCCGCAACGTGATTTTCCTGCACCCGCGGGATGAACAGGGCAATACGCCGCTGTTCACCGCCGAGTGGAACGACGACTTTCACAATGCCGCCCACGTATTTGCCACCGGCGAGACCCACGCGTACTACCAGGATTTTGCCTTTGAACCGGAGAAAAAATTCGCACGGGCGCTGGCCGAAGGGTTTGTCTACCAGGGTGAGGTGTCGCTGCAAACCGGTGAATCCCGCGGGGTGGAGTGCCACACGCAGCCGCCGCAGTTCTTCGTCGATTTTATTCAAAACCACGATCAGACCGGGAATCGCGCCCAGGGCGAGCGGCTTATCACCCTGGCGGGTGCCGACAGGACGCGGGTGCTGCTTGCCGCGCTGCTGCTTTCCCCCCACATCCCGCTGCTGTTTATGGGCGAGGAGTTTGGCGAAACGCATCCGTTCCTGTTCTTCACCGATTTTCACGGCGATCTGGCAAAGGCCGTGCGGGAAGGGCGCGCGAAGGAGTTTACCGGCCACGCCGGGCACGATGAGGCCGTACCCGACCCGAACGACGTGAATACGTTTAATCGCTCAAAACTCGACTGGAACAAAATCGCCACCGATGAGGGCAAAACGTGGCTGCGCTACACCCGCCACCTGCTGACGCTGCGCCATCGCTATATCGTTCCGCTTCTGCATCAGGGCGGCGCCGTTAAGGGCCAGGTGCTCAGCACCGCGCCCGGCATGGTGGCGGTGAGCTGGCGCTTCCCGTCGGGAACGCTCTCTCTGGCGCTCAATATCGGAGCGAAGCCCGTCGCGCTGCCCGCTCTTGCGGGGGAGACGCGCTTTGCCTGGCCGGAGAACCACGACGTTTTACCCCCGAACGGTATTGTCGTTCGCTTTGCTGATGGAGAAGCATCGTTATGATCCCTTCCGCTACGTACCGTATTCAGTTTCGTAATGGCATGACCTTTGACCGCGTCGTCGCGCTGGTGCCGTATCTGAAGGATCTCGGCATCAGCCACCTCTACGCCTCGCCGGTGTTTACCGCCACAACGGATTCAACCCACGGCTATGACGTGACTAACCCGAATGAAATTGACCCCGCCATCGGCGGACGAGAGGGGGTTGACCGCATGGCCGCGGCGCTCAGACAGGCCGGCATGGGGCTGATTCTGGATATCGTTCCGAACCATATGTCCACCTCGCTGGAAAACGCCTGGTGGCGGGACGTGATTGAGCACGGCAGGCAAAGCCGCTACGCCCGCTATTTCGATATCGACTGGTCACGGCCGCTCACGCTGCCGTTTCTCGGCGACACCTTTGAGGCGGAGCTGGAGAAGGGGGCCATCACGCTAAAACGTGACCCTGTCACGAGTAAGGCCGCGCTGGTTTACTATGACGCAGAGTATCCGCTCAACCCCGGTACGTACAGCGAGAAGAAGAGCATTGCCGTGCTGCACGACGCGCAAAGCTGGCGCCTGATGTCCTGGCGGGAAGCGCCGAAGCAGCTTTCGTGGCGGCGCTTCTTTGAAATAACCGGGCTGGTCGGCGTTCGGGTAGAAGATGACGCGGTCTTCGACGATACGCACCGTCTCATTCTTGAGCTGGTCCACGCGGGCGTGGTGGACGGCCTGCGAATCGACCACGTCGACGGCCTGGCCGATCCGCTGGGCTATCTGCAGCGCCTGCGGCAGGAAGCCGGACCCGACTGCTACATTACGGTCGAAAAAATTCTCGCGAAGGGAGAACAGCTGCCCGCAGACTGGCCGATCTCCGGCACCACCGGCTACGAGTTTATCGCCTCGCTGGCGGAGGTGCTGGTCGACGACGCTAACCTGCCGCGCCTGGAGAAAATCCACGACGAGACGCTGGGGAGCGCGGTCGATCGCCACGCCGAACTGCGCGATGCCAAAGGCCTGATGACCGATCGTAATTTTGAGGGCGAATTCACCACGCTGTTAACGATTGCGGCCGATCTGGCCCAGCGCAATGGCGTTGCGCTGCCGCGCGACGAGATCCGCCACGCGCTGCGCGAGCTGCTTATCGCCTTTCCGGTGTACCGCACCTACGGCACCCCCGAGGGCTTAACCCCGCCGGACGTGGCGCTGCTCAACCGCGTGGTCGCCAGCGTGGAGACCTCCGAAGCGGCGCTGAGCCTGATTGTGCGCATTCTTACCGGCGATCTGCCGGACGCGTGCCGCGAGTCCGCCGCGCTTTTCAGAACCCGCTTCCAGCAGCTTACCGGGCCGCTGATGGCGAAGTCGGTGGAGGACACGCTGTTCTTTCGCCACAACCTGGAGCTGGCGCTTAATGAAGTGGGCGCCGACCCGACGCCGCGCGCGTTCTCGTTATCCCGCTTTCACCAGGAGATGCGCATTCGCCTTGCCCGCCAGCCCGACGCGCTGCTGGGCACCTCCACGCACGACACCAAGCGCGGGGAAGACGCCCGGGCGCGTCTTTACACCCTGACGGAAGCCCCGGAACAGTGGGGGGAAAACCTGGCCCACTGGCGGCAGATGAACCAGACCGAGGTACGTTTTCTCAACGACGGTACCGCGCCGAACGCCGCCGATACCTGGATGATCTATCAGGCGCTGGCGGGCGTCTGGCCCGCCACGCTGTCGCCGGACGACGCCGACGGATTGACATCACTGGAAGAACGTTTCCTTGGCTTCCTCGAGAAAGCGCTGCGCGAGGCGAAACAGCGCACCGACTGGATCGACAGCAACGAGAGCTATGAGAGCGTGGTGCTGAGCTACGCGCGGCACCTGCTTTCCCCGGACAACACCCTGTTCCTGCATGATTTCAGCGAGGCGATGCAGCCCTTTATCCGGGCCGGGCTGATGAACAGCCTCAGCCAGACGGTGATCAAGCTGACGGCTCCCGGCGTGCCGGATATCTATCAGGGCAGCGAGGCGCTTAACTTTAGCCTTGTCGACCCGGATAACCGCCGGGAGCCGGACTTCCCGGCCCTGGTGCAAAACCTTAGCGCGGCGGATGCCGGCGTGTTTGACGACCCGGCCTGCTGGCGGGACGGGCGGGTAAAACAGTTCGTTACCGCCACGCTGCTGCGGCTTCGTCCGCACTACGCGGCGCTTTTCCGCTATGGCGACTGGCTGCCGCTTAAGGTTACCGGCGAGCGCGAGGAGAATCTGATTGTTTACGCGCGCGTTAAGGGCGACGAGGCGCTGATTGTAGCCGTGCCGCGTCTGGTGTTTGACGTCAGCGGTAACGACAAACTGTGGGTGAATACCACAGTCGCGATACCAGATGAACTGGCCGGGAAGCGCTATCGGGATCTGTTCAGCGGTGAAAGCCGCATTCTGCAAGAGACGCTGGATTTAACGCCAGAAAAGGGATGTGTATTGGTTCTGCTTACCTGCGAATAACCGTGGAGAACGAAAAATGTCAAAGGATACCAGGTTTGAAATTCGGGCCGGTCACGGCCAGCAGTTGGGTGCAAATTACGACGGGAAGGGGGTGAACTTTGCGCTGTTCTCCGCTCACGCCGAGCGGGTGGAGCTCTGCCTGTTTGACCCGTCCGGGAAAACGGAAATCGCCCGGCTGGAACTCCCGGAATATACGCATGAGGTCTGGCACGGCTACGTTCCCGATCTGAAGCCCGGCGCGCTGTACGGCTATCGCGTCTATGGCCCCTACGACCCGGAAAACGGCCATCGCTTCAACCCGCATAAGCTGCTTATCGACCCCTATGCCCGCGAACTGGTGGGCGATATCGACTGGAACGACGCCCATTTCGGCTATGAGCTGGGGCATGACGAGTTAGATTTGAGCTTTGACGCGCGAGACAGCGCGCCATTTACGCCGAAATGCCGGGTCATCGACCCCAATGCCTTTGACTGGCAGGACACAAACCGGCCAAACGTTCCCTGGCCGCACGCCGTCGTTTATGAAAGCCACGTGAAAGGCTTTACCCAGCTCAACCCGGCGATACCGCCCGAACTGCGCGGCACGTTTGAGGGGATGGGGCATAAAGCCTCTGTAGATTACATCAAGAGCCTGGGCATTACCTCGGTGGAGCTGCTGCCGGTTCACTGGTTCCCGGACGACCAGCACCTGCTCGACCGCGGCCTGAAGAATTTCTGGGGCTATAACACGCTGGGCTTTTTTGCCCCGGCGTCGCGCTACTATGGCCCGGCGGGGATCCAGGGCTTTCGCGATATGGTGCGCGCGTACCATGATGCGGGCATCGAGGTGATTCTGGACGTGGTGTATAACCACACGGCGGAAGGAAACGAGCTCGGCCCCACGCTCTCGTTTAAGGGGATCGATAACTACAGCTATTATCGCACGCTGCCCGACCAGCACCGGTACTACATCAACGACACCGGCACGGGAAACACGGTCAATACCTCGCACCCGCGCGTGCTGCAGATGGTGATGGACTCCCTGCGCTACTGGGCGGAGTCGATGCACATCGACGGTTTTCGCTTCGACCTTGGGACGATCCTGGGCCGCGAGCCCGAAGGGTTTGACCCGCGCGGCGGTTTCTTCGACGCCATGACCCAGGATCCGGTGCTGTCCCGACTGAAGCTGATTGGCGAACCCTGGGATATCGGCCCCGGCGGGTATCAGGTGGGCGGTTTCCCGCCGGGCTGGGGCGAGTGGAACGACAAATACCGCGACACCGTGCGCGAGTACTGGAAGGGGGACAACGTCTCCACGGACTTTGCCGCGCGGCTGCTCGGCTCCGGCGACCTGTACGATCTGCGCGGGCGTCGTCCGTGGGCCAGCGTCAATTTCATCACCGCCCACGACGGCTTTACGCTGAATGACCTGGTGTCGTACAACGAAAAGCATAACGCCGACAACGGCGAGGACAATAACGACGGCCACAACGATAACCGGTCGTACAACTACGGCGAGGAAGGGCCAACCGAGAACCCGGACATCATCGCCACCCGCGAGCGGCAGAAGCGCAATTTCCTGACCACGCTCCTATTTTCACACGGCACCCCGATGCTGCTGGCGGGCGATGAGTTTGGCCGGTCGCAAAAGGGCAACAATAACGGCTACTGTCAGGACAGTGAGATCTCGTGGATCGACTGGAAGGGGCTTTCTGAAAACGACGCCGCGCTGCGCGAGTTTACCCAAAAGCTGATCGCCCTGCGCGCTCAGCAGCCGCTGCTGCGCCGTGAAAGCTGGCGCGATGGGCTGGAGATCCGCTGGTTCAATGCCGGAGGCGGCGCGCAGCAGGCCGAGCAGTGGGATGAAGGCTCGACGCTGGGCGTTTCCATCAGCAGGCCGGATCTCAGGCAGGAGGAAGGCGTCTGGCACGACGTCCTGATGCTGTTCAATCCGTTTGAAGGCACCGTGCCGTTCCAGATCCCGCAGTTTGGCGAGGGGGGATGGGTGCTGGAACTGTCCACGGCGGATGACGCTGCCGCCGGGGCAGCGATCACCGAAACCGTCGAGTACGAGCTGGCCGGACGCAGTATTACCCTGTTCAGACGTCCTTAAACCCTAGAGTGATGCCGCCGCGCGGGCGGCGGTGTCATACAGGGAGGAGATCGTGCGTAGCAGCTGCGCGGTTTCTCCAATCGATTTCCCGGCAATGCCGCTCTCCGCGTGTATCGCAATTAAGCACGCTTCCCGCACGTCCCGGTACTTCATGCACAACGCTTTCCCTTCCTCGGTGGTGGAGAAAAAGAGCTCTTTGCCCGCTTTCTCGCTCGTCACGTAGCCCGCTTTGACCAGCTTTTTCAGGGCATAGGTCACCACGTGGGTATCTTCCACGTTGAGAACGAAGCAGATATCGGCCAGCTTTTTCTTGCGATCGCGGTGGTTCACGTGATGCAGCAGCGAGACGTCAAAGGCACCCATGTCCGGCTCGCCCGCTGCGGTCATGCAGCGCACCATCCATTTATTGAACGCGTTGCTGGTCATGATCAGCGCGTATTCCAGCTCTGATAGCTCCGCGCAGCGCTCGGACACCAGATGGCGGGAGGAGACGATCCGGCCGTCGTTGATATCGTCGTGATGGGGGGTAGCACTCTTTTCTGAGGTCATAACGTTCCTTAGCCAGAAATGTAAACTCATCGATAAAATAAGAACATTTTATTGATAAATTGTTTACATGTTTTTGAGGTTCAGATATAGCTTTTTAGCGCAGGTTTTGCGAAACCTGCCAACAAAACACAACATCGCTCGCCGCAAATTAAAAAAATAGCCGTCGGCGCGCAACGCTCACTTTGGATAGGGTAAACGTTATGGACGGTACTACGCTGTTGCCGCTGATCGGTATACCGATCGTGGTTATTGGTTTTGCACTGCGCTTCAACCCGCTGCTGGTGGTCGTGGTGGCGGGGCTGGCGACGGGTCTGCTGGTCGGTATGGATTTCGGTATGCTGCTGGAGACCTTCGGCGAGAAGTTCGTGAACAGCCGCTCGCTGGCCAACTTCATTCTGATCCTGCCGGTGATTGGCCTGCTGGAATATTATGGGCTTAAGGAGCGCGCGCAGGCCTGGGTGGCGAAGATCGCCAGCGCCACCTCGGCGCGCATTCTGATGCTTTACTTCGTGGCGCGTGAGGGTACCGCCGCGCTGGGGCTGATGTCTCTTGGTGGCCATGCCCAGACGGTGCGTCCGCTGCTGGCCCCGATGGCCGAAGGGGCGGCGCTGAACGAATACGGCGAACTGCCGCAGCACATCCGCGATAAAATCAAAGCCCATGCCGCCGCGTGCGACAACATCGCGGTCTTCTTTGGGGAAGATATCTTTATTGCCTTTGGCGCGGTGCTGCTGATTGACGCGTTCCTGAAAGAGAACGGTATTCAGGGCATCGAACCGCTGCATATCGGCCTGTGGGCCATCCCGACCGCCATTGCGGCATTGGTTATTCATATGACGCGCCTGCTGCGCCTCGATGCCAGCATCCGTCGCGACGTGATGGCCTGGCGAGCGGAGCAGGGTACGCAGGAGGCTGCGCAATGATGACGCTTATCAGCATTAACCGCGTGTACTACCTGATTGGCTTTGTCGTGATGCTGCTGGTCGTGATGACCCTGCGCGATCGCGCCAACCCTAAGCGCTTTACCACCGCGCTGTTCTGGTTCCTGTTTGGCGGGATCTTCCTCTTTGGCGACCTGATGGTGCAGGAGCTCGGTAAATCCCTGGCGTACCGGATCATCGGTGGTGGGGTCATCGCCATCGCGCTGCTGGCGGGCTTTGGCCTGGTCGGGAAAGGGCACTATAAAATGTCCACCGAGGAGGAGCGCGTCGCGTCGTCTAATCGACTCAAAAACTGGCTGTTCCTGCCTGCGCTGATGATCCCGGTGGTGACGGTGATCGGCACCCTGTTCCTGAAAGGGGTGTCGGTTGGCGGCGTGTTCCTGCTCGATCAGAAACAGCTCACCCTGGCGGCGCTTTGCGTGGCCTGCGTCGCGGCGATCCTCACCGGCTGGTGGCTCACCAAAGGCACGCCGCTGCATGCGGTTCGCCAGTCTCGCCGCCTTGTCGATACCATCGGCTGGGCGGTTATCCTGCCGCAGATGCTGGCCATGCTCGGCGGGGTCTTCGTGGTGGCGAACACGGGCGACTCGGTGCAAAAGGTGGTGAGCCTGTTTGTAAACCCGGATAACCGCTTCATGCTGGTGGTGATTTACTGCGTGGGTATGGCGCTGTTTACCATGATCATGGGTAACGCCTTTGCGGCCTTCCCGGTGCTGAGCGCCGGTATCGCCTTGCCGTTCCTGATTAACGTGCATCACGGCAACCCAGCGCCGCTGCTGGCGATTGGTATGTACGCGGGCTATTGCGGCACGCTGATGACGCCGATGGCCGCGAACTTCAATATCGTTCCCGCCGCGCTGCTGGAGCTTAAAGACAAATATCAGGTGATCAAGATCCAGATCCCGACCGCGTTAACCCTGCTGGTGGTGAACGTGTTCCTCATGTATTTCCTCGTGTTTCGCTAAGGAGCTGTTATGGAATTAACGCAACATCAGGCTGACGCGTTTGCCCGCATGCCTTTGACCTATTTGCGCCAGGAATACCCGAACCACATCATGCACCTGCTGAATGATGATGGCGACGTGCTGCCGCCTCGCGAACTGCACCCGATTTTCTACGGCTGTTTCGACTGGCACTCGGCGGTGCACGGCTACTGGCTGCTGCTGCGCTGCGTGCGTCTCTATCCAGAATTGCCGTGCCGGGACGCGATCGTCGCGCTTTTTGACGAGCACATGACCGAAGAGAACGTGGCGAAGGAGCTGGCCTATTTCACCGCGCCGTTCCGCGCCTCGTTTGAACGCCCGTATGGCTACGGCTGGCTGCTGGCGCTGGCCCAGGAGCTGAAGCAGTCGTCGCTGCCGCAGGCCGCGGGCTGGTACGAGACTCTTGAGCCGTTAGCCCAGGACATTCGCAACCGGCTGGTGGATTACCTCGGCAAGCTCACCTATCCGATCCGCGTCGGGACGCACTACAACACGGCGTTTGCCCTCGCGCTGGCGCTTGATTACGCCCGCGCCGTGGAAGATAGCGCGCTTGAGCAGGCGATTCTGACGGCGGCGGAGCGGTTTTACCTCGCCGACACGCGCTATCCGGCGCACTACGAGCCCGGCGGGGATGAGTATATTTCCGGGGCGCTGACGGAAGCGCTGCTGATGAGCAAGGTGTCGAAGGACTTCCCGGCCTGGTTTGACGCGTTTCTGCCGGAGGTCGGCTCCGTTACGGCATTGATGAACCCGGCGGAGGTGAGCGACCGTACCGACCCGAAAATTGCCCATCTCGACGGGTTAAACCTCAGCCGCGCGTGGTGCATGAAGCATATTGCCCGCGCGCTTCCCGCCAACCATCCGGCGCAGCAGGCGCTGCGTGATGCGGTGGCGAAACACCTGACGGCGAGCGTCGAGCACGTTGTCGGCAGCCACTACAGCGGCGGGCACTGGCTGGCGAGCTTTGCGCTGCTGGCGCTGGAGTAAACAACCGAGTCGTCTTTTTTGCCGGGTGGCGCTGCGCTTACCCGGCCTACATTCTTCACCGTTGTAGGCCCGTGCAAGCGTAGCGCCGCCGGGCGAATCAGGCTGATGCCCTCACCGCAGGGCGCAGCCTGGTAAGGCTAAACAATACCGAACCCGTCGACGCGATGACGGCTATCCACAGCGCAAAATGCACGGCCCGGTCATGGTCTGACCCGGTCGTCGCAAGCAGCACCCCCACCGCGGCGGCCCCCAGACATTGCCCGAACGTCCTCACGATCGACAGCACGCCGGAGGCATAGCTGGCATGCTCCCGCGCCACGTTAGAGAGCATTTCCCGGTTATTGGGGCTCTGAAAGCAGCCGAAGCCAATCCCGCAAACCAGACTGCGCAGGCAGATATTCCATGCGGAAGGATTTTCCGGCAACGTCGCCAGCAGGACCAACCCACCGACAAAAATCATCAGCCCGAGGGTCGAAATCAGCGGTGCGGAAATCGTATCTGCCCAACGCCCCGCGTGCGGCGCGATCAGCACGATGCCGATCGGCCACGGGGTGAACAGCAGCGCGGAGACCACCGGACTGTAGCCATAGACGTTCTGAAACAGGAACGGCAGCGCGATAAACGTGATGCCCTGGCTTACAAACGAGGCCAGCGAGGTCAGCGCGGCGAGGGAAAAGCGGGCGTTTTTGAACATCACGGGCGGCAGTAAAGGGTTTTGTGCGCGCCGGATACGCCAGATAAAGGCGAGGGCGCTGACCAGCCCGAGAAGCCCCCAGCATACGGCTTCCCGGCTAACATGCTGCGTCACGCTCTGAAGGCTGTTGGCCATCATGATCGCTGATCCTAACAGTACGGCGGAAAGCACGGCGCCCGGCGCGTCAAAGGGAGTCCTGTCGGTAGCCGTTTCCCGCGGCAGGGCCCGCCACGCCAGCAGCAGGGCGATGCTGCCGGGAATAATGTTAATGGCGAACAGCCACTGCCAGCTCAGCGCGTCCAGTATCGTCCCGCCCAGCACCGGGGCAATTGCCGTGCTGGAGGCGATAAGCAGGGCGTGCAGCCCCAGAATGCGGCCAAGCAGCCGTCCCGGGAAAACGGATCGCAGGATCGCCGGGGCGATACTCAGGGTGGCCGCGCCGCCGATGCCCTGCAGAATGCGCATTCCGGTTAGCATTTCCGGCGTGGTTGCCAGCGCGCAGCCGAGCGAGGTGAGCGTAAAGGTGGCAAGCCCGGCCAGAAAAACCGGGCGGTAGCCCACGCGCGCCGCCAGCGCCGCGAAGATGGCTAACGTCATTGCCGCTGACAGCAGGTAGCCGTTGGCGAACCAGACCGCAACGTTCGCGGGAACCTGCATTGCGCCCGCCATAGAGGGCAGCGCGATGTTGATCATGGTGCCGTCAAAGACGCCCATCAGCGTGGTGGTCATAACGGCGACCAGGACCCGGGCGCGTTCATGCCCGGGTAAACCCTCGTCGCCGGGCTGGTTTGAAAAAAGCGTCATCGTCGTCACTCCGGATAAGAATATTGATGACGAAACTATAATCATGCGATATACAGGGCGGAAGACGCAGCGTTTGCACTTAATCGTTGCATATAACGCCTTATCTGAGGATTCACCGTGTCCGATCCTGATTTTAACCTTCTGGTTGCGCTCGACGTTCTGCTGGCAGAAGCCAGCGTGGCGGGCGCGGCGCGACGCTTAAACCTGAGCACCTCCGCCATGAGCCGCACCCTGAGCAGGCTGCGGGAGGTGACCGGCGATCCTATTCTGGTGCGGGCCGGCCGTCATATGGTGCTTACGCCCTGGGCCGAAGCCACCCGGGACCGCGCCAGAAGCGCGGTGCATGAGGCAAGGGCGGTGCTCCAGCCCTCGACCGACGCGCTGAAGGTGGAAAGCCTCGAGCGGCTGTTCACCATCCGCGCCAACGACGGTTTTGTGGTGGCGTTTGGGCCACTGTTGATTGCCGCAGTGGCGAGCGTTGCCCCCGGGGTGTGCATCCGTTTTTCGCCGAAACCTGAAAAAACGTCGCGCTATTTGCGGGAGGGGCTTGTCGATCTGGAAATCGGCGTGCAGGGCAATATGGGGCCTGAAATACGGCTGCAAAGGCTGTTCCAGGATCGGTTTGTTGGCGCGGTGCGCAAGGGGCATCCGCTGTCATTACAGTCTGAGGTCAGCCTGAGCGAGTATATCGCCTGGGGCCACGTGGTGGCCTCACCGGACGGCTCGCTGCACGGGTTTGTTGATGAGGCGCTGGCGGAGCATGGGCTGAAGCGCAAGGTCGCCAGCGTCGTGCCAGGTTTTCCGACGGCGCTGTCCGTGGCGCTGGCCTCCGATCTGGTTGCCATGGTGCCGGCGCTGTACCTGCTCAACCAGCCGATGACCGAGCGCGTGCACGTCTTTGAACTGCCCTTTAAGACCCGAACTATTACGGTTTCACAGATGTGGCATCCGCGCATGGAGCGAGACCCGGGGCACCGCTGGCTCAGGGAGAAGGTGCTGGAAGTCAGCCGCGCGGTGCGCTGATGGCTCAGGCAACCTTTCCCGGCACGGTGAGGATGAAGCGCGTCGACACCGCGTCCGATTCCACGCGGACTTTGCCGTGATGCGCGGTGACGATGGACTTCACGATGGCAAGCCCAATCCCGCTGCCTTCCCCTTTACGCTGCCTGGACGGATCGACGCGGTAAAAGCGGTCGAACAGCTTAGACAGATGCGCCTGCGGGATCGGCGTGCCGGGGTTTTCCGTTACCAGCTCAACGTCGTTATCCCGCTTTCTGAGGGAGACCGTCACCGTTTTCCCCGCTGGGGTATAGCGCAGGGCGTTGGATAGCAGGTTATTGATGGCGCGTCTGAACATCTGCGGGTCACCTTCTACCAGGCAGGGCACCCCGTGAAACGCCAGCGTGACGTTGCGCTCTTCCGCCCAGGCCTCGAAGAAGTCGAAGACTTTCATCACCTCCGCGCCGAGGTCAAACATCACCCGGTCAGGGATCAGCTGATTGTTATCCGCCTGCGCCAGGAAGAGCATGTCGCTGACCATTCGGGTCATCCGGCTGTACTCTTCCAGGCTTGAGTACAGCACGTCTTCCAGCTCCTTCTGAGTCCGGTGCTGGCTCAGCGCAATTTCCGTTTGCGTCACCAGGTTGGTGATCGGCGTTCTGATTTCGTGCGCGATATCGGCGGAAAAATTAGCCTGCCGGGTAAAGACATCTTCTATTTTACCCATCATATGGTTGAACGAGATAACCAGCTGCTCCAGCTCAACGGGGACGCGGGACGGCTCCAGCCGTGCATCCAGATTTTCGGAGGTAATATTTTTAATGGCAGTGCTGACGTTACGCAGGGGTAAATGCCCCTGGCGAACCGCGATTCGAATGACGAGCACAATCAGCACGCTAATCACCGCGGCGATCGCGAACAGATTCTTTTTCAGCGCCTCAAGGTAATGCAGATGAAAATTAATGGAGAGCCCGATCAGCATGACGTAGTTCTGCGTTTTGCCCTGCAGCGTCGCCGTCCCTGAAGAGGCGATAATCCGGTAGGTTTCCATCTTCATGTCGGACCCGGCATGCATGGCCGGAGCCTGGCCCCCGACCGTCCAGAGAAATACGTCCCGTGCCTGCCGGTGTTGGCTAAAGTTCGCCGCGTTCATCGCAGGGCGCAATGCTGCCCCCTGCGCCGAGCTGAAAAGGGTATTTCCCTGCGGATCCAGAAGCAGTACGGCAAGGTTGCGGTAGCTGGCGATCGACTCGTTGATCTTACTGATTTTCTTTTGGTCGGGATCGGCCGGGGATTGCAGTATGCGGTGCATCGCGGTGCTGATTTGCTGCAGGTCACTGATATCCTGCTCGGCGAAGTGCTTTTCAACGGAATGAAGCATAAACCAGGTAAAGGCGAAGAAGGCCAGGATCGTGGAAAGGCTGATGAAAAAGGTCAGCCGCAGGGCGAGAGAAAAAGGGCGCCTGGGGAGCTTAACGGGCATCCGGCACCTCCAGCATATAGCCCACGCCGCGCACCGTCTGGATCAGCTTCTGTTCATAGTCGTTATCGATTTTCGCGCGCAGGCGCTTTACCGCCACGTCAATCGCGTTCGTGTCGCTGTCAAAGTTCATGTCCCACACCTGGGAGGCAATAAGGGAGCGGGGAAGCACCTCGCCCTGATGACGCATGAAAAACTCCAGCAGGCTGAACTCCTTGCTGGTGAGCAGGATGCGATTGCCCGCCCGGTTCACCTTTCTTGACACCAGGTCAACCGTCAGGTCGGCCGCCTGAAGCTGGCTTTGCGCAATCACCGTATTCCCGCGCCTTAGCAGCGTTCTGACCCGCGCGAGCAGCTCAGCAAAGGCAAACGGCTTAATCAGGTAATCGTCCGCGCCCAGCTCAAGCCCCTTAACCCGGTGCTCAATTGTGCCGAGCGCCGTCAGCAGCAGTATCGGCATCCCTTTGCCGGCGGAGCGGAGCATGCGGACGATATCCCAGCCGTTCACGTCGGGCAGCATGATGTCCAGAATCAGCAGGTCATAGTCCGCGGTCATGGCGAGGTGGTATCCGGTCAGGCCGTTGTCCGCGTGGTCCACGACAAACCCCGCCTCCGTCAGCCCCTTGCTGAGGTACTCACCGGTTTTCTTTTCATCTTCAACGATCAGTATTTTCATCTTGCTCCCCTGACTGGCTGCTGATGACATTCTATTGCGCCCGCGACCGTTAACAATGACTTACGCCATAAATGACAACATTGTCATTATCCTGTCACCCGTCAAACAGGATGCGTTCAGTAGAGTAGCCCTAAAAATACTCTGGAATTCATTTGAACCGCTATGTTCCTGTTAAAACGACTCAGCATCACGACGGTATTTATCCTGGCAGGCTGCGTCTCGCTGGCCCCTGAATACCCGCGCCCGGCGCCGCCGGTGCCCCAGCAGTTTTCGCTCTCGCGTAACGGCCTGACGCCTTCGGCATCAGGGTATCAGGACACCGGCTGGCGCAATTTCTTCGTCGATCCTCAGATAGCAGGATTAATTACAGAAGCCCTGAAGAACAACCGCGATATCAAAATGGCCGCCCTGAAGGTGGAAGAAGCCCGGGCACAGTTCAGCGTGACGGATGCGGATCGTTATCCTCAGCTGAACGCCTCCTCGGGCATCACCTACAGCGGAGGGCTGAAGAGTGACAAACCCACCACGCAGCAGTACGACGCGGGTCTTGCGCTTAGTTACGAACTCGACTTTTTCGGCAAGCTGAAGAACATGAGCGATGCCGACCGACAAAACTTTTTCGCCAGCGAAGAAGCCCGCCGCGCGGTGCATATTTTGCTTGTCTCTAACGTGTCGCAGAGCTATTTCAACCAGCAGCTGGCGTATAAACAGCTGCGCATCGCACGGGAAACGCTGAAAAATTATCAGCAGTCTTACGCGTTCGTTGAGCAACAGCTGGTGACGGGCAGCACGAACGTCCTGGCGCTGGAGCAGGCCCGGGGGCAGATTGAAAGCACCCGGGCAGATATTGCCAAAAGAGAGGGGGAGCTGGCGCAGGCCAATAATGCCCTGCAGCTGGTCCTCGGAACGTATCGCGCGCTGCCGGGCGACGGCGGAATGAACGCCCGCGATATTGCGCCGGTAACGCTGCCGCCCGGTCTTTCATCGGCAATACTGCTGCAGCGTCCGGATATTATGGAGGCGGAGTATCAGCTTAAAGCGGCCGATGCGAATATCGGCGCGGCGCGCGCCGCCTTTTTCCCGTCCATCTCCCTGACCAGCGGGCTTTCTACAGGCAGCACGGAATTATCCAGCCTCTTCACGTCCGGCAGCGGCATGTGGAACTTTATTCCCAAAATAGACATTCCCATTTTTAATGCGGGCAGAAATAAAGCCAACCTGAAGCTGGCCGAAATTCGCCAGCAGCAGTCGGTTGTGAATTACGAACAAAAAATTCAGTCCGCTTTTAAACAGGTCGCCGACGCGCTCGCGCTGCGGGACAGCCTCAGCCAGCAGCTTGCTGCGCAGCAGCGGTATCTTGATTCGCTAAACATCACCCTGCAGCGTGCCAGTGGGTTATATACCAGCGGCGCGGTGAGCTATATCGAAGTATTAGACGCGGAACGATCGCTGTTTTCCACGCGGCAAAACATCCTCGATCTTATTTATGCCCGGCAGGTTAATGAAATTAATCTCTTCACTGCGCTGGGCGGCGGCTGGGTCGAATAACCTCATTTAAAGAAAAGGAATATAAACATGCGCAATTCACTTAACGCCGTTGTATTTGGTGCAATCATTATGTTTTCCGCCGGCCTCCAGGCCGAGGCTCATCAGCACGAAGGGATGAGTGCCGTCAGCGAAGGAAGCTCAGAGCAGATCGTCGCCGGGACGGGCATCGTGAAGGACATCGATCTCACGAACAAAAAGGTCACGATTGCTCATGAAGCCATTCCGGAAATTGGCTGGCCCGCGATGACCATGCGCTTCACCTTTATTCAGGCCGACGAGAGCATCAAGGCCTTAAAAGTCGGCAGCCGCGTTAATTTCTCATTTGTTCAGCAGGGCAATCTCTCTTTACTCAAGAGCATTAAATAGCGAGAAACGGCATGGCCTCTTTAAAAATAAAATATGCTGCCGTGATAGCCAGCAGCCTTATCGCGGGAGGGCTGATCTCGGTGACGGCATGGCAGGCTCTGCATTCATCGGCAAAAACAGAAAATAGCGCGCCGGAAAGAACGGTGCTTTTCTGGTATGACCCGATGAAGCCCGACGTTAAATTCGATAAGCCCGGTAAGTCGCCGTTTATGGATATGGATCTGGTGCCGAAATACGCGGACGAGAATGACGATAAAAGCGGTGCCGGTATCCGTATTGATCCGACGCAGGTCCAGAACCTGGGGTTAAAAACGCAAAAGGTGACGCGCGGAACGCTGAATTATGCCCAGACGATCCCGGCGAACGTCAGCTATAACGACTATCAGTTTGTGATTGTGCAGGCGCGCGCGGAGGGTTTCGTTGAGAAAGTGTACCCGCTGACAATCGGCGATAAGGTGAAGAAAGGCACGCCGCTGGTTGATATCACGATCCCGGACTGGGTCGAAGCGCAGAGCGAGTTCCTGCTGCTTTCCGGCACCGGCGGTACGCCCACGCAGATAAAAGGGGTTCTCGAGCGGCTTAGGCTGGCCGGCATGCCGGACGACGATATCCAGCGGCTGCGCGCGACCCGCGCTATTCAGACCCGCTTTACCATCAGGGCGCCTATCGACGGGGTCATCACGGCCTTTGACCTGCGCACCGGCATGAATATTTCGAAAGATAAGGTAGTGGCGCAGATTCAGGGGATGGATCCGGTCTGGATCGGCGCGGCGGTCCCTGAATCTATTGCTTATCTGCTGAAAGACACCTCGCAGTTTACCGTTTCGGTACCGGCTTATCCGGATAAAGCCTTCCCGGTTGAAAAATGGAGCCTTCTGCCGAGCGTGGATCCCACCACCCGGACGCTGCAGGTGCGCCTGCAGGCCTCTAACAGGGATGAGCTGCTGAAGCCGGGCATGAATGCGTACCTGAAGCTGAATACCCAAAGTCAGGAGATGCTGCTGATCCCGTCTCAGGCGGTTATCGATACCGGCAAAGAGCAGCGCGTCATTACCGTTGATGCAGAGGGGCGCTTTGTGCCGAAGCCTGTCCACGTTCTGCATGAATCTCAGCAACAGTCCGGTATCGGCTCTGGCCTGAATGAAGGGGATTCGGTGGTGGTCAGCGGTCTGTTCCTGATTGACTCGGAGGCCAATATTACCGGCGCGCTGGAGCGCATGCGCAAGTCTGAACCCGCTGACGACGCGCATTCAGGCCATTAAGGAGACGATGATGATTGAATGGATTATCCGGCGATCGGTCGCCAACCGTTTCCTGGTGATGATGGGCGCGCTGTTTCTCAGCGTCTGGGGGACATGGACCATCATCAACACGCCGGTCGATGCCTTGCCCGATCTGTCTGACGTTCAGGTGATTATCAAAACCAGCTATCCCGGCCAGGCCCCGCAGATTGTTGAAAACCAGGTGACCTATCCGCTCACCACCACCATGCTGTCGGTTCCCGGCGCAAAAACCGTGCGCGGGTTTTCTCAGTTTGGTGATTCGTACGTGTACGTTATTTTTGAAGACGGGACCGATTTGTACTGGGCCCGTTCTCGCGTGCTGGAGTACCTGAACCAGGTGCAAGGCAAACTGCCCGCCGGCGTGAGCTCCGAAATCGGCCCGGACGCCACGGGTGTGGGCTGGATCTTTGAGTATGCGCTGGTGGATCGCAGCGGAAAACACGATCTCGCAGAGTTGCGCTCGCTGCAGGACTGGTTTCTCAAGTTCGAGCTGAAAACTATCCCGAACGTCGCCGAGGTGGCGTCGGTCGGCGGCGTGGTGAAGCAGTACCAGATTCAGGTCAACCCGTTAAAACTGTCTCAGTACGGCATCAGCCTGCCGGAGGTTAAGCAGGCCCTTGAGTCCTCTAATCAGGAAGCAGGGGGATCGTCAGTTGAAATGGCGGAAGCGGAGTATATGGTCCGCGCCAGCGGCTATCTGCAGACGATGGACGATTTCAATAACATCGTCCTCAAAACCGGCGAGAACGGTGTGCCGATTTACCTGCGCGACGTTGCCCGCGTGCAAACGGGGCCGGAAATGCGCCGCGGGATTGCCGAGCTGAACGGGCTGGGTGAAGTGGCGGGCGGCGTGGTGATCCTGCGCTCGGGCAAAAACGCGCGCGAGGTCATTACGGCGGTAAAAGATAAGCTGGAGACGCTGAAGGCCAGCCTGCCGGAAGGCGTTGAGATTGTGACCACCTACGACCGCAGCCAGCTTATCGACCGGGCCATTGATAACCTGAGCGGCAAGCTGCTCGAAGAGTTTATCGTGGTGGCCATCGTCTGCGCGCTGTTCCTCTGGCACGTCCGCTCCGCGCTGGTGGCGATTATCTCTCTGCCGCTTGGCCTGTGCATCGCCTTTATCGTCATGCAATTCCAGGGGCTGAACGCCAATATTATGTCCCTGGGCGGTATCGCCATCGCCGTTGGCGCGATGGTCGATGCCGCCATCGTGATGATTGAAAACGCGCATAAGCGGCTGGAAGAGTGGGATCGTCAGCATCCCGGGGAAGACATTGACAACGCCACGCGCTGGACCGTGATCACTAACGCTTCCGTTGAGGTTGGTCCGGCGCTGTTTATTAGCCTGCTGATCATCACCTTATCCTTCATTCCGATTTTTACCCTTGAGGGTCAGGAAGGGCGGCTGTTTGGCCCGCTGGCCTTCACGAAAACGTACGCCATGGCGGGCGCGGCCGCGCTGGCCATTATCGTCATTCCGATTCTGATGGGGTTCTGGATCCGGGGGAAAATCCCCGCGGAGAACAGTAACCCGCTGAACCGGCTGCTGATCGCAGCCTATCATCCGCTGCTGCTTAAGGTGCTTCGCTGGCCAAAAACCACCCTGCTGGTTGCGGCCTTGTCCATCTTCACGGTTATCTGGCCGCTGAGCCAGGTGGGCGGCGAGTTCCTGCCGAAGATTAATGAGGGCGATCTGCTGTATATGCCGTCAACGCTGCCGGGCGTCTCTCCGGCAGAAGCGGCGGCGCTGCTACAGACCACGGACAAGCTCATCAAAACCGTTCCTGAAGTGGCCTCTGTGTTTGGTAAAACGGGTAAGGCCGAGACAGCAACGGACTCCGCGCCGCTTGAAATGGTGGAAACCACCATTCAGCTTAAACCCGAGGACCAGTGGCGGCCCGGCATGACGATTGACAAGATTATTGATGAACTCGACAAGACGGTTCGTTTGCCTGGCCTGGCGAACCTCTGGGTACCGCCGATCCGCAACCGGATAGACATGCTTTCCACCGGGATCAAAAGCCCGATAGGCATCAAGGTGTCAGGGACCGTTTTGTCGGATATCGACGCCACGGCGCAGAGCATCGAGACGGTAGCCAAAACGGTGCCGGGCGTGGTGTCGGCCCTGGCTGAACGTCTGGAGGGCGGGCGCTACATTGATGTCGATATCAATCGGGAAAAAGCCTCCCGCTACGGGATGACGGTGGGCGATGTGCAGCTGTTTGTTTCATCGGCCATCGGCGGTGCGACGGTGGGTGAAACGGTGGAAGGCGTCGCGCGATACCCGATTAACATTCGCTATCCCCAGGACTACCGGAACAGCCCGAGCGCCCTGAAGCAGATGCCAATCCTGACGCCGATGAAGCAGCAAATCACGCTGGGCGATGTCGCGGAGATTAACGTTGTTTCCGGCCCGACGATGCTGAAAACGGAAAATGCCCGACCTGCGAGCTGGATCTATATTGATGCCCGCGGCAGGGATATGGTGTCGGTGGTGAACGACATTAAGACCGCCATCAGCCAGGAGATTAAGCTGAGGCCGGGAACCAGCGTCTCTTTCTCCGGGCAGTTTGAGCTGCTTGAGCATGCCAACAGGAAGCTAAAGCTGATGGTGCCGATGACGGTGATGATCATCTTCATTCTGCTCTATCTGGCGTTCCGACGCGTGGATGAGGCGTTGCTGATTCTGATGAGCCTGCCGTTCGCGCTGGTGGGAGGGATATGGTTCCTGTACTGGCAGGGCTTCCATATGTCTGTCGCAACCGGCACCGGGTTTATCGCCCTGGCCGGAGTGGCGGCTGAGTTTGGAGTGGTCATGCTGATGTATTTACGCCATGCCATTGAAGCGCATCCGGCGCTGTCCAGGCGCGAAACCTTCACCGAGCAGGGGCTTGATGACGCCCTTTATCATGGCGCCGTGCTGCGCGTGCGGCCAAAGGCGATGACCGTCGCGGTAATCATTGCCGGTCTGCTGCCCATTCTGTGGGGGACCGGTGCTGGGTCAGAGGTCATGAGCCGGATAGCGGCACCGATGATTGGCGGGATGATCACGGCGCCGCTGCTATCGCTGTTTATTATTCCTGCGGCGTACAAGCTGATCTGGTTGCGCAGGCATAAAAAGCCATAAAAAAACCCGCCGGCAGCGGCGGGATTTTTACGGGATGAATGCTCAGCGCGCCTGGCTAATAAGTTTGCGCCAGGCTCTGTTATGCAGAGTAAACAGCAGCATCTTATAGAAAGCGGTAGAGAGGATACAGCTGCCGCTCAGCCCCAGCATGATAATACTCACCAGCGCTGCGGTCAGGCTGACGCCCGGAGCAGCGCTACCGCTCAGTGCGGTCAGCAGGTAGGCTGCCGTTAATACCAGGCTTATCGCCGCCAGCGTAAGGTGTAACCGCACGGCGCGCATGCTGCCTTTGCCCATCATAAACATCGTCACGCCGTTAATGCCGGCGAACAGCAGGGCGACCAGCACAACCCACGCGAATACGCGTTCGGCCGGCTGGCCGAGTGCGGCGAGTACGCCATACCCCAGCCACAGTTGCGGAATGGCGAAACTGACAATCACCCCAAGCGTACTGACCGCCGCCGGAATACCCATGGTGTGTAGTCCCAGAGGCTTACCCATTTCGTCGGACAGCTGCGTCTTCAGCTGCTGCAGCTGTGTCGGTGCGGCATAGTTTATGCAAGCGGCCACCTCGTTACAGCGTTGCAGGCGAAGGGATATTCTTTTAATCATAAATAATCAACGTTTCAGCCTGTTTCCCTGGAAGCAACAAATGATTAAATTTCACCGGCAGACTTTCTCAGCACGGTAATATCCCTCTTAGGCGACTCACCAAACATCCGCGTATATTCCCGGCTGAAATGGGATAAGCTTTCGTAACCGACAGCATAGGCCGCTGTGGTGACATCGTAATGCTCATTCAGCATGAGTCGTCTGGCTTCATTGAGGCGCAGCCATTTCTGATACTGGAGCGGACTCATTCCCGCAAGCTGCCTGAAATGTCGGTGGAAAGAGGGCGTGCTCATCTGAACCCGACTCGCTAGCTCCTCGATGCGTAAAGGCGAAGCAATATGGGTCTTTAACCAGTCGATAGCTTTACCGATACGGTAGCCATGGCCGTCTACTGCTGCAATCTGTCTGAGATGATCGGACCGATCGCTCATCAAAAGCCGGTAATGTATCTCCCGTTGAATCAGCGGGCTGAGAACAGGAATGGCTTCAGGCTCGTCAAGCAATGAAAGCAGGCGGCAGAAAGGCTCCAGCAAAACATCTGTCATGGTTCCTATACCGACACCTGTTCCCGCATCGCGTTTTTTCACTGGCGGCAGGCCGCCCTGCGTAATTAATTCCATCAGCACGCGTTGATCAAGTTTATAGGCTATGCCGACGCACGGCCGAGATGCTGATGCGTGTAACACTTCCGAACTGGCTGGTAAGTCGAGAGAGGTGATCAGGAATTTTTTCGCATTATAGGTATAAGGTTCGCCTCCAACCCACATTATCTTCTCGCCGTTAGCCACCAGAACGATGCTCGGTGGAACCAAGCAGCTCACCGGAGGGGCAGGTTCGTTCCGCCGGAATAATTCCAGCCCTTCGACAGCAGTGGGAAAATCACCGGTATCGGGCGTGCGCTGAGCAATATTCCGGGAGAGTTCGTCGAGTCGTTTCTCAACCGACTTGTTTGAAATCATTCTGTAACGCCTCACATTTGTTGCGTCTATGCACCCCCGTCAACTTACCTGTTATGAATGCTGAAATATACGGTTTGGCCTCAGGTTAATAGGATCGGGCAAATAATGCAGAGTATTTTAATAACATATTTCTTTAATGATATTCAAAATAGCAACAACGCAACCCGTACCGAATTCGGTTCCTGAAAATTTAATGTAAGGTTTTGATATCATGACGCTAAATTCTTCAACTCGTTTTTTTAATGGTGCACTCCTTGCCGGTGCGATGGCTCTGATTTCAACAGAATCTGCGGTTGCCCAGCCTGCACCAGGCACAGCAGACTCTTCGGCGCGTCTGGTTCAGACGTGGGATAAAACCTTCCCAAGGAGCGACAAAGTGGATCATCAAAAAGTAACGTTTAAAAACCGTTACGGCATTACGCTTGCGGCAGATGTGTATCTTCCTAAAGATCGCGGGAATAAGAAGCTTGCTGCGCTTGTTATTTCCGGGCCTTTTGGCGCGGTAAAAGAGCAGGCTTCAGGCCTTTATGCCCAGACCTTAGCCGAGCGCGGATTCGTGACGCTGGCTTTTGATCCGTCTTATACCGGTGAAAGCAGTGGGGAACCCCGCAATATCGCGTCACCTGATATTAATACTGAAGACTTTATGGCAGCCGTCGATTTTATTGGACTGCAACCTTACGTGGATCGCGAGCGAATCGGTGTCATCGGTATCTGTGGCATGGGGGGGATTGCCCTGAACGCAGTTGCCGTGGATAAACGCGTAAAAGCCGTTGTTGCCAGCACCATGTATGATATGAGCCGCGTGATGTCGAAAGGCTACAATGACAGCGTAACACCTGAGCAACGCGAGCGGGCTCTTGAGAAGATGAGCCTCCAGCGCTGGGAAGATGCGGCAAACGGGAAACCGGCCTACCAGCCAGCTTACAATAAACTGAAGGGTGGGGAAGCACAGTTCCTCGTGGACTATGCGGACTACTACATGACCAAACGCGGATATCATCCACGAGCCGTCAACTCAGGGAACTCATGGTCCGTGACAACGCCGATGTCCTTCATGAATTTCCCGCTGATGACTTACATTAAGGAAATTTCTCCGCGTCCAATCCTGTTTGTTCATGGCGAAAAAGCGCATTCGCTTTACTTCTCCAGAACGGCATATGAAGCGGCAAATCAGCCTAAAGAGCTTCTGATTGTTAAAGATGCCACGCATGTCGATTTGTACGATCGTATGGATAAGATTCCGTTCGATAACATCACGGCATTCTTCAATAAGTATCTTAATAAGCGATAACCTTCTCATTAACCGGTGCAGTGGCCAAAAGGCCATTGCACTTTTATTATTTTGATAAAACCGATTATTACTTTGATAAAAACGGCGCTGCTCGGGAATCATTCTCAGGCAGCGCCGTTTTCGATGGACGCTTTTCACACAACGGCGCGGTTTTTACGCGTGCGCAATCACAAAAACGAACCCTGATGTTCACCTCGTTGATCTCTGGCACAAATCTTGGATTTGTCCGTAGCGATGGGCTTTTCCCGTGGCTACTTACAGGATTGATAATAAGGGGAGCATTATGTGTGCTTTGCGTTCAGCGTCGCCAGGGCGCGTGGATGGGTTGGCGAAAGTCAAAGGAACCGCCATATATGGCGATGATATAACACTGCCGGATATGCTCTACGGCGTTTGTCGCTATGCGGATATTCCCGCAGGAAAAATCGACGAGCTGGATCTTAGCGACGCGCTGGCGGTAGACGGCGTGGTGAGGATTGCCACCTGGCAGGATATTCCCGGCACGCCGGTGGTGGGCGTTATCGTTAAAGATTACCTGCCGATAGTCAAAGACGAGGTGGTCTTTCACGGCGACGTTATCGCCGTTGTCGCCGCAACCACCTATGAAGCGGCGTGCGAAGCAGCCGATAAAATCCACGTGCGCTACATGCCGTATGCGCCGCTCACCGACGTGGAAGCGGCGCTGGCGCCCAATGCACGGCGAATTCACCCGGAGCGCGACGACAATATTGCCGCGCATCACCACACCATTAAAGGCGATATCGAAAAGGGATTTGCTGACTCCCTGCATATCCTTGAACGCGAATATGAGGTCGGCTTCCAGGAACATGCCTATATTGAACCGGAAGTGGTGCTGACCTGGCTGGACCCTACTGACGGCAGCCTGATTATTTCCGGCTCTATTCAGAACCCGCACCGGGTGCGCGGCTTTGTGGCCAAATTTATGGGCTGCCCGCAGAGCCAAATCAACGTCAAGCGCGCGGTCATGGGCGGTTCGTTTGGCGGTAAGGATGACGTTATCGATCATCTTGCCTGCCGCTCGGCGCTTCTGACGCGCCTGACCGGGAAGCCGGTCAAGTTCGCCTATACCCGCGAACAGTCCATCATTGAAAGCTGCAAACGCCACCCCTACAAAATGAAATACAAAGTAGGGCTGAACGACGCCGGACGTATCCAGGCAATGAAAATCGATATTCTGGCCGACAGCGGCGGCTATGCGGCCTCATCGCCGTTTGTCACCTGGCGATCTTCCGTACAGGCGGCTGGCCCGTACGCGATCCCCAACGTTCACATCGATGTAAAGGCGGTGTACACGAATAACAGCTATACCTCTGCGATGCGCGGTTTTGGCTCGCCGCAAGTGGTTTATGCTAATGAATCATTGATGGATGAAATCGCCGAGTATCTCAATATCTCACCGGTTGAAATTCGTGAAATCAATGCATTACGTCAGGGCGATACTTCCGTGACTGGCCAGGTTTTCGATCAGCATACGGTGTCAGCATGCGAGGTGCTGAAAAAGGCGGCCGCCTCGGCGGAATTTATGGCGAAGCGTAAGCATTACCACGCGCTGAACGAGCAAGGCGGCGTGTATCGCTACGGCATTGGGTTGGCGCTCAGCTATCGCGGTTGCTCCATTGGCGCGGAAGGGGTTGATACCTCAACGGCGCTGATTCAGGTCAACGAGGATGGCAGCGTTAATCTCTCTACGTCGGTATCGGAAAACGGTCAGGGCCTACAAACCACGATGTCGCTTATCGCGGCTGAAGCTTTCGGGATAACGATGACCGACATCCACTTCAGCGAACCGCCCACCTCAGTGATTGGCGACGGCGGCTCGACCGCCGCCACGCGCGGGACGATGGTTGGCGGCGGGGCGATTCTGGATGCCGCGGAGAAAATTAAGCGGCGCATTCTGAGCGTGGTGGGCGAGAGCATCGGCGCGACATGCCTTGAAGATACCTGCTGGCAGGACGGTTTTATCATCAATAAACAGGATGATAGCCGGCGCATAGCGTTTAAAGATGCGGTCAATAAAACCAAATGGGCCAGCGTCAGCCTCACCGAGTACGGCTGGTTTGTGCCGCCGCCGATCCACTGGGATGAAGAAAAAGGCTGCGGCAGCCCGTATTTCACCTGGGTATATGGCTGCCAGGTTGCGGAAGTGCGGGTCAACACCAGCACCGGTAAGACCGACCTGCTGCACGTGACCGCCGCGCATGACGTGGGCCAGGTGCTGAACCCGGTCGGTTTTGAAGGCCAGGTATGCGGCGGCATTGCACAGGGCTTTGGCTACGCGCTGCTGGAAGATTTTAATATTGAACACGGGCAGGTGAAGTCTGAGAACTTTGACAGTTACCTGCTGCCGACCATCAAGGACATTCCCTCCATTACGGTGATCGGGGTAGAAAACCCGGATAAAGCGGGCCCGCTGGGGGCGAAAGGCATTGGCGAACCGGCCACCGAGCTGGCGGCCGCCGCCATCAACAACGCCGTAAGCTTTGCGCTGGGCACGCGTTTTAACCACCTGCCGTTGACGCTGGAGCAGGTGATTCTCGGCTATAACCTGAAAAAACCGGCGCGCCAGAGCGAGCTGATGATTGAGCAGGAGAATAAAAAGCAGGTGCTGCGGCTTACCGACGTCACGGTGACGCGGCCGAAGAGTCTGGATGAGGCGCTGGCACTGCTAAAAAGTGACTGTGTCACTGCAATTGCGGGCGGGACAGATGTCATCGTGCAGGGGCGGCTGCAAACCAAACCGGTGAGGCTGGTTGATATCTCCCGCCTCAGCGAGCTGACCGGGATAACGGAAGATCCGCAAAGCCATGAGGTGTCCATCGGCGCAGCGGTCACCTTTAACCGTATTACCGACCATCCGCTGCTGCGCGAACGCTACCCGCTGCTGGTGCAGGCCTGCCATACGGTCGGTTCTCACCAGATCCGTAACCGCGCAACCATCGGCGGCAATATCGTCAACGCCGCGCCGTGCGGCGACTCGATTCCGCCGTCGATTCTTTACGATGCCAGCATCGAACTGCGTTCCCACACCGCCGCCCGCCGCATGTCGCTGGCCGAGTTTCTGCTCTCGGGCTACAAAACGCAACGCCAGCCGGATGAGCTGCTCACTCGCGTGATTCTCCCGGCTCCGGCGCACCCTAAAGCGAAGGGGTTTTACCATCAGTTGGGGCGGCGAAACGCGCTGAACATTACCCGTCAGAGCTTAACCGCGCTGCTGGAGTTCGCTGCTGACGGTACCGTCAGCTACTGTCGGCTGGTCGACGGCGCGTTGTTCAGCAAACCGCAGCGTCTGCTTGACGTTGAGCGCTGTCTGCTGGGGCAGCGCATCACGCCGCAAACCATTGATAGCGCCTGCGAGGTGCTGGACAAGCTGATTTATGCCGCCATCGGCAAACGCTGGTCCGCCGCCTATAAGCAGCCGGTTTTTGTCAGCATGTTCCGCGACATGATGGCGCAGGCATCCGCTCAATAATCAGTGAAAGCAGGGCACCTGGCGCCCTGTCGAGGACAAAACAATGAGTGTCATTAAAGTGAAGGTCAACGGCAAACTGGTAGAAGCCAAAGTTGAAGGCAATATGCGTCTGCTGGATTTGGTCCGCAACACGCTGAAGTTAACCGCAACGAAGGAAGGCTGCTCTATTGGTGAATGCGGCGCCTGTACGGTGATGATGGACGGCAAAGCGGTCTGTTCCTGTCTGGTGCTGGCGGAACAGTGCGATGAAGCGGAAGTCACCACCCTGGAAGGGCTAAACGACAACCCGATTACGCAAAAACTACAGCATGCTTTTGTGGAGAAAGGCGGCGTACAGTGCGGCTTCTGCACGCCGGGCGTGCTGGTCAGTACGACCGCGCTGCTGCAGGAAGTGCCACAGCCGAGTGACGAACAGTTGAAAGACGTGCTGGAAGGGAATATATGTCGCTGCACCGGCTACCAGCCGATTCTTGATTCTATCCACCACGCGTTAAAGTCATAACGCCATGATGGCGCGCCGGGGAGGTTCAGACCTCCCCAACAGCGCCGTTTACGCGTGTCCCTCGCTGCATTCACGCAGCCGTGCTTTGAGCTTCGCATACTCTTCTACAACGTAGCGCTCTGCTGCCGTCTGATCGGTAATTGCCTCTACCCGTACCGCACAGTACTTGTACTCCGGGGTCTTAGTGATGGGGCTGAGGTTTTCCGTGACCAGTTCGTTACAGGCGCCAATCCACCACTGGTAGGTCATGTAAATGGCCCCTTTATTTGGCCGTTCGCTCACGTTCGCCCGGGTAATAATCCGCCCCTTACGCGAGTTCACCCACACCAGCGCCTCATCGACAATGCCTAAACGCGCCGCGTCGGCGGTGTTGATCTGCGCATACCCCGGCTCATCCGCCAGCGCAGAGAGCGCCGAACAGTTCCCGGTCATCGAGCGGCACGAGTAGTGGCCCACCTCGCGCACCGTGGAGAGCACCATGGGAAATTCCTCGGTCAATTTGTCGATCGGCGCTACCCAATCGCAGGTGAAAAAGTGCGCCAGCCCGTCTGGCGTGGAGAAACGATCTTTGAACAGCCATGAGGTTCCCTTATCCGCTGGAGATTCATCGCGACACGGCCACTGCACGTACCCCAGCTCGCCCATTTTCTCATAGGTGGCACCGAAGAAATCCGGACACAGATGGCGCAGTTCATCCCAGATTTCCTGCGTGTTACGGTAGTGCATCGGATAACCCATGCGGGTGGCGATTTCGCTGATAATCTGCCAGTCGGTTTTCAGATCCCACTGTGGCTCCACCGCTTTATAGAAGCGCTGGAACCCACGGTCGGCGGCGGTATAAACGCCTTCATGCTCACCCCACGATGTGGAGGGCAGGATGACGTCTGCCGCAGCCGCGGTTTTGGTCATGAAAATGTCCTGCACAATTACCAGCTCCAGCGTCTCAAACGCCTTGCGCACCGCCGACAGCTCGGCGTCGGTTTGCAGCGGGTCTTCCCCCATGATGTACGCCGCACGGACTTCGCCCTGTGCCGCGCGGTGCGGCAGCTCGCTGATGCGATAGCCGGTATGCGCCGGCAGGCTCTCAACCCCCCAGGCTTTCGCGAACTTCTCGCGGTTTTCGGCCACTTTTACGAACTGATAGCCCGGATAGGTGTCCGGTAGGGCCCCCATATCGCAGGCTCCCTGTACGTTATTTTGCCCGCGAACCGGGTTGACGCCGACGCTCGCTTTGCCAAGATTGCCGGTCAGAATCGCCAGGCTGGTCAGCGCGCGCACCGTTTCGACTCCCTGATAGAACTGGGTGACGCCCATGCCCCACAAAATCGTGGCCGTTCCCGCGCTGGCGTACAGTCGGGCGCAGGCGCGAATGTCCTGCGCGCTAATGCCGGTAATCTCTTCAACCGATTCCGGCGGATAGCCTTCGACAATGTTACGGTACTCCTCAAAGCCTTCAGAACGCCGGACAACAAATGATTTGTCGTAAAGATCCTCCGCAATAATGACGTGGCCAATGGCGTTCAACAGCGCGATATTAGAGCCGTTTTTGAGCGCCAGGTGCATATCGGCGATGCGGGCGGTTTCAATACGCCGTGGATCGCAAACGATAATTTTTGCGCCATTTCGCTTCGCATTAAGCACATGGTTGGCGACGATAGGGTGAGAATCTGCCGGGTTGTAGCCGAAGATAAACACCAGTTCGCTGTTATCAATTTCAGTGATGGCATTGCTCATTGCGCCGTTACCGACCGACTGGTGCAGACCTGCAACCGAAGGGCCGTGTCAGACGCGCGCGCAGCAGTCGACGTTATTGGTACCGATAACCGCGCGGGCGAATTTTTGCATCACATAGTTGGTTTCGTTGCCGGTACCCCGCGAAGAACCGGTGGTTTGAATGGCATCAGGGCCATATTTCGCTTTGATTTCGCTAAGCCGCGTGGCGACGTAATCCAGCGCTTCATCCCACGAGACCGCTTCCAGCTTGCCGCCTCGCTGGCGGCGTATCATCGGCGTTTGCAGGCGCGGCGTCAGAATGCGGGTATCGTGGACAAAATCCCAGCCGTAATAGCCTTTCAGGCACAGCGTACCCTGGTTGTTTTTGCCCATTGCCGCCTCGGCGCGAACGATCCGCCCGTCCTCAACCACCAGCTGCAGCTTGCAGCCAGCGGCACAGTAAGGGCAGACGGTGGTCACTTTTTTCATCATGGTTCTCCAGATAAGCGTGACATCCTAAAAAAACAGCCAAAAATCAAAGCGGCTGCGTACCCCAAAGGCAATGGCCTGCTGGACGGCGGGCAGGGTCATTAACGCCAGCACCAGCAACGCCAGTATGATTCGGTTTTGCATTATTCCCCCCCGCTGTGTTGTGGCTGTTGGCCCTTCTGGACCTTGCGCAGCAGCAGCCACATACGAACGGTGCGTACCGCCATATTTCGCGCCGCGGCGCTCGGCGGCAGCGGATCGGGTTCCGGAATATCGTGAGAGATACGCAGCGGCACGCTGCCGTTGAGCGTCAGGTTGGCGACGATTGCCGTGAGCGTCCCGATGGTGATACCGCTGTGGAGGAACAGCTGCATCATCGGCGGGAACTGGGCAAACAGGTTCGGTACCAGGACCGGCATCATGCCCAGACCCAGCGTCAGTGCTACCACCATGCCATTGTTATTGTTACGGTAGTCGACCTGGCCAAGGGTACGAATACCGGAGACGGCGACCATGCCAAACATCACGATCCCGGCGCCGCCGAGGATCGGCTTTGGGATCAGCACGACAAGCGCGGCCATTTTCGAGAACAGGCCCATCAAAATGAGAATCGCCCCAGAGACCGATACCACAAAGCGGCTGCGTACGCCGGTCAGGCCGATCAGGCCGACGTTCTGCGCAAAAGCGGCATAGGGGAAAAGGTTGAAGAAGCCGCAAAGGGTGGTGGCCAGCCCGCAGGTGTTCAGGCCGTTGCGCAGCATGGTGGCATCCACTTTCTTACCGACGATATCGCCGGTGGCCATAATCGAGGACATGGTTTCCACCATCACCACGACCATGACCATGGACAGCAGGGCGACGGGAACGATATGAAACTCAGGGCGGGCAAACTGCATGACCGTCGGCAGATGCAGCCACGGGGTGGCGTTCACCAGGTGAAGGTCGAGCGGCTTGAAGAAGCTCCAGAGGATTGTGCCAATAATCAGCCCGATCAGCACCGCCGTGTTTTTCACCACCCCGGTGGCGAAGGTGTACAGGTTGAGAATGATGACCAGCGTAATCGCGGCCATCAGCAGGGAAAACAGGTCGCCGAAGCCTTGCATTTCCGTGCTCCCGCCGCCTATCCACCCGCCGGCCACCGGCATGATCGACAGGCCAATCAGCGTGACAATACTGCCCATCACCACCCTGGGAAAGAAACGAATCAGGCGACTAATCCACGGCGCGCAGCAGAGGATAAAGATCCCCGAGACAATTACCGAGCCGGAAATGGCACCGATACCGTACTCTTTGCCAATCAGCACCATCGGGATCAGCGCGGCGAAGGTGCAGCCCTGAATCAGCGGCAAACGGCAGCCGAGCCAGGGACGAATCCCCATCGACTGGACGATGGTTGCCGCGCCGCAGATAAACAGATCGGCGCTAATCAATAGAATGATGTGCTCGGCGGGCAGGCCAACGGCGTTGCCGACCACCAGAGGAACGGCCACCGCGCCGGCGTACATCACCAGCACGTGCTGCAGTCCGTAGAGAATCATTTGCGTTATCGGCAAAACCTCATCGACCGGCGCCGTTGAAGCCGTCGAGCGTGAGGCAGGAATGGCAGAATCTTTCATGAGGTGGTTATCTCCTTTACGACTTTCGCTCGGTTGAGAGCGGAAGTTACGATTCGAAGGCAGTTGCCTCCCTGAACTGATGTCGCCATCAGCGTGTTGCGCGCACGGCGATAACTATGCGTAAGCTGTGCCAGAATTAACCGTTTAGCGGAGCAAAGAATATTTTTGTGAATGGAGTCACGACTTGTTGGATATCACTACGCGGTGGCGAAACAGGAATGAAAGAGGGGATAAATACCCGGGTATCACTATGAGAGTAACGCTCTCATTTTGGTATCGAATAAGATAAAAGACGCCGCCGCGGAAAAATGAGAATAATTGTTTATTTGACCTGCATCGCAAAAAATAACCCCAGCAGACGCGCAACCCAAAATGCGCCTGAATATTGCATCGCGACCCTTGATGAAAATCTGAATAATAAAAGGGAAGCCAATGAACCGATTTATTGTGGCTGATGCCACCCGCTGTATTGGTTGTCATGCCTGTGAGGTTGCCTGCGTGACCGCCCATCATCAGGATAACTGGCCGCTGCAGCGCCGCGATTTCACGCCGCGCATTCAGGTCGTTTTCCACCGTAAAGAGAGCCGTACCGCCACTTGCCACCACTGTAACGACGCGCCCTGCGTGGCGTCCTGCCCAACGGAGGCGCTCTCTTTCGCTAACAACAGCATTCAGCTGAACCAGGAAAAATGTATTGGCTGTAAGAACTGCGTCATCAGCTGTCCGTTCGGGGCTATCGAAATGGTCGCTGCCAATGAAGACGCGCCGCAGCTGGCGCAGAAATGCGATCTGTGCAGCGAACACCCCAGCGGGCAACCGGCCTGCGTGGCCACCTGCCCAACGCAGGCGCTGCGCCTGATGGATGAGCAACAGCTTGAAAATATCCGCCGCGAGCGCCAGACGCGTACCGTACTCGGGCAGCCGGTGCAGCCGCGCCAGCCGCGGCTTCGTGACATGTTCCTCGCTAAACCCCCTCGCGTCGGGGCGAAAAAGGTCGACGCAGCGCTGCGCAAATCGCATTTCGAGGAGATTTACTACGGTCTGGGCTGCTCAGAAGCGGAATATGAGAGCGAACGCTGCCTGAGCTGCGCGCAGAAAGCATGGTGCAACTGGACCTGCCCACTGCATAACCACATTCCCGATTTCATTCGCCTGGTTAACGAAGGAAAAATCATTGAAGCAGCGGAGCTGTGCCATCAGAGCAGCTCCTTACCGGAAATTTGTGGCCGCGTTTGCCCGCAGGATCGCTTATGCGAAGGGGCCTGCACGCTGAAAAACGAGGGGGGCGCGGTGGCGATTGGCAATCTCGAACGCTACATCACCGACACCGCGCTGGCGATGGGCTGGCGTCCGCAGGTGGCTGGCGTGACGCCGCGCAAGGAGCGGGTTGCCATTATTGGCGCGGGGCCTGCGGGGCTGGGCTGCGCCGATGTTCTGGTGCGTGCAGGGGTGCAGGTGGATGTCTTTGATAAGTATCCGGAGATTGGCGGTCTGATGACGTTTGGCATCCCGCCCTTCAAGCTGGATAAAGGGCTCCTTGGCATGCGCCGGACGATCTTCAGCGAAATGGGTATTCAATTCCATTTAAACCAGGAAGTTGGGCGTGATGTCGACTTTAACGATTTGGTCGCCAATTACGATGCGGTATTCCTCGGCGTCGGCACCTATGGCCTGATGGCCGCGGGACTGGAAGGTGAAGACGCACCCGGCGTGATCCAGGCGCTGCCGTTCCTGATCGCCAGCACCCGCGAGGTGATGGGGCTTGAAGAGAGCGCGGAGTACCCGCTTATTGATATTCAGGACAAGCACGTGGTGGTGCTGGGCGGCGGCGATACCGCGATGGATTGCCTGCGTACGGCGGTGCGGCGTGGGGCCGCGAGCGTGACCTGCGCCTATCGTCGCGACGAGCTGAGCATGCCCGGCTCTATAAAAGAGGTGGTCAACGCGCGGGAGGAAGGTGTGGAATTCCAGTTCAACGTTCAGCCACAGTATATCCAGCGCAACCGTAAGGGGCAGGTCAGCGCGGTCGGCATGATTCGCACCGACATGGGAGAACCCGGGCCGGATGGCCGTCGCCGTCCAAGGCCGATTGTGGGCTCCGGCTTTGAGCTACAGGCGGATGTGCTGATCATGGCATTTGGTTTCCAGGCCCACGATATGCCGTGGCTACGCGGCCACGGCGTTCAGCTGGACCGCTGGGGGCAAATTCGTACCGGCGGCAGCGGTCGCGGCACCACGCAAACCAGCAACGACAAGATTTTTGCCGGCGGTGACGCGGTGCACGGCGCTGACCTGGTGGTCACGGCGATGGTGGCGGGGCGTCAGGCCGCCAGTGAAATGCTGGCGCTGTTTAACAGCAAGGAGGGGGCATGACCAGCTTTATCATGGCCAACCCGGCGTCCTGCATTGGCTGTCGCACCTGCGAGATAGCCTGCGTGCTGGAACATGCCACAGAACATGCGGCGTTCGCGCCGTGCTTAACGGTGCTGCGTCTGAATACGCTTAGCGTGCCGGTAATGTGCCATCAGTGTGAAAATGCCCCCTGCGTGGGGGCGTGCCCGGTGGGCGCATTAACCATGGGGGACGAGCGGGTGGAAGCCGATGCCGCCCGCTGTATCGGCTGTCAAAGCTGCATGGTGGCCTGTCCGTTTGGCGTGATTAGCATCGTGGTAGCCAAAAATCAGTCAGCGACGATTGTGAAGTGCGATCTCTGCCACGGGCGCGAGCGCGGCCCGGCCTGTATTGACGTCTGCCCAACGGCGGCATTAAGTAAAATCACCGGCGAGGCGCTGGCGAAAATGCAAAAGCAGCGCAAGATAACCACCGCATTCTGACGTTATAGCCGGGCGTGGCCCGGCCTGATGTTGTGGTTCAGTCTAGCCCATCCATTCGTTTCCACATCTTCGCCGCCACCTTACGCGCTTCGGCGAAAATCGGCTCGCAGTCGAAGGTAAACTGGCGGTTTTCATAGACCATCACGCCGTTGACCATCACGCTGTGCACGTTGCCCGAACTCATGCCAAAGGCGATATGCCCGGCGATGTTCTCCGCCACTAACGGGGTAGGCGGCAGATAATCGCACACGGTGAGATCCGCTTTATATCCCGCGGCAATACGGCCAAACTGCGCGTTGAAGTTGCGACTGAGCAGGGTATTACCGTTGCTGAGCGCCCTGGCAAAGCCGTCTGGCCAGAGCGGGCCACCGGCGTCCCGGTGTTTGAAGAACGCGAACTTCAGCTCTTCAAACATATCGGAACCGATGCCGTCGGTGCCCAGCGCCAGGTTGCGGTAGGCGATGAGCTTGTGGTTATAGCCCACGTGGTTATTCATATTAGAGCGCGCGTTATGCACCAGGAAACCGTCGCGTTCGTTCAGTAAGGCGATATCGGCGTCGGAGAGATACAGGCCATGCGCGATCAGCGTCTTAGGGCCGATCAGGTCAAACTCCGCCAGGCGAACCAGCAGATCCTTAGCGTAATGATGATGGCTATGCGAGACGTCATAGCTGTCCTCCGCCGCGTGGATATGCAGCCCGCGACCGGTCGCCTTCACCGCTTCGCTTAGCATAGATAAACCTGCATCGGTGACGGTAAACGGCGCATGCGCGCCGATATGCGCCTCGACCAGGTATGGCGCATTCCCCGCTTCGCGCCCGCGGTCTATTTCGCGCGCAAAGCGGATATTTTCTTCGACGCTGGCCTGGAGCTCCTGCTGTCCACCGTTACGATCGGTGGTTTCAAAGCAGGTCATGCCGCGCAGGCCCACCTTCACGAAAGCGTTACGCAGCTGGCTCAGCGAGCCGGCAATGTAGTTCGGCGAGGCATGATGATCGATGACCGCCGTACAGCCGCTGCGAATCGCCTCCATGGCGCAGATAAGCCCGCTGTAGTACAGCGACTCTTCGTCCAGCGCGCGGTCCAGCCGCCACCAAAGGTTTTTCAGCGTGGAGATAAAGTCCGGGCTCGGGGCGATGTTGGCCTGAATGCCGCGCGATAATCCCGAATAGAAGTGGTTGTGGGAACAGACCATTCCCGGCATCACCAGCCTGCCGTGCATCTCCTTGATTTTTGCCTGCGGGTATTGATGGCCAAGATCGTGTCCGACGGCGACGATGTCCGTGTTTTCGATTACGATGTCGACATTTTCCTGCACCATCGCCGGGTAGAGTTGGGCGATAGTGGCGTTTTTTAGCAGTAGCTGACTCATACTTCAACGGCCCCCAGAAGATAGTGATGATGGCGATAGACATGGCTGATGATGCGGCACATGGCTTCCAGCTGCGGTGGTATCTGATTGAACTGCCCGCCGTCGTCGAGCGTCAGCAGCCAGGTTTGAGCGTTCTGGCGAATATGGACGCGGTTCCCCTCGACCAGGAAGCCCGGATTGCTGCTGTTGCTGAAATCCTGCGGCAGGCTGAAGACGGTAATTTTGTCTTTATACGGTTTGCCCTGCCATGGGCAGAACTGGGCGCAGTTGCCGCATTCGTTGCAGTAAGCGTCGAGGTGCAGCGTCTGAAAGCGGTTTTCGAAACCGGGGACGGCAATCGACACGTTGGCGCGGTTCGGGCAAACGTCCACGCATTTACTGCACACATAGTTGCATTCCAGGCAGCGTGCGGCTTCCTGAGCGACGAACGCATCGCGATCGTCTTTGCCTACGCTGGCGACCACAATGGCGCCTTTACGCCGGTACACTTCAGCGGGATCAACCTTGTTCCAGTGCTTGTTGCCATGATGGCTGCGGATATTTTCCCGGGCCAGAATCGTCTCCGTTGCCCGACGTGCGTTGCTGATGGCGGAAACAATTGAAGACGGTCCGCGCTGTACGTCACCAATCAGGAATACACCCGGTTTGCGGGTTTCACCCTCGGCGTTCGCCTCCGGCCAGCCGCGCGCGTCCAGCGGAATGCCCATCGCGGCCAGCGCTTCTCCATCCTGTTGTTCACCAATGGCGGTAATCAACGTGTCGACATGTAACGTACAGGTTTCTGCTGTCTCTACCGGGCGGCGACGGCCTTTTTCATCGATATCGCCCAGCGCCATTACGCGTACGGTTAACGTACCGTCGGCATCGAATCGCTCTGGATTATTCAGGAAGCGGAAGGTGACACCATCGTGTACGGCTTCTTCATACTCTTCACGCCAGGCTGGCATCTCCTGCTGTGAACGGCGGTAGATGACGGTCGCTTGCTCAACGCCCGGTACGCGTAAGGCCGCACGGGCGCAGTCCATTGCGGTATTCCCCGCGCCAACGATAGCCACGTGCTTACCTAACTGCAGGTTATCGCCCCGGTTATATTCACGCAGGAAGGACAACGATTTACGCACGTTCGGGTTATCACCCTGGAGCTTCACGCCGCTGTTTTTATCGGTGCCGGTGCCGACCAGAACGTAGCGGAATCCCTGCTGCTGGAGCTTTTCCACCGTCAGGTGTGGGTCGCAGCCGTAGACAATATTGACGCCGTGACTCACCACAAAGTCGATATCCTGCTGGATAAGCTCTCCGGGGATGCGGAACTGAGGAATAATGTTGCGCACCACGCCGCCGGCGTTAGCTTCGCGCTCGAATAACGTGACGCTGTAACCTTCGCGCGCCAGGAAATACCCCGCGGCCAGACCTGCGGGTCCCGCGCCAATCACCGCGACCGGGTGCTGGGTGCCTGAACCGGCGGGTTTATGCCAGCGACGCTGATATTCATCCCAGCCTTTTTCGAGAGCGATTTTCTTCAGTTCACGAATGTTCAGCGCGCTGTCGTAGTCGAGGCGCGTACAGTTGTACTGGCACTGATGGTCGCAGATATGGCCGGTAATCGCCGGCAGCGCGTTGCGCTGATAGATAAGCTCCAGCGCGTCAACGTAGCGCTGTTCGCCCATCAGCCGAATGTACTCGGGGATATCCTGCTTGATAGCACACGCGCTGACGCAGGGGGCGACGTAGCAGTCGGTCAACGGCAGCGTTTCACCTACATCAATCCGGTCGTTCGGTTTCCAGTGCTTCTGGGTATACGCCATGCTGACCGCTTTTTCCGCCAGCGCGTTCAGGCGCTTAACGTCAACCTGCGTCATCTGCCAGCCGTCGGCCTGTTCCAGCTCGCGCATGCATTCGCTTAGGCGCAGGTAGCCGCCGGGTTTCAGCAGATCGGTTGCCATGGTGATCGGGCGAATGCCGGCCTCGAAAATATCGCGGATGTTGAGCTGGCTCGCGCCGCCGGAATAAGAAATCGGCAGCTTGCCGTCAAACTCTCGCGACAGCAGGGCGGCGACGTTGATCGACAGCGGGAACAGCGCGCGCCCGGACATGTACATTTCGTTGCCTGGCAGCGCGCCTTTGTTGTTCACCGTACCAAGGGTGTTGGTTAACTTCACGCCGAAGCCCAGATTCTTGCTTTTAGCGAGCGACATCAGGCGCTTGAGCATCGCCAGCGCCTGGTCGATTTTCAGGTCGTGGTCAAACGACGCTTCGTTCAGACCAATATAGCCAAAGCCGCAGGTATCGAGAATTTCACGAACCCGCTTGAAGCCCAACAGCGTCGGGTTGAGTTTCACAAAGGTATTCAGCTGCTTTTCTTCCAGCATATAGCGGCAGATCGCTTCAATTTCGTCCGGGGGGCAGCCGTGCATCGTAGAGAGCGTCACGCCCTGAACCAGTTTTGCCGGAATGCGGCTCGCCAGCGCGGCTTTTTCTGGCTGATGCAGTCGCAGCCAGCGGTCCAGCGTGTCCCGATACCGGGCAAATTTCGGCTGCGAACCCGCGTTCATCATGTTGTCGATAAACTGCTGCATTGGCGGCTCTTTAATGCCCTCGAGGTTATAGCCAACGCTCATATTGAAGATAAACGACTTACCGTTTTTCACCGGCGTCAGCGGCAGGATCTCCTCCAGCAGGTGCAGAATAAACCACGCCTTCAGGTACTCATCCCAGGCTTTCAGCAGGGTAAATTCGGTGGACCATTCGGTGTTGAAGCATTCGTCTTCGGCATCAATACAGGGCTTTTCCAGCTCCAGGCGGTCGAGGATTTGTACCGTTTTCAGTTCGATAAACCGCCCGCCGGTGAGCCAGGAGGTAATAATGTTTTGCGCCAGCTGGGTATGCGGACCCGCAGCCGGGCCAATCGGCGTGGCGCAGGTTTCACCAAATACGCTCACCTTATGCGGGGCGTGCGCTGAATAAAACTGCTGCTCCGGAATACCAAAGATGGAACGATGATTCTGGTATTCATCAACAATACGCGTTAAGAGTTCCTCAAACGGAACGGGACGCATGATATCGCCCATAATCCTCTCCTTAGACTTACCTGTTAAATCATAGTGGTCGGTATTGCGATAATTCCGACGGGTAAGGGGAGCTCAGCAACAATCACGCCAGAAATTGAATTCATAGACGGAATGGGCGTAAAAACGTGAGGAAAGTCTAAAGTTAAAACGACTTTAAAGAGAGAGGTTGGGGCGTTGATGCGAATTCAAATCACTCACCTGAAGGGCGTTTTTTTATTTCTCAAAAACGACTGTACCCTATCAAATTGATAATATCATTTGCGCAAATCTTTATTTTCACCCTTATTGAGTCGGCTATAATCTTCCGGCGTATCAATATCGAGAACGATCGCTGGATTATTGAGCGGGATCTGTCGGCAGAGGCCGGTAAGCAGCGACTGGCGTACCGATGTCTGCTTTTCTTCGCTTAAACAGCGCCGCAAATTGCTGGTGGATGTGAGGATCGGGTGTCCCGGAATCCCTCCGTAATAGGGCATCAGCGTGCCTTCGAAGCGCTGTTCCCACAGGCCATAAAAAATAGCATCATCAAGGCACGGCAGGTCTCCGTGGGTGATAAAACAATAATCATGACGTAATGCCTGAAGACCCGCTTTTACCGAAGAATAGAGCCCCTGGCGGAAGTCAGGATTATAAACGAGCGTCATGTTCGGGACCGATGAATAACGCGCCATTAACTCTT
Organism: Enterobacter sp. FW301-JW81; assembly: GCF_058788735.1. NCBI lineage: Bacteria > Pseudomonadati > Pseudomonadota > Gammaproteobacteria > Enterobacterales > Enterobacteriaceae > Enterobacter > Enterobacter sp. FW301-JW81. The sequence continues at coordinate 1,079,273 of NZ_JBYTBA010000001.1, read as the reverse complement.
GATGGCGAAATCCGGTCACTAAAATAATATGCGAGCAGCAGCGTCGCGCATTTTTAATACTTGCATCAAGTATTGTGCCACCTTGCCAGGGTAACATCATTTTCCATTGCCCCATCCGGGAGGACAACCCCGCGGCGGTAATAATACAATCGACCTGCATTTTTGCTCCTGAATAGAGAGATAATGCGCAACATGGAAAATATACCGCACGCTGACGAGCTGTTATGTGATTTAAACGCCACTGCCGGCCCTTTGCTGATCGCCGCCGTGGGAGCAGGCGGCAAAACCAGCACCTTGTTCTGGATGGCAGAGCTGTTTCAGCAGGCGGGGAGGCGCGTGTTGCTGACCACCACCACCCACATGTTTGTCCCCCACACGCTGCCTGTGACCCTCTGTCGCGACCCGCAGGCGCTGCCCGCCGCGTTCTGGCAGCGGCCGCTGCAGGCGTGTTTTTCCGCCTGGCTGCCGGAAGCGGGAAAGGTCAGAGGCTTCACGCCAGCGCAGCTGGATACGCTCATGGCGAGCGGCCAGCCGGACATCGTGCTGGTAGAAGCTGACGGCGCTCACGGTTTTGCACTTAAAGCGCCGGATGTGCACGAACCTTGCATCCCTTATTCCTGTTGTTGCGTAGTTGCCGTTACCGGAGCGGGGATGCTCGGGAACCCCGTTGGTCCAGCTACTGTCCACCGCTGGCCACTTTTTTCCCGCATCACCGGCGCCACGGCGCATGACGCGCTGACGTGGCCGATGCTGTATCGCCTGGTTCAGCATCAGGAAGGGGCGTTTAAAGGCGCGCCGACGGGCTGTCGGCGTATCTGGCTGCTCAACCGGCTTTCTCAAAATGAGAATTTGCAGCCTGGCAATTTGATAATGAGAAACGACGTCGACGCTATCTGGGCCGGTTCGGTCCAGTCGCGTCCGGCTATTACGCGCAGACGAGTGAGAAAGTGACTCCATTCTGGGGTAATGAAGGGATATCCATTTGAGGTTGTTATGAATATTTTCTCAGAAGCGGCAAGACTCGAAGCACAAAACCGTCCGTTCGCGCTGGCACAGATCGTCGACAGCCGTGGTTCCACTCCCCGACATTCCGCACAGATGCTGGTTCGTGATGATGGCAGCATTGTTGGCACCATCGGCGGCGGCATGGTCGAACGCCGGGTGATTGATGAAGCGCTTGATGCCCTGCGTGAAAAGGCCTCGCGCATGTTTCATGGCCGAATGACACGCACCGGGGCCGATGCGGTGGGCTCGGACTGCGGCGGCGCGATGTCGGTGTACATCAGCGTTCACGGGCTGCGTCCCAGGCTGGTGTTGATTGGTGGCGGGCACGTGAATCGCGCCGTCGCGCACAGCGCTGCGCTGCTCGGTTTTGAACTCGCGGTGGCGGATATTTATCCGGAAAGCCTCCATCCTGAACGTTTCCCGCCGTTCACCCAGCTGGTTTACGCCGAGAGCTTTGCCGCGGCCGTCGATAAGCTGGCCGTTCAGCCAGATAACTATGTTCTGATCGCCACCAATAACCAGGATCGCGAAGCGCTGGATAAGCTGGCCGTACTGCCTACCGCCTGGCTGGGGCTGCTGGCCAGCCGTCGCAAGGTACAGGTGTTTTTACGCCAGCTGCGCGAAAACGGCGTCGCGGAGGAGCATATCGCCCGGCTGCATGCGCCGGTGGGCTACAACATTGGCGCTGAGACGCCGAATGAGATCGCCATCAGCGTGCTGGCGGAGATCTTACAGGTCAAAAATAACGCGCCGGGCGGGCTGATGATGGCCAGCGACTCTCCCACGCAGCCGCTAAGGGTAGCCATTCGCGGGGCGGGGGATATTGCGACGGGCGTGGCGCTGCGGCTGTGGCACGCCGGGTTTAAAGTGGTGATGCTGGAGGTGGAGAAACCGACGGTGATCCGCCGTACCGTGGCCTTTGCCCAGGCGGTTTTTGACGGAGAAATGACGGTAGAGGGCGTGACCGCACTCCGCGTCGATTCCGTCCAGGAGGCGATTCAGGTAGCGGATAACGGTGTGATTCCCGTGTTGGTTGATCCGCTCTGTGAATCGCTGCGCGAGCTGAATCCTGGCTGCGTGGTCGACGCCATCCTCGCGAAAGAAAACCTGGGTACCCACTGCGGGCTGGCGCCGGCGGTCATTGCGCTGGGACCGGGCTTTTGCGCGGGTATCGACTGCCATGCGGTGATTGAAACCAACCGCGGGCACTGGCTGGGTCAGGTTATCTATCAGGGCCGCGCGCAGGACAACACTGGCGTACCGGGTAACATTATGGGGCATACCGCAAAACGGGTGATCCGCGCGCCCGGCGCGGGGGTGATGCGCTCGCGCGTGAAGTTGGGCGATATCGTCACCGAGGGCGAGGTGATTGCCACCGTCGGCGAGACGGAGATTCGGGCACCGCTAAGCGGCATGGTGCGCGGGCTGCTGAACGACGGTCTGGTGGTGGATAGTGGTTTTAAAATCAGCGATATTGACCCACGCGGCGATAAGGCTGACTACACCAGCGTATCGGATAAGGCGAGGGCGATTGGTGGTGGCGTGCTGGAAGCGCTGATGACGCTGACAAACCAGCGTATTAAACAGCAAAATCGTCGCCCGGTTGAGGTGTAAGCCAACGGCGGGGCGGCTAAAAACCCGCCCCGGCGTCACTTCTTGCGGTCGGACGACGTTTACCCTTCGATAATCGTGCCGGTTTTTCCTTCAATACCTTCTTTCGCTTTGCTCAATACGGTAATCAATGCTTTACGCCCCGGACGAGAGCGGGCAAAGGAGGCTGCGGCCTCCACTTTCGGCAGCATAGAGCCTTTGGCAAAGTGGCCCTCGGCAATAAAACGGTCGGCATCGCCTAAGGTGAGTTTATCCAGCCACTGCTCGTTGGGTTTACCAAAGTTAATCGCCACTTTCTCCACAGCGGTCAAAATGATGAGCATGTCGGCATCAATCATCGCCGCCAGCTTCGCGCTAGCCCAGTCTTTATCAATGACCGCGCTGGCGCCGCGAAGATGATTCCCCTCGCGGATCACCGGGATCCCGCCGCCGCCGGCGGCGATCACCACATGGCAGGCATCTATCAGCGCCTTCACCGTCTCTTTTTCAATAATATCGACAGGCTGCGGCGAGGCGACCACGCGACGATATCCGCGCCCGGCGTCCTCTTTCAGGACATCGCCTTTCAGGGCCAGCTGTTCCGCTTCTTCTTTGCTAAAGAAGGAACCTATAGGCTTGGTTGGGTTGCTGAACGCCGGATCGTTGGCGTCGACTTCCACCTGGGTAATCAGCGTGGCGACTGGAATATGCATATTGCGCGACAACAGTTCCTCGCGCAGCGCATTTTGCAGGTCATAACCGATATAGCCCTGGCTCAGCGCCACGCACACCGACATCGGCAGCATCGGGGTATGGGCATCGGTTTTGGCGGCCGCTTCAAACGCCAGGTTGATCATCCCTACCTGCGGGCCGTTGCCGTGCGTCACCACCACCTGGTGGCCGTGAGCAATCAGGTCGACGATGGCCTGCGCGGTTTGTTTAACCGCCTGCATTTGCCCGGCCAGGTCGTCGCCCAGCGCGTTTCCGCCCAGCGCGAGTACAATTTTTTTACTCATGACATCCTCTCTTTAAGATGATATTCCGCTCATGGGGATCGGAGCGGAAGAAAAAGGGGCGCGACGCAGGAAACGGCCCTGTCCGGCGACGCCGCTAAAGGTCCCGTTGCTGAAAATCACCCGGCCGTGCGACAGCGTCTGGCGAATGGAGCCCTGACAGATAAACCCTTCCCACGGTGAATAGTCGGCGTTGTCGTGCAGCATTTCGTGACGAATGGTGGTGGTGCGAAGCGGGTCGATAATCACCACGTCGCCGTCCGCGCCCGGCGCCAGCACGCCTTTTTGCGGCCACAGGCCGAACAGCTTCGCCGGGTTGGCGCTGGTAAGCGCCACAAAATGCTCGGGCGTGATGCGTCCGGTCATTACCCCGTGGGAGAACAGCAGCAGCAGACGGTTTTCTACCCCCGGCAGGCCGTTCGGGCAGCGGCTAAAATCGCCGTTCGATAAATGCTGACGCTGGGCCATCGAAAAGGCACAGTGGTCGGTGGCCATCACGTCGATCGAACCGTCGCTCACCCCGCACCACAGCGCGTCATTGTTACTGGCGTTGCGCAGCGGCGGGCTGAGCAGATACTTCAGCGCATCCTCGCGTTCATAGCAGCGGTCATCGAGCAGCAGATACTGCGGGCAGGTTTCAACCCATACCGGCTGATGACGTGAACGCGCCAGCTTCAGATATTCCAGCCCCAGCCCGTTCGACAGGTGCACAATGTACAGCGGCGCGTTACCGGCGAGCTGCGCGAGGTTAATCATGCGGGCGATTGCTTCCGCCTCGCACTCCAGCGGCCGACTCAGGGCGTGATAGCGGGGCGCGGTTTTTCCCTGGGCCAGAAACTCAGAGCGTTTAAGGGCAATGGCCGCGTCGTTTTCCGGGTGTACGGTGGTGAGCGCGCCCGCGGCGTGCAGATGACGCATCGCCTGCAGCACATCGTCGTCGCTCAGTTTGTACTGGTAGGTTAAATAGAGCTTAAAGCTGCTGATCCCCGCATCGACCATCATCGGAATTTCATCGAGAATGGCGTGGTTGATGTGCTGAATGACGCCGTGAAAGCTGTAGTCAATCACCGCTTTGTAGGCGGCGTAGCCGCGATAGGTTTCCAGTTGGTGACGTAATCGGCAGCCTGCCGGGCCAAATCCCATATGATCGACGATGGTGGTCGTACCGCCGCAGGCTGCCGCGCGGGTGCCGGTAAAGAAATCGTCACAGCTGCGGGCCAGGCCGGTATCAATATTGAAATGGGTATGAACATCAACGCCGCCGGGCATTACGTAGCAACCGCTGGCGTCGATCGTTTCACAGGGTTGTTCAACGGTGATGTTATCGGCCAGCTGGCTAACGAGGCCGTTTTCAATCAGCAGGTCCTGTCTGGCTCGTCCGTCGGCGTTGACGACGGTGCCGTTTTTAATCAGTACGCGCATATAAACTCCAGATTCCCGCCGCGAACGGCGGGAGGAATAGCGGACTACAGTGACTCGGTGGCCAGCCAGCTCAGCGGAATAGCGGCATACATTGCGGCGCAGGTGGCCAGGTGAGACTTCCAGGTTTTTTCGTTTGGCGCGTGGGCTTCAGGCTCTTTACCTGGGCCAAAACCAATCACCGGAATGCCGTGACGGCCCATGATTGAGACGCCGTTGGTGGAGAAGGTCCACTTATCCACTACCGGAGCCTTGCCGAAGAGTCCCTCATACGCGTTGCTCAGCGCGCGCACGGTGAAGTGGTTCTCTTCCACTTTCCAGGTCGGGAAGTAGCATTCGGTTGGATACACCAGCCCGGTCCACGATGGGCGGTCATAGTTGTACATGGAGACAACCGCACCGGCTTTTTGCACCGCAGGCAGGGCGCGAATTTCGTCCAGCGCACCTTCCCAGGTTTCGCCCCAGGTCAGACGACGGTCGATGGAAACGGCGCAGCTGTCGGCAACCGCACAGCGGCTTGGCGAGGTGAAGAAGATTTCCGAGACGGTGAGGGTGCCTTTACCCAGGAATTCGTCGTTGCCCAGCTTATGGGAGAGATCCTGCAGCTCGTTGAGAATCGGCCCCATTTTAAAGATGGCGTTGTCGCCGCGTTCCGGCGCGGAGCCGTGGCAGCTAACGCCAGAAACATCCACGCGAATTTCCATACGCCCGCGCTGGCCGCGGTAAATCTGACAGTCGGTGGGTTCAGTACTGACCACGAACTCCGGGCGAATACCGGACTGTTCGATAATATACTGCCAGCACAGCCCGTCGCAGTCTTCTTCCTGCACCGTACCGGTCACCAGCAGGGTGTATTCATCTTCCAGCCCCAGATCTTTGATAATTTTTCCGGCGTAGACCATGGACGCCATCCCGCCTTCCTGGTCCGACGCGCCGCGCCCGCCGATGAGTTCGTCGGTTTCCATGCCCTGGTACGGGTCGAAGCTCCAGTTTTTGATATTACCGATGCCTACGGTATCAATATGCGCATCCATCGCTACCAGGCGCGGGCCGTGGCCAATATAGCCCAGCACGTTGCCCATAGGGTCGATTTCCACTTTATCGAAGCCGACTTTCTCCATCTCTTCTTTGATGCGGTGCACCACGCGTTTTTCGTCGCAGCTTTCGCTTGGGATGGCGATCATATCGCGCAGAAAGCGGGTCATGTCTTGCTGGTAGTAGTTGGCTTTTTCAACAATCAGTTTAAAAGGAATATGCTTAGCCATGAGGATGTTCTCCAGTTCTTAATTGGTAAGGGTTATTGCGCAGCCGGATGCTTGCCTTCCCAGACGATTTCCCGGTAATGCTTCACGTCGGTATCGCCCTCGGTGCTGACGATCAGCACGACGGAGCGGCTATCCAGCTGCAGCTTGTCCATCAGCGCATCGCGCTGCGGGTGGTAGTGAACGGCGGCGAGCACGCCAAGACCGACCGCGCCGGACTCCCCGGAAATAACGCGCGGATCGTGGCCGATCGGGTTGCCCAGCACTCGCATACCGAGTGCGGAAACCGCGTCCTGACACGAGATAAACTGGCTGGCGCAGTTGCGCAGGACGTCCCACCCGAGCGGGTTGGGTTCACCGCAGGCAAGCCCCGCCATGATGGTGGCCATGTTGCCGCCGACGTTGACGATTTGCCCCTTCACCCCGGAGCGGTAGAGACAGTCGGCTAGCTCAGGCTCAACGATAACGGAATGCAGGTTACCCGCGCCGTAAACGTCGACCAGATAACCCAGCACGCCGCCGGCCAGCGCGCCCACGCCGCCCTGTAAGAAAACGTGCGTCGGGCGGGCGATGCCCATTGCCGACATCTGTTCGACGGCTTCATCAGCCAGCGTGGCGTAGCCCTGCATAATCCAGGTGGGGATTTTGGTGTAACCCTCCCATGCGGTGTCCTGGACCACTTCCCAGCCATTTTTCTGCGCCGTCTGCATGGTGAAGCGCACGGTGTCGTCGTAGTTCATGTCGGTGACGATGCATTCCGCGCCCAGGCGTAAAATGGCGTCCACGCGTTCCTGCGCCGAACCTTTCGGCATATAAATCACCGCGTTCTGGCCAAGCTGCTGCGCTGCCCACGCCACGCCGCGACCGTGGTTACCGTCGGTGGTGGTGGCGAAGGTCATTTTCTCTTTAATGCGTGACTTCAGGCCGTCAAGCGACAGTCCGTTGATATCCAGCTGATACTTTTCACACAGCAATTGTGCAATCGCGTAAGAACCGCCGAGCATCTTGAAGGCGTTCAGGCCAAAACGCCGCGACTCGTCCTTCACCAGAATTTTGCTCACGCCGAACAGGGCGGCCAGATCATTAAGCGCGTACAGCGGCGTCGGCTGATAGCCGCTAATTTTTTGATGAAAACGGCGCGCCTGTTGCGCAGGCTGGCGCGAGAAGAGCGGCGTCGTTTCGCCGGTGTAAAAACGGTTATCGGCAATATCCATTTTCAGCGAGAAAGCAGACATACTCTGTCCTTATTCGTCATTACGGGGAGAGATGCTGGCCCACAGGCCAGCAGGGAAGGCTATTTGATGCGTTTTTGCGCTTCGGCCAGCAGTTGCTCCAGCAACATGCCCGGCTTCGCGTATTTACGGCAGAGGATCATGGCGGCGATGATGTACGGCTTCCAGCTGGCCTCTTTGTAGGTGGCGATACGGTATTTTTCGAACACGGCTTCGGTGACTTCGCCTTCATTGCAGGAGACGCCGGTAATATCCGCGGGCAGGCAGTGCATATACAGCGCATCGCCGTCGCGGGTTTTTGCCATCATATCTTCGGTGCAGTGCCAGTCTTTATGCTGGGCATTCTGCGCCAGGCAGGCTTTCTCCAGCGCCTTCAGGCCGTCGCGATCGTTAGCGCGCAGTAGCTCAGTACGCTGCTCCATGACCTGATACGGCGCCCAGGATTTCGGGTAGACGATATCGGCATCTTTAAAGGCTTCCGCCATATCCGTCACCTGGCGGAAGCTGCCGCCGGACGCTTTGGCGTTGTTTTTCGCCACTTCAATCACGTCAGGAATCAGGTCGTAGCCTTCCGGGTGGGCGAGGGTGACGTCCATACCGAAACGGGTCATCAGGCCAATAATGCCCTGCGGCACAGAAAGAGGCTTACCGTAGCTTGGGGAGTAGGCCCAGGTCATAGCAATTTTCTTGCCTTTAAGATTCTCCAGCGACCCGAAGTATTCACGTAACCACGCCAGATCGGCCATCGCCTGCGTAGGGTGGTCAATATCGCATTGCAGGTTAATCAGCGCCGGACGCTGCGGCAGCACGCCTTGCTTGTAGCCATCATCCAGCGCTTCGCCAACCTCACGCATATAAGCATTACCCGCGCCAAGATACATGTCATCGCGAATACCGATAGCATCGGCGCAGAAGGAGATCATATTTGCGGTTTCACGCACCGTTTCACCGTGGGCAATCTGCGATTTTCCTTCGTCGAGATCCTGCTGCGCCAGCCCAAGCAGATTCAGCGCCGAGGCATAGGAGAAGCGGGTACGGGTAGAGTTATCGCGGAATACCGAAATTCCCAGCCCGCTGTTGAACACGTTGGTGGCGATATTTTCCGCACGCAGCGTTTTTAACGCTTCCGCGACGTCCAGCACCTGCTTGAGTTCATCCGGCGACTGTTCCCATGTCAGCAGAAAATCCTTCTCATGCAGATTCGAATTCAGCGTGTTGATTTCCTTAATCAGTTCGTTAACAGTTTTCATATTTCAATCCTGGTCGTGAATGACGGGCTTATTGATTGCTGGTTACCGCTGCGGCAAATGCCAGCGCTGATATTTCACTAACAATAAGCATGCCAATTTCAAAACGACCTGATTAGCCGCGGATGAAACAGTGGAATTATGAGAGGGCTGTCACGAAAAAGTAGCCGCTGTGGCGATGGGTAATAAAAATGACGGCGAGCGGTTTTGTTATATGTTTATTTGTACAGGCTGTGTTTTCGCGAAATAAAAGACTTTCGCGAGAAAAGTGCGCCAAATTGATAAAATCATCATCAGAATTATCACATTGATATAAAAATGTGATACCGCCTCCATAATTGACGCAAGAATTGAAAAAGAGAAGGCACCTGCATCAATTATTGCTAAGGGCTGCGGTAGTATCATTACAGAGAAATAAACGTTGTCGTTCACCCAGTTAGCTTTCAGTGAGTGATATTATGATACCTTGCAGTTCGTCATCTATTTTGATGCAGATTCAGCCAACCATTCAACGTTTTGCCCGCATGCTCTCCAGCGTACTCCAGCTTGAAGTTGAGATTGTCGATAATACCCTGTGCCGCGTGGCCGGTACGGGAAGCTACGGTAAATTCCTTGGCCGCAAATTAAATACAGACTCGCGACTTCTTCGTTACATTATTGAAACAAAAAAAGAGAAGGTGGTGACCCATTCGCGTTTCGACCCCTTATGCAAAGGGTGTGAGAGTAAAGAAACCTGCAAAGAAAAGGCCTTCCTGGGTACACCGGTGATTTATCAGGAACAGTGCGTTGGCGTTATTAGCCTGATTGCCCTGACGCGCGAGCAGCAGGAAAGAATCAATGATAACATCACCGAGTTTTCCGATTATGTTCGTCACGTCTCTTCAATATTTGTCTCCCGTTTACTTGAGGATCAGAGCGGCGGCGACAATATCCAGAAAATGTTTTTAACGATGCTTGACAATATGGACCAGGGTGTACTGGTTGTCAGTCAGGAGCAGAAAGTCAAATTTGTTAATCAGGCAGCGTTAAAAATCCTTGGTGTGAGCCAGGGGAATATGGTGGGTAAAGAGATTCACTTTCGGCCTCTGACGTTCGCGCAAAACTTTATTCGCGGTCACGTTCAGCACGTCATTTCTATTGATGATAAGAAAGAGCTTATTATCGGTCAGCTGCATGCCATTCAGGATCAGTGGCTGTTTCTGATGGCGTTTCATCAATCACACTCTTCGGCAGAGATTACCGCGCCGCAGGAAGGGCCGCAGATTGAACAGATGGTCGGCGAGTGTCGCCCAATGCGGCAGTTGAAAAAGCTGATTACCCGCGTGGCGCCCAGCCCGTCAAGCGTGATGATTGCCGGGGAAAGCGGAACCGGTAAAGAGGTGGTTGCGCGTGCGGTGCACAAGCTGAGCGATCGCAAAGATAAGCCGTTTATTGCCATCAACTGTGCCGCCATTCCCGAACAGCTGCTGGAAAGTGAACTTTTTGGTTATGTGAAAGGGGCTTTTACCGGCGCGTCAGCCAACGGTAAAACGGGACTGATTCAGGCCGCTAACCATGGGACGCTGTTTCTCGATGAAATTGGCGATATGCCGCTCACTCTGCAAGCCAAGCTGCTGCGGGCCATTGAATCTCGCGAGATCCAGCCGGTAGGGGCTAGCCATCCGGTACCGGTGGATATTCGAATTATTTCCGCCACCAATCAAAACCTCGATCGGTTTATCGCCGACGGTAAGTTTCGTGAGGATCTCTACTATCGGCTTAACGTCATTCCGTTACGCCTGCCGCCGCTGCGTGAACGTCAGGATGATATTGAACTGCTGATTCACTATTTCCTGCATCTGCATACCCGTCGGCTGGAACTGGTGTACCCGGGCGTAGCGCCGGAGGTGATTACGCTGCTGAAAAGCTACCGCTGGCCGGGTAACATTCGTGAGTTGAGCAACCTGATGGAGTATCTGGTCAACGTGGTCCCATCCGGCGAAGTGATCGATCTCTCGCTGCTGCCGCCAAACCTGGTGAGCAGCGGTAAATCCGGCGAACGCGAAGGGGCTTCTGGGACAACGGGAGGCAGAGCCGCAAAAGAGGAGGAGGGCGTAACCGGGCTTGAAGAGATGGAACGGCAGATGATACGCGATGCCCTAAGCCGTTATAGCAACAAGAAACAGGCGGCAGACGAATTGGGGATCGGGATTGCCACGCTGTATCGCAAGATCAAAAAATACGAGCTGACCGTTAGCTAGACTCTGGTCCTGGGCTAATGGCTGGAGACAGGAACGCTTTGTCATAATAGAGGAGGAAAGACCCCAACAGATTATACGAGGCTTATCACCTCAAATATCTAATTTAACATAATATACATTATGCGCACTAACGTCTAAGTACGCTTATTGTAGCATCTCAGTCTCACCATCCCATGGATTCAATTAAGGACCTGCACACATCCACTAAATGCATATCGACTTTCTCACTGCTCCCCGGCATGACGTTGAAATGACCTCCCGAACGAATCACCGCAGCACCCTGTTGATATAACCCTGTAAATCCTCAGCCAGAAAATCAAATACCGTTTTACAGGCCTGGCTATGGCGTAAGTCCTCATGCATCACCAGCCAGACGTCGAGATGAAACGCAAAGAATTCAGGCATTATCCTCTGCAACGGCACTGGAAAATCGGCCAGCTGTACCTGACACATCCCGATCCCGGCTCCTGCGCGTATGAGGTTTAATTGTGCAATATCACTGTCAGTTCGCACGTTAAACCGATCGCGGTTAAGCTGCGGGAATTGCTTAAGCGACTGTAAAATAAATGTAGCGTGATTGTCCATGCCGTTAACCCGCCGGGCTATCGGAACTGGGAACAGCTGGTTTTGCCCATGCTGCATAACACCATCAGCGCAGCGGAGCGAAACGATGCTCTAATCGTTCTTCCGGGCACGATTTATAACTACGGTCCGGATGCGTTTCCCCTCTTACGTGAAGATTCTCTCCAGAATCCTGTTACCCGAAAAGGAGCCATACGAGTGCAAATGGAGCAGGCACTCGAAGCCTATGCTCAGCGTGGCGGCAAGGTGCTGATTTTGCGGGCTGGCGACTTTTTTGGTCCCCACGCAGGCAACAACTGGTTTTCACAGGGATTGGTCAAACCGGGGCAACCACCGAAGGTAATTAAAAACCCTGGGAAAACCGGCGCAGGCCATCAGTGGGCTTATCTGCCGGATGTCGCCGAAACGCTCGCAGCACTGCTGGCGCGTCGGGATGAGCTCGAGCCGTTTGCCAGTTTCCACATGCGTGGGCACTGGGATCCTGATGGGACAGCGATGACCACAGCCATAAAGCGTGTCGCGGAGCGTACCGGTATTAAGGCGAAGGTAAAGTCATTTCCCTGGTGGCTTATCTCTATGATGAGCCCTTTTAACATCACACTGCATGAAATGCGGGAGATGCGCTATCTTTGGGAGCAGAAAACAGAGATGGATAATGCAAAACTTATGGCCTTTTTAGGCCATGAACCGCATACCCCTCTTACCGAGGCCGTGCATGCCACATTAGCTGGCCTGGGCTGTATTTAACATAATCCTAACCTGCACGTTTACAAAGGGTTGAAAGATGTCTGATATACTTCAGCTTTTGAAAAAAGCAGCCCTAAGCAAATGGAAATTGAATTAAATAAAAGCATTAAAGAGAGAATCTTCCATGCTGTCATTTTTGAAGTGATAGCGAACGTTATCATCGCGCTGTCGCTTGCCTGGCTGATGAACGTGTCGGTACTCCAGTCAGGCTCGCTGTCCGTGATATCTGCCCTCACCGCGACGGCTTGGAATTTTGTGTTTAATAAACTCTTTGACTCGCTGCAGAAAAAACACCGCTTTCAGCGAACCTTCCTCATTCGTGCAATCCATGCGGTTGGTTTTGAAGCGGGACTGATCGTCACCTTAATCCCTGTCGCGATGGTGATGCTGAATTTAACAATGACCGAGGCATTTTTTGTTGAGATTGGTCTGGTGCTGTTTTTCCTGCCATACACGATGCTGTTTAACTGGCTTTACGACTACCTGCGCTGGACATTTGTTGGACGGAAACGGTCAGCCATGTAGCGGTTGTGCGTTATAACGCACAATGTTAAACTGGCCTTCTTGATTGACAATAAGCAGTGAGGCGCCGCGTTATGAACAAACTTCTTATACTCTTCCCCGCTCTGTGTTTAAGCGGCTGCGTGGATTTGGGTAAAATTGGAACGCATCCGGAAGTGGCATCCTTCTATATCAATCATCCAAAAAACCAGGTTGCAGATTGCCTCATATACGCATCAGCCAGAGAACATTTATCGCTGGAATTTGATGATACCCTTCCTGATGGCAGCGAAAAATATAATCTGAAGGATAGCAATTCTACCGATGTTGCCTGGGTCGAAGTCAGTAAATTCAGCGGAAAACAGACTTCCGTTGAATTTTATTATGCGCCTCACGATCCAGGGCTGCATAAATCAATACTGTCTATAGTGGATCAGTGTAAAAAATGAAGAGGAAGATAAAATGCGTAATCTCCTGACTAAAGGCATTTGCCTTGCGTTAGCGTTGTCCGCAGCCGGGGCGGCTCAGGCCGTTGAGAAAGAGAGCCATGGCGACAAGTTTACCGGGATCACTATTTTCGCTCAAAAAGAGTCTCAGGGAAGCCAATGGAACAGCGTAACGGGTGAAGCGAAATACATGGTCAGCTATAAGGTGACGCTGGATAACGCGTCGGGCAAAAGTATTGAGCCGGGCAAAGATAATAAAATATGTTTCTTCCTGTTTGATAAAACCGGAAAAACATTTATGAGCACCGGCATTCAACTGGAAATGTTGAAAAAATACGAACCACGGGACAACAGAACGGGCGAGGTTTATTTTGCCAGTTCAAACCCTGACGTTTTAAATATGCCATTTGTCCGTTTCGGCATGGGTAAAGACTGCATAAATTGATGTCTGTCACATTGACGCGTTATTTGGCATGTTCGATCCCCCTCTCCTTCTATACTTTTTATTTCTCACTTTTATAAGGAAGGAACAATGTTCGATCATGTGAAATTCGGCGTCAGTGATTATGAAAAAAGTAAAAGCTTTTTCCTCCAGGCACTTCGGCCGCTTGGCGTGGAACTCATCGATGAAGGCACGCCAGACTACGGTGTTGAAATGAGTTCAGGCGACGTTTCGCTCTGTCTTTTTCAGACCAATGAAAAACCAGCACCTCTGCATCTGGCGTTTGTGGCCGACACGCGCCAGCAGGTCGATGCGTTTTACCATGCCGCCCTGCGCGCCGGCGGATACGATAACGGCGCGCCGGGGTTGCGGCCATACGGTGAAAATTACTATGCCGCTTTTGTCATCTCGCCTGATGGTCATAACATCGAGGCGGTGTGCCATGTGCCGGAGTGCCCGTAGCTCAACGCGTCTTTAATCACTATCTGAGGTCAACAGGACGGATACCCCTCTTTCCGATACCGCACGGATCCAGTCCTTATCGGTATTATCTTCAACCACGATAGTGTTCACCGAAGACACATCGCCAATCACGAAAGATGACGCGGTGTTTATCTTTTCCGGAGACGCCAGGACAACCGTCTCGGCGGCTCTGCCGGAAAATGCACGTTTGATGCTTGCCTCTTCAAAATCACCGGTGGTCAGCCCTGCCTCAGGATGGATCCCGGTCACGCCCATAAAAAACAGGTCCGCATGAATATTTTCGATGCCTTCAATGGCCGCTGCGCCGACTGCGACAATCGAGTGTTTATACAAACGACCGCCGATCAGTATCACCTCGATGGAAGGACGATCGACAAGCCCCAGGGCAATACTCGGGCTGTGCGTCACCACCGTGATACGCAGGTTAGTCGGTAAAAACGTAATCAGCTCCGAGGTCGTCGTGCCGCCGTCGACAATAACCACCTGGCCTGATGAGATCAGCTGTGCGCCTTTGCGGGCGACCCTTTTTTTCGCATCCATCTTCACCGATTGACGCTCGGCGAATGGCGCAATAGCGGAAGATGAAGGCAGCGCGCCGCCGTGAACGCGCTGCAAACGCCCTTCTGCCGCCAGCTCGCGTAAATCACGCCGGATAGTGTCTTCTGAGACGTCGAAAAGAATGCTGAGCGCCTTAGACTGGACCTGGCCTTCGGCTTCAAGCTTTTCGAGGATCAATTGTTTTCGCTGGCTGGTGAGCATCATGAATTCCTGATGTTGCATGTTTTATCTTGAAGTTGCACGATAATGCTGTTTATGATGATTACTCTACGTAAGGAGGAACAAACGTGCAATCAAAACGTGCAGATGTGCGCATCATTGAAAGTGAAACGCTGTCAGATAACTGGTACGTCCTGAAAAAATACACCTTCGACCTGCAGCGACGCGACGGCGAATGGCAGCGTCAGCATCGGGAAGTCTACGACCGTGGGAACGGCGCGACAATCCTGCTCTACAACCGTGATAAAAAAACGGTGATCCTGACCCGCCAGTTCCGTTTCCCCGTTTTTATCAACGGCCATGAGGACGATTTGATCGAAGCCGCTGCGGGGCTGCTGGACAATATGGATCCCGAAAGCCGCATAAAAGCAGAAGCGGAAGAAGAGACCGGGTTTCACGTTTCACGCGTTCAGAAAATCTTTGAGGCCTACATGAGCCCGGGCTCCGTCACGGAAAAACTCTACTTTTATCTTGCCGAGTACCAGCCTAAAGACAGAACCGGCGCAGGCGGCGGGATCAAGGCAGAGGGAGAAGATATCGACGTGCTGGAAATGACGCTTGAAGAGGCATTACGCGGCATTGAAACCGGCAAGATTGTTGACGGGAAGACCATCATGCTGCTTTATCATGTTGCGCTCAAAGGCATTCTCTAGCCTGCCGCTCTCCGGACACCTGCCGCCGTGCAGGTGTTTGCCTGTGCTATTCTTGCAGAAGCCTGCAAAATGGAGAACCGAAGATGGCCGACTGGAACCCCTCTCTTTACCTGCAATACGGCGCAGAAAGAACGCGACCTGCCGCTGAACTCCTCGCCAGGATCCCGCTGGATGATGTTACCACCGTCGCTGATTTAGGCTGCGGGCCAGGAAACAGCACGGCGCTGTTGAGGCATCGCTGGCCGTCGGCACACATCACCGGGGTGGATAATTCCCCCGCAATGCTCGTGGAAGCACGCGCCGCGCTACCTGACTGCCACTTTGTTGAGGCCGATATCCGCCGGTACAGGCCCGAACAGCCGCTGAGCCTGATTTATGCCAACGCCTCGCTGCAGTGGGTCCCTGACCATTACGAGCTTCTGCCTCACCTTGTCTCTCTGCTTAGGCTTAACGGCGTGCTGGCGATCCAGATGCCTGACAACTGGCTTGAACCCACTCACGTGGCGATGCGTGAAGTGGCGCTGGAGCAGGACTACCCTGACCGCGGCCGCGAACCTCTCCCGGGCGTGCATGCCTATTACGATATTTTGTCCGAGGCGGGCTGTGACGTGGATATCTGGCGGACAACCTATTTCCACAAAATGAGCTCGCACCAGGCGATTATTGACTGGGTAAGCGCCACCGGTTTGCGCCCGTGGCTCCAGGAACTGAATGAGAGCGAGCAGAAACGGTTCCTGAAACGCTACCATGAACTGCTCGAAGAGCAGTATCCGCTCCAGGAAAACGGGCAGATACTGCTGGCTTTTCCGCGGCTATTTATCGTGGCGCAACGTCAGCCCTGACCCGGCTATGAGCGGGCTTCTTTGAGCAGTTGCTGAATAACCTTCTCCTGCTGCTCATAATCCCCTTCGCCAAAGGCGGTGTAGCGCAGCTGCCCTTTGGCATCAAAATAGTAATGCGCTGGCCAGTACTGGTTACCGAAAGCATTCCAGATTTGATAGTTGTTATCCGTCACAACCCGATACGGCAACTGCCATTTGGTGACCGCATTTTTTACCGACGAAAGCGGTTTTTCCCAGGGATATTCCGGAGTGTGGACCCCAATCACCACCAGACCCTGCGGCTGATACCTTGTGGCCCAATCCCGCACGTGGGGAAGCGTATGCTGGCAGTTAATACAATCCCACGTCCAGAAATCGATCAGCACAACCTTGCCGCGCAACGATTCAGACGTGACAGGGTCACCGTTTATCCACCCTGTCCCACCGCTGAGCGAAGGCAACTGGCTGCTGGGCTCCGTCATCACTACCGGCTGGAGCTTCACCGGCGCGGCTGCGGGTTTCGCCAGATTTAAGAGCGCGGTCTCCAGACGGTCAGCGACGCCGTTTGCCCCTTTCAGCAGCGAGGTCATCCCCGTCGCGTTTAAGACGACCGCCGCTAACATTGCTACTCCTGCCCCCTGACGAAGTTTCACCATCAGCGCAGACTTGGCTCTTAACGGCGCCATCAGCGTGCGGCCGCCGACAGCGAGCAGGCCCAGCATCAGCGCGCATCCGCTGCCATAGGCGGCCAGCAGTGCGCCAGTGGCGATGGCCGAATGCCCCGCAATGTTAATGCTGAAAATAGCGCCCAGAATGGGCCCCGCGCAGGGAGACCAGAGCAACCCGACCGCAAGTCCGGCCAGAAAAGCCGATGCCGTGCCGCGCGTTTGCCCGCTTCGGGCGTTAAGGACGTTCCCGGCGCCGACTGCAGGGCTCGCCATGCGCTGGGCGAAGGACGGGAAAATTAAGGCCAACGCGGCGGTAGCCAGGATCAATAGCGCGACCCAGCGCCCGACTATGGTTGCCTCCGTTATCCACTCGCTGGCGACGGTGACGACCATCGCGACCAGGGTGAACATCACGATCATCCCCGCGAGCAGTGCCAGAATATGTCGACGCTGCCCCTGAAAACCGGCGAACAGCAGTGGAATAACCGGGAGCGTACATGGGCTGAGCAGGCTTATCATCCCGCCCAGAAAAGCGATTACCAGAAACATAGTGACCTCACAAAACAAGTCCTGCGACGCTGCAGTGAGGCTATTTCATCGTTCTGATGTGTTCAGGATGTGTGTAAAAGCGCGGGATTTGTCTGGCTCTGTATCACCCCGGCCGGTAGATACAAAGCCGTACAATTAACGGCGCGGAAGCGTAATGGAGACCTGCAGCCCGCCCCCGGCGCGGTTCGCCAGGTTCAGCTTTCCATCAAGCTGGGCGGTGAGCTGCGCGGCAATCGCCAGGCCGAGCCCGGTCCCGCCGGTATCGCGGTTGCGCGATGTTTCAACCCGATAAAACGGCTGTAATACCGCCTCTAGTTCGGCCTCGGGGATCCCCGGCCCGTCGTCCGCAATGTGAATAACCACCTCGCTGTCAGACGAATCATCAATGGCTATTACGGCGCGTTCGCCGAATTTGAGGGCGTTATCCAGCAGGTTGGTCATTACCCGGCGAAGCGCCTGCGGACGCGTGACGATCGGCAGGCGGGCATTGACTGCATGAAACTGCACGTTTTTACCGATGTCCTGATAATCGCAAGCGATGCTGTTGATCCAGGCGTTCAGCTCCAGCTTCAGCGAGGTCTCTTCCAGTGATTCGGATGACCGGGCATACGCAATCCCCTCCCGCACCAGACGCGTCATGCTGTCAAGGTCGTTCAGGAGCTTGTCGCGAAGTTCAGGTTCCCCGGCCATTTCGACGCGCAGCTTCATGCGGGTAATCGGAGTCTGGAGATCGTGCGATATGGACGCCAGGATCTGCGCCCGTTCCCGGAGGTAAGACTGAATGCGCGCCTGCATCGCATTGAAGGCGTGCGCTGCCCGCTGCACCTCAAGCGGCCCTTTCTCCGTCATTGGCGTGCTGGCCGCGGGATCCAGTGAATCCACCGCGCGGGTAAACTGTGAAAAAGGCCGCACCACCTGTCGCACGGCGAACCAGGAGCATGCCGCCAGAAGCAGCAGCTGCAGGATGAGCACAGCGGGCAGCCAGCTGGCGACAGGCGGCATGCGCGGGATCAGATCAATGGTCAGCGGCGCGCCATCGCTGAGCGTCAGATGTGCCTGAATATGCGAAATGGCACCGGGAACCGCGGTAAAGCTGAGCGGGTACTGTGCCGCCAGCGTCGCTTTCAGGGTGCGGATGGCATCCTGCGAACGCTTATCCGTCGGCGCGGATCCGGGCTCACCGGTGCCCAGGATATAGCGGTAGTTACCTCGTTCAAGTCGCGGAAGCCATGCGGCGCGTTCGCTGGCCGGTAACCGGTTTAAAATGGCGACGCTGGTTGCGACATCGTTTTCCAGATTACCGAGCATCACCGTGCGGGCGCTGTGCATTCGTTCAACCATGACCAGCGTCAGGCTCAGGGCGTTAGCCAGCAGCAGACCCGGCAGCACGACCATCAGCAAACGGGCCAGCAGCGAGCGTGGCCAGAGGGTCATTCGTTAACCTCTTTGATGATGACCGGCATCGTAAAGACGTAGCCTTCGCTGCGTACGGTTTTGATATAGGCCGGCGTGCGGGCATCTTCATTCAGACGCTGTCGAACCCGGCTTACCAGCAGGTCGATGGAGCGTTCAAACAGCTCGGCGTCGCGACCCTGCGTCAGGTTGAGCAGCTGGTCCCGGGTGAGCACGCGCTGAGGATGGTCAAGGAAAACGCGCAGCAGGCGATATTCGGCACCGCTGAGCGCCACAATCACCCCTTCCGGATCGATTAAGTGCCGGGCGACGGTATCGAGCTGCCATTCACCGAACATCACCAGCCGCCCTGCTTCCGTTACCTGTAAATTGGGCGGCATCGTGCGAAAGCGCCGTAAAATGGCCTTGATGCGCGCCAGGAGTTCGCGGGCGACGAAAGGCTTCACCACGTAGTCGTCCGCGCCCATCTCCAGGCCGAGGATCCTGTCCGTCTCCTCGCTGCGCGCCGTGAGCATCAGGACTGGCAGATCTTTATGTTTGCCGCTGCGCAGCTGTCGGCATAGCGTGAGACCGTCATCGCCGGGCATCATCACGTCCAGCACCACCAGGTCGATATGCTGTTTATCCAGCACGACGCGCATCTCCTTGCCGTTGGCCGCGCCCGTGGCGCGATAGCCAGACTTAACGAGATAGTCGACAATCAGTTCACGAATATCCCTGTCGTCATCGACGACAAGGATGTGGTCAATATGCTCCACCGAAATCTCCAGACCGAAGGGTAACGTACTGAAAATAGCACATTTCAGAGTTTATCAGCGTCGACAACGGCCTTGACGAAATCCTGCGGATCTTCCTGAGGCGGGTTGTGCCCCACGGTTGCTCCGAAGGTCCGGTGCTCATATTTGCCGGTAAATTTACCCGCATAGGCCTGCGGTGCCGGGTGCGGCGCGCCGTTGTTTCCGCCTTCGATGGTGATAGTTGGGACGGTAATGTTCGGCAAGGCGGTCAGTTTTTGCTCGTAGCCGTCATATTTCCGCTCCCCTTTTTCCAGCCCTAAGCGCCAGCGGTAGTTGCTGAGCGTCACCGCGACGTGATCCGGGTTATCGAGCGATTTGGCGCTGGCGTTAAAGACAGCATCGCTAAATTTCCAGTCAGGCGATGCCTGCGACCAGATCAGGCGAGCGAAGTCATGCGTGTTTTTGGCATAGCCTTCTGCGCCGCGCGCGGTGGCGAAATAGAACTGATACCACCACTGCTGCTCTGCTTTTGGCGGCAGCGGCTGTTTACCAATCTGCTGGCTGCTGATGAGATACCCGCTTACCGAGACCAGTGACTTCACGCGCTCTGGCCACAATGCCGCAACGATATCCGCCGTACGAGCTCCCCAGTCGTATCCCGCGAACACCGCCTGCCTGATATTCAGGGCGTCCATCAAATTCACAATGTCTTTCGCCATGGCCGAAGGCTGGCCGTTGCGCGGCGTTTTTGCTGACAGGAAGCGCGTGGTGCCGTAGCCGCGCAGCGAAGGCACAATGACCCGGTAGCCTTTTGCCGCCAGCGCGGGTGCGACCTCGGCGTAGCTGTGAATATCGTAGGGCCAGCCGTGTAGTAAAATGACCGGTTGGCCATCTTTGGGGCCGATGTCGACATAGCCGATATTCAGATCGCCGGCGTTAATCTGCTGTGGACGATCAAAGGCGGCCGCGACGTTTGTGCCGGTGGCTTCGGCCTGGCAGGACATCACGGTGGCAAGCGAAACGGTCATTGCAAGGGCTGAGTAAGCAAGTTTGCTGAACATGTTGGTATCTCCGGTTGAGTACAATTCACGGGGATATAACAACACCTCAATGTATAGCGGATATGTGCGAAAGCGGGTTTATTGCAAGCCTGTGTATGCATCAGCGACGCGGATACAGTGTGATACAAACACAGGCGTTTTAGCTTAAAGAGAGAGGCGGTAGCGGACGTAGTCGTCAGCCTCGCCGTATTTGTCATACAGTTTACGCGCCGGGTTGTTCTCCCGGGTGACCCAATACAGTTTTGCCCACCCTTCGCGCTTGCCTTCCGCTATCAGGGCATCAATGAGCGCCTTCCCGGCACCCGCTCCCCGTTCGGAGGCATCAACGAAAAGATCCTCCAGGTAGCAAACGGGGGCCGTTGACCAGGTGCCTTCGTGGAGAATGCACATCGCGAAGCCGATGACCTTTTCGTCTTTCTCTACCACGCGGCAGAACATCGGGGAATGCGCGGAGAGCGCCCTTTCCCACGTCGATACGGTAACCGACTCATCGAGAAAGCAGTCATAAAAATGGGTGTAGCCGTCCCACAGCGGTCGCCAGTGGGAGTAATCGTCTGCGCGTAAAGGTCTTACCGTGACTGCCATGCGTTCCTCACATTACACATTGATCGCCATTTCAAAACAGCGTAAATCAGCGCCCGCCATCCGCGAGTGATGATATTTTTCGCTCAGCGTAGCAAACCCCAGCTTCTGGTAAAACGACCGGGCGTTAGGCGTTGCATCGAGCGTCAGGCGGGTTATCCCCCGGCTGCGGGCCTCCTTTTTGAGCGCCTCGATAATCCGGGTCGCCATGCCTTTACCGGATGCCGCAGGCAAGGTGAATATCGCCTCCAGGCAGTGGGTATCCAGATCCAGATAGCCGGTTGCCGCAATCTCGCCCTTTTCATCTTCCACCACGTAAAATGGGTATTCAATGACCATTTGCCGGTAGCGTTCGGGCATCAGATCGGGCGTCCAGCGCGCAATGACGTCCGCGTCGTAACTGGCTTTACAGCCGTGACGGATCGCCTGATTGCGAATATTCCAGAGTATTTCGGCTTCCTGCGGCTTCGCTTTTCGTAACGTCATATCACCTCTTTAACGGCTATTTAACCGGATTTCACGTGCCAGTCTGGCAAGCCGCTGAGTGCGACAGTAGAGGGTAAACAGCACAAAGCCGCTGCTGTTCATCACTACCCGACAAAGTAACAGCGCGAAGCATGCAATGGCCAGTGGCCAAAGGCTTCCGTCATGAGAAAACAGGAGATGCAGCGCCTGAACGAGAGTCATGACCAGCAGAATGATGAACACAGCCATAAACCCCAACAATCCCGACGTCTTCCCTCGGGCCAGAAGAACGCTGATAACAATGAGCGCGCCTGTCATTAATAATGATGGTACGAAAAAGCTCAGCGCATGGTGTAAAGGTGACAACCCCCGCAACGCGCTGAGAAAAGGCAGCAGATTTAACGCAAACGCCACTGAAAACAGAGGTAACAGCACCGCTACCGGGTAAGGATTTTGACGAGGAAGCTCGCTGAGGGGACGAGAAAAATACCATTCCTCTTTGCCATGCTGAAGGAGATCCTGAAAAACCCGTCCGATTAAAAGAGCCAAAAAACTCATCAATATTTCCCCATCAAAGAAATGATGCCCATTTTTGGTAGTGAATAAACCCAGCGTGCCTCAACTGAATGTGATAGAGATGAAAATACCAGAACGCAAACAAAATCATAACGCTTAAATATGGAGATCCGCGGATGACGATACCTACCCTCACGACAGAACGCTTGCTGCTAAAACCGCTGGTTGCCGAAGATGCCGCCCAGATACAAAAGCTCTATCCGCGCTGGGAGATCGTCCGCTATATGGTCTCTTCCGTGCCCTGGCCCTACCCGGATAACGGCGCGGAGAACTATGTCAACAACGTTGCGCTGCCGGACATGGCAAAAGGAATTGCCTGGTTCTGGAGCATCCGCCGTCGCGAGGTGCCGGACGCGCTGATGGGCATTATCTGTCTGTACGATGTGGAAGATAACAACCGCGGGTTTTGGCTGGCGCCGGAGTTTCAGGGACAGGGATATATGCGCGAGGCCAGCATTGCCGCAACGGATTACTGGTTTAATACGCTGAACAAACCCGTACTGCGCGCGCCGAAGGCCGCCGCTAACAGCCGCTCCCGCCGTATTTCAGACAGTAGCGGCATGCGGCTTATCAGAACGGAACAGAAAGCGTACGTCAGCGGCATGCTCGATTCCGAGCTGTGGGAGATCACCCGCGATGAGTGGAACGGCCGTCAGGTCAGCTGATAGCGCTTATCCGGCATCAGCCTTTCCGGAATGTTCTCTTCATCGTTCATCTGCAGCAGATCGCGTTCCATCATGTTGCAGATGGCGTCCAGCGGCAGGTCGTTATTTTCGGTGCCAAACGGATCTTCCAGTTCTTCCGCCAGGGTATCCAGCGAGATAAAGGTGTAAGAGATGAGGGCCGAGACAAAGGGCGTCATGTAGTGCAGGTCTACGACCAGCGCAAACGGCAGCATGATGCAGAACAGATACACCGTGCGGTGCAAAATCAGCGTGTAGGCGAACGGTACCGGCGTTGTTGCAATACGCTCGCAGCCGGAAAGGACGATAGACATATCGTTCAGACGGTTGTTCAGGCTGTGGAACAGAATGTCTGAGAGTTGCCCGTTACGCCGCCGCACGGCCAGCCACTCCCCCATGATCAGCAAAATACGGTTCGCCGGCGAGTTGGCGTCCATGACTTTACGTAAATCATCCGCAGCAAGATAGCGAGAGAGTTGCTCAGCGTTCAGTTCCCGGCGCAGGGTCATGCGCAGGCAGTTGGCGAAAGCAATCTGCAAACGGACAAACTCGCCCAGGTGTTTATCGTCGGGCAAGGTATTTTTTACCTCGCGAAACAGCGAGCGTGCCGCTATCATCAACTGCCCCCAAAGCAGCCGGGCTTCAACATAGCGGGAATAACAGGCGTTGTTCCTGAAACCCAGAAAGATAGCGATCGCCACGCCGAGAATGCTAAACGGCGCCACGGTAAATTTGATGCCCAGCGAGGAATACCACGGCAGCATCAGGATAACGGCGATAGAAAGCAGGAAGTTGAGCAGCAATCGGGTATAGATCTTAGGAAGTACCGAACCGTGCCAGACGAAAATCAGTTGTAGCCAGTGCTGTTTAGGACGAACAATCATAGTGAGATTCAGGAAAGAAAAGAGCGCGGCTATTAAACGTGATCCCCCTCACAGTTGCAAGCATGTTAACGGAACATTGCATTTTCTCACCTGATTAGCGAAATTTGCACGGTGTTAAAGTTCTTTTTTAAAAATAGGGTAAATAGTATGTTGTAACTAAAGGATATCGTATTTAAACCCGGCCGAAGCCGGGTGAACTCATTAGCAAAGCGGTTTAACCGCGGCGCGCATGCCCTTCAGCAGTATGGCATCCAGGTCCAGCGTGACCTGGTCGACAAGACCGCTCACCTGCGTCAGATCCTGCTCCCAGTGCTCGCTCACGCTCAGCACCGAGTGCACCAGCTCGCGGGTGCTCAACTGGCGATCCCGGTGCTGCGCCCAAAGCTGCTGATAACGTTCCAGCCAGGACGCATCGTCCTGCACCGGATAGCTCTCCCCGTTACGCTCCGCGCGATAAAATGCGATCAGCGCCGCTAAGGCAAACGTCAGGCGCGCAGGTAATTGTCCCGTCGCCTTCTGCCCCGCCAGCAGCTGCGGCAGGATGCGGGTGCGGTATTTGGTCATGCCGTTGAGCGCGATGGAGAGCAGCTGATGTCTGATGTAGGGGTTACGAAAACGCCCTGTGACCGCGCTGGCAAAAGATTCCAGCTCGTCACGCGGCAGATCGAGCACCGGGATAATTTCCTGATAAATCGCTTTCTCGACGAACGCGCACACCTCTGCATCGTTCATCGCCTCGCCTACCGTGTCCAGCCCCGCCTGGAAGGCGACCGGCACCAGCGCGGTGTGTGCCCCGTTCAGGATGGCGACCTTGCGCTCTTTATAGGGTTTGATGTCATCGACAATCAGCACGTTCAGCGGGTGCTTATCCAGACGAAGCTCGCGCGCAAGGGATGCCGGGCCCTGAATCACAAACAGATAGAAATGTTCGGCCGTATCCAGGAACCCATCGTGGTAACCCAGCTCCGCTTCCAGCGCGGCCACTTCATCGCGCGGATAGCCCGTCACGATGCGGTCAACCAGCGTCGAGCAGAAGCTGTTGGCGTCGTTTAGCCAGCGGGTAAAGGCGGCAGGCAGCGCCCACTCCTGCGCATAGCGCAAGACGAGTTCGCGCAATGCAACGCCGTTGTAATCAATCAGTTCACACGGAATGATGACCCAGCCTTTGTCCGGCGCGCCGTTGAAGTGGCTAAAGCGCTCAAACAGCAGCCGCGTCAGCTTCGCCGGATAGCTCACCGCAGGGGCATCGTCGAATTTGTCACCCGCGTGGTAGCTGATGCCGGCTTCGGTGGTGTTCGAGAAAACAAACCGCATGTCCGGATTGTGAGCCAGCTTCAGAAACGCGTCATAGTCGTCGTAGACGCTGATTTCACGGTTAACGGAGCGGATAAGCCGGGCGTCGCTCACCGCCTTGCCCTGCTCATTCAGGCCACGAATAATCGTGGTGTACAACCCATCCTGAGTGCTTAGCGACGGCGGGAAGTCGCTCTTGATCGGGCGAACGATGACCACGCCGGCGTTAAGGTCGGTATGTTCGTTCAGCAGGTCGATTTGCCAGTCGATGAAGGCGCGCAGAAAATTGCCTTCACCAAACTGAATGATACGTTCCGGATAGTGCGCACCGGGAAAATCACGACGGTTGAGAGTGTCCACGTTGGGTTCCTTTTATAATTAGTCATACAGCATGATAAGATTGGTACGATAACTTATCAAAACTTAACGACCAGAAACCCTGTTTTGATCAATCCGCGGTGCGGTTGTGCAAAATAATTATAAGAACTTATAGAACACGGACGTGGCCGTCATGGCTCCGTCCGGCATCAGCGCATAGCGCGGGATCTCACCGACCTTTTGCCAGCCGGCGCGCTGATAGAAGGTCTCGGCCCCGCTGCCGGTGGAAGTATCGAGCACCAGAACGGAGATGTTCCGGGCCCTGGCCTCAACTTCAAGCGCCTCCATAAGCGCCATCGCGGCCCCTTTCCGGCGCGCTTTCTCATGAACCAGCAGCTTCGCCACGTCCGCGCGGTGCGGCTGGTTTTCCGGCTGGTCGACGATCAGCTGCACCGTGCCAATAATGCCGTCCTGCGGGTCGACGCAGGCCAGCACGAGACGCTCGTTGCGTCCTGCGCTTTCTGCCATACTGCGCCAGAAAGAGCGGGCCTTATCGAGGCTAAAGGGAAGCATAAAACTGACGGATGCCCCGCCGTTTACGCAGTTTTCGAGGATCCCGGCCAGCGTATCAAGATGGGTAAGGATTTCTTCCCGGGTGAGGGTTTTGATTTGCAGTGAGGTATTCATTGTTTTTCCTTACGTTGAATACGCTCACTCTGCATTTAACATCTTCTTAACGCAAACGGATCTGACATAGGCTTTTATTATGTCAACGGGACCGCTGGCGCTGCTGCTTCATGGCATACATCTTGTCATCGGCATCCTTCAGCCACTGGTGAAGATCGTTACCGTTATGATCGAATTCACTCAGCCCCCATGAGAACAGCAGCGACCACGGGTGAAGCTTACGGGCGTTGTAGTTTTCCACCTGCTCGGCAAGATACTGCATCGCAATCCAGGCGCCCTGCTCGTCGGTATCCGCAAACAGCACGGCGAACTCATCTCCGCCGTAGCGCACCAGCAGATCAGCCTCGCGGAAGGAGGCGCGCATCAGCTGCGCCATGACCTTCAGCGCCTTATCCCCTTCCTTGTGGCCGTAGCGATCGTTAATTTCCTTGAAGCGATCCAAATCCAACCAGGCGAGCGTTAGCGGCTCAGCCCGGCGTCGGGCAGCGGAAAGCGTGAATCTCACGAGCTGATTAAAGCCGCGACGGTTGAATAACCCGGTTAACTCATCCGTGGTCGCCGCGCTGATTGCGGCAAATTCATCTTCGGCCAGCGCGCTAAGATCGCCCAGAACGGCAAGATCGGCCGCGGAAAATTCCCGGGGCGCGTAATCAATCAGACACAGCGAGCCCACGCTTGCGCCATCGCGCAAGCGCAGCGGGAAGCCCGCATAGAAACGCACGCGAGGTTCACCGGCCACCAGCGGATTATCCGCAAAACGATCGTCCTGCAGCATATCCCCAACCACCAGCGGTGCTTCGGTGAGGATCGTATGGCCGCAAAACGAGATGTTACGCGGAACGGTGTCGGGCGCCTGACCGTCGGCCGACTTCACGATCAGCGAATGCTCGTCAATGAGGTTGACCATCGCCAGGGGTACCTGGAAGAAGCGTTTCGCCAGGCGCGTGAGCCGGTCGAATGCCGGGGAACTGTCGATCTCAAGCAGGCCCGATTCGCGCAGTGAATTCAGTCGGTCCTTTTCATTTTCAGGGGTTGCAGGTGCTTTCATAATGTCTCCTGACGTAAAGCTTTACTAAAAGCGTAGCTTAAACAGAGACATTGTCAGTGTGTTAAGCCGCTTACTATTCACGTCAATGCCTTATGACGATTAACGCAGCTCTGTTTCGCTCCCGGCGGGCGCAGCAACGTGCTCGTCCGATACCCGGGCGCTGGTGCGGTTTCGACCCGCTTTTTTTGAACGATAAAGATGATCGTCCGCTTCGGCCATCAACGCGTTGAAGACCTCGGTCAGCTGCCATGACTCAGACTTTCCGCTCCCGAGGCCAATACTCACCGTCAAATGGAGCGTTTGCTGACGCCATGTAAAAGGATGATTGGCAACGGTCGTTCTGATACGTTCCGCCAGCGCGTAGCCACTTTGCGCATCGCCAGAGTTGACCACCACCGCGAACTCTTCTCCGCCCATGCGCGCGACCATTCCGTCTTCCCCGACCACCTGCTGAACCTGGCGGGCAAACGACACCAGTACGCGGTCTCCACACTCGTGGCCGTAGTTATCATTAATGCTTTTGAAGTAATCGATATCCAGCAGCATGACGGTCAGAAAACGCGAATGGCGGTGCGACTCTTCATGCTTAAGCGCCTCATAAAGCCCGGAGCGCGAATAGACGTGCGTTAAGAAGTCATAATCCGCCCGCAGCGAAACCTGGCGGATAAGTGAATTAATGGCTGCCATGCTCACGGACACCATCACCGGGCAGATCGCCATCGTGGCAATACCCAGCCGGGCTGAGAACATCATGGGGGTCGTAAACGGCGTCGCCACGGCAATGTTGATTACCGAGTTGGCGACCAGAATGATTTCAACTGCTCCCGTGATAAACGTCAGCAGGCAGGTCGCAGGCAGCGAGTAGCGAACCGCACACCAGATAAGCGCGGGCAGCGGAAAGGCGAGACTCCCCGCCCCGCCAATCACCACCGACGCGGCCACCGAGACGAGCAGCGCAATAACCGGTAACAGCTGCTCCAGACGTAGCCTGAATTCACGCACGGGCATGCCTATAGTGAGCATACACGGCACCACCAGCACGCCGGTTGAGAACTGCTCGCTAAACCAGTCGGCAAACAGCGGCCAGAAGGTATGACTGTCGATCCCGACCGACCCTACCGCGCCGAGCAGCGCGCAAAGCAGCGCCGCTATCAGGCAGTAGTTAAACAGGCGTAACGCGTTAAGCGGATCGGGGGTTTTCTTCAACAGCCGCCTGTCGCGCTGAACCAGCACGGCGACCACGACGATAAAGATCATGTTAGACAGGTTAATCACCACCGAGGCCATACCCCAGTTGGTCGTCACCGCGTCGTACAACAGCATCGCGACATAGCACACCGTATAGTAATGCAGACGATTCAGGTAAACATAGCGGGCGAAGATCCCTGCCATCACGCCATTCAGCGGCCAGAACAGCGACAAGGCCTCAACCAGCCGGAGTTCCGCACCCACAAAATAGAATAAGGTGGTGAGAATAAAGATCGTCGCTGCATTACGCAGCGGCGCGTCCGGTTGAAAGAACCTGAAGGCAGTGAGAGCAGAACGCATTAAATATCATTCCATATGATAGCTTATGGCAATTATTGCGGTCGTCAGCGTTGTCGGGACTAACTTAGGATGCATCTATAACACAATTACAACAGGAGCATAACTCGTCAAATTTGGGTGTTCATCTGTAACACCAGCCAATGGTGGATCACGCCGACGATGTAATGCTGCTGTTGCGCCGTGAGTGCAACCCCCGCCGGAATGCTGTGCCACTTAGCCAGGCAGCCCCGACAGCAGGTGGCCGTAGCGTGCTGGGCGATAAACACCGGATGACCGCGCATGGGAGTCTGCTTACCGTCGTTTGCGGGGTGTGCAGGCGCAAGGCGCTTTTCGACAAAATCAGCGGCATGCTGGTCAATGGTGTCGGGGCCTTTGTCCCAGCAGTACCGGCGTTCCTTCTCGCCTAAGCGAAAGCGCGAACGAAAGGTCGATCGCGCCAGGCGGGAAAAGAGAGGATCCAAATCAGACATCAGTATACGGACCGCCCCAGACGCTGGGTCAGCTTCTCCAGAACCGCCACGCCGGCGAGTGAATTTCCCGTTTCATCCAGCTCCGGGCTCCAGACCGCAATCGCCATTTCATGCGGCACAATCGCCACGACCCCGCCGCCGACGCCCGATTTCGCCGGTAAGCCGACGCGCCAGGCAAACTCCCCGGCGTTTTGATACATCCCGCTGGTTGCCATCAGCGCGTTAACCTGGCGGGCCTGTAGCGGTGATACCACTTCCTGATCGAGATGCGGCGCGTGCCCCTGGTGCGCCAGGAACAGGAACGTTTGAGCCAGCTCAACGCAGCTCATTTTCAGGGCGCAGTAATGGAAGTAGTTTTGCAGCACGGTCGCCACGTCGTTATGGAAGTTGCCGAAGGATTTCATCAGCCACGCGATGGCCGCGTTACGGGCGGAGTGTTCAAACTCAGAGCGTGCCACCAGCGGGTCGTAGGCAATATCGTCAACGCCAGAAAGCTGGCGAACAATCTCAAGCATGCGCTGGCGCGGCGCGCTGAGGCGGCTTTGCAGCATATCGCAGACCACCAGCGCCCCGGCGTTAATAAACGGGTTTCGCGGTTTACCCTGTTCGATTTCGAGCTGGAGCAGTGAGTTAAAAGGCTGGCCGGAAGGATCTTTGCCCACGCGCTGCCAGATCTCGTCTTCTTCATACTGGCGCATCGCCGCAACCAGACTCAGCACTTTAGAAATGGACTGAATGGAAAAACGTTCTGCCGCATCGCCGGCCTGGAACCGCTGTCCATCGATGGTACAGATAGCAATCCCCAGCTTATTCCCGCTGACCGAGGCAAGGGCCGGAATATAGTCGGCAACCTTCCCCTTTCCCAATAACGGACGAACCTGCGCCAGAATCTCGTCCAGCATCTCATTATGGATGACCGCAGCCACACTTTGCTCCTTGCCCTCAGGCTAAAACGGGCTGCGAGTATAACAGAGGCTTATGTATTGCGTCAGGCGCTAAGACGAAAACGCGAAACGGCCTGCAATAAAAGATCGGATTGCTTTTGCAGACGTTCCGAGGCCTCCGAGGCGTCAGAGACCAGCCTGTCCGTCTGGCGTGAGACCTGATTCAGCGCCTGAAGCTGACGCGTCATCTGATGAATACTCTCCCCCTGGCTGAGCGTGGCGGTGGAGATCTCATTCAGCAAACTGCTTAAATTGCCCACCAGACCGGTGACCTGCTGCAAATTATCCTCCATCAGGGTAACGGCGCGGGAGCCGTCCTCAATGCCCTGCAGGGAGCGGTTGATCAACGCCTGGATGGTCTGCGTCGAGTGGCTGCTCTTTCTGGCTAACAGTCCGACCTCCCGGGCGACGACGGCAAAGCCGCGCCCCTGGTTTCCGGCATGGGCAGCCTCAATGGCGGCGTTCAGCGCCAGGATGTTCGTCTGAAACGCGACGCTGTCGATCATCGCCACGATCCCGCGCATCTCTGAAGATCGGTCGACGATCGCCTGCATCGACGCATTCACGGTAGACATCATTTGGTCGCCGCCCGCGGCAGCCAGACGCGCTTCATCCGCCCGCGAGCTGGCGAGCCGGGCATAGCCGGTGTTCCCTTCCACATGGGTTTCCAGCGCCGCGATATGCGCCGTTACGTCCTCCAGCTCTTTCGCCTGGCGCGCCGACTGCTGGTACAGCTTCTGGTTACCCTGCGCGAGGGCGCCAATGTTCTCCACCATGGTGGCGGTCGCATGGCTAACCTGGGTTACCAGCTGCTGCAGGCCGTGCTGCATGGTGGCAATACTGTCGCTAAGCTGCCCGACTTCCCGGTTAAAGCGCCTGACGTCCGGCGGCGTGGCGGAGAGATCCCCCGCCGCCAGCTGGTTAATATGCGCAATGAGCCGGCGCAGCGGCGTAATCACCCACCGGGACATGCCAAACCAGACGGCAGCGGCGATGGCCAGCAGGAGCACCGGCGCAAACATAAATAACGTTTGCAGCCCGGAGAGCTGCGCCATCAGGCTCTGACGCCCCTGCATGGCCTGCTTCTCGCTTGCCTGCTGATAGCGCGCATAGTTGTCGTTAAAATCAGTCTGAAAAGCCTGAGACGGTACGGCAAAAAAAGCGTCGATGGTGTTGGTTTTCATCAGCCCTTGCGCCTGCTCCTCGATCGCGCCGTAGAAAAGCTGATAGCTGTTCACCAGGGCATCGTCTTTCGGCGGGTTCAGCGCCAGCCAGGCCTTCCACGCCTGCTGAGAAACCGCCAGCGCCTTTTGCGCGTCATCCATCAGGCTGTGCCAGCTTCCGTCGGAGCCGGTCTCTTTATCCTGCATAAACCAGACGCCGGAGCGGTTAAGCAGATCGCTTGCGGCCAGAAGGGAGACGCGGGCCAGATCCAGCCTGCTCTGCTGCTGCCAGGCCAGCAGATTGCGCTGCTCGTTGCGCTGGGCTTCGTTCAGGGAGGCGTTAAGCAGGAATGACGAGGAGAGCTGCAGCGCGGAGAAAAGGCCAATGATACAAAAAATACCCGTCAGCAGGCCAAAACGACGAGGAGTGAGACGCTGCGCAATACGGCGAAAAATTTGCGTTAGGTTCATGATTTTCTTCATTAACAATGCGTTAGACGCGTGGGAGTCTACGAAATGAAAATGACAGAACCATTGCAGGGAAATGACAACGGCCCTCGTGATGAGGGCCGAATAAATTACACGCGATCCTTCCACACCGTCTGCACGTTGCAGAACTCGTGAAGGCCAAAGTGGGAAAGCTCGCGGCCAAAGCCGCTTTTCTTGACGCCACCGAAGGCCACGCGCGCGTCGCTGGCGCTATAGCCGTTGATAAACACGCCGCCGCACTCCAGCTCGCGAGAGAATTTATCCGCAAGGGCTGCGTCAGCGGTAAAGACGGTGGCAGACAGGCCAAAGTCGCTGTCGTTGGCAAGCGTCAGGGCGTGCTCCGCGTCTTTCGCAACCGTAATGGCCGCGACCGGGCCAAACAGCTCCTGGCGGAAGGCGGTCATCGCAGGCGTCACGTTGCCGAGCACGGTCGGGGCGTAATAATTGCCCTCACCGCTGATTTTCTCCCCGCCCAGCAGCAGCGTTGCCCCTTCTGCCAGCGTGGCCTGCACCTGCTGATGCAGTTCATCCCGCAGGTCATAACGCGCCATCGGGCCAATAAAGTGCTCTTCCCGATCCGGTGCGCCCAGCTTCAGCGCAGAAACGGCCTCGACAAAACGTTGGGTAAAGGTCTCGGCGATACCCTCCTCGACGATAAAACGCTTCGCCGCGGCGCACACCTGCCCGGTATTCTGGTAGCGCCCCGCCACCGCCGCCTTCACGGCAAGATCGAGGTCGGCATCGTTGAGAACGATAAACGGATCGGAACCTCCCAGTTCAAGCACGCATTTTTTCAGCGCAGCCCCGGCCTGAGCGCCAATTGCCGCGCCGGCACGCACGCTGCCGGTGACGGTCACCGCCGCAATACGCCGATCGTTAATCGCCTGGCTGACGCCGTCATTGGTGGCATTCACCCAGCCGAAAACGCCGGCAAGAATACCGGCGTCAGCCGCTATCTGCGCAATCAGTTCGGCCGAGCCGAGCACGTTTGGCGCGTGCTTGAGCAGATAGCTGTTTCCCGCCAGCAGGATGGGCACCGCGCCGCGCAGCACCTGCCAGAGCGGGAAGTTCCACGGCATCACCGCGAGAATCGGCCCCAGGGGGCGGTATTCAATCACCGCGTTATGGTTTTCCACCAGCGTGGGTTCCGCACGCAGCATCGCCGGGCCGTGCTCGGCATACCAGTCGCACAGCGCGGCGGATTTTGCCACTTCCGCCCGCGCCTGCAGGATGGGTTTTCCCATTTCACGGGAGATCGTCTGCGCCATCTCTTCAGCGCGGTTTCGCAGCGCGGCGCCGAGATCGCGCAGCTTCTGCGCCCTGTGCGAAATGCTTTCACGACGCCACTGGCGATACCCCGCGTCGGCCTGAGAAATGGCGCGTTCAACCTCTTCCGGGGTCGCCCACGGATACGCGGCGAGGGTTTCACCCGTCGCCGGGTTAACAGAGAGGGCATGTGTAGCAGATGAATAAGTCATGTTGTTCTCCACGTATTTCGGTTGATTGATTGTGGTCCACTCTGCTATTTCTTAAAAATGAATAATATTAACCACCTTGTTCACGAAACGAGAATGCTATGGACTTAACCCAGCTTGAAATGTTTAACGCCGTCGCGCAGACGGGCAGCATCACTCAGGCGGCGCAGAAGGTGCATCGCGTGCCGTCCAACCTGACGACCCGCATCCGCCAGCTGGAAGCTGACCTGGGCGTTGAGCTGTTTATTCGTGAGAACCAGCGTTTGCGTTTATCCCCCGCCGGGCATAACTTCCTGCGCTACAGCAGGCAGATCCTCGCCCTGGTGGATGAGGCGCGCATGGTCGTGGCGGGCGATGAACCGCAGGGGTTATTTGCCCTCGGCGCGCTGGAGAGTACCGCCGCCGTGCGCATCCCTGAAACGCTGGCGCTGTTTAACCAGCGCTACCCGCGCATTCAGTTTGCCCTTTCTACCGGGCCATCCGGGACGATGATTGACGGGGTGCTGGAGGGAACCTTAAGCGCCGCCTTTGTGGACGGGCCTCTGTCGCACCCGGAGCTGGAGGGTATGCCGGTCTACCGGGAAGAGATGATGTTGGTCACGCCTGCCGGGCAGGCGGAAGTCTCACGCGCCGCAGAGGTCAGCGGCAGCGACGTTTACGCCTTTCGCGCGAACTGCTCGTACCGTCGACACCTGGAAAGCTGGTTTCATGCGGACAGAGCCGCACCCGGCCGCATTCATGAGATGGAGTCCTATCACGGCATGCTCGCCTGCGTTATTGCGGGTGCGGGCATCGCGCTGATGCCGCGCTCGATGCTGGAAAGTATGCCGGGACACCATCAGGTTGAGGCCTGGCCGCTGGCGGAAAACTGGCGCTGGCTCACCACCTGGCTGGTGTGGCGGCGCGGGGCGATGACCCGCCAGCTGGAAGCCTTTATAGCGCTGCTAAACGAACGTCTACAACCAGCGCCTTCTCCATAAACAGGCTGAGCGGATCGTCAACGTACGGGGCAAATGCCGGGCGCATTACGTATCCGCACTGTTCGTAAAGCCGAACCGCGGCGTGCTGTTTGATGCCCGTCTCCAGCCGTACCGTATGGCAATGGCGGCTAAGGGCCTCATCTTCCAGGGCGGCCAGCAGCGTCTCGCCGAGGTGCTGCCCACGATGAGCCGGGTCGATGTAGACCCGCTTCATCTCCCCCGTTCCGTCGCCGTTGAGCACGATGGCCCCGCAGCCGACCGCCTGAAGCTGCTGGTCGCGAATGACCATCAGGATAAGCGAGGCTTCCGGCAGCGCAGCCAGGTCGAGCAGATGATTGCTTTCGGCGGGATAGAGTTCGCTCTGGTAGCGGTCAAGCGCTGCGATCAGGGTGAGAATGTCCGGATGACGTGCAGATGCAGAGGAAATGGAATACATGGCAGGCTCCTTGCTAGTTTGTTTTTAACATAGCGCAGGCCTGCCGGGGTGCTTCATAGTATTAACTTATGTCATGACGCCAGCGTCAGCGGGATATCCAGCGCCCGAAGCTGCGCCTGCGTCGTTTCATCCAGCCTGCCGTCGGTGACGATATCCGTGAGGGTATTAAGATGCGCCACGTTAAACAGCGACCAGGCTCCGTACTTGGAGCTGTCCGCCAGCAGCACGCGACGTTTTGCATTGGCAAGTAAATCACGCTTCAGCGCGGCCTTCTCTTCCGTTGGCGAGGTTATGCCGCGGGTGATATCCCAGCCGTTGCAGCTGACAAAAGCCACGTCCGGCCAGACGTTTTGCAGCAGGCGACGCCCGTGTTCACCGATGCAGGACTGGCTCGAGTCATCAATGCGCCCGCCGATGATCGTCACCTCAATCTGGCGGAACTCCGAGAGAAACAGCGCGATGTGCAGGTCGCTGGTGATCACGCGAAGCGGCAGATGCGTCAGCTGGCGC
This sequence comes from Enterobacter sp. FW301-JW81, assembly GCF_058788735.1. Lineage (NCBI taxonomy): Bacteria > Pseudomonadati > Pseudomonadota > Gammaproteobacteria > Enterobacterales > Enterobacteriaceae > Enterobacter > Enterobacter sp. FW301-JW81. Next base: position 1,043,834 of record NZ_JBYTBA010000001.1, on the reverse strand, counting down.
GCGAGTTCAATCATCGTGGTACCGGCATCAAGCACAATGGCGTCACCCGCCTTAACGAAGCTCGCGGCCGCGCTGGCGATGGCGTGTTTCTCCGCCAGGCTGCGCTGCATTTTTTCATGCGTCGTGGGCTGGGAAGGAATAAACCGGTTGAGGGTGACCCCGCCATGGGTACGGCTGATCACCCCTTCCTGATCGAGCTTGATCAAGTCCCGGCGAATCGTCGCCGGCGAGGCATCGGTAATCGCCACCAGCTGATCCACCGTCACCAGATTGTGCCCTTTCAGGTAATCCATTATCTGCTCTAACCGGTTATATCCCTTCATATCATTCCCGTGTGATTTGCATAGCCAACTGAATAGACACCGTCATGCTCTCAGACTTGGCTTTACCGGTCCATGCAATATCGAACGCGGTTCCGTGGTCTGCAGAGGTACGGATAAACGGCAAGCCGGCGGTGATATTCACCCCGTCGTAAAAGCCGAGCAATTTTAGCGGAATATGCCCCTGATCGTGATACATCGCAACGATCATGTCATACATTCCTTCGTGGCATTGCATAAATACCGTATCCGGCGGACACGGTCCGGTGACGTTTAACCCCTGCGCTTTCATCGCCGCAACGGCCGGGCCGACAATCTTGATCTCTTCATCACCAAACAGGCCGTTCTCCCCCGCATGCGGGTTAACGCCGGCAACCGCGATGCGAGGATGTTCGAACCCGACGCGCTTGAGGAAGCTATCCGCAATGCCAATCACGGTTTTTACCCGATCCTGATTGAGCGTATCAAGGAATTTGCGCAGCGCAATGTGGGTGGTGATGTGAATAACCTTCAGCTTATCGGTATACAGCACCATGGCGTAATCTTTGCTGTTGGTCAGATGCGCCAGCAGCTCGGTATGCCCCGGATAAAGGTGACCGGCCAGGTGTAGTGCCTCTTTGTTCAGGGGCGCCGTTGCAATTGCTTTCACCTCGCCCGCCATCGCCAGCTCGGTGGCGCGCTTCACGCAGCGATAGGCCAGGTCCCCTGCCGCAGCCTGCACGACGCCCGGCTGGAGCGCATCGGGATCCGCAAGCGGTTCGTCAAGCACGTTGATCACGCCGGGGGCAAAACGCGCGTTGCTCACCGCGTCGATAATCCGCATATCCGCCTGCCCGGCGATCCCTTTCTCCAGCACCCGCTGCAGCGTTCTGGCACAGCCCACCACCACCACGGGCGCCCCTGACAGCTCGCCCCCGGTGAGGGATTTGATAATGATTTCCGGGCCAATGCCGGCCGGGTCACCCATGGTTACAGCGATGATTTTAGTCACTCAGTCTCTCCTCGATAAAATGCAAAACCTCAAGCAGCGTCTCTTCCTTTCCGAAGCCCCCTGCTTTGGTCATTACCGGCCGCTGCCAGCTACAGCCCAGAAATTGTCCGACCGGTACGCACCGTGCGATGCACCCGGTAATTTCAAACCCGCGGGCATCCAGTGCCCTGGCGACGGACATCGCCACATCGCCACCGGAGACGTACAGCGCGTCCGGCTCGTTCACCGCAAGCACCTGTCGGGTCAGCTCGCCTAAAAACGTACAGATCTTTTCGCCCAGACCCGCGCGGGTGACGTGATGCTGCAGGCAGAGCTGCTCCACCTGATGGCGAGCCTCGAGGCCCGCGCAGGTATGTACGATGCAGTGATGCCCAGCCTGGAGCACCCGCGCAATTTCTTCGATATAACTGGCCGCGTCGCCGCGCAAAGCGTCATTCACATCGATAAATACCGACGAGACGCCCCTCTTGCCTTTAGCCCGCGTAATTTGTCGTTGAGCGATCTCACTCATCGAGCCCACCACGGCCAGCAGCTGTTTGCGTCGCGCCGGGGCCAGATGGCGGGCCAGCGCATCGCACAGCCCGGCCGAGCCCACCAGCAGCGGGGTCTGCGCACAGCCCAGCGCGGCGGCGATAATAGCGTCCAGCTCCTTGTCGGTCTGCGCATCAACGATGATCCACTCCGTTCCCTGCGCCAGTTCGGCTGTCAGCGTTTCCACGGTCACGTTTTTAACGCTCACGTCGGTAAACAGGTCAGCTATAGCGGCAGACGGGACGGGCGTTTTGGGATCGCTGGCAAATTCGGTTTCATTCACCGGAATGCCGTTTACCAGACACCTGCCGTGCCGCGTGATGCGCCCTGCCGCAGGGTATGCCGGGGCCACGATCGCCTGGCGCTTGCCGCTTAACGCCTTCAGGGCTTGTGCTTCCGCCCCCGCGTTGCCGCGCAGCGTGGAATCCATCTTTTTGATGAGCCAGCGGGCATCTTCGATATCCGCCCCGAGCGCGGCCACCTTTTCCGCCGCCTGCGATGCCCGCAGCGCCCGGGAATCGGTGTTGACGATCAGCGCATCGGTCGGCTGGGTAAAAGGCGTATGAAACGCCACGCTGACTTTTTTGCCGCACAGCGCCAGGCTGACGCCGGCATCGTTAGCGCCGGTAAAGTCATCCGCGACGACTACCACCTCTCTGTATAGATTGTTCACTTTCATCCCCACTCCGGGTTCGCCTTTCCTGTTAATGATTATATTCAATCATGATTGATTATATGTGAGCAAGATCAAGTTAATCAGTTTGCGAATAAATTATAAATTTAGCCACACGATGACCATGAAGCGTCTTATTTGAGCGAAATCAATCATGGGCACAGAGACAGGAGAAAAGCGTGGTAACAATCAACAGCACCATTATTAGCGGCGCGAATGCCATCGCCGCCATCAGGCCGTTACTGACTGATAAAGCGCAGCTTTTGCTGGTGACGGACGGTAATATTGCGCGTCTGGAGGCGGCAAAGCAGATCCGCGCGATCCTCGAAGAGGACAACCGCCGCGTCACGATTATCGACACGGTGCCGCCTGAACCCTCCCACCATGACGTGAGCCAGCTGCTCGCCGGGCTAACGGGAACGTTTGGGCTGGTCGTCGGGCTCGGCGGCGGTAGCGTCCTGGATGTGGCCAAGCTGCTTTCCGTGCTCTGCCATCCGCAGTCACCGGGGCTGGAGAGCCTGCTGGCGGGCACAAAACCCGTGGCGCGCATCCCCTCGCTGCTGATTCCGGCCACGGCAGGAACCGGATCGGAAGCCACGCCGAACGCCATTCTGGCTATCCCGGAGCAAAACACGAAGGTGGGCATTATCTCCCACGTCCTGTTGCCCGATTACGTCGCTCTGCTGCCGGAGCTGACGACCAGCATGCCCGCGCACATTGCCTCATCCACCGGAATTGATGCCCTGTGCCATTTGATTGAGTGTTTCACCTCAACGGTCGCCAACCCGGTCAGCGATAACGCCGCGCTGATGGGCCTGTCAAAGCTGCTCAACAATATTGAAACGGCCTGTGCCGAACCGGGCAACCTGCTGGCGAAGCTGGAGATGCTGTGGGCGTCTTACTACGGCGGAGTCGCCATTGCGCACGCCGGCACGCATCTGGTTCACGCCCTTTCCTATCCGCTCGGCGGCAAATATCACCTGCCGCACGGCGTCGCCAACGCCATTCTGCTGGCGCCCTGCATGCGAGCGGTTCGTCCCCACTGCGTGACGAAATTCGCGCAGGTCTGGGATTTGGTGGCCGGTGCGGAGACGACGCTGTCAGACGAGGAGAAATCCCACGCGCTGGTGGATTACTTTGCCGCGCTGGTGCGCAGGCTCAACCTGCCGGACAACCTGGAGACGCTGGGTGTCCCGCGCGAGGACATCGCCGCACTGAGCGATGCGGCCCTTAACGTTAAGCGGCTAATGAACAACGCCCCTTGCCAGGTCAACCATGACGAAGTGCAGGCAATTTACCGGACGCTGTTTCCCCAACATTAATATCGAAGGAGTGAGAAATGCGAAACACAATCAGGGGCGTGCTGACGGCCATCGTGACCCCCTTTGACGCGGAAGGCGCGCTGAATCTGTCGGGCCTTAAGCGGCAGATTGACCGTCAGCTCAGCGCGGGCAACGGCATCTTCTGCGGCGGCACCAACGGCGAGTTCTTCGTGCTGAACGAAGAGGAAAAAATCGCCGTCACCCGTACCTGCGTAGAAACTGTTGCCGGGCGCGCACCGGTCGTGGCGCACATTGGGGAAATCTCAACCCGCGATACCATCCGTCTGGGGAAACAGATCGCCGCCCTGGGCGTCGATGCCGTATCCGTCATTACCCCTTACTTCGTGCCGCTAAAGCAGGCAGAGCTTGTCGCGCACTACACCGCGATCGCCGACGCGCTGACCGTACCGGTATTTCTGTACAACATACCGGCGCGTACCGGCAACACCATAGAGCCCGCCACCGCACGCGCGCTGGCCGAACATCCCAACATCATCGGCATCAAGGACAGCGCCGGAAGCTACGAGAGCCTGCGCGGATTCCTCAATGCTGTAAGCGACATTGACGGGTTCGACGTGCTCAACGGTCCGGACTCGCTGATCCACCAGGGCTTCGTTGACGGCTGTTCGGCCTGCATTTCCGGACTGGCGAACGTGGCGCCTGAGGCCATCAACGCCATCTGGTCACGGTTTAACGCGGGCGATATCGAAGGTTCTCGCCTGGCGCAGGAGAGCGTCACGCAGCTGCGCACCGACCTGTACAGCGTGGCGTTTTCGCCTGCCGCCGTCAAAAAAGCGCTGCAGCTCATGGGAGAAGAGGTCGGCGAAAGCCGCTATGCCGTGGCGTTTAACGATAAGCAGCTTGCAGAGATACGTCGAATAGTGACAACGTCACGCTTTTAACCGGCGTAGGTTTCGTCCATAAGAATACCGGGCGCCTGAGGTGCCCAGGATTCACTCGCCCTGAAGAGAGGCAAAGATGAATAATTTTACCGCTGAAGATACCCTAATCATCGTGGGCATAGTCATTGCCTACATCCTGTTCACCACCTGGCTGACCTTCCGGATCCGCAGTAAAAACTCCGGGGACTTTATGGAAGGCTCCCGCGCGATGCCGGCGTTTATCGTCGGGATCCTGCTTATGTCCGAGTATATCGGCGCTAAATCCACCATCGGTACCGCACAGGCGGCGTTTGAAGACGGGTTTGCCGCGTCGTGGTCCGTAATCGGGGCCGCGATTGGCTTCCCGCTCTTTGGCCTGTTGCTGGTAAAGCGCATCTACAACACCGGGAAAATCACCATCTCGGGTGCGATTGCTGAAAAATACGGTAACAGCACCAAAAACATTATCTCCATCATCATGATCTATGCCCTGCTGCTGGTTAACGTGGGGAACTACGTCAGCGGCGCGGCGGCCATTTCCACGGTACTTAAAGTGAATCTTCCCGTGGCCGCCTTTATTACGGCTATTGTCAGTACCTTCTATTTCGCCTTTGGCGGCATGAAGGGCGTGGCCTGGGTTACGGTACTGCACAGCGCGCTGAAATACTTCGGCATCCTCGCCATCATGGGCTTTGCGCTGTCAAAAACCGGCGGTTTTACGCCGATGATTGAAAACATGCCGGACTTTTACTGGACCTGGGATGGCAACATCGGCGCGTCGACTATTTTCGCGTGGCTGATTGGCACCATCGGCTCCATCTTCTGTACCCAGTTTGTCATTCAGGCGATTTCCTCCACCAAAGACGTGAAATCCGCCAAACGCTCAACTTGGGTCGCCTTCTTCTTCTGCCTGCCGATCGCGCTGGCCATCGCGGTGATTGGCGTGGCGGCAAAATACCTGCACCCGGAGATCGACAGCCTCTATGCGATGCCGATTTTCCTGCAGGATATGAACCCGTGGCTGGCCGGCCTGGTGACCACCTCGCTGGTGGCGTCCATCTTCGTCAGCGTGAGTACCGTTGCGCTGGCCATCGCCTCCCTGGTGGTCAAAGACTTTTACGTGCCGATGCGCAACCCAACGCCCGAGCAGGAGTTTAAGGCCACCCGCTGGATTTCCCTGCTGATTGGCTTCCTGCCGCTGATTTTTGTGCTGCTGGTGCCTGAAGTGCTGAAGCTCTCGTTCTTTACCCGCGCCATTCGCCTGTCGATTTCCGTGGTGGCCGTCATCGCCTTTTACGCCCCGTTCTTCCGCAGCACCCGCGGTGCCAATGCGGGCCTGATTGGCGCCTGCGTCGTGACCTCGGTCTGGTATCTGCTGGGCGATCCTTTCGGTATTAACAATATGTATATCGCCCTGATAACCCCAGCCGTCATCATGGCCATCGACCGCCTCATTCCGGGAAAAGCGCAGGGTAAAGCGCCAACCCCCGCTGAAAATAATGGAGTCTGATATGTCTGTAACCGTAACCCGCGACGGGATTCTACGCCCGCAACAGGATGCTCACGTGAAAGCCGCCATGCTGCCTTCCTCTTGCCCACAAAACCACGCGGCGAACCTGCTGCCGCTGCCGGACGGCTCGCTGATGTGCGTCTGGTTTGGCGGTACCCAGGAAGGCATTGCGGATATCTCCGTATGGGGTTCACGCCTGGCGCCGGGCAGCCAGCAGTGGAGCGATGCGGTAAAACTGTCGGACGATGCCACGCGTTCCGAACAAAACCCGGTTCTGTTCCTGGCCCCGGACAACGTGCTGTGGCTGCTGTGGACCGCGCAGGTTTCCGGGAATCAGGATACGGCCATCGTGCGCTATCGCCAGTCCCGGGATTTGGGTAAAACCTGGGGAGATATCGCGACCCTGCTCGATAAACCGGGCACGTTTATCCGCCAGCCGATTGTCGTGCTGGACAACGGCAGCTGGCTGCTGCCGGTGTTTTACTGCCGCACCCGGCCGGGTGAGAAATGGGTCGGCAATGACGATATTAGCGCGGTAAAAATCACGGAAGACGGTGGCAAAACGTGGCGCGACGTCGAGGTGCCGGAGAGCCTGGGCTGCGTGCATATGAACATCACCCCGCTTCGCAACGGCACCCTGGTGGCGCTGTTCCGCAGCCGCTGGGCGGACAATATTTATTACAGCCAGTCAACGGATAACGGTGAAAGCTGGTCCGTACCGGAGCCCACGGAGCTACCCAATAACAACTCGTCTATCCAGGTGACCACGCTTGCGAGCGGTGAGCTGGCGCTGGTCTTTAACGCCATGAGCGCCGCTGGCGCGCGGGAACGTCGCACCTCGCTATACGATGAAATAGACGATGGAGACGGGCGCAAGGAGCCAGTTGTCACCCACGGTCGGGCTGCCTTCTGGGGCGCACCGCGCGCGCCGATGACCGTCGCCATTTCGCCGGACGGCGGGAAAAGCTGGCCATGGCAACGTCATCTGGACGAGGGGGATGGCTACTGCATGACCAACAACTCGCTGGAAAAGCTCAACCGCGAATTCTCCTATCCCAGCATCAAGCAGGGTCCTGAAGGGGATCTGCATATCGCGTACACGTACTTCCGCCAGGCCATCAAATACGTGCGGGTGACACCAGAATGGGTCAAGGAGTCAGTATGATTATCGGACATCTCAACGCCCTGCCGCTGGCAGGGCTCCCGCCGGCGCTGTACGCCCTGCTTTCGCGCCCGGACTGCACGCTTAAGGCGCTTAGCGAACGCGATGACGGGCGCTGGCAACCAGACGATGCGCCATGGTTTTGCCACGTCGGCCCGGCGCAAACCCAGCCGCGTGCCGAGCGGCATACGGAGTATCATCATCAGTGGGCGGATATCCAAATCGTGTTAGCCGGTGAAGAGCACATATACGCTGGCGCGCTTCCCGCAGGCCGGCCGGGGGACGAGGAGCGCAAGCCGGATCTTTTTATTGCTTCATCCGCCGAACACAGCGTGAGGATCCGCCTGGCCGCGGGCGACTTTGCGGTGTTTTGTCCCGGTGAACCTCACCAGGCGCTGTGCGCCGCAGAGGCACCGATGACCGTGCGCAAAGCGGTGTTTAAAATTCCGCGCGCGATGCTGGAGGTCTGATATGCGCCACGCCGTCGTTACCGGAGCCAGCTCCGGAATTGGGGAGGCCATCGTTAAGCGTTTGCTGGCGGAGGGCTGGCAGGTCACCGGGCTCAGCCGACGGGCCGTGATGCCGGATACCCCTGAATTCACCTGCCTTCGCGTTGATATCACCGACCCAGACGCGCTGAGCAGCGCCCTGCACACCATCGCCACGCCCGGGGCGGTGATCCATGCCGCCGGGATGATGGCCGCCGCGCCGCTGGGCCAGCTGGAAAGCCGCGTTAGCGCGTCACTGTGGCAGCTTCACGTCATGGCCTGTGAGGCGTTGTTTAACCATTTTGCCCCCGCAATGGCCCCGGGTGGACGGCTGGTGGCGATAGGCAGCAGAACCTCCCGCGGGGCAGCGGGACGATCGCAGTATGTTGCCACCAAGGCGGCGATGGTGGGGATGGTCAGAAGCTGGGCGGTGGAGCTGGCCCCGCGCGGGATAACCGCTAACGTGGTCGCGCCGGGCGCCACCCAAACGCCGATGCTCAGCGCGCCGGGGAGAGAAACTTCGCCCCCCAAATGTCCGCCAATCGGGCGTCTCATCGCGCCTGAGGAGGTGGCGGGACTGGTGAGTTTCTTGCTTAGCGACGACGCCGCCGCCATCACCGGCCAGGAGATGGTGATATGCGGCGGCGCCTCACTCGGCTAGCGCAGGAAGATGCGCCCTTTCAGATACAGGGTCGCTTGGCCGCCAATCAGCACGCGGTCGCCCTTCAGCTCGCAGCGCAGGTCCCCGCCACGGTACGATACCTGGCGGGCGTTCAGTGACGTTTTACCCAGCTTTTCGCTCCAGTACGGGATCAGCATGCTGTGGGCAGACCCGGTGACCGGATCTTCCGGTACCCCTTCCCCCGGGCAGAAGAAGCGGCTGACGAAGTCATACTGCTCTCCCGGCGCCGTCACGCAGACCATTTTATCCAGCGGAAGCATCGCCCCAATATCCGGCGTTAACGCTTCCACCTGTTGCTGGCTCTCCAGCACCACCATGTAATCGCGTCCGACGCGCACCTCTTTCGCCTCTGTGATGCCCAGCGCGCTAAGCAGCACCACGGGTGGGTTTTCGACAGGCTCCGTCGTCCACGCGGGGAAGTTCAGCGTCAGCCAGTCGCCGCTGCGTTTTACGGTCAGTTCGCCGACAAAGCGCGTGGTGAAGGTGATTTCGGTATGCGGATAATCAAGGTATTCGAAAATGACGTGTGATGCGGCAAGCGTGGCATGGCCGCAGAGGTTAATTTCATCCAGCGTGGTGAACCAGCGCAGCTCAAACCCGCCGTCGGTGCGCACGAAAAAGGCAGTTTCAGACTGGTTATGCTGCTGCGCCATTTTGAGCAGCGTCTCGTCCGGCAGCCACTCTTCGAGAGGACATACCGCTGCGGCGTTGCCGCCGAAGGTTTTGTCGCTGAAGGCATCCACCAGATAAAAATCAATTTCCTGCATTGTCTCTTCCTCTCTTGTTATGGCTATTTAGCGCAGAAAAACTGTGCCTTTCAGATAAAGCGTGGCCTGTCCGCCCATCAGCACGCGCGAGCCTTTCAGCTCACAGCGTATATCGCCGCCTCGTGCTGAAACCTGGCGGGCAAACAGCGTCGTTTTACCCAGCTTCTCGCTCCAGTAGGGGATCAGCATCGTGTGCGCGGAGCCGGTAACCGGGTCTTCCGGTACGGACACGCCCGGGGAGAAAAAGCGGCTGACAAAATCGTATTCCCCCTCACCGCGCGCCGTAACGCTCACCTTATGCTCGCCAGGCGTCATTGCCGAAAAGCGCGGCGCGAGGGCTTCAACCTGCTGGCGATTGTCCAGAACAATCAGCCAGGCGCGCCCTTTACGGGCTTCTACGTAGCGGCTGATGCCCAGCGCCGAGAGCATCTCCGGCGGGGGCGTCTCTTCATGGGTTGGGCATGCCGGGAAGTCCAGCGTCATCCACTCCCCCTCCCGGCTGACCGTCAGGCGACCAGACGCGGTATCGAAGTGGATCCGCGAATCGGGGTAGTCCAGCTCGCTAAACAGGACATGCGCCGCCGCGAGCGTAGCGTGGCCGCAGAGGTTGACTTCGGTAAGCGTGGTAAACCAGCGTAGCTCAATGCCGCCTTTGCTGCAGACGAAAAAGGCCGTCTCTGACTGATTATGCTGCTGCGCCAGTTTCAGCAAGGTCTCGTCGGGTAACCATTCCTTGAGCGGGCAAACGGCGGCCGGATTGCCGCCAAACGAGGTCTCGCTGAACGCATCGACCAGATAAAAATCAATCTCCTGCATTGTCTTACCGCCTGTTTTTATTGTGTTGTTCTTTTATATTCAATGAAAACAGCGTCCCCGGCTACCGCTTTCATAAGGTAAATATTGAGATCTGCATCACATAATGGTTGAGTTTTCGCCGTTCAACGTTTTAAGATCGTCTCCTCTTCTTTTCAGCAACGAATCTCCGACATCCCTATGACAACGAACACAGTTTCCCGCAGGGTTGCGTGGCTACGCGTGGTCACGCTGGCCATTGCCGCGTTTATTTTTAACACCACAGAATTTGTTCCGGTTGGGCTGTTGTCTGACATCGCTGAAAGTTTCCAGATGGAAACGGCTCAGGTGGGCATTATGTTGACCATCTACGCCTGGGTGGTGGCGCTGATGTCCTTGCCGTTTATGCTGCTGACCAGCCAGATAGAGCGGCGCAGGCTGCTGATCGGGCTGTTCGTGCTGTTCATCGCCAGCCATGTTTTGTCGTTTATGGCGTGGAATTTTACGGTGCTGGTCATTAGCCGAATCGGCATTGCCTTTGCCCATGCGGTGTTCTGGTCGATCACCGCGTCGCTGGCTATTCGCCTGGCGCCGGCGGGTAAGCGCGCTCAGGCGCTGAGCCTGCTGGCGACAGGTACCGCGCTGGCGATGGTGCTGGGTCTGCCGATTGGCCGCATCGTGGGGCAATACTTCGGCTGGCGTACCACCTTCTTCGCCATCGGCATGGGCGCGCTGATTACGCTGGTCTGCCTGATAAAACTGCTGCCCGCGCTGCCCAGCGAGCATTCTGGCTCGCTGAAAAGCCTGCCGCTGCTGATGCGCCGCCCCGCGCTGCTGAGCATCTACCTGCTGACCGCCATCGTGGTGACGGCCCATTACACGGCGTACAGCTACATTGAACCGTTTGTGCAGGTTGTGGCGGGCTTTAGCGCCAGCTTTGCCACCGTCTTACTGTTGATCCTCGGCGGTGCGGGCATTATTGGCAGCGTGCTGTTCGGTAAGCTCGGCAACCGCCATGCCTCCACCCTTGTGAGCAGCGCCATCGGCCTGCTGCTGGCCTGCCTGCTGCTGCTGATGCCCGCCGCGGGCAGCGAGAGCCATCTGGCGATCCTCTGCCTGTTCTGGGGCGTGGCAATCATGGTGATTGGCCTGGGCATGCAGGTGAAAGTGCTGGCTCTGGCGCCGGATGCAACGGACGTGGCGATGTCGCTCTTTTCCGGCATTTTCAATCTGGGCATTGGCGCGGGGGCGCTGGTGGGAAACCAGGTCAGCCTGCACCTGTCGATGTCGGCGATTGGCTATCTGGGCGCCATTCCGGCACTGGTGGCGCTTGTCTGGTCAGTGCTCATCTTCCGTAAATGGCCGGTGGCGCTGGAGGAACAGGGGCAGCACGGGTGAGGGTTGTTGGTGCCGGGTGGCGGCTTCGCCTTACCCGGCCTACGAAATCCGTCTTTTTGTAGGCCGGGTAAGCGCAGCGCCACTCGGCAATCACATCAATGATAAGTCTTAATAATTTCCAGCACGCCGTTAATAATAAACTGCACGCCCATACAGACCAGCAAGAAGCCCATCAGACGGGAAATCGCCTCAATGCCGCCCTTGCCTACCCAGCGCATAATGGCGCCGGAGCTGCGCAGCGACGCCCACACGATAATCCCGATAATCGCAAAAATCAGCGGCGGCGCAACCGTCAGCACCCAGTCCGGGAAGGTTGCGCTGTCGCGCACCGTCGACGCGGAGCTGATGATCATCGCGATGGTACCCGGCCCCGCCGTGCTCGGCATAGCGATCGGCACAAAGGCGATATTCGCACTCGGTTCGGTTTCCAGCTCTTCGGATTTGCTGGCCGCTTCGGGCGACTCATGGGCCTTTTGCGCCGGGAACAGCATGCGGAAACCGATAAAGGCCACGATCAGCCCCCCGGCGATGCGCAGGCCAGGGATGGAGATCCCGAAGGTGTTCATCACCACCTGCCCGGCGTAGTAGGCCACCATCATGATGGCAAACACGTACACCGAGGCCATCAGCGACTGATGGTTGCGCTCGGCGCTGTTCATATTCCCTGCCAGCCCGAGGAAAAGCGCCACCGTCGTTAACGGGTTAGCCAACGGCAGCAAGACCACCAGCCCAAGGCTGATTGCTTTAATTAAATCCAACATAGTGCGTTGTTGTCCTTATCCATAGTTAACTCAGCAATTATAGGGGGAAAGTTTGTCATTCAGCCACGGGCGCAACGTAAGGATTATTTTCCTTGGGAAAAGATAACTGACAGTTATCTATATGATTTGAAAGACCTCAAAAAAAGTTCATGAAACGTTTTAGCAATTCGTGGCATCGGCCGACTCATTCAGTTGACTTATACTTGCCTGAGCAATAATATCTGCCGTGACTAACTACTTGCCAGGGCAACCATTGTGAAAAGCACCAGTGATATCTTTAACGACGTTGTTCCGCTGGGTCGTCTTATTCATATGGTAAATCAGAAAAAAGATCGCCTGCTCAACGACTATCTGTCACCGCTGGATATCACCGCAACACAGTTCAAAGTGCTGTGTTCCATTCGCTGCGAAGTGTGTATCACACCGGTTGAGCTGAAAAAGGTGCTCTCTGTCGATCTGGGTGCGTTGACCCGCATGCTCGATCGTCTCGTCTGCAAAGGATGGGTAGAACGAAGCCCTAACCCCAATGACAAACGCGGCGTACTGGTGAAGCTGACCAGCGATGGCGCGGCCATGTGCGAGCAATGTCATCAATTAGTAGGACAAACACTGCATCAGGAACTAACAAAAAACTTAACGGCAGATGAAGTGGCAACCCTTGAGCTCTTGCTGAAGAAAATACTGCCGTAAACAGAAAAAGAGGTATGACGATGTCCAGACGCAATACTGACGCTATCACCATTCATAGCATTTTGGACTGGATCGAAGATAACCTGGAATCGCCGCTCTCCCTTGAAAAAGTGTCTGAGCGTTCAGGTTACTCCAAATGGCACCTGCAACGGATGTTCAAAAAAGAGACCGGCCATTCATTAGGACAATACATTCGCAGCCGCAAGCTGACGGAAATTGCCCAGAAACTGAAAGAAAGCAATGAGCCGATCCTTTATCTGGCGGAGCGTTACGGATTTGAATCGCAGCAAACCCTGACGCGTACGTTCAAGAACTATTTTGACGTGCCGCCTCATAAGTACCGAATCACCAGCGTGCCGGGCGAATCCCGATACCTGTATCCGTTAAAACACTGTAGTTAATCATCGCCTGTAACAGACGTAACCGAGGAAATCATGAAAGTTACCGCCTCCGCCGCCCTCGCCTTGCTGGTGCTGTTCTCCAGCCAGACCTTCGCGGAGCAAACCCCTCGTGCAACGCAGCAAAATAATCCTGATACGATGATTTTGCCGTCAGCACATGACCAGACGCCTTATGATTTCAACCATATGGGTGCTGGTAGCGACAAATCCGACGAATTAGGCGTGCCTTATTATAATCAGCACGGCCTCTGATTCGTTTTTGCCCCGCAGACGCGGGGCTTTTTTTATGCCTTTCTTACCCGCGTCGCCCGACGCACGCGCAGGCCAAAGACATTAATGTACAGCCCGGCCATGATCAGCACGGCGCCCAGCAGTTGCAGCGCGCTCAGCGTTTCATCCAGTAACAGTGCCGCACTGGCAAGCCCCACCACCGGAACCAGCAGGGATAACGGCGCGACGCGCCAGGTTTCATAGCGGCCCAGCAGCGATCCCCAGATCCCGTAGCCCACAATGGTGGCGACAAAGGCCAGATAGACCAGCGAAAGGATCGTGGTCAGGTCGATCTCGACCAGGCTGTTGAGCATGACCTGCGGGCCATCCAGAATCCACGCCGCGACCATAAACGGTAAGACGGGGATCAGGGCGCTCCACACCACCAGGGACATCACCTGCGGGCGCGCCTCGTGCTGCATAATTAGCTTGTTGAAGATATTCCCGCAGGCCCAGCTCAGCCCCGCCGCCAGCGTCAGCATAAAGCCCAGCAGCGCCACGTGCTGACCATTCAGGCTGGCCTCTATCAGCACCAGCACGCCAAACACCGCCAGCGTAATTCCCGCCAGCTGTTTACCCTGCAGGCGTTCGCCAAACACAAACGCGCCGAGAATAATGGTAAAGAACGCCTGCGCTTGTAAGACCAGCGAGGCGAGACCGGCCGGCATACCGAACTTGATGGCGCAGAAGAGAAACGCGAACTGGCCAAAGCTGATGGTCAAACCGTAGCCCAGCAGCAGTTTTAAGGGAATTTTGGGACGGGCAACGAAGAAGATGGCCGGGAACGCAACCAGCATAAAACGCAAACCGGCCAGCATGAGCGGAGGCATGTTGTGCAGCCCCAGCTTGATGACCACAAAATTGAGTCCCCATACTACGACCACCAGCAACGCCAGCAGCCCGTCTTTACGCGTCATACCCTGCCCCTGAATTATTAATAATTTGTTAACACTTCAAGGTAACAGAAAAAAGTACGCCACGAGAAGATCATTAATTCTGGCAGTCAGGCGAAGCACTTACGGATAAATTGGGCGCTATACAAGCCCCTTATGTCGTGATACTCCTTTTAGAACACAACATAAAAAAGCATAAGCATTTGTCGGGCAGGAATATGAAACCATCTATCAGGCGCTCAACCGCGGCGCTGCTGGCATCGTCATTGTTATTAACCATCGGTCGGGGGGCAACGCTGCCGTTTATGACCATTTATCTCACGCGCGTCTACAGTATGAGCGTCGAGAATATCGGTTATGCCCTGACGATTGCGTTGACCATTGGCGTGGTATTCAGCCTGGGGTTTGGCATTCTGGCCGACAAATTCGATAAAAAACGCTACATGCTGATCGCCATCGTGGCTTTTATCGCTGGATTTGTGGCGATCCCGCTGGTGGGGAACGTCACGCTGGTGGTGCTGTTCTTTGCGCTGATCAACTGCGCCTATTCCGTTTTTTCGACGGTGCTTAAAGCCTGGTTCTCCGACGTGCTGACCTCCAGTGAAAAAGCCCGCGTTTTTTCGCTGAACTACAGCTTCCTGAATATCGGCTGGACGATCGGGCCGCCGATTGGCACCCTGCTGGTGATGTACAGCCTTCAGCTCCCGTTCTGGCTGGCGGCCTTCTGCGCCGCGCTGCCGCTGGGGTTTATCCATTTCTTTGTGCAAAAGAGCGTGGCGTTAGATACCGCCGAGGAGAAGATGCCCTGGCAGCCGTCGGTACTGCTGAAGGACCGCGCGCTGTTCTGGTACACGCTCTCTGGCCTGCTCGCGTCATACGTCGGCGGCTCGTTCGCCACCTGCATTTCACAGTATGTCCTGGCCGCGCATGCGGACAGTAATTTCGCCGAAAAGGTGGTCGCCGTGGTGCTGCCCGTCAACGCCGCCGTGGTGGTGACGCTGCAGTATGCGCTGGGTCGCAAGATCTCTGCCCGCAATATTCGCCCGCTGATGACCGCAGCCACCCTGTTTTTCATCGTGGGGCTGGCCGGCTTTATGCTCTCCGGTGAAAACCTGGTTTACTGGGGCATCGCTGCCGCCATCTTTACGCTGGGTGAGATTATCTATGCGCCGGGCGAATACATGCTGATCGACAACATCGCCCCGCCGGGGATGAAAGCCAGCTACTTCTCCGCCCAGGCGCTGGGCTGGCTCGGTGCGGCGGCAAACCCGATGATCACCGGTATTATCCTGACCAACCTGCCGCACTGGTCGCTGTTCGTGATTATGATGGCCGCCATTGTGGTCGCATGGCTGATGATTTTACGCGGGATGAGCGTGAAGGCGTGGTGCGAAACGCCCAACGTGGCGTAGCGCCTGTAGGCCGGGTAAGGCGGAGCCGCCCCCCGGCAACAGCAACAGCCTAGTGGTGCAGCATCTCCTCCACAACCTGCTGTTTATACATCTCGTTCGGATAATAGGTTGGCCAGTTATCCATCTCCTTCAGCAGCGCCTCGTGGGAGGTGTTGCCCATAAAGATGTGGAAATGCGAAGAGGCCTTCGGCGCGATGGTGTGGTCGCTGAACTGAACAAACTTCGGTGCCTTGCTGCCGGCATCCTTACACTCAAACAGATAGCGAACGCCCTTTTTCCCCGATGCGTAGGTCAGGATTTTGTAGCCGCTGTAATCATAGCGACAGCTGCTGACCGTTTTGCCCTTATGAAATTCCATCACGTTATTTTCGATGCCGATGGCATCCACGTCCGTCGCGTAACCCGTGCGATAATAGGCTTTTACCTGGTCGAAGGATTTGCTTTTATCCTTCCGGGCCTTTTGTTTAAAGACCGGATCCAGCGAGCCGTCCAGCAGGAAGGGATACACGGACTGCCAGGTACCGTCCCAGTCCGACAGCGGTCTGTCCTTAACGTCTTTGTCCTCAAAGACGCCATTCGCCGCCTTTTGTTCCGCTTCGCTCATCGCGTGCCCGTGTGAATGGGCAAACAGCTGGCCGCTGACCAGCATCGCCCCCAGAGTCATGGCAAATTTCCCAATATGTGCAGCCAAAATAACACCCTCGTTCCGTTTTATAAGAACCAGAATGTTATATTATAACATTTCAGATCGCAACCAGCCCGCGAACGCCCTCCTGCTCCATGTTTTCTCCCCGCCCGCGCTGAATAATGGTGCCGCGCGACATCAGCAGGTAGCTGTCGGCCAGCTCGGCGGCAAAGTCGTAAAACTGCTCGACCAGCAGGATCGCCATATCCCCCCGGTTCGCCAGGGTGCGGATCACCTGGCCTATCTCCTTAATCACCGAAGGCTGTATGCCTTCCGTGGGCTCATCGAGGATCAGCAGCTGCGGGCGGCTCGCCAGCGCGCGCCCAATCGCCAGCTGCTGCTGCTGCCCACCGGAGAGATCGCCCCCGCGGCGGTGCTTCATCTCTTTGAGCACCGGGAACAGCTGCCAGATCTCGTCCGGCACCTGCTTCGCGTCACGGGGGGAAAAGCGCGACAGCCCCAGCAGGAGGTTCTCCTCCACGGTCAGGCGCGGAAAAATCTCCCGTCCCTGCGGGACGTACGCGACGCCAGAGTGCACCCGCTGGTGCGGCTTGCTGTGGGTGATCTTTTTGCCCTGCCAGATGACCTCCCCGGTTTTCGCCGGGATCAGCCCCATCAGACACTTCAGCAGCGTGGTTTTCCCTACGCCGTTGCGCCCCAGCAGGCAGGTGACTTCGCCGGTGACGGCCTCAAAGCTCACGCCGCGCAGGATATGGCTTCCGCCGTAATACTGATTCAGTTCGTTGACCTGTAGCATCACCTCTCCTTAACGTCCCAGATAGACCTCAATCACCTGCTCGTTGGCCTGCACCTCGCGAAGCGAACCCTCCGCCAGCACGCGCCCCTGATGCAGCACCGTCACGCGATCGGCGATGGTTTCCACAAAACCCATGTCGTGCTCCACCACCATCAGGGAATGTTTCCCCGCCAGCGTTTTGAACAGCTCTGCGGTATATTCCGTTTCTGCGTCGGTCATCCCGGCGGCCGGTTCATCCAGTAGCAGCAGGTGCGGATCCTGCACCAGCAGCATACCAATCTCCAGGAACTGCTTTTGCCCGTGCGAAAGCAGTCCGGCGCGGCGGTCCCGCTCGTTGCTTAGGCGAAGCAAAACCAGCATTTCATCGATACGGTCGCGCTGTTCACCGCTGAGCGTTGCCCGCAGGCTCGCCCAGACGGATTTATCGGTTTTCATCGCGATTTCCAGGTTTTCCCACACCGTCAGCGCTTCAAAAACCGTGGGTTTCTGGAATTTACGCCCGATGCCCTGGCGGGCGATGGCCGCAGGCTCCAGCCCGGTCAGATCGACGGACTGATCGTAAATGGCCCGCCCGCTTTTTGGCCGCGTCTTGCCGGTGATCACGTCCATCAGCGTGGTTTTACCTGCCCCGTTGGGCCCAATCACGCAGCGCAGCTCGCCCACGCCGATATTCATCGTGAGATCGGTCAGGGCCTGAAACCCATCAAAATTCACGTTAATGGATTCAAGCTGAAGCACCGGATCGGTCTGCTCGCGGTAGCGGTCGCCGGGCAGCTGGCGGGTGAATAACCCTTCGGCTGGCTGCATTATTTCTCTCCCTTACGAAACAGGCCGTAGACGCCGCGCGGTAAAAACAGCGTGACGGCGATAAAAATCAATCCCAGAAACAGCTGCCAGTACTCCGGCATCGCGACGGTGAAGAAGCTCTTCGCCCCGTTGACCAGCGCCGCGCCAATGACCGGTCCCACCAGCGTGCCGCGCCCGCCCAGCGCCACCCAGATGGCGGCTTCGATCGAGTTCGTCGGCGACATTTCGCCGGGGTTGATAATGCCCACCTGCGGAACATACAGCGCCCCGGCCAGGCCGCACAGTACCGCAGAGAGCGTCCACACCAGCAGCTTGAACCCGCGCGGATCGTACCCGCAAAAGGTCAGGCGGTTTTCGGCGTCGCGAACGGCGGTCAGGATGCGGCCAAACTTGCTCTTCGCCAGAGCAAACCCGGCGCCCAGCGCCAGGAGCAGCAGCAGCACGGTTGCCAGAAACAGCGCGACGCGCGTGGTGGTTTCCGTCACCGAAAACCCGAGCAGCGTGGTGAAGCCGGTAAAGCCGTTATTGCCGCCAAAGCCGGTTTCGTTGCGAAAGAACAGCAGCATCCCGGCATAGGTCAGCGCCTGGGTCATAATAGAGAAATAGACCCCTTTGATCTTCGAGCGGAAGGCAAACCAGCCAAACACCATCGCCAGCAGTCCGGGGACCAGAACAATCAGCACCAGCGCCCAGGCAAAATGCTGGGTGCCCCACCAGAACCACGGCAGTTCGCTCCAGGAGAGGAACGACATAAAGGCGGGCAGACCGTCGCCGGACGCCTGGCGCATCAGATACATGCCCATCGCGTAGCCGCCCAGGGCAAAGAAAATGCCATGCCCCAGAGAGAGCATGCCGGCATAGCCCCACACCAGATCCAGCGCCACCGCCACGATGGCGTAGCAGAGGATCTTACCGAGAAGGGTCAGCATCCAGGTCGATAGCGCCAGCGGATGCGTCGCGGGCAGTAAGGCAAAAAACGGCAGTATCAGCAGGCACACCACCAGCAGGCTGCCGGCAATCTGCGTTGTGCGCGGCGCTTTACGCGCCAGCGTTAAGGTCAGCGGCTGGCTCATCAGTCAATTACCCTCCCTTTCAGCGCAAACAGTCCCTGAGGGCGTTTCTGAATAAACAGCACGATCGCCACCAGAATCAGGATCTTACCCAGCACGGCCCCCATCTGCGGTTCAAGAATTTTGTTAAAGATCCCCAGGCCAAACGCCGCGGCGACGCTGCCTGCGAGCTGGCCAACCCCGCCAAGAACGACTACAAGGAACGAGTCGATAATATAACCCTGGCCCAGCTCCGGCCCGACGTTACCGAGCTGGGAAAGCGCCACGCCGCCCAGGCCCGCAATGCCGGAGCCAAGCCCGAAGGCCAGCATATCGACCCGGCCCGTCGGTACCCCGCAGCAGGCGGCCATGCTGCGGTTTTGCGTTACCGCGCGCACGTTCAGGCCCAGGCGGGTTTTATTCAGAATGAGCCAGGTGAAGAACAGCACCAGCAGCACGAAGCCCAGCACCACGATGCGGTTCCACGGCAGGGTCAGGTTGGCAAAAACCTGCACCCCGCCGGAAAGCCAGGTCGGGTTCGCCACCTCCAGGTTCTGGGCGCCAAAGGTCATGCGCACCAGCTGGATAAGCATCAGGCTAATCCCCCATGTTGCCAGCAGCGTTTCCAGCGGACGGCCATACAAATGGCGAATCACGGTGCGCTCCAGCACCATCCCGATGCCCGCCGTCAGGCAAAATGCGACCGGCAGCGCGATAACGGGATAGAGCCACAGCCACTGGGGAGCAAGCCCGGCCATCGCCTGCTGCACCATCCACGTGGCATACGCGCCCAGCATCAGCATCTCGCCGTGTGCCATGTTAATCACGCCCAGCAGGCCGTAGGTAATAGCAAGCCCCAGCGCCGCCAGCAGCAGCACCGACCCCAGCGACAGCCCCATAAACGCCTGGCCCAGCAGGTCGCCCCACATCAGCCGATGCTGGATCTGGCTAAGGCTCTCCTGCGCGGCTGCGCGAACCCCGGCGTCAGGCTCGGTTTGTGCCTGAGTAAACGGGGTAAGCCTGGACTCCACGTCCGGATCGTCGGACTGCCCGAGCCGTTCGACCGCCCTGCGGCGCACCTCTGCCTGCGGGCTGGCAAGCTGGAGATTCGCCACCGCCAGCAGCAGCGCCTGACGCGCCACCGCGTCCGATTCATCCTTTAGCCGCGTTTCCAGAAAAGACAGCATACTGGGTTGGGCATCCCGCTGGAGCTGGCGCGCCGCCGCGCGCCTTTCGGCAACGCTGTCACTGACGAGCTGATGGGTGGCGATGGCCGTTGCAGCAAGCACCCGCAGGCGGTTAGTCAGGCGAACGGCTTTGGTTGGCCCTGCCGCCGCCTGGCTTTCGCCGAGCGGAAAGACGCCGCCATTACGCTGTGCAAAGGCGTGCTTCTGCGCGTCGACGTAGAGGTTTTCCTTTTGCAGCGCCTGGAGCAGCGGCAACCTTGACGCATCCGGCGACGCGGCCCACTGCGTCAGCAGTTCCGCCTGCTGGCTGCGGCTGGCGGCAACAAAACGATCGGCGTCCGATGCCTGCGCCATCCCTGGCAGCAGTCCGGTAAGCCATACAAGCGCGACAAGCGTGCGTATGAGGTTCATGGCTTTCTCCCTGCGGTGATGGCTTAGTTGCTGGCGGTTTTCATCGGCTGGTCGGGTTTTTTATCATTCCCGGCAATGAACGGGCTCCATGGCTGGGCGCGTACCGGCTGTTCCGTCTGCCACACCACGTTAAACTGGCCGTTGCCTTCGATTTCGCCAATCATGACCGGCTTGTGGAGGTGGTGGTTGGTGGCATCCATGGTGAGCGTAAAGCCAGACGGCGCCTTAAAGGACTGGCCGGCCATCGCCGCGCGCACTTTATCCACGTCGGTGCTGCCCGCTTTTTCCACCGCCTGCGCCCACATATGGATACCCACGTAGGTGGCCTCCATCGGGTCGTTGGTCACCACGGTATCGGCGTTCGGCAGCTTATGCGCTTTGGCATAGGCTTTATAGTCCGCCACGAAGGCCCGGTTGGTCGGGTTATCGACGGACTCAAAGTAGTTCCACGCGGCCAGGTTGCCGACCAGCGGTTTGGTGTCGATCCCGCGCAGCTCTTCTTCACCCACGGAGAACGCAACGACCGGCACGTCCGTCGCCTTCAGCCCCTGGTTAGCCAGCTCTTTATAGAACGGAACGTTGGAATCGCCGTTGATGGTCGAGACCACGGCGGTTTTACCACCGGCGGAGAATTTCTTGATGTTGGCGACGATGGTCTGGTAGTCGCTATGGCCAAACGGGGTGTAAACCTCTTCGATGTCCTTATCCTCAACGCCTTTTGAGTGCAGGAAGGCGCGCAGGATCTTGTTGGTGGTGCGCGGGTAGACGTAGTCCGTGCCCAGCAGGAAGAAACGCTTCGCCGCGCCGCCGTCTTCGCTCATCAGGTATTCCACCGCCGGGATGGCCTGCTGGTTCGGCGCCGCGCCGGTATAGAAGACATTCGGCGACATTTCCTCGCCTTCATATTGCACCGGGTAGAATAGCAGGCCGTTCAGCTCTTCGAACACAGGCAGGACGGATTTTCGTGACACCGACGTCCAGCAGCCGAACACCACCGCCACTTTGTCCTGGCTTAACAGCTGGCGCGCCTTCTCGGCAAACAGCGGCCAGTTCGAGGCCGGGTCAACTACCACCGGCTCCAGCTTCTTGCCCAGCACGCCGCCTTTGGCGTTGATCTCGTCAATCGTCATCAGGGCAACGTCTTTCAGCGGGGTTTCGGAGATCGCCATGGTGCCGGAAAGAGAGTGCATGATCCCCACCTTGATGGTATCGGCCGCCTGCACGCCGAAACTCATTCCCATAGCAACGACAGAGGCAGACAACGCGAAGGCTTTTAATAAAGTACGACGGTGCATATTTTCACTCCTGAAAAAGAACGCTGTGCGAAGACGTCCGTTACGGCGTGGACGCGGAAAAATGTCTCAGCGAAGCAGGAGCAAAAAGGATGCCAGAATGGAGAAGGCGCTATTTCAGGACGTGAAACATGGGATGTAAAGAGAACGACTCAGAATGGCACAGCGCTGCACTTTTATAATGCAGCGCCGGGAAAGCGTGATTACCAGACTTCGCTGGCGATCTGCGTCACCAGACGGACTTTGTCCCACTGCTGGGTTTCGCTCAGGCTGTTGCCCTCTTCGGTAGAGGCAAAGCCGCACTGCGGGCTGAGGCAAATTTGATCTTTCGCCACGTACTTCGCCGCCTCTTCCAGACGGGCTTTAATCCCTTCCGGGTTCTCCAGCTCGCCGTTTTTAGTGGTGATAAGACCCAGCACCACCTGCTGCTTGCCCGGGCGAACAAAGCGTAGCGGCGCGAAATCCCCGCTGCGGTCGTTATCATATTCCAGGAAGAACGCGTCAACGTTGACCGTGCCAAACAGCACTTCCGCCACCGGCTCATAGCCGCCCTCGGAGATCCAGGTTGAGCGGAAGTTACCGCGGCAGACGTGCAGGCCGATAGTCAGATCGTCCGGCTTGCCCTCCAGGGCCTTGTTCAGCACGCGGGCATAGATGCGCGCCAGCTCGTCGGCATCATCACCGCGCTCGCGGATCTGGCGGCGCTGATCGTCCGAACAGAGGTAGGCCCAGACGGTGTCATCCAGCTGCAGGTAGCGGCAACCCGCGTCGTAGAAGGCGCGGATGGCGTCGCGCCAGGTGGTCGCCAGATCGTCGAAATAGACGTCCAGGTCCGGATACACGGTCGCATCGATGTCTTTGCGACCGCCGCGGAAATGCAGCACGCTCGGGCTTGGGATGGTCATTTTCGGCTGAGCATTACCGCTGATGCTTTTCAGATAGCGAAAGTCTTCCAGCATCGGATGCTCGCCAAAGCCCAGCTTGCCGGTCACGCGCACGCCGTGGGCTTTGGTTTGCACCCCGTTAAACTGAATGCCCTGCTGTGAATCGTAACGCTCAACGCCCTGCAGGCCGTCGAAGAAGTCGAAGTGCCACCAGGCGCGGCGGAACTCGCCGTCGGTAACCACGTTCAGCCCGCACGCGCACTGCTGCTCAACGACGTGGCGGATAGCGTCATCCTCAACCGCACGAAGCTGTCCGGCGTCAATTTCGCCGCTGGCAAACTTCTGGCGAGCCTGTTTGATCGCATCCGGGCGTAAAAAACTGCCGACTACATCGGCGCGGAACGGGGCGTGGTGTCGTTGCATGGAAATCTCCTCAGCCTGCCGGCGATAATTGCCGGCAGTGATAATTCATTATTTGAAGTTTTAGACTTCTGGATGTCTAAATGTCCAAAAAAGATGTCATACCTGTCCTTTTCCGGCAAACGAGAAAATTTCACGGGTGTTGAAAAAAATTCATGTTCACAGGGCGGCGGCGGTTTCGCTGCTGGCAAAGGTGAACTTTTCATCTTCCCAGCCGGTGATGCCCCCGAGCATGATTTTGACCGGCAGCCCCAGACGCGCCAGCTTCAGCGCGGCCCTGTCCGCGCCGTTACAGTGTGGCCCCGCGCAGTAGACGACGAACAGCGTGCCTTCAGGCCATTGTGCCATGCGCGCCGCGCTAATCTGGCTCCACGGCATATGCAGTGCGCCAGGCACGTGACGGCGGGCAAACTGCTCCGGGCTCCCCACCACGTGCAGCAGCACGAAGTCCTGCTCGTGGTTGGCGATAGCGTGATGCACGTCCGCACAGTCGGTCTCGACGCTCAGGCGACGCAGAAAATGGGTGACGGCCTCCTGCGGCTCGGCAGCCGGAAATTCAGTAACATAGCTCATGTTTCTTCCTCATCTTTGGCGTTTGTGATAACACTACTCTATCCACAAATTCAGCTCGTGAATGCGCTCGCGTATGCCAGAAAACAGCAAAAAGATGACAAACTTAAGACAAACTCCCCGCCCGAAGGTGGTCGTGCTGGCGTATGACGGCCTGTGTACCTTTGAGTTTGGCGTGGCGGTGGAGATCTTCGGCCTGCCGCGTCCCGAGCTGGGAGACGAGTGGTATCGTTTTGCGGTGGCAGGCGTAGATAGCGGTGAACTTCGGGCGACGGGCGGGATCCGCATCATTACCGACGGAGATATTTCCCTGCTTGAGTCTGCCGACCTGATCGTCGTACCGGGCTGGCGGGGTCTGGATGCACCGGTTCCGGGCGCGCTCTGCAGCGCCTTACGTCAGGCCAGCGCGCGGGGCTGTCAGCTGCTGTCCATCTGTTCGGGCGTGTTTGTTCTGGCCGCCGCGGGGCTGCTGAACGGGCGCAAAGCCACGACGCACTGGCGCTACCTTGACGCGCTTAAGGCCCGCTACCCGGACATCAACGTGGTCGAGGATGTGCTCTACCAGGACGAAGGGAATATACTGACCTCCGCAGGCAGCGCGGCGGGGATCGATCTCTGTCTGCACGTCGTGCGCCGGGACTATGGAATGGAAACCGCCAACAGCGTGGCGCGTCGGCTGGTCATTCCCCCGCACAGGGACGGCTCGCAGCCGCAGCAGCTGAGCCGCCCGGTGGCGCAGCTGCGGGAAAGCCAGCGTCTGGGCCAGCTGTTTGATTTTTTGCATACGCATCTTGTTGAGCCGCACAGCGTCGACTCGCTGGCGCGTCGGGTAGGCATGAGCCAGCGCACCTTTCTTCGTCGCTTCGAGGCGGCAACGGGAACAACGCCCGCGCGCTGGTTACTCAATGAACGCCTGCTGCGGGCCAAAGATTACCTGGAAAGCAGCCGCTTAAGCATCGACAGCATCGCAGAACAGACCGGGTTTGGGCAGGCATCGACGCTGCGCCATCATTTTCGCCAGCAGTTTGCGCTTTCCCCGGCCCAGTATCGCAAACAATTTTCACGTCCCGACGCTGCCCGCTGAGGAAGCAGTCTGGATATCGCCATGTTGATTACGCTGGAATACGGAGCACCTGATGGTTACCACACACGTTTTTATCGCGGTCAGCCTTGATGGCTACATCGCCCGGGAGAATGACGACATCGACTGGCTGCTGCAGCGCGATGACCCGACAGAAGATCATGGCTATGCGGCGTTCATCGCCGACAAAGAGTGGATTGTGATGGGCCGGGGGAGCTACGAGAAGGTGTTGACCTTTAACGCATGGCCTTATGACCGCCCCGTGCTGGTACTCTCCCGACAGTTGGCCAATACTCCCGTGCCGGAGACGCTGAAGGGCAAAGTGCAGTTTTCAGGACGTACGCCAAAGGAGGCTCTCGACGATCTGGCCGTGCAAAACGTCCATCGCGTCTATCTTGATGGCGGCCGGGTGATACAGTCGTTCCTGCGCGAAGGGCTGGTCGCCGATATGGTTATCACCACCGTTCCGGTCCTGCTCGGGTCGGGAAAACCGCTGTTCGGCACCCTTCCCCGGGATATCGATTTAACGCTGGTATCAAGCCGCAGCTTCCCTTCGGGCCTGGTGCAGTCGCACTATCGGGTAACGTCATAAAGCCACGCCAGCGCCGCTGCGGGCAAAAAAAAACCGCCATTAACTGGCGGTAAATGCTTGCATGGATAGATTTGTATTTTGGTCTCTACGTCCCGACACTCCATGGCCGGGCAGCGGATCCCTTACAACCTACCACTATTCATCTTAACGAACCCTAAACAGCGCTATTAACCTGCCTGGGTATTGATTTGCAAATAACGCATCAGGCCCTGCTCCGCACTCTCTCTGGCGTCATCATTGATGGCCTCAAGATAAAACGAACGCGAAACGCCATACGGTGCTTTTTCAGACGGATATACGGCAAACTGGAATGTTTTTCCTCTCGTCTGATTGGTGCAGTCTAATTCCCAACGCTGATCGTTAACTTTGGTGCTATTACAGGCAACGCGCCCGTAATCGCTGGTTAAATATGAACCCACGCGAGTTTCTGCGGACTGAATATATTCAGGTGTGTCATTACCGGCATAATGAGCCCCCGCAGCGGCTCCTACTGCAACCACCAGAAGCGCAAGCGCCATTATTTTTTTCATTTATGTAGACCTGTTCCTTAGCCAGAGATAGCTATTATATAGGATTTATCCTTAATGAAACTGTCCAATTGTGTACCATAAATGGGAGTTTACAAAGAGACATACATTTTTAGGAAAAATCTTAGGTTGCTTTTTACCCTTTCCACACTCTTTGACATTCTCTTTGCGCTAATTTGAATTTTTGAATAATAACAATAAGAAATAATCGGCATGATTATCCCGCAATATCATTCAGCGGTGAATCCATGTTCAAAAAAGGGTTATCTTTCGTCATGCTTATGTGCGCGCTGTTTTCAGGCCAGATTATGGCCGGACACAAAGGGCATGAATATATATGGGTAAAGAATGTGGAGCATCAGCTTCGTCATGAAGCCGACAGCGATGAGTTGCGAAGCGAGGCGGAAGAGTCGGCGGAGGGTTTGCGCGACCACCACCTGTGGCAGAAATCGCGCAAACCGGACACGCACGTTCGGTAATTAGCTGCCCTTGCGCTTTGGCAGGGTTTTCATCAGATCGTCGGGGCTAACGGACGCCACAATGCTGCCGGGCTGCGGCATTTTGAAGATGTGGTTTTTCATCTTGCCAATCACGTGCATTTCGCAAGGACGGCAGTCAAATTTGAGGGTCAGAACTTCGTCCCCATTCACCAGCTGCATCGGGGTGGCCTTCCAGCTTTTGATATTCCCTTTCGCCTGCTTCGGACACAGGTTAAACGCAAAGCGGAGGCAGTGCTTGGTGATCATCACCGGCACGTCGCCCTTCTCTTCGTGCGCTTCATAGGCCGCGTCGATCAACTGCACGCCGTGGCGATGATAGAACGCCCGGGCCTTATGGTTGTAGACGTTGGCGAGGAAGGACAAATGCGTATCCGGGTAAACGGGCGCCGGAACGGCTTCGGCTTTACGGCTGCCGCGCGGATACTGCGCCAGGCGCGCGCCATCGAGCATCTCTGCCGTTTCGCGACGGAACTGGTTAAGCAGGCTGTTCGGCACGAACAGCGCGTCCGGCAGATTCACGTCAATAGCGCGCGCATAGTAAATCGTCTGCCCCAGCTTCGCCACACCGTCCTTCAGGCTGTTAAGCGCTTTTTCCGCGTTGTTTGCCACCTCGAACAGACCGTCAAGCGTATGCGTCACGCTGATCCCATCCTCACAGGTCATGGTCAGAATAAGCTGCTCTTCCCAGCCGCCCAGCTCAATGTCCACCGCGATGCGGCGTTCGCTGGAGGTTTTCAGCAGCGCCTGCTGCCAGTTATGATCGAGGTTAC
The DNA here is from genome assembly GCF_058788735.1 of Enterobacter sp. FW301-JW81. Classification (NCBI taxonomy): domain Bacteria; kingdom Pseudomonadati; phylum Pseudomonadota; class Gammaproteobacteria; order Enterobacterales; family Enterobacteriaceae; genus Enterobacter; species Enterobacter sp. FW301-JW81. The sequence continues at coordinate 1,016,358 of NZ_JBYTBA010000001.1, read as the reverse complement.
GGTTAAGCGCCGCGTTCGGCCGCGCTTTGTAGAGATCGGCCGGCATTTCGTTCGGCCACACGCGGTAGCGGTTCTCACCGGTTTTTTCCACCGTATTGGCGCGGAAGCCCACCACCTCACGCTTGATCATCACGTTAAGGCCGTCGCCGTTCGCCAGCGGCTCCGTCACTTCAACGTCAAGGTGATCTTTCGCCACCTTCAGCACTTCGCCGACCGGTAAACCGATAAACTTCGGTGAATCAAACGCGCCGATATCCCCTTTACGGGCATTCACAAAATAGTCCGTGCTGCCGCGGTGGAACGTTTTGTCCGTCGACGGAATAAAGAAATGCTCTGTGCGACCGGCCGACGCGCGCGCCAGGTCGCCGCGGTCTTCAATAATGGCGTCCAGCATCTGGCGATAGTGCGCGGTGATGTTCTTCACGTAGCTCATGTCTTTGTAGCGCCCTTCAATCTTGAAGGAACGCACCCCGGCATCGATCAGCGCGCCCAGGTTAGCGGTCTGATCGTTATCCTTCATGGAGAGCAGGTGTTTTTCAAACGCCACGACGCGTCCCTGATCGTCTTTCAGGGTATACGGCAGGCGGCAGGCCTGAGAACAGTCGCCGCGGTTGGCGCTGCGGCCCGTCTGGGCGTGGGAAATGTTGCACTGGCCGGAATAGGCGACGCACAGCGCGCCGTGGATAAAGAACTCAATCGTCGCGTCGGTCGCCTGATGAATATCGCGGATCTGATTCAGATTAAGCTCGCGCGCCAGAACGATCTGCGAAAAGCCAACGTCGGAGAGAAACTTAGCTTTCTCTACCGTGCGGATATCGCACTGGGTGCTGGCGTGCAGTTCAATGGGGGGAATATCCAGCTCGAGCACGCCCATGTCCTGAACAATCAGGGCATCGACGCCGGTCTGGTAGAGATCGGTAATCAGACGTTGCGCAGGCTCTAGCTCATCATCATGAAGAATAGTGTTCAGGGTCACGAACACTTTCGCCCCGAAACGGTGGGCGAACGGCACCAGTTCAGCAATATCGCTCAGGCTGTTGCTGGCGTTATGGCGGGCACCGAAGCCAGGGCCGCCAATGTAGACGGCGTCTGCCCCATGAAGGATCGCTTCACGGGCAATGGCGGCGTCGCGGGCCGGGCTTAAAAGTTCAAGATGATGGGATTGCAGGCGCATACTTCGTCGTTATCCGTTATGGTCAAAATGGCGGCTATTGTAGTCAGAAGTATGCGTCAGCGAAACAGTTTTGCGTCGCCTCAGCGGGGATAATGAATCAGGGAGTGAAAATGCACCGTCCGGTCGCTGCTGTTGCGGTAGGCGTGCGGTTTATCGCCGGCAAAACGGACGCCCGAATCGGCGGAAATTGACTGCCATTCGCCGTCAATTTTCATCTCCAGTTCGCCGCTGATGACCACCACGTGTTCGATCACTCCCGCCTCGTGCGGCGTGGACTCGCTCAGGGCACCGGGTGCCAGCGTGATGGAGAAATGATCGAACCGGAGCGTCTCATCCCACGGGAAAAGCGGTTTAACCACCATCGCCTGCTGCTGCGGGTCAAACACCGCCTGGCGGTCCGCCTCCGGCGTGATGAACGTGGAAAACGGGACGTTCAGCCCTGTAGCGATTTTCCACAGCGTCGACACCGTTGGGCTGGATTCATTGCGCTCAATTTGCCCGAGCATGGCTTTTGACACGCCGGTTTCGTCCGCCAGCTTCGACAAACTCCAACCGCGCGCCTGACGCAGCGTTTTCAGCGTTGTTGCAAGATGTAGTGTGATGTCCATGTTCCCTCCTGGTGATGCGTAGCATACCACTTGTACGCTATAGCGCACAGTGTTACCTTATCTCGGACGTTATAACGCACAATGGAGTTTTCATGCGCCCTTCCTCACATTTTGTTCCCACCGTACTGGCTGGGTTTGTCGCCGTTCTGGTGGGTTACGCCAGTTCGGCAGCCATCATCTGGCAAGCCGCGGCTGCGGCAGGCGCCAGCGCGCAGCAGATAGCGGGCTGGATGACCGCGCTGGGAATTGGAATGGGCGTCAGCACGCTGGCGCTTTCCTGGTGGTATAAAGCGCCCGTGCTGACCGCCTGGTCAACGCCCGGCGCGGCGCTGCTCGCCACCAGCCTGCACGGCGTGACGCTGGCTGAAACGATCGGCGTATTCATCTTTGCCAATGCGCTCATTTTACTCTGCGGCATCACCGGCTTATTCGCCCGGCTGATGAAGTTGATCCCCCATTCCCTTGCCGCCGCCATGCTGGCAGGCGTGCTGCTACAGTTTGGCCTGCACGCGTTTGCGCACCTGGAGGGACACTTTCTGCTGTGCGGCAGCATGATTGCGGCATGGCTGATAGCAAAAGCGCTGGCCCCGCGCTATGCCATCGTGGTCACGCTGCTGGTGGGCGGTATCGTGGCATGGGCGGGCGGTGACGTTGTCACCGATAGGCTTACCCTCTCTCTGGTAATGCCTGAATTTATTGCCCCCGCCTTCACCTTTACCAGCCTGGTGAGCATTGGCGTGCCCTTCTTCCTGGTAACCATGGCTTCGCAAAATGCGCCTGGCTTCGCCACGATGAAAGCCTCCGGTTACCCGCTGGCGGTCTCGCCGCTCATTATCGTTACCGGTGGACTGGCGCTGCTGCTTTCGCCCTTTGGCGTCTTTTCCATTTGCATTGCGGCGATTACCGCCGCCATTTGTCAAAGCCCGGACGCGCACCCGGATCCCGCAAAGCGCTGGCTGGCAGCCATCGCTGCCGGCGGTTTCTATCTGCTGGCGGGGATTTTCGGCGGGTCCATTACCGGGCTGATGGCCGCCCTGCCGCTCAGCTGGATCCAGACGCTGGCCGGTCTGGCGCTGCTGGGAACCATCAGCGGGAGCTTGTATCAGGCGCTGCATCACGAAGCGGAGCGCGACGCGGCCATCGTCACGTTTCTGATGACCGCAAGCGGCGTCACGATCCTGGGGATTGGCTCGGCATTCTGGGGGCTGGTGCTGGGGGGCGTGTGCTATGCCCTGTTTTCACGCGCTCGCCGCGCGTAGCTGCGACGGCGTGATGCCCGTCACGCTGCGAAAGCGGTTGCTAAAGTGGCTGGCGGAGTTAAACCCGCAGGCCAGCGCGATGTCCGTCAGCGGCGTTGAGGTGTGCTGCACCAGGGCTTTCGCTTTTTCCATTCTCCTTTGCATCACGTACTGATGCGGCGCCAGCCCCGTCGACTGGCGGAACATGCGGGCAAAATGGTATTCGCTGAGGGCGGCCTGGGCCGCCAGTTCGGCCAGCGTCAGGGGCTGGCCCAGGTTCTCTTCGATAAACGCCAGCACGTTACGCAGAACAAACGGCGATAGCCCGCCGGTGACGACCGGCAGCTTCCACTGCACGTTTGAGTAGTTTTGCAGCAGATGGGTCAGGAGCAGCGTAGAGGCCGTGCTCAGGGTGAGCTGGTTGGCGTGCTGCTGCCAGTCGCAGCCAAGCAAAAACTGGCGATACAGCGCGGTGATCTTCGGATCGCTGCCAAAAATACGTTCGTCCAGGGTCAGCGAAAGCGGCCGCTTGTCCCAGATTTTTTCGCCCACGTCGCGCAGGTGTTCATCGGTACAGTAGAGATGCACAAACGACAGATCGTCCCGGATATCCCACGTCGATTCGCTCTCTTTGGGCATCAAACAGAAACGGTCCGGCCCCCCGCCGTTCTTCCAGCCGCCCGGCGTTTTTTGGTAGCTTTCGTAACCGTCTGCCACGTACAGGCTCAGGGTATGATGGTTACTTTTTACCGTTATCGTATCGTGCTTGTTGTACCACGCTGCCAGCTGAATACCCGAATTCAGCGAGACGGTTTCCCGCAGGACTGCATTCTGTTGGCAAAGCGTTTCAAAGGTATCGTAAGCGTGAGACATAACCATTAGCGCGTGATGGACTGGAATGTCAGTCTAAGAAGAGTTGTCTTCCGTTGCCAGTCCCCGGTAAAGAAAAAAGCGCAAGATTTTGCAAGTCCACCGCAAGCGGATGAAAGCCCTTTATAAAATGCGGCGCCATACTGCGGGCTTCGGTGGTTTGAGAAGAGAAAAATATGAACGCATTACTTTACGGACTGGTGGTCATTATCTGGGGAACCACCTGGATTGCCATTTTCCTGCAGCAGGGCCCCGTGGCGGCGCCCGTCTCTATTTTCTGGCGCTTCGCCGTCGCCAGCCTCACGATGATGGTGGTATTACTCGCCCTGCGCCGCCTGCGCAAGCTGGCGCTGCGGGATCATCTTTTTTGCATGCTCCAGGGATGCTGCGTTTTCTGCTTTAACTTCTGGTGTTTTTACACCGCGGCCTCGCACATCAATACCGGGCTGGAATCGGTGATCTTCTCCATGGCCGTGCTCTATAACGCCATCAACAGCTTTATTTTCTTCGGGCAGCGCCCACCCGCCCGTTTCTGGACGGCGGCGGCACTGGGCCTGGTGGGGATCGTCACCCTCTTCTGGGACGATCTGCTGGCCAGCGGCTGGAGCGCGTCGCTCCTGACGGGCATTGGTCTTTCCGCGCTCGGTACCTACGGCTTCTCGCTGGGCAATATGATCAGCATGCGCCATCAGCGCAGAGGCCTTGAGACCATGACCACCAACGCCTGGGCGATGCTCTACGGTACGCTGGTGATGGGCTGTATTGCGCTCTTCAGAGGCGACAGCTTCACGCCGGAGTGGACCACCAGCTACATTGGCGCGCTGCTCTATCTGGCCCTGTTTGGTTCGGTGATTGCCTTTGGCGCGTACTTCACGCTGGTGGGACGCATTGGCCCGGGCAAAGCGGCCTACAGTACGCTGCTCTTCCCGCTGGTGGCGCTCTCCATCTCCACGGTGTATGAAGGCTACGTCTGGCATTTCAACGGAATTATTGGACTCTTGCTGATTCTGGGGGGAAATATGGTGATGTTTACCAGACCCGAAACCTGGTTCAGGCGCCTGCGCACGGCGTAAATAAAACGGCCTGCATTACGCAGGCCGTTTTACGTTATTTTGCGGTCTTTTTCACATCAAACATGGTGGCGTCGGTCGCCATATCATCAACAACCTGCTTCAGCGTTGCAAAGGTCATCGGCGTATTTGCGTTATTCAGCTCTTTACCTTCGCCTTTACGCACTACCTTCATAACCGGCTTGTTGGTGGCCGCATCGATCAGCTCACCTTCAAAGTAAAGGTGGGTATCCATGGTGCGATGTCCGGTTGCCATCTGCGTACCGGCAACCACCAGCGCAACAGGCACCACTTCATAGAACTGCAGTCCCTCTTTCTGCGAACTCACCCCGGTAATGGCACCGCGAAAAATCAGGCTGTGTTTACCCGGCGTGGTGACAATCGGCTTACGGGTACCAATAGCAGTTTTCATTTTGTTATTGGTGTAATTCAGCAGCTCATCAAGCGTTTTTTGACCAATCTGTGTTGTCGGTTTAGGCGCAGGATAATATGTAATCGGCGTCCAGATAATACTGTCGTAATTAGCTTCGTTATAAGAAGGATCAACCCAACGCAGCGTAGGTTTACCCGTCGCAGACGTCGTCTGCTGTAATCCTGAATAGTCTTTTAAAAAGCCAGAATATTGTTCGGGAGCGGCGACTTTAGAAGAACAGCCCGCCAACGCCAACAGACCAGTAAGCACTGCAACTTTAAAAAAAGTTTGAGTACGCATGATAGTTTTCCATGTTATCTGCAAGTATGCATTTGAAGTTATAGCAAAAGACTGGTGGGTTTGTTGTGACAAAAAATGATGCCGGGAGCACAAATTGCGAAAAGACTGCCCGGCCACGTGCCGGGCAGTGAAAAATTACTGATTTATATCCAGTTGCCAGAACAGATGTTTGCCAAACGGGTCGATTTCATAGCCCTTCACTTCCTTGCGCACCGGTTCGAAAATCGTCGAATGCGCAATCATCACCGCGGGCATCTGGTCATGCATGATCTGCTGAGCCTGTTTATACAGCGCCACGCGTTTATCATGATCGGTTATCGATTTCGCCTCGGCGATAATGTTATCAAACGGCTTGTAGCACCATTTCGCCGAATTCGACCCGCCGTTTGCCGAGGTGCAGGTAAACAGCGGGCCAAAGAAGTTATCGGGATCTCCCGTAGCGGTCGTCCAGCCCATCAGCGCGGCCTGATGCTCTCCGCCCTTCACGCGTTTTAAATATTCGCCCCATTCGTAAGTGATGATTTTGGTCTGTACGCCGACCTTCGCCCAGTCCGCCTGAATCATCTCCGCCATGCGTTTCGCATTCGGGTTATAGGGCCGCTGGACGGGCATTGCCCATAAATCGATGCTCATGCCGTTGGCAAACCCGGCCTCTTTCAGCAGCGCTTTGGCTTTTTCTGGATCGTACTCGTAGTCCTTAAGCTCGCTGTCGGCGCTCCAGACGCCCGGCGGCAGCAGGTTCTTTGCCGCGGTGCCGGTACCGTGGAACACCGCGTCAATAATGGCCGGTTTATTGATAGCCATCGCCAGCGCCTGGCGAACTTTCACGTTATCCAGCGGCGGCTTTTGGGTATTGAACGCCAGGAAGCCGGTATTCAGCCCGGGTTTGCTCATCAGCGTGATGTCTTTGATGGCCTTCATGCGCGGCAGGTCGGCCGGGTTCGGGAACGGCATCACCTGACATTCGTTCTTCTCAATTTTGGCAAACCGCACGGAGGCATCCGGCGTGATGGTAAACACCAGCCTGTCCAGCTTCGATTTCCCCTGCCAGTAGTCGGCAAACGCCGTGAACAGGATGCGGGAATCCTTCTGATACTGCGTCAGCTTAAACGGCCCGGTGCCGATCGGCGCCATATCCACCTTCTCCGGCGTGCCCGCTTTCAGCATCGCGTCGGCATACTCAGCGGAAAGGATCGAGGCAAAATACCAGGCCAGATCGGCGACAAACGGCGCCTCCGGGTGCGCCAGGGTAAAGCGTACGGTATGGTCATCCACTTTATCAATGGCGGTGATCAGGCTGCCAAACTCCAGGCTTTCGAAGTTGGAGTAGCTGCCGTTCGAGACGTTGTGGTACGGATGGTTGACGTCTTTCTGGCGCATAAACGAGAAAATGACGTCATCGGCGTTAAAGTCGCGGGTCGGCGTGAAGGATTTGTTGCTCTGGAACTTAACGCCTTTGCGCAGATGGAAGGTGTAAACCTTGCCGTCGTCGCTCACCTCCCAGCGCTCTGCCAGGCTCGGCACCAGCTCCGTGGTGCCGGGTTTGAAGTCGACCAGCCGGTTATAAACCGGCACGGCGCTGGCGTCCACGCTGGTTCCCGAGGTGTACAGCTGAGGATTGAAGTTTTCCGGCGATCCTTCGGAGCAATACACCAGCGTTTTTGCGGCGACAGCGGAACTGACCGTGAGTGCAGCAAGCGCCAGCGTGAAAGTTGCGAGTTTGCTTGTCATCATTTATTCCTGTCTTTTTAATTCGACGGCTAATTAATTCTTTTGCCATTTCATAAATAACATTAAAGTGAGATGGCAAACACCCGAAAAATAAATAAGGAACAAATCACTATGGGCTCGCCGCTTTCCAGACAATTAACGCATCGTTTTTTCCGCTATCTCGCCATCACCAGCCAGAGCGATCCTAAAGTGAAAACGCTGCCCTCAACGCCGGGCCAGCACGACATGGCGCGGGAACTGGCGCAGGAGCTGGCACAGCTGGGTTTAGACGACATCGTGATTGATGAATTCGCCACGGTGACGGCGGTCAAAAAAGGCAACGTGCCCGGCGCGCCGCGCATCGGCTTTATTACCCATATTGATACCGTCGACGTGGGTTTATCACCGGATATTCATCCACAAATATTAACGTTTACCGGTGAAGATCTCTGTCTGAATAAAGAAAAAGAGATCTGGCTGCGGGTGAAAGAGCATCCCGAAATTCTGGCTTACCCGAACGAGGAGATTATTTTCAGCGACGGGACCAGCGTATTAGGCGCCGATAATAAATCTGCGGTCACGGTGGTGATGACGGTGCTGGAAAACCTGACGGCGGAGCATCAGCATGGCGATATTGTCGTGGCGTTTGTGCCTGACGAAGAGATCGGCCTGAACGGCGCCAAGGCGCTGGACCTTAAGCGCTTCGACGTCGACTTCGCCTGGACCATCGACTGCTGCGAGCTGGGCGAAATTGTCTACGAGAATTTTAATGCGGCAGCCGCTGAGATCCGCTTTACCGGCGTGACGGCGCACCCTATGTCCGCCAAAGGCGTGCTGGTGAACCCGTTATTAATGGCAACCGACTTTATCAGCCACTTCGACCGCCAGCAGACGCCGGAGTGCACCGAGGGGCGTGAAGGCTATATCTGGTTTAACGGCATTCAGGCCGGGCAGAACGAGGCCGTTCTTAAGGCCAATATCCGGGACTTCGACAAGGACAACTTTGCTGCCCGCAAGCAGCAGATTGCCGACGTTGCCGCGCGGATTGCCGCCCAACACCCGACCGCCAGCGTGGAGTATCGCATTGAAGATACCTACAGCAATATCAGCAATGCGATTGGCGAAGACAGGCGCGCTATCGACCTGATGTTTGAGGCGATGGAATCGCTCGGCATCACGCCGAAACCGACGCCCATGCGCGGCGGTACCGACGGCGCGGCGCTCTCGGCAAAAGGGTTACTCACGCCGAACTTCTTTACCGGCGCGCATAACTTCCACTCGAGGTTTGAATTCCTGCCGCTGTCGTCGTTTGAGGCGTCTTACCGCACCGCCCTGCAGCTCTGCCTGCTGGCCGCCCGTTAGGCGGGCTTGCGCGCCAGCATCGTGGCAAAGCGCAGTTTGATGCGGTTCCCGTTTTCGTCGGTGCGGTGCAGTTCGCCGGGCTCTTCGTTGTACTTGATGAGCTCCCAGCCTTCATAGTAATTGCTCAGCTCACCGCTTTTGAACGCAAACGGGAAGCCGACGGTGCAAGGATAATCCACCGTATCCATGGCGGCGACAATCAGGTTGTAGCCGCCCGGCCGGGTGCAGCGCTGCATGTTGGCGATAAGGCCCGGGATGGTGCTGGCTTCCAGGAACATCAGCACCACGGTGGAGAGAATAAAATCGTACTCGCCGTCAAAGCTCAGGCCGTTGAGATCTTTAATTGCGGTCTGAAGATTCTTAATCCCTTCTGCCGCCTTGATGCGCTCGATATTGTCGATGCTCATCGGGTTCTTGTCCCACGCGGTCACGTCGTACCCGTTGGCCGCAAGGTACAGGCTATTACGGCCGTTGCCGCAGCCCAGGTCCAGCGTTTTGCCCGGTTTAACCTTTTCCGCACTGAACAGCACTTCTGAGTGCGTACGAGTTAAGCCATATTTCTCTGTGAAGTAATTCTCATCAACGGTCATCATTTTTCCTCAGATTGCATAAGCAGTGCTTTATCAGTGCGAACCAGCAGTTTGCCCTGAAGCAGCAGAATCAATGTACGCACCAGCAGCCAGCCAATAATGGCGTTGGTGAAGATAAACAGCGGCACGGCGATGGCGTGGAAAAAGCCCGCCGGACTGCTTTGTCCCAGATGCAGACCCGTGGTTGCCAGGGCCGAGACGCCAAAGGAGAAGCTCCAGAATGAGGCATTGAACGGCTGGGACAGGGTCCATGGGATCAGGCGCAACATGAACAGCAGCTGCAGCAGGCCATAGCCAAACAGCATTTTCGCAAACGTATCCGCCTGACCGCCATTCACGCTGAACCAGGCGCTACAGGCCACCAGCGCGGGCGCCAGCTGAATCCCGAGAGACGTGCGCAGTGCGGCGGGCAGCTCTCCGGCGCTGCGAAGGCGTTGCAGAATGACCGGCTCAAGGCTGAGCCAGGAAAAGATGCCCGCGCCGAGGAAGACCAGCCCTGCATCGTGAAACCCGAGGGCGCCGCACGCCATCGCGCTGATAAAATTGTTCGCCACCGTGGGCAGATATAATCCAGGCGTGGTCGCCTCTTGCGGATGTTTCCCGCGCCATAGCCCGGCGCTTTGCCAGGCCGAGTACGCAAGCTGCACCACTACGCCAGTGCCAAACAACACCAGCGAGACCGGGCGGAACCAGGGTACAAAACCGATGGCGACCAGCATCGTCGTGGCCGGGAAAAGGCTGACAAAACTGCTCGTCACCGGGTGCCGCATCTCTGCCAGCACGCTGCGCGGGAAACGGATCGCGCGCGTCAAAAACGCGACCGTTAACAGAAACCAACATACCACCGCAAGGGCAACCAGGCTCTCCCCCGGCCAGCGCGTCACCGGCCAGAGGGTGCTGGCATAGCGCCAGGCAAAGCCCATACCGATGATGCCAAGCACCATGCCAAAATACCCGGCGGGCAAGTTAAGCGCCTGTTGGGGAGTGTTAAATTTGCTCATTAATTTTAATTTTTAAAATGTATTTTAAATGCCATTTTAAGGGGTTTCTGCAGCGGATGCCAGTACAACGAAAGGTCAAAAGTTTGCTACGTTTAGTTGAGACGCCTATCAGAGACCGCACGATGAAAAAGTACCGACTCAGCGATGAAACCCGCCTCTGGCAGTGGAAAAACGGCGAGACCTCCCACTCCGCCACGCTGCGGCAGATTATCGCCACGGCCGATTTTAACGACGTCGTGGCCGGCACAAAGGGCGGCTGGATTGACGACGAGCGCGCCCTCTCGCAGGACGGCAATTGCTGGATCTACGACGAAAACAGCGTGGTATTCGCCGGCGCAGCCGTGTCCGGCAACGCGCGTCTTACCCTGCCTTGCATCATTAGCCATGATGCGCGTATTGGCGACAGCTGCTGGCTGGACGGTGCGGAGGTGAGCCACGGCGCGCGAATAAGTGACAACGTCACCATTCAGCAATCCTGCGTGCGCGGCGAGTGCCATATTTACGGCGAGGCTCGCGTACTGCATCACAGCGTGGTCATTGCGGCCAAAGGGCTAACGCCGGACCGTGAACAGATCCTGCAAATCTACGATAAGGCGACGGTGAGCCAGTCGCGCATTGTGCACCAGGCGCAAATCTACGGCGAGGCGATGGTCAATTTTGCCTTTGTTGAGCACCGCGCCGAAATATTCGACAACGCTATCCTCGAGGGTAACGACCTGAATAACGTCTGGGTGTGCGACTGCGCAAAAGTCTACGGCAACGCCCGGGTGATAGCCGGTTTTGACGACGATGCCATCCCGACGGTGCGCTACAGCTCGCAGATTGCGGAGAATGCCGTGGTGGAAGGCAACTGCGTCATTAAGCACCACGTCCTGATTGGCGGTCAGGCATGGCTGCGCGGCGGGCCGATCATGCTGGACGATAAGGTGGTGATCCAGGGACGCGCGCGGATCAGTGGCGATGTGCTGATTGAGCATCGGGTTGAAATCACCGACGATGCGGTCATTGAAGCCTTTGCCGGCGAGAGCATTCACCTGCGCGGCGAAAAGGTGGTTAACGGCGCTCAGCGCATCACCCGCACGCCGCTGCTGGGCGCGTTATAGGGTATAAATTTTCCCGTAGAGGTTCACGTCGTCAAAGCGGCCGTTAAGGTATTCCGCTTCCCGCAGGCACCCTTCCAGCGTAAAGCCGTTGCGCAGGGCAACGCTGTTGCTGCTCTGATTCGCGACCCGACACTTAATCACAAAACGGCGGATCTCCCCGCGCTCGGCGTAGTAGCGCATAAACGCCTGCAGCGACCGAGAGAGAATGCCCTGCCCCTGGTGGTCTTCATCCAGCCAGTAGCCGATGTACCCGGCTTTGTTGGTCGGTTCAATCGTGTTGAACGACAGCACACCGACAAGCGCGTCACCCTTGAAGATCAGAAACATTTTGGCGTAGCCGCGCTGGTGCAGCATCTGGTTACTCTGCACGTTGCGGCGGGTATCGTCCTCGCTGCCCACGTGCTGCGCCCAGTCAAAGGCGGTTTGCAGCCAGGTTCTGTTTTTTACGACGAGGTTGTGCAGATCGGCGGTATAGCGATCTTCGACGGCGCGAAGTTCGATAGCGTCAGAGACCGGGATAATTTCGGATTTTGCTGCGGTCATTGCCCCTCACCCTAACCCTCTCCCACAGGGAGAGGGAATCAATCGTTAACGCATTACCCGGTCATCAACGTACTGACGTTTGTCCGGCGCTGGCGGGAAATACTGGTACAGCCAGGTTTCGCTGATGGCATCGCCCTGGCAGCGCAGGAACAGGCGCATATCCACCGGCTCCGTTGAATCCGACGTCGGGTACCAGTCAAACAGAATACGGTATCCGTCAAACGGCTCGACGTAGAGGATCTCAACCTGCTTCGCTTCACCGCTGGAGAGCGTAATCACCGGCTCGATACCTTTCGGCGCTGCGGCCTTCAGGTCGCCGCCGACGAAGTCGATGGCAAAGCGGCGGGCCCACACTTTCGGGTAATTCTCGCCCGGCGCCCAGCCTTCCGGGAACCCGCCCATACCGGTGCGGGTGGCGAAGACGTTGGCCAGCGGAGAACGCACCGGCGGCATGGCGCTCCAGTACAGGCGATATTTGAAGTCCAGCTCGTCGCCCGCCTTGACGGCTTTTTCCGGCTGCCAGAAGCAGACCACGTTATCCAGGGTTTCACCCGTCGTCGGGATCTCCATCAGGCCAACCGAGCCTTTCCCCCAGTCGTTGCGCGGTTCAACCCACAGGCTCGGACGCTTGTTATACCAGCCCATCACGTCCTGATAGTGCGAGAAATCGCGATCGAGCTGCAGCAGGCCGAACCCTTTCGGGTTTTTATCCATGTAGGCATTAAACTGCAGCTTCTGCGGGTTGTTCAGCGGACGACAGATCCACTCTCCGTTGCCGCGCCACATCGCCAGGCGATCGGAGTCATGGATTTGCGGGTGAATGGTGTCACACATGCGGCGTTCGTTATTGCCGCAGCTGAACATGCTGGTCATCGGCGCGATGCCGAGCTGCTTAATGTCCTTACGCGCGTAGAGGTGGTTTTCGACCTCCATGATCACCTGGCTCTTCTCGCAGTGGATCACAAACTTATAGGCACCGGTGATGCTCGGGCTGTCGAGCAGCGTATAGACGGTAAACGTGGTATCACCCGGCTTGACGGTTTCAAACCAGAAAGAGGTAAAGTCCGGGAACTCTTCAGGGGTGTCGGTAAAGGTATCGACCGCCAGGCCGCGTGCGGAAAGGCCGTACTGGTAGGTGTCATCCACCGCGCGGAAGTAGCTCGCCCCCAGGAAAGAGACGATATCGCGACGCGCCAGCTCCGGCGCCTTAAAGGCGCGGAAGCCTGCAAAGCCGAGATCGCTTTGCCCCTCCAGCTGTTTGGTATCTACGCTCGTTTCACCGTAGCTGAACAGCTCAGGACGGAAGTGGATCTCGCGCGCCATCGAGGTGGATTGATCCAAAGAGAACATCCGCACGCGGCGGCGGAACCCCATCCCCATATGGAAGAACTGTACGTCCAGCTGACGCCCTTCAACGTTGTTCCACAGAGACTGTTTTTCATCGTACCGGATGGCGTTGTACGCCTGCGGCGTCATGGTTGCCAGCGTATCCGGCAGCGGGCGCGGCGCGCCACCCCAAGGGGTTTTCGCCAGGTCATGCGCCATGGATTGCAGTACGGAGAAGTCAAAACGACGGCTCTGACCGTCAGCGATGTCAGAGTCAGCAGCGTATGCCGCTTTGGAAAACAGGGAAGCAAGGCCGGATGTGCCGCTCAGGGCTGCCACTGCCAGCGAGCCTTTTAGAAAACGTCTGCGATTCATGCCTGGAAAAACGTCCTTATGGTCGTGTGAATGTGTTTCGCGCGCGGCGAAATGACGGCAAGAAAGAACGCACAGCCTAAACAAAAATGGTTAAGAATCCAATTGTTGGCCGGTGATTATCTGAACAAAGTGAGAAATATTTTCTGTCGACCAGAACGGCCCGAAAGTGGTGTAAAGAAAGCCTGGAAAATGTGTATAAAAATGCCCCGGTGCGACATCACTCACCGGGGCCAATGAGGCGGTTATTTTACGCTGACATCGATACCCGGGAAGTACTTATCAGCGAGTTTAGCGATCGTGCCGTCGGCACGTACTTTATCAATCGCGGCATCAAGCTGCTTTTTGGTGGCCTCGTCCCCTTTACGCAGCCCAAAACCGATCCCACTGCCGAGGATAGTGTCGTCTGACACCGGTTTGCCGATAAAGCCAAACCCTTTACCCTGCGGCTTGCTGAGGAAACCTGCCTGCCCGGCCGCGGACATCACCAGCGAGGCGTCGATACGGCCATTCAGCAGATCGCCCCAGGCCATATTCTGATCTTTATAAGACACCACGGTGACACCCTGCTTTTCCCAGTGCTCTTTGGCATAGGTTTCCTGGATGGATCCCTGCAGCACGCCGATGGTTTTGCCCTTCAGCCCTTCTGGCGTTGCCTCGACAGCCGTGCCGGCCTTGCCAACGAGCTGCGACGGAATACGGTAAATCGGCTGGGTAAAATCAATGCTCTTGCGGCGCTGCTCGGTGATGTTCATCGCCGAGTTGATGGCGTCAAATTTCTTCGCCACCAGCCCCGGGATCAGCGCATCAAATGAGGTTTCCACCCAGCTGCACTTCAGCGCAGCCGCTTTGCAAATGGCATTCCCCAGCTCAACGTCAAACCCTTCCAGCTCGCCCGCCGCATTGCGGCTCTCAAACGGCGGATATTCCGCTTCCAGACCGTAACGCAGCTCGGTGGCCGCGAAGGAGGAAAAAGTACACAGCAATCCCATGCCGACAACTAACGCGCGTAATTTCATCTACAACTCCTCAGCGTGGTTTAACCCGACACAGGGCCTGGGCACCTGCCCGTAACGTCGCCTCATCTTTCGCAAAAGAGAGACGAATCAATTTATTGTCCGTACCGTCCGCATAAAACGCCGACAGCGGGATGGTGGCAACGCCGTACTCAACGATCAGCCTTTTCACCAGCTCGCTGTCGCGCTCGTCGCTGAACTGGCTGTAGTCCGCCAGCATGAAGAACGAACCGGCGCTCGGCAACAGCGTAAACGGCGAATCGGCCAGCAGACCGTGCAGCAGATCGCGTTTGCGCTGGTAAAACGCCGACAGCGACAGCCAGGTTTGCGGGTCGACCATATGTTCAGCAAACGCGTGCTGCATTGGCGTATCGGCAGAAAACATTAAAAATTGATGGACTTTACAAATCTCGTCCATCAGTACCGCCGGGGCAACACAGTAACCCACGCGCCACCCGGTGACGTGATAGGTTTTTCCGAAAGATGAGATAATCACGCTGCGCTCCGCCAGCTGCGGGTGCGTGGCCATCCCGTGGTGCGGCTCACCGTCAAACACCACGTGTTCGTACACTTCGTCAGACAAAATAATGATGTCGGTGTTGCGCGTCAGCGCCGCCAGCTGCTGTAGATCGTCGGTGGAGAAGACCTGGCCGCTCGGGTTGTGCGGCGTATTAATGATGATCATGCGCGTGCGCGGGGTGATCGCGGCGCGAACCTCGTCCCAGTTGACGGCAAAATCCGGCACCGTGAGCCTGATGGCGATTGGGGTTGCCCCCTGCAGGCGGACAATCGGCGCATAGCTGTCAAATGACGGCTCAAAGTAAATCACCTCATCGCCCGGATGCACCAGCCCGCTAATCGCCGAATAGAGCCCTTCGCTGGCGCTGGCGGTGACCAGCACCTCGCTGGCAGGGTTATACTGCGTGCCGTAGAGCGTGGCAATTTTATCGGCAATGCGCTCTTTGAGCGGCTGCAGGCCGGTCATCGCCGCGTACTGGTTATGCCCCGCCTCCATTGCGCGGGTGACGCCCGCGATAAGCTTCGGGTCGCAGGAAAAATTCGGTGCGCCCTGAGAAAGGTTAATGGCGTTATGCTGCGCCGAGAGCTGGCCGATAACGGTAAAAATGGTGGTTCCCACATCTGGCAGTTTGGAGCGCGTTTGCACCGGCGTTCGTAAAGTCATCCTGTTACCCTTCTCATGGTCTTTGCATAACTATTCAAACAACAAGTTCGTTGCCGGGACAATCGAATTGTTGTCATAATAGCCATGAGAAAAATGCATAGCTGAGGGTTTTCCATGTCGCGCCGTTCGCTCCCGCTCAATGCCATTGACGCATTTTTAGTCACCGCGCGTCACCTGAATCTTACCCATGCTGCCGCCGAGCTTTGTCTGACGCAGGGCGCCGTGAGCCGCAAAATTGCCTCCCTTGAGGCGTGGTTTGGCTTTCCGCTTTTTGAACGCCACGCGCGCGGCTTACGCCTCTCTTCGCAGGGCAGCGCCCTGCTGCCGGAACTGCAGTCGGCTTTCGAACGCCTGCTGACCGTGGCCGATCAGGCCCGCAGCCAGCAAACCGTGATCCGGCTCAAGGCCCCCACCTGCGCGATGCGCTGGCTGGTGCCGCGCCTGCTGGAGGTGGAGCGCGAGCAGCCGGAACTGCAAATTGCGCTGACCACCACCACCGATCACAACGTCAATTTCAAAACCGAATCCTACGACGCGGCCATCGTGTTCGGCACGCACATGAGCGCGGGCGATCTGCTGTTCGAAGAGGCGCTCACCCCGGTGATAAGCCCGGTGCGCGCGGGTGCAGCGCTGGGATCGTTAACGTTTCTTCACCCGACAAGGGACAAGACAGACTGGTCGCTGTGGCTGACAAAACAGGAAGGCCCCGGCTTTGTCATGCACAAAAATCAACACTTCGACACGATGGATCTGGCGATCACGGCCGCCATTCAGGGGCTCGGCGTCGCCATTGCCGACGAAACGCTGGTGGCCGAAGATGTCCGGGCCGGAAGGCTGATACGACCCTTTGAGACGAGCATAAAAACCGGCGCAAGCTACCGGCTGGTGCTGCGCGAAACGCCTGGCGAGGAAAACGGGCTGGCGGCGTTTCGCGCGTGTTTGCTTAATCGAGGCTGACGTGGTGTTTCATCACCCGTTTAAAGAGGCTCATGCGGGCGCGCATAAAGCGGTTTTCAAGCCTGAAACCTGCATGTTTATTCACACCAATGCGTAGCAGAACGTCCCGTCCTTTGCGACACGCGGGCCAGCGCGTCGGCCCTGGCAGGCTGTCGCGACGACCGGCGTCGCGCGCAAAGCTCACCCAGTAATCGGCCACCTGGGCAGCAAACTGAAGATCCCGCGCGTTGACATACTGGCGCGAGGGTTCCACCTGGCCAAGCGTGTCGAAGACGTAGGGAACCTCGTTGCCGTGCCAGGCGCCGTTGACATAGGTGGCGTGTTCCGCTTCGGCGACATAGTCAAACCAGTAGCGCCAGCACAATCCGCCGACGCGCTGCTGGGCCTGCATCACCACATAGCCCATCGTCGTAAACGCCATGTCGCGGCACACCTGCCTGCCCAGCTCTTCATCGCCCTTCACGCCCGGATAGAGCAACTTAATCAGCCCCAGCCCGAAGCGGCGCTCCCGGCGCAGCTTCTGGATTTGCCCCGCGAGATCGATGCCAAACACCGCCATCACGCTGGCTTCGTCGCTGTTAGAGCCAATCATCACCGGCACAGGGTGCTGGCGGGCGGCGAAAAAGACGTCCAGCATGGCCTCCGGCAGAACGCAGTCTCCGGCGATGGGCGCCGGGGCCACGTTAAGCGGCGCGGTTAACGGCCAGAACACGTCGGGTGGAATGGCGCGCAGCTCCTCGGCCGTTGCGTTCTCCAGGCCAAAATGGGCGGCCAGGGCTTCTCCTTTCCGTAGCGCCTGTTCGCGCGGCGTGTCCGGCAAGGTATAGCCGCTTTGGATAATCGCCTTATGGAACAATCCCTTTGCGAGGGGCGATGCCAGCAGCGACAGCACGCTGCGCGCGCCAGCGGATTCGCCAAACAGGGTGATATTGGCAGGATCGCCACCAAACGCGGCGATATTGTCCCGCACCCATTCAAGGGCAGCTATCTGATCCAGCAGGGCAAAATTATGCACCACGCGGTCTTCTTCCCCTTCCAGAGCAGGATGGGCGAAAAAGCCGAGGTGGCCGAGACGGTAATTGAGGGTTACGACAACCGCGCCGCGCGTGGCCAGCGCTTTGCCGTTATACGGCGGCAGGCCACCGGCGCCCAGGGTAAACCCGCCCCCGTGCAGCCAGACCATAACCGGAAGCGGCTCCGCACGCTCTGTGGGAGACCAGACGTTAAGATAGAGACAATCTTCAGAAAACTGGCCCGGATCGCCGCCGCCCAGCTCCTGACAATACTCGCTGCTTTGCCAGCTTGAGGGCGAAAAAGCCGTAGCCTCGCGAAGGCCCTCCCAGCGCACAGGCGGCCGCGGCGAGCGCCAGCGCCACTCACCCACGGGCGGCTCGGCGTAAGGGATCCCGTACCACGCATGAACGTCTTTATCAGTAAAACCAGCCAGTGCGCCGCAGCGCGTTTCAACCACAGGGGCGGAAGGATTTTGCATAACGACCTTATTTTTTCCATCACACCCCAGCAGAGTAACGATTTCAGAGCAAACCGCAACGCTGTTTGCTGCGCGTTTCAGCCTCCTCATAGAGGGTAAACTCGTCATACACCGGGCAGCCGAGCGCCGCTTCAAACGCATCGCGGCTGGCATTGCCGTGGCTGCGCGCCTGTGTTTCATTCCCGAGATTGGACTGGAATATCCCGGCGGCGCTGACCGGCAGGAAATCTTCATAGGTGATCGGCTGGGCAATCACCCATCCGCGCTCGATCAGCGGCTGCGGATCGTCGCCGGGACGGAACGCATGACGATGGGCTTCTCCGGCAGGCGTCAGACGGTAGCGGAAATAGGCCAGCTCCTGACGGCGCATTAACAGCTCGCTGTCCGGGAAGGCGCTAAACATCTCCCGCAGATGCAGCTGGTGCGTCAGGTTATCTTTACCGGTGCCGGCCTGGGCGAGCAGGCTATCGTACAGCTCGCGGCCTTTCGGGGTCAGCGCCACGCCGCGCTGCTCAATCTCACCGAAGCGCGCGGTGTGGGTACCCTGATGTTCACCGGCAAACAGCACCGGCTCTTCCAGCGCCTTGAAGCTGGTTTGACGCAATAAGACGGGAACCTCGCGACGCGGCGGCCCTTCAATCAGAACTTTAGGTTCAATGCCGTACTTCGGCATCAGCTCCTGCACCCGGTCAATATCCAGCGTGCGCGGCGTCAGGTGATTAATGTGGCAACCCGGGAAGCAGACCACATCGGCAATCAGGCGGTGCTCGTTGTGCAGCGCCTGATAGGTTTCCCGATCGACGGTCGCATGACGGTGCCACCGGAAGGTTTCCAGCGCTTCCTGCACAAACTCGTGCGCCTGCGCGTCAGTGAACTGCCCTTCTGCTTCATACAGGTCGAGAAGCGCCAGACAGCGCGGGGTAAAGATGTTCCGGTGAGACAGGATCTCCGCGGCACGCTCGCGCAGCGCGACGTTCTCAATCAGTTCGAGGCGCAGCAGTGAGGTAAAGATACGAAACGGGTTACGGCACAGCGCGGCATCATCAATCGGGCGAAACGCCGTGGAGTGAACCGGCACCCCTGCCTGGGAGAGATCGTAATAGCTGACCGGGTACATGCCCATAATGGCAAATATCCGTCTCAGGGTGGAAAGTTCCTCCGCCGTACCGACGCGGATCGCCCCGTGACGCTCCACGTTCAGGCGCGCAAGCTCATCGGCGTTTGCCAGATGTTCATGTAATAGTGGGTTGTTTTCCAGAACCGCCAGGTTGACGTCTGCAACCAGTTCAAGCAAGGTGCCGTACTGCGGAACTTCCTGCTGGTACATCGCCGACATAGCCTGCGAAAAGTGTTCCCGAATGTCATCAGCCGTGATGGTGTTCGCCATGATGTCATGCCTCCAGTGAATATTACCTGGAGTGTAGAGAAACCCGTTCCTTCCGGGGGGAAGAATTTCTGAATTGTGATCTTAAGACGACAGTGGTCAAACCGTGTGCTATGGGCCCTCTGAACGGGTCGTACATCAACCAACCTTTCTTCTCGTCCGCTTCTCCAGTTTTTTATAATTATTTAGGGTTCCGCTTTCTAGCTATAAAGGAGTATTTTTTGACTGCGCGCTGTCTAAAAATTAGACGGAATGAGTACCCCTTTATTTTTATCTTCATCTTTCAGCTTTTTAGCGAAAACTTAGGATTAATCTGAGCATTTGTTTACAAGTCCTTCCCGCTCATCCATATTTCCGCCCGAAGCGAAGCGTAAATTTACAAATATTTAAAAATAACGCAGCCGTGAATGACGAGTTGCATTTGACGCACACCGCACAGCGACTAGAGTTATTACTCGAACGACGAGTGATACGGAATATTTTCGTATCGAACTGACATAACCAATATATTATTGTGAGGTTTAATATGGCAGAGCATCGTGGTGGTTCCGGTAATTTCGCTGAAGACCGTGAAAAAGCATCAGAAGCTGGACGTAAAGGTGGCCAGCATAGCGGTGGCAACTTTAAAAACGATCCGCAACGCGCTTCTGAAGCGGGTAAAAAAGGAGGACAGAACAGTCACGGCGGAGGCCGTAAATCTGATAACTCCTGATCTTATTTAAAACTCTTTTAATAAAACCTGAGAGCATGCTGCGGGCTGAAAAGCTCGCAGTACCCTTTCATTATTTTACCGGAGCGTAATTATTATGAATATGAAAAGCGTCGAGGATGTCTTTATTCATCTTCTGTCGGATACCTACAGCGCGGAAAAACAGCTTACCCGCGCGCTGAGCAAGCTTGCCCGCGCCGCGTCGAGCGAGAAGCTGAGCGCAGCCTTTACCGCACACCTTGAAGAGACGCAGGGTCAAATCGAACGTATTGACCAGATTGTCGAACAGGAAGACGGCATCAAAATCAAGCGCATGAAATGCGTAGCGATGGAAGGCTTAATAGAGGAAGCCAATGAAGTCATTGAAAGTACGGAAAAGAATGAAGTACGTGATGCCGCGTTAATTGCCGCTGCGCAAAAAGTAGAGCATTACGAAATAGCCAGCTACGGTACCCTTGCCACACTTGCTGAACAACTGGGCTATAAAAAAGCCGTTAAACTTCTCGCCGAAACTCTGGAAGAAGAAAAAGAAACCGATCTTAAACTCACCGACCTGGCCGTTGGAAATATTAACCAAAAAGCGCAAAAATGACGCTGTAACACAGGTTAAATAAAATGAGCATCAGTCCCAGGACAATTAAACGGTGCCATTTAACGGCAGCTATAATATGGTTCATTCTCGCTATCCCTTCCGTAATATGGTGGAAGAACAGCGTGCTGTGGGTCATTATTATCAGTATTTACGCTAATATTGTCGGCCACTTATCTGGCTACAGTGCCGCGCGTGCCGATCAGGCTGCTGAAAGTGAGACCAAATAAGCGAACCCATTATGAGGATACAATGATGAATCACGTAGAACACTACCATGACTGGCTACGCGATGCCCATGCGATGGAAAAGCAAGCCGAATCTATGCTGGAATCCATGGCCAGCCGTATCGATAATTATCCTGATGTTCGCGCAAGAATTGAGCAACATATTAATGAGACAAAACGGCAAATTACATTGCTGGAGGAAATCCTCGACCGTAATGATATTTCTCGTTCGGTTTTAAAAGACTCAATGAGCAAAATGGCGGCGCTGGGTCAGTCCATCGGCGGCATGTTCCCTTCTGACGAAATCGTGAAGGGTTCGATCAGCGGCTACGTGTTCGAGCAGTTTGAAATCGCCTGCTATACCTCCCTGCTGGCGGCGGCCAAAAAAGCGGGCGATCTCGCTTCGGTGCCTGCTATCGAGACCATTCTGGCGGAAGAGCGTGAAATGGCCGACTGGCTGATCCGTCATATCCCGGAAACGACGGAACAGTTCCTGCTGCGTTCAGACGCGTCAGGTGTCGAAGCGAAAAAATAATCCACAGGAGAGTGAGCATGTTTCGACACGTAAAACAGTTGCAATACACGGTTCGCGTTGCTGAACCCAACCCTGGCCTGGCCAATCTTTTACTGGAACAGTTTGGCGGGCCGCAGGGCGAGCTGGCCGCCGCCTGCCGGTACTTTACGCAAGGCCTGAGCGATGACGATCCCGGCCGTAAAGATATGCTGATGGATATCGCGACCGAGGAGTTAAGCCACCTCGAAATCATCGGTACCCTGGTCGGTATGCTGAATAAAGGCGCGAAAGGCGCGCTGGCGGAAGGGGTGGAAAATGAGGCCGAGCTGTACCGGTCGATGACCGAAAACGGTAACGACAGCCACATCACCTCCCTGCTTTACGGTGGCGGCACCCCGCTGACCAACTCTGCGGGCGTGCCGTGGACGGCGGCCTACGTCGACACCATCGGCGAACCGACGGCGGATTTGCGCTCTAACGTGGCCGCCGAGGCCCGGGCGAAAATCATCTATGAACGGCTGATCAACGTGACCGACGATCCCGGCGTCAAGGATGCGCTGGCATTTCTGATGACGCGTGAGGCGGCGCATCAACTCTCCTTCGAGAAGGCGCTGCAGTCCATACGTAATAACTTCCCACCGGGAAAACTGCCGCCAATCGAGGAATTCACCAACAAGTACTACAATATGTCTGAAGGTGGAGAGGTTCGCGGAAGCTGGAACAGCGATAAACATTTCGATTACGTTGAGTCACCCCAGCCTGCCGTGGACGGCGGAGACGGCAGCGCAAGCGTGACGCTGACGACCGAACAGGCAACCCTGGTCAAGGCCATGTCTGCCCGCACGAAGTCCGATCCACACGCCGACCCGCTGACCGGCGCCGAGCTGGGTGCCGGTAAGAAAAAACCGTAATCGGTTTTGCCGGGCAGTCCTGAGCTACCCGGCAATTCTCGTGCCCCATCGTCTCAGAGGTACGGACCATGTTCGAACTCGATGCATTTCATCTGGCCAGAATTCAGTTCGCTTTTACCGTCTCGTTCCATATCCTGTTTCCCGCCATCACTATCGGGCTCGCCAGCTATCTGGTGGTGCTGGAAGGCATGTGGCTGCGCACCAGAAACGACGTCTGGCGATCGCTGTACCACTTCTGGCTAAAGATATTCGCCGTTAACTTCGGTATGGGCGTCGTGTCCGGGCTGGTCATGGCGTACCAGTTTGGTACCAACTGGAGCGGATTCTCCCAGTTCGCGGGCAGTATTACCGGTCCCCTGCTGACGTATGAAGTGTTAACCGCCTTCTTCCTGGAAGCGGGCTTCCTCGGCGTGATGATGTTCGGCTGGAATAAGGTTGGTCCGGGCCTGCATTTCTTCTCGACCTGCATGGTGGCGCTCGGCACGCTGATGTCGACCTTCTGGATCCTCGCCTCCAACAGCTGGATGCACACGCCGCAGGGCTTCACCATTCAGAACGGCCAGGTTATCCCTGAAGACTGGCTGGCAATCATTTTCAACCCCTCCTTCCCGTACCGTCTGATCCATATGGCTATCGCAGCCTTCCTGAGCAGCGCGCTGTTTGTCGGCGCATCGGGCGCCTGGCACCTGCTGCGCGGTAACGATACCCCCGCCATCCGGACCATGTTCTCCATGGCGATGTGGATGGCGCTGCTGGTCGCCCCCATCCAGGCCGTTGTGGGCGATATGCACGGCCTGAACACGCTTGAGCATCAGCCGGCCAAAATTGCCGCCATTGAGGGGCACTGGGAAAATCCGCCCGGCGAGGCCACCCCGCTGCTGCTGTTTGGCCTGCCGGATATGGAAGAAGAGCGCACCAAATACGGGCTGGAGATCCCCGCCCTCGGCAGCCTTATCCTGACGCACAGCCTCGATAAGCAGGTCCCGGCGCTGAAGGACTTCCCGAAAGAGGATCGTCCAAACTCGACCATCGTTTTCTGGTCCTTCCGCGTTATGGTTGGTATGGGGCTGCTGATGATTACCCTGGGTCTGGTCAGCGTCTGGCTGCGCTATCGCCATCGACTTTACCACTCGCGCCCGTTCCACTGGTTTGCCCTCTGCATGGGGCCCGCCGGTCTGCTGGCGCTGCTGGCGGGCTGGGTGACCACCGAAGTGGGCCGTCAGCCGTGGGTCGTCTATGGCTATCTGCGCACGATCGACGCGGTCTCGCTGCACAGCACCCTTCAGATGAGCATTAGCCTGCTGGCGTTCTTCGTCGTCTACTCGTCGGTGTTCGGCGTGGGCTATGTTTACCTCATCCGGCTGATTAAGAAAGGCCCTCAGCCTGTTGATACGCTGACGTCAAACACCTCGGGCACGCCCGCGCGTCCGCTGTCTGCCGCCGAGTCTGTTCCGGAAGAGGAGAAAATCTGATGGGCGTCGATATCTCAGTTATCTGGTTTGCCATCATCGTGTTTGCCACGCTGATGTACATCATCATGGATGGCTTTGATTTGGGGATCGGCCTGCTGTTTAACTTCGTGGGCGATGCCAGAGAGCGTGACGTGATGGTCAACAGCGTGGCGCCCGTCTGGGACGGTAACGAAACCTGGCTGGTGCTCGGCGGCGCGGGGCTGTTCGGCGCGTTTCCGCTGGCCTATGCGGTAATTATTGATGCGCTGACCATCCCCCTCACCGCGATGCTGATCGGCCTTATCTTTCGCGGCGTCGCCTTTGAATTCCGCTTTAAAGCCACGCCCTCCCACCGCAAATTCTGGGACTACTCCTTTGCCGGCGGCTCCCTGCTCGCCACCTTCAGCCAGGGGGTGGTGGTGGGCGCCGTGATTAACGGCTTCGACGTGGAGGGGCGGCGGTTCGTCGGCTCGGCGCTTGACTGGCTCACCCCTTTCAACCTCATCTGCGGTATCGGGTTGGTCGTCGCTTACGCGCTGCTGGGCACCACGTGGCTCATTATGAAAAGCGAAGGCGCGCTGCAGGCCCGCATGCGCGAGCTGACCCGCCACGTACTGCTGGCGCTGGTGGTGGTTATCGCCGTAGTGAGCATCTGGACCCCGCTCGGCTGGCAGTACGTGGCCGACCGCTGGTTCACCTTCCCCAACTTCTTCTGGTTCCTGCCGGTTCCTCTGCTGGTCGCGCTCTTCAGCGTGCTGATCTGGCGGCTGACGCGCAACCCGGAGAGCCACGCCCGCCCCTTCCTGCTGACGCTGGGGCTGATCTTCCTCGGGTTTAGCGGGCTCGGCATCAGCCTGTGGCCGAACATTATTCCACCGCGCATCACCCTGTGGGAAGCCGCGGCGCCGCCTGCCAGCCAGCTGTTTATGCTGGTTGGGACATTACTGATTATTCCGGTGATTCTGGTGTACACCGCCTGGAGCTACTACGTCTTTCGGGGCAAGGTTTCTGATACTGAAGGTTACCACTGAGGGATGCTATGACGGACTGGCATACGCGAGCCATTATTTATCAGATTGATACCGCACTCTTTTATGATTTGAACGGCGATGGCTGCGGGGACATCGCCGGAATAGCGGCCAAGCTGCGCTATATTCGCCGCATGGGGGCGACGGTCATCTGGATCACCCCGTTTTACCTCACCCCCTTTCTCGACGAAGGCTACGACGTCAGCGACCATCTTCAGGTGGACCCCCGCTTCGGAAAACTGGCGGATATCATCGCCTTTATCGAGCAGGCCCGGGAGCTGGGCATGCAGGTCATTATCGAGCTGCTGATCCAGCACACCTCGGACGCACATCCCTGGTTCCAGCAGGCCCGCCGCAGCCCGGCGTCACCCTATCGTGATTATTACCTGTGGTCGGATAACGACGAGGACGACACGACGCCCATGTTCCCCGGCGTGGAAAAGAGCATCTGGACCTGGGACGACGAGGCGGGACAATACTATCGGCACATGTTCTATCGTCACGAGCCGGATCTGAACCTGACCTCTCCCGCGGTGCTGAAAGAGATTGAGAACATCATTCTTTTCTGGCTCAAGCTGGGCGTGTCGGGTTTTCGCCTGGATGCCGCCTCCCACCT
Organism: Enterobacter sp. FW301-JW81; assembly: GCF_058788735.1. NCBI lineage: Bacteria > Pseudomonadati > Pseudomonadota > Gammaproteobacteria > Enterobacterales > Enterobacteriaceae > Enterobacter > Enterobacter sp. FW301-JW81. Next base: position 990,602 of record NZ_JBYTBA010000001.1, on the reverse strand, counting down.
CACCACGCAGGCGGGAAACGGTGATGAAAAAAAAGGCCTGTGGATCCTCGAACATATACGCCGTCTTATTGAGCAGCATAATCCGGAGGCGATCCTGCTGGGTGAAGTTGACGTCGAGGTGGAAACCTATCGGGACTACTTCGGCAATAATGACCGCCTGAACCTGGTGCTGAACTTCTGGCTCAACAAGTATTTCTACGTCAGTCTGGCGAAGAAAAGCGCCCGGCCGCTGCGCAATGCGGTAAAGAAAATGATCGTCCCGCCCGACTCCTGCTGTTTTGCCAACTGGCTGCGCAACCATGACGAGCTGGACCTGGAAGGGATTAGCCAGAAGGATAAGCAGTTTGTGCTCGACACCTTCGCCCCTGATGAAGAGATGAACGTCTACCAGCGCGGGATCCGCCGCCGCCTGGCACCGATGCTGAACGGCGATCGGAAGCGGCTGGCGTTCTGCCACGCCGTGCTCTTTTCCCTGCCGGGCGTCCCGGTGATGCGCTACGGCGATGAGATAGGCATGGGGGACGATCTGGAGCTGGAGGAGCGTTATGCCGTGCGCACCCCCATGCAATGGGCAGGGTCACAGGGGGGTGGTTTTTCCGCCGCCGATCCGGATAAATTTATTGCCCCGATTATCGACCACGGCCCCTACCGCTACCAGAAAATCAACGTGGCCGATTCGCTGCTCCACCGCAACTCGCTCCTGCACCGGATTATTGATATTGCCAATACCCGCTCGGAGTTTCCCGAGATTGCCGTTGCGCCGTTTCGTCTCATCACGATCGATGATGACGCGGTGCTGGGGATCTACTACGAGACCGACGAACGCAGCATCCTGACCTTCGTTAACTTCAGCGACGAGCCGGTGCAGTTCACCGCAAAGGGGATCCGCAACGCCACCTGGACCGCCTGTCTCGCGGACAAGCGCTACGATGATGCGCTGATTTGCGGCAAAACCGTTCAGCTCACGCTTGGCGGATACGGCTATCGCTGGTTCTGGACGCACCGTAGCGCGCTGCGCTAATTATTTTCGGCGGGCGAGCAGGCGCGTTAGCATAATCCCCGCCACCGCGAGAGCCCCTAGCGCCACTTTACCCGGCATACCTGAAGTGACGGACGACGCGCGGTTTTTCGCCTCGTCGGTGAAGCGGCCATGGATTTTGTGCAGGTCGTTAACCGGCCGATCGAGATAGTCCTGGCGATCCGGCGCGTTCAGATCGTCGGTCATCTGGCCTTCCCAGGCTTTTTTCACCATCAGCCGGTCAAGAAAACCGGGGAAGAGAAACTGACCGACAATCGACTGGATGGTGCTGCTGCCCACCCACAGCTCCCGTACCGGTTTTTGCGCCACCCTGAAAATAGCGCTGGCAGCGACCTCAGGCTCAAATACCGGCGGCACCGGGCGCATCGCCCAGGCGAACTTATTCCGCGCCCATTCGAACTGCGGAGTATTGAGCCCCGGCATCTGGACCATCGAAAGCTGAACCCGGCTGTTCTCATGCATCAGCTCGGTACGCACCGCATCGGTAAACCCGCGGATCGCCGCCTTGGCCCCGCAGTAGGCGGACTGCAGCGGAATGGAACGGTAGGCCAGCGCCGAACCCACCTGGATAATCACGCCCCTGTCGCGGGGAATCATCAGCTCCAGGGCGGCGCGGGTGCCGTTCACGTAGCCGAGGTACGTCACGTCAGTGACGCGGCGAAACTCGTCCGCCGTGAGGGTACGAAACGGCGCCAGGACGGCCCCCATGGCATTATTCACCCAGACATCAATCGCGCCGAGGCGATACTCAATCTCGTTAGCGGCATCCACCACCGCCTGGCTGTCGGCGACATCCGCCTGCACGGCGCGTGCATTGACGCCAAACCGCCGTAGCTCTTCCTGCGTGGAGTGCAGGCTTGCTTCATCCCGGGCGATAAGCCCCACATCGTAACCTGCCTTTGCAAAGCGCAGCGCCGTGGCTTTTCCCACGCCCGCCGTTCCGCCAGTAATCACTATGACAGCCATACAACCTCCGCGTGCGTTTAGCCGTTATTCCCGTCCGACAGCGTTGTCACCAGTTCAGCCAGCGAAAAATGCACCGCTTTTTCCACCACGTCCTGACAGTCGCCGGAAAACAGTACGGTGCGGGTTTTCGTCTGACCACATATATTCCAGGCAAAGCAGACCGTCCCCGTCGCCGTGCCATCGTCGCCCCCTTCCGGGCCTGCGTATCCGCTGATGGCGATGCTGATATCAGCCTCGGCAATGTCGCGGATACTGGCGGCCATCTCGGTGACGGTCTGTTCGCTGACGGCGGTATACCGCGCGAGCGTCTCAGGACGAACGTTGAGGATCCGCTCTTTCGCGGCATCGCTGAACACGACCAGGCCGACGTCATAAAAATCGGCGGTGTTCTCTTCCGCACACAGCGCCACCGAGAGCTTTCCTCCCGTGCAGGATTCAGCCGTGGTTAAGCGAAGCCCGAGGTCGGTTAATTTACTCGCCAGCTTTTTTGTCAGTTCACCCACGGTATTATTGTTGTCGTGAAAAAGATTGCTCATCTTGCCGCCTCTTATTTCTCGAAAGGAATGATTGAAATATGTCCATTGCGCTCAAGTATGGCATATTTGATTTTACTCATTTCCGTAATGCCATTATTCTGACGCGCTGACACCAGAATATCATCGCAAGACACATCGACTTTTTTAAGTTTATCTGCTAAAGGGACGCCGTTCTCAACCAGAATCACGGGGGTACCATCAAGGATATTCTCTACCGGGGAGAAATATTTCTTCATCAGTCCGAATATAATATCAACCACCACCAGGGTGGTAATCGTAATCATCGCGCCGGTGACGGAAAAATCTTGTCCAAGAAGCGCCTGCTGCGTGGCCTCACTAATAATCAAGAGCAAAATGAGATCAAAACTGGTCATCTGCAGCAGGGCGCGTCTCCCGGCCACTTTAAATACCACCACGAGGAACAGATAAATAGCCAGCGCGCGTAAGACCATATCCATATCAGCCTCCTACGGGTAAATAAATTGCCAGATGGTCATTTCCGGCTCGTCGTTGATGCGGATGACGGTGTTCCATTTACCGGCGATGGAAGGCGTCGTAAAGAACAACACAGAGAAGGTGTCCGTCTTTTTCAGGTTGTTGTAGACAAAATAGAGGGTATTCCCGCGGCTGAACATGCTGTCCGGCTGCGGCCAGACGCTTCCCGGCTCATACGCTTCGCTGCTCTCGCTGGTCATGCTGAGGGTATACTTTCCCTCCGTTTGCACCGGAAACGTCAGCTGCATCCGCGTCTCTGTCTCGCGTCGTCCGAAGCGTTCGTAGTTTATGGTCAGTGAGTTAGCGGAACTCGTTTTGGCCGTGTCGCTCACCATTCCGCTTGAAAACAGACCGGCAATGGCGGCGACGATAATAACCAACAGAACAATAAATCCAACCTGACGAAATGCGTATTCAAACGTCAGCAAACGATAACTTTCATCTATCCCGGGTAACTTTTCATTTTCACGCTTCATGGCCGTCGTCACCGTTCCGCTTATTATCCGATAATTTTGATTTCTAACGCGAATGTTTTTAGGACTTATCACATTTGCCACATAAAGGAATAGCAACAATACTTAATAAGTCAAGACAACCAAAATGAAGGATATCAGATGAAATTATCGCTTATTTCCGCTTTTTTGATATTTCTGGTTCCGGCCGCATGGGCAGATAATAACGGCGGGTTACAAAAAGGTGAAGCGCCGCCGCCACCGCACGCTCTCGACAGCGGATATCGCGGAACCGACGACGCGCGAATTATGACCATCGATCAGGCAAAACAACTGCACGATGGTGCAACAATTTCACTGCGCGGTAATCTTATTGACGGTAGCGGCGATAAGTTTGTATTTCAGGATAAAACCGGAAAAATCGACGTTATTATTCCCCAGGCAGTCTTCGACGGCAGAACGGTAAAACCCGATCAGATGATTAGCATCAACGGTTCGCTTGATAAAAAATCATCCCCTGCCGTCGTCCGTGTCGATCGTTTGCAGAAATAATTCAGCGAAGCGCTAACGCTGCAACTATCCATCAAATCTCACCCCTTGGCTTAAGGAGTCAGCTATGAGTGATACACACCGTAAGAACGCTTACCCGCAGCCCCCGTTCCCGGAACAGCCGCAAACGCCGCCGGGACTGGCATCCGAAATGCAGCCTGTACCCGATCACGGAGAAACAAGTTACAAAGGGCATGGCCGTCTTGCCGGCAAAAAAGCGCTGATTACCGGTGGCGATTCCGGTATTGGTCGCGCGGTGGCGATCGCCTATGCCCGTGAAGGGGCTGACGTGGCCATCAACTATCTCCCGGAAGAAGAGAAAGACGCGGTTGAAGTCATTGACCTGATCAAAGCTGAAGGCCGTAAGGCCGTCGCGCTGCCGGGGGACATCCGGGACGAAACCTTCTGTCAGAATCTTGTCGAAGAAGCCGTCTCGAAACTGGGCGGGCTGGACATTCTGGTCAATAACGCCGGTCGCCAGCAGTTCCGGGAATCGTTAGAAGAGCTGACCACCGAGGATTTTGACGCGACGTTCAAAACCAACGTGTATGCGCCTTTCTGGATCACCAAGGCGGCGCTGCGCCATCTGAAAGCGTCGTCCGTTATCATCAACACCTCCTCCGTTCAGGCGGTGAAGCCCAGCCCCGTTCTGCTGGACTATGCCCAGACGAAAGCCTGTCTCGCGGTATTTACCAAATCCTTAGCCAAACAGCTGGGTCCGAAAGGCATTCGCGTTAACGCGGTCGCCCCTGGCCCTTACTGGACGGTACTGCAATCCAGCGGCGGCCAGCCGATGGAAAAAGTGAAGGAGTTCGGAGGCGATACGCCGCTGGGACGTCCCGGTCAGCCGGTGGAGATTGCTCCGCTGTACGTCACGCTGGCCTCTGATGAATGTTCCTTTACCTCCGGTCAGGTGTGGTGTTCTGACGGCGGTGACGGCGTGATCTAAACCGCTTAGCTATTCCCCCTCCGCAATGAGCAATAAATGAACAAGGACGTTCGCTTTTATCCCCTGCCGAAAAATTTGTTGTAACTCAAACAGATCAAATGTTAAAAATATTTTGCTATCAGGTTATCAAAATTAAACAACTTAACTTGTCACCCGCATCGCTCTGTTTTTAACATCGCCTATGGAAAAAAATGGTCTGTTCAGTCAGCGCATACGCTTGCGCCATTTGCATACATTTGTGGCCGTCGCTCAACAGGGAACGCTGGGGCGTGCGGCTGAAACTCTTAACCTGAGCCAGCCCGCGCTCTCGAAAACCCTCAACGAGCTGGAACAGCTTACCGGCGCCCGGCTTTTTGACCGCGGTCGGCTGGGGGCGCAGCTAACCCTCGTCGGCGAACAGTTCCTCACCCACGCCGTCAAAGTTCTGGATGCGCTCAATACCGCAGGCCAGTCCCTGCACCGAAAAGCAGAGCAGGCCAGCGAGGTCGTGCGCGTGGGAGCTCTCCCTACCGCGGCGCTGGGCATTCTTCCACCGGTCATCGGCCAGTTCCACAAGCAGCAGCGGCATACCACCATTCAGGTTGCCACCATGAACAACACCATGCTGCTCGCGGGGCTGAAATCGGGCGAGCTGGATCTCGGTATCGGCCGAATGTCCGACCCGGAACTGATGGGCGGTCTTAATTACGAGCTGCTGTTCCTGGAATCCCTGAAGCTGGTGGTGCGTCCCGATCACCCTCTTTTGCAGGATACCGTCACGCTAAGCCGCGTCACGGAGTGGCCCGTTGTGGTTTGCCCGAAAGGGACCGTACCGCGCCAGGCCGCCGAAACATTGCTTCAGATGCAGGGATGTACGCTGCCTTCCGGCTGTATCGAAACGCTTTCGGCCTCGCTTTCACGCCAGCTCACGCTGGACTATGACTACGTCTGGTTCGTCCCCTCCGGGGCGGTGAAAGACGATTTGCGTCAGGGAACGCTGACCGCCCTGCCGGTGACCGCCCCTGGCGCCGGTGAACCTATCGGCATTTTGACCCGGGTGGATACCCCGCTTTCTGTTGGTGCGCAAACGCTGCTGAGCGCCATTCGTAAATCGATGCCGGTCTGAGATCTTTCCCCACCTGACCCTCTCCGAAAGGCTGAGGGTTCTCCAGTAATTTTTTTACCTGAAGCGATGTACGCTGTCTCAGGAAAATGAATACCTTACAGCGATATCCTGGTCCGGCTGTAAATCGCCGAAGCGTTTCCGTAAGGCCGGGGCGAGGCGCAGGGATGCGCCGAGAGGGCGTGGCCTGCAGGGATGCAGGCTCATGCCCGACCCGATAGCCTGAAGGAATAAGCTGAGGGTACCGCGAAGCGGCGATTTACCGCCGGGAGCCCGGGTCGCCAGGGTGGTGGCGATTGAGCCACCCTGGCACGTTCACCGGTCATGTCGTTACAGAGTAGCAAGGAACATAAAGTGAACGGAATGACCACCTGAGCCGTATGTCCCCCCTCACCCCAGCCCTCTCCCTCAATAGAGAGGGGGTTATTTGTGCAGGCATTATTTTATGGGAAACCCTCAGCGACAGAGGGGCAAGGGAACTGCGCCGTCCTCTAATCAAATAATGCGAAATCATTCATTAACAATTGCGTAAAACAATTTAACAGTTTTATCATAGCCGCGAATTCACCAAATGGTTCGCATGCTATTTGTTTAAGGTGATTTCAACCGCATTCAATGCGCACAACACCGTAAAAAACATTATCCCCCGACAGCTTATTACCCAAATGGTACACACCAGCACAGTTCTGATACATCGGGGGGTTTAAGGAGACAGAAATGGCATTTGGCAGCGCGCCGCGCGGGATACCTCGTATTCTGCAGTGGCTTCTTGCCGGACTGATGATACTCATCGGTCTGGCCGTCGGCGGGTTGGGCTTTAAGCTCGCCACCGTGGGCGGAAGTAGTTACTTCCTGATTATGGGCGTGGTGATGGTGATTGCCGCGATCCTGATTTTCCTCAATCGCACCAGCGGGATCGTGCTTTACGGCATCGCCTTTATTGCCTCGCTGTTCTGGGCGGTAAGCGATGCGGGCTGGGATTTCTGGCCGCTCTTCTCCCGCCTGTTTACCTTTGCCGTTCTGGCCTTCCTCTGCGCCATCGTCTGGCCTTTCCTGCGCGCCGCGAATACCGGCACCGCGGTGCACAAAGCACCAGCGTTTGGGATCGCGGCCGTGCTGGCCGTGGTCATGCTGGTCAGTCTGGGGTGGATGTTTAAGCCGCAAACCCTCGTGGCGGCAAACGAGCCCGTGCCGGTTAAACCCGTTGCGCCCGGCGAGCAGCAAAAAAACTGGAAGCACTGGGGCAACACCACGCACGGCGACCGCTTCGCAGCGCTGGACCAAATTAACAAGCAAAACGTCAACGACCTGAAGGTCGCCTGGGTTGCGCACACCGGCGATATTCCGCAGAGCAACGGCTCCGGCGCGGAAGATCAGAACACCCCGCTGCAGGTTGGCGACACGCTCTATGTCTGTACCCCGTACAGCAAAGTGCTGGCGCTGGACGTGGACTCCGGTAAAGAAAAATGGCGCTACGATTCCAAAGCCACGGCGCCTAACTGGCAGCGCTGCCGCGGTCTGGGCTATTTTGAAGATAATCAAAAGGTGACAACGTCACAGGCAGACACACAGCCTGCGGCCTGCCCTCGCCGCCTGTTCCTGCCGACCACCGACGCCCGCCTGATTGCCATCAACGCGGATACCGGCAAGGTTTGTGAAGACTTTGGCGACCATGGCACCGTTGACCTCAGCGTTGGCATGGGCGAGATCAAGCCCGGGTATTATCAGCAGACCTCCACGCCGCTGGTTGCCGGGAATGTCGTTGTGGTTGGTGGACGCGTGGCGGATAACTTCTCCACCGGCGAACCGCCGGGCGTGGTGCGCGCATATGACGTTCACACCGGCAAGCTGGCCTGGGCGTGGGATCCGGGTAACCCGAACCTGACCGGCCTGCCGCCGGAAGGCCAGACCTACACGCGCGGTACGCCGAACGTCTGGTCTGCCATGTCTTACGACGCTAAGCTGAACCTGATTTACCTGCCAACCGGCAACGCCACCCCGGATTTCTGGGCGGGCGAGCGCACCGCGCTGGACGATAAGTACAGTTCTTCCATCGTCGCCGTTGACGCGACCACCGGTCAGGTCCGCTGGCATTTCCAGACCACCCACCACGACCTGTGGGACTTCGACCTGCCTTCCCAGCCGCTGCTGTACGACCTGCCGGACGGTAAAGGCGGAACCACGCCTGTGCTGGTGCAGACCAGCAAGCAGGGCATGATCTTCATGCTTAACCGCGAAACCGGTAAGCCGGTGGCGAAGGTTGAGGAACGTCCCGTTCCGGCGGGTAACGTTGAAGGTGAACGCTACTCTCCGACCCAGCCGTATTCCGTTGGCATGCCGATGATTGGCAACCAGACGCTGACCGAGTCCGACATGTGGGGAGCGACACCTGTCGACCTGCTGCTGTGCCGCATTCAGTTCAAAGAGATGCGTCATCAGGGCATCTTCACCCCGCCGGGCCTCGACCGGTCCCTGCAGTTCCCCGGCTCTCTCGGCGGGATGAACTGGGGCAGCGTCTCCGTTGACCCGAACAACAGCCTGATGTTCGTCAACGATATGCGCCTGGGGCTGGCAAACTACATGGTGCCGCGCGCTAACGTAGCGAAAAACGCCAGCGGCATCGAGATGGGTATCGTTCCGATGGACGGCACGCCGTTCGGCGCAATGCGCGAACGCTTCCTGTCGCCGCTGGGCATTCCGTGCCAGAAGCCGCCGTTTGGCACCATGTCGGCCGTTGACCTGAAAACCGGCAAGCTGGTGTGGCAGGTTCCTGTCGGCACGGTGGAAGATACCGGCCCGCTAGGCATTCGCATGCACATGCCAATCCCTATCGGGATGCCGACGCTTGGCGCATCGCTCTCTACCCAGTCCGGCCTGCTGTTCTTCGCAGGAACCCAGGACTTCTACCTGCGCGCGTTTGATACCGCCACCGGGAAAGAGATCTGGAAAGACCGTCTGCCAGTCGGCAGCCAGTCCGGCCCGATGACCTACGTGTCGCCGAAAACCGGTAAACAGTACATCATCATTAACGCCGGTGGCGCTCGCCAGTCACCGGATCGCGGTGATTACGTTATCGCCTATGCGTTACCCGATAAGAAGTAACGGATGAAAAAAGGGACCGAAAGGTCCCTTTTTTTTGCCCGGTGGCGCTACGCCTACGCGGGCCTGCAAATACAAGTAGGTCGGGTAAGGCGAAGCCGCCACCCGACACAACACGCCGCTCAGAACGTCTCCCAGTTATCCCCGGAAACCGCAGCCGCCGGACGCAGCTGCGCGTTCTTCGCCACTGGCGCAGACGTTGCCGCGCGCCCTTGCTTCGCGCCGCTCAGACGAAACGCGCCGACCGCCTCGGTCAGACGCGCCCCCTGCTCTTCCAGAGACGCCGCCGCGGCGGAGGCCTCTTCCACCAGCGAGGCGTTTTGCTGGGTGACCTTATCCATCTCGGAAATCGCCTGGCTGACCTGCACGATACCGCGGCTCTGCTCGTCGGACGCGGCGGCAATCTCCAGCATGATGTCGGTCACGCGCTTAACCGCATCGACGATCTCATTCATGGTGTGGCCGGCGGCAACCACTTCACCGGAGCCCTGGTCGATCAGCGAAACCGATTCGTTGATCAGGCTTTCGATCTCTTTTGCGGCATTCGCACTGCGGCTTGCCAGGGTACGCACTTCACTTGCCACCACGGCAAACCCGCGCCCCTGCTCGCCCGCGCGCGCCGCTTCGACCGCCGCGTTCAGCGCCAGGATATTGGTCTGGAACGCGATGCTGTTAATTACGGCGGTAATCTCAGAGATCTTCTTCGAACTGCTGGAGATATTGCCCATGGTTTTCACCACGCCGGAGACCATCTGACCGCCGCGGCTGGCTTTGCCGGAGGCATCTTCCGCCAGCTTGCTGGCATGGTGGGCGTTATCGGCGTTCTGCTTCACCGTCGCGGTGAGTTGCTCCATGCTCGCGGCGGTTTGCTCAATCGCCGCGGCCTGCTGCTCGGTGCGCGAAGAGAGATCGGTATTACCGGCAGAAATCTCGCTGGTACCGCGGTAGATCTCCTCTGCACCCTGGCGTACGGTGCCCACGGTATTTTCAAGCGAGTGCTGCATGGTTTGCAGATCGCGCGTCAGGCGGCCAATTTCGCTGCGCCCGGCTACGTCGTCCGGCATCGTCAGGTCGCCTTTGGCGATATTTTCGATACGCTTCGCGGCGCGCTGCAGCGGATTGATCACCGTGCGGCGCAGCACAACAAAGGTCATTGCCGTCAGCACCAGCGCCAGCGCAAACGCGCCCACCATAAACATCAGGCCCAGCTGCGTGCGGCTGTGCGCCTGCGCGGTCAGCGCGCTGGCACGGTCGGTACGGATCTTAATCGCCTTCAGCAGCACGGCGTTGTACGCGTCATCCAGCGGGCGCGCCGTTTCGTTTTCGTGGTTGATGATCGCTTCGAACATGCCGTTTTTGGCGAATTTCACCATCGGCTGCATGCCCGCAACATAGGCGTCGTAGCGCGCCTTGAGATCCGCATCCAGCGCCTGGCCCTCAGCGGTACGCACGGCACGATTCATATAGGCGGTAAAGCTATCCTGGGACTGCTTAATCCGCGTTTCCGCCTCGCTGATGTTCTGCTTCATGGCATCCATCTCCGCGATACGGCTTGCCGCACCGGCGTGGATCAGGTTAATACGCGCGGTTCGCAGATGGTTTGAGCTGTTCGAGAGCCCCATACGCACCTGAATTTCGGATGTGACATCCTGCTGGTCGCGATCGGCCTGCAACAGGAAATATCCAGCCAGGCCCGAGCTCAAGCCAAAGAGCAGAATAATGCCACCGAGAATGGAGGAAAACAGCGGAACCAGCCTGATGTGATGCAAGAAGCCCAGCTTGCGCTGCGCCGGCATCGAAGTAGTGTTGTCCATGACCGTCGACTCTCTTGTAGGTAAGATGCGTAAAAACACGCCTGTCAGATAGTCATCGGCACGGTTGGGATTTAGATTACGGCTAAAAACGCCGCACTGGTCACACTTTAGAGAAGATTATTAAAGAAACGCCAGCGGCTAAAACCGCTGGCAGAAGAGTTACTTGTCGCCGAAATGAATAACGGTGCGGATGGATTTTCCTTCGTGCATCAGATCGAACGCGTCGTTGATCTGCTCCAGCGGTAAACGGTGGGTAATGAACGGATCGAGCTGAATCTTCCCGGCCATGGCATCTTCAACCATACCCGGAAGCTGGGTACGGCCCTTCACGCCGCCAAAGGCGGAACCGCGCCACACGCGCCCGGTGACCAGCTGGAAGGGACGGGTTTTAATCTCCTGGCCCGCACCGGCCACGCCAATGATGATGCTCTCGCCCCAGCCCTTGTGGCAGCACTCCAGCGCGGAACGCATCACGTTAACGTTGCCGATGCATTCGAAGCTGAAATCAACCCCGCCGTCGGTCATCTCAACGATGACATCCTGAACCGGTTTGTCGTGGTCTTTCGGGTTCACGAAGTCGGTCGCGCCCATTTCACCCGCCAGCTTGAATTTCTCCGGGTTGGTGTCGACCGCGATGATCCGACCGGCCTTCGCCTGGACCGCGCCCTGAATCACCGCCAGACCAATACCGCCGAGACCGAACACCGCCACGGTGTCGCCCTCTTTGACTTTTGCCGTATTGTGCACCGCGCCGATGCCGGTGGTTACGCCGCAGCCCAGCAGGCAGACTTTATCCAGCGGCGCCTGCGGGTTCACCTTCGCCAACGAGATCTCCGCGCAAACGGTGTATTCGCTGAAGGTGCTGGTGCCCATGTAGTGATAAACAGGCTCGCCGTTATAGGAGAAGCGGGTGGTGCCGTCCGGCATCAGCCCTTTCCCCTGAGTGGCGCGAACCGCCTGGCAGAGGTTGGTCTTGCCGGATTTACAGAACTTACACTCGCCGCATTCCGCGGTGTACAGCGGGATCACGTGATCGCCGGGTTTCAGGCTGGTCACGCCCTCGCCCACTTCCACTACAACACCGCCCCCTTCATGACCGAGCACCGCCGGGAAGACGCCTTCCGGATCGTCACCCGACAGCGTAAACGCATCGGTATGGCATACGCCGGTATGGGTGATTTTGATCAGCACTTCGCCTTTCTTCGGCGGTGCCACGTCGATTTCAACGATTTTGAGCGGCTGGCCGGGACCAAATGCAACTGCAGCGCGAGATTTCATATTGTCTTCCCCTATTGTGAGATGTGTGGGTTTATTTTAGATAAGAGCGCAGCAAATGGCCGACTTCTGCCATGCGTACGGCTCGCTGATCCGGCGTGGTTTCGCCCGCCACCAGCTCGTCTTTGAGGTGAATTTCGACCATTTCGCCCATCAGGCCATTAGCAGCCCCGCGCACGGCGGCAATTTGCTGCAGGATGGCCAGACAGGGGTCGCCTGACTCCAGCGCCCGTTCAAGGGCATCAACCTGCCCGCGTATGCGGCGGACGCGAGTCAGAATACGTTTTTTATCTTCGGGTGAATGCGGCATACGCCCTCCTGATACTATAGGGGGGTATAGTACCTTTTTACACAGTTCTATGTAAACATTAACTTTTCCATTTTTATCATTGAGTTATTCGACATTCCAAAAAATATTATCAGGCATAAAAGGACTTCTTACTTCCCATACGAGGCTATCAAGGTAAGCAGGAGTTGTGATTCAACTTACCGCTTTGGACGGTGATTCCTCTGTGATTTCCCTCTTATTGGTCGTCAAATACCAATGCCCAAATACTAGCATTAGTTATCTATTGAGAGAGGTTATTACACTTTTTATAATTACATGATATAATCAGAATCATTTATTTTAAGGTTCAAAAATGAACGTACTCTTCAAAACTACGTCTCTCGTCTCAACTAACTTTCAAAAAAAAATAAAATCTTCATTACTGGATTTTATTTTTATTATTACATTTTTCATTATAGCTTCCCTGGAAATTAAAAGCTCAGTACCATTACCAAACTTTTTATATTCATTCATACACTACATATGGCTTGCCAGTCCTTTACCTTTAGCTTATATCTCACTTCGTTTAATAAGACTACCATCATTAGTTTCAGCCTATATTGTTTTTATAACATTCAAATTACTGGAGTATATAAGTAATATCAAGTTATCACTCACGGGCGAGGTGCTCTCCTGGAATGACTTATTTTCTCGTTCTAATATATCTATTGCAAAACATTACCTCACAGCATGGCCAGTATTCTACCTTTTCCTCGCAATATTCATTTGCGTAATTTTGTTGTTTATCAACAAAATATTTTACACAACCAAGAAAAATAAAACTTTTCTTGCAATTGTTTTTATAATCACTTTGCCATTTGCATTTTATACTCATTTCAGCGCTCTCTTTGGCGAGGAGAGTATTCTCTCCAGAAAGGTGATACTATTAGCTAAAGAAATGAATGTAATTTACAAATCATGGAATTGGCCTGAAAATCTCCAGGATAATGGAATAGCTATGCATGTTGTGATGACAAGTTCACGGAAATCTGCACCTATGGCTAACCAAAATAATAAAGAGGTTTACAACTTTGAAAAACGAGTTGGCAGTACGGAATTATCAAAACATAAAACCATCATTTACGTACTCTGTGAGTCGTGCTGGTATGACAATGCAAATTTCAAAGAAATAATTACTCCCATATTAAATGAAGGTTTTGTCACATTTCGAGCGACTTCTCCAGTTTATGGTGGAGGCACTGCAAATGTTGAATTTGAAATGCTAACCGGACTTCCAAGTAATTCAAGGGTTTTATCTGGTATAATTTATCAAGAATATGCTTCACAGTTCAAATCGCATTCCGATACTATTGCCAACTCATTAAAAGAAAAAGGCTTTATTACTTATGCAGCACATAACTATTTAAAAGAGTTTTGGCATAGAGATATTGTATATAAAAAATTTGGATTTGAACAATTTGATGGTCTTTATGAAATGTCTAATATAAGTCTTCCAGCTCAAATTATTGCAACCAGAAAAAAATGGCAATGGCAACCCGATGATTATCTTCTTTATAAATCAGCTATTGAACATCTCAAAAAAGCTGGCGGGAAAAATATATTCATGAATTTAATTACTATGTCTACCCATGGACCCTATCCTCATGAGAATGACTCAGGAGAGTATATTTATACGTACGAACTGAAACAAGCCGTGGATCGTTTCGTCGATTTTTACAAGGAAGTTCGTGAGATAGATCCAAATGCTGTAGTTGTTATTTATGGCGATCACAAACCTGCTTTGAATAAATTTTTCATGGATAATAATGTCCTTCCAACTAATCTTTTCAGCAAAACAGGCGAGCATGACAACGATTTTATATTCAAATGGGATATAAACCCTACCGATTATGGAGATGTTCCTGTATTTGTAGCAGCAGGCAGTGATGCCAATTTAGAGACACTTGCGCTGGAAGCGAATAATCAACCTTATTTTTGCGTATCATCTCTGATAGATAAGTACTTAATTAAGTCTGGCCTACCAAGCTTCAGATACAACATTAAAAACAAATGCTCAAATAAAAATATTTCATATGAAAGAAAAATCAATACAATGCCATCATGGGTATATTCAATGGCTTTGTTTGACGATAATGAAAAGCGAAAATAAAAATATTCAACATGCTGATTTTGACAATATTTAAGGACGTTTCTAAGAGTCTATTCTCTAAAGGATCGTCAGAATGTTGTAAATAATAACTCCTGAGATGAAAATGTGGCAAGCAGGAAATGACACCATATTCTTCACCCTCAGAACATGGGGCCGGTGGAATGCTCTGCATGCCACCGGGACACGCTCATCGCGCAGTGTGCTATTGTGTTCGCACCCTGGTTGTTGTCGAGCGGTCTAAGGTACAAAAAATAGGCATCGAACTCATGAAAGGAGTAAAGCATGGAGGTAAATGCATGTTGTACCTGAGAGTCATACACGCTGGGGGACATCCTATGCCCTTCCTGAAAATATTGATGCCGATTACAACACCAACTTCAATATAATAAATAATATCAAAAAGTTACAAAAAAAATACACTTCTCTAGTGGGGCTGATATCACAAAAGACAATCACATGTAAACACCCTGTTTTGGACGGTGATTCTGCTTTTCACCGAATTTTGGAAGAGCTTTATTTTACATAAGCAAATCTGAATAATACCCCCATGGAATGAAGTCATATAAATCCGATTTCAGCCATTTCTATAGCAAAGCCTGCACAAATCGCCTGTAGCGACATTTATTTTAAGGAATCGATAAGCAAAATTAATAATAATGAAACCAACCCAACAAACCTTAAACAGGGTAACATGTTGAAATAAAATGATTTCAGTCATGGTTAAATTTCCTTTAAGAATGCAGGCCCTTGCTAAACCTTATTTTCACGTTCATAACCTTCAAGCGGTCAAAATCAAACCACTTATCTTTAATTCAACGTAAATAATTCAAAATAATCACCGAAACCGTATTGCGCAAGTTATTGTTATATATAGATAAAAATTGATTAATCTTAAAATAACGATCAATATCAATGAGTTACATCGTTGATCGATGTCTGATCCCATGCTAAACCTAAATCCAGGTAAAAATATCTTATGGAGAAAAGCATGATGTCGTGGCGAGTATTAAGTTCTGTCATTTGCCCTAACACAGGAATCGTTTATTCGCACATTGTTGGTTTAAAATTATTAAGATTAATAATTTGGTACGAAAGTGACATCTATCTTTTGCCCGGAGACAGAATACATACGACAAAAAATGGAATTTTTGTAAATGGCGTATTCAACCAAATATCCCTTTATAACGTCTCGCCTTACAATGAGAACCTGTGGAATGAGATAAAAAACAAAATGGCCTGCCCTTTTAATAAAAACCTGGATGCTGAAGGCTGCTCATATGCTGAGTATTGCAATGCGCGCAAATGCCCGCACGGATTTGAGACCACCCCTTTGATAATAAGAGTTCCGCGCGATAGCTAATCATTTAATGCATTAACGATCGCTTGCGGAAGGCGCGAAGTCATTTCTTAATACGTATACCATTAATCATTTATCGCCCTGTTGTGCCAGCACCTGCAGCTGTTCCTTAAGCCAGCGGGTCGCGCCCCGCTGGCCGCTGCGTTTATGCGAGTAAATTTTCACTTCAAACGTGCGTATCGGGAACGGTAAGGCAAATATCCTGAGATCCGCTGCTGCCATAAGCTTCTCAGCGGCATACCGGGGAATTGCCATCAGCAGATCGCTTTCCGCCACGATAAACGGCGCGCTGAGCATTGACGGCGTTTTGATCGCGATTTGTCGGGTATACCCAAGCTGCTCGAGCCGCACATCCAGAACGCCCTGCTTCTCATTCCACGGCGTCACCACCAGGTGGCGGGCCGCGAGATAATCCTCCAGCGTCAGCCTCGTCCGGCTTGCGTTGCTGATAACCACATACTCATCTTCAAACCAGCCGATCTCTTCCAGTTCCGGATGGCGGATATCATCCTCGGTGCTGAAACCCAGCGCCAGATCTACCTCGCCCGCC
The DNA here is from genome assembly GCF_058788735.1 of Enterobacter sp. FW301-JW81. Classification (NCBI taxonomy): domain Bacteria; kingdom Pseudomonadati; phylum Pseudomonadota; class Gammaproteobacteria; order Enterobacterales; family Enterobacteriaceae; genus Enterobacter; species Enterobacter sp. FW301-JW81. The sequence goes on along the minus strand of NZ_JBYTBA010000001.1, from coordinate 973,981 downwards.
AGCAGCTCCGTCAGCGCCGGGCTGTGCGGCAGATAGCGAAGTTCAAAACGCAAACCCGGGGCTGCAAGCTGCAGCCTGTGCATCAGGGCCGGGAAAATGCAAAGCGCGGTAAAATCCGTAATCGCAATCTGCAAGCTCTCGGTGCTGCTGGCCGCGTCAAACTCCGGCTGCGGGGCCAGCTCGTGATTAAGGAACGCCAGTGCGGAAGCAATTGAAGGCGCAAGCTGAGAGGCATACACGCTGGGGGACATGCGATGCCCCTCCCGAAAAAACAGCGGGTCATTCAGGGTGGCGCGCAAACGCGAGAGCGCATGGCTGAGGGCGGATGTGCTCATCGCCAGCTCATCGGCGGCAAGCCGAACGGAACGGTGGCGGTAGATGGCATCGAAAACGGGCAGCAGGTTTAAATCAAGGCGTCTCAGCGCAGGATGCATAATATTCATCATTTGTTGATTTCATTGCACTTAATTCTTCGGACAATACTCCGTATGCTTAACGCCATCAATCGAAACGCACGCAAAAAAACAGGATAAACAATGAGCATCACCATTCGTCAGGCTCGCCCCGAAGATGCAGCGGCGATATACGCCATGATTTACGAACTGGCGGTATATGAAAAAGCGCCGGAAGAAGTGGTTACCACGCCGGAGGAGATCCGGGAAACGCTCTTTGGCGCAGGGACTAAAACCGAGGCGTTGATCGCGGAGTTTGACGGCAAGACTGCCGGCTATGCCGTGTTCTTTACCAGCTATTCAACCTGGCTCGGACGCAACGGTATTTATATGGAAGACCTGTACGTTTCTCCGGAGTATCGCGGTAAAGGCGCGGGCAGAGCGCTGCTGAAGCATATCGCGCAGCTGGCGGTAACGCGGCAGTGCGGTCGCCTTGAATGGAGCGTGCTCGACTGGAACCAGCCCGCCATCGACTTTTACCTGAGCATTGGCGCGCTGCCGCAGTCCGAATGGGTACGCTATCGTCTTGATGGCGAAGCGCTGCTGAAATTTGCCGAATAACAGCCTTTCACTGCGCGAAGATCCCGACCGGGCGGGATCTTCCTGCGCCGCCCCCGTCCGTGCCGCCTTAAAAGATGCTGAGTCTGTGCTACCATTCCATAAATTTCATAAACATATTGCAGAACGCCATGACGACAGCCCCCTTTATCCGCCCTCAGCTCACCCTGCCAGACGGTGCCGACAAACTGCTGCTGCACTCCTGCTGCGCCCCCTGCTCGGGTGAAGTGATGGAGGCCATCCAGGCCTCGGGAATTGACTACACTATTTTTTTCTATAACCCCAATATCCATCCACAAAAGGAATACCTCATCCGCAAGGAAGAGAATATTCGGTTTGCGGAAAAACACGGCGTGCCCTTTGTTGATGCCGATTACGACACCGATAACTGGTTTGAGCGCGCGAAAGGCATGGAGTGGGAACCCGAGCGCGGCGTCCGCTGCACCATGTGCTTCGATATGCGCTTCGAACGCACGGCGCTCTATGCGGCAGAAAATGGCTTTAGCGTCATCAGCAGCTCGCTGGGGATCTCCCGCTGGAAGAACATGCAGCAGATAAACGACTGCGGCCAGCGTGCGGCAGCGCGCTATCCGGGCATGATCTACTGGGACTACAACTGGCGCAAACAGGGCGGTTCATCCCGCATGATTGAGATCAGCAAGCGGGAGCAGTTCTACCAGCAGGAGTATTGCGGATGCGTTTACTCGCTCAGGGACAGTAACCTGCACCGCAAGTCTCAGGGCCGCCCGCTTATCCGCATTGGCACCCTGTATTACGGTCAGGATGAGAATGAGAAATAACGGGTTTGCGGCATAGAGATATATCCGAAAACAGCCGCATCGGGTACCGAAATTAGCCTTTCGTCTCTCACATCTGCAAAGAGAGGCTATCCTTTAAGTATCAACACAAGGAGGCAAAAATGTCTGATTTCGGTACCGATAAAAACACCCAGTTCGCTGAAGACAAAGCAAAAAATAAACTTGATGAACTTGCAGGCTCAGCGCAGCAGCAGTTTGGTGAATTTGTAGATTCACCAAAGCACCAGGTAAAAGGCGCGGCAAAAAAATATGCGGCCCAGGCCAGCGATGCCGTTTCTGATGTTACTGAAGCGGTCAGAAATAACCCCCTCACCGGCCTCGTTGCAGCGGGTGCTGTGGGTATTGTTCTCGGCCTGTTGCTGGGTCGAAAATAAATAAAGGCCCTTCGGGGCTTTATTTTTTTCTTAGCTGAACAAGCGCACCATGCGGTCCAGCTCTTCCTCTTTCACGGCTCGCGATAAATAATAGCCCTGAAAGTTCTTGACCCCCATCGCGACTAATTTTTCAAACTTTTCCTCACTATCAACCCCCTCGGCAATGCAGTCCGTTCCCGTCATGTCGCTATAAATCTGTATCGCTTTGATCAGATTATAGTCGTTGTCATTTGCCACAAAATGCTCGACGATGTCCCTGTCCAGCTTGAGCCCGTCAAAATGTACCTGCCGCACCGGGAACATGGTCTGGTGATTAGAGAAACAGTCATCCAGAAACAATCGACACCCCGTATTGCGTAAATGCCGCATGGTTTCCGGGATCCTCTTATCCTTCGTGACGTCAATATCCTCTGCAAATTCAAAGACCAGCTTTTCGGCCCATTGTGGTTTGAGCAACATACTGATGGCTTTACGCGCCATATCCGGCAAGGCATTTCCGGAAGCCAGTCGGGGAGGAATGTTAACCGAAAAATAATATTTTCCATTATATTTATTAATCCCAGAAACGGCAGCATGAATGACTAACGCCGTCATTTTTAGCCATATCTCATAATTGGAAACATCGGTCAAAAAACTTGCTGGTTTAACAATTTTACCGTTTTTATTCCAGCGAATAAGAATTTCAAAACCTACCCCTTTCTTATCACGATCGGTAATGATCTGGTAGGCAGGAAATATCTCTTTTTTATGCAATGCTTTAAAAACCTCTACTTCTTTATCCGTAAACCCTGTATTTTGACTCTGACGCTTAATGCTACCTTCCGCTTTGAAGTTGTGAGGATCGTGCAGCCAGCGTTTAATCAAGTGTAATTTCAGCACACCTTCCTTGCGATGGGTATATACCGTTTTATTGGAAAGTGCCATTTTGTCGCAAAGTTCTTTGACCGATATACCGCGGTAGAAATGTAATAAAACGTCTACCTCTCTTCTCGTTAACCATTTTAAATTTTCTTGTGCAGAAATATCCTTATTGTAATCGCGCAAAAGGCGCGAGCGGTCCTTAAAGCCATTATGGTACGTGTCGAAACAGCTTATAATATCAGAAGTGCTGGCAATACGAATTAATGATAACTGATGGGTGTTATTTAAAAGGCTGCCCAGCGTGCGGTATAACCAGCCGTCAGGTATATCACCATACAGCGTGACGCGTCGAATAACCGGAAGCGCATTAAGTACGGAAGCCAGCCGCTTCAGGCTCTCCAGAAGACCGATGATACCCTTCCCGAGAAACGTGACGATGTGAGCATTATGATTTACAACAATATTTTCCACATCCTGTGAGGATACCTCGTCTCCGTCAAAGTGAATATGCGACGCCTGTATTCCGTACTTGTTAAGCATCAGACTATATCCCTGGAACGTGAAGCCGCAGGCTGAGATGACAAATGATTGTTCATCGCAAGCCCCATTTCTGAGAGAAAATTTGTGGGTCATAACCTGCTCCTGGGCACCAAAGCGCCATTTCTAATTTTGAATGCGTAAAATTTAATGCACCTGCTGTGAATATTGATTTTAGCGTACCAATGCCGGGTAAGAAACAGTTCCCAGCGGAACATCTTTGCGTTTATCACCCAATGCCATACCACCCGCAAATATACTTTTCTTTTCAAATAACCTCGGTAAATACGTCATTCTCAGGGTATAATGAAAATTCCGAAAAAGAAGACTGGATACTTCATCTATCGGCTCATTCAAATACGAGAAAAACGCTATGGATAATCATATCTCATCCAGGGCCTTGCTACATCGAAGGGATGTCATAAAGAACAACCCGCGATTTAGTGAGGCAATATTAGAGCACTACACAATTAATGACACCATCTACAAAAAACAACCATTGTTCTACAAGACGATGCTGCAGGAATCACGATTCAATATTATCCTCTCCATGTGCTGTTTTATTTTTGGCAATCAGGCCGAATCCGTTTCAGAAATTAAAGAGCTGTGTTCTCGCTATAAGATAGCCAGCCCCAACAGCGTTATTGCGATCATTACGATACTCAGAACCACCGGGCGCATCCGGACCTGGCGCTGCACGGAAGACCGACGTAAAACCCGAATCGCGCCAACCGAGAAAGGGTTGAATGAACTTAAGCGTTATATGTCCGGCGCATTTTTGCCGGTGAGTATTCTTTACCCGGCATTTAATATAAATGTTAACCTGCTGGATAATGACGCATTGAGAAATAACTTCTTCCGCCGTGCGGCTGAATATCTGTTTCGGGGTTTGACGTTCAGAAAGGTGTTACCTGAAGTGGGATTATTTATCGATAAGGACGGTGGGCGAATGATTATGCTCTATATTTACCTGCAGGCCATGAAAAACAAATCCGCTCACGGTGCCGTTATTGAATATTCCGCCAGCACGCTCGCCAAAGAATTTTTTGTTTCGCGCATCCACGTCAACCGGATTATCAAATCGGCACAGGAGGCGGGCTATCTGAAAGATCGCGGTGATGGTCGGATGTCGATATACCCGGCATTTATCGAACTGGTCGAAAACTATGCCGGATTGTATTTTGCGTACGTCACGCACTACATTAACGTTGTACCTAAAGAGCGACGCCCTGTTCATCACATGACGTCAACGGTATAAGCCAGCAGGCGTTCGGCATCCCGAACGCCGTTTCCCTATCTTTCCCGCAGCGCCTCTTTGGCCTTGTTCAGCGGTTTCAGCAGATAATCCAGGATGGTTTTACTGCCGGTTTTTATGTCAACGGTGGCAATCATGCCCGGAAAGACCGGGAAGTCTTTTCCCTGCTTATTGGTCAGATGGTTGCTGTCGGTACGGATATAAACGCGATAGTAAAAAACATCTCTCTTCACCTCGTCCTGCAGGGTGTCCGGGGAAATCATAGTCACTTCTCCTTCCAGCCCGCCATAAATGGAGTAGTCATAGGCCGTAATTTTTACCAGCGCTTTCTGGCCTGGATGGATAAACGCCACGTCGCGCGGTGAAATTTTCGCTTCCACCACCATCTGGTCATCTAACGGGACCAGGCTCATCAGCTTGCCGTTCGGGGGGATAACGCCTCCCACGGTGGTGACGTCAATATCCTTCACGATGCCGCGCACCGGGGCATTGAAGGTCAGCCTGGTCAGGGAGTCTTCGCGCCCTTTCATCACCGAACGCTGGGCTTCAATCTCCGCGTTGGCTTTCGCCAGCTCTTCGCGGGCGCGAACGTAATACTGGTTTTTCATCTCGGTGATTTTATTCTCAAGCTCGTTTTTTTGACGCTCAAGACGTAACACCTCAACCTTGCTCGCCGCCCCCTGCGTCACCAGCGGACGGGTGAGCGATAGCTCGCGCTGAACCAGCTCGGCGCCCTGCCGTAAGCCGGCCAGCCCCTTTTCGAGGCTTTCGCGACGGGACTGGTAGAGCGCCGTTTCCTGTTTGACCAGTTCAACGTCGTCATCCAGCTCGTCGGGGAACGCGAGTTCCGTGTCGTTTACCTCGGCCTTCAGGCGCGCGGCGGTAGCCAGCGCGGCATTCAGACGAGACTCACTCTCCAACACGCTTGACTCAGTTTTCGTGCGGTCAAGCTGCGCGAGCTGCTGTCCGCGTTCGACAATATCGCCTTCGCGCACCATCAGGCTGTGAATAATGCCGCCTTCAAGGGACTGAATCACCTGCTCGTGAGAAGAGGGGATCACCTTGCCGCTGCCGGTCGTGACTTCATCAAGGCTGAACAGGCTTGCCCAGGCGATAAATGCCGCCAGCAGGGAGAACAGAGACCATGCCACCAGGGTAGAGCGTGGCAGGCGCGGCTCTTTCAACCGACTATTGAAACGCGAGAAATCACTCATGCCGCGCCCTCCTCTGCAACCGCCGCAGGCTTCATGGTCACGGTGCGCTGTGCGGCTTTTTGCGGCGCCATGCCGTGCTGGTGCAGGATCGCGTCGCGCGGCCCGTCCATCACCACCCTGCCGTTTCCCAGCACAATGATGCGGTCGACCAGGTCCAGAATCGGCAGGCGATGCGTCGCCACCACCAGCGTGCGGCGTTTACCCAGCCATTTGTGTAGATGCTGAATAAACTGCTTCTCGCTCATTTCGTCCAGCCAGGCGGTAGGCTCGTCCAGCAGCAGGATATTTGGCGAGGTAATCAGGGCGCGCGCCAGCAAAAGCGCCTGACGCTGACCGCCGGAGAGGCCAGCTCCGCCCTCGTTGATGATGTAGTTCAGCCCCATTTTCTGCTTACGCACAAACTCCAGCGCGCCGCTGTTGACCAGCGCCTGATGAATCTCGTCGTCGGTAGCGAGCGGGTTGCCCATCACAATGTTGTCGCGAACGGAGCCAAAGAACAGACGGGCCTGCTGGCTCAGCAGCTGCATGTCGCGACGCACGTCGGCCGGGTCGAGGTGATTAAGGGCAATATCGTCCAGCAGAATGCTGCCTTGCTGCGGCTCCTGCATGCCCGCCAGAAGCTGCAGCAGCGTGCTTTTACCGGAGCCATTGCGCCCGAGTACCGCCACGCGCTCTCCGGCGCGGATCTGCAGCTTGCTGATGTTAAGCACGGTGAGGTTCTCTTCCTCGTCGTAGTAAAACCCCACGTCCTCAAGGGCATAGTCGCCGCGCAGGTGGGCTTTGTGCACCTTCTTGCCGTGCTGCGGATCGTCAATCGGCCGCTGCATCAAATCGTCCAGCCCCTTGCGGGCCACTTTTGCCGACTGCCAGCGCGATAGCACGCCAGAAATCTGCGACAGCGGGGCGATGGTCCGCGACGCCAGGATCGAGGTCCCGACCAGCGCCCCGGTGGTCATATCACCGCTGATGACCAGGTAACAGCCCACCAGCAGCACCACCGCGTAGACAATCGACTGCACCTCCTGCGTCCAGGTCAGCAGCAGGCCCGTCAGCCAGCGCTGCTTCATGCCGACGCTGGCGGCCACGTCGTTGGTGTTATTCCACTGGTTCTGAAAGCGCTGCTCGGCGCGCATCAGCTTGATGTCTTCAATGCCCTGCACCGCCTCCACCAGGGTGGCGTTACGAATGGCGGATTCGCGCATCCCTTCGCTGGAGAGCTTGCCCAGCGGGCGCTGCACCAGCAGGCCGGGAATGAGCAGCAGCGGTACGGCGAGCAGGACCACCAGCACCAGCGGACCGCCAATCATCCACAGAATAAAGACGAACAGCAGGAAGAACGGCAGATCGGAGAGCGCCGCAATGGTGGTGGAGGTAATCAGCTCGCGCACCGACTCCAGCTCGCGAATTTGAGCGATAAACGATCCGGTTGATTTAGAGCGCGCGCCGTTTTTGATCCGCAGCGCGTGGGCAAAGACGCGTTCGGAGATGCGCAGGTCGGCGCGTTTCCCCACCACGTCAGAAATATGCACGCGCAGCATGCGCATGATGAATTCAAACAGAATGGCAATCATCACGCCGCCAAAAAGCACCCACAGCGTGGCCTCCGACTGCGACGGGACGACCCTGTCGTAGACCTGCATGGAGAAGACCATGCCGGAGAGCGCCAGCACGTTGGCGACCAGCGCCACCAGCATAATGTCGCTGTAGCGTCGCCAGTCCTTCAGCGCCAGCTGCCAGAACCAGTTTTTCTCATACGGTTTAATGTAGTCATCCACGCGGGCATCCGGCGTGGACTCGAGCGGGCGCAGCACCATCAGCCCCTTTAGCCGTGGCCCGAGCTCGTCACGCGTCAGCGTTGTCTCCAGCCCCGCGTCGCCGCTGAACTGCAGGCTGACGTTGCCTTCGCTGTCCATGCGGTTAATGACCGCAATCTGGCCGCCGGTGAATTCCGCCAGCAGCGGCAGGCGCCACGGATCGAGAGATACCGCTTCAGCCGCCACCGCACGCATCCCCAGCCCAAGCTGGCGCGCCATCTCCTCCAGCACCAGCTGGCGCGGAGACTGGCTTTCATGGTTAATCGTGACCCGAACATGCTCCGCCGAAAAGTCCAGCCGATAGTGCTTCGCGATGATGAGCATGCCCTGCAGCCAGGGTTCGTACTGTGGATGTGTCTTCATAATCTCCGGGTTAACGCAATTCGTGTAAAGAAACGCCAAAAGGCCGCGGGGATCGCTCCCCGCGGCGTTGTTTTACGCAATTAACAGCTGATGATTCGCCAGCAGCGTCGCCAGATCCGTCTGCACGCCGTTCAGCGTCACCAGGGTGGTTGGCGAGAACTGGCCGCCGGTACCGTCCAGATCCACCTGGATTTCGGTATTGCTGCCGTTCTGCACCACGCGGATGTAATCGGTGATATTGCCCGCGCTGCTGTCCAGCGTAGCCACGCCATTCACATAGCTCGCCGAGCCTGTGCCGGTATAGCCGCTGTCGGAAAGCAGATCGCGCAGGTCAATGCGGTCCGTGTCCGCGGTCCCTTCCCAGGTGCCGACCGTAAAGCCGTTCACCACGTCGTGACCGTTACCGCCCGTCGCATCCGAGGCGTTGATCAGCTTATAGAGCAACGTATCGTGACCGCCGCTGCCGATGTTGAAGGTGTCGTTCCCGCCGCGGCCTTCGAACTGGTTATCACCGCTGTTGCCGGTAATGACGTCGTCGAAGTTCGAGCCGTTAATTCCCTCAATGTTGAGCAGTCGTGACGTCCCGAACCCGGTGTCCTGCGCGGTAGAGAGGCGCAGGTCAACGGTCACGCCGGAGGTCGCATTGCGGTAATCCACCACGTCCATCCCGCCGGTGTTGCTCCAGGTGTCGTAGTCGGAATGGGTATTCCAGCCGCCGGAGCCGTTATAGGTATAGGTGCCGTCCTCTGCGATAAAGGTGTCGTTATACCCGGTGCCGGTGATGGTCCCGCTGTGTCCGCCGGTGGCCGCTTCAGCCGTCAGCACGTAGCCCTCTTTGCCGTTACCCGCCTCCAGACCGCTCCAGGTGACGTTATCCGACACGCCGTTGGTGATTTTCACGATCTCTGCCGAATAGGTTTCGTTCGGATCCAGACCGTAGAAGCTCACCAGCGCGGAGGTATCGTTCGAGCCGATACCGGACTGGGCGTTGATGATCTGCGACGCCACCAGCACGCCCGCGGCGTTATACAGGTTGACCGTGTTGCCGTAGTAGGCGTTGATGCCCTCGCTGTCGACGATGTGCAGATGCATCGCGGTACCGTCAGCAATGGTTTTGCTGTTTTGCACCAGCACCACCTTGCCGTTCTGCTGCGACACCAGCAGATCCTGCGCGCCGTCCCAGTTGTAGTCCACGGCCGCCACGCCGGTGACGTTCGCCAGTCCAGAAGCCAGCTGGCTTGAGGTCCAGGTAGAGCCGTAACCGTTGTTGGTGAACAGCGTCGCCGTCTGCGAGCCGCCGTAGGTGCTGAGCTTGACGATGTCCATCTGCCCGTCGCCGTTCCAGTCCACCGCCACCGACAGATAACCCGCCGTGGCGTTAGAGGCCTCCACCGCGCTCTTGGTAGCAGAAAGCTTTCCGGTACCGTCGTTGTAGTAGATCACCCCGCCGTTGTTGTTATAGCTGCTGCCCAGGTACAGATCCATGTAGCCATCGCCGTTGAAGTCCGCCCACGTCATGGATGCCGCCGTGGTGGTGTTCGCGGCGTTTCCTACAAACACGTTAGTCAGGTTTTGGCCGATGGTCAGCGTCCCGTTACCGTTGTTGTTAATCACGGTTAACGAGTTCCCGCCACTGCGGTTGGTGTGCTGAACCACATCCACGGTGCCGTCATTGTTAATATCGACGCCGGAGATCTCACGCATGGTGGTGAATTGTCCCCAGAATCCCGCGCCGCCGTAGGTACCGTCAGGCGAAAGTACCCCATTGTTATTGATCAGATAGGTGATAGAGTCAGCACCGGCATCGCCGTACGCCAGATCCAGATAGCCATCCCCGGTTTTATCGTAGGCAATGACGCCGCCGTACCAGATGGTGGTCCCCATCGCCAGCTGGCTGGCGTTATAGGTGCTGCCATCATAGGTCCACATCACCTGCGTAGAGCCCGAGTAGGTGGTCTCTGTCGCGAAGATATCCTGCGTGCCGTTACGGTCGAAGTCGGCGGCGGTCTGGCTCACCACGTAGTAGCTACGGGTGTTGGTCAGCGTATTGCCGGCATAGGTCGAGCTATCGCTGCTGGAGTAAGACTGTCCGTTAGCAATGATATTCCACAGGCCGCTGCTGTTCATGCCGAGGGTCATGGTGGAGTTGTTGCTGTTCCCCGCCGTGGTTGCCCAGTCGGTATTCACCGAGGTGGTGTCAATCACCAGGCTGCCTGTCGCCGTACCGGTGGTATTGCCGTTACCCGCACTGCTCTTCACCTGCGCCGTCACGCTGTAGCTCGACACGCCCAGCGCATCACCGTCCGGGATCTGCAGATACCAGGTGTTGTGATCCGGGTCGACCACCACCGCGCCGCCGGTCTGGGACGTGTAGGTTTTTCCGTTCACCGTTACCACCAGGTATTCACCGTTCACCAGGTCAGCGGAGACGGTACCGCTGACAATCGGCGTGGTGTCCGACGTGGTCTGCGCGGTAATCGCCGCCGTGGTGGTCGGGATGCTGGTATCAACGTTCAGCACAAAGCCGTCGGATTCCGTGTAGTTACCGGCCCTGTCGGTGACGCGCAGGATGTAAGTGTGGTTGCCGTCGCTCAGGCCATTATCCTGGAAGGACCAGCTCGCACTGCCGTTCATGGTCACCTGCCCGAGCAGGACGCCGTCACGATAGAGCTGCACAATTTCACCGTCGTCCGGGGCGCGGTTAAGCGTGCCGTTGATGAGCGGCGAGTTATCGTCCGTTGCCACCGCGCTGCCAAAGGTGCCCTGACGCTCGCCTTCGCCGTCGGTATAACTCACTACGCTGCCGACCGTGGTAGGCGGCGTGGTATCCACCGTGACGACCTGAGACGCGGTAGATCCGACGTTGCCGGCCTGGTCGATAATCCGCACCTGGTAGGTGTAGTCTCCGTCAGGCAGATCGCGGGTATCGGTGTAGCTCCAGCGCAGGTTGGTGACCGTGGTATCGAGCCAGGTATTTCCGCCGTCCAGGCTGATCTGTACGCGCTCATCGCTTGCCAGCGCGCTGCCCAGCGAACCGTTGATGGTCAGCGTGGTGTCCATGGTGATGAAGTCACTCGCGGACTGGCCGGTATCCTCGCTGATGCTGTCAACGGTGATGCCGTACTGCGGCGCCTGCGTATCCACCGTTACCGCCTGCGCGGTGGTGGCCCCGACGTTCCCCGCCTGGTCGACCACCCGCACCTGGTAGTTATGGCTGCCATCGGTCAGGGTACGCGCGTCGCTGTAGCTCCACTGCGTACCGCTTACGGTCGCGTAAACCCAGGTGCTGCCGCCGTCCATACTCACCTGTACGAATTCACCCGCGCCGAGTTCTGCGCCGAGCGTTCCGTGCAGCGTGTACGAGGTGGAACTGGTCAGGAAGTCGTTATTGTCGAAGCCGGTATCCACGGTGATGTTATCCACGGTCACCGTAATCGCCGCATCCGGGGCGACCGTATCGACGGTCACCTGCTGATGAGCGCTAGCTCCTACGTTACCGGCGGCATCCACCACGCGAACGTAGTAGTCATAGGTCTGGTTACCCAGCGTGCGGCCGTCCACGTAGTACCAGCTGTTACCGGTGACGATTACGTTCTGCCAGGTATTGCCGCCGTCGATGCTGATCTGGGCGTATTCCCCGTCGGCCAGCGTTGCGCCGAGCGAGCCGTGCAGCGTCAGGGACGTATCGTTAGTGATAAAGTCGCTGCTGCTCAGGCCGGTATCGTCACTGATGCTGTCGATGGCGATCGTTTTGCTGGCGTCAGGTGCAACCGTATCAATGGTCACCACCTGGCTGGCAGTGGCACTGATATTGCCCGCGTCATCAATCACGCGCAGCTGGTAGTTGTAATCCCCGTCGGCCAGCGTGCGGCCATCAACATACGTCCAGCTCAGGCCGCTGACGCTGACGTCGATCCAGGTCACGCCACCGTCGAGGCTGATCTGCGCGTGGTCGCCGCTGCCGAGCGCCGCGCCGAGCGTCCCTTTCAGGCTGATCTGGTTGTCGCTGGTGATAAAATCGCTGCCGGACAGGCCGGTATCCTGGGTGATGGAATCGACCGTAATCGTCGTCGCCGCAGGCTTCGTCAGGTCAATCACCACGTCCTGGCTGTCCGTTGCCCCCACGTTCCCGGCGTTATCGATCACGCGCACCTGGTACTGGTACGTACCGTCGGTCAGGGTGCGGCCATCGGCGTAGCGCCAGGTGGTACCGGTCACCGTCAGGTCAATCCAGGTGGTGCCGCCGTCGAGGCTGATCTGCGCCTTCTCGTTATTACCGAGCTGTGCGGTCAGCGAGCCGTTGACGACCACCTGGCCGTCGTTGGTGATGAAATCACTCGCGCTCAGGCCGGTGTCGTTTTGCAGGGAATCAATCGTAATTCCCATCGACGGCGCGGTCAGATCGACGGTCACGGTGTGGTTATCGCTGGCGCTGTTGCCGATGGTATTGCTGACCTGCGCGTTAATCACGTACGAACCGCCGTCCGCCAGCGCGGTCACGTCTGCGCTTCCGACCGTATAGCTCCAGGTGCCGTCATTCTGCACGGTCGCCGTATAGGTTTTACCGTTCAGCGTAATGGTCACCGTCTGGCCCGCCGGGGCATCGGTGGTGCCGCTGACAGCCAGCGGCGTGCCGTGCTCGGCGGCGTTGACGATATTGTCCTGCGCAAAGGTGTTAATGGTGATGGTTGGGACATCGCCGTTCAGCGTCACGTCGTGCGTTGCGCTCCCCGGGTTGCCCGCCTTATCGCTCACCGTAGCCGTAATGGTGTAATCCCCGTCGCTCAGGCCGAGGAAGTCGCGGCCCGGCACGAAGACCGACCACGAACCGTCGGCTCCAACGGTCGCCTGATAGCTATGCCCGTTGAAGGAGACGCTCACCGTCTGGCCCTGCTCCGCCGTGGTGGTGCCGCTGACGGTCTGGCCCGCCAGCTGCTCCGCGTTGTTGACGATATCGTCATCGGCCACGGTGCTGATGGTGACGGTTGGCGCGACGGTATCCACCGTTAAGGTATGCGTGGTTTGACCGTTATTACCCGCCTTGTCGTTCACCGACGCGGTGACCGTCAGCGCGCCTTCCCTCAGGCTGGCAAGATCGGCGGCCGGGACGTCGAGCGTCCAGGTGCCGTCGTTTGCCACGGTGGCGGTGTAGGTTTTGCCGCCCAGCGTCACGGTGACGGTCTGACCCGCCTCGGCGCTGGAGGAGCCGTGAACCGTCAGCGGCTGCTGTGCTTCCGCCGCGTTCAGGACGTCGTCGCCGGACAGCGTCGCAATGCTCACGACCGGCGCAGTGGTATCCACGCTGATGGTATGCGTTGCCGAGGCGCTGTTGCCCGCGCTGTCCTGCGCCGAAACGGCCACCTGATAGCTCGCGCCGTCGGCCAGCGCGCCCACATCAGCGGCAGGAACGGTTGTGGTCCATGAGCCGTCGCTTTGAATGGTGGCCGTGTAGCTCTTGCCGTTCAGCGTCACGGTAACCTGCGTGCCGCTGGCGAACTGCGCGCTGGAGCCGTTAATCACCAGCGAGGCGCCCGCCTCTGCCGCGTTGATGACGTCATCGCCGCTGAGGGTGTTAACCGTCAGCGCCACGGAGGCGGTGTTGACCACCACATCATGGGTCTGGGTGCTGCTGTTGCCCGCGCTGTCGGTAATGGTCGCGCTGAGGGTCACGGTGCCGTCGGTCAGCCCAGAAATCACGCTGGCCGGGACGCCCACGCTCCACTTACCGCTGGCGTCAACGGTGGTGGTGTACTGGTTCGAACCGATGGTGATAACCACCTTATCGCCGACGTTCGCGCCGGTTGCCGTGCCGCTGACGATCTGCGCCTGCGCGTGCTCCACGCTGTTAATGACGTTATCGCCCGCCACGACGTTAAAGCTGACGGTCGGCGGCGTGGTATCAAGCGTAATCGCTTTACCCGCGCTGCCCGGGTTACCCGCGGCGTCGCTTACGCTGACCTGCACGGTGTAACCGCTGTCCGCCAGGGCGGACAGATCGGTACCAGGAACATTGACGCTCCAGACGCCGCCCTGCTGCACCTGCGTGGTATAGCTCTTACCGCCGAGCGTCACGGTCACCGTCTGCCCGACTTCCGCCGTGGTGGTACCGGAAATGGCTACGCCCGCAGCCGCCTCGCTGCCGTTAATCACGTTGTCGCCAGCGACCGTATCAATGCTTACGGTAGGCGCGGTGGCGTCCACGCTGTACTCGCGGCCCGCCGAGGCGCTGTTGCCGTGGGCGTTGGTGACGCTCACCTGCACGCTGGCATCGCCGTCCTTCAGGCCCGCAAAGTCTGCAGACGGTACGGTAGCCGTCCAGTTACCGTCGGCGTCCACTTTCGCGGTGTACGTCTTGCCGCCAAAGGTGATGGTGACGGTCTGGTTTTCCTCCACGTTCGAGGTGCTGCCTGACAGTACCAGATCCGCGCCTTTCTCCGCCGCGTTAATCACGTCGTCGGTGGCAATCGCGTCGATGCTGATAGCCACTGCTGACAGATCGACAGTCACGTCATGGCTGATGGTCACCGGATTGCCCGCGCTGCTCTGGCCTGCAACGGTGACGGTCACCGTGCCCGCTGCCAGGGCCCCGACGTCTGCCGCCGGGATCGCCGCGCTCCAGGTGCCGTCTGCCAGCACGGAGGCCGCATAGGTTTTGCCATTGACGGTCACGGTGAGCGTGGTGCCTGCCGCCAGCCCGTCGCTGGAGCCGGTGACAATCAGGTTCTGTCCATGCTCGATGCTGTTAATCACATCGTCGCCCGCCACGGTATCAATGCGCAGACCCGGCAGGCTGGCGTCTATAACGATTTCGCGCTCGCCCGCGCCGGTGTTGCCGTGACCGTTGGTGACGGTCGCCGATACGGTCAACTCGCCGTTGCCCAGCGCGGTGAGGACGGATTCCGGCACGTTAACGGACCAGGTCAGATCGTTCTGTACCGTCGCGGTGTACGTATTGCCACCGAGTGTCACGGTGACGGTATTGCCCGCTTCCGCGTTCGCCACTTTGCCGCTGAGGGTCTGGCCCGCCGCCACTTCCGCCGCGTTGATGACGTTGTCACCCGCCACGGTGTTGATGATGACGGTCGGCAGCGCGGTATCCACCAGCAGGTTCGCGGTGTTATTCACGCTGTTGCCCACGCCGTTGGTCGCGGTCGCACTCAGGGTGTAGCTGGCTTCGCCCAGTCCCGCCAGATCCGCTGCCGGAACGGTGAGGCTCCAGGTCCCGTCTGCGGCCGTGGTTGCAGCGTACTGCTTGCCGTTGAGGGTGACGGTCACCACGGTGCCTTCCGTCAGGTTGGCGCTGGTGCCGCTCACGCTCAGGTCCTGACCTTTTTCCACCGCGTTCAGCACGTTATCGCCGCTGATGGCGTTGAAGCCCACGGACGGCAGGCCGGTATCGACGGTCACGTTATGGCTGCCGGTACCGGTATTGCCCGCCGCGTCTGTCACTGACGCAGTGACGGTCACGGTGCCGTCCTGCAGAGCAGAAATCACGCTCGCCGGTACGCCCACGCTCCAGTTACCCGCCGCGTCCAGCACGGTGGTGTACGTCTGGCCGCCGATGGTGACGGTGACCTTATCGCCCGCTGCCGCGCCGGTGGCGTTTCCGCTGATGATGTGCGCCTGAGCGTGCTCAGTGATGTTAATCACGTCATCGCCCGCTACGGTGTTGATGGTTACCGCAGGAACGGTCACGTCCACCGTCAGGTTGTGATCGGCCGATGCCGGGTTGCCCGCCTTGTCGCTGACGCTCGCCGTCACGGTCACGCTGCCGTCGCCGAGTGCCGCCAGATCCGCCGCCGGAACGTTCAGCGTCCAGCTGCCGTCTGCGCTTACCGTGGCGGTGTAATCCTTGCCGTTCAGAGAGACGGTCACCGTCTGGCCCGCTTCGGCGGTGCTGGTGCCGGAGACGGTCAGGTCAGACTGCGCTTCGGTGGCGTTCAGAACATCGTCAGCCGCAATCGTATTAATGGTCACGGACGGCGCGGTCGCATCCACGCTGTACTCGCGGCCCGCCGAGGCGCTGTTGCCGCTCACGTTGGTGACGCTCACCTGCACGTTGGCGTCGCCGTCCTTGAGGTGTGCCAGATCCGCAGACGGCACGGTATAGGTCCAGTTACCGCTGTCGTCTACTGTCGCGGTATAGATTTTGCCGTTCAGGCTGATGGTCACGGTTTGCCCGGCTTCCACGTTAGTGGTCGCACCGGAGAGCACCAGATCCGTGCCCTTCTCCGCCGCGTTAATCACGTCGTCAGCGGCGATGGCATTGATGCTGATGGCAACGGTCGCCAGATCGACGGTCACGTCGTGGCTGATGGTAATCGGGTTACCCGCTGAACTGTCGCCGGTCACGCTGATTTTGACGGTGCCTTCCGGCCACGCGCTCACGTCGGTGGACGGAACAGCCGCGCTCCAGGTGCCGTCCGCCAGCACCGTGGCTGCATAGTCTTTACCGTTGACGGTGATGGTCAGCGTCGTGCCCGGCGCCAGCCCGTCGCTGGAGCCGGTGACGATCAGGTTCTGCGCGTGCTCGATGCTGTTGACGACATTGTCGCCCGCCACGGTATCCACGCGCAGGCCCGGCAGGTTAGCGTCGATAGCGATATCGCGCTCGCCGGTTCCGGTGTTGCCGTGGCCATTGGTGACGGTCGCCGTCACGCTCAGGCTGCCGTTGCCCAGCGCGGTCAGCACGTCAGACGGCACGTTCACGGACCAGGTCAGATCGTTCTGCACCGTTGCGGTGTAGCTGTTGCCGCCAATGGTGACGGTGACGGTATTGCCCGCTTCGGCATTCGCCACGTTGCCGCTCAGGGTCTGACCTGCCGCCACTTCCGCCGCGTTGATGACGTTGTCGCCCGCCACGGTATTGATGGTGACGGTTGGCAGCGCGGTGTCCACCAGCAGGTTCGCGGTGTTGCTGACGCTATTGCCCACGCCGTTGGTGGCGGTCGCGTTAAGGGTGTAGTTAGCCTGACCCAGCCCGGCCAGATCCGCCGCCGGAACCGTCAGGCTCCAGGTGCCGTCCGCCGCCGTCGTAGCCGCGTAGTTTTTGCCGTTCAGGCTCACGGTCACCACGGTGCCTTCTGCGAGGTTGGCGCTGGTGCCGCTGACGCTCAGATCCTGGCCTTTTTCAACGGCGTTCAGGATGTTGTCATCGCTGATGGCGTTGAAGTTGACCGACGGCAGGCCGGTGTCGACGGTCACGTCATGGCTGCCGGTACCGGTGTTGCCCGCCGCGTCGGTGACGGACGCCGTGACGGTCACGGTGCCGTCGCTGAGGCCGGAAATCACGCTCGCCGGTACGCCCACGCTCCAGTTGCCCGCCGCGTCCAGCACGGTGGTGTAAGTCTGGCCGCCAATCGTGACGGTGACCTTATCGCCCGCTGCCGCGCCGGTGGCGTTGCCGCTGATGATCTGCGCCTGGCCGTGTTCTGCGATGTTAATGACATCATCGCCCGCCACGGTGTTGATGGTCACCGCAGGCGCGGTGATATCTACCGCCAGGTTGTGATCCACGGACGCCGGGTTACCCGCTTTATCGCTAACCGACGCGGTGACGGTCACGCTGCCGTCGGTTAATCCAGCCAGATCCGCCGCCGGAACGTTCAGCGTCCAGCTGCCGTCTGCGCTGACGGTTGTGGTGTAGTCTTTGCCGTTCAGCGATACGGTCACCGTCTGGCCCGCTTCGGCGGTGCTGGTGCCGGACACGGCCAGATCGCTCTTCGCTTCGGCGGCATTCAGAATATCGTCGGTCGCCAGGGTATTGATGGTTACGGACGGTGCGGTCGCATCCACGCTGTACTCACGGCCCGCCGAGGCGCTGTTGCCGTTCACGTTGGTGACGCTCACCTGCACGCTGGCGTCGCCGTCTTTCAGGCCCGCCAGATCGGCCGCTGGCACCGTGGCGGTCCATTTACCGTCGGCATCGACCGTGGCGGTGTAATTCTTGCCGCCAAAGGTGATGGTGACAGTCTGGTTTGCTTCCACGTTCGAAGTGGTGCCGGAGAGAACCAGATCCGCGCCCTTCTCGGCCGCGTTGATCACGTCGTCTGATGCAATGGCGTCAATACTGATGGCGACGTTCGCCAGATCGACAGTCACATCGTGGCTGATGGAAACCGGATTACCGGCGCTGCTCTGGCCGGCAACGGTGACGGTGACCGTGCCTGCTGCGAGAGCACTCACGTCTGCCGACGGGATCGCGGCGCTCCAGGTGCCGTCTGCCAGCACGGTCGCCGGATAGGTTTTGCCGTTTACGGTCACGGTCAGCGCCGCGCCCGCCGCCAGCCCATCGCTGGTTCCGGTGATGATCAGGTTCTGCCCGTGCTCGATGCTGTTGATCACGTCATCACCCGCCACGGTATCCACGCGCAGGCCCGGCAGGTTCGCGTCTATAACGATTTCACGCTCGCCCGTTCCGCTATTGCCCACGCCGTTGGTGACGCTGGCGGTCACGGTCAAATCGCCATTACCCAGCGCGGTGAGCACGTCAGACGGCACGTTAACGGACCAGGTGAGATCGCTCTGCACCGTTGCGGTGTAGCTGTTACCGCCAATCGTCACGGTCACGGTGTTGCCCGCTTCAGCATTCACCACCTTACCGCTGATGGTCTGGCCTGCTGCCAGCTCCGCCGCGTTAATGACGTCGTCGCCTGCAATGGTGTTGACGATTACCCCCGGCAGAACGGATTCCACGTTCACGGTGTGTGACGCGCTGGTGCTGTTGCCAACGCCGTCGGTTGCCGATGCGGTAACGGTGTACAACGCTTCACCCAGCGCGCCGACCTGTTCCGCCGGAACGGTGGTGGTCCATTTCCCGTTGCTATCGACCATCGCGCTGTACGCTTTGCCGTTCAGCATCACGGTTACTACCGCGCCTGCCGCCAGGCCGGAAGCCGTACCGGAGATCGTCAGATCCTGGGTTTTCTCTGCATTGTTGATCACATCGTCGCCGGAAACGGTGTCGATGGTCAGCACCGGGGCGGTCAGATTGACGTTGACCTCATGCGTGGCGCTGTTGCTGTTGCCCGCTTTATCGGTCAGCGCCGCGGTGATGGTGTAATCCCCGGCGGCGAGAGCGATGACGTCCGCCGCAGGCACGCCCACGCTCCAGTTGCCGGAGGCATCCAGGGTGGCGGTGTAGGATTTGCCGTTGAGGGTTACGGTGACCACGTCGCCCGCCGCCGCGCCGGTTACGGCGCCCGTAACAATCAGAGCCTGCGCATGCTCGGCGCTGTTGATCACGTCGTCGTCGGAAACGATGTTAATGGTCAGCTGCGGGACGGTGGTATCGACCAGCACGTCGCGATCCGCTGAGGCCGGGTTGCCCGCCTTATCAGACACGGCGGCGCTGATGGTGTAGTTGCCGTCGGTAATGCCGCTCAGATCCGCAGACGGCACGGTCACGCTCCAGCTGCCGTTTGCCTGCACGGTGGTGGTGTAGTCCACGCCGTTCAGCGTCACGGTGACGGTCTGGCCCGCTTCGGCGTTGGTCACGCCGTTAATAACCAGATCCTGCTGCGCTTCGGCCGCATTGATGATGTTGTTGTCGCTGACAATTTCAATAGACACCGTCGGCGCGGTGGCGTCCACGCTGTACTCGCGGCCTGCCGACGCGCTGTTGCCGTTCACGTTGGTGACGCTCACCTGCACGCTGGCATCGCCGTCCTTCAGGCTGCCCAAATCGGCGGACGGTACGGTCGCCGTCCAGTTGCCGCTGGCATCGACCGTCGCGGTGTACGACTTGCCGCCGAAGGTGATGGTGACGGTCTGGTTTTCTTCCACGTTGGAGGTCGAGCCGGACAGCACCAGGTCCGCGCCTTTCTCAGCCGCGTTGATCACGTCGTCCGAGGCAATCGGGTCAATGCTGATGGCGACTGCCGCCAGATCCACCTTCACGTCGTGGCTGATGGAAACCGGATTACCCGCCGCGCTCTGGCCTTCCACGGTCACGGTGACCGTGCCCGCATTCAGCGCGCTGACGTCTGCCGCCGGAATAGCCGCCGTCCAGGTGCCGTCCGCCAGCACGGTTGCGGCGTAGGTTTTGCCGTTGACGGTCACCGTTAACGCCGCGCCCGTTGCCAGGCCTTCGCTGGAGCCGGTGATAATCAGATTTTGCGTATGTTCGATGCTGTTGATCACATCGTCGCCCGCCACGGTATCGACGCGCAGGCCCGGCAGGTTGGCATCTATAACGATTTCGCGCTCGCCGGTTCCGGTGTTGCCGTGGCCGTTGGTGACGCTGGCTGACACGGTCAGATCGCCGTTCCCGATGGCGGTTAAGACCGTGGACGGCACGTTGACCGACCAGCTCAGATCGTCCTGAACCGTCGCGGTCCAGGTATTGCCGCCGATTGAAATCGTGACAGTGTCACCGCTCGCCGCACCGCTCACTTTCCCGCTCAGGGTCTGCCCGGCAGCCACTTCCGCTGCGTTAATGACATCGTCCGTGGCGACAGGGTTGATGGTGACCTGCGGCAGCGCGCTGTCGACCAGCACGCTGTGGCCGGTGCTCGCGCTGTTGCCAGCCGCGTCGGTTACGCTCGCCGTCACCACGTAGCTTGCTTCGCCCAGCGCGGAGACGTTTGCCGCCGGAACGGTGATGCTCCAGCTGCCGCTGGCGTCGGTGGTGGCCGTATAGCTGATACCGTTCAGGGTCACCGTAATGGTGGTTCCGTCCGGCTGGTTGCTGGTGCCGGACACCAGCAGATCCTGGCCTTTCTCGGTCGCGTTGATCACGTCGTCAGCCGCCAGGGTATTGATGGCAATCACCGGCGCGGTCAGGGAAACGTCAAACTCGTGCGTCGCGGTGGTGCTGTTACCGGCTTTATCGGTGACGGTCGCGGAGATCGTCTGCTCGCCGTTCACCAGCGCGCCCACGTCCGCCGCCGGAACGCCCACGCTCCAGCTGCCGGACGCGTCCAGCATGGCGGTGTAGTCTTTGCCGTTCAGGGTCACGGTAATCACGTCGCCCGCCTGCGCGCCCGTGACCTTGCCGGAGACGATCAGCGCCTGGCCGTGCTCGGCAATATTCACGACGTCGTCGCCCGCAACGATGTTGAACGAAATCTGCGGTACGGTGGTGTCGACCAGCACCGAAGAGCCCGCGCTGGCCGGGTTGCCTGCCTTATCGGACACGGTCGCCGTGACCGCCGCGCTGCCGTCGGCGATGCCTGCCATATCCGCCGCCGGAACGTCGAGCGTCCAGCTGCCGTCCGCCTGCACCTGCGCGGTGTACTGATTGCCGTTGAAGGTCACGGTGACCGTCTGGCCCGCTTCGGCAGTAGAGGTGCCGCTCAGGGTCAGATCCTGCGCCGCCTCTGCCGCGTTCAGCATATTGTCATGGCTGATGGTGTTGATGGTCACCGTCGGCGCGGTGGTGTCTACGCTGAACTCCTGCGCCGAAGACGCCGCGTTGCCGCTCACGTTGGTGACGGTTACCTGCACGCTGGCGTCGCCGTCTTTCAGGCCGCTCAAATCGGCTGCCGGTACGGTCCAGGTCCAGTCGCCGCTGGCATCCACCGTCGTGGTATAGGTTTTACCCGCAAAGGTAATGGTCACGGTCTGACCCGCTTCAACGTTGGAGGTGGTGCCGGAAAGCAGCAGATCCTGGCCTTTTTCCGCCGCGTTAAGCACGTTATCGTCGGTCACGCTGCTGATGGTGATGGCAACAGGCGCGAGATCGACGTCCACAACGGTGCCAATAGTCACCGGGTTGCCGGAGGCATCCTGCGCGCTGGCCTTTATATCCAGCGAACCGTCCGCCCACTGGGACACGTCGGCCGCCGGTACCGCCGCCTGCCAGGTGCCGTCCGCCAGTACCGTTGCCGAATAGGCTTTGCCGTTGATGGTCACGGTCACGGTGCTGCCCGCCGTCAGATCGGTGCTGGTGCCGGACACAATCAGGTTCTGAGCGTGTTCAATCACGTTGATCACGTCGTCACCCGCCACGGTATCAATACGCAGGCCCGGGAGCTGGGCGTCAATGGCGAAGTCGAGAGAAGACGAGCCGGTATTGCCGTGCGCGTTGGTCACGCTGGCGGATACGGTCAGGTCGCCGTTGCCGAGCACGGTCAGCTGGCTCTCGCTTAGCGGCAGGCTCCAGGTCAGATCGTCCTGCACGGTAGCGGTATACGTCTGGCCGCCAAGAACAATAGTGACAGTGTCACCTGACACCGCGTTCGTCACCTTCCCGGTCAGGGTTAGCCCTGCGGTCACTTCCGCCGCGTTGACGATATTGTCGCCCGCCAGCGTATTAATCGTCACCACCGGCAGCGAGCTGTCCACCAGCACATCGTGTGAGGTTGAGGCGCTGTTGCCGACATTATCTGTAACGCTCGCCGTCACGGTGTAATGGGCTTCTCCCAGCGCGCTTACGGCCGCGGCCGGGACGGTCACGCTCCAGTTACCGCTGGCGTCGGTGGTGGCGGTGTAGTTGATGCCGTTCAGGTTAACGGTGACGCGTGTTCCTTCAGGCTGATTGCTGGTGCCGGAGAGCAGCAGATCTTCACCCTTCTCGGTCGCGTTAATTACGTCGTCCGCCGCCAGCGTGTTGATACCGATGACAGGCGTCACGGTATTGACCACCACATCCAGGGAGCTGCTTCCGGTATTGCCGGAGCGGTCGGTCACGGAGACATCGATGGTCCAGGTACCGTCCGCCAGCCCCTGCACGACAGACGCGGGCAGGCCAAGGCTCCAGTTCCCCGCCGCATCCACCACCGTGGTGTAATCGACGCTGTTAATGGTGACGGTCACCCGATCGCCCGCTGCCGCACCGGTGACGGAGCCGCTCAGGATCTGCGCCTGTGAATGGGCGAGCTGGTTGACGGTATTGGTGTCAGTGACAAAGTCGTTAATGGCCACCTGCGGTACGGTGGCGTCCACCAGCCCGACGCGGTCGGCGCTGCTGCTGTTGCCCGCCACGTCGCTCACGGTTGCGGTCACGGTAACGATGCCGTCGGCCAGGGCACCGACGTCAGACGCCGGCACGCTCAGTTGCCACGTACCGTCCGCCTGAACCGTGGTCTGATACGTTTTACCGTTCAGGGTCACGGTTACCGTCTGGCCGGCTTCCGCGCTGCTGGTGCCGCTTAACGCTAAATCCTGCTGCGCTTCAGCCGCGTTGATAATGTTGTCGGCGGTCAGGTTATCGAGCGTAATCACCGGCGGCAGCGTATCGACCGTAACCACGCGGGACGCGTCGGCGCTGTTGCCGCTGACGTTTGTGACGCTGACGCTCACCTGCGCGCGTCCGTCGATCAGGGTTTCCATAGCGCTGGCGGGCACGGTCAGGCTCCAGGAGCCGTCCTGCTGCACCTGTGCGGTAAAGGTCTGGTCGGCAAATTTGACCACCACGGTTTGCCCTGCCTCCACGCCCTGCGTCTGGCCGGAAAGGGTTAAGTCCGCGCCTTTTTCCGCCGCGTTCAGCAGGTCGTCGCCGGAGACGGTATCAATGGTGACCGCCACGGCGTTCAGATCGAGTTCAATCGGGTGTTCAGCCGCAACGGCATTGCCCCAGGCATCTATCGCGCTGACGTTCACCGTCATGCCGCCCGCCGTCCAGGCCTGCAGGTCCGCCGCCGGAACGCCAATCTGCCAGTTGCCGCTGGCGTTAACCGCGGTGACGTACTCAACGTTGTTAATGGTGACGACAATCTGCGTCCCCGCGGCCAGATGGGTACTGGAGCCGGTGACGGTCAGATCCTGCTGCTGTTCAATGGCGTTGATCACGTCATCGCCGGAAATGGTGTTGACGCGCAGGCCCGGCAGCTCCGCGTTGATATTGATATCACGCTCGCCGGTGCCGGTGTTGCCGTGCCCGTTGGTCACCGACGCGGTGAAGGTCAAATCGCCATCGCCGAACGCCTGAAGATCCGCTGCCGGGATTTTCACGTTCCAGGTAAGATCGTTGCCCACCGTCGCGGTATAGCTCTTTCCACCCACTGAAATAGACACGGTATCGCCCGCCGCCGCGCCGGTAACGCGTCCGCTGAGGGTTTGATCGACGCCCGCTTCGGCGTTATTGACCAGGTTGTCGCCCGCAAACGTATTGATAATCACCTGCGGCAGCACGGTGTCCACCAGCAGATTCGCCTCGGCAGAGCCGCTGTTACCCACGCTGTCGGTGCCGCTGACGCTCACGGTATAAAGGGTGTTCGCCAGATTCAGCACGTCAGAAACCGGCACCTGAACCGTCCAGATACCGTTTTCAACCGTGGCCTGATAGTTAACGTTGTTTAACGTGACGGTGATGGCGCTGCCGTTCGGCAGGTTGCTGGTGCCGCTCAGGCTCAGGGGCTGCATGGCCTCCTGCGCGTTCAGGACGTTATCCTGGCTAATGGCGTCAATCGTGAATTCCGGCGGGTTGCCGCTCAGCGTCACGCCGTGCGTCGCGCTGCCGGTGTTGCCCGCGGCATCAATAACGGAGACAGAAATCGTGTGGCTACCCTCACCGAGCGCGCCGATGACGGAGGCTGGAACGCCAACGCTCCAGCTGCCGTCGGCAAGCACCACACCGGTGAAGGTCTGTCCGCCAACGGTCACGGTCACCACGTCGCCTGCCGCCGCGCCGCTCGCCTTCCCGGAAACGATCTGCGCCTGGCCCTGCTCGCTGGTGTTCAGAATGTCGTCACCCGCGACGGTGTTGATGGTCACAACGGGAGCGGCGGTATCAACCGTGAAATCGGCGGTGGTGGAAGAACCGTTACCCGCTTTGTCGCTGACGTTGACCGTCAGGGTGTGCCCGCCGTTAGCCATCGCCTGCACTTCACCGGCAGGAAGCGTCACGGACCAGGTGCCGTCGCTGCCCACGATAGCCGTGTGATTTTTACCGTTCAGCGTGACCGTCACAATCTGGCCCGCTTCCGCATCGGTTTTACCGCTAATCGTCAGCGGCTGATTATGTTCAGCGGCGTTAATGATATTGTCCTGCGCGATTGCGTTCACGGAGAGCGCAGGCGCAACGGTATCAACGCCAATCGTCTGGCTGCCGCTCACGGTGTTCCCCGCCGCGTCTTTGCCGCTGACGTTCACCGTCCAGGTGCCGTCTCCCAGCGCCTGCGCGTCTGCCGCAGGCACCTTCACGCTCCACGCGCCGTTTGCCCCGACTTCTGCTGTATAGGTTTTTCCGTTCAGCGTGACGGTCAGCGACGTTCCCTGCGCCAGGTTTTTGCTGGCCCCGGAAAGCGTGAAGCCCGCGGACTGTTCGCTGGCGTTGATCACGTTATCGCCCGCCGTGGTGGCGAGCGTCACGGCGGCCTCGGCCGTTGAGACGGTTACGGTGATGCTGCCCGCAGAGGTGGTTTTGCTGCCGTCGATCTGTACGACCGACCAGGTGTGCTCCCCGTCGGCCTGTGTCGGGAGTTTTACCGTCCAGGTGCCGTCCTTCGCGACCATGGCGCTGGCGATGGTGCTGCCGCCGCTGTCTTTAATCTGAATGGTCGCGCCCGGCTGCCCGGTACCGCTGAAGGTTGGGGTGTTGTCGTCCGTGATCTCTTTTGCACTCAGCACGCCCTGCTTGTCACCCGCACTGTCCGTCAGCAAAAAGGTCGGCGTGGCGCTCTCAACCTCTTTGGTATTATCAATAACTTTCGTTTTTGTTTCGCCGTCACCGCCGTGAGCCAGCAGCGCCCCAATGGCACCGCCGCCTAACGCCGCGCCCGCAATCCAGCCCCACGGCGCATCGCTTAAGACATTTCCCTGCTCGAGGAAAGGTTCAATACTGCTAATCGGTGTGGCCTGCGCGGTGAGCTCGGTCACCGCTGCGCCTGACGCTTCCCCGGCATCGGCAAAAGAAATATGCGTGAGTTCCTGACGATCGTTGAACACCAGCTCTGACTGATTATGCGTTTCAGGATCTTCAACAAAATAGTTATTGCAGCGAATTACGCTGCCATCTTTCATATAAATGAGGAGGT
Organism: Enterobacter sp. FW301-JW81; assembly: GCF_058788735.1. Lineage (NCBI taxonomy): Bacteria > Pseudomonadati > Pseudomonadota > Gammaproteobacteria > Enterobacterales > Enterobacteriaceae > Enterobacter > Enterobacter sp. FW301-JW81. Next base: position 947,817 of record NZ_JBYTBA010000001.1, on the reverse strand, counting down.
CTTTCCCCTGGCGGACATAGCGCGCAACATCCTGAGCAGAACCCTGGATTTCAATCACGCTCGGCGATGAAATGGATACCGACAGATTTCCTTCGCCGGTTAATTTCGTTTTCTCCGCCGTTTTGCGAATGATGACATCAACAACTTTTATGTTACTCATATTTCTCTCCTTGCAGGTGCACGGATCCCTGTGGATATGTCCACAAGATGGATGTAGCTATCCCTGGGAAAATCACCCATTATTATCAGACTTATTTCGCGCAGAATGGCGCGTCTTTTTTAACTCAAATCAGGCAATTTTTCGGCGGTGCTTTTTTCAATTCCAATAAGCGGCATAAGATTATCTATCGCAGATGCGTAATTAATCGCCGAGCTCCAGCCATCATATTCAGCCATTATTTTCGCCGAGGTGGCTTGCCATACATCCTGCTCAACGCTGAGCAGATCGTTAATGCTCCGCTTGCTCAGGGTATATTCATTTTTATAGACAGCGCGGGCGCGTAACGCATTTTCAAGCTGTAACGTGCCGGCTTCCATTCTCCCGCGCGCGCCCACCCAGTCGGCCTGTGCTACGGAGGCTTTTTGCAAAACATCAAATCGCGCCTGGTCGACCTGAGACGATGCCATGGCCCTCGCCCCTTCGGCCTGCCGCACGCGTGCGGATACCGCGCCTCCCTGATACAGCGGCGCATCAATATTGAGCTGTATCTGGTCGTCCCAGTATGAGCGGTTGTCCGACTCATAGCGGGTACGTCCGCCTTTGAGGCTTAGCGTTGGCCAGTGCTGAGATTTGGCCGTTTCCACACCATATTGCGCCGAACGTTCCATATTCTGCGCCGCCATCACCGCCGGAATCGCGGCATAATCGATGCGATTGAGCGAATCTTGTTCGACGGCAAGCGTCTCCGGCACCGGGGCGTACCTGTCAGCCTGCATACCGGTCAACACCGCAAGCCTGGCGCGGGCGCTGCTGAGCGCGGCGTTATATTGCGCGACCGTTGCCTGCATTCCGGCGATACGCGTGCGGGTCTGGAGTTCATCAGAGGTGGAGCTCACGCCTGCATCCGCGCGGAGCGTGGCCAGCTGCTCAACGTTTTTCAGCGCCTGAACGTTCTCTTTCGCCGCCTGTAGCAGATCGCTATAGCGTTTCACTTCCACGTAGCTGAGGGCCGTTTTCTCCGCCACATCAGAGAGCGTGCTCATTAGCTGGAAACGGTAGCTATCACGCTGAGCCGTAGACTGGCTAATGCTGTTGTTGGTCTTGCCAAAATCGTAGACCAGCTGGGTCAGGCTCAACCCCCAGGCCGCTGAATTTCGCAGCGATCCGCTGGAATCTGTCGTCTGACTGTGGCCCGTACTGCCGTTTAAGGATATTTGCGGCATCCAGCCACTGCGCGCTTCATCTATTTGTGCCTGACCTATTCCCAGCCGGGCAGCCTGTTGACTCACAGACGGGTCGCGATCGATAGCGAAAAGAATACTCTCCTTTAACGTAATCGAGGAAACCGGAGCAAAGCCAGACTGTTCGATATTGGCGGTAGCCATATTCATGGCCAGAGAAATTAACGCCAGCGCAGTCGGAAATCTGATCAACATATAATTTCGCAATATAGTCATTTTATCTCTTTACTCTGCGTGATGCTCAAACACGTAACCCAAAAGAGGTATAGATAATCAGACAAATATCTTTTTTATCTCCCGCGTCGAATTTCAGATATAAGCTCCCCTGCCCATTTCCACAGGAAATGAGAATCAGCCAAAGCCCTATATGAATTTAGGAATTTACTTACTTTTTAAACTGGTTTGCAGCATAACAAAATGTGGTATAGGCAACTACACCCACAATGTTAATGTGGTGTTACAAATAAGAAAAATCCTGCGGTTTCTGAACAAATCCACTTAAGATGCATTTCAAATAAAATAAATAAAGTCATTGTTATTTAAATCAAATTTAAAAACCGACAGGTGGACATATTTGCGTTAATTTCAATGCGGGTCAGACACAAAGATTTTCAAAGAACTGTCAACTTACGTAACTAGCGTCACTTTTGTGATATTAAATCCCATAAAAAAATAGAATGAAAAGATAAACAACCATTAGATTCAATAAAAACGACAATTTACTCTAAAATAAGGCAATTTGATGGTTATATAGCCCAAATAGTTTAGAAAAACATAACATTAACATCGTGGTTAACATTCCAGAACGCGTTAATTATATTTGATCAATATAATTTTAATAATCACTCAGTGGACATTTCCCCTGTACGCCCTGTTCTAACGACGCGTTGTGCTTCCTTCTGCGACAAAATGCTGTATTATGCAAACTATTGCGACATTTTGCAGGATTACTGCCCCATGCACAAAACCGCACGTCAACGCTACGTCCTTGACATCCTCAGTGAGCAAGGTCAGGCCAGCATCACCGAACTGGCAGAAAAGCTACAGGTTTCAGCGGATACCATCCGTCGGGATCTGACCGACCTTGAAAACCAGGGCCTGGCGCAGAAGAACCACGGCGGCGCCATTGCACTCAACCTCTCCGCCATGAATCGTCAGGGCCGCAATACGCTGCTGGCGGATGCCAAACAGCGTTTAGGAAAACAGGTCGCGCAGCAGGTTCCACCGGGCTCTACCCTGTTTCTGGATGCCGGAAGCACGGTGATGGCGGTCGCCACCTTTCTTAAGGGGCCGCTTACCGTCATTACCCCTTCCCTGGATATCGCCCAGCATTTTAGCGACCGGGAAGATATTGAGCTCATCCTGCTCGGCGGGAAGTGGGACCAAAAGCAGCGCCTGTTTGCCGGAAGCGCCACCTTGTCGCTGCTGTCCCGGTATCGGGCAGATATCGCCATTCTCGGGGCGTGCGCTATTCATGCCGAACTCGGCCTGAGTGCCGGTAAAGAAGCCGATGCCGAGGTTAAACGGGCGATGCTCGCCGCCAGCCGTGAGCGCTGGATTGTCGCCGACCATCTGAAGGTCAACCGCTGCGAACCGTATCTGGTTTCCGGGCTATCCACCCTTCAACAACTCTTTTTAGATCGTCCCTGGCCCGAGCTTGGGGACCATAGCGCACTGCAGGTCACGGTGTGCGCGCAATAACGTGGAGAAGGTCATGAGTAAAGTTCAAACAATCAACGTTGCGCTGATCGGGTACGGATTTGTGGGTAAAACCTTCCATGCTCCGCTGCTCCAGTCCGTGGACGGGCTTAAGCTGGCCGTCGTCTCTTCCCGGGATGAAGAGAAGGTTAAACGCGACCTGCCGGACGTACAGGTAGTGGCGACCCCGGAAGAGGCCATTCAGCACCCTGATATCGATTTGGTGGTGATCGCCTCCCCCAACGCCACGCACGCCCCGCTGGCGACGCTTGCCCTCAACGCAGGTAAACACGTGGTCGTGGATAAGCCTTTTACCCTCGACATGCAGGAAGCCCGCGACCTGATCGCGCTGGCGGATGAAAAGCAGCTTCTGCTTTCCGTCTTCCACAACCGCCGCTGGGACAGCGATTTCCTCGGCATTAAGCAGATAATCGAGCAAGGCACGATCGGCAAGATTAAACACCTGGAGTCGCATATTGACCGCTTCCGCCCGGAAGTGCGCGTGCGCTGGCGCGAGCAGAACGTTCCCGGGAGCGGCCTGTGGTTTGACCTCGGCCCTCACCTGATCGACCAGACGCTGCAGCTCTTTGGCCTGCCGCAGTCGGTGCAGGGGAATATCGCGACGCTGCGCGACGGCGCGGAAATTAACGACTGGGCGCACGTGGTTTTAAACTACCCGGAGCACAAGGTTATTCTTCACGCGAGCATGCTGGTGGCTGGCGGTACGGCACGCTTTACCGTTCACGGGGACAAGGGCAGCGTGGTGAAGGCCAGAATCGACCAGCAGGAAGCGCAGCTGCTCTCAGGGGTTATTCCCGGCAGTGAAGCCTGGGGCGAAGACAGCGACAGCATGGTGTTCTATGGGGCTGACGGCGCGCCGCAGACGATTGCCACACCGAAAGGGGATCAGCGCCAGTATTACATCAACGTGCGTGATGCGTTACGTGGGGAAATCACCAATCCTGTCCACCCTGTTGAGGCATTAGCGGTGATGGCCGTGCTGGAAGCGGCGGTGAAATCGTCGGAGACCGGGACAACGCAGCCGCTGGCGTTAACGGCTGAAGAGCGTGCTCTGCTGCGTTAAAAAACACGCCGGGTGGCGCTGCGCTTACCCGGCCTACCATTCAGAGCCGTTTGTAGGCCCGTGCAAGCGAAGCGCCGCCGGGCAAGAGGACTACTGACGCTTTTTCGGCATCATGCGCAGGAGGGTATTATCTTTCCAGAAGTAGTGATGCATCAGCGCCGCCGCCGCGTGCAGGCCAATCACAAAATAACCCAGGTTCGCCAGCGTTTCGTGCCACTCTTTTAGCGTATCCACCAGGTCAAAATTGGATTCCGCCGCATGCGGCATCACCAGGCCAAAAGCAAACCAGTCGCTGCCACGGTTGTACATCATCACAATGCCAATCAGCGGCAGCGCAATAAACAGCAGATACACCACCAGATGCCCCAGATGCGACATGCCCGTTACCATGGCTTTAGGCTTCGGTTGAATCGGCGGCGCGCGGAATTTCAGGCGCACCAGCAGACGCGTTACCATCAGTACCAGAATACTGATACCGCAGGAGACGTGGATCATATTGATTGCCGGACGGGCGGTGCGCGGGAAGAAACCTCTGAACTCCATGGCGCAGTAGGCGACGATGATTAACAGAAACACCAGCCAGTGGATGCCGATTTGCAGGCTTGTATATTTAGTGCGCATGAGAATTCCCGATTAAAAACAGTTATCGCGCCAACATAATCCCCTTTCCTTAAAAATTCATTAACTTTTCTGTATGGTTTTTCAAATACTTCCCCCCGCATGAAGCATCTTCAATTGCCGCCCTGCCCGTCATGGTCTAAGCCTGGATGAGTTCAAACTGTCGCATCGACACGTTTACAGGAGAACACCATGAGTAAAATTGGCATTAACGGATTTGGACGCATCGGACGCCTTGTGCTTCGTCGCCTTCTTGAAACCCAGGACAGCAACACCGTCGTCGCCATCAACGACCTCACCTCGCCCAAAGTGCTGGCCTATCTGCTCAGGCATGACTCAAACTACGGTGGCTTCCCGTGGAGCGTGGATTTCACCGAAGACGCGCTGATTGTGGATGGCAAAACGATCGCGGTATACGCCGAAAAAGAGGCCAAACATATTCCGTGGAAAACCGCAGGCGTGGATATCGTCGTTGAATGCACCGGTTTTTATACCTCTGAAGAGAAATCCAGAGCGCATCTGGACGCGGGTGCCAAAAAAGTGCTGATCTCCGCGCCTGCGGGTGAGATGAAAACCATTGTGTTTAACGTGAACGACGACACCATTGACGCCAGTGACACCATCATCTCCGTCGCCTCCTGCACCACTAACTGCCTCGCCCCGCTGGCAAAAGCCCTGCACGACGCCTTTGAAATAAAAGTCGGGACCATGACCACTATTCACGCCTATACCGGTACGCAGGCGCTGGTGGATGGCCCTCGCGGGAAAGATCTTCGTGCCTCGCGCGCGGCGGCAGAGAACATCATTCCCCACACCACGGGCGCCGCAAAAGCCATTGGCCTGGTGATCCCGGCACTCAGCGGCAAACTGAAAGGCCACGCCCAGCGCGTGCCGGTGAAAACGGGTTCGGTGACCGAGCTGGTGGCAATTCTGGGCAAGAAAGTGACCGTTGAGGAGATCAATGCCGCGTTGAAAAAAGCGACCCAGGGCAATAAATCCTTCGGCTATACCGATGAAGAGATTGTGTCGTCGGACGTCATCGGCTCGCACTATGGTTCGGTGTTTGACGCCACGCAGACGGAGGTCAGCGAAGCTGGCGAGCTGCAGCTGGTGAAGGCCGTGGCCTGGTACGACAACGAGTATGGCTTCGTGACGCAGCTGGTGCGTACCCTCGATAAATTCGCAAAACTATAATCGCCATGACGGATGGTGATGCCATCCGTCATAACATACTACGCAGAAATGACTTTTTATTTTTCACGCTGTTTTTCGGATAATATTATTCACAAAATCTTTGAATTCACCACCAATCATCATTAGAACTTCTAAAATCAACTTTTAAATATAGTTGCTTTAACTTTATAAGCCATCCCAATAATATAATCACAAGACAGGCAATCACGCCCGTCACGATAAAAACCCCTCTTTATATTGTTAAGGAACAACAATGAAAAAAGTAATTTTGGCTTCTTTAATTGCACTGGCCAGCGCTTCAGCTTTCGCAGAGCCTACCGCTGTATTAAAAGTACACGGAACGTTAACTAACTCTGCCTGCTCACCTTCTATTGGTAATGGGGGCGTTGTCGATTACGGTTATATACGTCTTGGCGAATTATCCGCCACCTCGAATAACAAACTGGGTCAGAAACAGGTTCCGGTGACCATTACCTGTACGGCGCCAACCAAAGTGGGCTTTACCGTTCTTGATAACCGCGGCGACAGCAATGCGCAGCTGCCTGTGGATATTGGTGGTAACTTAAACCAGTCGGCGAAGTATTATACCTACGGCGTGGGCACCACGACCGAAGGCGTGAAAATTGGTAACTACGGCATGTGGATGACAGACATTATGGCGGATGGCAATGCGGTAGATTCTGTTGCCAACAACCACGACTGGAGCTCAGAGATCTGGAAAAAAACCGGTATTCCACGCAGCGATGCGTTTCAGACCGTTGCCTTTGCTGCAACGGGGACAACCACACCGATGGCTATCACGACGGCTAACTTTAACTTTGTCACCAACCTGACGATTCGCGATACGTCTACGCTGGCTGTTACCGACGATACCGCTCTCGATGGTCAGGCCACCATGACGCTGGTATATCTCTAATAACGTCCTTTGCTTATACCGGTTCAGCTATCGTCTGAACCGGTACTTTTATCTAAGTTAGATTCACATAACAAATAAAAGATGCTTCTTTTATTTGTCGCTTGATCACGTCTTTATTTTTTCTACAAAGCACATTCAATTTTAATAAATATACGAAAAACACAATAATAAATATTATTTGCGCCAGCTGGGTATGGATGCTTTCGCGGCGTTCATTTACCCGCCCCACATAAATCACATTCACACAAAGGAAATCAAGGATGAAAAAAGTCATTCTGGCTACGGCTATCGCACTTAGCACCACATCAGCTTTCGCAGTCCAAACGGCCGTAATGCAAGTTAAAGGAACATTAACCAACGCGGCCTGTACGGCTGAACTGGGTAACGGTGGCGTTGTGGATTACGGTTATATTCGCCTCGGTGAGTTATCTGATACTTCAAATAATAAACTTGGTCAAAAACAGATCCCGGTGACCATTAACTGCACCATGCCAACCAAGGTCGGTTTCACCGTCACCGATAACCGTGGTGACAGCAATGCACAGCTGCCAGTGGATATTGGCGGCAACCTGAATCAGACGGCTAAATATTACACTTATGGTGTTGGCCTGACGAATGAAGGGAAAAAAATTGGTAACTACGGCATGTGGATGACGGGTACCACCGCTGACGGCAAGTCGGTTGACAGTATTGCGCAGAACCACGACTGGTCCGCGACCTCATGGAAAAAAACCGGCATCCCACGCAGCGATGGATTCCAGACCGTCGCCTTTGCTGAAACCGGCACCACCACCCCAATGGCCATCACGACGGCTAGCTTTAACTTCGTGACTAACCTGGTGATTTGGGATACTTCCACCCTGGCCATTACCGACGATACCGCGCTGGATGGTCAGAACACCATGACGCTGGTTTATCTGTAATCGTTCACGCTTTATTCATACCGGGTCAGCGGCTAACGCTGGCCCGGTATTTTTTTGTGCCCGAACTCACAGCAATGAGCGGCTCGCGAGGGCATCAGTCAACGTGGCGTCGTGACGTAAGATATGCCATGCCGCGTCAACCTCCTCAGGAAACGTCACGTGCGCAATAAAATCACGCCCCGCCGGACCGTAACCGTTAGCGTCGTCACGCAGCCGCGGCAGCTCCCCCAGCACCAGCGTTAAATAGCGTTCTACCGTCCAGAGCCCTTCGTTATCGCCGGTAAACGCCAGCCCGTCTTCACTGTTTTGCAGCACAGGCGTCACGCCGGGATGACTAATCCATTCCGGCGAAACGGCTTCATCCCGGCACTCGCGGGCAAACGTTGCCATCGTGCGGCGCTGCATGGTCGGGTCCTGCACCACCAGCACGCGCCCGGCGTTCAGCCCGTGATGCCTCAGCATCGCCCAACTGAAACGCGCATTTTCACCACAGTTGGTTGACCGATCTTCTATCCATATTTTGTCTGCCGGGATCGCCCAGAACTGCCGCGCGATGTCCGCAAGGATCGCCGCCTCGGCCCGTCCTGTAGTAGGCAGCGCGTTATAGCGCGGGTGTTGCGCGACGGCGGCATACAGGAAGGGGGTGGAGTGCCCAATTCCTCCGCTTATCAGCAGCGGGACGGCCTGTTCGGCCGCTATCTGACAGGCGGCCTCAATTGCAGGGATGACCGCATTCCCTGCAAGGATCACGGCATCAACAGTCTGATGATGACGATCGTCCTGCGCAAGCCACGTGCCTACGGTGTTGACGGCATTCAGCGTCGACTCGGGCAGAGAAGGAAAAAGTGCCAGCGTCATCGTTATCTCCTTACATCATTTACGTTCAGAGTACTGCACGCGTCACGGCTGAACAGGGGATCGCTCCTGAAGCCAAAACGCCTGTCACTCTGCATTTCCTGGCATTTTATTGAAATAACCAGAAACATCCAAAAACAATTGGGTTGCACCTGCATGTTATGCTTTTGATTATCCGACATTCAAAACATCATGCCAGTCAAACCGCGTGCCAAAGCACCAGCCGCTGCTAATTTCGCCGTGATCTGACCAGTTCAGGCCCCTCCTTGCTTGCCAAATGCCCCATCCAACCCTAAGTTGCTTAACAATTTCACAACCTTTTTATTACTGCGGGTTGCACCTGAAGCGCGCCAGGTGACACCGCGTTCATCCTCTCTGCGGCGGAGCTTCAGGTCATGACACAACATGAAAGTACAACGACGGTTTTACGCAAAAACAAAAAGGTATTAATTGCCAGCCTTACCGGCAGTTCCATTGAATGGTTTGACTATTTTCTCTATGGCACCGCCGCCGCGCTGGTGTTTAACAAGATTTTTTTCCCGATGGTCGACCCGGTTATCGGGCTGATCCTCTCTTATCTTTCGTTCTCGCTCACCTTTTTTATCCGCCCTATTGGCGGTGTCCTCTTCGCCCACATCGGGGACCGTATCGGGCGCAAAAAAACGCTGGTGCTGACGCTGTCGTTAATGGGCGGTGCAACCGTCATGATTGGACTGCTCCCCACCTATGAGATGATCGGCATGTGGGCACCCGCCCTGCTGATCCTGATGCGCATCATTCAGGGTATGGGCATTGGCGGAGAATGGGGTGGCGCACTGCTGCTGGCGTATGAATACGCGCCCGAAAAACGTAAAGGCTTTTTCGGCAGCATTCCGCAGGCGGGCGTGACCATCGGTATGCTGATGGCGACCTTCATCGTCTCGCTGATGACGCTGTTCAGCGAGGAAGATTTTCTCTCCTGGGGGTGGCGCATCCCGTTCCTGCTCAGCTCAATTCTGGTCTTGATCGGGCTGTGGATCCGCAAGGACATCGACGAAACGCCGGATTTCCAGAAAGTGAAAAAATCAGGCCAGGTGGCGAAAGCGCCCCTGCGCGATACCCTGAAACACCACTGGCGCGAAGTGCTGATTGCCGCCGGTCTGAAGGTCGTCGAAACCGCCCCGTTCTATATCTTCTCTACCTTCGTGGTGAGCTATGCCACGACGACGTTGACGTACCAGAAATCGCAGGCGCTGGAAGCCGTGACCCTGGGTGCGCTGGTCGCGACCATCATGATCCCGCTGATGGGTTTGCTCTCCGATAAGGTGGGACGCCAGCGCATGTATGCAGTCAGCGTCGCCGTGCTCGGCTTGTTTATCGTACCGTGGTTCATGCTGCTCAACACCGGCACGACCTGGGGCATTGTCCTCGCCACCGTCATCGCGTTTGGCGTGCTCTGGGCGCCGGTAACGGCGGTACTGGGCACCCTCTGTTCTGAAATTTTCAGTGCCAACGTGCGCTACACCGGCATCACCCTCGGGTATCAGCTGGGGGCCGCGCTGGCAGGCGGAACCGCCCCGCTGATCGCCACCGGTCTGCTGGCGAAATACGACGGCGACTGGGTGCCGGTAGCCTGGTATCTGGCGGTGACAGTCGTAATCTCGCTCATCGCCATTTTCTGCGCCAGCCGGGTCAAACCAACACCAGCCGTCCAGGCACAACCTGACCACATCTGACCTTTCAGCGGCCCTCCCCGGGCCGCTCTTTTTGTTCAAGCGTCCTCTCAACATTTGATTAACATGCGATAATCATATTCACTTGAATTATGTTTTGCGGCAGACGTAGAATCGCGTGCCCGTTAATTCTTCAATTTTTTCAAAGGTAAACAACGTTATGCGCCTGCCCGAACGCGATCCTTATGCTCCTCGCGAGTGGCAGCCACACGAGAAACCCGCCCTGCTGGGCTCGCCTTCCACGCCGGAGCACAGCACGCCCAAACGGATTGCCTACGGCATCGTAGGCCTGCTGGTCTGCCTGACGGGCGCGCTGGGCAACGCGGTCGTCACCGCCAATCTACAAAACCTTCAGGGCACCTTCGGCGCCTGGTCTACGGAGATTGCCTGGCTGCCCGCGGTCTATGTTATGACCAACATCTCCATTAACCTGCTGCTGGTTAAGTTCCGCCAGCAGTATGGTCTGCGCGCCTTTACGGAAGGTTTTCTGGTGCTGTACGTGCTGGTCACCTTTTTCCACCTGTTCGTTAACGACCTGAGCTCGGCGCTGATGGTACGCGCCGCGCACGGAATGGTGGCCGCCGCGCTCAGCTCGCTGGGGATTTACTATCAGATCCAGGCCTGGCCTGCGAAGCATCGCCTGAAGGCGCTGACCATTGGTATCACCGGGTCGTCGCTCGCCATTCCTCTGGCCCGCCTTTTTTCAACCGAACTGCTGCAGCTGGACGAGTGGCGCGGGCTCTATTTCTTCGAACTGGGGCTGGCGCTGATCTCCCTGGCCTGCGTGATAGCCTTAAAGCTGCCGCCGGGCGACCGGCGCAAGGTCTTTGAGAAAAAAGACTTTATCACCTTCTTTTTAATGGCCCCCGGGATGGCCCTGCTCTGCGCCGTGCTCTCTTTAGGCCGTCTTGACTGGTGGTTCGAGGCCCCGTGGATCGGCTGGTCGCTGGCGCTATCGCTGGTGCTAATTGTGGCTGCCATCGTCTTTGAGCATAACCGCACCAACCCGCTGCTGAACACCCGCTGGCTGTCGAGCGGCAGCATCGTTCGTCTGGGGCTGATCATGCTGCTGATCCGTATCGTGCTGGCGGAGCAAAACACCGGCGTCATCGGCTGGCTGCAGTACGTCGGGTTACAGAACGAACAGATGACGCATCTGGCGTGGTCCATTTTCGCCGGTATCGTCTGCGGGATCGTCACCAGCTGTCTGACCATCAAGCCGACGAAGCTGGCGTGGCCGATAATCACCTCGCTGGCGCTGATGATTGTTGCCTCGCTGCTCGACAGTCAGTCCAATAACCTGACCCGGCCGGATCAGCTGATGCTAAGCCAGTTCCTGCTGGGCTTCGGCAGCGCCTTCTTCCTGGCGCCCGCCATGCTGGCCGCCATTGGCGGGGTGATCGCCGACCCGCGCAACCTGGTCAGCTTCTCGGTGATGTTTGGCATGAGCCAGAACCTCGGCGGCCTGCTGGGCTCCGCTATCCTCGGCACCTTCCAGACCTGGCGCGAGAAGTACCACTCCAGCCTGCTGGCGGACCAGCTCACCACGCTGAATCCGCTGGTCAACGAGCGGATTCAGCTTTATACCCAGATGTACAAAAGCCTGATTGGTGACAGCGCGCTGCTGGGCACCCAGGCGATAACGCAGCTGCAAACGGTCACCGCGCTGGAGGCGAATATTCTGGCTTATAACGATACTTATCTTCTGACGGCGAGTATCGCTGCCGCCACGCTGGTCTGGATTTTATGGCGCTTGCTGCGCCTGCGCATCACTGCCCGTATGACGCTGAAGAACGCCACCGGCAACAAATAATTGAAATAGTTCTGGAGAGTTTATGAGTCAGCAGGATGCCGCCAAAGAGCAGGCCAACACCCGCAAAAATGTGCGCATTGTTTCCGTTTTCACCGCCGCTGCCATCGGTATTGTCGGCGTACTGGCGATCCTTTATGCGTGGCAGCTCCCGCCGTTCACCCGCCACGCGCAGTTTACCGACAACGCATACGTGCGCGGTCAGACGACGTTTATCAGTCCGCAGGTCAACGGTTACATCACAGAGGTGAATGTTCAGGACTTTGCGCAGGTCAAAAAAGGCGACCTGCTGCTGCAGATTGATGACCGCATCTATCGTCAGCGGGTGCATCAGGCCGAGGCGCAGCTGGCGATGAAAATTGCCGCCCTGAATAACAACCTGCAGCAGCGTAAAAGCGCCGAGGCCGTCATCGCCAAAAATGACGCTGCGCTGAAAAATGCCCGCGCCCAGAGCCTGAAAACTCAGGCGGATTTAAAGCGGGTGAAAGAGCTGACAACTGACGGCTCGCTCTCCATTCGCGAGCGCGACGCGGCGCTGGCGAGCGCAGCCCAGGGCAGCGCGGATATCGACCAGGCGAAAGCGGCGCTGGAGATGTCGCGTCAGGATCTGCAGACGGTGATTGTGAACCGCGGTGCGCTGGAAGCGGATGTAGAAAACGCCAAAGCGGCGCTGGAGCTGGCGCAGATCGACCTGCAAAACACGCGTATTGTGGCCCCGCGCGACGGCCAGCTCGGCCAGATTGCCGTTCGTCTCGGGGCGTATGTGACCGCCGGGACCCATCTCACCACCCTTGTGCCGCCGCAGCACTGGGTGATCGCCAATATTAAAGAGACCCAGCTCGCGGAGCTGCGCGTCGGTCAGCCGGTGAAATTCACCGTCGATGCCCTCAATAACAAAGCGTATCAGGGCCGCGTGGAGAGCATCTCTCCGGCGACCGGCGTTGAATTCAGCGCCATCACGCCGGATAACGCCACCGGGAACTTTGTCAAAATCGCCCAGCGTATTCCGGTGCGTATCGAAGTGCTCGGCAAGCCAGAGGCATCCGCGCTGCTGCGTCCGGGCATGTCGGTGCAGGTGACCATTGATACGCGGGAGGCGAAGCAATGACCCTTCGCCCGATAACCGCGCTGGTGATGGCGGTCATGCTGGCCGGATGCCAGGCCGTCGATGTCAAACCGGCGCAGCCGACGCTGCAAATCCCCACGCAGTGGCGCACCGTCTCAGGCCCTGCCAGCCCGACGGAGCAGCTCTGGTGGCGCAATTTTCATGACAACAACCTGAACCGCTACGTGGACCAGGCGCTCGGGCATAACAGCGATGTCCTGATCGCCCGCGAGCGGATAAACGAGTATCAGGCGCGGGTCTTTGCGGCCGACGGCGGCCTGTTCCCCTCGCTCGACGCGGGCGTAACGGGGACGCGAGCCCGTTCGCAATCCGCCGCGACCGGGCTGCCGGTCTACGGCACGCTGTACAGAGGAAGCCTGACGGCGAGCTATGACGTTGATATCTGGGGCGTTAACCGCAGCACCTCGCGCGCTGCCGAAGCCTCGCTGGAGGCACAAAAAGCCGCCGCCGCCGCCGCGGATTTAACCGTCGCCTCGTCCGTGGCATCCGGGTATGTCACCCTGCTTTCGCTTGATGAACAGCTGCGCGTGACCCAGTCCACGCTGAAATCGCGCGAAGAGGCATTTAACCTCGCGAAGCGTCAGTTTGAGACGGGCTACAGCTCGCGCCTGGAGCTGATGCAATCGGATTCCGAACTCCGCTCAACCCGGGCGCAGGTTCCAGTGCTCCAGCACCAGATTGCACAGCAGGAGAATGCCCTGAGCCTGCTGCTGGGAAGCAACCCGGGCGACGTGGCGCGCAGCGAAAGCTTTGCGGCGCTGACGCCGCTGAAGCTGCCGTCGCAGCTGCCCTCTACGCTTCTGAACCGCCGGCCGGATATCGTTCAGGCCGAGCGACAGCTGGTGGCCGCGGACGCCTCGCTTGCCGCGTCGCGCGCCAGCCTGCTGCCGTCGATCAACCTGACCGCAACCGGATCGATTCAGGATCGCACGCTTTCAGGCCTGCTGGACAACCCGCTTCAGCTCTGGAGCGCAGGGGGAAGTATTCTCGCCCCGCTCCTTAACCGCCAGGCGCTCAACGCGCAGGTGGATATTTCTCAGTCCCAGCGCAACCAGGCGCTGTACAGCTACGAGAAAACCGTGCGTAACGCGTTTGCCGAAGTGAACAACAGCCTTGATGCCATTGCTCGATATCAGGAACAGCTGACGGAGCTGCTTGCCCAGCAGGATGTGGCCCAGGAGACCCTGCGCATTGCGCAGAATCGCTATCGCAACGGCTATTCATCCTACCTGGACGTGCTGGACGCGCAGCGCACGCTGTTCTCGGTCCAGACCAGCGTCGTGCAGGTGAAAAATAACCTGCTGCTGGCGCAAATTGATTTGTATAAAGCGCTGGGCGGCGGCTGGGCCAGTGTCTGAAAACCTGCCCGGTGGCGCTTACCCCTCAGGAGTCAATCTATGCAACAACAGTGGTCTGCAGTCGATAATTTCATGATTTCTTCGCTTATTCCTGAAGATGACGTGCTGAGTCAGGTCCTGGAAAACAACAAGCGCGCCGGGCTCCCCGAGCACGACGTTGCGGCCAATCAGGGGCAGCTGCTGGCGCTGTTCGTGCGCATGACGCAGGCGCGGCGCGTTCTGGAGATCGGCACGCTGGGTGCTTACAGCTCCATCTGGATGGCGCGCGCGCTGCCGCCGGACGGAAAGCTGATCACGCTGGAGGCCGATCCCACGCATGCCGACGTTGCGCGTCAGAATATCCACCTCGCCGGGCTAAACGAGCGTATTGAACTGATTGAAGGCCCGGCCCTGAACTCTCTTGAGAATTTCGGTGACGTTCCGCCGTTCGACCTGATCTTTATTGATGCCGATAAGCCAAACAATCCCGGCTATCTGGAGTGGGCGCTGCACTACTCCCGTCCGGGGACGTTGATCATCGGCGATAACGTGGTGCGCGAAGGCGAAGTGGTTAACGGGCAAAGCGACGACGCGCGCGTGCAGGGCGTGCGTCGGTTTATCGAGATGATTGGGGATAACCCGCGCTTAACCGCCACCGCGCTGCAAACGGTAGGGGTTAAGGGTTGGGATGGGTTTACGCTGGCAATTGTAGAACGATAACCATCCGGGTGGCGGCTACGCCTTACCCGGCCTACATATTCTCCCGTAGGCCCGGTAAGCGCAGCGCCACCGAGCAAGGGTTTTAACCAGAAATCTGTTCCATCGCCTGCAGGATACGCTTATCCGAAATCGGATACGGCGTACCGAGCTGCTGGGCAAAGAAGCTAACGCGCAGCTCCTCAATCATCCAGCGGATCGCCTGAACGTCTTCATCGTCGCGGCGCGCTGGCGGCAGCTTGTTGAGCCACTGTTGCCACGCCTGCTGCACGCTTTCCACTTTAAGCATCTGCGCGCGATCGCGGTGTGGGTCGATGGCCATCTTCTCCAGACGTTTTTCAATTGCCTGCAGATAGCGCAGCGTATCGCCGAGACGGTTGAAGCCGTTGCCGGTGACAAAGCCGCGGTACACCAGCCCCGCCATCTGCGCCTTCACGTCCGACAGCCCCAGCGCCATGGTCATATCCACGCGCCCTTTCAGGCGCTTGTTGATATTGAACACGGCGGTGAGGATCTGCTCAACCTGTTTGGCAATCTCTACCACGGTATCGTTCAGCTCCGCGCGCACCTTTTCATGAAGCTGTGCAAAGCCCTCTTCCGTCCAGACCGGGCCGCCCGCCTCGTGAATGAGTTTGTCCACGCCGCAGGAGATGCAGTCATCGATCAGGTCCAGCACCTTGCCGTACGGGTTAAAGTACAGCCCCAGCTTGGCCTTGTTCGGCAGCTTCTCGTGCAGATACTTGATCGGCGACGGAATGTTCAGCAGCAGCAGGCGACGCAGCCCGCGCCACATCATCTGCTGCTGTTCCTGCGGGTTATCAAACAGCCTGATCGCCACGCTGTCGCGTTCGTCCACCAGCGCTGGCCAGGCTTTGACCTTATAGTTGCCGCGCTTCTGCTCGTAGCTTTCCGGAAGCTGACCAAAGCTCCAGATGTGCAGCCCGCTCTGCTCGATGCCGTCGTCCGCCACCGCAGAGAGCGTCTCCTGGACTTTGCCTTTCAGGGCTTCTTTCAGCTCGCTCAGGGAACGCCCTTCCAGCAGCTTTTTGTTTTTATCGTCCACCACGCGGAAGCTGATTTTCAGGTGATCGGGCACCTGATCCCAGTTCCAGTCGTCGCGGTCAATCGTGGTGCCGGTCATGCGGCGGAACTCACGCTCCAGCGCATCCAGCAGCGGCAGCTCCAGCGGCGTGACGCGGCCTAAAAAGGCTTCCGCATAGTTCGGCGCGGGAACGAAGTTACGGCGCACCGGTTTCGGCAGGGATTTGATCAGCGCAATCACCAGCTCGCGGCGCAGGCCTGGAATTTGCCACTCAAACCCGCTCTCATCCACCTGGTTTAGCAGCGGCAGCGGAATGTGAACGGTCACGCCATCCGCGTCTGCCCCCGGCTCAAACTGATAGGTCAAACGCAGCTTGAGGTTGCCCTGATGCCAGAAGTTCGGGTAGTCGAGCTTGCTGACCGACTCCGCCCCCTCTTTAATCAGCATGCTCTTTTCGAAGTTGAGCAGGTCCGGCGTCTCTTTGCTGGCCTTCTTCCACCAGCTGTCAAAGTGGCGGGCGGAGATGGCTTCGTGGCTGATGCGCTGGTCGTAAAACTCGAACAGCGCCTCGTCGTCCACCAGAATGTCGCGGCGGCGGGACTTGTGCTCAAGCTCTTCCACTTCGGCGCGCAGTTTGAGGTTTTCGCGGAAGAAGGCGTGACGCGTCTGCCAGTCGCCTTCCACCAGCGCATGGCGGATAAACAGCTCGCGGCTGAGCGCCGGATCGATCTGGCTATAGTTCACCTTACGCGCGGCCACAACCGGCAGGCCGTAAACCGTCACTTTCTCGGTGGCCATCACCGCGCCCTGCGCGCGCTCCCAGTGCGGCTCGCTGTACGAGCGCTTAAGCAGGTGCTGCGCCACCGGCTCAACCCACTCCGGATCGATACGCGCGGCGATGCGTCCCCACAGGCGGCTGGTTTCCACCAGCTCCGCGACCATGGTCCATTTCGGCGGCTTCTTAAATAAGCCGGAACCCGGGAAGATGGAGAAACGGGCGTTGCGCGCGCCGGTATATTCCTGCTTCTCTGCGTCCTTCATCCCAATGTGGGACAGCAGGCCGGTCAGGAGTGCGATATGCACTTCGCGGTACTCCGCCGGTTCGCTGTTGACCGGGATCCCCAGCTCTTTCACCACCTGACGGAGCTGGGTGTAGATATCCTGCCACTCGCGCACGCGCAGGTAGTTGAGGAAATCCACGCGGCACTGGCGGCGGAACTGATTCGAGGAGAGCGCTTTCTGCTGCTCGCCGAGATAGTTCCACAGGTTCACGAAGGCGAGGAAATCGGACTCTTTATCGTGGAAGCGACGGTGCTTTTCGTCAGACGCCTGCTGTTTGTCCATCGGACGCTCGCGCGGATCCTGAATGGAGAGCGCCGACGTAATAATCATAGCCTCGCGCACGCAGCCGTGCTTCTGCGCTTCCAGCACCATACGCGCCAGGCGCGGGTCGACCGGCAGCTGGCTGAGCTGGCGGCCCAGCGGCGTCAGCTTATAGACCGTCGCCTGCTCGTCGGTGGTAATCGCCCCGAGCTCTTCCAGCAGACGTACGCCGTCCTGAATGTTGCGTTTGTCCGGCGCTTCGACGAAGGGAAACGCCGCGATGTCGCCCAGCCCCAGCGCGGTCATCTGCAGGATAACGGACGCCAGGTTGGTGCGCAGAATTTCCGGGTCGGTAAACTCCGGGCGCGACAGGAAATCGTCTTCGGAATAGAGACGAATACAGATCCCTTCCGACACGCGGCCGCAGCGGCCCTTACGCTGGTTGGCGGATGCCTGAGAGACCGGCTCAATCGGCAGGCGCTGGACCTTGGTGCGGTAGCTGTAACGGCTGATGCGCGCCGTGCCCGGATCAATCACGTATTTGATGCCCGGCACGGTTAGCGAGGTTTCCGCTACGTTGGTCGCCAGAACGATGCGGCGCCCACCGTGCGGCTGGAACACGCGGTTCTGCTCGCTGTTTGACAAGCGCGCGTAAAGCGGCAGAATTTCTGTGTGGCGCAGGTCGCGCTTGCTGAGCGCGTCGGCGGTATCGCGGATTTCGCGCTCGCCGCTCATGAAGATCAGAATGTCGCCCGCGCTTTCGTTGCCCAGCTCGTCAACGGCATCAAAAATGGCCTGCAGCTGGTCGCGCTCGGTATCATCCGCCTCTTCAACAATCGGGCGATAGCGCACCTCCACGGGATACGTGCGGCCTGACACCTCGATAATCGGCGCATTGTTGAAATGCTTCGAGAAGCGTTCCGGGTCGATGGTCGCGGAGGTGATGATGATTTTCAGATCCGGACGACGCGGCAGCAGCTCTTTCAGGTAGCCGAGCAGGAAGTCGATGTTCAGGCTGCGCTCGTGCGCTTCATCGATGATGATGGTGTCGTACTGCATCAGCAGGCGATCCTGCTGGATCTCCGCCAGCAGAATACCGTCGGTCATCAGCTTGACCATCGTGTTGTCGCTAACGTGGTCGCTGAATCGCACCTTATAACCGATGCAGCCGCCCGGCTCCGTCTGCAGCTCTTCGGCAATGCGGTTCGCGACGGTACGCGCCGCCAGACGACGCGGCTGGGTGTGGCCAATCAGCCCTTTGATCCCGCGGCCGAGCTCCATGCAGATTTTCGGCAGCTGGGTGGTTTTCCCCGAACCGGTTTCGCCCGCGACAATCACCACCTGGTGGTCGCGCACGGCCTCGAGGATGTCTTGTTTTTTCTGACTGACGGGCAGGTTTTCCGGGTAGGTAATCGCCGGACGCGCGGCTTCGCGCAGCACAACTTTCCCTGCTGCCTGTTCAATCTCTTTCGCCATCTCCTGGTAAATGGCCTGTTGAGCATCAGGATTTTTAACCTTCTTCACGCCGTGCAGACGGCGGGCGAAGCGCTGTTTATCGCGCAGCGTCAGAGAATCAAGCTGTTGCAGGAGCATCGGGAAGGTTAATTTTTGTTGTTCTGTCATAGCGTTAAAGGGCAGTACACGCCCTGATAAACTCTCTTTTTAATGATTGCTATAGAGTACCACATTGACGCCTTTCGCGCCTTATTCAAAAAATTCGAACATAGGCTTCGATATATTGCGCTATCTCTGTGGCAGGATTGTGAATAGAGTGTCAACAAGCAACGGGGCAACCCCCTTCAATCAAATGCAACAACAGGAATCACCCATGAGCAAAGTATTAGTTTTGAAATCCAGTATTCTGGCAGGGTACTCTCAGTCTGGTCAGCTGTCTGATTACTTCGTTGAACAGTGGCGTGAACAGCATTCTGCTGACGAAATCACCGTGCGTGACCTGGCTGCAAACCCGATTCCTGTGCTGGATGGCGAGCTGGTTGGCGCGCTGCGTCCAGGCGATGCGCCGCTGAGCCCGCGTCAGCAGGAAGCCCTGGCCCTGTCCGACGAGCTGATTGCTGAACTGCAGGCGCACGACGTTATCGTGATCAACGCCCCAATGTACAACTTCAACATCCCTACCCAGCTGAAGAACTACTTCGACCTGGTGGCTCGCGCTGGCGTAACCTTCCGTTACACCGAGAACGGCCCTGAAGGTCTGGTAAAAGGCAAACGCGCTATCGTGCTGACCAGCCGCGGCGGTATCCATAAAGATACCCCAACCGACCTGGTTGCACCGTACCTGAGCCTGTTCCTGGGCTTCATCGGCATCACCGACGTGAACTTCGTGTTCGCGGAAGGCATCGCTTACGGTCCTGAAGTGGCGACTAAAGCGCAGACCGATGCGAAAGCCGCCATCGACAGCCTGGTAGCAGCGTAAGATTTCGCCCTCTCACCGCCCGGTGGGAGGGTTTTTCTTTTCCCCCGCATTTCGTTATCATCCGCTCCCACTCTCCAGCCGGGCGGCCTGATGTCTGCGATTATTGATTCTTTTATTGCCCCACCGTGTCACGACGACATTGAGATCCTCTGGCAGGATGAACATCTGCTGCTCATCAATAAGCCTTCCGGTCTGCTCAGCCTCTCGGGCAAAAATCCGCAAAACCTCGATTCTGTCCACTATCGTCTGGTGCAAATCTTCCCCGGCTGCACGCTGGTACATCGTCTGGATTTCGGCACGTCCGGGCTGATGGTGGTTGCGCGCAATAAGGCCATCAACGCCGCGCTATGCCAGCAGTTCAGCCAGCGCAGCGTGGAGAAAGGCTACAGCGCCCTGCTTTGCGGACATCTGGAAAACGATGAGGGAGTCATAGACGCGCCGATTGCCAAAGATCCGGCGCTGTTTCCGCTGATGTCGATCTGCGCCATCAGCGGAAAGCCGGCACGCTCTCGCTACCGGGTCGTGGAGCGGTTTTATCAGGGCGCAGATCTGCCGTTAACGCGGGTGATGCTTACCCCGGAGACCGGGCGAACCCATCAGTTGCGTATTCACTGCCAGCAGCTGGGACACCCGATTCTGGGTTGCGATCTGTATGGCGGTCTTGACGTGCCGGGGGCGGAAGACGCGCCCCGGCTGATGCTGCATGCCAGCGAGTTGAATTTTATTCATCCCGTGAGCGGAGAGCCGGTTAACGCCCGTCACGCCGCCCCGTTCTGAAGGGGATTTACCACATCAAATCGTCCGGGATTTTGAAGTCCGCGTACGGATCGTCTTCATCCTGCTCTTCCTGGCTGAGCGCGCTGTTTAATACGATGCTGTCGGCATCGCGCTGGGCAATTTTGTCCGCCACCACCGCCGGGATAATCGCGTATTCACAGTCGCCGCTGGCGTTGATGACCAGGCGGGCAATCGCCAGACGGCCGTTGATCAGCTGAGCCTGGGTTTGTTTGTCGACCTCGATTTTTTTGATCAGATTACCGTCGGTGAAGTTAAAGGTGATGTTGCCCCTTGAGACGGTGATGCGGTTCATCTCAATCAGCTGCTTCACCTGCGCCTTAAACTCTTTCGCCAGCACGGCCTGCTTCTGCTGCTCGCTCAGCAGCTTGTCGCGCTCGATCTGCGCTTTCTTATTCTCTTCTACCGCTTCCCGAGCTTCACGTGCCTGAACGCGTGATTTCTTTGCCGTGCGCTGAACCTTCGCCGCCTTTTTGCTGCTGACCAGGCCCGCTTTGAGCATCTGCTCTTGTAAGGTGAGTTTTGTCATGATCTTTCTAAACCGATTGGAAATTTTGGGGATTATAGCGGGAATTGAAAGGAAATAAAAAATCCCTCCTCCCTACAGCCGCTTAACGACGACGGAAAAGTGCATATCACAGACATATCACCAGCTTCGCCCGGCGGCGCTGTGCTTGCACGGGCCTACAAACGACGCTGAATCGTAGGCCGGGTAAGCGCAGCGCCACCCGGCAAGAAAGGCAGCAATACCTCGAGCATTACACTTCATGAACTTCCCTCATGTTGCAGTGAAATTAAGTCACTTCCCCTGCGCCACGGGCTCAGGCATAAATTATGCATCGGTAACTTCTTAGCAACATGAACTTAGGATGCATAACCACAATGAGCAAAGCTTTCACATATACCCTTAAGCGCAGTTGCTTCGATGAGAATTACAACCCGTCAGAAAATACGCGTACGACCACCAACTTTGCTAACCTGGCGCGCGGGGAAAAGCGTCAGGAAAACCTGCGCAATACGCTGGTGATGATCAACAACCGCTTTAACGCCCTGGCGCGCTGGGATAACCCAAATGCCGATCGCTACGCGGTTGAGCTTGAAATTATTTCAGTCGACCTGAATATTGGCGCGAAAAAACCGTTCCCGGCCATCGAGATACTGCAAACCTATATTGTCGACAAAAAAAACAACCAGCGTATTCCCGGCATCGTCGGGAATAACTTCTCGTCTTACGTGCGGGATTACGATTTCAGCGTGCTGCTGCTGGAGCACAACAAGAACCAGCAGCACTTCAGTATTCCGGAAAAGTTTGGCGAACTGCACGGCAATATTTTCCGCCACTTTGTGAAGTCACCTGAATACAAAGAGAACTTCAGAAAAGCGCCGGTTATCTGCCTAAGCGTCTCCAGCAAGGATACCTATCGCCGCACGGGCAATCAGCACCCCATTCTCGGGATTGAGTATCAGCCGGAGGGCGAATCCTTAACGGAACAGTACTTCGCGAAGATGGGCCTGAGCGTGCGCTATTTCATGCCGGAGAACAGCGTGGCGCCTTTCGCGTTCTTCTTCACCGGGGATTTACTGAGTGATTACACCGATCTGGAACTGATCGGCACTATCAGCACGATGGAAACGTTCCAGAAAATCTATCGCCCGGAGATTTATAACGCTAACTCGGCGGCGGGGCTGTGCTATCGACCGGACCTGAACCAGCAGGATCACTCCTTCACAAAAATTGTGTATGACCGTGAAGAGCGAAGCCGCCTGGCGATTGAACAGGGTCGATTTACCGAAGAGTACTTCATTAAGCCTTACAAACACATTCTTGAGCAGTGGTCTGATAACTACACGCTTTAATTCATCAAAAAGGTCTTTTATTATGAAAACATTGCTCCCGACTTCTACCGCTGGCAGCCTGCCGAAGCCGACCTGGCTTGCACAACCTGAAACGCTCTGGTCCCCCTGGAAATTACAGGATCGGGAATTACTGGCGGGTAAACAGGATGCGCTGCGCCTGTCGCTGGATGAGCAGATCCGTGCGGGTATCGATATCGTCAGCGACGGGGAACAGACCCGCCAGCACTTCGTCACCACCTTTATTGAACACCTGAGCGGCGTGGATTTTGAGAACCGCCAGACGGTGCGCATACGTAACCGCTACGACGCCAGCGTACCGACCGTGGTCTCTGCCGTCGCAAGGCAGAAACCGGTCTTCGTGGACGATGCAAAATACCTGCGCCAGCTTACGGATAAGCCGATTAAATGGGCTCTGCCGGGGCCGATGACCATGATCGACACCCTTTACGACGCACACTATAAAAGCCGCGAAAAGCTGGCCTGGGAATTCGCCAAAATCCTCAATCAGGAAGCGAGAGAATTAGAGGCCGCAGGCGTCGATATTATCCAGTTTGATGAGCCGGCGTTTAACGTCTTCTTTGACGAAGTGAACGACTGGGGCATCGCCGCGCTGGAGCGCGCCATCGAAGGGCTGAAATGCGAAACCGCGGTACACATCTGCTACGGATACGGCATCAAGGCCAATACCGACTGGAAAAAGACGCTCGGCTCAGAGTGGCGCCAGTATGAAGAGGCCTTCCCTAAGCTGCAGACCTCTAACATCGACATCATCTCCCTGGAGTGCCACAACTCCCGCGTGCCGATGGATCTGCTGGAGCTGATCCGCGGTAAAAAAGTAATGGTCGGCGCGATCGACGTGGCAACCAACGCCGTCGAAACGCCGGAGGAAGTGGCCGATACGCTGCGCAAAGCGCTGCAGTTTGTCGATGCCGACAAGCTTTATCCGTCAACCAACTGCGGCATGGCTCCCCTCTCCCGCGAGGTTGCTAACGGCAAGCTGAGAGCCTTAAGCGCGGGCGCGGAGATCGTCAGACAGGAAATCCTGGCGAAATAACCGTCCGGTTTCCGGGTGAAGCGTTAACGGCCTCGCCCGGAGAGCCGTCATGCAAAAAGATCTCTCAGCCAGCCGTGCACGCTTTCTGAAGACAGATGCGCTGGCGCCCGCGATATCTCATTCCCGCCCCTGAGCGCCAGCAGCGCAGGCAGGCCGCGTACGCCGAGGCGGGCGGCCAGCGCCGGGTTCAGGTCAGCGTCAAGATAGCGCGTATCAAGCCGGTCGGTCAGCGGGATGACCGTCTCCTGAGCCAGAATATGCCAGAGTTTTCGGCAGTGTACGCAGCGTTCTGCGCCGACAAACAGCAGCACAGTCCCCTCCTGTTCCAGCTCGCTTTCATCCTGAACCGGCCTGAACCGGCTCTCCGCCACGCGGAACAGTTTCGGACTGCGGAGAAGCGTATCGTTATCCGTCGCGACGCACAGCGCATCGGCACCTTTACTGTAGGGCTGTACCCCGGCGACCCGAACCACGCTTTGCGCCGGGCCCGCAGCAGCCGCACCCGGCTGTCGCAGCGCTCGCACGTCCACCGGCTCAATCAGCGTCTCAACCGGCTGGCTCAGCTGCGGGATCCAGGCGTAGGGAATGCGGTACGCGCGGTACACCATATTGTTGTTCAGCGTTTTTCCCCACCAGGGAGAGATATACTCCCAGACAATTTCATGATCGCGCGTCACCTCGAAGATCCGTCCGTTTGATCCTTCGTTAATCAAGGTATTGCCGTTCTCCAGGCGCTGCATATTGCTGATGTAAGGGCTGTAGAATCGGTAGGAATCGGTCGGCTGGGGCAAGCTTGCCTCGTACGGCGAGTAGCGCCACTCGATGTCCAGCGTGACGGGGTTGATTTCCAGAATCCGCGAATAATCTCGCCAGGCGTTTTTCACGCCGTCCGCCGAGGCCGGGTTTGGCGCGCCGTACCCGGCCCAGCCGCCGTTGTCAAAGATCAGGATATTACCCGCCCCGGGCAGCCCATGGGGGATCATATGGGCGTGATGCTGGCCGATAATCCAGCCGATGTGTTTAAGCTCCGGCTTGCTGTAATCGGGCCCCAGCTGCCAGACGATGCGTCCGCTACGCTTATCAATAATGGCGATGATGTTCGACTCTCGTGCATCCCAGATAATGTTGTCGGGATGGAAGCGTTCATCTCCTGCGTCATACCATCTGTTCGGCCCGAGCGCCGACATCGAGTTGATATGCATCCAGTCGCCCATTCCGCCGCCGCTGGCGCGCATGTTGGGGTTATTGTAAAGCGCGGTGCGCGCCGCATCGTCGAAGCCCAGCTCGTGAAAATGGTCGCTGCAACGCCACTCCCACACCACATTACCCTGCCAGTCAACTTCGATGATGGTGTCATCCAGCAGGACCTTGTCTGAAATTGCCTCGTTAACCAGGTTGGTATGGGCGAGGATCAGCGTATTGCCCCCATCGACCTGCGGCTCCAGCCCCGGCGCATAATAGCCAACCGGATTGCCCGCGCGCTGATAGTCATGATGCGCCCTCGCCATCCAGCGCGGCTCGTGGCCCGGATCGCCGATCTTTTCGTAGCGGTCAAATTTCCAGGTGACGTTCCCCTCCCAGTCCACCTGAATCAGGTCAAGCATGTCCTGCATTCCGTAGCGCGGGTCGCGTTCGCCGCTGTGCCCGAGGATAGCCCCACCGGGCAAGATTTTGTTCGGAAAGCCGTGCAGTTCCGGCCATTCCCGCACTACCGTGCCGTTCATGTCCACCAGTACGGCACCGTGTTCAGTGGCCTGAAAAAGCGTATAGCCGCTCCAGGCGCGTGCCGGATCGTACAGCGTTGCGCCGGTGGGAAAGACGGAAGGATGTCCCATGTTATTACTCCTTAATTGAATGGTCAGGATGAGGTAATCAGGTTTCGTATCTGGCGACAGGCTGCCGCGAAGGCGGCATCGTCACGCTGGCGAGGATGAGGCAGCGCCAGGCTAATCACGTCGCGTATGCGTCCGGGGCGCGGGGAAAGCACCACGATCCTGTCCGCCAGCGCTACCGCCTCCTCAACGTCGTGAGTGACCAGCAGCGTGGTGGTGCCTTCACTCTGGTGGATGTGCAACAGCTCCTGCTGCAGGGTGTGGCGCGTCAGGGCGTCGAGCGCACCGAACGGCTCGTCCAGCATCAGAATTTGTGGGCGGGCAACCAGGCCGCGAGCAATGGCGACGCGCTGGGCCATCCCGCCGGAAAGCTGCGCGGGTAGCGCGCCCTCGAACTCGGTGAGCTGCACCCGCGCCAGCATCTCCCGCGCGCGCTGGCATTTGGCGGCACGGCTCAGTTTTTCATCCGCCAGCCCCAGCATGACGTTGTCGATAACACTCAGCCAGGGGAACAGCCGGGGTTCCTGGAACACGATGCCGCGCTCTTTACCCACGCCGGTGACCAGCTCGCCGCTGATGCGGATTTCTCCCTGCGTCGCCTCTTCAAGTCCGACCAGCATGCGCAGAAGCGTCGACTTACCGCAGCCGCTGCTGCCCACCAGCACCACCAGTTCACCGGCAGCGATGTCGAGACTAAAATTTTGCAGCGCCGTGACCTGCTGCCAGGTTTTACGCACATGTTGAAATGAGACCAGAGTTTGAGCGGTCATGATGGCTCCTGTTGGCGCCAGCGGGTGGCGCGAAGTTCCAGTAAACGTCCGGCTTTATCCAGCGCTGCGCCGGTGAGACCGACCAGCACCATGCCGCAGAGAATGGTGGGCATATCCAGCAGCTGCTGGGCGTTAATCATCAGGCTGCCGATCCCGGCGCCCGAGGACATGAAGTATTCCGCGCCAATGTTGCCAAGCCAGGCGTAGATCATCGCCAGCCGCAGCCCGGCGAAAATACCGGGTGCCGCGCCGGGAAGGATCAGCATCCGCAGGCGCGTCAGGCCGCCTAAACGCAGCACGCGCGCCACTTCGTCCAGCTGCGGGTTACGCTGCTGCACGGCCTGAAGGGTGCTAAAGAACATCGGAAAGAACGAGGCCAGGGCGATAAAGACGATTTTACCGACGTTATCGTTGCCCACCCACGCGGTCAGCAGAGGTAGCCACGCAAAAAGGGCAATATGGCGCAGCACGTTGAGCGATGGCGTCACGATCTGCCCAGCTCGCGGCCGCAGCGCCAGCAGTAATCCGCAGAGCAGGCCACCGGCAATACCCGCCGCCCCGCCCGTAAAGGCGCGCCCGAGGCTTGCCAGTATCGCCGTCGCCAGCTCCCCGCTTGCCGCGCCCTGCATAAAGCGCCCGGCGACCGTCAGCGGCGAAGAGAACAGCGCCCCGTCAATCCATCCCCATCGGCTAGCCAGCTGCCACAGCGCCAGCAGCAGAACCGGCAGCTGCAGCGCCTGCCAGCTGGCCTGCGGTTTCCAGGCAAGACGTCCGACGGCGGGCTGGGGCCAGAACACCAGTCGGGAAAAGGCCCGATTCGCCGCCCACTCCATCAGCATGCCGCTGAAGCCCACCACCGCAATGGTGACGAAAACGATATCCAGCTGAAAAAGCTGACGCCCCCAGACCATCAGGTAGCCAATGCCCTCCGACGAGGCAAGCAGTTCAACAACGATCAGCGACACCCAGGCCTGAGAGAGCGACAGCCGCAGGCCGGTGAACCAGCCCGGCAGGCTCGCGGGGATCACCAGCCAGCGAAGACGCTGCCAGCGGGAAAAATTCATCACCCTGGCGGCCTCGCTCAGGGTATGGGGCACGCTGGTTACCGCCTGCTGCGTGTTGATCGTCATCGGCACGATGGTGGTTTTGATGATTACCGCCAGCTTCAGGCCGTTATCGATCCCGAACAGCACCATAAACAGCGGGATCCACCCCAGGGTCGGGATTTGCGCCAGCGCGTAAAACAGCGGCTCCACGCGACGCGCCGCACCGGGAACCAGGCCGAACAGCGCGCCTAACAGCGTGCCGGCGAACGCGCCTGCCAGCAGGCCCAGCAGCAGATGCTGCAGGCTAAACGCCCACTGGGAGAGAAGGTCTCCGGCCAGGAGCGAGAGCGCCGTGTCGGCGACCACCGAAGGCGCAGGTAAAATTTGTTCCGGCATCCAGTGGCGCTCTACGGCGATGGACCACAGCAGCAGCAGTAGCGCGGGCAATATCCACGGCCAGCCGTTAAGTCGTATTTTCTGCCTTCCGGATGAGCCCGTTTTTAAAATTATCTGCGACATAGTGCTTCACGTTTAAACCCGTCATGCCGCTATAAAACCCCGCCCCGCTCCCCTCCGTCATTGCGTTACTCGAATAATCCCGATGCAACAAATGCATTTCAGCCTGCCGGACTCGCTGGCGCTGATTTAGCTCATTTTCACCTGTTCTTTGCTAATAAAAGCATTTAACAGCGGGCCGGGCGGCTCATTAGGGTGAGAAAAAAAACCTCGGAGTAACTTGTTATGATGAAAGCATTTTTTAGTCGCGCTCTGCTGCCGCTGGTGGCCGCCTTCGCCCTGATGGGGAACGCCAGCGCCGAAGCGCTGCACGCCATTCGCATCGGCGTGCCGGATCAAAGTGCGGGCAGTAAGCCCTTTATTGAAGGCCCGGTCGGCATGGCGTACATCCGCCACCAGCTTGAGGCGGTGTTCAAACCTCAGGGCGTAGAAATCCAGTGGCAGTTCTTTAAGGGCGCGGGTCCGGCGGTGAATGAAGCGCTGGCAAACCAACAGCTTGATTTTGTCTACCTTGGCGATCTGGCAGCCATCATCGGCAAAGCGAACGGCCTTCCCACGCGCCTGCTGCTGGGCAGCCGCGGGTCGGAGTCTTACCTTGCGGTCACCCGCGCCTCGGGTATTAAAACGCTGGCGGATTTAAAGGGTAAACGGGTCGCGGTCTATCGCGGTACGGCGGACCAGCTGGCGTTCGACCGCGCCCTGCAAACCGCCGGGCTCACGGAAAGAAACCTGCAGGTCATTAATCTCGACTGGAATGCCGGAAAAGCGGCGCTGGCGGCGGGCCGCGTGGATGCCGTCTGGGGCGGCGTGTCTCTTCTGGCGTTGCGGGGCGATAAGATCGACGTGGTGGTAAAGAGCGGCGATTCCGGTCGTCAGAACACCACGCAGGCGGGGTTCCTGGGGACACAAACCTTTATTGACGCCTGGCCGCAGGCGACGCAGCAGATTATCGACGTGCTGGTGAAGAACGCGGCAGAAATCAGCGATCCGAACAACCGTGAAGCCTGGTCGGCAGAAATGGCACAGCAAAGCCAAATCCCCCAGGCGCTCTTCCTGGAAGAGCTCCGCCCCGACGACCTTAACTTTACCACCTCACCGCGCATCGACCCGTTCCTGACGGACAGCGTCAGCCACAGCGTTGAACAGGCGCAGGCGTCTCGCCTGATCCGCAGCGCGTTTGATGCCCGAGCGTGGGCCGAGGGAAAATTCGTCGAACAGGCGCTCATCGCGCTGAAGCTGGAAGCCCGCTGGCCGCAGTACGATGCCGAAGGACAACCGCGCTAAACCTCCTCCTGCGCCAGCAGCTGAAGCGCGTGCTGGCGGTCAACGTGGAGAATAATGTCGATCATCTTCTCGACCAGCGGCGGCTGAGTTGCATGAACCGGGGAGATAATCCCAAACCGGGTCTGCATCAGGCGCCACTCTTCCGGCAGGTCGCTGAGCTCCAGCTTGACCAGGCGGTGGCTCTGCTGGCACAGCGCAAAGCCGTCCTCGCTGGCGAAGCTGACGGCGTGCGTATGGGCCAGCGTAGAAAGCAGCGCATAAATGTGGTCACACTGAATTGCCGGCGAAAAATCCTGCTGCTCGCTCAGGGTTGCCAGCACTTTGCGCACGCCGGGCGGCAAATAGGGTGCGGCAAACGGATAGCGGAGCATGGTCTGGACGGAGACGGGTCCCTCCTTCGCCAGCGGGTGATCGGCGTGGCAGATAAAGAAGCAGCGCTGCGGGCTCAGCGGCTGAACGCGAAGCTGGGGATCGAGTTCGGCCTGCCAGCTGTCGGCGACGACGAACGGATAGTGGCGAGTGGTCAGCGCCTGATGGAGGGCAAACCAGTTATCAACCTGAAACCTTACCTTCGCCTGTGGCATGCTGCGGTGGAATGCCCCCACCGCGGCGGGGATCAGCCGCGCCGACGGTGCCGGGCCGCAGCCGAACATCACTTCGCCGGTAAGCGCCTCCTCCGCCTCGCGCATCTGGCTGCTTAGCTCAACGTTCAGGGCCTTAAAGCGGCGAGCGTAAGGAAGCAGCGTTTGTCCGTGCAGCGTCAGGGTGGGCAGCTTGCTCTGGCGATCGAATAAAGGATGCCCCACGCTCTGCTCCAGCGCCTGAATGCTTCGGCTAAATGCGGACTGCGAGAGGCAAACCGCCTCCGCCGCCCGGTTAAAACTGCCGTATTCAACCAGCGCGACAAAGTTGCGAAGTTGGCGAAAATCAAGGTGCATGGCCCAATCATCCTCTGTTGATATCCCTTAACACTACTGGATGCCGGACCCGTCACGCAATCCCGGCTTGCCAGTACGGCGGCGTGCCAAAGCGCTCGACGTAATAATCAATCACCGTCCTGACGTTAAGAGGCGGATGTCGGGCATCGGGATAGATCGCCGCGATAGCCTGTTGTTCCGTATTAATCGCACACTCCAGCGCGGGCAGGAGCGGAATCAGCTCGCCGCGCTGGAGCTGCTCGCTCACCAGCCAGTCCGGAAACAGCACAATACCCATCCCGCCCAGCGCCGCGCCCAGTAACGCTTCGGCATTATTCGAGGTCATCAACGGCGTCACGGGATAGTGTGTCCACGCCTCGCCCGCCCTGCGCAGAAGCCAGCGGTTAGGCCCTGAGGAGCCGCGATAGACCAGACAGCGATGGCGGTTCAGATCGTCCGGCCCTTCAGGCGCACCGTACTTACGCACGTAGTCTGGCGACGCGGCCAGGTGATACACCTGCTGCCCGAACACCCGCGCGTGAAACGAGGAGTCCGTCAGCGCGCCAATCCGGAAGATAACGTCGGCGGCATCCCGATGCGGGTCGATAAAATCATCGGTCAGCGTCAGCTCTACGCTCAGGCGCGGATAACGTTCCGACAGGCCTGGAAGGCCGGGGGCAATGTGCTTCTGGCCGAAAAACACCGGTCCGTTAATGCGGATCGCGCCGGACGGCTCCGCCGCGCGCGCGTCCAGCTCTCGTCGCGCCTCGTCCAGGTTTTCCGCCATCGTCCGGGCATAGCGAATAAAAAGATGGCCGCTTTCCGTGGGGATGACGGCCCGGGTATTGCGGTAGAAAAGCTGTTGCCCGAGCGCATCCTCAAGCTGGTGGATCACGCGCGATATCTGCGAGGCCGATATCCCCTGCCGCCGCGCCACAACGGAGAAGTTCTGCGCTTCATACACGTCAATGAAGATCAGCAGCGCGCGAATGTTGATGTTGCTGGCGTCTACCATTAATGCATATCCTGCAAAGGTGTTTCCAGCATTATGGCATTTTTCTCACTGAGCTAGCGACGTAATCTTCTTCTCCTGAAAACGGAGGAAGGATAATGCAGTTTGTTTTGATTTTACTGGTGATTGCCGGCGGGATGGGCCTCTCCGTCGAGGCGGGATTGCTGGGGCCGCTGGGCGGCGAAGTCGGAGATTTATGGGCGACGTTCAGCATCTTCGGCGTCGGTGCCGCGCTGACCTTTCTGCTGATGCTGTTTTTCAGCCCGCGCAACAGTCCGTCATTTTTTACGCAGCCGTCCTGGCAACTGCTCGGCGGCGTGCTTGGCCCTGTTTACGTGGTTATCCTGACCGTGGCGACACCCGCCATCGGCATTGCCATGACCATGATCGGCATTCTCGCCGGCCAGGTCTTTAAAAGCCTGATCATCGACCACTACGGTCTGCTGGGTACACCGCACAGGAGGATAAACGCGAAGCGCATTATCGCTCTGGGATTCATCATTGCGGCACTGGTTCTGGTCGCACAGGGGTAACGTATGACGCTGATTATGATTTTTCTCGCCGTTTGCGGCGGCGCGACGCTGAGCATTCAGGCCGCAATCAACGGACAGCTCGGCAGCAGCGTGGGCGTTTTTAAAAGCGCATTTCTGACGTTTTCCGTCGGCGCGCTGGTGACCGCCCTGCTCATTTTCTTCTTTGAGCCTAAGCAGGCCGTCACGCTGCTGGACGTGCCGAAATGGCAGCTCCTCGGGGCGATGTTCGGCGTGCCCTACATTGTGATCATGGTGCTTGCCGTGCAGCGCATCGGCACCGCCGTCGCCACGGTGGCGGTGATATTCGGCCAGCTCGTCATGAGCATGCTGATTGATAACTTTGGCTGGTTGAACAATCCCGCTATTGCGTTTTCACCGAGCCGTCTGGGGGCGGTGGTGTGCCTGGGGATTGCCCTGTACTTCATCTACTCCAGCAGCAAAACCGGCGATGTTCGCGACTAAGCTTCCGTATTCCGGGTAAAGAACAGCGTCACCGTGGCGACGGTGACGCCAAATTTCTTCATCTCGGTTTTATTAAACAGATGGGTCTCATCCTGCAGATACATCCAGTCGTCAAACTTCAGTAGCCAGGTGCTCC
This sequence comes from Enterobacter sp. FW301-JW81, assembly GCF_058788735.1. NCBI lineage: Bacteria > Pseudomonadati > Pseudomonadota > Gammaproteobacteria > Enterobacterales > Enterobacteriaceae > Enterobacter > Enterobacter sp. FW301-JW81. Next base: position 915,413 of record NZ_JBYTBA010000001.1, on the reverse strand, counting down.
CGCTGGCTTTTACGTTCATGCTGTAATGCCAGTTAAAGGCGTTGCCCGAGGCTTGCCCCGTGGCAACTCCTTCAATATCCCCTGCCGTTCCCTCGTAGCGATCGTTCCCCACGCGCCGAATATGCCATACCCGCTGCTGCTTCTCGCCGTCGTCGTAAACAAAGTGCTCATTGAGCGTCAGCGTATCGCCGATAACGTCCCCGGCGATCTCTACGTGAAAGCGGCGGAGCTGTTTACCGCTGCGATCCTGCACCATCCCCCACGCTTCGGTTTTACCCTGGAAATAGTGGAAAATATCCAGCCGCGGCTGCTGCTGGCGATACTCGCTCACCTCGGTGCTACAGCCTGCCAGCAGCATCGTCAATGCCAGCGCCATCATCAGGATACGTTTCATTTTTGGCCTCCGATTAACTGCTGACGCAGCTCAGGATATTGCGTGCGGGGATCGAGCCAAATGGCCAGAAAGCGGGTGCTGAACGCCTCCGACTGGCGCGGGCCCAGTGGAATAAACGTTTTCCGGGTGGCCGGCTCGCGATACCAGAACTGCCCCTGCCCGTCATTGAGGACAAAGGCCAGCTGCGAGCCCGGCCGGACATCCGGCCACAGCGACTGGAGCATCCGCAGCCAGGCTTCGCTTTGTGGTTCCTGCGCCAGGATCCCCTGCGCCTGCCACTGGTCGCGCGTCGCCTGGACCAGCTCATCGCGATCGATGTCGCGGGCGTAGGTAATAATCAGCGCCTGATTCGGGTTCCCCTGGCCGTAACGCCCGTCGGGGGTAAGCAGCTGAGAGGTATAGACGGTGAACGGTCCCCAGGTCAGCGTGGCGTCCCCCACCTTGCGCCAGGCGAGCCAGTCGGCCGCCTGGGCCGCGGGCATGACGATCGTTAAACAAAGCAGCAGAACCACAGCTCTCATTTTTGTCTCCCCATCAGCAGGTGGAAAAACAGCATCAGCACCAGCCAGCCCGGCGCCATCCAGCTGACGACGATAAAGGTCGGCTCCAGAAACGTGATCCCGCCCAGCCGCTCGCCGAACAGATAGGCCACCGGCCCTCCCGCGGCGGCCAGCAGGGTCAGCAGCCAGCCGGGCAACGTGGTGGTGCGCGTAAGCTGCGTCCAGACGGTGGCGAACATCAGCCACAACGCCACCATCCATAGCGGCATCAGGGACTCGCCCGTGAAGGCAATAAGCCCGGTCAGGGCCCAGAGCGCGTCCAGCAGGCTGCCTACGGCCGCCAGCCCGATGGCGTAAAAACGGTATGCAGGCGGTAACAGCAGGCACGCCAGGATCGCCAGCGCAAGCCAGATAATCAGGCCCTGTTCGCGAAAGAGCACCACCAGCGCCCAGTAAAGATCGAACGCGACGGCCAACAGGAAGACCTGAAGGTAGCGTCTCATACGCGCTCGGCGGTGAGCTGCACCACGCTAATGGTGCGGGCGTTAAACCCGGCTTCGCAGTAGCCAAAGTAGTACAGCCACATCCGGCGGAACCGTTCATCGAAGCCGAGCTTTTCAATCTCCTGCCAGGCATGAACAAAACTCTGCCGCCAGTGGGCCAGCGTGCGGGCGTAGTCCGGCCCCATGTCGAAGAGATTGCGCACCACGAAGTCGGTGTGGCGCGTCATCAGCTCATTCATCGCGGTAATGCTTGGCAAAAAGCCGCCGGGGAAAATGTAGCGCTGGATAAAATCAACGCTTTTGCTGTAGTCGCGATAGCGCTGATCCTGAATGGTGATGGCCTGAATCGCCATCCGTCCTCCCGGACGTAGCCGCGCCTGGCAGGTGCGGAAGAACACCGGAAGATAGCGCTCCCCTACGGCCTCAATCATCTCTATCGAGACCAGCTTGTCGTACTGACCGGTGAGGTCACGATAGTCGCAGAGCAGCACCTCGACCCGATCCTGCAGCCCGGCGCGGGCGATCCGCTCCGTCGCCCAGACGTACTGCTCCTGCGAGAGCGTAGTGGTGGTCACCCGGCAGCCATAATGACGGGCTGCGTATTCCGCCATCGCGCCCCAGCCGGTACCGATTTCCAGCAGGTGATCGCCCGGACTCAGCGCCAGCTGTTCGCACAGGCGCGCCATTTTGGCCTGCTGGGCCGCCGTGAGATCCTGCTCGTCAGCGGTAAACAGCGCGCTGGAGTAGAGCAACTCTTTATCCAGAAAGTGGCCATAAAAGGTGTTGCCCAGATCGTAATGGGCCGCAATATTTTCGCGCGCCTGCGCCCGGGAGTTACGCCGGGTCCAGTGGCGTAGCCGCTCCAGCGGCCTGCCGAGCAGGCGGAACCCTTTTTCCAGACGGCCAAGCACCTCGCCGTTGATCGCCAGCAGTTCCAGCAGCGGCGTGAGATGCGCGGTTTCCCATTCGCCGTCCATCCAGGCTTCTGCCGCGGCCAGGCTCCCGCCCGTCAGGACGCGCCAGTAGACGCTGGGCGAGAGGATCTGCACGTCGGCGTGCAGCGCGGAGGATGCCTCGCCAAAATGAAAGGTCTGCGCCCCTTCTCGCAGCGTGAGCGAGCCGCCGCGAATGCCGCTTAACAGCCTGAAAAGCAGCCAGCGCGCGATGCGGACGTTGCGCGGGATATCGGGTTCTAGCGCAAAGACGGGATCGGTCATGAGCGTTCACTCCTGCTGACGGGATGGTTATACAGCGGCACGCGCTTGAGCCACAGGCGCAGCGCCTGCCAGTAAATGGCGAAAACGGTTTTCAGGGTCATCAGCGGAATGCGCAGCAGCAGCGAGCGCAGCGCCGGGCGGGTCAGAGGCGCCCGGCGCAGGGCCAGCGTGGCGTCAAACACCTTCGCTTCCTGATGATTTTCAATGTGCATATGCAGCGTGTTGTCCGGGCTGTTAAAGCGCCAGTGGTAGATCATGTCCATCGGGTTGAAGGGGGAAACGTGAAACGCTTTTTCCGTGGGCTGCGCATCCTGCCCGTTGACGGCATAGTAATGACGTTCATTCCACGGCGTGTTGCGGACCTCAGCCAGCACCCAGCGCAGGATTCCCTTCCCGTCATAGCAGTAGTAAAAGTTGACCGGATTAAAATGCAGCCCGAAATAGCGCAACTGCGTCAGGAGCATAACCCTCCCGTCCGGACGTTCCCCGGTCAGGCTCTCCAGCCTGCTCAGCGCGTTCTCCTTAAGCGGCGCGCCGAGCGGATAGTCCGCGTCATGGAACGAGGCGGCGGCAAAGCGATTGCGCCGCACGCCGACGGAGGCCAGCAGCGGCAGTTCATCCAGATCCAGCCAGGCCATAAACACGCTGTAGCTAAATTCATGGGTTTTCGGCTGAAGGCGGCGGTGGCGTAATATGCCATGATAGAGGCAGCTGTTCATCTCAGTTCCCCTCTCCGGCCGCTATCACATTGACCACGTCCAGCGCGCTGCGCACGCCATCTTCATGAAAACCGTTGTACCAGTAAGCCCCGCAGAACCAGCTCCGCCGCTGACCGTTGATCTCCCCGCGGCGCGCCTGCGCCCGCCAGCTTTGCGGGTTAAACAGCGGATGTTCATAGATAAAGCGTTGCCAGACGAAGCGTTCGTCCACCGGCGTTTCCGGGTTGAGGGTGACGCAGAACAGCGGGCTGCCCGCAGGCAGCCCCTGCAGAATGTTCATGTTGTAGGTGACGCAGGCGCTGGCCTGCTCGCGATCGCTAAGGCGGTAGTTCCAGCTGGCCCACGCCCGCTGGCGCACCGGCAGCCAGCGCGGATCGCTGTGCAATACCACCTCGTTGCGCTGCCAGCCGATATCGCCCAGCACCTCGCGCTCTGCGGGGGTCGGGTCGCTAAGCATGGCCAGCGCCTGGGCGGAGTGGCAGGCAAAAATCACCTGGTCGAAGGTATGGCTGGCATCGTCGAGCTGGAGGGTGACGCCATCCGCCTGACGTTTCACACGCTGAACAGGCGCGTTCAGGTGCAGCGTCAGACGATCGCCAAGCTTGTCGAGCATCGCGCGGATATACTCCCGCGAGCCGCCCGGGACGACGTACCACTGCGGGCGATGGGTGATATCCAGCAGGCCGTGGTGGTCAAAGAAGCGTAAAAAGAGCGGCAGCGGAAAACGCTTCATCTCCTGCAGCGAGGATGACCAGATGGCGGCCCCCATCGGCAGAATGTAATGGCGTGCAAAAAACGGCGTGAAGCCGTGCTGGTCCAGAAACGTCTGCAGCGTGGCGTTCGGGTCTACCTCACCGTCCAACGCCGCTTTCGCCAGACGATTAAAGCGGACAATCTCGCCCAGCAGCCGCCAGAATGTCGGATTCACCAGGTTTCGGCGCTGGGCAAACAGCGATGTCAGGGTGTGACCGTTGTACTCAAGCCCGGTCGCGGGATTGTGCACCGAAAAGCTCATCTGCGTTTTTTGCCCGCTGATGCCCAGTTCGCTGAGCAGGCCCATAAAGCGCGGATAGGTGCGATCGTTGTAGACGATAAACCCGGTATCGATCGCATAGGTGCCCTGCGGCGTCGCCACGTCAACCGTTGCGGTATGCCCACCAGGCGTGGTGCCCGCTTCAAACAGGGTCACCTGATGGTGTCCGGCCAGCCGCCAGGCGCAGGTTAGCCCGGCGATGCCGCTGCCGATAATCGCAATCTTCATGAACGCACCATCCTGCGCAGCAGCGCGCGCTGCAAAAACGCGGGTAGCCCGGAGAGCAGCCGCAAAATGAAGCTAAACCCGGATGGAAACGCGATGTGCATATTCCCTGCCGCCAGCCCGGTACGGATCGCCCTGACCGCCTCGTCGACGCTCACCCTGCCCGGCATGGCAAAATCGTTTTTCCGCGTCAGGGGCGTATCAACAAAGCCCGGCGAGACAACCGTGACGGAAACGCCTTTTGGCTCCCAGTCCAGGCGCAGGCTCTCGGCAAACCAGCTCAGCGCCGCCTTGGACGCGCCGTAGGCCTCCGCGCGGGGAAAAGGCAGCCAGTGGGCCATCGAACTCACCAGGACCACGCGGTTGCCCGCAACCAGCTGCGGCTGCAGTGCCTCAAGGCAATTCACCGGGCCGAGGAAATTTGTTGCCATCACCCGCTCCACCAGCGCCGCGTCCACCACGCCCTGCTCGAGGTATTCGCAGGTCCCGGCGCAGAGAATAATCAGATCGGCATAGCTGCCGGTCAGGGCCTGGCGACAGGCGTCCCTGTTCGTCATATCGAACAGGCGAACGGTGAGATTTGGGCAGGTTTGATGCAGGGCTTCCAGGCGTGCCGGATCGCGCCCGCAGGCAATCACATGGTAGCCGTCAGCGGAATAGGATTTAGCCAGCCCGGCACCGATGCCCGAGCTTGCCCCGGTAATCAGCACCGTCTTCATGATTTGACCCTCCGCTTCACGCCGCGCACCGCCCAGCCAAGCAGAGGGAGATGTTCGTAGATCATCTCTCCCGCATCGTAGTAGTCCCGCTGGTGCGTGATGAGATCGTTTTCCGTCTCCACCACTGAACACCCCGGCAGTTCGAGCGGCTCTCCCCCGGCAATGCGCGGGTGCGACCAGTGCATCACCCAGGTCACAGCAAAACGGCTGTCGCTGCACAACGGCGGATCGATGGTAAAACGGCAATGCTCGACGTTAGCCAGCAGATGGGTGAAGTAGCGCTGAAGCGCGAAAATTCCGTTGTGCTCGCCAAACGGATCGATAAGCGTGGCATTTGAATGATAAAGCCCCGCCAGCGCAGACGGCGGCTGGCTATCCAGTGCGGTGTAGTACTCAACAAACCGACTCACGACAGAGGGCAAAGTGCTCATGGGTCACATCCTGGCTGTAAACAACGTGGCGTAATCGCATAATTAAAACTTACACAATTAACGTTATTTGTCCAAGTTTGTGGCGATCTATTTTTTATTTTGGTGATATATCAATAGGTTGAGGCGAGATAAAAAGAGAGGGTTTTGCAGGCCGGATAAGGCATAGCCGCCACCCGGCTTAAACTTTCAGGTTATCCTTAAGGCAAACTCGCCGGGCATCTTCCAGGCTTATTCTTTTTAATTCATAAGGATGCCTGACATGAAACGTTTCTTTCTCTCCCTATTCTCCAGCCCGGAATCCTTACTGCAGGTAATGAGCCAGCAGGAAATTATTGAAGCCGTCGAAGATGGCGATCGCATCATCATCGACCAGGACGGGAACGCTTCGGTGAACTACAAAAGCAACGAGGTGCGGCAGGATTTTTTGCGTCACGTCGACACGCTGAAGAGGGCCTGATATGGGAACGGCGATATTTATGGTGCTGATGGTATGCGGGTACTGGTACACCAGCCGCGACCTGTCGACCCGCTTTAAAATCAAGCGATCCTTCGGCTGGGACGTCTATTTTCTGGTGGCGCTGTATGGCTGTATTTTCGTTTTGCAGGGCGTGATTGCCACGGGTCTGCTCTGGCTGCTGCTGCTCGGCCTTTCCGCCGCCAACAACGCTTTCCACTTTGCCTCACCGAAATATACCGACTGGCAAATCGACTTTATGAACTGGAGTTTTTTAGGCATTCAGGCACCGGTGGTCGTTATGCTGGCGTTTGCTATTCTGTTTTGCCTCTACCGCTCTAACTGGGCGGGCAGCGCCAGGCTGGACGGTGAAAGCCGGAAAAAGCTCTACAAACGCCTTGCCCAGTCGAGCGGGATAGAACAACTGCTGTACCAGTGCATGGAGCAAGGCGAGCTGGCGCAGGTCACCCTCCGGTCGAGGCGGATTTACATCGGCATGATCCACACCGCGACGCTGGAATATGAAAAAACGGCGAATATCGTGCTAATCCCGATGTTAAGCGGGTACAGGGACGAGAAGACGATGAACCTGCGCATCGAGAATAATTACAGCAGGTGGTATGCGGAGCACGACATTACGCTCGACTCGGAACCCCGCAGCGCGATGTCATTCCGAAAGGTGATTTTACTCAATCAGATTGAGAGCCTCTCACTGTTCGACCCCGCCAGCGCCAGCGCGCTGTCGCTGGCACAGCAGGACGCGCTTTCTAAAGAGGCATCCCCATAATTCTGAGAATGCTCTGCTGAGAAGCGGTTGCGAAAACAACGTCCTTCAGGCAGAGCATGCCCTGCTTTTGATAGAACCGGAAGGCGCCCGCGTTCTGCTCAAGCACTTCCAGCCAGAGATAGGTTTTCCCCTTGCTTCGGGCCATGTCGATGATTTCGCTGAACATGACCTGCCCATAGTTCTTGCCGGTTTCAGCAGGATCGAGGTAGAGCTTGTTGAGGAGCACGCCCTGCTTGTCCGTTTCTGGAACCAGGGCCTCCCAGGTCACTTTCATGAACCCCATGGGGCGGTCGGTTTCAGCTACAAACCAGGAAACGTGGCTCTCTGCCAGGCTCCGCTCAATTAGGGAAGGAGCATACTCGGCGTCCAGAAAGTCCTTCATCTCTGCGTCTGACACCCACAGATGCTGAAAATGGGCGGGATAGATGCGGTATCCCAGCTCGCTTAAAAGCGTTGAATCCGCCACGGTGGCCTGTCGAATTCGAAGAGTCATGGAGGGTATCCTTACTAACCGCTTTAGGTGTGATGCCGTGCGAAACGAGAAAGACAAAAACAGTTACATTCTTGCCGCATATATTATTGCGGTGAACGACCTTAAGTACAGCCCGCGTGTTATGGATCTCGCCCGACACACCAAAACGGGTGGGTAAAAACCCTCACCAGATCGCGCTAGTCTGCCTGATTTGAATGGATGACCAGGACTAACGATTAGAACGTATGGAAATTATTTTGATGCGGCATGGAGAACCCCATTACAGGGGCGCGCCAAGGGTCTCGTGCAGGGAAATGACCGAATGGATCGACAGCTATAACCTCTCTTCGACGGGCAGCGACAGGCCGCCTGAAAAGGCTCAAATTCAGGCGTACCGCGCGCTCACGTTTCTCAGCAGCCCTCTCCCGCGAGCCCTTTCATCGTTGAAAACGCTGGGGTGTGAACCGGATTTAATTGATGAGGTTTTTCGGGAAGCAGAGCTGCCGGTGTTCCGCATTCCGGGGTTACGGCTATCGCCTTTTTACTGGGCAGCGCTGTTTCGCGTTCTTTGGCTCTGCGGCCTGTCTGGCGAGGCAGAGTGCGTGAGCGTCGCAAAAGAACGTGCCGTTAAGGCGGCAGAAATCCTGGTGAATGTCGCGAAGGACTCTGACGGCCCCGTCTTGCTCATGGGGCACGGAATGATCAATCGGTTTATTGCGAAGGAACTGATCGCATCAGGCTGGAAAGAACAGACTTCCCGGGGTACCGGTTACTGGGGAGCGGGGATTTACAGCCTTGTGTAAGGGTACATACTGACACCGAGGATTTTTTCATCCTCGGCGCTTGGGTCATAGCGTCTGGCCAAGAATAACGCGATCAAACAGACGGTCTCCCAACCAGAGACGCATGCGGATGAGCATCTTTGCATACTTGCCGGCTGCATAGCGTGTACGCGGATGAGGGCTTTTAACGGCGCGGGCAACCACGTCCGCAATCACCTTCGGATCGCTGCCTCTGCCATTCCCGTATGCATTTTTGACCGATTTAGCCACCTTTTCCACGAGGCGAGCGTAAGGGCCATTTGCTGAACGTTTAACTATATTGCTGCTGACCACATCACCAAAGCCTGTCTCGATTAAACCCGGTTCAACAATCACAACCTTAATGCCAAACTCAGCCACTTCAAGACGCAGACAGTCAGACCATCCCTCAAGCGCATGTTTCGTTGCGTGATACCAGGCTCCCAGAAGGGTGTAAATCTTACCCCCCATAGAGGTGATATTAATAATGTAACCGCTGCGTCTGGCGCGCATGGCCGGGATCAGCAGTTGCGTAAGGCGGGCCGCACCAAACACGTTAACCTCAAACTGATAGCGAGCTTCATCAATACCGATCTCTTCTACCGGTCCATAGAGCCCAAAACCCGCGTTGTTGACCAATACGTCAACCCCACCTGTCTGCGACATGATGGTGTTCACTGCAGCCAAAATGTCTTCATCACGTGAGATATCCATCCGCAGAGGGTACGCGCCAAGCTGGGCGAGATCGTGCATTTTCTCAACGCTACGGGCAGCAGCGTAAACCTGATAGCCATCCTGAATAAGACGACGGGCGATGGCTTTGCCCATACCTGACGATGCACCGGTGACCAGCGCAGTTTTTTTGTCCTGAGTAAACATAGATACCTCGGTGAGTAGACTGTGGCTAGTTTGCTCTCCTTCGACCTGATGTTAACTAGCGTATCGCGCCATGTGACTAGCAAACTGCGCCATCAGAGCGATAAATACGCGCGTGTTTACTCAAGACGCATGGTTGACCTGGCCGCTTCAGGGGTCTGGCCAGTCCAGGTCATAAATGCGCGATAGAATGAATTAGGATCTTCGAACCCCAGCAAAAATGCGATCTCATAGCCGGAAAGACGCGTATTGCGAAGATAATGGCGGGCCAGGTGTTCGCGACACGCGTTGACGAGGTTGCGGAAATTGTCCCCTTCCAGCTCAAGCCTGCGCTGCAGCGTGCGCTTGCTCATTCCCAGGCGCTCCGCCGTTTTTTCGATAGTCGCTTCGTTACCGGGAATAAGTTCCAGAAGTACTGAACGTACGCGCTCAGCGGTTGAGGCCGTGTCATCTAACTGACCGAGACGACGCTGCAGTTCCGGTTCAAATACCTGCCACATTCCCTCATTTACCGTTAAAAAAGGCCGAAGCGCATCGGCTGCGGAAAAAGTGATGGCGGGATGTTCTCCGTATTGCACGTCAGTACCAAAGAAACGTGAAAAGTGGCTGTTCTGAACCACTGACGGTAGCGCAGAAACGCAGATCTTTAAGGGGGTAACCGGTTCGCGGGTTCCCAGCCGCAGAAGCTTGAGCAGGAATCCCAGCTCTGCCACCTGCAGAAACGGCGGAAGATCTGTCGCAAAAAGCCAGCGCGGTGAAACGGTCAGGTTGCCGTTGTGATCCACCTTTGTCTCCAGAACCATGGGCGCAATAAGCTGTTTATATCTGGCCAGACGCTGGACGGCCTGCATCATATTGCTGCTACACAGTGCGGCAAAGAGCGGTGGATCAAATACGTCCGCTGAGATCAGTTCAATAAGCGGAACGGGAAAGGCCGGATCGTTCGATTCTGTCTCCAGCGCGTCCCAGAAACGGATGTATTCATCCGTATCAAGCCCCCGCGCTTTTTGCACAAACAGATCGTCAGGTAATCCTGCCCTGCGAAGAATGCGTTCTGGCTCAAGCCCCGCGTCTTTCAGCAGCGTTTTCCAGCTTATATCGAGCGCGAAAGTGCGGTTATAGGCCATTTGCTCATTTCCGGTGTGAAGGTTATTGAACGCTTAGCATTATTGTTCATCAACCGATGAACGAGCGCAACGCAGTAACGAGGAGGAAAGCTTTTTAAACGGGATCTCGCCAGTCATTTTTCCCCTGTTAACCCTGATAATGCCTTCTTCAATGGTTTGATGACATCAGCTGTATTCACGCCCATTTGCGCATGAATAATTGCGCCGTCAATCAGCAGCATGATCTCGCTAACGACGCCCTCGTCAGCGGTTTTCGTCAGCAACGCAATGATTTTCTTTGTTTCTATTTTATGGTTGCGGCAAATCTCTTTAATTTCGCTTTCAATATCTTCAGATTTTGCCTCTGCGCTGGCGTTAATAAACGCGCAGCCGTGAAACTCGGGCGAAACAAACCATTCGTGAAGCGTTGCGGATAATGCATCAGACGCTGTCAGGCCTGCTTCGAGATGTCGACGCAGCGTGGTTTCAAACCAGTTAATCCATATTTCATGCCGGTACTGTAAATAGGCAAGAATAAGTAAACTTTTACTCGGAAAATGGCGATAAAACGTCACCTTCGTCACTTTCGACTCTCTAATCAGCGTATCTACCCCCGTGGCTTTGAAACCCGTGGAATAAAACAGATCGTGCGCCGTATGTAATATTTTATCCCTGACGCTGATTTTTTTATCGTTACTCATGACGGGTGTATTCACTTTTCGGCAGCCTCTAAAAGGAGTGTTGACAGCGTTATTTTTCAGGCATAGATTAGCGTAAGTAGACAGACCTGTCTACATAATAACAGACAGAGGTAATCGCAATGAACGCACGCCCTCCTTTACCGCCCTTTACGCGTGAAAGCGCAATCGAAAAAGTCAGACTGGCAGAAGACGGCTGGAATAGCCGCGACCCGGCGAAGGTCGCGCTGGCCTATACGCTGGATACTCAATGGCGCAACCGCGCGGAGTTCGCCACCAACCGTGAAGAGGCGCAGGCGTTTCTGGAGCGGAAATGGAAAAAAGAGCTCGATTATCGTCTGATTAAAGAGCTCTGGGCGTTTACGGATAACCGCATCGCCGTTCGCTATGCCTATGAATGGCATGATGATTCCGGCAACTGGTTCCGCTCTTACGGCAATGAAAACTGGGAATTCGAACCGGACGGACTGATGAAGCGCCGTTTTGCCTGCGTAAACGATATGCCGATAAAAGCCGCTGAGCGACTGTTCCACTGGCCGCTGGGCAGACGCCCGGACGATCACCCCTCATTGAGCGATCTGGGATTATAGTGTTGTCGCCAAAATAAGAGATAGCGCGCATTTCGGTGACCACCTCAGGACTACGCTATGAGCGGTTTTCAGGAGGAACAAAATATGAAAAAGCTTCTGATATGTTGTTTGTTCGGTTATACCGCAAACGCTCTTGCCAAAAAAATGCAGTCCCTGGCAGAACAAGAAGGCTCTCCACTGATGATTAGCGCCGTTGGGCTGGATAACTTCGCCAGCGTCGCCCCCGCTTTCGACGGTTTTCTTATCGCGCCGCACATTCAGTACAAACTCGATGAGATACACGCAACGGTGGGCAATACGCGTTCAATCGCCATCATTGAGAGTCTTCCCTACGCGTCGCTGGACGCGAAGAAGGTGTTGAATTTCGTGAAGGAGCAAATGCCTGAACTGGCTGCCTGACAGACAAGGCCGCATCGCTATTGCGGCCTCCTCGCCCCCGCAGACAGATAGATGCCATAGCGCGCGAAAAACAGTGATACACTTACCCCCACCTGGTTGATCGTCCCGTCTGAACGGCTCACGACGAAAACGAATGTAACCAAAATACGAAATGGTCACTCGTTGTCAATCGTAGCCCGTCACGCTAAGCTTAAATAATGACTAAAAATATGAACGCCCCATCAACGCGTGGTCCCCTTGACCACTCTGTCAGAGAGCAAATCGTCGAAGCGGCTTTTGAGCACTTCGGTCACTATGGCTATGAAAAAACCACCGTAGCAGAACTGGCTAAATCCATCGGTTTTTCAAAGTCCTACATTTATAAGTTTTTCGATTCCAAACAGGCTATTGGCGAGGTGATCTGCGCTAACCGCCTGGAGTTGATTATGGCGGCCGTGCTTGCGGCCATCAAAGATTCGCCGTCAGCAAGCGAAAAACTACGCCGTCTTTTCAAAGCCCTCACCGAGGCAGGCAGCGAGCTGTTTTTCCACGATCGTAAGCTTTACGACATTGCCGCCGTTGCCGCACGCGAGCAGTGGCCGTCGACTGAACGGTATGCAGAAAGCCTGATGAAGCTGATTGAGAGCATCATTATCGAAGGCAGGCAGGCCGGCGAGTTCGAGAGAAAAACGCCGCTGGATGAGGTCACCCAGGCCATCCACATGGTGATGTGCCCTTATATTAATCCCGTACAGCTGCAGTACAACCTCGAAACGGCCCCCGCTGCTGCTGTGCTGCTCTCTTCGCTGATTTTAAGAAGCCTGGCCCCCTAATTTGTGACCATTGACTTTATTGGTCACTAGTCAGAGAATGCGGATACCGTCCTGTTACGTCGATAAGGTTTCCCCATGCTCAGGCTCACTTCTGCCCGCGTTGCCGTTTGTCTCCTGCCGTTTGCCCTGGTGGCGTGCGGCGATAATTCCGCGAGTGACGATCCGCGCACTCAGCCACCGCTCGTCAGATCCGCCTCCGTCGAGCTTGCGAACAATACCGCCCGCGCCTTTACGGGAGTGGTGGTCGCCAGAACGCAAAGCGATTTAGGCTTCAGGGTTCAGGGCAAAATCCTCGAACGCCTGGTGGATACCGGGCAGACCGTCAAGCAGGGCCAGCCGTTGCTGCGCCTCGATCCGGTTGACCTCAAATTACAGGCCCAGGCGCAGCAGCGCGCGGTGGATGCCGCCCGGGCGCGTGAGCGAAAAGCGTCCAGCGATGAGGCGCGCTATCGCGGCCTTGTGGCATCCGGCGCCGTATCTGCCTCGGAGTATGACCAGATCAAAGCCGCGGCCGATACGGCCAGGGCCGAGCTCAGCGCGGCCCGCGCGCAGGCTAACGTGGCGCAAAACGCCACAGGCTACGCCGTACTGCTGGCGGATTCAGACGGCGTGGTGATGGAAACGCTCGCCGAGCCTGGCCAGGTCGTCAGCGCCGGTCAGGTGGTGATCCGGCTTGCCAGAGCGGGACAGCGCGAAGCGCTTGTGCAGTTCCCGGAGACCTTGCGCCCTGCCGTCGGCAGCGAGGCGCAGGCCACGCTGTATGGCAATGAAAAGCACCCGGTCACCGCAACGCTGCGCCAGCTCTCTGATTCAGCCGACGCCGCTACCCGCACCTTTGAAGCACGATACGTCCTGGAAGGCGCCCTGGCCAACGCGCCGCTGGGGGCCACCGTCACGTTGAACATTGCAGACGCGAAAGCGCAGGGCCAGGTCATGCAGGTGCCGCTGGCCTCGCTCTACGATGCGGGCAAAGGCCCCGGCGTCTGGCGCATTTCCGCTCCGCCAGCAAAGGTCGCCTGGACACCCGTCAACGTGCTGAGCGTGGGTGAAGCTGCGGCGCAGGTCACGGGCGGCGTGAAGCCCGGCGAGAAGATCGTTGCGCTAGGCGCGCATCTTCTGCACGAGGGTGAAGTCGTCAGGCTTGCCGTACAACGCGATGCCACTCGCGCGGAGAACACGCCATGAGCGGAAGCCGCTTTAACCTGTCAGCACTTGCCGTTCGCGAGCGTTCAGTCACGCTGTTTCTGATCGTTCTCGTGACGATTGCCGGTATTTACGCCTTTTTTGGGCTTGGACGCGCGGAAGATCCGCCCTTCACCGTAAAGCAGATGACGGTGATCGCCGTCTGGCCGGGTGCCACCGCGCAGGAAATTCAGGATCAGGTTGCCGAACCGCTGGAGAAGCGCCTGCAGGAACTCAAATGGTATGACCGGACGGAAACCTATACCCGCCCCGGCATGGCCTTTATCACCCTGTCATTGCAGGACAAAACGCCGCCCGCGGAAGTGCAGGACGAGTTCTACCAGGCGCGTAAGAAGCTTGGAGACGAGTCCCAGCGTCTTCCGGCAGGCGTCATCGGCCCGATGATGAATGACGAATTCGCGGATGTTACCTTTGCACTTTTTGCCCTGAAGGCGAAAGGCGAGCCCCAGCGGCAGCTGGTACGCGATGCCGAAGGCCTGCGCCAGCAGCTTCTGCACGTGCCCGGCGTGAAGAAAGTGAACATTATCGGCGAACAGGCCGAACGGATTTATATCTCCTTCTCGCACGATCGTCTGGCGACGATGGGGCTCTCGCAGCAGGATATTTTCAGTGCGCTTAACAGCCAGAACGCGTTAACCGCCGCGGGCGCCATTGAGACCCGGGGCGCGCAGATTTTCATCCGCCTGGACGGCGCTTTCGATGAACTGCAGAAGATCCGCGATACGCCATTTGTTGCTCAGGGGAAAACGCTCAAGCTCTCCGATGTGGCAACGGTTGAACGCGGCTACGAAGATCCCCCGACGATGCTGATACGCAATCAGCACGAGCCCGCCCTTCTGCTGGGCATCGTGATGCGTGAAGGGTGGAACGGCCTGTCGCTGGGTAAAGCGCTGGATGCGGAAACGGCAAAAATTAATGATGCCCTGCCTCTCGGCATGACCCTGACCAAAGTCACCGACCAGTCCGTGAATATCCGCTCGTCGGTCGATGAGTTTATGATCAAATTCTTCGTCGCCCTGCTCGTGGTGATGGTGGTCTGTTTTGTCAGCATGGGCTGGCGCGTGGGCGTGGTGGTCGCGGCGGCGGTCCCGCTGACGCTGGCTGTCGTCTTCGTGGTGATGGAGGCCGCGGGGATTAACTTTGACCGCGTCACGCTGGGCTCCCTGATCCTCGCCCTCGGCCTGCTGGTTGATGATGCCATTATTGCCATCGAAATGATGGTGGTGAAGATGGAGGAAGGTTACGACAGAATCAAAGCCTCAGCCTACGCCTGGAGCCATACCGCCGCGCCCATGCTGGCGGGTACTCTGGTGACGGCCATTGGCTTTATGCCGAATGGTTTTGCCCAGTCGACCGCCGGGGAATACACCAGCAATATGTTCTGGATTGTCGGCCTCGCCCTGATTGCGTCGTGGTTTGTCGCCGTGGTGTTCACCCCTTATCTGGGTGTGAAGATCCTGCCGAACATCCCGAAAGTGAAAGGCGGCCATGCCGCCATCTATAACACGCCACGTTACAACCGTTTTCGCCAGCTGCTTGGCCGCGTTATCGCCAGAAAATGGCGGGTGGCCGGCTCCGTGGTCGCCATCTTCATCCTGGCCGTGCTCGGCATGGGGATGGTGAAAAAACAATTTTTTCCGACCTCCGATCGCCCGGAAGTGCTGGTTGAGGTACAGATGCCCTACGGCACCTCGATTGCCCAGACCAGCGCCGCCAGCGCAAAAATAGAAGCCTGGCTGAGCAAGCAGCCGGAAGCCAAAATCGTTACCGCCTATATTGGTCAGGGTTCACCCCGTTTTTATCTGGCGATGGCCCCCGAACTGCCCGACCCTTCATTTGCAAAAATCGTGATCCTGACGGACAGCGAGACGTCTCGCGAGGCGCTGAAGTTCAGGCTCAGAGAGGCCGTCGCCAGCGGCCTTGCGCCCGAAGCGCGCGTGCGGGTGACGCAGCTGGTATTC
Organism: Enterobacter sp. FW301-JW81; assembly: GCF_058788735.1. Lineage (NCBI taxonomy): Bacteria > Pseudomonadati > Pseudomonadota > Gammaproteobacteria > Enterobacterales > Enterobacteriaceae > Enterobacter > Enterobacter sp. FW301-JW81. Next base: position 899,514 of record NZ_JBYTBA010000001.1, on the reverse strand, counting down.
GGCCCCTACTCTCCCTTCCCGGTTGCCTGGCGCGTGTCGGGACCGGATGTCGATACCGTGCGCGGTATCGCGGATAAGGTAAAAGCCGTGCTCCAGGCAAGCCCGATGATGCGGACCGTTAACACCGACTGGGGATCGCGGGTGCCCGTTTTACATTTCACCCTCGATCAGAACCGCCTGCAGGCCACCGGCTTAACCTCCAGCGCCGTCGCCCAGCAGCTCCAGTTTCTGTTATCGGGCGTGCCGATTACCGCCGTGCGGGAAGACATTCGTTCGGTAGAGGTGATGGGCCGCGCGGCGGGCGATATCCGCCTCGATCCGGCAAAAATCGAGGGCTTCACCCTTGTGGGTAATGCGGGACAGCGTGTTCCGCTGTCACAGATCGGCAAAATTGAGATCGGCATGGAAGACCCGCTTCTGCGCCGTCGCGATCGCACCCCAACGATTACCGTGCGGGGCGATATCGCCGACACCCTTCAGCCGCCGGACGTGTCGACCGCCGTCATGAAACAGCTCCAGCCGATTGTTGATGCGTTGCCGGCCGGCTACCGCATCGACATGGCGGGGTCGATTGAAGAATCGGGCAAAGCCACGCAGGCCATGTTGCCGCTGTTCCCAATCATGATTGCCCTGACGCTGCTGATCATCATTCTGCAGGTGCGTTCACTTTCGGCGATGGTAATGGTGTTCCTGACTGCTCCGCTGGGGCTGATAGGCGTGGTGCCGACCCTGCTGATCTTTAATCAGCCGTTCGGCATCAACGCCCTGGTGGGCCTGATCGCCCTCTCAGGCATTCTTATGCGCAATACGCTGATTCTGATCGGGCAAATCGATCATAACCAGAAGGACGGCCTCGATCCGTTCCAGGCGGTCGTCGAGGCGACGGTCCAGCGTGCGCGCCCGGTATTACTCACCGCCATGGCCGCCGTGCTGGCGTTCATTCCCCTGACGCATTCCGTATTCTGGGGAACGCTGGCCTGGACGCTGATCGGTGGAACGCTGGGCGGGACGATAATAACGCTCGTCTTCCTGCCCGCGATGTATGCGATCTGGTTCCGGATCCGCCCTGTGGAACAACGCGTGCAGCCCACCACGGAAAACGTGTAAACTACCATCGGTAGATAACTATATTGAGGAAAGCATGGTTGTTAAGCGCTTAAGAAAAGAGGACCGCCGCGTGCAACTGCTGGAAGTTGCGCGTGGAATTGTCCGCCAGCAAGGCACGGAGGCACTGACGCTGGGCTATCTGGCTGAACGGGCCAACGTGACAAAGCCTATTCCCTACGATCACTTCGGCGATCGCGAAGGGCTGCTGATGGCGCTGTACCAGGATTATAGCGATCGGCAGCTGGCGAAATTCCGTGAGACGCTGGCGGTAGACAGCAAAACGCTGGAAAAGACAATCCGCTTTTTCAGCGCTGCCTATATCGATTGCGCGATAACCGCCGGGCCGGAAACCGGGCCGATCGCCGCGGCGCTGTCCGGTTCCCGCGCGCTGCAGACGTTTCGGGAGGCCTGCGTGGCCGAATGCGCCGACTGCCTGCGCACCGCGCTTTCTCCTTTTATCGTGCTGAAAGGTGTTCAGGGTGAAGCGGTGCTGACGGCCATCATTGGTGCCGCGGACGCGCTCAGTAGCGCCGCGGGTAACGGCGTGCTCGCCCGAAATGTGGCGGAAGATATGCTCAGCGGCGCCATGTCCGGCGTGCTGGAGACCTACGCCAATAGCACAAAATGATCGTAGAAGGCGGATTGACACCTAAGTTACCAATAGTAATATAGGTGTCAATTCACTCCCCTGTTGAGGTTTCTATGTCTGCTACAAACGTCATCAAGAATGCGCTGATCGTGACGGCTCACCCTGTCGAAAATTCGTTATCTCATTCACTGGCAGATCGCATTGCCGGAAAGCTTCGCGAACAAGGTATGCAGGTTGAAATTGCCGACCTGCATGCCGAAGGCTTTAATCCGGCCATGTCTCGCCCCGATCTGGATCTGTATCACGGTGATGCCAGCGCCCTCCCCGACGATATTCTACGCGAGCAGCAGCGCGTCGAGCGTGCGGATATGCTGGTGTTTGTCTTCCCGGTGTACTGGTGGTCGGTTCCCGCGCTGTTGAAAGGCTGGTTCGATCGCGTACTGACCCTGAACTGGGCGTATAAGGTGGCCGACGACGGCCGGATCGTGGGCAACTTACGGGATGTTCCCGTTCGCCTGATTGCCACTGGCGGTAGCGATCTCACCGGATTTGATAAACACGGCTATTCGACGGCGATTCAAACGCAGATAATCGAAGGGGTATTTGGCTTCTGCGGGTTGAAGAACGTTAAGCTCGATATCCTCTACCAGGCAGACACGGCGACGCCTGAGCAGGTTGAGGATTTCCTGCAAAGCCTCGGCAATATTAAATAATATCAGCCAGTGAACTTTATATCATCCGGGCGCAACGCTGACGTTGTGTAGCACCAATATTATAATGTCACTTTTTGCGGCATATAAGGATACAACCTTCGCTGCAACAAGGACATCCGGATGCTGGTGACTGTGTCAGATAAAGAATTAATCGCGTTAACGTCATTCAGGCGGTCTGTGAAAAGCGGCTCAGACGGCGTGATGCAGCCGCTCATCTGGAACTGACTGAACTGCAGGTACAGCGGCTTGTCAACCGTTACCGTGAATCAGGCGCAGCAGCACTGGCTCACGGGCCCGGCAATCATTGTTGTTGTCTGCCTGACTCCTTTAAACTTCATGTGCTGGCTCTGGTGCACTGAGAGCCATCAACCCCGTATTAGCCAATCCGGAAGAATTCAGAGCCATTCTGATAAAATAGAGCAGACATCCCGGCCTTCATTTAGCACTACGAGTGCAGGTGGCAGGGCGGTAGAAAATGATTTCAGGGTCACCTTCATCAAGGTTGTCTATGTAACCGCTTGGTCTGAAGCCCAACCTGACAAACAACTCCTGCATCTGCCTGTTCGACATGTTGGCGGAACCGAACAATTTCGAGTCGGTGAAAGCTGACTCGAAATGTCTAACAATTGCTGTGCCTAACCCCTGGTTACGATATTCTACGCCTACCATCACCATCTCAATAAAAGGCTGGTCAAAGAAATGGCGCGTTAATACGCCGTAAGCGACCACCCGATTATTTACCTCTGCAACACAACAGCACGCCGACCCGAGCCAGTAACGAATTTGGTCACGTCGCGCCATGCTCTCTGCGGCAACTGAGTCGATGGCGCAAAGCGCCTCATAGTCATCAATACTGGCTGAACGTACGCACATGATCTCATCTTCTCCGTAGTAGCCAACTGCAATAGTTGTCAGAGTCCGAAGTAGGCTTTCTGAAACTTAATCGCAATAAACTGTTTTTTCATTGTGTTACGGAACTCCCTTTTTATACTTGACCATCATAATAAAAAGTTGAAGACAGTTCTCTAAAGAAGAAAATGTGACATTTTAAATTTGCAATAACACGTTGCACCTACTGATGTTGGTGTATTGAAGAGAATCTCTCACCAGGGCTATAACTGGACACGATAGTTGCGTTAACAGCGAAATAAACAAAGGTCATTGCATGGTTAAGTCAGTTCAGCCAACAACCCCCCTCACCACCACCGACACCTTCGGCGGCGTGGGCGTATCTGTAGCGAACGACTGACAAACAGAACCTCATCCCCGCCAATCTGGACGGGGAAATGTGTCTCCGTTCATCACCTTCTGAATGGAGAAAGAAAATGGTTTCATCTGACAATGCTCTCTTAGTTATCGACATGCAGCAGGGACTGTTCAATGACCCGGTTTCCCCCTGTTCCGCCGATGCCGTTCTGGCAAATATCCGTTTGTTAATAGCCAAAGCGCGTCACGCGCAGGTGCCCGTCTTTTTTGCCCGCCATACCGGGCCTGATAACTCTCCGTTTTCAGAGAAGAGTCCGTTAACAAGCCTGCTACCCGAACTGGAGGTGAAGCGTGAGGTGGATGTTGTTTTCACAAAGCGCTATCCCAGCTGTTTTCGGGATACCGTATTGCAGCGTGAACTTAATCAGAGAGGCATCAAACAGCTGGTCATTGCCGGGATGAAGACAGAGTTTTGTGTCGATACCACTTGTCGGATTGCACCGGAACTGGGTTTCAGGACGGTATTGATTTCAGATGCACATACCACAATTGATAATGAATATTTATCTGCCAATGACATCATTACTCATCACAACAGCACGCTGGCAGGCCCATTCGTGACGCTGTCGACTGCCAGTGACTGGCATTTTAATACGGTCAGTTGAGTCAGCGGGATCTTGTCTATCTTGCCCGGCTCGCCTTTACGCGCGCCGGGCACCGGAGGGTATCTCTACAGGGTAAAACCACCGTCACCCACCTGCGCCTGAGCGTACCATTTCATCAGCTCGGCGGTGCCGGGCGCGTTTTCCGCCGGTGACCATGGGGCGGTATCGTGCTCAGCCACGGGCTGGTAACCGCCGTGTTTTACCTCAAAAATAACGCCGCCTTTATCAAGCGACAGCACGGCATGCCAGGTCCCTGCGTCCATCTCCAGCACCCTGCACTCTTCACCTAACACAACGCGCTGGGTCACGGTACCGTTGTCATCAAAATTCAGCACCAGAAAGCGGCCGCTAAGCGCGGTCAGCAGTTCAAACGTGTGCGGGTGGCGATGGGGACGAACATAGGTACCGGGCTCCATCGCAATGGCCAGACGCTGCACCGGGTCGCTCAGTTCAGGATGTAAATTACGATGCGCGCGTAAGCGAGGGGAATTTGCGGCCTGCTCGCTCTGTTGCTGCAGGTCACTGAAAGTAATTTGTTTCATATACACCTTTATGAATAGGATCGGCTGACGGCAATCCGATTGCCGCAAGACGTTATATCATTTGGAACAGTTGATGAGCCATGGCATTTGTGAAACAAAACGCTGCCTGAGTTATCGGACTATGGCTGATATAAGGCTTCAAAGAATTGAGACGGACTCTTCCAGCCAGCCGGGAAGATATTCTCTGTACCAGTTAAGGTAGAGATTCAAATCAGGCTTTTTCCTTTCGTTCAGCAATAATACGACTTCCGTGACAATCCAGGCTTTGGCGAGTGTGATTTCTCTGGCTAATCTATCTGCAACTAAGTGCCCGGCAAAAAAACAGTAGCGTTCAGCAAGCTGTAAAATGCTTTGTCCTGTGCCCAATCCTTTTACCAGCGGGGCAAGGTCGATAGCCGGACTACCCGTACCGAACCTTTCCCAGTCAAAAAGGATCACATCGCCGTTTTCTCTTTTGCCCCAGTTACCGGCATTGGTATCCCCTGATATTAAACATTCCTGGCTGAACAAAACGCTGCCTGCCTGTTGAAAACACCGCATCTGCCGGGCAGCGCGGTTCGGCAATTTTAAAAGAGACAGGGCTTTTTCAAGCGCCGAAGCAGACCAGCCGTGGGTATGATAAATCCATGCAGGATCGGCAGAATAATTGTGAAGAGCAGAAAGTCGTCTCAAGATTTCATCACCAGCGACCTCCTCCTGGGAAACCTTGTGAGGAACGTATTCCAGCCACAGACTGCGTCGGTGTGGATCGGCGTGCAGCAGTCGAGGAGATTCAACAACGCCGCGAAGGGGTTCCGCCACGCGCTCATAAAAGCAGTATTCAACATCACTAACAGGGCATTTTTCTATTATCTGCTTGCCCTGTTGATTCGCAAAAAGGCGAACCTCTGCTTCGCCCATTCTGGATAAGTTCCCGGTAGACATATCATCCTCATACGACATATTCGGTTTCTGATCGTAAGTATAGCGTCATGTTAACAACGAGATGTTGAGTAAAACTCACACTAATTCTCACTATTTATCGTTTTTCAAACACGTTGGTCTTGAAATACCATCCGCACATCCCTGGGATATATTTATCACGTCTAAAAATAATGAATACCAAGCCTGTATGGAGCACCTATGACACTCGATGTTTTATTCCGTGTGACGAAAATTATCGCGGCACATAAAAGCAGTACCGGTGAAAGTTTACATGAAATAATAAAGATTCTTTCAGCAGAAAAAGAGAGCTCAGAAGCACTGTCACCCTTTATCCATCGGCTGCATCTGCTCTCTTTCGCTCAGGGCAATCCAGGCAACGCCGAAGAGCTGCTGGCAGCGCATTTACCAAAAGATGACGGGATCCTCCCACTGCTTGACTTCGCGGACTGGCCCCGGGTACGTTACGCAGCATCAGGCGAAGTGCAGACGCCGGAATCAGAGGAGTATTTCCGTAAAATGACCTCGGCTGCTAATCTGTTACGTTCAGCGCTGATCGATGCCGAACGCACCAAGGGAACGCCTGCGCTGTATATTCTCGATAAATTACTCAACCTGAATAGCGCCCTGCCGGAAAGATATAGAAAAATGGCAAACATTCCCTACGCGTAAATACATTTAATATGCAGGACATCCGGTAAGGAATATCCTGCATTGATATTGTTAAAGCCGTTTTTCATCGTATTCAAGACAGACGATATCCAGGGCGGGAACAACCGGCGAGTTAAGGTTAAGCCAGTTCAGCAGCCGTTCAATACTCTGCGCTCGGAGCGAATTTTTCGGCCAGACAAGATAGTAGCCGTCTCCCGTGGCGATGGCTTCCCTGAAGGGCAATGCGAGCAAGCCACTTTTCAGGGCTTCCAGCGTGAGACGAAGGTCCGCCATCGCGACGCCGTGTCCGTTCATGGCGGCCAGGCTTCCCTGCTCCAGGGTGTCGAACACTATTCCGCCGCTTACGTCGAGCCCCGGGAATAACCCCGTCCTTTTCAGCCAGCGGCGCCAGTCACGTCGGTCCGGGGAGGGATGAATAAGATCGCACTGCGGAAGATGCTGCCGGGCTGATTCAAGCAAGGATGGGGTGCAAACCGGAACAAGCCATTCACTGAAAAGCAGCTGGCTCTCTGTTGCTTCGCCAAAATAGCCATTACCGAGGAGGATCGCGCAATCGTAAGGCTCACGGCTGAAGTCAACCGTGTCGAAGTCCATCCAGACGCTGGCAATTTCGATTTTGGGTTTCGCATGGTTCTCGCGAAAGGATTTGAGAACGTTCAGAAGCCATCGCATCGTCAGGGTGCTGGGTGCCTTAAGACGCAGAAGGTGATTTTCACTTTTGAATGCGCGGCAGGCCCACTCGATGCTGGTGAAGCTTTCGCTAAGATGACCGGCCAGAATGCGCCCGGCATCACTGACCTCGACTCTCGGGCCTTGCCGCTTAAAGAGCTCACAGTCGAACCACATTTCAAGCGTCCGGACATGTCTGCTGACCGCCCCCGGCGTGATGTTGAGCGCTTCAGCGGCCTTGCTGAAGGAGTTCAACCGCGCGGCAACTTCAAACGCGCGCAGGGCATACAGTGGAGGTAAGGACATAATTTCCCTTTCGGTGAGGTTTATTCATGCTGTGGTTTTATCGGTACCCGGCGACGTATCCACCTCGTCCTCGGGCGGGAACGCCAGCAGTAACTCCCTGAGCAGGGACTCAAGCTGCGAGCGCTGTGCGTCAGATAAGTTTCTCAGCAGCGCATTTTGCGTTTGGGTATGAACGAGCAGCGCCTGTTCGATACGCTCCAGCCCGAGGGACGTCAGGCTTACGAGGGTGCTGCGCTTGTCATCGGGATCGGCAACTCGCCGGATAAGCCCCTGTTGTTCGAGGTGCGTGAGCCGGTTCGTCATCGCCCCGGAGGTGATCAGCAGCGATTTATACAGCTGCGTGGGCGAAAGACAGTACGGCTCTCCGGCGCGACGCAGCGTGGCGAGTACGTCAAATTCGCCCTCGCGAAAGCCAAACGGCGCCATGGCCTGCGCGCGTTTTTTCCCCAGATGCTTCATTAGCCTGAGCATTCGGCCAAAGATTTTCATCGACGAGGCGTCCAGTTCAGGCATGGCGCGGCTCCACTGGTCGACGACGAAGTCTACATGGTCTTTCATTTTCACCCCTGATGGCGTGGGAATTTATCGTGTTGTGCGGTACATCTTACACAAAAATACATTTTATCTTAACGTTAAGATAAATGCTCGCGGCGATTTGCCCGGGCTATTCACAACCGAAAAGGATTCCATGTTGAAACGCACGTCTCCAGTACTCTTCGCCCTTATCGCGTTTATCGTCGGGTTGAACCTGCGCCCCATTCTGGCATCTGTCGGGCCGCTTTTTTCCGTGCTCCAGCGCGAAGCGGGACTGACGGCCACACAATTCAGCCTGCTGACCACCCTGCCGGTCGCGATGATGGGTCTGGCCGCCCTGTGCGGCCCCTGGCTGTTAGCCAGAGTCGGTGCCGTCCGGGGGATCGCGATCGGTCTTTTCATCCTGCTGGTGGCCTGTTTATTACGCGGGTTGAGCGCTTCGCTGGCGGGGTTGATGGGCACCGCGTTACTGGGCGGGGCAAGCATCGGCACGATCCAGGCGTTAATGCCCGCCCTGATTAAAAAAGAGTATGCCCAAACGGCCAGCACGGTCATGTCGCTGTTCAGCACGGGCATTATGGCGGGTGCGGCACTAGCCGCCGCCAGCGCCGAACCGTTGTTTTCGTGGCTGACGCTGAAACCGGCGCTGGCCATGGCAGGCCTGTTGGCACTGCTTGCGCTGATGCTGTGGCTGGCCCTCGTAACGCGTTCGCAAAGTGAAAATACGGCCCGCGAAGCCGTTACGCTCACCGCCTCCCGGACAGGGTTACTGCTGCTCTTTTTCGGCGTCGGGACGGGAGCCTATACGCTGGTGCTCGCCTGGCTGCCTCCGCTCTATATTCAGGCGGGATGGTCCGCACGCAGCAGCGGCTATATGCTGGCCTGGCTGACGTTAACCGAGGTGGTCGCAGGGTTTGCCGTCTCCGCGCTGATTGGTAAATTCCCCGACCGCCGCGTTCCGCTGATTACGGTCCTGTTGCTGCTGCTGGCAGGATTACTGTGTCTGGTCTTTGCGCCGGGCACCACGCCGGTGTTATCAACACTGCTGCTTGGCACAGGGATCGGCGCCCTCTTCCCGCTGTCGCTCATCGTCACCTTCGATCACGCCCGCACGCCCGCGCAGGCCGGGAAGCTATTGTCTAACGTTCAGGGAGGGGGATATATGATTGCTGCGCTAATGCCGTTAATTGCGGGGATTGTTCGCGACAGCGCTGTTTCACTAACCAGCGCATGGCTGGTCATGAGCGCGGGTGTTATCCTGCTGATCGTCATCGCGCTGAAGTTTAAACCCGTCGTGAAAGCGCAACCGCGGTGAATGCGGTACCCGATTTGAGAGCCGTACTATAAATTTTCCAGCCAATTAAGGAGTGGATATGTCGCAGACGTTACCGGGAATTGATGTCTTATTTATCGCCGGCTTCGGGCCTATTTCGCAAAGCATCGACGCCAGCACCGCGTTTTATGTCCAGACGCTCGGTTTGCCGCTGAAGCCGATGGAAGGAAATGCCGACTATCTGCTCACTGAAGAGAGCCAGTTGCCGGGCGCGAAGCATTTTGCCGTCTGGCCGCTCTCACAGGCGGCAACCTCCTGTTTTGGCGAAGCGCACTGGCCCTCTGAATACCCGATACCGCAGGGATGGATTGAATACGAGGTGCAGGACCTGGATTCCGCTACCCGCATTCTGAGCGAAAAAGGCTATCGCCTGCTGGTGCACAACCGCATCGAACCGTGGGGACAGACCGTTACTCGCCTGCTCAGCCCGGAGGGCCTGCTGACCGGCCTGACAATCACGCCGTGGCTGCGCGGGTAAACGGAATTTATTGTGGCGCCGGTTACAGTGAGTCAACTGACTGCTATTTTGCACCGAGCCGGTAATGATTTAAATATTATCGGCCACCTCCTTCAGGCGGCCCAAAGTTAAATATCGCCCCTTACGTCAAATTATAAAAAAATTACCAAAACTGGCAGTTGATTCTTATTTGTGTGGCTTTTAACATTTCCCTGCAACTCATTGATTAATTTGTTTTAGGGAAATAAAAATGACAAGAAATATTGTTGCGGGAATGATGATGGCCGCGTTTTCAGGGGCGGTATATGCAGGTACCTCACAAGTCACACCGGATTTTTCACCGGAAAGCTTCACGGTTTCAGCGTCCGCCGGGATGCTGAGCGGAAAATCTCACGAGATGGTTTATGACGAAGTCACAGGAAGAAAAGTTAGCCAGCTGGACTGGAAAATAAAAAATGTCGCTATTCTGAAAGGCGATATTTCCTGGGACGCGTACTCATTCTTGACGCTGAACGCCCGCGGCTGGACCTCTCTGGCATCAGGCTCAGGTCACATGGATGACTATGACTGGATGAATGCCAAACAATCCTCCTGGACAGACCATTCAAGCCATCCTGCGACCAACGTGAACTATGCCAATGAATACGATCTCAACGTAAAAGGCTGGATCTTCCAGGGCGATAATTATAAAGCGGGCATCACCGCAGGTTATCAGGAAACCCGCTTCAGCTGGACGGCGACCGGTGGTTCTTACAATTACGACAACGGCGCCTATCAGGGGAATTTCCCGGCAGGCGAACGCGGCATTGGTTATAGCCAGCGCTTCTCTATGCCGTATATTGGCCTGGCAGGACAGTACCGCTTTAATGACTTTGAATTTAACGCCCTGTTCAAATTCAGTGACTGGGTTCGCGCGCATGATAACGACGAGCACTATATGCGCGATCTGACCTTCCGCGAGAAGACTTCTGATTCCCGCTATTATGGCGCATCCGTTGATGCCGGATATTACGTGACGCCGCACGCCAAAGTTTTTGCTGAATTTACCTATAGCAGTTACGAAGAAGGTAAAGGCGGTACGCAGATTATTGATACCAATACCGGGCAGTCCGGCTCTATTGGCGGGGACGCTGCGGGAATTTCTAACCACAACTATACCATTACAGCGGGTCTGCAATATCGCTTCTAATTCAGACGTTAAAACAGACCAGGCCCCTTACGGGGCCTGAGATTGATGACAAACCCTGCCATCAACATTTTTGCCGGGTGGCGCTGCGCTTACCCGGCCTACATTTCACACCGGGCGAAACCCACAAATTGCACTGTGTCAGCAGTCTGAAATTTCGGTTTCGGGTAAATCGATGATAACCAGTGTGCCAAAGCTGCCGATTTCCACCGTATGAGGCACGCCCGCTTTGGCTATATAAAGCTCGCCCGAGCTTACAGAGATTTTTTTGCCGTTAACACTCATTTCCAGACGACCGTCAATGACCAGTAATCCCTCGTCGTACTCATGCACCTCTTCAGTGACCGAGCGCTCATCCATTCGCAGAATTTTGAGATTTGTTTCCCCAACGCGGCCTAGTACATGAGAGCGCCAGGCCTCATTTAATGCATCTGCTTCAGTCTTAAGGTCATAAAGCGACATACGGTCGTTTCCGTTGATATTCGTATGGAGCATTTATGCCATATAAATTCTCTTTCGCTATATAACAAATCGGGGAAAACAAGGCGAAAAACAGACTAAAGAAAGGCCATCAGGCCCGCTCCAATCGAAGACGCTTAGCTTTCCAGGGCAGCCAGAATCGCTGCTTCCATTTTCTCGGGCTTTGTCATCGGTGCAAAGCGCTTGAGAGGTTCCCCGCTGCGTCCGATCAGGAACTTCGTAAAGTTCCACTTAATACGCCCGCCCAGCACGCCGGGCAGTTCGTTTTTCAGATAACGAAACAGCGGGTGCGCTTCAGTTCCATTTACCTCTACTTTCTCGAACATCGGGAAACTGACGCCGTAGTTGATGTAACAGGTTTTTGAGATATCATCGGCACCACCGGGTTCCTGCTTACCGAACTGGTTGCAGGGGAAGCCAAGCACCACCAGCCCTTGAGCCGCGTATTTCTTGTATAGCGCTTCAAGCCCGGCGTACTGAGGCGTGAAGCCGCATTGGCTGGCGGTATTCACGACCAAAACCACTTTACCCGCGTAGTCGGCCATAGGGATCGGTCGACCATCAAGGCTGGTCGCTGTAAGTTGGTAAAAGCTAGTCATATATGGCCCCGTCTAAATTGAAGAGCTGTGAAGAAAACAGAGAAATGGATTCGGGCTGAGCTAAATCAGAGAGATACCCGTTTGCGACGCCACCTTCAGTAGCGATGATGTTTTGAATATCCTCAACCCATCGGGCGCTAAAAAATTAGCTTTCTGCCCCTCTGAATTCGGAACATGGCGTATTTATACCTTGGTTTAACTTTAATGCTTAATTTAGCAGCGTCATACTTTGATTTTGCATCTAACTCTCATTCGACTCGGGTGTGCCCTGATGAAAAACTAGTTTCCACTGGTCATCATCATAACGCCCCCAACATGAAGAACGAAGAGCAGCACGACTGCCATCTGGATTAAAAGTCTTGTAATGCAATATGGCGAAATTTTCGCTTACGCTGGTGAGTTGAAAATCGCTACTGAGAATGGTCGGTGCATTTATTTCAGCAGAAAGGCTTTCTATTGCCTCTGCACGATCAACTAACACACCTGAACGTGTTATTTCTCTAAATTCTTTATGAAGTATCTGTTCAAGCCATACCCTGTCTTTCCGCTTATTGCCATGGAGAGAACATTCGAGCCTGATAAGCTTCTCCAGGAGCATACTGATTGCCCTCATTAAATTCTGTCAGTGTTTACAAAACGACAATCATTCTAAGGCAGCATCCGCTTCACCCGCGAAGCGGACCTTCCACCCTACACCGCCGACTTCGGCCGTAAATTCTCGTCAAACGTCAGCCGTTTCCGCTCAGGCTCAACCTCGCGCAGCGGCTCCACCTGATGCATCGTCAGCTTGCAGCGTTCGACCAGCACCTGATACTCCCGCGTGCCCTGCTGTTTCCAGGCCAGCTCCTGCTCGCTCAGCTCGCGGATCGCTTTGGCCGGGCTGCCGATAATCAAATGGTTGGCGGGCATTTCCGCTTTCGCCTTCACGAACGCCGCCGCGCCGACGATGCTGTTTTCACCGATGACGGCCCCGTCCATCACCACCGCGTTCATGCCCACCAGCGCATTGCGACGGATCACGCAGCCGTGGAGAATGGCACTGTGGCCGATATGCCCGTCCTCTTCCACCACCGTGTCCTGCTCCGGGAAACCGTGCATCACGCAGTTATCCTGAATGTTCGCACCGTCTTTCACCACGATACGACCAAAGTCTCCGCGCAGGCTGGCATTCGGGCCGATATACACGCCTTTGCCCAGAATCACGTCGCCAATCAGCACCGCCGTTGGGTGAACATAGCTCTCGTCCGGCACCACTGGCGTCAGGCCGTCAATTTGATAAACAGGCATCTTCACTCCTTATGCGCTCGTAAGACCACCAAAGCGTTGATAGTAGAGCGTGCCGGGCACGGGCAGTTCGCCGACGGAGGTTTCGCCCTTCTCGCTGACAAACGCCAGCGCCCCCGGTGCCACACGCTGATAAATATTGATGCAGAGCTGTCGCGCGCTTTGTCCCGCCCAGTGCGCAGGCAGTAACTCTTCCGGCAGCAGCGGGTCTTTCAACACCACGCGACGATAAAAGTGAATCAGTAACAGCTGGATCTGGAAGCAGCGTTCCGGCGTCAGTTCCTCCGGCGCGGCCTCTTTCAGCAGCGGCAGCAGCGGGCGGAACGAGCTGATAAACGTCTCGTACATCGCGTTTTGCTCGGTCAGCTGCCAGCACTCTTCTACCCGTGAGCGCAGTGCGGCGCGGGAGAGCGCCAGCGGCGAGTGGGCTTCAAAGAAAATCACGTTTTCCGCCACGCCGGCATCGTGAAGCAGAGACTGCACGTCCGCCAGATGCTGCGACGGCGAGGCCATCAGGCTCGGCGCCAGCGTGCCAAACCCCTGCCAGATAAGCTGTTTTTTAACGTCGGCAAGGGTGTTTTTATCCAGCCCCTCGGAGAGCAGCAGTAACCATTTGCCGTCCCAGGCGGGCAGTTCCGCGCGGTAGATCTTGTTTTCCGCGCGACGCGTCAGGCGCAGGCCTTTATCGCTCAGGCGGTAAAAGCTGCGCCGCCCGATGCGCGAGACGTCCAGCCAGCCCTCTTTGTTGAGGCGAAACAGCGCGGTACGCACGAAGCGTTCACCAAACCCCATGCCTTCCAGCAGGGCCGCCAGGCTGCCGAGCCAAATCTCACCGCCGCGATGGGAAAGCGCGTCACCGTATAACGAGGAGATAAGCGAAGTCCCGCTGACGGGAACGGAGCTGACCGCGTGCTGGATAAAGGCATCGAGTTTATTCATGTGATTCATTCTGTTGTTATTTTTGTCCTGGATGAATCATAGCATACGATTCTGGGGTGTACCCTCACCCTAACCCTCTCCCACAGGGAGAGGGAACTCAATACACCCTCTCCCTTTGGGAGAGGGCTGGGGTGAGGGAAATTCAACCGTTGGCTGCCACTTTACGCAAATCAAACACCCGGCAGGCTTTCCCCTCCGAGCGCGGGATGCTGCCGCAGTTGACGATCGTCACGTCGGTGGAAATCCCGACCATCGATTTGATCCGGTGGCGCAGCTGGTGGCACACCTGACAGCGCTGCTCGTGGGTCAGCGTCAGGCTGCTCTCTTTCAGCTCCACCTTCACGGAAAGTGAATCAAGATGGCCGCGGCGGTTCACCTCCAGCTGGTAGTGCGGAGAGAGATGTTCGAACTTCACGATCTCCTCTTCCAGCTGCGACGGGAAGACGTTGACCCCGCGGATGATCAGCATATCGTCACTGCGACCGCTGATGCGGTCCATACGGCGCATACTGCGTGCGGTCGCCGGCAGCAGACGCGTCAGGTCGCGGGTGCGGTAGCGGATCACCGGCAGCGCCTCTTTGGTCAGCGTGGTGAACAGCAGTTCCCCCTGCTGACCGTCATCCAGCGGCGTGCCGTCGTTCGGGTTGACGATCTCCGGGTAGAAGTGGTCTTCCCAGATGGTTGGGCCGTCGACGGTTTCGATACACTCCATCGCCACGCCCGGCCCCATCACTTCGGAAAGGCCATAGATGTCCAGCGCCGTAATGCCCAGGCGTTTTTCGATTTCGCGACGCATGGCCTGCGTCCACGGTTCGGCGCCGAAGACGCCCACGCGCAGGGAACAGCCGCTGGCATCGCCGCCCATCTGGCGCTCAAGCTCTTCAATCAGGTTAAGGCAGTAGGATGGCGTCACCATGATCATGTCCGGCTGGAAATCACGGATCAGCTGGGCCTGTTTCTCCGTCTGGCCGCCGGACATCGGGATCACCGTCGCCCCTAAACGCTCGGCGCCGTAGTGCGCCCCCAGCCCGCCGGTAAACAGGCCATAGCCATACGCCACGTGAATTTTGTCCTTCGCGCTGCCGCCTGCGGCGCGCAGAGAGCGGGCCACCAGGTTGGCCCAGTTGTCGATGTCGCCCTGCGTGTAGCCAACGACGGTCGGTTTGCCAGTGGTGCCGGATGACGCGTGAATGCGCACCACCTGCTCCATCGGCACGGCAAAGGTATCGAACGGATAGTTATCCCGCAGGTCCTGCTTAGTGGTGCACGGGAATTTACGGATATCCGCCAGCTCTTTGAAATCGTCAGGATGAACGCCCGCGGCGTCAAACTTGCGTTTGTACATCGGCACGTTGTTATAGGCGTGGTGCAGCGTCCATTTCAGACGCTCGGTTTGCAGCGCCTGTAACTCGTCAAGGGAGGCCGTTTCAATCGGATCAAGCTTTGTTGTATTTGTCATTGTAGGGTACTCACATTGTTTTTATGCTCAAACACGCTCAAGGATCATGGCAATGCCCTGACCCACACCGATGCACATCGTACACAGCGCGTAGCGCCCGCCGCGTCGGTGCAGTTCATTGCTCGCGGCCAGCGCAAGCCTGGCACCGCTCATCCCCAGCGGGTGGCCCAGCGCAATCGCGCCCCCGTTCGGGTTGACGTGTGCGGCATCATCCGGCAGCCCCAGCTGACGCAGCACGCCCAGCGCCTGCGCGGCGAACGCTTCGTTAAGCTCAATCACGTCCATATCGTTAATACTAAGTCCGGCGCGCTCCAGCACCTTACGCGTGGCGGGTACCGGGCCGAGCCCCATCAGACGTGGCTCCACGCCTGCCGTTGCCATCGCCACGATCCGCGTGCGCGGGATTAACCCCTGTGCCAGTGCCATCTTCTCACTGGCGATGAGCAGCGCCGCGGCGCCGTCATTGACGCCGGAGGCATTTCCCGCCGTGACCACCCCGTTCTTGCGGAACGGCGTTTTAAGCCCGGCGAGCTGCTCGAGCGTGGTGTCCGCGCGCGGGTGTTCATCCACGCTGAACTCTGTGACCGCGCCCTTTTTACCCGGCACCTGCACCGGCACGATCTCCTGCGCCAGAATGCCGTTCTGCTGCGCCCGAGCGGTACGCTGCTGGCTGCGCAGCGCGAACGCGTCCTGATCGGCTCGGCTGAGATTTAACAATTCAGCTACATTCTCTGCCGTTTCCGGCATAGTGTCAGTTCCGAATTGCTGATGCATGAGCGGATTCACAAATCGCCAGCCGATGGTGGTATCAAAGATTTCCGCCTGACGCTGAAACGCGGCGGTGGCTTTGCCCATCACAAACGGCGCGCGGGACATCGACTCCACGCCACCCGCGATCAGCAGGTCGCCGTCGCCTGCCTTAATGGCGCGTGCGGCAAAACCAATCGCGTCCAGCCCCGACCCGCACAGGCGGTTAATGGTGGTCCCGGAGACCGTCTGCGGCAGCCCGGCTAGCAGCGCCGACATGCGCGCCACGTTGCGGTTATCTTCCCCCGCCTGGTTGGCGCAGCCGTAAATCACGTCGTCAACCCGCTCGAGGTCGAGTTGCGGATAGCGGGCCAGCAGCGCGCGCAGCGGCACGGCGCCGAGATCGTCGGTTCTGACCGCAGAAAGCGCGCCGCCGTAGCGCCCCACCGGCGTCCGAACGCCATCACAAATAAATGCGTCACGCATTTGCCTCTCCTGTCACGCTGCCGCCGATGCGGTGAGATTTCCCGCGAAAAAGGGCGACGGTTTTCTGTTGTTGGTTCTGGATTTCAATGTCGTACACGCCGGTCAGCTTGCCCTGATGCATCACCCGCGCGGTGGCGGTAAGCGTGTCACCGGCAAAGCCCGGACGCAGAAAATCAATCGAGCAGCCTGAGGCCACCGCCGCCAGCCCCTGGCTGTTGCAGGCGTAGGCAAAGGCGGTATCTGCCAGGGAAAACAGCTGCCCACCGTGGCAGGTTTTATGGCCGTTAAGCATCTGCGGGGTGATGGTCATGGTCACCACCGCGTAGCCGTCGTCCATGTCGACGATGTCCATCCCCAGCGCCTGCGCGCAGGCGTCCCGTTCGTACATGACGCGGGCGTTATGCCAGGCGTTATGACTCATAGCTACTCTCCAGAAGCGCGCGCTGGCGCAGCAGTGAACAGGGGCGATAGCGTTCTTCGCCGTAATGGCGCTGCAGGTTCTCCAGCAGGGTCAGCAGGCGCTGCCAGCCCAGACGCTCGCCCCAGCCAATCGGGCCGCTCGGGTAGTTCACGCCGAGGCGCATGGCGGTATCAATATCCTTCTCGCTGGCGACCCCTTTTTGCAGGGCATCCAGCGCTTCGTTGGCAATCATCGCCACCGTGCGCCAGATCAGCAGGCCGGGATAATCGGCAATTTGCACCACCCGGTTACCCTGCTGTTGCAGGTAGCGGATGGCTTTTTGCGTCGCGGTATGCGGGTTACTGGCGGCCGCGGCAATCACCGCCACATCGTGTTCAATGCGGTCGACCACCACCACCGGACCGTTGAGCCGCAGCGCCAGCGCCTGAGCGGTTTCCCCCTGCGTTTCAACCAGAAACACGTCATCAACTTCGGTGACACCGTCACGTCTTTTTTCCACGCGCATCGGGCTGTAGCTGTCATTCACCGCCTTGACCCACTGCACGTCGGGTTTGCCACTCTGCCAGTCGTAAACGCCCTTCCCGCTCTTTTTGCCCAGCCGTCCTGCCAGCACCAGCTCCTGCTGCACCAGCGAGGGCAGAAAACGACGCTCCTGCCAGAAGGCGTTAAATACTGAGCAGGTCACCGCAAAGTTAACGTCCTGACCAATCATGTCGGTCAGCTCCAGCGGCCCCATCGGGAAGCCGCCGCCTTCGCGCAGGGCGGCGTCAATGACTTCCGGCGCAGCCACCTGCTCTTCCAGCGCGCGCCAGGCTTCGGAATAGAACGGACGCGCAACGCGGTTGACGATGAACCCCGGCGTGGACTGGCAGCGAACGGGCTGTTTCCCCCAGTTCAGCGCCAGCTCGCACAGCGCGTCGGCCACTTCCGGTGAGGTTGCCAGCCCGCTCACCACTTCCACCAGCTTCATCACCGGCGCCGGGTTAAAGAAGTGCAGCCCCGCAACGCGCTCCGGGTGGTGCACGTCCGCCGCAATCGCGGTAATGGAAATGGAAGAGGTATTGCTGGTCAGCACCGTCTGCGGCGGGCAGATCTCAGCCAGCTGCGCGAACAGCGCCTTTTTGACGTCCAGCCGCTCGGCGGCCGCTTCAATCACCAGATCGGCCGCAGCAAGCGCGTTGATATCCGCGGCCGGAAGCAGCCTGGCAAGGATCTGGCTGCCGGCATCGGCGGAAAGTTTTCCCCGCGTCACCCGGGAGGCCAGGCGCTGGCGGATCCCGTCGATGGCGCGCGAAATCGCATCGCTGGAGATGTCGTAGAGCAGAACCTGATGGCCGTGGCTGGCCGCCACTTCGGCAATGCCGGCGCCCATCGTGCCGCTGCCAATCACGGCGACAGTGCGTATGTTCAGCATCTTATTTCCCCGTAAAGTTCGGCGCGCGCTTCGCCAGGAAGGCGCTGACGCCCTCCCGGTAGTCGTCGCTGCGCCCGGCCATGCGCTGATAGTCGCGCTCGAGATCGAGCTGCGCGTCCAGGGTGTTGGTTTCTGCGGCATTGATGGCCTGCTTGATCAGCCCCAGCCCGAAGGTCGGCTGCGAGGCAAAATGCAGCGCCATCTGCTGCGCGGTAGCGGAGAGCTGGTCGTCATCCACCACCTGCCAGATCATCCCCCAGTTCTGCGCCTGTTCGGCGCTGAGCTTGTCGCCGAGCAGCGCAAGCCCCATAGCGCGGGCGCGTCCGGCCACGCGTGGCAGCAGCCAGGTGCCGCCGCAGTCCGGGACTAAGCCGAGCTTGCTGAAGGCCATCACAAAGTTGGCGGAGCGCGCGGCAATCACCATGTCGCACTCGAGCGCCAGCGTAGCCCCCGCGCCCGCAGCCACGCCGTTAACGGCACAAATGACCGGTTTCGGCAGCTTTGCCAGGCGGCGAACCAGCGGGTTGTAAAAGGTCTCAACGGACATGCCCAGATCCGGTGCCGGGCCGTTGGGGTCGACGTTGCGGTCGTTCAGATCCTGACCGGCACAGAAGCCGCGCCCGGCGCCGGTGATCAGCAGGCAGCGAACGGTGTCATCCCGCTCGGCCTGCTTCAGGCATTCGGCAAGCTGCTGATGCATTACGTCATTGAAGCTGTTCAGACGCTCCGGGCGGTTCAGGGTGATCGTCATTACGCCCTGTTCTACTTGACTGAGAATAAATTCCACAATTAGCGTCCTTTAAAGTCGGGAGTGCGTTTTTGTAAGAAGGCATCGATGCCTTCCCGGCGGTCTTCGGTGGCAGAAAGCAGCGTAAAAAGCTGGCGTTCCTGCGCCAGCCCGGCCTGGAGCGGCACCTCCTGAGACTGGCGCAGGGCCTGTTTCGCCGCCTGCAGCGCCAGCGGCGAGTGGCGGGCCATCCGTGCCGCCTGCTTCAGGGCATACTCCAGCGTCAGCGCTGCCGGGAAAACGTCGCTGACCAGCCCGGCGCTCAGCGCCTGCTCTGCACAGATACTCTCGCCGGTCAGCACCATTTTGCTGGCAAGCGATTTCCCGACGCAGCGAATAAGACGCTGGGTACCGCCCGCGCCGGGCATAATGCCGAGCGTGATTTCCGGCAGGCCGAAACGGGCGTTGTCGCCGGCGATAACCACGTCGCACAGCAGCGCCAGCTCGCAGCCCGCCCCCAGCGCAAAGCCGTTCACGGCGGCGATCAGCGGTTTAGGAAACGCGTTGATTCGCGCCCATAGCTGCGGACGGATATCGTTCAGGGTGGCAGGCAGGTCTTTCTCTGCCATTTCACTGAGATCGGCCCCGGCGGCAAAGCAGCGCTCGCTGCCGTAAATCACGCAGACGGCGATGTCCGCATCCGCTGCGGCGGACTCAAGCTGCTCGGCAAGCTGCGTCAGCAGCGCGTTGTTCAGGGCGTTGCGCGCCGCCGGGCGGTTCAGCGTCAGCTGCAGCACGCGCCCATGACGGGTAACGGTCAGTTCGCTCATGCCATCCCCTTCGCGTCAAAATCCACGATCACGTCAGCGGTTAACGGCAGCGACTGGCAGCTCAGCACGTATCCAGCGGCCAGCTCGTCCGGCTCCAGGCTGTAGTTGGTCGCCATGTCCACCTTCCCGCGCAGCACTTTGCATTTACAGGTGGCGCATACGCCGCCCTTGCAGGCATACGGCAGATCCGCGCCCTGGCGCAGGGCGGCATCAAGGATGCTTTCATCGTCCGCCGTCAGGGTGATTTCCCGGTCGCGTCCGTCCTGACGCACGGTCACTTTCTGGCCTTCCGCCTGCACGTTCACCGCGCGTTTAACGGCGCGTTCTGGCGTATTAAAGCGCTCGAGATGAATGGACGTTTCCGACATCCCCAGCGCCTTCAGCGCGGCATCCGCGTCGTCCATCATCGCTGAGGGGCCGCAGATAAAGGCTTCGTCGTACTGGCGGAAGTTGATCAGGGTTTTTGCCAGCGCCTGCAGCTTTTCGCCGTCGATGCGGCCGTAAAGCAGGTCGCTGTCCAGCCGCTCCTGGCTAAAGATGGAGACCAGCTGCAGCCGCTGCGGGTATTTGTCCTTCAGGTCCGCCAGCGCCTGGCGGAACATCATGCTCTGGCTGCTGCGGTTGCCGTAAATTAGGGTGAAATGGCTGTTCGGTTCGGTCGCCAGCGTTGCGGAGATAATCGCCAGCATCGGGGTGATCCCGGAGCCTGCCGCAATGGCCAGATAGTGCCCCTCGCGCTCTGCGTGCGGCTGGTAGCCAAACTGTCCCTGGGGAACCATCACCTCAAGTGCCATGCCCGCTTTGATCTCATCCCGGGCATAGCGGGAAAAGCGCCCGCCTTCGATGGCTTTGACCGCCACGCTGATCTCGCCCGGGGCGGTACTCCGGCAGATGGAGTAGCAGCGGCGCAGCTCGTCCCCGTCAAGCTTCGTTTTTAACGTCAGGTGCTGGCCGGGGCGGAAACGGTAGGCGTCCTGCAGCGCCTGCGGCACCGCGAACGTGATGGTCACCGCATCGCGAGTTTCCGGTTCCACTTTTGCCACTGTTAATGAATGAAACGTTGTCATGGCAGCCTCAAATACATTTGAAATAGTCGAAGGGCTCACGGCAGGTATTGCAGCGGTAGAGCGCTTTGCAGGCCGTCGAACCAAATTCACTGATAAGCGAGGTGTCGGTGCTGGCGCAGCGCGGGCAGCTCACCTCGGCCGGCGCGTGCGCGTGACAGCTATGACCCACGGGCGGGCTGATGCCGTACGCCCGCAGGCGCTCGCGCGCGTCGGGGGTCATCCAGTCGGTGGTCCAGGCGGGTTCAAGCTGGAGCACAATGTGCACCGGGGTAAAGCCGTGCGCGGTCATCGCGTCGCGGATCGCCCCCAGCAGGTGTTCCGTTGCCGGACAGCCCGAGTAGGTGGGCGTGAAGCCGATAACCCAGCCTTCACCCTGCGCCTTCACGCTGCGCACCATGCCTAAATCGGTGATGGTTAATACCGGCACTTCCGGGTCCGGGATCTGGCTTAACAGCGACCAGATCTCAGGAATTTGCGCGGGCGCAATGTCGACGAGGCGTTGCATAGCGTTCTCCTTTACCACTGCTGACCGGGATACGCGCGCTGGAGATACTGCATTTCTGCCAGCATCGGGCCCAGATGTTCGGTATGCAGCCCCTGCTTGCCCCCGGTGCGGTACGCCGCCTCTTCGGGCACCTGCAGGCAGGCTTCATTCAGACCGGCAAAGACTTCGCTTTCCCACGGCTGGCGCAGGAGGCGTGGGTCAACCGCCACGCCGGCGTCAATCAATTCCAGCTCAACGTCATCCGCTTCAAACAACTCCGCCGTAAAACGCCACAGGCTGTCGATGGCCTGCTGCATTTTCTGCGCGGAGATTTCGCTGCCGTCGCCCAGCCGCACCAGCCAGCCGCGGCTAAAGCGCAGGTGGTAGCGCGCCTCTTTAATCGCTTTGGCGGCGATGGCGGCAAGCTGGCTGTCGCGGCTTTGGGTCAGCCGTTCGTACAGCGCCACGTTCCAGGCATCCATCAGGTACTGGCGGGCAATCGTGTCGGCGAAGCTGCCGTTCGGCTGCTCCACCAGCAGGACATTGCGGAACTGGCGCTCGTCGCGACCAAACGCCAGGGTGTCTTCATCTCCCTGGCCTTCAAGATCTGCGGCATAGGTCAGGAAATTGCGCGCCTGGCCCAGCAGATCAAGACCGATATTGGCGAGCGCAAGGTCGATTTCCAGCTCCGGCGCGTGGCCGCACCAGGCGCCCAGACGCTGGGAGAGCACCAGACCGTTGTCGCCCAGTCGCAGGGCATAGGCAGTCACTGAATTCATTCTTTGCCTCACATGTGCTCGATGCCGTCGGGGATGGTGTAAAACGTCGGGTGGCGGTAAACCTTGCTTTCCGCCGGGTCGAAGAACTCGCCGCTCTCTTCGGGCTGAGAGGCGACAATCTCGCTCGCCTTAACCACCCAGATAGAGCACCCTTCGCTGCGCCGGGTGTAGGCATCGCGCGCATTTTCCAGCGCCATGCGGTCGTCGGCGGCATGCAGGCTGCCCACGTGACGGTGGGATAACCCTTGTTTGCTGCGTACGAACACTTCGTACAGCGGCCAGTAGACATTGCTCATGGTTATTTCCTCTTATGCGGCCTGACGGGCGCGCTGTTTTTCGGTGTGCGCAAGCGCGGCTTCCCGCACCCACGCGCCCTCTTCCCAGGCTTTACGTTTCGCGGCCAGGCGTTCATGGTTGCAGATGCCGCGCCCGCTAATGACCTCTTCAAACTCCTGCCAGTCGATCTCGCCGAAGCGGTAGTGGCCGCTCTCGTCATCAAAGCGCAGGTCGGGATCGGGCACCGTCATGCCCAGCATCTCCACCTGCGGCACCGTGTTGTCGACAAAGCGCTGGCGCAGCTCGTCATTACCGAAGCGCTTGATTTTCCACGCCAGGCTGCGGGCGCTGTTCGGCGAGTTGTCGTCGTTTGGCCCGAACATCATCAGCGCCGGCCACCAGAAGCGGTTGATGGCGTCCTGCAGCATCTGGCGCTGGGCCTCGCTCCCCTGCGCCAGCGCCATGCAGGCTTCAAAGCCCTGACGCTGGTGGAAGCTCTCTTCTTTACAGATTTTCACCATCGCCCGGGCATACGGACCGTATGAGGTGCGGCACAGCGCCACCTGGTTGACGATGGCGGCACCGTCTACCAGCCAGCCGATCACGCCGATGTCGGCCCAGCTCAGGGTTGGATAGTTAAAAATGGAGGAGTATTTCATCCTGCCGTCGAGCATCTTCTGGTAGATATCTTCCCGCGCGCAGCCCAGCGTTTCCGCCGCGCTGTAGAGGTAGAGCCCGTGTCCGGCTTCGTCCTGCACTTTCGCCAGCAGGATCGCTTTTCGGCGCAGCGTCGGCGCGCGGGCGATCCAGTTCCCTTCGGGCAGCATGCCGACAATTTCGGAGTGCGCATGCTGGCCAATCTGGCGGATCAACGTCTTACGGTAGGCGTCAGGCATCCAGTCCTGAGGCTCAATCGCCGTCTCCTGCGCTATGCGCTGCTCAAACCGTTGTTCTTGCGTCACGTCATCACCTTTATGATTCGTTAGTTTGCAAATTAAAGCGTAATGTTGAATCACTTTGTTTTTTAAAAGTTACACAAAGGTTAAATACAACCCCAAGAATTGTTTCCTTGTTTTGTGATACCGCTCGCAAGGCTTTTGCTTTAGGCCCTACAGGCAGCGCCTTCTGGCGAGAAGATTCAGCACGCCGGATCACAATGTTAACAATTCATTAAAACTCAGCTTGATTTTTATGATTCACGATCAAACTATTAATAGTGAAATTACGTAACATTTGGAGATAAGCGATGCAGCAGTTAGCCAGCTTCGTGTCCGGTACCTGGCAGTCTGGCCGGGGCCGCGAACGCACTATTCATCACGCCATCAGTGGCGAAGCGCTGTGGAGCGTGACCAGCGAAGGGCTGGACATGGCGGCCGCCCGCCGGTATGCGATTGAGCGCGGCGGTGAAGCGCTTCACGAGATGACCTTTATCGAACGTGCTGCCATGCTGAAGGCGGTGGCAAAGCACCTGCTTGGCGAGAAAGAGACGTTTTATGCCCTGTCCGCCCAGACCGGAGCGACGAAAGCTGACAGCTGGGTCGATATTGAAGGCGGCATCGGCACCCTCTTCACTTACGCAAGCCTGGGTAGCCGCGAGCTGCCGGACGACACGCTGTGGCCGGAAGATGAGTTAATCCCCCTGTCTAAAGAAGGCGGCTTTGCGGCGCGCCACGTCCTCACCTCGAAGTCCGGCGTGGCGGTGCACATCAACGCCTTCAACTTCCCCTGCTGGGGCATGCTGGAAAAACTGGCGCCGACCTGGCTTGCCGGCATGCCAGCCATTATCAAACCCGCTACCGCTACCGCACAGGTAACGCAGGCGATGGTGAAATCCATCGTGGACAGCGGACTGGTGCCGGACGGCGCCATCAGCCTGATCTGCGGCGGCGCGGGGGATCTGCTCGACCAGCTCGACAGTCAGGACGTGGTGACCTTTACCGGCTCCGCCAGCACCGGGCAAAGCCTGCGCGTACACCCGAATATTGTGGCGAATTCGATTCCGTTCACCATGGAGGCGGACTCCCTGAACTGCTGCGTGCTGGGTGAAGACGTCACCCCGGAACAGCCGGAGTTTGCCCTGTTCATCCGGGAAGTGGTGCGCGAGATGACCGCCAAGGCCGGGCAGAAATGTACCGCTATCCGCCGCATTATCGTCCCGCAAAGCCAGGTTGACGCCGTGAGCCAGGCGCTGATTGCGCGTCTGGAAAAGGTGGTGGTGGGCGACCCTGCGCAGGAGGGGGTGAAGATGGGTGCGCTGGTCAATGCCGAACAGCGCGCGGACGTGCAGGAGAAAGTGGAGCAGCTGATCGCCGCAGGCTGCCAGATCCGCCTGGGCGGCAAAGCCGATATGCAGGCCGCTGGCGCGTTCTTCCCGCCAACCCTGCTGTTCTGCCCGCAGCCGGATGAAACCCCTGCCGTTCACGCGACGGAGGCTTTCGGCCCGGTTGCGACCCTGATGCCGTATCGCAACGCACAGCACGCGATGCAGCTTGCCCGCGCGGGCGGCGGTAGCCTGGCGGGAACGCTGGTCACCGCCGATTCGGCGATTGCCCGTCATTTTATTGCCGGTGCGGCGCGCGCCCACGGGCGTATTCAGATCCTTAACGAAGAATCGTCAAAAGAGTCCACCGGCCACGGTTCCCCGCTGCCGCAGCTGGTCCACGGCGGCCCGGGCCGCGCGGGCGGCGGCGAAGAGCTGGGCGGCCTGCGCGCGGTGAAGCACTACCTGCAGCGCACCGCGATCCAGGGCAGCCCGACGATGCTGGCCGCCATTGGCAAACAGTGGGTGCGGGGCGCAACGGTGCAGGAAGATCGCGTTCATCCGTTCCGCAAATACTTCGAGGAGCTGCAGCCGGGCGACAGCCTGCTGACGCCGCGCCGCACCCTGACCGAAGCGGATATCGTGAACTTTGCCTGCCTGAGCGGCGACCACTTCTACGCCCATATGGATAAGATCGGTGCGGCGGAGTCGATCTTTGGCGAGCGCGTGGTGCACGGCTATTTCCTGATTTCCGCCGCGGCGGGACTGTTTGTCGACGCGGGCGTCGGGCCGGTGATTGCCAACTACGGTATGGAAAACCTGCGCTTTATCGAGCCGGTTAAGCCGGGCGACACCATTCAGGTGCGTCTGACCTGCAAACGTAAAACCCTGAAAAAACAGCGTACCGCGGAGGAAAAACCAACTGGCGTGGTGGAATGGTCCGTTGAGATTTTCAACCAGCACCAGCAGGCCGTGGCGCTCTACTCCATTCTGACGCTGGTGGCGCGCCAGCGGGGCGATTTCAGCTAAGTTTCCCCTCACCCTGACCCTCTCCCCAATGGGGAGAGGGGATTGTTCTGCACGAGCATGTGATGTATCCCCGCTCTTTTTTTAACCTGGCAAGACCAACAAATAACCTGGCAGATGCAGGCAAACGCTTTTCTCATGGGCCTGTCAGGATAAGGCTGTCACAACACAATAAACACAACAAGATGAGGTCTACGATGGGAAGCAATTCTTCTTTTTCTGCCCGTAGAACGGCGCTGGCCATGGCCGTTGCGCTGTGTTGCGCCTGGCAATCCCCTGTTTTCGCCCACGGCAGCGAGGCGCATATGGTCCCGATGGACAAAACGCTGCAGGACTTCGGCGCGGACGTTCAGTGGGATGATTACGCACAGATGTTCACCATTGCGAAAGACGGTGCCTTTGTGAAGATCAAACCGGGCGCGAAAACCGCCATCGTCAACGGCAAAACCCTCAAGCTTGAGGTGCCGGTGGTCATGAAAGGCAACAAGGCCTTTATCTCTGACAGCTTCATCAACGATGTTTTCCAGTCAGGTCTTGACCAGACCTTCCAGGTCGAAAAAAGCCCCCACCCGTTAAACGCGCTAACGGCGGACGAAATTAAGCAGGCCGTTGAAATTGTTAAAGCCTCAGCGGATTTTAAGCCGAATACCCGCTTCACCCAGATTGCCCTTGCCGAGCCAGAGAAAGCCAAAGTGTGGGACTTTGTGCTTAACGGTACGCCTGTGGATTCCCCCCGCCAGGCGAAGATCGTGATGCTCGATGGAAAGCACGTTATCGAAAGCGTGGTGGATCTGAAGGATAAAAAAATCCTGCGCTGGGAACCGGTGAAAGACGCGCACGGCATGGTGCTGCTGGATGATTTCACCGCGGTGCAGCAGATTATCAACGAGAGCACAGAGTTTGCCGAGGTGCTTAAAAAGCACGGCATCACCGACCCGAAAAAAGTGATAACCACGCCGCTGACCGTCGGCTATTTTGACGGTAAAGACGGCCTGAAGCAGGAAGATCGCCTGCTGAAGGTAGTGAGCTATCTCGACGTTGGCGACGGCAACTACTGGGCGCACCCGATTGAGAACCTGGTCGCCGTGGTGGATCTTGAGCAGAAGAAAATCCAGAAAATTGAAGAAGGCGCCGTTATTCCGGTGCCAATGACCCCGCGCCCCTATGATGGTCGCGACCGCGTAGAGACGCCGAAAAAGCCGCTCGACATCACCGAACCGGAAGGCAAGAACTACACCATTACCGGCGACCGGATCCACTGGCAGAACTGGGATTTCCACCTGAGCCTCGACTCCCGCGTCGGCCCGATGATTTCCACCGTGACCTATAACGACAACGGCAAAAAGCGCCAGATTATGTATCAGGGCTCCTTAGGCGGGATGATCGTCCCGTACGGCGATCCGGACGTCGGCTGGTACTTTAAAGCCTATCTCGACTCCGGCGACTACGGCATGGGCACCCTGACCTCCCCGCTGGTGCGCGGGAAAGACGTGCCGTCTAACGCCGTGATGCTCAATGAAACCATCCCGGATTACACCGGCGCGCCGATGGAGATCCCGCGCGCGATCGCCATTTTCGAACGCTACGCCGGGCCGGAGTACAAGCATCAGGAGATGGGCCAGCCTAACGTCAGCACCGAGCGCCGCGAGCTGGTGGTGCGCTGGGTGAGTACCGTTGGCAACTACGATTACATCTTCGACTGGGTGTTCCATGAAAACGGCACCATCGGCATTGACGCCGGCGCGACGGGTATCGAAGCGGTGAAAGGCGTGCAGGCGAAAACCATGCACGATGCCACCGCCAAAGACGACACTAAATACGGTACGCTGATCGACCACAACATCGTGGGCACTACGCACCAGCACATCTACAACTTCCGCCTGGATATGGACGTGGACGGCGTCAACAACAAGCTGGTGGCGATGGACCCGGAAGTGAAGCCGAATACCGCCGGTGGCCCGCGCACCAGCACCATGCAGATCAATCAGTACGATATTGATACCGAGCAGCAGGCGGCGCAGAAATTCGACCCGGGCACCATTCGCCTGCTGAGCAACACCCGCAAAGAGAACCGCATGGGCAACCCGGTTTCGTACCAGATCATCCCTTACGCGGGCGGTACGCACCCGGTAGCGACCGGCGCGAAATTTGCCCCGGACGAGTGGATTTACCATCGCCTGAGCTTTATGGACAAACAGCTGTGGGTGACCCGCTACCACCCGGATGAGCTCTACCCGGAAGGTAAGTTCCCTAACCGCTCAATCCACGACACGGGCCTGGGGCAGTACAGCAAGGATAACGAGTCGCTGAACGACCAGGATGACGTGGTCTGGATGACCACCGGCACCACCCACGTGGCGCGCGCGGAAGAGTGGCCGATCATGCCGACGGAATGGGTGCATACCCTGCTTAAACCGTGGAACTTCTTCGACGAGACGCCAACGCTCGGGAAGAAAAAAGACGATAAATAACCACCTACCGGGCAATTGCCCGGTTTTTTTTGCCTATGCAATTGAGGTTCGTCCAGGCTTGCTTATAGTTACTGATATCTCACCTGCATGATTTATCCCCCGGACGGGAAAAGACTTTATGGAAAAAAGAAAAAAAACGACATTTGAACGGGCAACCTGGCCGACGCGCCATGCCATGGTCATGCATGGACTGGCGATGAACCTGCCGTGGCTGGCTTTCGTCAACGTTAGCTTCGCCGTGATGATCCTGCTGCGACATATCCTGCTTAAGGCCGGCGATCCCCTTTATCCGACCACATCGCATCTGACGAAAATGGTCGATGCCTCAATGCTCGGGATTATTATCCTCTCTGCCGCGCTGGTCCTGATGGCCTGGCGGCGCATTGCCGGCATCAGCGCGGTGCTGTTTATCTGTAGCGCCATCTGGTCGGTAGCCTGCTTCTGGTTTATAACCCAGCTGCTGCTGCCTCACGTCTGGCCGCTGTGCGTCATTTTATTGCTCGCTGGCTTAACGGCGCTCTACTTTTACCCTGAGGGGTTAGTCGCCTTTGTGCTCCCGCTCTGGATCACCCTGCCGGTCGCCAGCTGGCGGCTCAATGACGGTCTCAATCTTCACTTCGTCGTCATCTGGAGCGTTTTTACGCTGATCCTCATCTGCGGGCGTTTCATCCTGTTAAGCTGGTTTGACGAAGCCTGGCGGCGCAACCAGCAAAATCAGCTGCTGATCTCCAGGCTGGACGCGCTGGCGCATCAGGACCCGTTAACCAAAACCGCCAACCGCCGGAAAATGGAAGTGGTGCTGGAAAACGCCGTTGAGCAGAAAAAAGCCTTCTCTGTGATCATGCTGGATATCGACTATTTCAAGCGCTACAACGATACCTACGGGCATCAGGCGGGTGACGAATGTCTGACGCGCGTGGCGCGGGTGCTGAAGCAGTCGGTGCGTACACCTGAGGATGTGGTCTCTCGCTACGGCGGGGAAGAGTTTCTGGTGATTCTGTTTAATTGTCCTGAAGCCATCGCGGAAAAGGTTGCCCTGCGTATTCAGGACGGCCTGCGCGCGGAGTCTATACCGCACGGCTCCTCAACCGTCAGCGACCACGTCACCGTGAGCATGGGCATTGCGAGCATGGCGGAGGGGTTAGCCGGGACCGAGATCATCGCACGCGCCGACGCGGCGCTGTACCGGGCGAAAGAGGCCGGGCGGGATCGGGTATGCCGCTGAGACCGGCGGCTATTCCACATGCCGCTCGGCGACCCACTTACGGTATTGCCCGGGCGACATTCCCGTCACGCCAGCGAATGCGCGTCTGAATGCCGTGTCGTCAGCGTAACCGCAAGCCTCAGCAATCTGCCCTATCACGTTCCCCGGCTGCTCCAGGAGCCGCATCGCCTTTTCAATTCGCATGCGCGTCAAAAAGTTTTTGGGGCTTTCATTCATCTCTTCCGCCATTTTTCGGTGCAGGGTGCGGGTGGTCATATTCAGCACCCGCGCAAGCTGCTCCACGGTAATCGCCGGATTTTCATACCGGACGATGTGTTCCGCTTTCATAATCATCGGGTGTACTGAGTTTAAAAAACCAGCCGGCGCGTAAACCTGCTGAGACATCGGCTGGCTGTCAGCCACGGCCATATCGGCCGTCAGGCGCGCCAGCTTCTGCCCCGCGTGCAGACGAATGATGTGCAGCGCCAGATCAACCCACGAGAGCGGACCTCCGGAGGTGATAATCCGTGCGTCCTGCACCAGCGCCTTACCCCACACCGGTTTGCTGAGCGGATAACGCTGGCGAAAAGTGTGGTAAAGCCACCAGGTCGTGGTGCATGTCCGGCCATTTAGCACCCCCGCCTCGGCGAGAACCAGCCCGCCGGCACAGGCTCCCGCCAGCATCGCACCCTGACTATGCTGGCCCCGCAGCCATTCTCCCGCCTCGTGGACCGCCGCCGGCGAGACCGGGCGCTTTTGCTCGTCAAGCTTCATCCCGCTGACAATCACGAGATCGAAGTTTCCCCCGGTGGTAAAACTCCCGTCGGCGTCAATCAGCCGGCCCTGTGCGTCCGGAACCGGCGTCCCCTCCGCCGTGATGATGGCCGCTTCAAAAGCAGAAATGCCCTCGCCGTCCGGCTGCTGGGCAATCACCTCATTGGCCAGCCAGAACATATCGCAGAGCCCAGCCACGGCTGACTTCATGCTGCCGGGTAACGCTAAAATGCCAATTTTCATGATTCAGGCCTGAGCAGAATGTCTGATTTCGTATGTTAACCGTCATTTCGGACACTACAAGCGTCATTACACCTCTCGTTACACTGTGCTTCACCGTTACTCAGAAAATTACGTCACGCCTATGAAACCGACACGCTTGCCCGCTCTTCTCACTTTGCTGTGCCTGGCCGCGTCGCAGCCAGTGCAGGCGCGGATTAATAACATCGTCCTCGTGCACGGAGCCTTTACCGATGGTTCCGTCTGGCAGGCGGTAATCGGTCGCTTGCAGTCCCGGGGCTACCGCGTCACGGCGGTGCAGAACCCCCTGACCTCGCTGAAGGATGACGTCGCCGCCACGGAGCGCGTCATCGATCGCCAGCAAGGGGATGTCGTCCTGGTCGGGCACTCCTGGGCCGGCGCGGCGATCGCCCAGGCGGGCAATAACCCGAAGGTGAAGAAGCTGGTTTTCCTTTCCGCCCTTGCCCCCGACAGCGGAGAATCGGTCGCCTCTCTTCTGACCCGACTTAACGCACCGATGGCGGACATGCGCCCGGATAAGCAGGGATTAATCTGGCTCGACGATCCCGTCGCTTATCAGCGCGTGATGGCCAACGACCTGCCTCTCAGCCGCGTAAAAGTGCTTACGGCGACCCAGCAACCTATCGCCGCAGGCGCCTTTAGCGAGAAGGTTGAGCACGCCGCCTGGCGTGAAAAGCCCTCGTGGTATCTGCTGACCGAAGACGATCGCGCCCTCTCTCCCGGCGTCCAGCAGCAGCTTGCCGGTGCCATGCACGCCACCGTCATGCGGATTAAGAGCAGCCATATGTCGATGATTTCCCATCCGGACGCCGTCAGCCAGCTTATCGAACAAGCAACCCAGCCCGACGTAAAGGAAACCAAAAATGAAGATCCTGCATATAGATTCAAGCATTAACGGCGAGTTCTCACTTTCACGTCAGCTGACGGCAGAGGTGGTTCGCCAGCTCGCGTCAGACAAGGTGGTCTACCGTGACGTCGTTAAGACGCCCGTTGCCCATCTCACCGGCACCGTTGCCGCCGGCTTCCGGCCGCTGCGGATAGCCACGGACGCGACGGCGGAAGACGTCCGCGAACACCGGCTGTCCGGGGAGCTGGTGAACGAGTTTCTCGACAGCGACATTATCGTGATCGGTGCGCCTATGTATAACTTCTCCGTCTCAACGCAGCTTAAAGCGTGGTTAGATCGACTGGCCCAGCCGGGAAAAACCTTCAGCTATACCCCGACGGGCCCGGTGGGACATGCGACCGGCAAGAAGATTATTGTCGTCTCCACCCGAGGGGGGATCTATCACGGTACGCCAATCGCGGACATGGATTTTCAGGAGCGATACCTGCAGAAGTTTTTTGGCTTTCTGGGCATCGACAGCGTGGAATTCGTGCGGGCTGAAGGAGCGACGCGCGGTGAGGAGATCCGCGCTAAAGGCGTTGCGCAGGCGTTTGACGCTATTCCGTCCGCCATCGCCGCCTCGCTAAAATAGCCATCGGGTGAAAGCATGCCGGGTAAGCGTAGCCGCCACCCGGCTTGTTTTTAGTACCGCACGCACACCGATTTGGTTTCGCACCAGCCGTCCAGCCAGTCCGGGCCAAAGTCGCGTCCGGTGCCGGACTGCTTCATCCCGCCGAACGGCAGGTTGGCGTCGATCAGCGTATGGCTGTTCACCCATACGGTGCCCGCCTGCAGCCTGTCGGTATACTCCAGCGCCTTGCTGATATTCTGCGTCCAGACGCTGGCCGTCAGGCCATATTCGGTGTCGTTTGCCAGCTGGAGCGCCTCTTCCCCGTCGGAGACGCGCACCAGGTTGACCACCGGGCCGAACACCTCTTCGCGGGTCAGCCGCAGCGCGGCATCCGGGTTCACCACCAGCGTAGGCGAAACGTAATAGCCTTTGCCTTCCGGGCCACGGTTCCCGACGATCAGCTCCGCGTGGCGAGACTTCGCTTCATCGAGGAAGGTCTGCACCTTGTCGCAATGCGCGCGCGACACCAGCGGGTTGATAAACGCCTCCGGGGACATGCCCGGCCCGACGCTCAGGGATTTCACCGCCTGCTCAAACCCGCTGACCAGCGTGTCAAACAGCGGCGCTTCAATATAGATGCGGGAGCTTGCCGCGCAGACCTGCCCCTGGTTCAGGAAACTGCCGGTCATTAAGCCTTCTATCACCCACGCCGGGTCGGCATCTTTCAGCACAATGGCCGGGTTTTTCCCCCCCAGTTCGAGAGTCACCCCGGTCAGCGTGTCCGCCGCCGCGCGGGCAATGTGCTTGCCCGTTGCCGTTGAGCCGGTAAAACTGACCTTGGCAATATGCGGATGCGAGGTCAGCGCTGCGCCACACACCGCGCCACTTCCGGTCACCACGTTAAACACGCCTTCCGGAATGCCGGCTTCGCTGGCCAGCTCCGCCACGCGCAGCATGGTCAGCGGCGTGGTTTCAGACGGTTTAATGACGATAGAGCAGCCCGCGGCCAGCGCTGGCATCACTTTCCACATTCCGATCATCAGCGGGAAGTTCCAGGGCACAATCCCGGCCACCACGCCAACCGGCTCTTTGCGCGTCCACGCCTGGTAGCGTGCGCCCTGCGGCAGCGGAATGGAGAGGTCGAGCGTTTTACCCGCAATTTTGGTGGTCAGCCCGGCGGTATAGCGCATCCAGTTGAGGGTGCAGCCGACTTCAAAGGCGCGCGAAATGTTGATGGATTTGCCCTGCTCCAGCGTTTCAAGCTGGGCCAGCTCCTCGCTGTGCTGTTCAACCAGATCGGCGAAACGGAGCAGGATCCGCTCGCGTTCAGCGGGTAATTTTCCGGCCCAGCTGCGGGCGACAAAGGCGCGCCAGCCGGACATCACCGCGCGGTCGACGTCATCGACGCTGGCATCGGCAGTGGAGGCAATCACCTCGCCGGTGGCCGGGTTGTAGACATTCAGCCGTTTTTCACTGTCCGACGCGGCCTGACGCCCTTCAATCCACAGGCCATGGTGTCGGTCTAAGAACTGCTGCACGGCAGGCTGAATAGCCACCTGTGATTCAGACATAGGATACTCCTTCGTTATTATTCGCAGGGTGTTAATCCAGTCTAAGAGGGGTTTCGCATTCTCGCTTTTGTCTCTGTGACATTCGCTTTGCCACCTGTGACAGGCTCCGCAAATCGTGATAATTCCGTCTTATATCGCTGTCCCCGGTGAGTGTTCTTTCCTATAGTCAGCCCCAGAGCTCTGACAAAATGCAACACAAATGCAACAATGCGAAAACGTTGACGGTGCAGTGAGAGAAGCGATGGCGTGTGCAAGCGAGCAGGAACAGTATCAGCAGTGGCTGGCGCAAATTAACCAGGTTTGCGGGCGCTTTAACGCGCGTCCTCTGGAGGGAAAATTCTTCGGTGAACTGGAAACCAGCTACGCGCGCAGCCTGAAGCTCAGTACCGTTACCGCTGGCGGCGTTAACCTGTTTCGCTCTCGTCAGGAGATCGCTCAGAGTAACGATGCCTGGTTCTATACCGTTTTCCAGCTTGAAGGCAGCGCGGAGATTGAACAGGACGACCGCCGCGCGGTGCTTAAAACCGGTGATATCACGCTGCTTGACGCATCGCGCCCCTGCTCAATCAACTGGCAGGAAAAATCCCGCCAGATTTCTCTGCTGGTCCCCCGCCAGATTATTGAGCAGCAGTGTCGGTTTCAGGAGATAAGCTGCGCGCTCCCCCTTTCCCGCTCGTTGCCGACGGTCCAGCTGAGCCATCGCCTTTTGATGGACAGCATGAGCAACGCCGACCTGAGTGACCGGGAGAGTGAAGCGGCGCTCGAGGCGATGGTCTGCCTGCTGCGCCCCGCTTTCCAGCAGCGCGAGCTGATTCAGCCGCGTAAGGAACGCCAGTTCCAGCACGTGGTGGCGATGATTGACGACCATATTCAGTCTGAATCTCTGCGCCCGGAATGGATTGCCGCCGAGAGCGGAATGTCCGTGCGCAGCCTCTACCGCATGTTTGCCGAGAAGGGGCTGGTGGTGGCGCAGTACATCAAAAACCGTCGTCTGGATCTCTGCGCGCAGGTGCTGCGCTCGGCCGGGGATGATGAAAAGCTGGCGGGGATTGGCTACAGCTGGGGGTTCACCGACCATAGCCATTTTTCAACGGCATTTAAGCAGCGTTTTGGCGTCTCACCGGGCGAATACCGCAGGCGCTACCGCTAGCTACTTCCTGAGCCATTTTCCGTTAATGCCCTTCACGTACTCGCCCGGCTGCGCGCGAGCAACCAGTTTTTGACCCGCCATTTTTGCCACTTCATCGACAGGCAAATTATTGCTGTCGGCCAGCTTCTGGTAGTTCTCCGCGCGCGCCGCGTTGATACGACTGACCAGCGCCAGCGTTTCCGCGTCCTGTTGAATCGGGGCAAGATAGCCGCTGAGGGTTTCCCCCACGCGCCCCTGCGACCGCGCATCGTTTAAGGTCAGCGCAGCCGCCTGCACGTTCAACCCGACTGCCAGTAAAATCAGAGCTAATCGTTTCATGACGTCCTCAGAACAGATCGCTACGCGATTTCAGCAGGGTTTCAACGTCTTTATCGACCTTAATATGGATCTCATGTTCGATTTTGACATTCATATTGATGGTAATCGGCTCCTTTGGCGCAGCGACTTCAATACGCGGCGTACAGCCGATCAGTAGCGCGGCAGCGGCAACGGTGAGCACACCAGCCATCTTTTTCATTGTTGTTCCTCACTTTCCTTGCCAGTCGAACTGCGGGGAGCAGGTATCGCGGCATGTTGCTCAAACCAGGTTTGCAGGTTGTCTCCAAAACGCAGGCTGCGCCAGAGGGTAAAGATATTCTCGTCATGGGTATAGTTCAGGTTGACGGAGCTGCTTTTGCCATCCACGCGGCTGGTCCCCTTGATGGTCGCCTGCATGGTTAATTCACCCAGGTTATCTAAATTGATTCTCGTCCACGAACGCGAAATTTCCATATAGCGGAGCCAGTTAATCGCGGCGCCCGCTACCATATTATCTTTCACGATGGCGTCTGCCGTGTCTTTATCGATGCGCAACGTCATGGGTCCCGGATTGGTCAGCCAGCCATCTTTAATGATCCATTTTTCATTGTCCAGCCAGAACGGCAGCGCCCCGCTGACCGGGCCCGACATGGCAAACTGTTTCGGATTAACGGCGCTGATCAGTTCGCTCGAGGAGATATTGTCCACGCGCAACAGGGCCGGATCGTGCTGCGGCATCCTCAGCTGCTGCATGGTGATCTTCCCGCCGAGGGTTTCCACCTTCACGTTGGTGAGCAGAAGCGGATTGTCCTCCGTCCAGGGATAATCCCCCTGTAAGTCGGCGGTGATGTTGCGCGCGGTCACCAGGTTTACGACTTCGCCAATGCGCAACGTGACCGGGCCGCGCGTGCCCAGGGACCAGGTCCCCTCGCTGAAGCGGAACGGCAGCACAAAATCAACTCCGTTGATCTGGTTATCCGGCATCCAGGCGCTGCCGGACTTCAGCACCCCGTGCCCACCCGCTTCAAAGCCCTGGTCGGCCGCCGCCGAGAAGGCGACCTGCGCATAGAGTTCCCCGTCGCGCAGCGTCATTTTCCAGTCCGGCGGGATCAGAGGCTGGAATACGGTGAGCGACTGTTTCGGCCACCAGGCCTGCCCGCGAAGGCGTACGCCATCCCAGCGACCGTTGACCTGCACCGGGCCGATTTTGTCCGCATGCAGGTCGCCCTTAAACTGGAATATCGTCGGGTCGGTGCCGTCGACGCTGAAGGTCAGGACCGACGGCGGCAAAAAGCTGCCGCCGGAGAAACGGGTTTGCCCGGCGTTGAGCGACAGCGCGCCGCTGAAGCTCGGCTTTGCAGGATCGCGGAACCAGCGCACCGGCCGATCCAGCACCAGACGCGGCTTGCTAACTTCCATCGTGCCGTACTGGAGCTTGTCAAAGCCGGTGGAGAGCGCCGTCAGCTCGATAAGCTTGTCGCGCCACTCGCCTTTTCCGGCAACATCCCAGCGGGCATTCATCGGCGTAAAGCCGCCTTTCCCCCAGTAGCGCCACTGCCACAGGCCGTTGTCGGGTAAAAAGTCGTTGGCCTGTCCGTCCAGGTGGAGCTCAAAATCACCCATCTCGTTCTCATGGGCGCGCAGAATGGCCTGTAGACGTCCGTCCACGCCCTTCTGCGTCAGCTTAACGCCCGCCAGCGGCCAGCGGATTTCATCGATGTCGAGTGAGTTGATGATGCGCCCGCGCGAGCGGAGCAGCGCGCCCGGCTCAAAGTCGAGCTGCGGTTCATAAAGGCTACCGGTCAGTTTTGCCGGCAATCTGGCGTAAAGAATGAGATCGTTTTGCTTCGCCTCGCCGCTCAGGTGCAGCGGCATTTCGCTGTTTTCCATGCTGAGCCTGCCGGGACCAATATTCAGTACGGCGTTGCCTTTGCCCGCATCGCCGTGCGTCAGCACGTTCAGTCGTCCGGTCAGGGTGGCTTTCTCCAGCCCCTGCTGCCAGTTGTCGACGCGAAGCGAAACGCGCCCGCTCAGCGGCATACCGGAAAGATCCCAGTTCCAGCGCCCGTCGCTGATATTTAGCTGTTCCGCGGTTACCTGCCACGGCAGGTCGAGCAGCGGATCGGGGTTGTCTCGCGCCATCACCACCAGCTGCCCCTGATTCTCTTCCCAGTCGAGATCGGCATCGACCAGGGACGTTAACTGTGGCACGTTAAAGGTCGCGACCGCGTGGCCCTTCACCGGTACGCCGTCCGGAACCAGCGGCAGGGTGAACTCGCCCACCAGCTTAATAGGCTGCGGTTGATCCGGAAGCTGAATATCGAACTGGCTGACGGAGAGCGTCTGGCCGCGAAGCGTTCCTTTAATGCTGACCTGCTCGCCTTTGTAGGCGATCTCCTGGCTTGAGGGGGTCAGCGACGCGTTCAGCTCCCCCTGCCACTGCTGCCAGGGGGAAAGCGTCAGACGATGAACGGTGAGCCAGGTATTGGGCAATACCGCCTGCCACTGGGCCAGCGTTTTGGGGGCAACCGTTGACGGCGCGGACTGGGGAATTTTGCTGAGGCAGACCGAGTTTAAATCCAGCGCGCCGATATCCAGCTTCCAGCGGCTGGGATGTGACAGCGTCACGTTATTGATGCGGGCAATCTCGCAGTCTTCAACCAGATAGCGGAGATCGGGGATAACCAGCGCGTGACGAGTGAGCCTCGGGCTCTCTTCGAAAGCAATGCGCGTCCCGACGGGCAGCCAGATCCCGGCGAGCGTCGGTACCCACTGGGCGAGCGTCATCAGCAGCGTCAGCGGCACCAATATGAACAGCAGTAAAAGCGCAAGTGCGGCTTTGTATTTACCCTTCATGGGCAGTTAATATCCTGATTTAGCGAAAGAATTAAGCCGACAGTGCCGATCATTGTCGCATGTTTAGCCAGTTAGTTGAAGGGAATGCCATTTTTAAGGATAGATGCTCTAGAATAATTGATAGAACTTATTGAATTAAATAATATTTTAGAAATTGTAAGATAATTTTAATCATGCTAACGTGAAGGTAAAATCACTGGAGAAAGTCTTATGAAACTCGCGGTATATAGCACAAAGCAGTACGACAAAAAGTATCTGCAACATGTTAACGAGGCTTACGGGTTTGAGCTTGAATTTTTCGACTTTCTGCTGTCCGAGAGAACCGCCAAAACGGCGCACGGCTGTGAAGGCGTCTGCATCTTTGTTAACGATGACGGCAGTCGTCCGGTGCTGGAGGAGTTGAAAAAACAGGGAGTGAAATACATCGCCCTGCGCTGCGCGGGATTTAACAACGTGGACCTCGACGCGGCGAAAGAGCTGGGTCTGAAGGTGGTTCGCGTGCCGGCGTACTCCCCGGAAGCGGTCGCGGAACATGCGATTGGCATGATGATGTCGCTCAACCGTCGTATTCACCGCGCTTATCAGCGTACCCGTGACGCCAACTTCTCGCTGGAAGGGCTCACCGGCTTTACCATGTACGGCAAAACCGCCGGCGTGATCGGGACCGGTAAAATTGGCGTGGCTGCCCTGCGCATTCTGAAAGGCTTCGGCATGCGTCTGCTGGCGTTCGATCCGTACCCAAGCGCTGCGGCGCTGGATCTGGGCGTGGAGTACGTCGACCTGCCGACCCTGTTCTCGCAGTCTGACGTTATCTCCCTGCACTGCCCGCTGACGCCGGAGAACTACCACCTGCTCAATCAGGCGGCGTTTGACCAGATGAAAGACGGCGTGATGATCATCAACACCAGCCGCGGCGGATTGGTTGACTCCCAGGCCGCTATCGAAGCGCTGAAGACTCAAAAAATTGGCGCGCTGGGGATGGACGTGTATGAGAACGAACGCGATCTGTTTTTTGAAGACAAGTCTAATGATGTGATTCAGGACGACGTGTTCCGTCGCCTCTCTGCCTGCCACAACGTGCTGTTTACCGGACACCAGGCGTTTCTGACCGCCGAAGCGCTGATCAGCATTTCAGAAACGACGCTGGGGAATTTACAGCAGCTGGAAAAGGGTGAAGCCTGCCCTAACGAACTGGCTTAAGCCCAACGCCGGGTGGCGTCTATACCTCACCCGGCACGTTTGTTTCCCAGCTCCGGTGAGCAACGCGCCACCAGAGCAGAACGGCCAGCAGGGCAATCGCGCTCAGTACGCTGAATGCCGTCGCAAATGAGTAGTGCCCCGCGATCGTGCCGGTTAACGCCGGACTCATCGACGCCCCAACCCCTTGCATCAGCATCACCACGCTCTGCCCGGCATTGACGTGCCCGCTTCCGCGCAATAGCACCACAATAAACGACGGTACCACGACACCCAGGATCCCGGCGGCCAGCCCGTCGAGAATTTGTACCGGAATCATCATCAAGGGAGCGTCCGTGGACGCCGCCAGCGCCGCGCGCACCGGCATCACCAGCAGCGCCAGCATGATTAAGCGCCAGTAGCCGTAGCGCTCTATGCGATGAGAGACCCAGATGGCGACGGGGATCATCACCGCCTGAGAGATGATGACGGTGCCCGCCGCATACAGGCCGGGGTTAATCGAGGCGGGGGCCGCTGCAACCCTCATGCTCAGCATCGGCAGCAGCGCGGCGTTTGCCAGGTGGAACAGCAGCAGCGTCAGGCCGGTCACAAACAGCGCGCGGTTTTTCATCAGCACCGTAAAGCCGGGAACCGGCAGGCTCTCTGAGGATGACAACCCCCGCGCGGCATTGTTATCGATATCGCCGCTGCGAATGGCCAGCAGCGCGCACAGTGTTAGCAGCGTCGTGCAGGTCATCAGCAGGAATATCCCGCCGACGCCCCAGTACCAGGCGATGCCGCCCGCAATCAGCGCGGTAGCAAAGTTGCCGCCATGATTGAACGCCTCATTTCTGCCCATCTGCGCGCTGAACCCGCTCTGGCCGGTCAGCCCCAGCGTAATCCCCGCAATTAGCGGCCCGACAAACGCCGCACAGATACCCGTTACTATCTGCGAAATAGCCACGATACCGCTCTGCTGACTAAACCAGAGCAGAAGCGTACTGAGGGTGATGAGCAGGCACACCAGCGCCAGCACGGTCCGCTTGCTACGTGAGGTGTCGGTGATGAACCCTGCCGGTAGCGTGGCCAGTAACCCCGCCAGACCTCCTGCCGTCATCAGTATGCCGATATCATCGGGGGTCCAGTGACGTTCGGTCAGAAAAATACCGAGAAAGGGACCTAGGCCATCGCGAACATCTGCGATGAAAAAACTGGTCAGGCATAATGCCCGCAGCGAACGAAGAGACATACTTCCTGCCTTTGCATGTTATCGCCGGTAAAAAAGCAAAATGTAGTTTATCGGGTGTTTTTGAAAATCAGATGACGTCTTAAAACACTCATCCCGAACTTAAACAATTCATAACGGACGTGGCTTTTTCGCTTTACTGAACATCACTCCTGATTATACTGGCACTAAATTTATACAGGAGCTCTTCGTTGGAAAGCCATTTTATATTTGATACGAAGGTAAGCTGACGCGAATTTCTCGCTGCTTGCCTTCACGGTGGGCAGCAATCCTCTTTAAGCGATTGCATCCCGACACATAAAGTACCGCTCAATTGTGGGGCATCGCGATGTTCATGTTTACACATTCACTCTTTCCGCCACCCTCGTCCTGACATGCTACGTGTTTAGGGCGTCATGGTGTCTTTTATGAAGCACTGACGCTTATTATTTAATAATGTTAACAGGCGACAGGCTGATGTTCCCTTATATCTCTCATCTGCTCGCAGCGATGCTGCTGGGCGCAATTATTGGCGCCGAAAGACAATGGCGCCAGCGTATGGCCGGGCTTCGTACCAATGCACTGGTCGCCACGGGCGCGGCGGTGTTCATTTTAAGTTCCGTGTCCACCTCACCTGACAGCCCGGGGCGCATCGCAGCGCAGATAGTCTCCGGAATAGGATTTCTTGGCGCAGGCGTCATTATGCGCGAGGGGATGAATATCCGTGGCCTGAATACCGCCGCAACGCTGTGGTGCTCGGCCGGAATTGGCGTATT
The DNA here is from genome assembly GCF_058788735.1 of Enterobacter sp. FW301-JW81. Taxonomy (NCBI): domain Bacteria; kingdom Pseudomonadati; phylum Pseudomonadota; class Gammaproteobacteria; order Enterobacterales; family Enterobacteriaceae; genus Enterobacter; species Enterobacter sp. FW301-JW81. The sequence goes on along the minus strand of NZ_JBYTBA010000001.1, from coordinate 858,118 downwards.
ATGCGGCTTAGGGCAGTTCTGGAATGCCGCCATGGCCAGCTTGATTATCCTTTGTGCCAACATATTGCTTCGTGAAGCCGCACAGAGGATTAATCAACTGCCTGCGATCCATGAGGGCGAAAAATGCTATGTCCTGAAAATCACCTGCAGTGATGAGCATGAAGATGCGGTGCGGCAAAGTGTGCTAAGCATGGCGAAAGAGTTGACGATTAGCGTGAAAGGCATTTATTCCACCACGACGCAGGCGGAAGGAACAACCGAAATTCGGGCTGAGGTGATTACGCGCGAAGAATATCGAAAATTACTCGATCAGATTATGGGCACTATTGGCGGAAATAAAATTATTGCGTCCGTAAGCTGTCACGCAATTTGAAAAAATCGGGCGTTACAAAAGAAAATTCACGCTACTCACCCAACCCGACAGACAAAGTCTTCTCACGACTTTTTGCGCGAATTTTTTACAGGAGAATAGTTCCGGAAGTGTTAAGGACGAGTACCTTGCTGAGGGAAAGGCATCTCCCTCAGCAAGCGTTCGGTTGTTTACCCTTCCCTGTTCACGCACAGAGCAAACGGCGACTGTAAGTTTCCTATCAACCAACCATTACTGGAAGGCTCAACTCTCAGCTGGCGAACCGTTCCATCCGGGACATAAAAGAAACTGCTTTTGAAGCTCTCCTCATCGGCCGCGTCGCGGTGAGTTTTCACGTAACGCGTATCCATTATGGAGATCTCGCCGGGCCTGTTCATTTCATAACTGAACAATACTGTTCTTGAGATAATTTTAGACCCTTTATCAGAGTGAATATTTCCTGACAAGACAGCTTGACCATCATGGTTTTCGTCTAAACGAAAGACCAGATCCAACGTCGCAATGAAATCAGGATCCTGATGGTTATAGCGTAGAATCGTTGAGCAGTTAACTTTTAGAAAATTTTGATTCTGCCGTTTGTGTACATAGAACCAAACAGATAACGCCAGCACAACGAGTAGAAGTATAGCAATCAACCCTGTTTTTTTAGTGAGTGCGTTCATAACCATTCCAATAGTTATTTAGACAGGAAATGTATTTATCGTTTCTTGACGTACATCGACTGATGAAAGCTCGTCCCTTGTTGCCGTAAAGATATGACTCAGAAACCTGATACAAGAATGAGGTTCCGTCCAGACAGTCAATTCCATTGGCCTTTGCCAACTCGATGAACAAGTCTTTTTTTTGTTCAGAAAGCGATGCGGAATTTCTTTGTACAGTGTATACAGGGCACGATCCATACTTAAAGAGAAAATAAGTCTTCAATTCTCTTACCTGAGCCAAGTCTTTGGATGGAACCCTAAGCCCTAAAGTAATCAAGGTCGCGCTTATTAAAAAGACTGTCAATGCCAGAGCGATCGGTAAATGTCTATATTTAACCCGCACGAGCGAGAGTTCTTCTACTACTTGCGCATCATTTTTTTCATCTTCTAACCGAGGCTCATCCTCAATAGTGGATTGAGTCTGAACCCTTACCTCGACATCACTATTAAACATAAAACCAACGCGAGGCACTGTAGTAATACACTCCTCGACAATCCCAAACTGTACGAAATGCTTTCTAAGTTCGGAAATGTATTTGTTTAGCGTGTGACTAGAAGAACGGAGACCATGAGCATCCCATACGCTATCCAGAAGTTCATTTCGCGTCAGAACCTGACCATGCTTTTCCAGAAGACATGCAAGAAGTCTGTTCATTGTCAGGGTCAGAATGACAGTAGAGCCTTCGTCTCCGGATGGCCATATAGCACCATCTTCCGAGCGATAGAAAACCCTATTATCAATCACGAAAACCATCTCTGACTCCTTATCCATGATGGTAATTGAATGGTTTCTCTCGTTTCTCCAACTTACGGAAACCCATCAGCTTCATTCTTTCATCCTAGCACAGCCAGGCGCAGCAGCAGTTCTTGCAGTAATATTGCTTGTAAATGGATTCATGCTTAGAACATTGATTTGTAATTTAACAAATTCACGATACATATACCTGCATTGCGTTTTTGGTTGATAGGATTATTCGCAGAAGTGAATGAGCAGGTTCTTAATCTCCAGGAGTAGTCATCCGCCCTACCGCCATTCACAGTCCCGGGAACGAAGAGACAGCTCGGGTAGCGAATCCAGTAGATAAGGAGCGACATTATGATAAGCACCAAAATGCTCATGAAGGCAGAACGTTTTTTCATCAAAGCTCGTACAGTGATTAGAGAAACAATCTTATCAGCGGAACTGACTGGTGCTGAATTTGTTCCCTTCATCCAGCCGGTATGTAAGGGCGATAAGATCGTAGGCGGAGAGGTATTACTCAGAGTTCTTAAAGACGGGATTTACCAATCTCCCGAAAAATACCTCTCTGCAATGGAATCATGCGAGGTGATTAATGATGTTACTTGTAGCCTGATGTCTGATGTTAAAGCATTTTTTGAAGACTATGAAGGAACTCTACCTGAAGACTTTTATCTTTCCTTCAATATCTGTGCGAGACAGTTGAACTCTTCAAGAGTTATTGAAGCAGTGACGAACTTTAAGAAAGTATTCGACGGACGCATTGATGTCACACTAGAAATTGTCGAACGTGGAACAATGAACCTGGACGACTTTGCACTCGATGCTATGCAGCAACTTACTGAGTCAGGTGTGCGATTTGCGATTGATGATTTCGGTAGCGGGAGTTCATGCCTTAAATATATTGAACATGCAGGTTTCTCAACAATCAAGATTGATAAATGCCTCACAATTGCCAGCAATGGATCATTAATCTATTCCGCGGTGATTGATTCAATTATCACTCTCGCAGAGCGGCTGCAAATTCATGTCATTGCTGAAGGTATAGAAAATAAGGAACAACTATCGCTTTTGAAAGATAAAGGGGTGGATATTTTTCAGGGTTATCTATTTTCAAAACCTGTAAGCATGCACGAGTTTTGCACGCACATATAACATTTTTCAAAAGCATAAACACAGCTATTCGCAACCTTTCATGGAACAGCATTACTTAAATAACAGTAGTGCACTCAACCTATTTGTTACAGATTTAAAATTACCACCGAGGACAAATTATATATGTCAGCTAACTTCCCAAACCCTCCAGAGCTTCCGTCATGCACAGGACCGGACGGAATTCTTTATGACTTTAACTATGGCGCGCGCGTTTTGCTTCCGGAAGGAAAATGGCACGTCATCTTAATGGATGACGACAGCGGCAATATTCTCTTCAGCTGTGATTCAGAAGGCGGTTGGGTTACCAGTAATAAAAAATATTACGTCCGTTTCCGCATTCAGGTATTCCACCAGGGATCGACTAGCCCGGTCCTGGATGAAACGTTAGATATGAAGGATAAGCCCGTTGTTATCTTTTTCCCTACGGGCACGCTGGGCGACATGCTTGGCTGGTTCCATTACGCAGAGCGTTTTCGCCAGCTGCACCGCTGTCAGCTTGAGTGCGTCATGGGGCAGGAAATTATCGAGTTGCTCAGCGCGCAATATCCGGAGATCACGTTCTCCACAAAGGACCATCTGCAAACGGTAAATCCCTACGCGTCCTGGTATGTCGGCCTTTTCTTTAAGGGTGATACCACTCATCAGCCCATCGATTTCAGGAAGGTCGGCTTCCACCGCAATGCCGGCTATATCCTCGGGGTCGATCCGCGGGAGTGCCCTCCCCGACTGAAGCTGGATGCAGAACGGAAAATTGCTGAGCCATATGTCTGCATCGCCGCGCAGTCCACCAATCAGGCGAAGTACTGGAACAACGGCCATGGCTGGGCAGAGGTGGTTGCCCACCTAAAATCTCTGGGATACCGGGTGCTGTGCATTGACCGACATGCACATTACGGCCAGGGCTTCGTCTGGAACCACATTCCTCAGGGCGCCGAAGACTTCACGGGGGACATTCCGCTCCAGGAGCGTGTGGACCTGTTAAAGCATGCAAGCTTCTTTATCGGACTGGGCAGCGGGCTGTCATGGCTTGCCTGGGCGTCCGGGATCCCTGTGGTGTTAATCAGCGGATTCAGTCTCCCCAATAGCGAATTTTACACCCCCTGGCGAGTGTTCAGCAGCCATGGCTGTAACGGCTGCTGGGATGACACGTCCGTTGATTTTGACCACGTGGATTTTTTGTGGTGTCCGCATCACAAGAACACCCCTCGACAGTACGAGTGCACAAGTCTGATCACCGGTCGTCAGGTTATCGGCATGGTGGACCGTCTGCATTCAGGATTAGTTGATAAGTAAGGAAAATAAACATGAACAAGATCTACACCACAGTCTGGTGCGAGTCGCGCCAGCAGTGGATTGTTACCTCTGAACTCGCGACCGGGTCCGGTCGCCCGAAGCTGACGCCGAAGAAAAGCGCACTGGCGTTACTGCTGGGTGCCGTGCTGCTGCCTTCAGGTCCGGTTATAGCTGCGGATTATGTGGGCGTGATAGTAACGGGTGTACAGGCTATTCATTCAGGCGATACGGCCACCTCCTCCACCATTAACAGCGGAGGTAGCCAGTTAATCACTACCGGAGGTTATGTCTCTATCACCACGATCAATAGTGGTGGTGCTCAGATCATTTCCAGTGGTGGCTCGGCCACTTCCACGATGATTAGCGGTGGAGGACAACTCGTCTCCGGAGGCACCGCCTTCAGAACCACCATTGGCAAGAGTGGTTATATTGTTGGTGGCTATCAGGACATATTTAATGGTGGTTCAGCCACCTCCACCACCATCCACTATTCTGGTATTCAGCGCGTTTCCAGTGGTGGTCTAGCCACCTCATCCATCATCAACGCCTTAGGTACCCAGCACGTCTTTAATGGCGGTTTGGCCGCCTCTACGACCATCAATAACCAGGGCGCGCAACACATCTCCAGTGGTGGCTCGGCCAACAAGACGACAATCAGCGGCTTTGGCGGCACTCAATACGTATCAAGTGGAGGCACAGCGACTTCCACTACCATTCACAGTGGTGGCTATCAGCGCGTTCAGGGCGGCTCAGCCACCTCTACCACCATTAATAGTGGTGCTTATCAATACATATCTAGTGGCGGTTCGGCCAACATCACTACCGTCAGCGGCGGTGCTCAGAACGTTTACAGTGGCGGCTCGGCCAATGACACCACCATCAACAGCGGTGGTCGGCAGTCCGTTTCAAGTGGCGGGTCGGCCAACATCACTACCATCAGCGGCGGTGCTCAGAACGTTTACAGTGGCGGCTCGGCTACCTCCACTTCCATAAACAGTGCTGGTCTTCAGCAAATCTCCAGTGACGGAACGGCCACCTCGACTTCCATAAACAATGGTGGTCAACAGAGCATCTACAGTGGCGGCTCGGCCACCTCTACTGACATTTACGGCGGTGGTATTCAAAATGCGTACGGCTCGGCCACCTCTACTAACATCAACAGCGGTGGTGAACAGAACATCTTTAATGGTGGCTCTGCCATCTCCACTACCATCTACAATGGTGGTCAACAGAACATCTCTAGTGGCGGCACTGCCATTAGTACTACCATTAACAGTGGTTATCAATACGTTTCCAGTGGCGGTTCGGCCAACATCACTACCATCAGCGGCGGTGCTCAGATCGTTTACAGTGGCGGCTCGGCCACTGACACCACTCTTGATGGCTGGGGCTATCAGACCGTCTTCGCTGGCGGTTTGGCTACATCTACCACTCTCAACAGTGGTGCCCGACAGTACGTCAATGGTGGCTCGGCGACCTCTACCACCATCAATAGTCGTGGTGAACAACACGTCAACAGTGGTGGTTCGGCCACATCTACAACCATCAAAGGCGGTGGAAATCAGTACATTAACAGTGGCGGATCGGCCACTGACACCATAATTAATAGTGGAACTCAGAGCATTTCAGATGGCGCTTCGGCTAACTTTACTGAAATCATTAGTGGCGGATATCAGTTCATTTCTAGTGGCGGCTCGGCCACTTCTACAACCATCACGCTCGGCACTCAGTACGTTTCAAATGGCGGCTCGGCCACTTCTACAATCATCACACGCGGCAATCAGTGGGTCAAAAGTGGAGGTTCGGCCACTGTCACTACCCTTGATGGTGGGCACCAGCACGTATCCAGTGGCGGCTCGGCCACTTCTACAACAATCACAAACGGCACTCAGCACGTTTCAAGTGGTGGCGTTGCTACTAGCACCACCATCAGTGGTTCTGGTTACATTTTTAATGCCCTGTCTAACCTGGAAGGAGGTACTGCCATTAGCACCACCATCACTTCAGGCGCTCAATTCGTCAGCAATGGCGGCGCAGCTATTTCCACTACCCTCAACAGTGATGGCATTCAGATCGTCTCCAGTGGCGGTTCGGCCACTGTCACTATCATCAGTGGTGGCGGTAAACAGAACATATCCAGTGGCGGAACGGCCATCTCGACTTTCATAAGCAATGGTGGTCAACAGAACATTTACAATGGCGGCTCGGCCACCTCTACTGACATTTACGGCGGTGGGATACAGAACGTATCCAGTGGTGGCAAGACCACTAACACGACCATCAGCAGCGGCAAGTCCTGGCTGATGACCGGCGCAGTGGCCGACGGCAAAACCATAGTGAGCGCGGGAGGCGTACTGCTGATGAACGCAGGCTCTCTCGCAACGGACGTCAACATCCAGGGAGGCACCCTCTCTGTCAATGACCTTTCCGATGCCACATACGGTACGGACACTGCTCAGGTCGATAAGCTCACCATGGACGGCGGTAACGTCAACTTCCTGCGTAACAGCGACGGTCAATTCGCGAAGTTGACGATTATGGAGCTGAACGGCACCGGGAACTTTCTACTTAACACCTCTTTGGCTGATAAAGCCGGCAACTACGTCACGATTGAGCAGGGTACCGGTCAGTTTGGTCTTGCCGTTAATGATTCCGGTAAGGAGATATCAGACCACACTGATCTGACACTGAACCTCATCCATGAGAAAGGCGGTTACATAGACTTTGAAATGGTCACGGCGTCCGGTCGAAGTACCAGATTCGTGGACGGCGGTACGTACATGTACACCCTGTACAGCCAGCAGGATAAGGACGGCCTCACCGGCGGTAACGTCTGGTATCTGGGGGCCATGGGGAGTGGCGGCGAGAATCCAGGTGGTGAGAATCCAGGTGGTGAGAATCCAGGCGGCGAAAACCCGGGCGGTGAGAACCCCGGTGGCGAAAACCCTGGCGGTGAGAACCCGGGCGGTGAGAACCCGGGCGGTGAGAACCCGGGCGGTGAGAACCCGGGTGGTGAGAACCCTGGTGGTGAGAACCCTGGCGGTGAGAACCCTGGCGGTGAGAACCCTGGCGGTGAGAATCCGGGCGGTGAGAATCCGGGCGGTGAGAATCCGGGCGGTGAGAACCCTGGTGGTGAGAACCCTGGCGGTGAGAACCCTGGCGGTGAGAATCCGGGCGGCGAGAATCCGGGCGGTGGTGACAACGGCAACGCAGGAGGTAACGGAAATGGCGGTAAGAAGCCAATGACCACACCTGCAACTGATGCCATTCTGGCCATGTCCAATGCAGGTCTGAACGTCATCCATTCCGAGCTGGATGGCCTGCGCACGTATCGCGCGAGTCTGGATAAAACCGGACCAGAAAGCAACGTATGGGGACACTACCTCGGCAGTAAAAGTGACATTGATACAAGCAATGGCGCAGCCTATAAGTTGAGCCAGAACGGACTTGAGATCGGTGCTGATACCCGTACTGACTTTGACCGAGGCAGCGTTGTCACTGGCGCATTCATGTCCTTTAGCGATAACAAAGTGAAACATGCCCGCGGCGGCACAAGCAAAATCGACAGCTATGGTCTTGGCCTGTATGCCACGTGGTTTGACGCCAGTGGGTTCTACGCTGACGGCGTAGTGAAAGGTAACCGTCTTAACAACAAACTGAGAGCAGTTATGACTAACGGAGGTAAAACCGGCGGTGACTGGAAGCAGTATGCACTCAGCACCGCCGTTGAAGGTGGTTATCAGTTCGATCTCAATGATGATATAAGCATCACGCCTTATGGACGCCTGGCGTTTGTTCAGATGACGAGTGAGGATGTGAAACTCAGTAACGGCATGAAAGGTAATACGGGCTCACCGCGTTCTGTCACGGGTGAAGCCGGTGCGAAGATTGCCGGGAAGTTCAATATTGGCTCGACTGAGTTCAAACCTTATCTGTCAGCTGCAGTGCTGCAGGAGTTTGCTAACTCCAATGAGGTCACGATCAATGAGCGCAATCGCTTTGACAACAACGTCAAAGGCACTTCAGGCAAGTACGGTCTGGGCGCTTCAGTCGATGTTGGCAAAGACGTAACCTTGTACGGTGAGGCTAATTATCGTCAGGGCAGCCAAATCGAAACACCGATTCAGGGTGTGGCAGGTATCCGTATCGGATTCTGATGTTACCAGAGGGGCCTTTAGGCCCCTTTTCACTTTGTTCTGAGATGCTCAGGTTTTTTTATGCCTCACATGATTTTGACGAAAGATGTATTTTTGAATAAAGCGCTGTCTGTCATTCTCCAGCAAGCGTCCCCCAGCAGAAAGCTTTGCATCGTAGATATTGAATCATTCAGAAGCCTGGGAGCCATTTTCAACCTTCTGAAAAGGAAGAAACTTACGGAACACCATCAGGTGATCTTCATCGGTGGCAAGGATGTCAGTTCAAGGGTCCTGCAGCCACTTGTGACGATTTACAGGAAATCCTGCTTTATCGAGTTTCGAAAACAACTCACTAGCGGGCGGATGCATTCTCCTGAGTATGTGTTAAATCACATTGCGCGCTGCAGGAGTCTCAGCATGCTTTCAGACCAGGAAAAAAAGACTCTCTTTGCCCTGCTGGATACTGATGACACTGTTGCGGCTGCAAGGAAAATTTACCTGTCACCCAAAACTGTCTATACCTACACCAATAATATAGGGCACAAACTTAACCTCAATTCGATACTTCAGGTCAGACAGTTTATTCACTCAGAATTCGAATAGCCGTTGCGTGAAAAATACAAAAAAACCGGGCGCGAGCCCGGTTCTGCTACCAGCTAACGGTAACGCTATTCGCTCAACCCGCGATTCTCCAGCATCGGTTCAATCTTCGGATCGTGCCCGCGCCAGTTCCGGTACAGCTCCGCTAAATCCGTGCTGTTACCGCTAGACAAAATCGCCTCGCGGAATTTCTGCCCGTTTTCACGCGTCAGGCCGCCCTGCTCGACAAACCACTGGTAGCCATCGTCCGCGAGCATTTGCGTCCACAGGTAGGCGTAATACCCTGCCGCGTAGCCCCCGCCAAAAATATGGGCAAAATAGCTGCTGCGATAGCGCGGCGGCACGGCGGGCAGATCCAGCCCCTCTTTTTTCAACGCTGCCGCTTCAAAATCTTCCACGCTCGACACGGCCTCACCGATGCCGTGCCAGCTCATGTCCAGCAGCGCGGCCCCCAGCAGCTCCGTCATGTCATAGCCCTTGTTGAAATGCGTCGCGTTGAGCATGCTTTCCCGCAGCGCGTCCGGCATCGGTTCGCCGGTTTCGTAATGGCGGGCATAGTGGGTAAACACCAGCGGGTGGCTGGCCCAGTGCTCGTTGATTTGCGACGGGAATTCAACGAAGTCACGCGGGGTATTGGTGCCGGACAGCGTGGCGAAGCGCTGGCTGGCAAACAGGCCGTGCAGCGTATGGCCAAACTCGTGGAAGAGGGTTATCACATCGTCCCAGGAGAGAAGCGCGACGCCGCCGTTAGCCGGTTTTTGGTAATTACAGACGTTGTAGATCACCGGACGGGCAGCAAACTCGAAGGATTGCTCGACGAAATTCCCCATCCACGCCCCGCCCTGCTTGGAATCGCGCGCAAAGAAGTCGCCGTAAAACAGCGCCATGCCTTCTCCCGTATGGTCGAAAATCTCCCATACGCGGACGTCCGCGTGATAAACCGGAATATCGAAGCGCTCGACGAAGCGGATGCCAAACAGCTGGCTGGCCGCCCAGAATACGCCATCCTGCAGCACGGTGTTGAGCGCAAAATAGGGCCGGATTTGCGACTCATCGAGGGCATATTTTGCCTGGCGCACGCGCTCCGCGTAAAAAGCCCAGTCCCAGGCCTGCACGGTGAAACCACCCTGCTCGTCATTAATGACCTTCTGAATATCGGCCTGCTCGCGTTCCGCGCGGGCGCGGGCGGCAGGCACAATGCCGCGCATAAACTCCAGCGCGGCCTCCGGAGTTTTCGCCATCTGATCGGCGATGCTCCAGCTGGCGTAATCCTCAAAGCCCAACAGGCGAGCCTGTCGCGCGCGCAGCGCCGTCAGGCGAAGGATCAGCGCGCGGGTGTCGTTTTCATCCCCTTTCTGGGTACGCGTCCAGCCTGCGTTGAACAGGTTTTCGCGCGTCTGACGGTCGCGCAGCGCTGAAAGCGCAGGCTGCTGGGTGGTGTTCAGAAGCGGGATCAGCCAGCGATCCTTTAGCCCTCGCTCCGCAGCAGCCTGCGCAGCGTCAGCGATCTCAGCGGCGCTCAGCCCATCAAGCTGGTGCGCATAATCCACCACCAGCCCGCCCGTCTTATCGGCAGCCAGCAGACGCTGATTAAACTGGCTGGTCAGGGAGGCCGCCTCGGTATTCAGCGCCTTCAGCTCGGCTTTTTCTGCCTCATTCAGACGCGCGCCGGCCAGAATAAACCGCTGATACATCTCCTCTACCAGCCGGTGTGATTCGGCATCCAGCGCGGCGCGGTCCTGCCAGACGCTCTCAACGCGGGCGAAAAGCACGTCGTTCAGCCAGATATCGTTCGCCAGTTCGGCAAGCTCGGTAGAGAACTGTTCCTCCAGCTCCTGCAGGTACGCATTGGTGTGAGCGGAGGTCATGGCGAAGAAAACGCTGCTGACGCGCGAGAGCAAAGCGCCGCTTTTCTCCAGCGCCAGTACGGTATTGTTGAAATCTGGGGCAGCCGTTTGAGAGATAATGGCGTCAACGTCCGCCCGCTTCTGACGCAGGGCTTCATCGAAAGCCGGACGATAATGGCTGTCGTTGATTTCATCAAAATGGGGAGCCTGGTATGGCAACAGGCTGATTTCAAAAAAGGGATTAGTGGCCGTCATCTTTCACTCCTGAGTACGGGTATTCTCCCAGAGTAGGCCAGGCCGCCATCCCCTGCAATGCCGTCATACAAATGTTGCCTTAACGCACCCTCTGCGGCCGTGCTATGTTAGTACAACACAAAAAGCGTTGAGGAACAGTGAGATGATTATTTTAGTTACCGGGGCAACGGCAGGTTTTGGTGAAAGCATCACGCGTCGCTTCGTCGCCAACGGGCATAAGGTTATTGCGACCGGTCGCCGTCAGGAACGTCTGCAGGAGCTGAAAGACGAGTTAGGCGACAGTATCCTGACCGCGCAGCTGGACGTACGTAACCGCGCGGCCATTGAAGAGATGATTGCCAACCTGCCCGCCGAGTGGCGCGCCATCGACGTGCTGGTCAACAATGCCGGTCTGGCGCTGGGCATGGAGCCCGCCCATAAAGCCAGCGTGGAAGACTGGGAAAACATGATCGACACCAACAATAAAGGGCTGGTCTATATGACCCGCGCGGTCCTGCCGGGCATGGTCGAGCGCAACCGCGGCCACATTATCAATATCGGCTCTACCGCCGGGAGCTGGCCTTACGCAGGCGGCAACGTCTATGGCGCGACGAAAGCGTTCGTGCGCCAGTTCAGCCTTAACCTGCGTACCGATCTGCACGGCACCGCCATTCGCGTCACCGATATCGAGCCGGGTCTGGTAGGTGGCACCGAGTTTTCCAACGTCCGATTCAAAGGCGATGACGCGAAAGCGGGCAAAACCTACGAAAATGCTAACGCGCTGACGCCGGAAGATGTCACCGAAACGGTGTGGTGGGTGGCGACGCTGCCAAAACACGTCAACATCAATACCGTAGAAATGATGCCAGTCAGCCAGAGTTTTGGCGGACTTAGCGTTCATCGTGGCTAAATCTGCCCTTCCCGGCCTGCGGGCCGGGTCTGTTTCGGGTCATAAAAGAATGGTAGTATGTTCAGGCTAACTCTCTGAGAAATGACAACTCATGGCCGCTGAATCGCAACTTAATCCTACCCAGCCCGTTAACCAGCAAATCTATCGCATTTTGCGACGTGATATTGTCCACTGCCTGATCCCGCCGGGAACGCCGCTCTCTGAAAAAGAGGTGTCCGTGCGTTTTGACGTTTCCCGCCAGCCGGTGCGTGAAGCCTTTATTAAGCTTGCGGAAAACGGTCTGATTCAGATCCGCCCGCAGCGCGGTAGCTACGTGAACAAAATTTCACTTTCTCAGGTTCGTAACGGGTGTTTCGTTCGTCAGGCCATTGAATGCGCGGTGGCGCGGCGCGCCGCGGCGCTCATCAACGACAACCAGTGTTACCTGCTGGAGCAGAACCTCCATCAGCAGCGCATTGCGATTGACCGCAAGCAGCTCAATGACTTCTTCCAGCTTGATGATGAATTCCACCAGAAACTGGCGCAAATTGCGGATTGCCAGCTGGCCTGGGACACCATCGAAAACATCAAGGCCACCATCGACCGCGTGCGTTACATGAGTCTCGATCACGTCTCTCCCCCGGAAATGCTGCTCCGGCAGCATCATGATATTTTCAGCGCGCTTGAAAAACGCGACCAGGACGGCGTGGAAAAAGCGATGACGCTGCACCTGCAGGAAATTAGCGAGTCCGTGCAGCTTATTCGTCAGGAAAATAGCGAGTGGTTTAGCGAAGAGTAATATTACGCCGCCCCCTTTCGGGCGCGGCGACAGGGTTAGCGAACGACTAATACCGGAATAGTGGCGTAGCGCAGGATTGTTTCGGCATTTGAGCCCAGCAAATGCGTAGTGATGCTCGGATTTTTCGACCCGATGACGATGACGTCATATTCTCCCTCTTTGCTGAGCTTGATGATCTCATCGCGGACGTTGCCAAAGCGAACCATGCTGTGAATATTCTCAGGGGAGATATCGAACAGCCTTTTAAGCTCGTTCATTTTCTTCCCGGATTCTGCGGTCATATACTCTTCAAACTTTTTAATATCGGCATTGAATCCCCGCAGCAGAGACCGACTGCTGGCAGGCAGAATGTTGACCAGGGTAATCGAGGCGCCCTCAGCCTTCGCAAGGTTAGCCGCGTGGCGCACCGCTTTGTCGCTCAAATCCATTTCAAACACATCAACAGGCATCAAAATCTTCTTATACATAAGCCTGACTCCTTATTCCGATGAAGGGTTATTTCCTGAACCCAGCATGACACCGGGAATATAAACCAACCCTCAACGCTTCCCTGTCGAAACTATCAGTAAAAGAAAATAACTGTCTGGTTTGTAAATTACCGTCGTGAACGGTCAGCGCCCGGCACAATAAAGAAAAAAGTGTGAGTTTGATCAAAAACAAAAAAATGAAGCGCGGACAGGCGTATTTATATGCCCCGTGAACGGCAAACCTGAAATAGCGCCGTAACGAACAGGTTAGAGAGGAGAAAATACCATGATGACATACGACCGTAACCGCAATGCAATCACCACTGGCAGCCGCGTCATGATCAGCGGCACAAACCAGTTCGGCGTGATTAAAGCGATCCACAGCGACGGTCTCAATGCCGAGCAGGTGCGTCGTAGTAAAACGGTGGAAGTGGAAGGATGCGAAGGTAAGTTCGAACCGATCGAGCTGATTCGCCTGGGCATGCACTAAACCGCGTGCAGACATGCCGCCGCGCACGGCGGCATGTGCCGAATTACCGTTGAGACACGTACTGGGCCACGGTCGCTTTCGCGCCCTTTTGCAGTAAAGTCTGGTATGCCTTCATCACCGCATCAACAAAGACTGATTCCTGCGGTAATTCTTTGCCGAAGATGGCCTCGATGCCGAGCAGCGCGTTGACTCGACTTTCCCCCTCCGTACTTCCCTTCACTGCCGCCTGAATAACCGCCAACTGCGGGTCGCTCACGTCGATGGCGTTACCCTGCTCATCCACGCCGCCGACATAGCGCATCCAGCCGGCCACGCCCAGCGCCAGCAGCGGGAAAGGTTTCTGATGCACGAGGTGCCAGCGCACCGAATCCAGCATACGCTGTGGAAGCTTCTGGCTGCCGTCCATTGCAATTTGCCAGGTTCGGTGGCGCAGGGCCGGGTTGCTGTAGCGGGCAATCAGCAGATCGGCATAGCGCGCTAGATCAACGCCTTTCACTTTTAAGGTTGGCGCCTGCTCGTTAAGCATCAGCTCGTGGGCGGCGACGCGGTAGTTCTCATCTTCCATGCACTCGTTGATATGCTGATAACCCGCCAGATAGCCCAGGTACGCCAGGAACGAGTGGCTGCCGTTGAGCATGCGCAGCTTCATCTCTTCAAACGGAATGACGTCCGACACCAGCTCGGCTCCGGCCTTTTCCCATTCGGGACGCCCGGCGACAAAGTTATCTTCAATCACCCACTGGCGGAACGGTTCACAGGCCACCGCGGCGGGATCGCGTACGCCGGTCAGTTGTTCGATTTTATCCAGCGTATCGGACGTAACCGCGGGCACGATACGATCCACCATGGTGGACGGGAAGGTAACGTGAGCTTCGATCCAATCCGCCAGCTCGCCGTCTACCGCACGAGCGTAAGCGCACGTCACGTTGCGCATCACGTGGCCGTTCTCCGGCATGTTGTCGCAGGACATCACGCTGAACGCAGGCAGGCCCGCCGCCTTGCGCCGCGCCAGCGCTTCAACGACCACGCCAGGCGCGGATTTTGGCTGGTGCGGGTTTTGCAGGTCGGCAACGATAAACGGGTGATCGAGCATCAGTTGTCCGGTCGCCGGCGAATGACAGTACCCTTTCTCGGTGATGGTCAGCGAGACAATCGCCACCTGCGGTTCGCACATCGCGGCCAGCACGGTCTCGAGCCCGTCGACCTGCGCATGCAGCGCATTTTTGACGACGCCAACCACGCGGGATGTCCACGCATCGGCGGACATTTCCGCCACGGTATAGAGCTTATCCTGCGCGTTCAGATCGGCAATCTGCTGCTCGCCGCCAATCAGGTTTACTTCACAGTAGCCCCAGTCGCTTCTGTGTTCAGCCGCGAGAATGTCGGCATACACTGCCTGATGCGCGCGGTGAAAAGCGCCAAACCCTAAATGAACAATGCGTGCTTTAAGGCTGTTGCGATCGTACTGAGGCAGCGTCGCCCTGGCCTGTAATAACGTGTTTTCCATGATTATGACTCGTTAATTAGAAAGCTGTGGATCGCTGCCGCTTTTTGTGAAGCGGCAGCGTCTGCTGACTACACCAACTAGAATGGCAGTCGAGGTAAGAGATTGCTGCCATCCACCATACTGATAATGCCGTTTGTGATTTTGATTTATATTAACTTTTGGTCATGTGGTGTGACATAAACATCAAGCTGTGTGACAGGTTTCAAAAGATATAAACCAAAACCTCTCTTCTGAACTTAATGTTTTCCCCACTCCTGATACTCGCTCTCGCGCCGACGAGGCGCAGTTTCAGGCAGGGTCAACAGGCCCACCACCGAGATCGCGCCAAGGACAATCACGTAGGCCGCCATGCCATAGTAGTGGCCGTGCGTCATTTGCAATATTTTAACCGCCACCAGGCCGAGAACGCCGCTGCCAATCAGCGAGCCCACCTGCCAGATCAGCGCAATGCCGCTACAGCGGATATGGGTCGGGAACAGTTCCGGAAAATAGGATGCCTGCGGGGCATAGCACATGCTGTGGCCGAAGGTAATCACGGCAATCATCGCTATTTGCGTCAGCCAGTAGCTGTCCTGATTGATAGCCATAAAGAACGGCACGATAGCCACTACCTGCAGAAGTGCACCCATAATGTAAACCGGCTTGCGGCCAATCCTGTCGCTGAGCGCACCCATGAGCGGAATCGCAAAAATCTCCAGCAGAACAGCGACGATCATCGTTTCCATCAGGATCGTGGCGCTGAGACCGTTGGCTTTCCCGTAGGCCAGCACGATAACCGTAAACATCGCGAACGTGCAGGCTTCGATTAGCTTGGCACAAACGCCTTTTGCCACAATGCCCGGATAATCTCGTACCACTTCTATCACCGGGCGAGACTCTACGGCTTTGGTCTCACGGATTTTGGCAAACACCGGTGACTCATCGATGCGCAGACGAATAAACAAACCAACCAGCACCAGCACCGCGCTGAGTAGGAACGGAATGCGCCAGCCGTAGCTCATCATCTCTTCAGGCGTCAGGACGATGTTGAGCAAGGCAAACAAGGCCATCGGCAGCAGAAAACCCGCCGGCGCCCCCACCTGTACCCAGCTGGCAAAGAATCCGCGTCGTTTGGGCGTGGAGTATTCTGCCGTCATCAGGACCGCGCCCGCCTGTTCGCCGCCCACGCCAAATCCCTGCAGTATGCGGATCAAAATCAGTAACACCGGCGCCCAGATGCCAATTTTTTCATACGTAGGCAGAAGGCCGATACAAAATGTCCCTAGCCCGACGATCAGGATAGTCATTACCAGCGCTTTTTTACGTCCGACTTTGTCGCCGATATGACCGAACACAATGCCGCCGACAGGACGAGCCAGGAAGCCCACCGCATAGGTTGCGAAGGCGGCAAGCGTGCTAATCAGCGGGTCGCTGCTCGGGAAAAAAAGATGACCGAAAAACAGCACCGCGGCCGTGCCATAGGCAAAGAAGTCGTAATACTCGGCCGCGGTACCAATCGCCGAAGCGGTCGCCACGCGCTTGATAACAGGGGTGTTATCCACTTCATTGTTTACATCAACTGAACTCACCATGTGTTTGTTCCTGCCAAAAAGAGGTTAAATGAATCGCGTGCTGCGTTGGGATAACCCCTGCTGCGCCGTGTGTTCCGCAGCGTCTTCTGCAAGACTCAAATCACGGTCGCGCACCTCTGGCATCAGGAGCGCCGAGATCAGCCCAATCACGGAATAGGCCACCAGCATGGCAACAATGGGCCACCAGGAGCCGGTCATATTGCAGAAGATCCCCGCCAGCACCGGACCAAAGCCCACCGCCACCAGACCGCCCGCCTCTTTTGAGATAGCCATGCGGGTAAAGCGATTCCGTGAACCAAACATCTCCGCCATGGTGATATTTTCCAGCGCAAACAGCCCCAGTACGGCGAAGTTATGGATAACGATGATAGAGAGCATGATCGTTCCCGGCGCATAGCTTTTATCGACGATGATCGACAGCATCGGATAGGCGAGAATAATGGCCGAGATATTGAGGATAATGTACGGCAAACGGCGCCCAACTTTATCAGAAAGCCAGCCCAGCAGCGGGATGGAGATAAACCCGAGAATGGAGCTGATCATCAGCGCGTCGGTAGGGATGGCTTTATCGAACAGCAGCGTCTGGACCAGATACCCGGCGAGGAAGGTCTGGATCAGCCCCGAGTTACCCGCCTGACCAAACCGCAGTCCGGTCGCCAGCCAGAAGGATTTACTTTTCACCATTGAGCCCAGCGAGGTGTCCGGCACCGCGCGTTCTTCGTCATTTACTTTCTCGAAGACCGGGCTCTCTTTCAGGTTCATTCGCAGCCAGATAGCGAAAATCATCACCACAACGCTGGCGAGGAACGGCACGCGCCAGCCCCAGGCGAGCAGCTGTTCGCGGTCGAGGGCAAAGAACATAATGGCCCAGATAGCCGTTGCGCTCAGCGTCCCGCAGTTGGTGCCCATCGCCACCAGCGAGGAGATGATGCCGCGTTTTCCTTTTGGCGCATACTCCGCCAGCATGGTCCCGGCCCCGGAGATCTCGGCCCCGGCACCCAGCCCCTGAATAATACGCAGCGTTACCAGCAGAACCGGGGCGAAAATACCGATCTGCGCGTAGGTCGGCAGAACGCCAATCAGCGTGGTGCAGATCCCCATCATGGTGATGGTGATAAACAGCACCTTCTTGCGGCCGATGCTGTCGCCCATTCGGCCGAAAATAAAGGCCCCGACGATGCGCGCAATATAGCCCGCGCCGTAAGTTCCCATCGCCAGGATCAGCGCCATCGCGGCAGACTGTTCCGGGAAGAAGATCTCATGGAAGACCAGGGCCGCCCCCAGCGAGTAAAGCTGAAAGTCCATAAACTCCAGGGCGGTGCCCAGCCAGCCGGAAACGGCGGCTTTCACCAGATCGGAGGTGGTTCTTTGAGGTTGTGCTTGCGTCATAATGGCTATCTCTGAAAGGTAAGATGCGTACCACTTAGAGCCTGTCTGCGCAGGCTCTTAACCGCTTATAGGATTATTGGCCGAACGTGAGTAACACTTTGCAGCACTGCCGCTGGTCTTTCTCAAACAGTTCGATGGCGTCTGTAACGTGTTGATAGTCAAAGGTATGGGTAACCAGTTTTTCGGGGTCGATTAGCCCCTTTTCCAGCCAGTCGATGACGACCGGGAATTTGTTGGCATTCAGGCGCGAGGAGAATATCGCCAGCTCTTTGCCGGTGATGCCCTGCTGAACGACCTGGCTCGGCTCGCTGGAGAAGCCCATCAGCACGATGCGCGCCGCCGGAGAAGCGAGGGTTACCGCCTCCTGCAAAATCGTCGGATGGCAGGCAGCATCAATGATTAACGTCGGTTTAATGCCTTTTTCGTCCAGCGCGGCCTGCAGCGACTGCTCGCAGTTATTCAAGACCCAGTCTGCGCCGCTGCGCTGTGCCATCGCCAGCCGTTCGTCTATGCGGTCAACCACGATAACCTGCTTCACCTTGTAGACGCCCTTCAGCGCCTGAACGGTGACCAGCCCCATCGGGCCCGCGCCGTAAATCAGCGCAACGTCCTGTTCAGTGGGACTGGCCTGCCCAGTCACGTTGGCGGCAATAGTGAAGGGCTCAACCATGACGGCGTGTTTATCCGGGATCGCATCCGGGATGGGCCAGGCATTTTTAGCGGGCACTGCTGCATATTCGCTGAACCCGCCGTCGCGGTGAACGCCCAGCACCACCAGCGAGGTGCAGACGTTAGGCTTACCCACGGAGCACGGGTAGCAGTGCCCGCAGCTGATCACCGGATCGACCGAGACGCGCTGGCCCAGGCGCGCGCTGTCAACGCCCTCGCCCACGGCGTCAATCACGCCAAAAAACTCATGGCCGATGACGCGCGGATACTTCGCAAACGGGTTATGCCCGCGGTAGATGTGGCTGTCTGAACCGCAAATCCCGGCCAGTTTAACCTTAACGCGCACTTCACCTGCGCCCGGCAGCGGGAGTGGACGCTCTTCAATAACCAGCTGGTTCGGCTGTTGAATCACTACGCTTTTCATCGTTCGCTCCTCGTTTACCAGTTCCACAGCGTGCCGTCTTCAAGGCGGGCGACCGGCAGATAGGCAGGATCGTACGGATACTTCGCTGCCAGTTTTTCATCAAATTCGATGCCCAGGCCCGGCTTGTCGCCCGGATGCATATAGCCATTATCAAACCGCCAGCTGTGCGGGAAGACCTCCAGCATCTGTTCGGAATAGCCCATATATTCCTGCACGCCAAAGTTCGGTACCCACAGGTCGAAATGCAGCGCGGCCGCGTGGCACACTGGCGACAGATCCGACGGGCCGTGTGAGCCGGTACGCACCTGGTAGAGCGAAGCGAAGTCCGCGATGCGACGCATCCCGGTGATCCCGCCCGCGTGGGTAATGGTGGTGCGGATATAGTCGATAAGCTGCTCTTCTATAAGCTGCTTGCAGTCCCAGATGCTGTTGAACACTTCGCCCACCGCAATTGGCGTGACGGTGTGCTGGCGGATAAGACGGAAGCAGGCCTGGTTCTCCGCCGGCGTTGGGTCCTCCATCCAGAACATGCGGAATTCCTCAATGCTCTTGCCGAAGCGCGCCGCTTCGATCGGCGTCAGGCGGTGGTGCATGTCGTGCAGAAGATGCTCGTTGAAGCCGAACTGATTGCGCACCGCGTCGAACAGCTTCGGTGTGAAATCGAGGTATTTTTCGGTGGACCAGAGCTGCTCTTC
The DNA here is from genome assembly GCF_058788735.1 of Enterobacter sp. FW301-JW81. Taxonomy (NCBI): domain Bacteria; kingdom Pseudomonadati; phylum Pseudomonadota; class Gammaproteobacteria; order Enterobacterales; family Enterobacteriaceae; genus Enterobacter; species Enterobacter sp. FW301-JW81. The sequence continues at coordinate 838,143 of NZ_JBYTBA010000001.1, read as the reverse complement.
CGGCCAGTCGCCTTTGGTCGCAGGCTCATAGGCCAGCCCTTTCCCTTTGGCCATACCGTAGGTGGTTTTCATGCCCGGCACGCCGCACTGCACGCGGATCGCCTTAAAGCCCATTTCTTTATGGCGGGCGTAATCTTCCAGCACGTCGTCAATGGTGTGGCCGGTAGTGTGACAGTAGACCATCACTCCTTCACGGGAGGCTCCGCCAAGCAGCTGATAAAGCGGCATGTTGGCGGCTTTGGCTTTGATGTCCCACAGCGCCATATCCACGGCGGAGATGGCCGACATGGTGACCGGGCCGCGTCGCCAGTAAGCGCCCTTATAGAAAAACTGCCAGATATCTTCAATGCGGTGCGCATCGCGGCCAATCAGCTGGGGGCAAAGGTGATCCTTCAGGTAAGAGGCCACGGAGAGCTCGCGACCGTTCAGCGTAGCGTCACCGAGGCCGACAATCCCCTCATCGGTGGTGATTTTTAGGGTGACAAAGTTCCGCCCCGGGCAGGTAACAAACACGTCAGCCGCGACAATCTTCATAATTCCTTTCCTTACATCGTTCGTTGTGATGCTGGAAATTTACCCACCAACCCTACTACCATACAAGTATAACGATCATAAAATCAGCGAACGATCACAAAATCCGGTGGCTCAGGCCCGCCCCCATCCCGCCACAATAATCAGCATACCGCACAGGGCAATCAGCGCGCCGGCCCAGTCGTACGCGCTGAGCCTGACGCCGTCCACCACGCGTAACCACAGCAGCGCCGTACAGACATAGACCCCGCCGTAAGCCGCATAAACGCGGCCGCTGGCCGCCGGATGCAGCGTTAACAGCCAGACGAATAGGGCCAGCGCAACGCCCGCCGGGATCAGCAGTAATGCGCTTCCCCCCTTCTTCAGCCAGAGCCAGGGCAGGAAGCAGCCGATGATTTCGCAGAGCGCGGTGGCAAAAAAAAGCAGCGTCGTTTTAAGCATATTTCACATCAGGTGAGGATTTATTTAGACATCATACCTGATGATGCCCTTTACTTTTCCATACTTGCTCCGCGGGTATGCCGTGATTTCGCTTTGGTGTAGAATCTGTACGGGGTAACTTGATTATCTGCACCCATTTAAAAGGAAACGCTATGACCACATTAAGCAAACGCCTTTGTCTGACAGCCGTGCTGGCGCTGTCATCGTTCGCCTTTGCCGCCTCTGCGACAGCGGAAACCAGCAAGCTCATTATTGAGTCTGGTGACAGCGCGCAGAGCCGTCAGAACGCCGCCATGGACAAAGAACAATGGAATGACACCCGTAACCTTCGTCAGAAGGTTAACAAACGTGCTGAAAAAGAGTGGGACAAGGAAGATGTCGCTTTTGACGCGCGCGATAAGTGTCAGCAAAGCGCAAACGTCAACGCTTACTGGGAGCCTAACACCCTGCGCTGCCTGGATCGCCGCACTGGCCGTACGGTAGCTCCATAATGTCGGCTCCCTGTGACATTAAGCTCCGCCCGCTGGAGCGTGAAGACCTGCGCTTTGTCCACCAGCTCGACAACAATGCCAGCGTAATGCGCTACTGGTTCGAAGAGCCTTACGAGGCCTTTGTCGAGCTGTCCGATCTCTACGATAAGCACATTCACGATCAGAGCGAACGGCGTTTTGTGGTGGAGTGTGAAGGCGAAAAAGCCGGTCTTGTGGAGCTGGTTGAAATCAACCACGTTCACCGCCGGGCAGAGTTCCAGATCATCATCTCCCCTGAGCATCAGGGAAAAGGCCTTGCCTCACGGGCGGCGAAGCTGGCAATGGATTACGGATTCAACGTTCTGAATCTCTACAAGCTTTACCTGATTGTGGACAAAGAGAACGAGAAAGCGATCCATATCTACCGCAAGCTGGGCTTTATGGTGGAAGGTGAGCTGATTCACGAGTTCTTTATCAACGGTGAATACCGCAATACCATTCGCATGTGCATCTTCCAGCATCAGCACCTGGCCGGACACAAACCGTCAGGTGCCAGCCTGCTGAAACCTACCGCGCAGTGAGATGAATGACAAACCCTGTCATCAACAATCGAGTTGTCTTTCTTGCCGGGTGGCGCTTTGCTTACCCGGCCTACACTGTGCAAAATATGTAGGCCCGTGCAAGCTTAGCGCCGCCGGGCGAAGTAACCTGCGCGGCTTTACTCTCAGTAATATTCGATCGTGTTTTTGATGGTGTACTTGCGCTCCACGGCGGGTTTGACGCTATCGTCCGTGATGGTCAGATCGCAGCTCACCGGATTATTGTGGCGATCGTAGTCGCAGCTCTGCGTCACGTTACCCAGCGGCTTGTCGTTCAGCATGCTGACTGCCGAGTAATCCATTCTCTTGCGCACGTCTTTAGACGGCGTGGCCTGGACGGAAAGATGCTGATCCCCGGAGACGGTGGTTTTGCCCAGCGGATAGCCGTCCGCATCGTAGCGATATTTCACTTCCATCTCTTTGCCGTGCGCCGCCACCACAAAACCGTTGTCGTCGGTATCCCACGTCACGCCGGCTGACGGCAGTTCTGCCAGCTGGCATTTCCCCTGCAGCTTCACTTTCCGCTGCTGGGTTTCCGCATCAAGGTAGTAATTGGCATCCAGCACCAGCGCCACGCCGGTGTTGGCCTCCAGGTCATGCAGCTCCAGCGTATCAAAACACCCTTCCGCCGACACGGTGCCGGCAATCCGTTTGGACACTTCACCCTTCTCGTTGAACAGCGTCTGGGTAAAGTCTTTGACCGGGCCGCGCAGAGGATCAAAATCAAATTCGTTCGAAAAGCTCGCCATCTCGGGCGTAAACGACAGCGGCGCGGAGCTGTTGTCGCACCCCACCAGTGCTGCTGCCAGTAGCGTTATCGCTGCGTATTTCTTCACATTCATTACCGTACAGAGAGATTATTCCCAATCATATTAGCAAATACAGTTGTTTACACGAAGCCTGCTAAAATTAATCTACACACAGAGAAAAGGAGCTACAGATGAAACGGTTACCCTGGATTACCGCCCTGCTGTTAATGAGTGCCTCAACGGCCGCGCTGGCGGCGCCGGATTCCTGCGAGCGCGTGAAAAACGACATTCAGCAGAAAATTATCAACAACGGCGTGCCGGAATCAGGCTTTACGCTGAGCATTGTGCCGAACGACCAGGCCGACCAGCCGGGCACGCAGGTGGTGGGCCATTGTGCTAACGACACCTTTAAAATTTTGTACACCCGTACTGGCAGCGGGGCTGCGGACGCTCAGTAATTTACCCTCAATCCCCGTTGATTTGATGAGGATTAAGATCTCATACCCCCAAATAAGTAACACTCACCCCATCATTAGCCCGGTTGTAATTACGGGAAAAATAATACGCAATTATAATGATGGGGTGAGCCATGTCCGATACTGAACATCACGGCGGAATTAGCCGTCGAACACTCGTGAAATCTACAGCCATAGGTTCTCTGGCGCTTGCCGCCGGCGGTTTGTCGTTGCCCTTTGGCGTGAAACGCGCTGCCGCCGCGGTGCAAAGTGCCATGAACGCTGCCGAAGATAAAGTGGTCTGGGGTGCCTGCTCGGTCAACTGCGGCAGCCGCTGCGCATTGCGACTGCACGTTCGGGACGACGAAGTATACTGGGTCGAAACGGACAACACCGGCGAGGATATTTACGGTAACCATCAGGTGCGCGCATGCCTGCGCGGACGTTCTATTCGCCGTCGCATTAACCATCCTGACCGCCTGAACTACCCGATGAAACGCGTGGGCAAACGCGGTGAAGGCAAGTTTGAGCGCATCACATGGGATGAAGCGCTGAACATCATCACCGCCAGCCTGAAAGACGTGGTGGCCAAATACGGCAACGAAGCGGTTTACATCAACTACTCCTCCGGCATTGTCGGTGGCAACATCACCCGCTCCTCACCTTATGCTTCACTGGTGGCACGCCTGATGAACTGCTACGGCGGCTTCCTGAGCCACTACGGCACCTACAGCACGGCGCAAATCGCCTGCGCGATGCCCTACACCTACGGCAGCAACGATGGTAACAGTACGTCCGACATCGAAAACACCAAACTGGTGGTCATGTTCGGCAATAACCCGGCGGAAACGCGCATGAGCGGCGGCGGGATTACGTACTATCTGGAGCAGGCTCGCGAGCGCTCAAACGCGCGCATGATCGTTATCGACCCGCGCTACACCGACACCGCCGCCGGACGTGAAGATGAATGGATCCCTATTCGTCCGGGCACCGATGCCGCGCTGGTGGCGGGTATCGCCTGGGTCTTGATCGACGAAAATCTGGTCGACCAGCCGTTCCTGGATAAATACTGCGTTGGCTACGACGAAAAAACGCTGCCGGAAGGCGCGCCCGCTAACGGTCACTACAAAGCGTATATTCTCGGTCAGGGTGAGGACAATACGGCGAAAACCCCTGAGTGGGCCTCCCGCATTACGGGCATCCCCGCCGATCGCATCATTAAGCTTGCGCGCGAAATTGGCTCCGCAAAACCGGCCTATATCTGCCAGGGCTGGGGGCCACAGCGTCAGGCGAACGGGGAACTGACCTCCCGCGCGATCGCGATGCTGCCAATCCTGACCGGAAACGTAGGCATCAACGGTGGTAACAGCGGCGCGCGTGAGTCGACGTACACCATTACCATCGAGCGTATGCCGCTACCGGAAAACCCGGTCAAAACGCAAATTTCCTGCTTTAGCTGGACGGACGCCATCGCCCGCGGGCCGGAGATGACCGCCCTGCGCGACGGCGTGCGCGGCAAGGATAAGCTGGATGTGCCGATTAAGTTCATCTGGAACTACGCGGGCAACACCATCATCAACCAGCACTCCGATATCAATAAAACCCACGACATCCTGCAGGATGAAAGCAAGTGCGAAACGATCGTCGTCATCGATAACTTCATGACGTCGTCGGCGAAGTACGCCGATATCCTGCTGCCGGACCTGATGACCGTCGAGCAGGAAGACATCATTCCTAACGATTACGCCGGGAACATGGGCTACCTGATTTTCCTTCAGCCCGTGACCGCGCCGAAGTTTGAACGCAAGCCCATCTACTGGATCATGAGCGAAGTGGCGAAACGCCTCGGCCCGGATGTCCATCAGAAATTCACCGAAGGACGCACGCAGGAGCAGTGGCTGCAGTACCTGTATGCCAAAATGCTCGAAAAAGACCCCAAGCTGCCGTCCTATGACGAACTGAAAAAAATGGGCATTTATAAGCGCAAAGATCCAAACGGGCACTTTGTGGCCTATAAGAAATTCCGCGAGAACCCGGAAGCTAATCCGCTGAAAACGCCGTCGGGCAAGATTGAAATTTACTCCAGCAAGCTGGCGGACATTGCCGCCAGCTGGGAACTGGAAAAAGATGAAACCATCAGCCCGCTGCCCGTCTACGCCTCGACGTTTGACGGCTGGGATGCGCCCGAACGCGAGCAGTTCCCGCTGCAGCTGTTTGGCTTTCACTTCAAGGCCCGTACCCACTCAAGCTACGGCAACGTCGACGTGCTGAAAGCGGCCTGCCGTCAGGAGGTCTGGCTTAATCCTGTTGATGCCGAAAAACGCGGCATTAAGAACGGTGATACGGTGCGCGTCTTTAACGATCGCGGTGAGGTGAGAATTGAAGCGAAAGTCACGCCGCGCATCATGCCCGGCGTGAGCGCCATGGGCCAGGGCGCCTGGCACGACGCCAATATGAACGGTGACCGCATCGACCACGGGTCATGCATCAATACCCTGACCACGCACCGTCCGTCGCCGCTGGCAAAAGGCAACCCGCAGCACACCAATCTGGTGCAGATCGAGAAGGTCTAGAAAGTGAAGCGCATGACCGTGGTTTATTCTATGGTCTATAAATTGGCTTAACACAGTCGCACGGGTGAAATCCGCGCGAGCAAGGAAGATGTAATGAAAGACGTCTCACAGCGTGAATCGTTCGCGTTTAGCGCCCGCGTACTGGGCGCGCTGTTTTATTTTTCACCCGACAGCGAGCAGGCTGCGCCGCTGGTGCAGGCTCTCACCGCTGGCGACTGGGTTCAGGACTGGCCCCTGCCGCCGGAATCGCTGCTGCCCGTTGCCGAATCCTTTGCCACGCCTGCCGATGAGCCGCTGACGGACGCCTGGCAACGGCTGTTTATTGGCCCTTATGCCCTGCCCGCTCCGCCATGGGGTTCCGTCTGGCTTGACCGCGAATCCGTACTGTTTGGCGACTCGACCCTCGCACTGCGCCAGTGGATGCGGGAAAACAGCATTGCTTTTGAGATGCAGCAGAATGAGCCGGAAGATCATTTCGGTACCCTGCTGCTGCTGGCGGCGTGGCTGGCCGAGAATGGCCGCGAAGCGGAGTGCTCTCAGCTTCTTGCTTGGCACTTGCTGCCGTGGAGCACACGCTTCCTCTCGGTGTTTGTCGACAAGGCCGGGCACCCGTTTTATACCGCGCTGGGTCAGCTTGCGCAGCTGACGCTCGCAGACTGGCATTCTGCGTTACTTATTCCGGTTGCGGAAAAGACGCTCTATCGCTAAGGGGTGTGGCTTGCTCGCGGGTGGCGAGCAAGCCTTCTACCCGAATTTGGTTTACACCTCTGCACCCGATTCACTCGCACTCTCTTTGCTTTGAATGAACCGGAGTGCCAGATAAAGATCTGGCGCAAGAATCATGTCATCATCATTCATTGTTGGCCGACTATCTTTAAACCAGCGCGTTAGTTCCGTTTTCCTGCCCGCCAGGATTAACGTCACCTGCCGAGCTTTCAGGTCGCGCTTTAGCTCATTTATGGTTGCCAGGACGCTGATGTCTGAATAGGTGAAGCAAGCCACGGCATCAATAATCACCCATTTAGGCTGTAACGCTGCACCATCAACTAAGTTCAACACCCGGCGTTTAAAATAAGCCACATTAAAATAGGTCAACGGTGAGTTAAATCGATACATCAGCACGCCCGGAACCATTTTAATATCGGTTGTATTACCTAATGAGTGAATCATTCCATCTTCGTCAATTCCCAGTAAGTGCTCAGAAGGACGAAACACGGTGCGCAGGAATTGTAGCAGGCCAAGCAACACCGCAAGGCCGATCCCCTGGATAACGCCGATAATTAAAACACAGCCAAACGTGAAGAAGGCCAGGCGAAATGCCTGTTTATTTCTTCGCCTCAGGTTCCATAGCCCACGTAAATCAATTAATGACCACGATGCGTACATCAGAACGATACCCAATGCAGATACCGGAATAAACTGCAGTGGCTGAGTGAAAAATATCACCACGATGCCGATGAGTAAGGCTGCGACTACGGAAACCAGCTGACTTTTCCCCCCGGCGGAATCATTTACCGCGGTTCGGGAATCGGCGCCACTGATAGCAAACCCCTGAGATAATCCCGACATGAGGTTTGCGATACCCAGTGCCCGGAACTCTGCATCAGCATTGATTTCATAGCCATTTTTCGCGGCGAAACTGCGGGCGGTCAGCATCAGGCTGACAAAACTGACCAAGGCCAGGTTCAGCGCCGGGATGACTAAATCACGCATGGGACCAGGCTGGAACGCTCCCCAGTGAACGACAGGTAAACCCGGCTGGAAGCCGTCTCCTCCAATGGTGGCAATACCGTACTGTTGCGCAGAGGTTCCCCATACCAGTGCCGTTGTTATGACTATGGCAATCAAAGGTGCTGGCCAGTGGCGACGATACGTTTTAATAACCATTAAAATAATTAACGTTACTAGCGATATTCCTATCGTTAATAAATGGCTGTCTGAAATTCGGCCTGGCAAAGCCATTATTTTCTCAATAACCTGGGCTTCATCTAGCTTTATCCCCAAAACCTTGCCTAATTGCCCGACAATAATCGTCACGGCTACGCCATTAAGCAACCCCGTAAGAATGGGATGAGAAAGCAGATCGGCAAGCGCGCCCAGGCGAAATTTACTGGCAAGCAGGCACCATCCGCCCATCATCAATGTCATGACGATCGTCAGCTGCCAGTGCAGTTCAGGATTTCCCGCAGAAAGAGGAAACACGACGGCCGCAATCACCGCGCAGGTCGTGGCATCAGGGCCCACAATAAGCTGACGTGAAGAGCCAAACAGTGCGTAAGCTATCATCGGTAAAACGCAGGAATACAGCCCTACTATTGCCCCAACCCCCGCCAGCTCAGCATAAGCAATAGCAACGGGTAGCGCGACAGCCGCAACGGATAACCCGGCTTTAACATCATCTTTTAGCCAGCTTTTATCGTAGGCTAACAAATTTTGTAACCCAGGCATGTAGTTCAACAATAGCTTTCCGAACACGTTATTCTCCGGACATGAATATTACCCGCGAAATGTTGGCACACTTTTAAGTGAGGTTCTGGCTTTCAAATGCTCCGGTCGGAGGCCCCGCCGCTCGGGTCCTGTAAATACTTAACTACTTTGATTGGTGTTAAACATAGTTCAAAAACGACCGATTAGCCGAAGGTGGAGCCGGCAGCCAGGTCGCCGACGCTGTGACCCGTTATTGGTAGTTGAAAAGAGATCAGGAAATACGGAAGAATATATAAATATTACTGAAACTTAAATGGATTGCGGGGTAAGAAATGGAAATGTCTCAGGCAGTAAAGAAAATCGCGATGGTGACTCTACTGGTGAACCTGGCCGCGGGATGCGCACCGCTACACCCTTCCGGTTGCCATAAGACCACGGCAACGGGTAATTGCGGTTCAGGACGCTGGGACGATCGGGATGAATGGGGCGCGCAGGCGCGGGCAATCAGGGCGGCAATCAATGCCGAAATTGAAGAGCCGCAAAACTGGAAAGGGAAAAACTGCAGGTTGCATATTGAATTTGCTCCGGATGGCACGCCTTTAAATATCTCAACCAGCAACGGTAATAGAGCCTACTGCGAAGCGATAATGTCAGCCGCCCAAAAAGCCAAATTCCCGGCCTTCAGCAATCCGGAAGTTTATAGAGATTTTCAAAAATCCCGCTTCGACATGCGCGGATAGCTTCATGTCAGAAGCGGCCATCGGCTGAATTGAAAGTAGCCATGATCTGTTTTCATTATTGCCGGTCACGTTAGAATGACCTCGTTTCGCAGGATGGAAATCCGGTCTTCGCTCATAGAGGTATACATGAACATCACCATCTGTAAACCATACGAGTATGATGATTTAACGGATATTTTTATTGAGATGGAAACTTACTATAACCCGAAGCTTTGCTTGACCAGGCGTGAAATGTCCTTATATCTGAAGGAAAAGGTCTTTGCTGCCGACTCCAGTACAGAGGTTCACAAAGTGGTTTGTGATGGAGTCATCGCTGCGTTTTCATGTATATCTGTGCTGTACCCCTCACCGCGTTTCAGTGGGCAAATGTTTATCAAAGAGCTTTTTGTTTCTGCTCCTTTCAGAAGAAAAGGAATGGGGAGAAAGCTTATGGGGTTTATAGCCAACCGCGCCAAGGAGCGCGGCTGTTTGCAACTCGACTGGTTATCGGTGGCGGCAGATCCGTTGGCACAGAAGTTTTATGAATCTCTCGGTGCGCAGATTATCAAGAGCGTTAACTATCACAGGGTTTATGATCAAACATTAAATGAGCTTGCCCGCAGCGCCGACTAAAGTATTATTGAGATGATTACGTCTCAGCTTCAGGAGAGTAATGCTGACAAACGCATGCCAGCTTATTCCCATCGGGATCGCGCAGATAGGCAACATAAAAATCGGGGCCGTACGCGGGTCGTGTACCCGGCGCGCCTTCATTCTTTCCACCCGCAAGAAGTCCTGCTGCATGGAACCGTCTGACAAGGTCCGCGTTTTCTGCCCTGAATGCGAACATTGTCCCGTTTCCAGCCGTTGCGGGATGCCCGTCAAAAGGTGGACAAATACAAAAGCTGAACCCCTCATCCGGATTATTTTCATCTCCCCACATTGCCCACTCCTCTGTCCAGGCTGGCAGACGTGAATAGCCAAGCACTTTAATAACAGCGTCATAAAACGCCACGGAGCGCTGAAGGTCATTTGTACCTACAGTGATATAAGTCAGCATTTTTTCATATCCTTTTTGCCGTTTATCTGAGCAGACATTATACCTCAGCGTCTATGAATTAAGAGGCCAGAAAAAGGCTGCATTTGCCCCTTGTAAGAGCGTGGAGGAATGGGTTGCGGAACATGTTCTGTAAGGTCATCTCAGCCCCCCAACCCGTGACGTGAGTATCACAAGTTTCCGTATGTATGCTAAAGTTTATACTGCTGCAGCCCCAAAATTACCTCTTATAATTTCAGTACGTTAGATAGAGTGAGCGAATATGGATAATATTCCGCATAAGCAGATAGGCTGGAAAAGATACCCCGTATGGCTGTGGTGCGGAGTTTTTTATCTGATTACATTGCATTGCTCTGCAGATGAAATAAATTTGTATTCAATAAACACTGGCTCATACGTTTATCATCTGACACATAATCGCGGACAATATACGGAGAACTTTGAAAATAAATTTATATCCGTGGAGAGGAAATTCTCAGATACGTCGAAATACAGCGTGGTGCTCGGCACAATGAAAAACAGCTTCAATGACAGATGCCTGGCTGCCGGCGTAAGAAGAGATTGGGCCGGATGGGATAACGGTTGGGTTTTTAAAGGAATCTATGGCTATGTAGGTGAATTTTTCTTTGATACTTTCGATGATTGTGGCGACCACGGCTCATACCATGATTTTAAAAAAGCGACAGGAATAGGATTTTCTCCCTACATATACCATGGATTCCAGTATAATTTTACATCTTATTTTGGAATGGATGTGGGTATTATCATACCCTCCGTATTTGTCATTACAGCGCAATGGAGTTTTAGATAAATCCTTCAACCGCGAGTGCAGTGCTGTTACTGCATAATTAAAGCATGAGGTTTGAGACGGTCGCCAGCAATGCGGACCGCCCCGTTCTCGAAACCGGAGCGGCTCAGATTAGCGTAAGTGCGTGCTCAAAACGTTAAGCAGCCGCAACCAACAGTCAAAAGCTATACGTCACCTTCAAACTTCCCGTAGGCGACGTCTTGCGATGCACAATCGGGCTGTCGGCGGCATCTCCCGCCAGCTGCGTCACGCCCGCTGCGGCAAGCACGCTCCAGCGTGAGGTGAGCCTGTGGGTCCAGTCAAGATTCAGCGAATACGCATAAATTCCGGCACCGGCGTCATGTCGGGCAAATCCCGATGCGGCCGACTGGGCGGCGCTGACCCCATAGTACGTTTGCATATACTTGTCGGATCCCCAGCTGCCGGTCAGCGCCAGCGTGACCGCATTATTTGGTGAAGTATAGAGCGGACTGGAAATGCCGAAGTGTACCGCCTCACCATTGTCTCTCTCAGAAACCGGAACCTCAGCCTGCAGCTGCAGATTAAGCCAGTCGGTCACCCTGTATCCCAGCCCGGGCACCACGATAGCCGAGCCTTTTATCTCGCCCATCCCACGCAGCTCGTCGCTGCCGGAGCTGATCGAATCGCTGCTCACGTCTTTATCTTTACGGCCTATGCGATAGCTCAGCGCCGCGCTGTAATCCAGGTTGCCGATGTTATTGCCGTAACCGATCCCCCGCGTGGTGCCGATAAAAAAACCATTGGCCATGGAGTAATCCACCACCTGCGCCGCGCTGACGCGGGTTTTATCTGAACCCGAATAGCGTGGCGCGACGTCCACGCCGCCCCCGAGGGTTAACACATTGCCCTGGCCCTGCTCTGCCGCCAGCGTTGGGGAGGCCAGTAGGGCCAACACGATGCCCGGTACGATGTTTTTCAGGCGGCGGCCCGGGAATAAATGGGGGAACGTACGACGCAGTTCGATGTTTCTCATTAAGGAAGTCCTTATGGATTCAAATGATGACGATGCAGGCGGTTAAACGCCAGAACGCCCATTTTGAATACTGACCCTAAGGTTCTTATGAGCCGAAAATGAAGAAAGACTGAAGCGCGCGCGGGTGCTGTAAACCGGACAGATTACCTGATACCGTTTTTTTCTTAAGATGTTCTTCATTCACTGCCGATACAGTAACTAATGTGAAAATTCTACTTATTGAAGACGACCTGGATCTCGGCAACGGCGTACGTATCGCCCTCTCAGATCAGGGATTTGACGTTATATGGGTTCGCCGGAAAGAGGATGCGCTGCATCAGCTTAACGTCTGCGTGCCCGAACTTATTTTGCTCGACCTGGGGCTTCCCGATGGCGATGGCATGAGTCTGATGACGCGATTGCGCCATCAGCTTAAGGGGATCCCCGTTATCATCCTGACGGCGCGAGGGACGCTGCAGGATCGCCTGTGTGGGCTGGATGCGGGCGCAGACGACTATCTCGTCAAACCCTTTGTCCTCGCCGAGCTGCTGGCGAGAGTACGAGCCCTTGCGCGACGCAGCTACGGTTTTGAGAATGAGGCAATTGAAATTCGCGGGCTGTCTCTGCACGTGCCGACGCGTCGCGTGACGGTGAGCGCGCGCCACGTTGACCTGACGGCCAGTGAATACGCCCTGCTTGAAACGCTGATGCTGCGCGCAGACCGCGTGCTTACGCGACGCTTCCTGGAAGAAAGGATATTCGGCAACAAAGAAAACCTCAGCAACGCGCTCGACGTGCATATGGGTAACTTGCGGCGGAAAATCGGCGACGGCTATGTGCGAACGGTACGTGGGGTCGGGTATGTCATTGATACCGTCTCTGTCCAGAAGGTGACCGGTTAATGCGAAGCTTTTGGTATCACCTGAGACGCCCGACGCTGGTGCGGCGAATTATCATCGCCCAGATGCTGCTGCTTACCCTGCTGTGGTGTCTTTTTTTAACCTTTATTCTGTGGGAGGACCTGCGCAGCCCTCCCATTCTCACGGGCAGCAAGACGTACGAAACCCTTTTTACCCTGGTCGAACGGATGGACGAACGCCCGCAGGATCGTACCGCCGTGCTGGCAGCGTTCAGCAAAGCGTTGCGGGAGGGCTATGGCGGCGGTGAAGATCCCGCGCTGTCAATCAACTTCATCGTGCGCAAAAATAACGCGATTGTTTTTTCATCGCCTGGTGCACCAACGGGGGTAACCAACACCCGGCTGGGGGAAATGCAGCGTGTTCAGAGTGACGGTCGTACCTGGACCAGCCGAACCCTTAAATCCGCTCATTCCGACGTTGAGGTCACCCTTTTCACCCCGGCCGGTGGCTGGAACTTCTTTATCTATCTGAACTCGCGCGGGTACTACATCATGCCGCTGCTGGTCTGTATTCCTTTTCTTCTGTTCCCCGCGTGGATGTCGATCCGCATTGCGATGCGCCCCTGGAACAAGGTGGTCAATGAAATTACGTTACGCACGCCTGACGATCTCTCGCCCTTAAAAGCCGTTCCCAGGCACAGGGAGCTTCGCCAGATGGTGGACGCAATCAATGACTTCCTTGCCAGAGTGCGTGAAAGCGCTGAAAGGGAGCGGGTTTTCATTGGCGATGCCGCACACGAGCTGCGGACTCCCCTCGCGGCAATGCGCATCAACGTGGAGGCGCTGCAGTCCTGGGTCATCAGCGAGAGCCAGCAGGAACTGCTTGCGGGGGTTATTCGCAGCAACACCCGCGCTGCGCGCCTCGTCAATCAGCTGCTGCTGATGATGCACAGCGAAGCGCGCATTGACACGGACATGGAGCCCGTGCCGCTGACGTCGCTCATCCAGGAGCGAATGGCCGAGCTGGAACCGTTAGCCTCTGCGCGCAGGATCGAGCTGGAATTCTTCGCTGAGGATGAAATCTGGATCGCAGGCGTCAGGGAACGCCTGATGTCGCTGGTTGATAACCTCATTGAGAACGCCGTGAAGTACAGCCCTGAGGGCGGTCGGGTTCAGGTCGACGTGCGTGCGCTCGATCGCTGCACGCAGCTGCGCGTTTCCGACGCAGGCCCCGGTATTCCGGCGGAACTACAGGAGCGCGTATTCGACAGGTTTTTCCGCGACCCGAATCAGATGCAAAGCGGAAGCGGCCTGGGGCTTGCCATCGTCAAAGCGGTGGCGCAGCAGCACAACAGCAGCGTAAACCTGAGCACTTCAGCAGAAGGCGGTCTCATGGTGACGGTCGACTTCCCAAACCGCACGTTTAGCTAAACCGAAACAGGGTGTTCGATCGCAAATGCCGCAGATTGCTTCAAAATAATTACCGTATTTGTTATATTGTTGTTTATTGCTTATTCACCTCTGCGGTGCCAAAAAGAACAAGATTCACCGCAACCCAGGATACAAAAATGCTAGATTACCGCTTCCCGACAGCTTTGCAGATGGTTCTCAGCGTAGCGATGGCGGAGCAATTAGGTGAACGTTCGACGAGTGCGATTCTGGCCTACGGCCTGGAAGCGAACCCGAGCTTCATCCGCAAACTGATGGTTCCGCTCACGCGCGACGGCATTATCGTCTCTACGCTTGGCCGCAATGGTTCTATTCATCTTGGCCGCCCTCCGGAAGAGATCACCCTGCGCGATATCTACCTTTCGGTCATCGAAGATAAAAAGCTGTGGGCGTCGCGCCCTGACGTGCCGGCCCGCTGCGTGGTCAGCGCAAACGCATGCTGGTACTTCAAGTCGATTTCCGAAGAAGCCGAGGAGGCTTCGCTGGCGGTACTGGCCCGCCATACCGTGGCAAGCGCCCTGGAAGAGGTCAAAAAGGCCGATACCAGCGGCTGCGATCCGGTGCCTGAACTTATCGCCAAGTATAAAGAAGCGCTTTAACTTTTCTTGAGTGCAAAAAAAACCGCCTTCACAGTGAAGGCGGTTTTTTATTATCTGTAACGTCCCTACGCAGGCAGAACGTCCCTTTCCTCTTTTTTCCCGCGCGTTACGAATTTACGCAGCGTCACGTAAAACACCGGCGTCAGGAACAGACCAAACAGCGTCACGCCCAGCATCCCGGAGAACACCGTGATCCCGGTGACGCCGCGCACTTCGGCACCCGCGCCGTGGCCGAGGATCAGCGGAATGGTCCCGGCAATAAAGGCGATGGAGGTCATCACAATCGGGCGTAAACGCAGGCGGCACGCCTCCAGCGCGGCCTCCATGATCCCTTTGCCCTGAATTTCCAGCTCGCGGGCAAACTCCACGATAAGAATGGCGTTTTTACAGGCCAGCCCCATCAGGACCACCAGCCCCACCTGCACGAACACGTTGTTATCGCCGCCGGTCAGCCAGACGCCGAACAGCGCGGAGAGCATCGTCATCGGCACGATGAGGATCACCGCCAGCGGCAGCGTCCAGCTTTCATACAGCGCCGCCAGCACCAGGAACGCCAGCAGTACCGCGACCGGGAAGACGATCAGCGCCGTGTTGCCCTGCGTGGCCTGCTGGAAGCTCAGGTCCGTCCATTCAATGTTCATCCCGTTCGGCAGGATCTGCTTAGACATGCCTTCGAGCTGCGTCATCGCCTGCGTGGACGAGAGCACGCGCGGGTCGGCATCGCCAATCAGATCCGCCGCCGGGTAGCCATTGTAGCGAATCACCGGGTCCGGCCCGTAGGTAGTACTGATTTTCACCATACTGCCAATCGGCACCATTTCGCCCTGGCTATTGCGGGTGCGTAAGTTCGCAATATCCTCCACGCTGTCGCGGAACTGCCCGTCCGCCTGGGCCATCACGCGCCAGGTACGCCCGAACTGGTTGAAGTCGTTCACGTACGACGAGCCCAGATAGGTTTGCAGCGTACCGAAGAGATCGGTCAGCGACACGCCCTGCGCTTTCGCCTTATCGCGGTCAACCTGCACGTCCAGCTGCGGCACGTTAGCCTGATAGGTCGAGATCGGGAAATGCATCCCCGGCGTCTGCATAATCGCACCGGACATCGTATTCACCGCGTTTTGCAGCGCGCCATAGCCCAGACCGGCGCGATCCTGAATGTACAGCGAATAGCCCGACCCCTGGCCCAGCCCTAAAATCGGCGGCGGCAGGATGGAGAAGCCAAAGCCCTCCTGGATTTGCGCGATTTTCGCGTTGATCTCCGCGTTAATTTCCGCCGCGGAATGTTTACGCTGGTCAAACGGCTTCAGGCCAAAGAAGACCGTCCCGGTATTCGGCGTGTTGGTGAACTGCAGCGCATTGAGCCCCGGAAACGCGACCGCATAGTCCACGCCTTCGGTATTCATTCCAATCTCGCTCATTTTGCGGATCACCGCGTCGGTGCGCGCCAGCGAGGAGCCTTCCGGCATTTTCACGCCGCCAATCAGGTACAGTTTGTCCTGCGTCGGTATAAACCCGCCGGGTACCGCTTTGAACATCACGCCCGCTGCGCAGAGCAGCAGCAGATAAACGACAAACACCGAGCCGCGACGTCCGAGCGTTTTGCCCACCAGCCCCTGATAGCCGTTCGAGCTGCGGTGGAAAAAGCGGTTAAACGGACGGAAAAGCCAGCCGAACAGGCGGTCGATAAGCCGGGTCGGAAAATCTTTCGGCGCGCCGTGCGGCTTTAGCAGCAGAGCCGCCAGGGCTGGCGAAAGCGTCAGCGAGTTAATGGCGGAGATCACCGTGGAGATGGCGATCGTCACCGCAAACTGCTTGTAGAACTGACCGGTCACGCCCGAGAGAAACGCCATCGGGACAAACACCGCGCACAGCACCAGCGCAATTGCGATAATCGGCCCGGACACCTCACGCATCGCCTGATGCGCCGCCGCAAGCGGCGCCAGCCCCTCTTCGATATTTCGCTCGACGTTTTCCACCACCACGATGGCGTCATCCACCACGATACCGATGGCCAACACCAGCCCGAAGAGGCTCAGGGTATTCAGCGAGAAGCCCAGCAGGTAGAGAATGCTGAAGGTACCCACCACCGAAACCGGCACCGCGATCAGCGGAATGATCGACGCGCGCCAGGTTTGCAGGAACAGGATCACCACCAGCACGACCAGCACCACCGCTTCCAGCAGCGTTTGCACCACCGCACGGATGGAGTCGCGGACAAATACCGTCGGATCGTAAGGTGCGGCCCACTTCATATCCGCCGGGAAGCGCGTGGACAGTTCGTCCATTTTGGCGCGCACCGCGTTAGACAGGTCGATGGCGTTCGCCCCCGGAGACTGGAAGATACCAATCCCGACCGCGTCTTTATTGTTGAGCTGGGAACGCAGCGCGTAGCTGCCGGAGCCCATTTCGATACGCGCCACGTCGCGCAGGCGAACGACCGAACCATCCTGCGCCGTTTTCAGCACAATATTGCCAAACTCTTCTTCGGTGTGCAGACGGCCCTGAGCGTTAATGGAGATCAGGAAATCGCTCTCTTTCGGCAGCGGCTCGGCGCCAAGCTGTCCGGCAGAGACCTGTACGTTCTGCTCCTGCATCGCCGTCACCACGTCCGAAGCGGTCAAGCCGCGGGACGCCACCTTGTTGGGATCCAGCCAGACGCGCATCGCGTATTCGCCGGAGCCGAAGATCTGAATCTGGCCGACGCCGGGCAGGCGCGCCAGCTCGTCCTTCACCTTCAGCGTGGCGTAGTTGCGCATGTACAGGGAGTCGTATTTACCGTTTGGCGAAAACAGATGCACCACCAGCGTCAGCGTCGGCGACTGTTTCTGGGTGGTAATACCCAGACGCCGCACGTCTTCCGGCAGTCGCGCCTCGGCCTGCGCGACGCGGTTTTGCACCTGAACCTGCGCCTGATCGGGGTCAGTCCCCGGACGGAAGGTCACGGTGGTTACCAGCACGCCGTCCGAGCCCGCGACGGATTTCATATACATCATGTTTTCCACGCCGTTGATGGCTTCTTCCAGCGGCGTCGCCACGGTCTCGGCAATCACTTTCGGGTTGGCGCCCGGGTACTCCGCGCGCACCTGCACGCTTGGCGGCACGACGTCAGGATATTCGCTCACCGGCAGCAGCGGGATGGCGATTAACCCTGTGATAAAGATCAGAATCGACAGGACGGCGGCAAAAATCGGCCTGTCGATGAAAAAGCGGGAAAAGTCCATGGGTTGGATTCTCAGGTCAAAGGATCAGTTGAGGGCGGTGCTGGCGGTCATGGCGACGGTTTTGGCGTTCACCGGCATACCCGGCATAAACACTTTTTGTAAACCATCGATGATGACTTTATCGCCAGGGTTCAGCCCCTGCCGCACGATGCGTAAACCGTCTGCCAGACGCCCCGGCGTAATGTCGCGACGCTGCGCTTTCCCCTCTTTATCGACGATATAGACGTATTTGCGATCCTGATCGGTCAGCACCGCTTTGTCGTCGACAAGCGTGGCTTTGAATTCCGCGCTGCCCGGCAGGCGTACGCGGGCAAACAGTCCCGGCGTGAACTGACGCTGCGCGTTATCCAGCAGCGCGCGCATGCGGATGGTGCCGGTGCTCGGCGTGAGCTGATTGTCCAGGAAGTCGACTTTGCCCTGATGGGGATAACCCTCCTCGCCCGTCAGGCCAATCTCAACCGGTAGCGCCGTATGGTTGCTGGACGCCCCCTGCCCGCTGCGGGCAAGATTTTGATAGTGAAGGTAGGTTGACTCGTCCACGTCAAAGTAGACGTAAACCGTCTTCTGCGAGACCAGCGTGGTGAGGACGCTGGCGGTGTCACCCGCGGTGACCAGGTTACCGCTGGTGATCAGCGCCCGGCTGGCGCGGCCGTCGATAGGCGCGGTCACTTTGGTGAAGTCCAGGTTGAGCTGCGCCGCGTCTACCGCCGCCTGCGCGGCGCGAATGTCGGCCTGCGCCTGAACGGCGGCCGAGCGACGCTGCTCCCACTCTTCCCGTGAGACCAGGTGAGTATTGATCAGCTTATCGGTGCGGTTAGCCTCGCTTTGCGCCAGGCTGGCCTGCGTTTTGGCTCTCGCCAGGTTCGCCTGCGCCTGTTCCAGCGCGGCGCGATAGGTTCTGTCATCAATGGTGAACAGCACCTCGCCCTTCTTCACTTCCTGGCCGTCGGTGTAATTCACCTTATCAATATAGCCGGAGACGCGCGGGCGCAGCTGAACGCTCTCCACCGCTTCAATCCGGCCGTTAAAACTATCCCACTGGCTAATGGATTTCACGACCACGTCAGCGGCGCTGACGGCGGGCGCGGGTGGCGCGGCGTTTTGCGCGACGCTGTTGTCACACCCGACGAGCAGCACGGAGAGGAACATCACCCCCAGCGCGCTCGGATAAACGTTACCCCAGGTTTTTTGCAGGCTCATTATTTTTATTCCGGTATTGGTAGCCGCCGGGCAAGACGCTGCGGGAGACGCCGCGCCACTTCCTTTGTCCGGTAGCTGGCTTAAGGCCATTTGTGTCGTTCATCGCCACAAAACTGTAACAGTTGCGAATACACTATCGCGGCGATTGTAGGAAGGCGCTTAATTAAGTGCAAGAATAATTGTTGCACTTTATGTGCTATTTGAGCCGATGTTAAAAGACCCGTTTCGGTCAGGGATTTAAATGCAACAATAAAACTTGCAATTAATACAAAAACGCGCCACCTTTAAATGCAACAGACAAAGTTACTTTTAGATATTCTGCGTGGGGGTACCCAGATGAACACTGGCGCATTTATGCATGATTTACTCGACTGGATCGACAACAACCTGGACAGCCGTTTGGACATTGAGTCCGTCGCCAGGCGATCCGGCTATTCAAAATGGCACCTCCAGCGCCTGTTCAAAGAGCATACGGGCTATCCCCTCGCCGGGTACATTCGCGCGCAAAAGCTGAAAAAATCGGTTGAGCGGTTATCCCTCAGCGACGAACCGATTCTGAACGTGGCGATCGCGCTGGGCTTTGACTCCCAGCAGTCCTTCAACCGCAGCTTTAAGCGTCAGTATGGTCAGGCGCCTGGGGCATGGCGGCGGAGCATGGGTGGCCCGGAAACGCAGCAGCTACGCCAGTAATGCATATTTTGCTGCAACTTCGATTTGTAGCTGTTATACTGTATATAATTACAGTATAGCGAGGTGCACGATGGCTGTTGAAACAAAATTTGTTGTCGTAAGAAAAGGTGAAGAGAAAATGACTTTTGCCAGTAAGAAAGAAGCTGACGCTCACGACAAGCTGCTTGATATGGCAGACGCATTCACCGACTGGCTGTTGCAAAGCGGAATGCAGATGGACGAAACGCAGGCTGAAAACCTTGGCCTGTATTTCGCCGAGCAGAAAGAGACCGTGCAGCATATTCTGCGTACCAGCAAGCTTCCCGATGTCACTGCCCCAGCTGCAGCGGATAAACCAGAATCCGATGCGGCTGACACGAAAAAAATCAGGGCCGTGAAAGCGGCCTGATTGTCAGAAAATCATCACCTATCCGAAAGCCGTAAGCAGATAACTGCTTACGGCTTTTTTAGTCAGAAAATGAAAAGAGTCAAGGAGATGGCGTGCGGCAAGGAATAAAGGAAAAAATCATCAGGATCTGTGATGAAAAAATCACCGTTAAGGGAAGCGACGTTGGTACTTTCCTAATCGCTAATATCAATAAGTTAGAATAAATACGCTCACATAGATTGTCTTAACCATTCACTCAGTGTGAGAGAAAAAAGCAGGCTAGGCGGCGCATCTTTCACATCATGAATCTCTTTTATGTATTGCAAACCCGCTTTTTGAAGAACTTTCTGCGATGCCACGTGATGGCCTCTTACTACGGCAGATATCTCAGTCAGCTTTAACTCATCAAATCCATATCTGATAGCGCTTTTCGAAAACTCTGTTGCCAGACCTTTTCCCCATGCCTCTGTGGCGAAACGATATCCTAAATTATTAATTACGATATCCGCATAACTGCTGACGCTCAGACCACCAAAACCAATGATTCTTTCAGGACTTTCCTGTAACGCGATTGCCCAGTTTCCAAAGCCGTGCGTTTCCCAGTGGTTGATCCAACGGGCTAAGACAGTTTGTGCATGCTGTATGTCCGGATATGGCCCTGCTGGATTAAAGGTGTTCGTAGCCGGGTCGCCATAAATTCTGAAAAGATCATCCAGGTCAGACGTCGTTACGGGGCGAAGGTGCAGTCGGGAGGATTGAAGTTGCAAAACAATTTCCTGAATAATGAGCTTATTAGCTTAGTGATAGAACTGTTTTTATAGTAAGAAAAAAGCAGGTTCGCAACACCGTGTCAGGAATGGACGCTATCGTCATTTATCATCACACCTTCTGCAGGATTGCTCTGAACATTTCCACCTCGCTATCTTTCCTGTTTGTAATAATCGCTTCCCAGGAACGCTATTTATTTATAAAGCGTGATGGCCGGTAACATTGCGGGATTGCATTGCTCTGCCCCTCGCGTAACTCCTCTGAAACCACTCTGCCAATCGTCGCTGCGCACGTCACGGCTGGGTGCATTGAAGCAACGTAAACGCTCCTGCTCTCATCCGTAAAACCAAGAACGGGATACCCATCCTGAATAACAGGACGCTCTCCTGTTGAGTACTGAATGAGAGCAGCCGACTCTGCGCCCGTGAGCCTGCTTCTTACCGCACTTTGTGCAGCCTCCACCGTTTCTCTGGCGTTGCCGCTTGCCGGGTAATCTTCTGCGGCTAATAACTCACCGTTGCGCGCTTGCCGAACCTCAATATCATCACCTGAGACGATCGTATTGACCACGCGCTGGGGGACCGTAAAGCGCAGTAATATAGCCGATGATGACAGAACCGGAACATGGATACCCACCTGCTCAGTCAGCGCTGGAATACCTGTCCCACAGGCCAGCACGACGCAATCTGCGTCCAGTTTTCCCCGAGAGGTCAGGACGCCTGTCACCCTCCCCTCCGTCATGCAAAGATCCGTAACGGTTGTTTGCGTATTTAGCACGATGCCTTTTTCACAGGCTTTTTCGAGCAATAGTCGCGTTGCGCTGGCGGCATCAATGGCACCATCTTTTGCAGCATAGCGGGCCTGTGAGGGAGGATTTATCAGGGCGGGCACAAGACGGGTAATTTCAGCCTTATCGATGAGACGTTCGCCCTGCCAGCAGGACCCGGATGCCGCGCCGTAGCTTAACGAACCACCCCATTGAATGTGAAGTTCCGGTATGTATTCTTCCAGCCTATGCCAGTCCGCAAGTGCGATGCGCCGGATAAACACGTCGGCCGCGTCATCCTTCACCACACCGGTCAGCCAGCCAAACGCGCTACCTGTCGCACCTGAGGCAGGCATAGCCTGTTCAACAAGGGTGACGTCAAATTCACCGTGGGCGAGATGCCATGCGATGGATACACCAGTGATCCCAGCACCTACGACAACGATCCTTTTTTTATGGTTCACGGTGCCCTTCTCCTGTGTGGGGAACATGTCATGCCATGATGCGAAAGTAATCTCTTACAGGGGATTTTGTAGGATTGCAAAGTTGGTGGGTACGGCGGTTCAGGACGGCGGCTTTTCAACCGCCAGGTCCCTTTCAAGTAACGAAACTGCTTCTACAACAATAAAAGTTGACGATGACTGAATTGGATCAGTGAGCGGGATACCAACAATGGGTGTAATTGTTATCAAGTCTTAGCAGGAGATTGCAGGGGCTCTTATCGACAAAAGAAAAGCGTAATCACATGTAGACTCAGCCAGGATTTCAACATTAAAGCAGTATTTACCCCCGGAGAATGCCAGATGTTTACCCATATGCGTATTGCCAAACCCGTCACAAATCTCGAAAGGTCTTTTCAGATGTACAGCCAAGGACTGGGTCTGCATAAAATTGCTGAATTCAACGATCATGACGGTTTCAATGGAATAATGTTAGGACGGGGAGACTTACAATGGCATATAGAGTTCACCTTTTGCCATAACCATCCCGTTCAACCCTTGCACACTGAAGAGGATTTACTCGTTCTTTATTATTCGGATGAAAATGAATGGATGCGTGCCTGCAAAAGAATGCTCGAGGCTGGTTTCAGAGTGTCAACGTCGTTCAACCCCTATTGGGATGTTAACGGAAAGACACTTGTTGACCGCGACGGATATAGAGTGGTCATGCAAAACAAGGCATGGGCATAACCTCAATAAATATTTCTTTGTTGCCACCACTTGCTGCAAGCTTAACGTCCGCTCCTCGCTCACAGCGGACTTTCAACGCAGGTAACTCATCCGCTAAGTCCTAGGAGCGGACGTTGCTAACACTTGAATATACTCATCCGCGGGGCCCGGTCAGCGCAATATGGCAACCTAAGGCACTGTTGTGACATCAGCTTGTAAAGTAGTATGTGTTCTTCTGCTGTTCACACTTTGGATACTCAGTGACATTGCAAGCAACCTGGCTTGAACAGCCTAAGCCTAGTGATGAAAGGGAAGGTGTTTCGATCATCGACGTCAATCCCTTTGGCGCTAATGGAGAAAAGGATCGACGACTGTTAATCAGTAAGGGCGGTGAGCCCAATGTGCTTTTACAGTTATATATACATGCCAATGAGGATGGCTGCCTGATTTCCAGCGCCTTTTGTGATTTCCTACTGAATGAATCCCAGGTGGCAATCATTTGTGGCGACCACTTTCATGTTGTTGAGATGACCACACACTCGTTCAGTAGCCATCCACTAGGTGATTACGTTGGCCATATTTATTCAGTTCCTGACATCCATTCTGACAGGCTACATAATCGGGTTCTGGTCACCACTTACTGCCACGTTTTTCTGATGGATATTGCTGCGGGCATTCTCTGGAAATCCAGGCAGTGCGCCATTGATGGCGTGATCATTACATCGATAGAGAATGAGACGGTGCTGGGCCTGGGAGAGTGGGACCCGCCAGGAGGTTGGGAACCTTTTAAGCTCGATCTTAAAACGGGTATCCCGATTTGAAGAAGGGGGCCCCCTCACGGTCTTCAGCCGGCGCGGACGTTGCATTCCAGCAATTATTGCCTTAAGAGTTAATGTTCGATTGTGATGAGGACAAACACTATGCTCCTGGAGACGCTAAAAAGACTTGAGTGCTCTCTTCATAGCAGCAGGCGGAAAGATCGGGTATGGCTTGAACAGATACTCCACGATAGATTTTGCGAAATAACACGCTCAGGTGTAGTCGTTGATCGTACTCATACTATTGAAGCGCTTTTAAGTGAAGATAATGTTCCGGCTATTCTTAGTCGTGATTACCGGCTTATCAGCGTTGGAAATAATTTCGCAATATTGCACTACAGAACTGTTAATCCAGATGGCAGTCGTGCAACCCTACGTTCTTCATACTGGGAATTTTCTGCGGACGGGCAATGGAAATTGGTATTCCATCAGGGAACGCCAGAGGCAGGGAGCGTATAGATGCCAGATACAATGTCCGCTCCTCGCTCACAGCGGACCCTCAACGCAGGTAACTCATCCGCTAAGTGCCAGAAGCGGACGGATGTTTATCCGCGAAGCTCCCTTTTTTATATACCCATAAAAATTAAGCTATTGGCCGGTGTTGCCGATATTAGTTTCTTATGATTAAACAACGGGAAGTATGAATGAATAGTTTGTTATCGAGATCACTTTCAATTGTGTTTACAACTCTGCTA
This sequence comes from Enterobacter sp. FW301-JW81, assembly GCF_058788735.1. NCBI lineage: Bacteria > Pseudomonadati > Pseudomonadota > Gammaproteobacteria > Enterobacterales > Enterobacteriaceae > Enterobacter > Enterobacter sp. FW301-JW81. Next base: position 813,740 of record NZ_JBYTBA010000001.1, on the reverse strand, counting down.
CTGACGGCCTGCTCTGGCGTTCGCGACAATTCTGCAAAGTCGTACACATACCACACTGAACATAGCATCGCCTGGAATATCAGCAATGCATCGGGTATGGATCCTTTTAGCGATGCCCAGGTCAGCCACTCTCAAAGCGAAATGTTCAGCCGCACGGATTACGATTTTACTTTTCCGATAGTGGAAAATGATAAATTGAATGAAGCGTCATTGCCTTTAACCCCGTTACTGCAGTATCGACCAACAGGTATGGGCGTGGAAGAGTGGCAAACCGATGGAATTCTGGCGTGGATCCCTACTGAACTGGCCCCTACCCCCGAGGCGGCATCTCTGGTGCTCTCAGATAAAATTGAATCTGCTGTGCTAGCGACCTTAAAAGAATCTAAACGCAAACATGGCGATGTCCGTAAGGGAGAGGGATATAATAACTGGTTAGGAAAATATGTGTTTCAGACCAATGAATCCCGCTATCTGGTCGTTAAATTTGCAGATAAAGATGCGGGATGTGAGCTTCCAAAAAATGGATATTATGATCCTGCAAGCCAGAATAGTCCGACCTGCGGCTTTTACACCAGCTTCCACGACGCAGAAAAAATTGTTCGTACTCCTGACTTCATAAGTGCGAATGCGACCGGGAAAAGTTATCTCGTAAGGCACGATGGGTTAAATGGAAGTCACCTCAGCCCGGTATTTATAAACAGCGCCGGTCAATCGGATGCAAAAAATCAGCGTATGAATTACGCCTTCATGCAACAAGTTAGCCGCCATCTTCCAGCGTGGGTAATTATCTACCTCTCACCCAAAGAAGATAAGGGTTTACCTGCCGTTGTATTACAGCAAGGGAAAGTGCATTTTTTCTTTCGCGAAAAATAAAGCTGATCGCATCAGCGGTTGATTTAATGTCCGCTCCGTGCCAGGAGCGGACATTGATAACATCGCAATATCTTAATTTATGGGGAGCAGTTCACGGACGTTGCTTGCTCTTAGTAACCAATAGTGGGCACGCGACTAATACAATTTATTACTTTTTATTTTATGCCCCACTGAGATTTAACGAGCCAAAATATTTAACGAGTTCAATAATTGAGTATCCAGCGTTTCAGTTGCAGGTGTTGGTAGTCCGTTCGCAATGCGATAATTTTTTATTGACTGCCTTGTGGAAGGCCCCATTATGCCGTCAATATTCCCGTTATAATAACCTTTGTCCAGCAAAGCGAATTGAACCCGCATGATTAAGCGCTTACGCTTCTCTGTACCAGAAGTCAGCCCATTACTTGCACGGTTAGCTTCTGTAGTTCCACCAGAATTCGCAGTAGTAGAGTTGTTATTGTCGTTAGAACGAAGCGAACGCACAGAGGAAGAGGATGATGAGGAACTTGTTCCTGAACTTGAAGACCCAGATGAACTTGGTGAGCTGTATGTTTTTGGATAATAAGGAGTGCTGCCACCATAGTACCCGCCACCTGATGATGATCGGTGAGAACTATGGCTTCGATGGGAGCTATGACTGCGATGCCCTGCAATGTAGAATGGAACTTCGGTGTTAAGTGGGGCTATCACTAAATCATGTTCATTAAGAGTCATACCAGGCAAATCACTTGCTCCGGTGGATGAATCACTTGCCCATACAGAATTATTGAGCGCCAAAAATCCCGGAAGTAGAGCAGCAAAATTAAATTTTTTCATAAAATTGGTCTCGGTGGTTGATGAAAACGGCCTGTTGAGGAACTGAAATAACCAGTACAGGAAGACTTCTGAGTGCATTCATCACATTCTTTAGGATAGTAATTTTTCCAATCAGAGATCGACTGAGCAGCAAGCTCCCAAGCTCTTTCAGGAAGATGACACAAAGGATAATTAAAAATTGTTAGAGGTATACCTGACCTGTGTGCAGCGTCTATGGCGGAGATTATTTTCTCACTATAACTGCTGTGCTCAATGAAGACTGTTGACCAGTTCTTTCGTGCCCAACCGATAGATTCCAGCCCCATAAGGGAAATCTGATTGATGTTAGAGAACACACGGCCAACGAACTCTACAATATCATCCAATTCTGTATAGTTAGCCAGTGTCGGAATAACTCTAAGTTCGATATTAATCCCTGAGTTTCCTGCATTAATTAACCCCTTAACCGTTTCATTAAATGCGCCATCATTCCCTACCAGATGATCATGCACAAGTGGTCTTGATGAGTAGAGCGGAATACCAAAGGTGATTTTGATCTTTTTGCTTCGCTTTGCCATTTCCTGAGTAAAGTTGGTATCAGCAAATTTGCGTCCGTTTGTTAAAACATGCAAAGCAGTATCTGGTGAATTCTCGATGATAAAATCAATGAAGTGAAGGAAATCATCTCCATATAGCAAAGGTTCACCACCGCTGACCCCAACAACTCCATCCAAACCAAATGAAGCTATAGCAAGAGCTGATTGGGTAAGTAGCCAGTCATCATTTGATTTCTTTGGTGGCTGCGAACAAAACAGACACAAGTTATTGCAGCGTTCCGTGACTAAGACAGTATTATGATTGGCTCTGCGAGACAGAATAACGCGTATCATATTGCCATTGTTGATTATCCCAATATCTCCATCTTCAATCGACTCAAATAATTCAGTGCTAATAACAGAGTAATCAAAGCATGGTTGAATGGCATCATTATTGCCTTCAGCAACTACCAGTAAATTGGGCAAAAAGAATAAAGGGTTCGCTGGTTTTTGTTTGCATAACCGATAGAACCCCTTGGGCACATTCTTTTTTGAAGCAAAATGAAAGATATCGTTCCTGATAACCTCAGACATATGCCCATCCTTTTAGCATCTCAGCCTTCGGACCACCTTCTGAGATGGAGTTCATCAGATACCTGAACATCCCCTTGTGATACTGACAAAACGTTGAACGACTCCTATCACCGACAGGTTCACCTTGTACACTTATGTTCTGGCATGGGTCTGCACCGCAAAATGGTTGATACGCGCATGTATCACAACCTGGCAAAGCAAAATTGAACGATGAACTCAATACTGCGTTATAGTAAGGACTCTTGGAAAATGATAGCGTCTTAACCTCACCCGCACTGAACTCCGTTTCAGGATTCACCTTCTGCAACATACGGCTCTCATCGCTACCATATACCCGACCGTCATAATTGAAAAGAATACTGTTAAGCACGACGCCACTTGGCGACTTCAAATCCGCATAACCACTAAAACCGGGATTGAAGATCCTTTTCAGATGAATGGAGGCCGAATGTTCCACAACCCTTATCCCTTCATTGTTGATCTTAAGGATTTCATCTATCAACGAGGCATAGAAACTTAAGTATTCGTCCATAGAAAAGGTGAACGATGCTTTTTGTGCAAACCCATAGGGACTAACAGGTCGGATAAACATGTCCTTGAGGCCAAGAGACAAGTGAGCTTGGACAATCGATTCAGGATGCCTGATAAGATCTTTAGTAACTGTAGTAACCGTTGCAACGCGACCAGCGCCTAAAGACCGTTTGATAGCCTCTACTCCTGATACTGTTCTACTGTAAGCAAGCCCATGTCCAAGAATTCGATTACTGTTGTGAACAACTTCCTCACCATCAAGCGAAACAGAGAACGTTATGTTCCTGTCTCTCGACCATTCAAGCATATCCTCATTCAAGACAGACAGGCTTGATGCTATCACCATCTCAAAATCGGTGCTTCCCAGCGTTTCAGTACATTGCTCATAGATAGACTGAATTAAATCGAACCGCAAGAGTGGCTCTCCACCCTGTATCTCTATCTTGTAAGGTGGTATCGATAGTTTTTTGATAGTCGAAATGATATGAGGGATGAGATCGGGATCTAGATCATAACCAGAGGCGTTCACTGAAGCTCTACTGACCTGACAATACTTGCAGGTATGGTCGCAACGCAATGTGGGCACAATCATGAAAATTGGCCTGATCGCCAGTTCATTCATCAATCGTTTTGCAAAAGCAGAACTTAAAGCATAGGGAGCAATAGCTGATGAGCTTTCGTTGGTTATGAACAGCTTGCTTTCTAGTGCGTTTGATTGCTCCGCACTGATTTGCTCATCAGAAAGATCAAGCAGCTCTTGCTCATTAATGAAGTGATGAAAGCCAGCGAGGTTGCTTATAAAAACCCGTCCATTAGGCAATCTGTCAAAATTGAATGGCATCAATTCCATTACGAAAGCCTTTCATCTACGCTGCGAAGCACTTTATGGACAATAGAATCTCTCAACGCCCCTGTTTTATGCTGTAGCTTTTCTCGCAAAGCGTAATCATTCAGCAGCCTCTCGAATTCATAGAAGCATTCGGGACTATCGTTTTCAAAAGAGATTGTCCAAGAGGAGAGCTCCTCAAGGAGTTTCCATCGAGTAAGTGGAGTCATCCAGTATAGGCTATTGCGTATAACCCACTCAGAATAAATTTCTTTTTCAAACGTTCTTTCGCACATTGCCATTACCTTTCAATGCAAATAATCACGATCAACAACTTCTTTAAAGCGGATTTTTCCTATGGAAATTATGATACAACATATCTATCGATATGTTACAGGTGACTAGCGTGCCGTTGATCAATACATCGCAACGTTCGTAATGCCATCACCAATTGTGAACTTCTGCTTCTCGCTAATAGCAGACCTAACGTTACCTACCCCCTCAACTTCCCCCCAACGCTACCAGCCACAAAACCTGGTAGCTATACAAACACGCCATATTCTCACGTTAATACGCATTCCCCCCTTCCCCGAGGAAACGCGCATGACCCCACACCCGCTACGCCAGATAATCGAATCCTGTGACCACGCCATCACCACCAAAAACTATGACGCGTTGATGGAGTACTACGCCGAAGACGCAGCCCTGGTCGTTAAACCCGGCATGACCGTTAAAGGCAAAGAAAACATCCGCAGCGCGTTTATTGCCATCTCTGATTATTTTCAGGACCAGCTGATCGTCGAACAAGGGGAGATGCAGGTAATCGAAGGTGGCGGCAATGCCCTCGTTATCATGGAAACCGTTCTGCGTTTTCCTGATGGTCAGGGTGGGATAACGGAAATGTCCCGCCGCGCAACCTATGTTTTTCGACAGGAAAGCGACGGTCGCTGGCTTTGTACCATCGACAACTCCTACGGAACGTCGCTTCTGGATACGGGGAACGCATCACGTTAATCACGCTTTCAAAGGGGCGCTACCGCCCCTCCACGTCAGCGTACTTAATGCGCAGTAATGCGCGGCTCCTTCACAAACTCAGCCAGCAGCCACACCATATCGTGCAGCAAGCCCGTAAGCTCTTTCGCTACGTGAGCGGGCAGCGTTCCACCCATAACCGCTTGCGTCAGCGCCAGTGCATAGTCCACCTGAGTCAGGGTGTCCTGCCAGCAGTCCGGCACGCAGGAGTTCATTTTCTCCCCCATGATCAACTGCGCGATCAGGTCCGGCGGAAGATCGACATCGCAGAGTTCCCGCAGCTTGCGCAAAGACTGAAGGAGACGCTCGCAAAGCACGGTAAACAGCTTCGCATCCTCGATTTCGACCAGCACGCTCACCAGCGCGGCGCAGCTGTCAGCGACGTCAAAAAGATCGGCATCAGCCGGAAGCGGCCGGGAGATAAGGTGCAGAATGACGTTTTCGTCAGACGGGAGATAAGTCAGGGTTGGGATAGTAGCCATACAAGGCATCCTTCTATATGTAGTTCATTAAGCCACCCAGTAAGTTCCTACGCTCGGGGGGTAGCGCTGACAGAGGTAGGAATACCGCCCATATAGAAAAACGGCCAGCCTTGCGGCTGCTCCGCCAGCGCCACCGCAATTGTAACGGGATCGGTGCTGCCGCGACATACGAAATGTCACTATATGGTAGATACGGGTTCCTACGCCCGATTGCGGATATGCCGCAACGCAGGCACTTTACGACTCCGTAGAAATTAATAAAAGACATAACCCTTGGTTACAGAGGGTTACTTTGCGGTTTGCGAGGCGCCTTCCAGAAAGACAACGCGGCCCTAAACTTTAAGGGTATCAATCACCGCTCTCGCTGGGCTTCGACTCCCAGCAGTCCTTCAACCGCAGCTTTAAGCGTCAGTATGGTCAGGCGCCTGGGGCATGACGGCGGAGTATTAGCTGTCGTGAAACGTTAACCGAACGTTTTTAGGGTCAACGAACTTACCGTCGGCGGTAACATAGGCGCTATTCACCACTTCTCCACTTTCTTTGTCTGTTAAGGCAATATGCGGTGCGTCATGCAGTATGTTTTTATGACCCCACTCCATCAAAGAGAAAAGAATCGGCGCAAGGCTGCGGCTTTTGGCGGTGAGAACATACTCATACCGTTCACGCGCCCCTTCTTCCTGATAAGGGATTTTGCAAAGCAGGCCGAGTTCAGTCATTTTTTTTAACCGGTTCGCCAGCGTCTGCCTGGTGATTTTTGTATGATCCCGTATCGTTTCAAAGCGTGTTACCCCATAAAACGCCTCCCTCAGAATCAACAAAACCCATTGATCGCCAAGAAGCTCAGCGGCCGCCGCTAGCCCACAAAGCTCAGGTAATAAGTACGGTAATGATTTATTTTTTGACATGTCTTCGTTTGCCTCGTAATCTGAGTATGATTTCAAGACTCAGTTATTTAAGGAGAATACAATGCCCTTCGTAAATGTGCAAACCATTAAAGGAATGATGAATTCGGAGCAAAAAAAAGAACTGCTACGTCGTATGACTGACCTTATTGTTGAAATTGAGGGAAACGGCGATCCTGAATTCCGGCGTTCAGTATGGATCCGTATTGACGAGCATGAACCGGAACAGTGGAGTCTTGGGGGAATACAGCCCACATCTGAAATGATTGCTGCAAAATTTGCCTCACCACAGCGGTCCTGATTTATTTTTAGTCATAGCTCACCGGCGGGCAGTTTGAATGTCCGCTCTCCTGATGTTATGCCGCCCTAAATTTTCAGCGTATCGATCACAGCCCTCAGGGCGGGCGACACGTTGCGGTGCGGATAATAGAGGTACAACCCTTCCATGCGCAGGCTGTAGCGCTGCAACACCCGGATAAGCGTTCCGCGCTCTATATCGTCAGCCACCAGCTCCACCGGAACATAGGCCAGCCCAAGCCCCAGCCGGGCGGCTTCGGCTTCCATGTAGCTGTCAGACAGCGCCCATTGCCCCTCTGGCCGATGGGTGATTTTTTTCCCGTCCTGCACCAGCTCCCACTGATAGTCACTACCGTCGGCAAGCTGGTAGGCAATGCACGGATGCGCCACTAAATCCGCAGGCGTCAGGGGAAAACCGTAGCGTCTGAAGTGTTCCGGGGCAGCCACTGCGGCCATTTCCATATCAGGCGTGATACGCACGGCAATCATTCCCTGCCCCACTTCCGGCCCCAGTCTGACACCCGCATCGAACCGCTCGGCGATAATGTCGACGAAGCGGCTTTCATTCATCAGTTCCAGCCTGATGTCCGGGTATCGCTGTTTAAAAATGGCGAGCTTTGGCAGCAGACATTTGTCGATGGCGTGCTGGCTGGCATTAATGCGTACCGTACCGGACGGCGTCTGGCGGTAGTGCGCCAGCGTCGCCAGACCCGTATCAAGCGCATCGAACGCGGACTCGGCGGTCTGATAGAGCTGCTCCCCGGCGTGGGTCAGCGACAGCTTGCGCGTGGTGCGGACCAGAAGCTGAACGCCCAACCGCTCTTCCAGCTCGCGAACCGAGCGGCTAATCCCGGATTGCGCCAGCCCAAGCCGCTGCGCAGCCGCCGTGAAGCTCCCCTCCCTTACCACCTGCATAAACAGGTACAGCTCATTGTAGTTTTCCCGCTTTGCCATCGTGACTCGCCATTTATAACAATCTGGTATTAATCCTAGCAGCTTTCGGCCTCTAATCAGCACTATTTCTGCTAACTATAATGACCGCAACACAACACCACAGGGTCCATTTTCATGAAAACATTCACCCAAAAACTGTCCGTTGCGATGCTGCTATGTGCATCATTAAGTGGAGTGACAACAATGAGCTATGCTGAGACGACCAACCCAAACGCGCCTGTTTCGATGGTGACCACTTGGGACAAAACCTTCGCCGAGAGTGATAAAGTCGACCACCGTAAGGTGGCTTTCCAGAACCGTTACGGAATCACGCTGGTGGGCGATCTGTATTTGCCTAAAAACCGCGGCGACCGCAAGCTGGCGGCCATTGCCGTGAGCGGGCCGTTTGGCGCGGTCAAGGAACAATCCAGCGGCCTGTACGCCCAGACTCTGGCGGAACAAGGGTTTGTCACCCTGGCATTCGATCCGTCTTACACGGGCGAAAGCGGCGGCCAGCCGCGCAACGTCGCGTCTCCTGATATCAACACCGAAGACTTTAGCGCGGCGGTTGATTTCCTGGGGTTACAGAAAGAGGTTGATCGTAACCGCATCGGTATTCTCGGCATCTGCGGCTGGGGCGGTATGGCGCTGAACGCGGCAGCCATGGACACCCGCGTGAAAGCGGTCGCCACCAGCGTGATGTACGACATGAGCCGGGCGATGGGTCACGGCGTCGGCGACGGCAAAGATCGTTATTCAACGTCCGATCGCCGTGCCGTACTGCAGTATCTGAACGAGCAGCGCTGGAAAGATGCCGAGCGTGGCACCTTTGCGCACGGCGGCCATGACATCTATGTCGATGCCAACGGCAAGGTGACTGCTGCGGAACGTATTCTGCCGGACGCGTTACCCGCCAACCCGAATCCGGTACTCAAGGAGTTCTTTGATTACTACCGGATGCCGCGCGGCTTCCATGCCCGCTCAGTCAACTCCACCGGCGCATGGACCGCGACAATGCCGCTGTCGTTTATGAATATGCCGCTGCTGAGCTATGCCGGCGAGATCGCTATCCCGACGCTTATCGTGACCGGTGAAAAGGCGCACTCCCGCTACTTTGCAGAAGATGCGTTTAAAACGGTCGGCAGCAAGCAGAAGGAACTGGTGATTGTCCCGGGCGCAAACCATGTCGATCTTTACGACAACGTTGCCGGGAAGATCCCGTTCACCCGGTTTGAAGAGTTCTTCAAAACCAGCCTGAAATAAACCCCTACGCCACCCGTTCTGCGCGGGTGGCTCTTCGCGAAAAAAGACTATGTCCTCACTGAGCCATACCTCACCACAACACGCTGAATATGCGCACTGGAGCGGCGTTTTTGCCATGACCCTCTGCGTATTTGTTCTGATTGCATCTGAGTTTATGCCCGTCAGCCTGCTTACCCCTCTCGCCAGATCGCTGGAAGTCACAGAGGGGCTTGCCGGTCAGGGCATTGCCATCTCCGGCGCGCTGGCGGTTCTGACCAGCCTTTTCCTTTCCCAGCTTGCCGGGAATATGAATCGTAAATACCTTCTGCTGGGCATGACCCTGCTGATGGCACTCTCGGGGATGGTTATTGGTTTCGCCTCGAACTATCTGACGTATATGCTCGGCCGCGCCCTAATCGGTATTGCCGTCGGCGGGTTCTGGTCCATGTCTGCCGCAACGGCCATTCGCCTTGTTCCCCCGCACCAGGTTGCGCGCGCGCTGGCCATTTTCAACGGCGGTAACGCGCTGGCAACGGTGGTGGCCGCCCCGCTTGGCAGCTACCTTGGCGCCACCATTGGCTGGCGCGGCGCATTTCTTTGCCTGGTGCCGGTGGCGATAGCGGCGTTCATCTGGCAGTGTTTTAGCCTGCCGGACATGCAGGGGCGTAAAAGTGGTACATCTCAGGGAAGCGTTTTTCGGCTATTCCGCCAGCCTGCGGTTTCCGTCGGTCTGATGGCCTGCGGCCTGTTCTTTATGGGTCAGTTTGCGCTGTTTACCTATTTGCGCCCGTTCCTTGAAACCGTCACCCAGGTCAGTGGAACCGGTCTGTCGCTGATTTTGCTCACCATCGGCGTCGCGGGTTTTGTGGGCACCCTGTTCGTTGCCGTGGTGCTTAATGCCGCGTTTTACGTGACGCTGATCGCGATCCCTCTGCTGATGGCCGCCATCGCAGTCGCGTTAATTCTCACCGGGCATAACGTGTGGATCGTCGCCCTGCTGTCAGGCCTGTGGGGGATGCTGGCAACGGCGGCGCCAACGGGATGGTGGACGTGGATTGCGCGAACGCTGCCGGAGGATGCCGAAGCCGGCGGTGGACTGATGGTCGCGGTGATCCAGCTCGCTATTGCGCTCGGTTCAACGGCGGGCGGTATAGCGTTCGATCGCTACAGCTGGCAGACCACGTTTGCCCTGAGTGGCATCGTGCTCCTCTGTGCGGCAGCGCTGACGTTTCTGCTTTCGCGTCTTCACAAACAACGCGCCGGATGATTTTTTGCCCCTTGTCTGCCTCGCTGGTGTATTGTTTTTAAACAATGACATCCAGTAAAGGACACCTGCGCAATGATCAGCATCCTCGGTAAAACCACCTCCATCAACGTTCGTAAAGTGCTCTGGACCTGCGAAGAAGCGGGTATCGCTTACCGGCAGGAAGATTACGGCAGCGGTTTTGCCTCGACGGAAACGGAGGCCTTCCGCGCCCTGAACCCCAACGCCATGGTGCCGGTACTGATTGATGGCGATTTCGTGCTGTGGGAGTCCAATTCCATCTGCCGCTATCTGGCGCGCAAGTCCGAACGTCACGATCTGCTGCCCGCAGAACCGCAGGCCTGCGCCAACGTTGAGCGCTGGATGGACTGGCAGGTATCGGAATTTAACACCGCCTGGCGCTATGTTTTCCCGGCGCTGGGACGTAAAAACCCGGACTTTAACGATCCCGAGCGCATTGCGGCGGGTATTAAAGAGTGGAACCACTGCGTCAACATACTGGAGAACCAGCTGCAGCGCACCGGAGCCTTTGCAGCGGGCGAGACGTTTACCCTTGCGGACGTAGTGCTTGGGCTGTCGGTGAATCGCTGGAAAATGACGCCGTTTGATAAGCCTGACGTGCCCGCGATTGAGGCCTGGTTTGAACGCCTTAACCAGCGCCCGGCGTTTTTGCGTCACGGAAATAACGGCATGATTTAACGCATTACCAACATCTTGAGAAAGGGTATTTTATTTAATTACTAAACCCGTGAAGTCGTCAGAGGGAATAATAATTAAGCCATATCCTGGACAGCCCGTTACGCCGCTTTGCTAGCCTGAATATTCAGGCAAAGTTCAACCCGGAGGTATTCTTGCTGATAAGACTCAAGAAAGAACGAACGCACCAGGAGGATCGCCGGCTTGCTCTCTGGCTGGCGACCTCTGCAGGTTTGCTGAACGCTATCGCCCTCGGGGCTTTCGGCTTTTTCCCCTCACACATGACCGGCAACACCTCTCAATTATCCAGCGAAGTCTCTTCCACCGATCTGAGCGATATTATTTTTTTCGGCTCGATTATTCTCTCTTTTGTGGCAGGCGCAATCATTGCGCGCACGATCGTGATATGGGGCATTATCCATAACGTCAGGCTGGTTTTTTGCCAGATCCTTTTTGTTGAGGGGTTATTACTGAGCGGCGTCTCTTTTTACGAAATGTATTTTCATGCCCTCACCAGCAACCGCGAGATTATTCTTTTTCTCTGCGGTCTGATGGGTATTCATAATTCCACCTCCACGCAGCTCTCCGGCGGACGGGTGAGATCGACGCATATTACCGGCACGCTGACGGACGCGGGCATATCCCTGGCCTCCGTTATGGTGGCGATGCTGCGCAGGGATTACTCCAAAGATACGGCGGCGCAAAAAAGCCAGCTGAAAACCCACTTAACCACCCTGTTCTCGTTTATTACCGGCGGTATCGCAGGGCTGCTGCTGTTCAGGTGGGTCGGGTTTAACGCCATGCTGGCGCTCGGGCTGATGCTCACGGTGGTTGCCACCGTCTCAATTATCACCGTCTCTACGCGGGTGCGACGAGTCCGTGCTGCCGTCTGAGCGCTGCAACTGCCCCAGCAGGCGCTGCATGTTGTCGTCACAGGAGATCCCATCCGGCCTGCTGGTGATGCTTGCGACCAGCGTCAGCAGCTCTCTACGGTTTTCCTCAAGCTGCTTCTGCATCGCCTCTATTTCAGCAATGCGCGTCTTAAGGGACTTGACCAGTCCCTCATGATCCCAGCGCTGCTGCGGCTGCGGCAGGAAGCGGCGTATTTGCTCGAGGGTGAATCCGGCACGCTGCGCATTGTCGATGATGTTCAGCAGCGCTGCCGCATCGGTGGAATACGAACGGTATCCGTTCCCCTGCCTGACCGGTCGCGGCAGTAAACCTTCCGCCTCATAAAACCGAATGCGCGACGGGGTAATTCCCGTCATTTTCGACAGCTCGCCAATTTTCATTTCGTCAGCTCTGGCATATTGACCTTAAAGTTAACTTTAAGCTTAAACTTTTGATACGGTCAACCGGATCGTCATCTCATCAGGGAGCTACCATGCAAACTATTCTCGGCGCCAGCGGGCAAATTGCCCGTGAACTGACCCGCGAGCTTAAACGCCAATACACCGACGATATCAGGCTGGTCAGCCGCCATCCGCAGAAAGTCAACGCCAGCGATATCACGGTGGCGGCCGATCTCCTGGATGCGCAGCAGACGCAGAAGGCGGTTAGCGGCAGCGACACTGTCTACTTTACCGCCGGTCTGCCGCCTGACTCCGCCCTGTGGGAGCGTCAGTTCCCCACCATGCTGGACAATGCGCTGGAGGCCACGCGAAAGGCGGGCGCAAGATTCGTCTATTTTGACAATACCTACATGTACCCCCAGAGCGACGCGCCGCAAACTGAAGAGACGCGCTTTACGCCCCGGGGGCGGAAAGGCAACGTGCGTGCGCTGATGGCCAACCGGGTGCTTGCCGAAATGCAGCGGGGCGACATTTCCGTCCTCATCGGTCGGGCACCGGAGTTTTACGGGCCTGAGAGAACGCAGAGCTTCACGAATACGCTCATTATCGACAGGCTGAAGCAGCACAAACGCCCGCGCGTTCCGGTCCGTGACGATACGCTTCGTACGCTCATCTGGACGCCGGATGCCAGCCGCGCGCTCGCCCTGCTGGGCAATACGCCTGAGGTCTACGGGCAGACGTGGCATTTGCCGTGCTGGGACGAAAGGCTAACGTATCAACAATTTGTGACCCTCGCCTGTGACATCTTCGGCCAAAAGGCGGATTACGTCGTGCTCGGCAAGCTGGCCTTCGCCGCGACGGCGCTGTTTTCACAGGGGGCCCGTGAAATGCGGGAGCTGTTGCCCAGGTACGACGTTGACAACCTGTTTGATTCAACGAAATTTAAGCGCCGCTTCCCTGATTTTGCCGTCACCTCCTACCGGCAAGGGCTGGAGGTAATCTGGCAGGAATGGAGAGCAGGAGACGCTAAAACCGCATAATTTCCGTGCCGCAAGAACTCGTGAGTGACGCTTTAAACGTGACGGTGTCACATTCTGATCTTCTCTTTAGGACTATTCTGCCCGCCCCATATCAGGCCTTACGCCATAAGGCCTGACCTGATGTTGTCACTATTTTCATAGGGTTACTGATTTCACCCCTTCGCTGGAACCCTTCCCAAACGCTTGCTATAGGTCATCTACCCCTGCCGAAACATGGCATAACAACAGGCAACCGGCGGTTGCTATAACGCATGCGCACAGGGAGACACACCGCAATGCACCCATTACTCAAACGTTCGCTGCTGTTCGTCGGCGCCATTATCGCGGTCCTCGCCCTCCTCGTCTGGGGCATCGGGCTGGAGACGATTAAGGCGCGCCAGGTTGACCTGGTTTATCTCGGGCAACAGCACATGATTCTGGTTTTCTCGTCGATGTTCTTTGCCCTGCTGGTCGGTATTCCTGCCGGTATCCTGCTGAGCCGCCCGGCCGCGCGGGGTATCGCCGAATACGTGATGCAAATCTTCAACGTCGGCAACACGCTGCCGCCGCTGGCCGTACTGGCGCTGGCGATGGTGGTGATTGGCATCGGCGATACGCCCGCCATCATCGCCCTGTTCCTCGCCTCGCTGCTGCCGATAGTTCGTAATACCTACGCCGGGCTGTGCTCGGTCCCGGCGTCGCTGCTTGAAGCGGCAAACGGGATTGGGATGACCAAATGGCAGCGTCTGCGCCAGGTCGAGCTGCCGAACGCCTGGCCGGTCATGCTCTCGGGGATCCGCATCGCCACCGCTATCAACGTTGGTACCGCGCCGCTGGCGTTCCTGATTGGCGCCAGCAGCTACGGCGAGCTGATTTTCCCCGGCATCTATCTGAACGATTTCCCGACCCTGATCCTCGGCGCGGCGGCTACCGCCCTGTTCGCCCTGATCCTCGATACCCTGCTGGCGGCGCTGGGTCGCGTGATGAGTCCCCATCTCGCTCGATAACTATAACAAGGAGCTTTTATGAGACTGTTTTCCGGCCTGACGGCGCTGTGTGCCGCGGCGCTGTGTGCCGCGGCGCTGTTCACCAGCCAGGCGATGGCGGCCCCGCTGATTCTGGCAACCAAGAGCTTTACCGAGCAGCATATTCTCTCGGCGATGACCGTGCAGTACCTGCAAAAGAAAGGCTTTCAGGTGCAGCCGCAAACCAATATCGCCACGGTGATTTCCCGTAACGCGATGATCAACAAACAGATTGATATGACGTGGGAATACACCGGCACGTCATTAATCATCTTCAACCACATCAACAAGCGCATGTCGCCGCAGGAGTCTTACGAGACGGTGAAACGCCTGGACGCGAAGCACGGTCTGGTGTGGCTCAAGCCCGCCGACATGAACAACACCTATGCCTTCGCCATGCAGCGCAAGCGCGCCGAGGCGGAACATATCAACACCATGTCAGAGATGGTGGCGAAGATTGAACAGGTTCGTAAAACCAACCCGGACAAAAACTGGCTGCTGGGCTTAGACCTCGAGTTTGCCGGGCGCAGCGACGGCATGAAGCCACTGCAGGCGGCCTATAACCTGACGCTGGATCGCCCGCAGATCCGTCAGATGGACCCCGGTCTGGTCTACAACGCGGTGCGCGACGGCTTCGTCGACGCCGGTCTGATTTACACCACCGACGGTCGCGTGAAGGGCTTCGACCTGAAGGTGCTGGAGGATGACAAAGGCTTCTTCCCGAGCTACGCCGTCACCCCGGTGGTGCGTAAGGACACGCTGGAGTCCAACCCGGGCCTGGAAGAGGCGCTCAACACCCTCTCGGCCCAGCTCAACAACGACGTTATCACCGAACTGAACAAGAAGGTGGATATCGACCATCAGTCACCGCAGCAGGTCGCCCGAGATTTCCTGCGTAGCAAACAGCTGCTGTAGGAGGCGCTATGGAGACGATTCACTACATCCTCGATAACTGGGACTACCTGCTGACCCTGACGCTGCAGCATCTGTGGCTGGTGGCGCTGGCCGTGGGCTTAGCCATTCTCATCGGCGTTCCGCTGGGCATTTTGATTGTCCGCCACAAGTGGCTGGCGACGCCGGTGCTGGGAATAGCCACCATCGTGCTGACCATTCCGTCCATTGCTCTGTTTGGCCTGATGATCCCGCTGTTTTCGCTGATCGGTCAGGGGATTGGTGCCCTGCCCGCGATTACGGCGGTGTTTCTCTACTCGCTGCTGCCGATTGTACGCAACACCCACACCGCGCTCGACAGCCTGCCGCCGGGCCTGCGTGAAGCCGGACGAGGCATCGGCATGACCTTCTGGCAGCGTCTGCGCTGGGTTGAAATTCCGATGGCGCTGCCGGTGATTTTCGGCGGCATCCGCACCGCCGTGGTGATGAACATCGGCGTGATGGCGATTGCCGCGGTGATCGGCGCGGGCGGTCTGGGCCTGCTGCTGCTCAACGGCATCGGCGGAAGCGATATTCGCATGTTGATTGCGGGCGCGCTGATGATTTGTCTTTTAGCGATTGTGCTCGACTGGCTGCTGCACCGTCTGCAGGTGGTACTGACTCCGAAGGGGATTCGATAATGATAAAACTGGAAAACCTCACCAAACAATTTTCACAGAAGCACGGCCAGACCTTTAAGGCCGTCGATAACGTCAACCTGAACGTGCCCGAAGGGGAAATGTGCGTCCTGCTCGGCCCTTCCGGCTGCGGGAAAACCACTACTCTCAAGATGATCAACCGCCTGATCGCCCCGAGCAGCGGGACGATCCTGATTAACGGCGAAGACACCAGCGGCATGGACACCGTGACCCTGCGCCGCAACATTGGCTACGTGATCCAGCAGATTGGCCTGTTCCCGAACATGACCATTGAAGAGAACATCACCGTCGTACCGCGCATGCTGGGCTGGGATAAAGCGCGCTGTAAAACCCGCGCCGAAGAGCTGATGGATATGGTGGCGATGGATCCGCACAAGTTTCTCCACCGCTATCCGCGCGAGATGTCCGGCGGCCAGCAGCAGCGTATCGGCGTGATCCGCGCCCTGGCGGCGGATCCTCCGGTACTGCTGATGGATGAACCCTTCGGCGCGGTGGACCCGATCAACCGCGAGGTGATCCAGAACCAGTTCCTGGAGATGCAGCGCAAACTGAAAAAAACCGTCATGCTGGTCAGCCACGATATCGATGAAGCCCTGAAGCTCGGCGACCGTATCGCGGTATTCCGTCAGGGGAAAATTGTCCAGTGCGCCAGCCCCGATGAGCTGCTGGCGAAGCCGGCGAATGAGTTTGTCGGCTCGTTTGTCGGCCAGGACCGCACGCTGAAGCGCCTGCTGCTGGTCTCCGCGGGCGACGTGACCGACCAGCAGCCAACCATTACGGTGCGGGGCTCTACGCCGCTTCCCGACGCCTTTGCGATCATGGATGATAATGACATTCGTGCCGTAACGGTGGTCGACGAGAACGGCAAACCGCTGGGCTTTGTGAAGCGTCGCGAAGCGCGCAACGCCAGCGGTACCTGCGCCGACATCCTGCATCCGTTCCGCATGACCGGCAAAGCGGAAGACAACCTGCGCGTGGTGCTTTCACGCCTGTATGAGAGCAATACCAGCTGGATGCCGATTGTGGATGAGGACGGGCGCTACAACGGCGAGATTTCGCAGGACTATATTGCCGAGTACCTGAGTTCCGGCCGTACGCGCCGGGCGCTCAATATTCACAGCGACGGCTAACCTTTCCGGCCGGGCATCACCCGGCCTTTTCGCACGCAGACCTTTTGCTAACCCCGCGATTTCCCGCCACAATATCGTATCGTCCTCGTTAAAACGCGACCCATGCAACGTCTTCATACCTACCCCGACATCCGCGCGATGTTTCGTCGCCTGCTGATTGCCACCGTCACCGGCGTGCTGGCCGCGCTGGCCGTTGCGGCCTTCCGCCACAGCATGTACCTGCTGGAGTGGCTGCTTCTCAGCAACGACAGCGGCAGCCTGGTGAATGCCGCCGCGTCGCTCTCTCCCTGGCGGCGCGCGCTGACGCCAGCCCTGGGCGGGCTGACCGCCGGGCTGCTGCTCTGGGGATGGCAGCGGCTGACCGCGCAGCGCCCTCACGCCCCCACCGATTATATGGAAGCGCTGGAGACCGGGGACGGCCAGTTTGATTACGGTGCTAGCCTCGTGAAATCCCTTGCCTCGCTGCTGGTCGTTGCCAGCGGAAGCGCCATCGGGCGTGAAGGGGCTATGATCCTGCTCGCCGCCCTCGCCGCCTCCTTTTTCGCCCGGCGCTTTACGCCGAAATCAGAATGGAAGCTCTGGATCGCCTGCGGTGCCGCGGCCGGGATGGCCAGCGCCTACCATGCGCCCTTAGCCGGAAGCCTGTTTATTGCTGAGATTCTGTTCGGCACGCTGATGCTGGCCTCGCTCGGCCCTGTGGTTATTGCGGCAGTCGTGGCGCTTCTCACCACGCAGCTCCTGGCACCCGGTGCCGGCTCGCTCTATGAGGTCCATCTGAGCGGCACCCTCAGCGCGGCGGATTATGCCCTGCTGGTTGCCATGGGCCTGCTGGCGGGTCTCTGCGGGCCGCTGCTGATGTGGCTGATGGCATTCAGTCATTCTTTATTTTTGCGCCTTAAACTTTCGCCGCCGTGGCAGCTGGCGCTGGGCGGTTTGATCGTCGGACTGCTGTCCCTCCTCACGCCAAAGGTATGGGGGAATGGCTACAGCGTGGTTCAGGCTTTTCTGCTCGCCCCGCCGCTGCTGACGGTGATTGCCGGGGTATTTGTCTGTAAACTGCTGGCGGTGCTGGCAAGCAGCGGCTCGGGCGCGCCGGGCGGGGTGTTTACGCCCACGCTGTTTGTCGGCATGGCGACGGGGATGCTGTTTGCACAACTTTTCGCGCTGTGGTTACCGGGGTCTGAAACGGCGATTTTGCTGGGTCTGGCGGGGATGGCAACGCTGCTCGCCGCGACCACGCATGCGCCTATTATGTCGGCGCTGATGGTCTGTGAAATGACCGGGCAGTATTTTTTACTGCCCGGCTTGCTGGTCGCCTGCGTGGTGGCGTCCGTGCTGTCGCGAACGTTACGCCACGACTCGGTCTACGGTCAACACGCCACCGAGGGAAGAGAGATCGATGTACTGCGCTAGCTCGCGCTGCTCGGCGCGAGGCAGATAAGGCAGTTCTCCCACCAGCGGCCCCGGCAGCTTGGTGCTCAGCACGTCGATGATCTCGGCGTAGTGCGCCAGGCCCGGGTTGATGCGGTTTGCCACCCAGCCAATCAGCGGCAGGCCGTCATTGGCAATCGCCTGCGCCGTCAGCAGCGCGTGGTTGATGCACCCTTCCTGGATACCCACGACCATCACCACCGGAAGCTGTTCCTGCACCACCCATTCAGACAGCGGGCGCAGGTCATTCATCAGGCTGCGCCAGCCGCCCGTGCCTTCAACCACCACGTGATCGACCTTCTCGCTCAGGTTCGCCAGGCCGTCGGACAGCAGCGGGTAATTAATCAGGCCGCTGTGCGCCACGCTGCTCTCGTCTTCGCTTAACGCAATGGGGTTGACCGCGTGATAAGGCAATTCCAGCGACGAGACGCTTTGCAGCACCAGGGCGTCTTTATTACGCAATCCCTCTGGCGTCTCTTTACTCCCTTTTGCGACCGGTTTGTACCCTGCCACGCGTTTACCGCTTGCTGCAAGAGCCTGCAGCAATGCGCGGGATACAACGGTCTTGCCGACAGAGGTATCTGTACCAGTAACAAAGAAACGCTTAAGCATGACTCACTCCACCTCTTGGGTATGCTTCGAAAATATAAACCAGGTAAATAATTCAGTGGTGGAAGTCTACGGGATGCGTGCGCTACCCGGCTTGAGATAGCGCAATTTTTCTTACATCTGCGGAAAAGAGTTAACCCTGTAACAGGCGGATCAGCAGCGAGCCGTTATACATGGCGTCTTTGACCAGCGCCGCGCCGGCCATCGTGCCCTGGTTGGAAAACTGGGTGCTTTCTACCGCAATATTTTTGCTGTAGGCGGGCAGCGACTGCTGGTGAATGCAGGCCGAGATCGCCGGGAACAGGATCTCCGCCGCCTGGCTGAGCGGCGAGCCAATGAGGATTTTTTGCGGGTTAAAGAGGTTCACCATAATCGCCAGAATGCGGCCAACGTTATTCCCCACGCCGGTAATAATGTCCTTCGCCAGCAGATCGCCCTGGCGCGCGGCGGCGCAGAGTGAATCTACCGTTAGGGGTTGGCCGTGCAGCGACGAACTCATGGACTGGCCGAGCCGCACCTGCGCCAGTTCCAGCACGCTTTCCACGCTGGCAATGGTCTCCAGACAGCCGTGGTTCCCGCAGTAGCAGCGCTTGCCGTACGGGTCGACCTGGGTGTGTCCAATTTCCACCAGGCTGCTGCTTCCGGCGTGAAGAAGACGTCCGTCGGTGATCACGCCCGCCCCGACGTTATGGTCGATGACCACCTGAATCACATCCCGCGCGCCGCGGGAGGCGCCGAACAGCGCCTCCGCCATGGTCCAGGCGCTAATGTCGTGCTGAATATAGACCGGCACGCCGGTGTGGTTTTTCAGTACTTCGCCCAGCGGCATCTCTTTGACGTCTTCATAAAACGGCATGCGGTGAACAATGCCATTTTCGGTATCAATAATGCCCGGCATGGTGATGGCAATCGCGGTTAAGCGCTCAAGCCGCTGCTGGTGACGAATAAAGAAGTGATCGATGTGCGTGACAATCGCATCGAGAAGCGGTTCTTCCGCGTTGAGGGGCAGTTCAAGCCGGTCTTCCACCACCAGCTTGCTGCTGAGATCGCGCAGCGCGAGGAAGATCTCCCCCCGGCTGATGCGCAGCGACAGGTAGTGCCACGCTTCCGTCTCGACCACCAGCCCGACGGCCGGACGGCCGCGGCTGCCCGGCTCCTGAATTTCCGTTTCCTGAACCAGGTGCGCTTCCAGCATTTCGCGGACAATCTTGGTGATACTGGCGGGTGCCAGCTGTGCCAGGCGCGAAAGATCGATACGCGAAACCGGACCAAGCTGATCAATCAGGCGATACACCGCGCCAGCGTTGGTCTGCTTAATCTGATCGATATGCCCTGGCTGACTATCAGCAACCACCTCGTACTCCCTTATTTTCGAGCTTCGAAATAAACTGTGGGCTATGGTGAAGCACTTGCATGGCTGTCGTCAAATATTTACTTAGCCATGTGATTTACCGCACATTTTCGCTCACTTTTCCCTGGAAATATCACCCTAAAGAGGCGGTGATGAGCTGCTGTTTGAAGCGCTGCGCGGCATGGCTCTGTTCACGATGTTTTGACCAGACCAGCCACATCTCTGAAACGGCGTCCTCTTCGGCGATGGTCACCCAGCGCATTTCGCGCAATTGTACCCTTTTAAAGGAGGCCGGGAGAATAGACACCCCCAGCCCGGCGGCGACCAGGCCAATAATGGTCATCGCTTCCCCGACTTCCTGGGTAATGACCGGCGCAAGGTCGTAGCGGCGCATCAGCCCCAGAATATCGTCGTACAGCCCCGTCCCGACCTGCGGGTCAAAAAAGACGAACGGCTCTTTTGCCAGCTCTGCCAGCGACACCGACGGACGCGACGCCAGCGGATGATCGCGCGGGATCATGGCCATCAGCGGCTCGCGCAGAATGACCTGCCACGCCAGCGTATCCGGCAGTTGGGTATTACGCATCAGCCCCAGATCCAGCGAACCTTCGTTCAGAGGCGCGATCTGCTCGCGGGTATTGATTTCGCGCGTCTGAATGTGAACATCCGGGAAATGGCGACGAAATGACGAAAGGGTCTCCGAGACGGCGCTGATAAACGGCGCGGACGAGGTAAACCCGATTCGCAGTTCTCCCGCTTCCCCGAGATACAGCCGTTCTGCCCGGGCGGCGGCATCCTCGACCATGCTCAGGATTTGTCGGCTGTCGACGAGAAACTGCTTTCCCGCCGCCGTCAGGCTCACGCTGCGGTTGGTGCGGGCCAGAAGACGCGCCCCGACCTGCTGTTCCAGGATCTGAATCTGCTGGCTTAACGGTGGCTGAGAGATGTTCAGCCGTGCCGCCGCGCGGCCAAAATGCAGCTCTTCGGCGACGGCGACAAAGTAGCGGAGATGACGCAGCTCGATATTCATATTTTTAAAGTATCATTTGAGATTATTAATATATTAGACAGAATATTTACATTTTCCTACCCTGAAGAGGTGGTCATACCCGTCACCAGAAATCACGGGGATGTTTAAGCAAGGAAACTGTGTGAGTCGTACAACTTCCATTGATATCGATCCGGCCAGCGACATCAATGATTTACCCGCCGCATCGCAGCCGGTTCAGTTTATTAAACGTGGTACCCCCCAATTTATGCGCGTTACGCTGGCGCTTTTTTCCGCCGGTCTGGCGACCTTCGCCCTGCTCTATTGCGTTCAGCCGATCCTGCCCGTGCTTTCGCACGAGTTTGGCGTATCGCCTGCCAGCAGCAGCATTTCACTCTCGATTTCTACCGGTATGCTGGCGGTTGGCCTGCTCTTTACCGGCCCGCTTTCCGACGCCATTGGCCGCAAGCAGGTGATGGTGACGGCTCTGATGCTGGCCTCGGTCTGTACGCTACTCTCGACCATGATGACCAGCTGGCACGGCATTCTGGTGATGCGCGCGCTGATTGGGCTATCGCTCAGCGGCGTGGCGGCGGTCGGGATGACTTACCTTAGCGAGGAGATCCACCCGAGCTTTGTTGCCTTCTCGATGGGGCTTTACATCAGCGGGAATTCGATCGGCGGGATGAGCGGACGCCTGCTGAGCGGGGTGTTCACGGACTTCTTTAACTGGCGTATTGCGCTGGCCGCGATCGGGTGTTTTGCGCTGGCATCAGCCCTGATGTTCTGGAAAATTCTGCCGGAGTCGCGTCATTTCCGTCCTACCTCCCTGCGCCCGAAAACGCTGTTTATCAACTTCCGCCTGCACTGGCGCGACAAGGGGCTGCCGCGCCTGTTCCTGGCAGGCTTCCTGCTGATGGGCTCTTTCGTTACGCTGTTTAACTATATTGGCTATCGCCTGATGCTCTCTCCGTGGCACCTGAGCCAGGCGGTGGTCGGCCTGCTTTCCGTGGCGTACCTGACCGGCACCTGGAGCTCGCCGAAGGCCGGGGCGATGACCGCACGCTATGGGCGCGGCCCGGTCATGCTGTTCTTCACGGCGATGATGCTGCTCGGCCTGCTGCTGACGCTCTTCTCCTCCCTGTGGCTGATTTTTGCCGGCATGCTGCTCTTCTCCGCGGGGTTCTTCGCCGCCCACTCGGTCGCCAGCAGCTGGATTGGCCCGCGCGCGCGTCGCGCCAAAGGCCAGGCATCGTCGCTGTATCTGTTTAGCTATTATCTGGGTTCTAGCATCGCCGGGACGCTAGGCGGCGTGTTCTGGCATAGCTACGGCTGGAACGGCGTGGGCGGGTTTATCGCGCTGATGCTCTGTGCCGCACTGCTGGTGGGAGCAAGTCTTCATAAACGTCTGAGATAATAAGCCTGCGGGCTGATGCCCGGTTAGACGAGCAATGAGAAAAACGGCACCAGCGTACTGGTGCCGTTTCACGTTCAGGAATCCCAGGCCTGCTCTATCTTAGCGGCTTCAAACTGCGGAGGCGGTTTGCGGAAACGGCGCGTCAGCCATGTCAGGTAAAGGATCCCCAGTGCCGCCCAGATGAGGCCAAGCGTCAGGGACGTCGCTTCGAGGTTTATCCACAGCACGCCGACCGTTACGGCACCAATGAGCGGCAGCAGGAGATAGTGGAACCGATCTTTCCACGTTTTGTTCAGCCCCTTGCGCCGCCAGAAATGGTTGTACACCGAGAGATTAACAAACGTAAACGCCACCAGCGCCCCGAAGTTGATCAGCGCCGTCGCGGTCACGAGATCGAAGTACAGGGCCGACAGCGCCACTATCCCTACCATAATGACGTTCAGGGCCGGAGTACGCCATTTCGGATGCACGTAGCCAAACACCCGCTCCGGAAAGACGTTGTCACGCCCCATCACATACAACAAGCGTGAAACGCTGGCGTGCGAAGCCAGGCCTGAAGCGAGCGTATTCACGAACGTGGTACACAGAAACACCGACTGGAAGAGCTTGCCGCCCACGTACAGCGCAATTTCCGGCAGCGCGGCGTCCGGGTTCTTGAAGCGCGCGATCGTCGGGAAAAAGAGCTGCATGAAAAACGAGGCGATGATGAATATCAGCCCGCCATACAGTGCGGTCAGGAAAATAGCTTTGGGAATCACCCGCGCCGCGTTTGGCGTCTCTTCCGACAGCGTAGTAACCGCGTCAAAGCCGAGGAAAGAGAAGCAGACGATAGTCGCGCCGGTAATAATAGGGATCAGGTGTGCGTTCTCGCTGATAAACGGCTGGAGCGACCAGACGGTACCAACGCCTTCTCCCTTGTGCAGGCCATGCACCACGAGTATGACAAACACCACCATGATGGCGACCTGTACCAGCACAAACAGGGTGTTAAAGTTGGCGACCAAATTAACGCTCTTCAGGTTCGCCAGCGTCAGGATCGTCACAAACCCCACCACCCAGACCCACGGCGGCACTTCAGGGAACAGCGCGGAGAGGTAGATCTTCGCCAGCAGCACGTTGATCATCGGCAGGAAGAGATAGTCCAGCAGCGACGACCAGCCGACCATAAAGCCCAGGTGGGGTCCGATCGATTTCTGCGTGTAGGTGTATGCAGAGCCCGCTTCCGGGAACTGTCGTACTAATTTACCGTAGCTGATGGCGGTAAACATGACGCCAGCCAGCGCCAGGAGATACGAGGCGGGCACGTGACCATTGCTGATGCCGGACACAATGCCGAAGGTATCAAACACGGTCATAGGGGTGAGGTAAGCCAGCCCCATCATGACCACCTGCCAGAGCTTGAGGGAGCTGCGCAGCCGGGTTCTTCCGGCCATGCCCGGCGAGTCAAGAGAGGTATTAGTCGCCATATACCGTCCCCCCCATGCTTACCGTGGTTTGCAATCGCGTTGACCTTAACGCAAACCTGCTTAGCAAAGGGGGAAGTTGTAAAGAACACACGCCACCGTACCAGCGCACCGTCTCTGGCTCACACTCACAGCAGGAGCCTGACTGGCCCCCTTCGCCCTGCGGATAGTTGAACATCTGCATCATTTCCTACCTCGTCACACAGTGTCGTTAAGAAAATCCCTGTGCCGCCTGCGCTCCATAACGCGACTCCCGGGAGATAGCTGGCGTGCCAGCGAACAGTTAGGCCAGGCTCCGCGCAGGCCGTTTGGTGATACATATGCGATGAAACAAAGCGGCCCCTTACCGGGGCACGTCATCAGGCGTTTTTCAGCATCCACTCAATTTCAGTTTCGGTAATCAGGCGTTCAAACTGCAGCAGTTCATCATTCTTGCAGGCGTGATAGACTTGGCAGAAACGTTCGCCCAGCCGCTCTCGAAGACTATCGTTTTGCATAAATTCCCACAGCGCATCGCTCTGACGAATCGGGAAAGGCAGCCCGTCCTGCTCCAGACCATTGCCTTCCACTTCTTCCTGCAGGGGTAAATCGTTATCCAGCCCATGTAAGATGCCGGCAAAAATCGCCGCCATCACCAGATACGGGTTCGCGTCTGCTCCCGCCACCCGGTACTCGACCCGGTGGTTATGGCGATCGCCGCAAGGGATACGTAGGGCAACCGTGCGATTATTGTGTCCCCATGACGCCTGCGTCGGCACGTACATTCCCGGCTGGAAACGGCGGTAGGAGTTGACATTCGGCGCCAGCAGCGCCATGGACGCCGGCATCAGGTCGATCATCCCGGCCAGCGCGCGCTTCAGCAGCGCGGAATCCTCGCCGCTGGCGTCTGCAAGCACGTTTTCGCCTCTGTTGTTCTGCATGCTGATGTGGATATGCATCCCGCTGCCCGCATGCTCTTCATACGGCTTTGCCATAAACGTGGCGTGCATCTTATGTTTTTCCGCCATCTGTCTGACGAGTCTTTTCAGCGCCAGCGCATCATCGCAGGCATCGAGCACGTTTTCCGTATGGTGCAGGTTAATCTCAAACTGGCCCGGGGAGGCCTCAGCCACTGCCCCGTCGGCGGGGATCAGCTGCAGCTGCGCCAGTTCGTCAATGTCATTCAGCACGTCAGCAAAGTGGTTCAGGTTATCAACCGAGTAGACCTGACTCTGCGTGTTACGCACGTCGGTGCCCGGCGCGCAGGGTGGCTGCAGATAACCCTCGGCATCGCGTTTACGGTCAAGCAAATAGAACTCCAGCTCTACCGCTACCACGGGGAACAGACCGCGCTGGCGCAGCTGCTGCCAGAGTCGGTTGAGTACGTTCCGCGGCTCAACGTCAAAGGGAGCGCCATCTTCATCGACCATGGTGAGCTGCACCTGACCAATGTACTCCGGGTCGGCGGCGGACGGCGTCAGGGTGCCCGGCACCGGTACGCAGATACAGTCCGGCTCGCCGAGCTCCTGCCCCAGCCCCGCCTCTTCCACGACGTTACCCAAAATGTCCATGGCGAAAACCGAAGCCGGGAAATAGCAGCCTTTTTCAAGCTTGCTCAGTCCGGCAACCGGGATGCGTTTGCCGCGAAAACAGCCGTTCAGGTCGGTCAGGAGGACATCAATAAACTGGGTGTCAGGATACTTTTCTAAATAGCGCTTCACTTCCTGCGTAAAGGCGCTGCCCCGCCTCTCATCCGTGTGCTGCACAAAGTTCTCAACTTCTACGATATTGGTTTCCATGATTTACCACCGTTTTTGGATTTGCGTTCGCTGCTCTGGACTGTCAAATATAATGTCCACCCTATCGAATCTGTATGCAAACAAATTGTTTGTCAAATGTTAAATTAAGTTTGCAAAAGGCAGATCCCGTTGCTAGATTGAGAAAATATTGAACGAAAAGGCCGTTTAACAGGCGATAATGGCCTAAATTTAGTCCACTTTGTGAGGGCGATCATGGAAAATATAATGAACAAGCCAGTTATTGGCGTGGTGATGTGTAGAAACAGGCTTAAGGGTCATGAGACCCAGACTCTGCAAGAAAAGTACCTGAACGCCATTATTAACGCGGGGGGCTTACCTATTGCCTTACCGCATGCGCTGGCAGAGCCAGAGCTCATTACCGCTCTGCTGCCAATCCTGGACGGGATTTACCTGCCGGGCAGCCCTAGTAATGTGCAGCCGCACCTGTATGGTGAAAACGGCGATGAGCCTAACGCCGATCCCGGGCGAGATCTTCTGAGCATGGCGCTGATTGCCGCCGCGCTCGAAAGGCGCATCCCCATTTTCGCCATCTGCAGGGGGCTGCAGGAACTGGTTGTTGCAACGGGAGGGACGCTGTATCGTCGCCTGTTCGAGCAGAACGACCTGCTTGAGCACCGGGAAGATCCTGAACTGCCGGTTGAGCTACAATACGCCCCGTCTCATGAGGTTCAGGTTCAGGAGGGAGGACTGCTGTCTCAATTAATACCAGGCTGTAACACATTTTGGGTAAACTCGTTACACGGGCAAGGTGCACGAACGTTAGGACCACGGCTCCGCGTGGAGGCCCGCTCAACGGACGGGCTGGTCGAAGCGGTCAGCGTTCATGACCACCCTTTCGCCCTCGGCGTGCAATGGCACCCCGAATGGAACAGCAGCGAGTACGCCCTGTCACGTATGTTGTTTGAAGGTTTTATCACCGCCTGTCAAAGCCACATTGCCGAGAAGCAACGGCTTTGACCACTACCGTAAAGGAAATGCAACTATGAGCGATGACGGACTGGCGCCAGGGAAACGTCTGTCTGAGATCCGCCAGCAGCTGGGTCTCTCGCAGCGGCGTGCCGCCGAACTGTCTGGGTTAACACACAGTGCCATCAGCACCATTGAACAGGACAAAGTCAGTCCTGCCATCAGTACGCTGCAAAAGCTGCTGAAAGTCTATGGGCTGTCGCTCTCGGAATTCTTTTCGGAACCGGAAAAACCTGATGAACCGCAGGTGGTTATTAATCAGGACGACCTTATCGAAATAGGCAGTCAGGGGGTTTCGATGAAGCTGGTTCATAACGGAAATCCGAACCGTACGCTGGCGATGATTTTTGAAACTTACCAGCCTGGAACCACGACCGGAGAGAGGATCAAACACCAGGGTGAGGAGATCGGTACGATACTGGAAGGTGAAATAGTGCTGACCATTAATGGCCAGCCTTATCACCTGGTTGCGGGGCAGAGCTATGCCATCAATACCGGCATACCGCACAGCTTCAGCAACACCTCGGCAGGCATCTGCCGCATTATCAGTGCCCACACCCCCACCACGTTCTAATTACCACTCGGTCCCGGCGTAAGCGCGCTTACGCCGGGACAAATAAAAACGATCAATGTCGGCATTTTACGGGTTAATTCCCGGGATGCCCCACGGCTTCGTATTGCCTGAAACGGCCATGCCTTTATTTATCTGATTGCGAAAGAAAGGAGTGAATATGCATTTTCAGCACCTGACTTACTGGCAGGATAAAGCAAAAAACAGCGCCATTGAGACCCGGTTATTTATTAACGGCGCCTATTGTGACGCCGCCGATAATGCCACGTTTGAAACCGTCAACCCCGCTACCCAGCAGCCCCTGGCGAACGTGGCCCGGGGCAAGCAGGCGGACGTGGACCGCGCGGTTCAGGCCGCGCGTGAGGTATTTGAGCGCGGTGACTGGTCGCAGGCGTCTCCGGCGCAGCGCAAGGCCGTGCTAAATAAGCTCGCCGATTTAATGGAACGCCACGTCGAAGAGCTGGCCTTACTGGAAACGCTGGACACCGGTAAACCCATCCGCCACAGCCTGCGCGACGATATTCCCGGCGCGGCGCGCGCCATTCGCTGGTACGCCGAAGCGGCGGATAAAGTCTACGGCGAAGTGGCGCCTACGGGTCCGGGCGAGCTGGCGATGATCGTGCGCGAGCCGATCGGGGTTGTCGCGGCCATCGTCCCCTGGAACTTCCCGCTGCTGCTGGCCTGCTGGAAGCTGGGCCCGGCGCTGATCGCGGGCAATAGCGTAGTATTGAAACCGTCGGAGAAATCGCCCCTCACCGCCCTGCGGCTGGCCGGGCTGGCGAAAGAGGCGGGCCTGCCGGACGGCGTGCTGAATGTGATAAGCGGTTACGGCCACGAAGCGGGCCAGGCGCTGGCGCTGCATCCGGAGGTGGAAGTGCTGACGTTTACCGGCTCTACCCGCACCGGCAAGCAGCTGTTGAAGGACGCGGGAGAAAGCAACATGAAGCGCGTCTGGCTGGAGGCAGGCGGCAAGAGCGCCAACATTATCTTTGCCGACTGTCCGGATCTGGACAAGGCCGTAAGCGCGACCGCCGCCGGGATTTTTTATAACCAGGGGCAAGTCTGTATCGCCGGCACCCGCCTGCTGCTCGAAGACAGCATCGCCGACGACTTCCTGGCAAGGCTGAAGGCGCAGGCCCGCCACTGGCAGCCCGGCGATCCGCTCGACCCTGACAGCACGATGGGAATGCTCATCGACGCCGCGCACGCCGATACCGTCCACACGTTTATTCGCGAGGGAACCCGGAAAGGTACGCTGCTGCTGGACGGGCGGGAACAACCATGGCCTTCCGCAGTCGGCCCAACCGTTTTTGTCGACATCGACCCTGCCTCCCCGCTGTGCCGGGAAGAGATTTTCGGGCCGGTGCTGGTCGTCACCCGTTTTAAAACCGAAGAGGAAGCCTTAACGCTGGCCAACGACAGTGAATATGGGCTTGGCGCGGCGGTATGGACCCGCGACCTCTCCCGCGCGCACCGCATGAGCCGCCGCCTGAAGGCAGGCTCGGTCTTCGTCAATAACTATAACGACGGTGATATGACCGTACCCTTTGGCGGCTATAAGCAGAGCGGCAACGGTCGCGATAAGTCCCTGCACGCGCTGGAAAAATTTACTGAACTGAAAACCATCTGGATTGCCCTGGAGCCTCAATCATGACCGAACATACCACCAGCTACTACGCGGCCAGCGCGAACGCTTACGAACCTTTCCCGACGCTTAACGAGTCCATCAGCTGTGACGTGTGCGTGGTGGGCGGCGGCTATACCGGCCTCTCCTCCGCGCTGCATCTCGCCGAAATGGGCTACGACGTGGTGCTCCTTGAAGGGGCGCGCATCGGCTTCGGCGCCAGCGGACGCAACGGCGGCCAGCTGGTTAACTCCTACAGCCGCGATATCGACGTGATTGAGAAGAACTACGGGCCCGATGCCGCCAGAGTCCTCGGGAGCATGATGTTTGAAGGCGGGGAAATCATCCGGGAGCGTATCCAGCGCTATCAGATCCAGTGCGACTATCGTCCCGGCGGGCTGTTTGTGGCGTTAAACCATAAGCAGCTGGAGACGCTGGAGGAGCAAAAAGCCAACTGGGAACGCTACGGCAACACGCAGCTGGAGCTGCTGGACGCCAGCGCCATCCGCCGGGAAGTCGACAGCGAACGCTATACCGGCGCGCTGCTGGACCGCAGCGGGGGGCATATTCACCCGCTGAACCTGGCGATCGGCGAAGCGGACGCCATACGCCTGAACGGCGGGCGGGTGTATGAACAGTCCCCGGTGACCGCCATTCAGCACACCAGCCCGGCCGTGGTGAGCACGCAGCATGGCCAGGTGACGGCCCGCTACGTGATCGTCGCCGGGAATGCCTATCTGGGCGACAAGATAGAACCGGACCTGGCAAAACGCAGCATGCCCTGCGGCACCCAGGTGGTGACCACCGCCCCGCTGCCGGAAGAGGTAGCCCGCACGCTGATCCCCAATAACTACTGCGTGGAAGATTGTAACTACCTGCTGGATTACTACCGTCTCACCGCCGACAACCGCCTGCTGTACGGCGGTGGCGTAGTCTACGGCGCGCGCGATCCGGACGACGTCGAGCGCATGGTGATGCCAAAGCTGCTGAAAACCTTCCCTCAGCTGGCAGGCGTCAAAATCGACTACCGCTGGACGGGCAACTTCCTGCTGACCCTGTCGCGCATGCCGCAGTTTGGTCGTCTGGATAAAAACATCTATTACATGCAGGGCTACAGCGGCCACGGCGTGACCTGCACCCACCTGGCCGGACGGCTGATCTCGGAACTGTTGCGCGGTGACGCTGAGCGCTTTGATGCGTTTGCCAACCTCCCGCACTACCCCTTCCCGGGCGGTCGCAGCCTGCGGATTCCATTCACGGCGATGGGCGCGGCGTATTACAGCCTGCGCGATCGTCTTGGCGTTTGATCGTTTCGATAAAAGGGTATCTGACATGAGTAACCAGGAATTTCATCAGCGCAGACTTTCTGCCACCCCGCGCGGCGTAGGCGTAATGTGTGATTTCTTTGCCCGCACGGCGGAGAATGCCACGCTTACCGACGTGGAAGGCAACGACTATATCGATTTCGCCGCCGGGATCGCGGTACTGAATACCGGCCATCGTCATCCTGAACTGGTGGCCGCAGTGGAAAAACAGCTTCACCAGTTCACCCACACGGCCTACCAGATTGTGCCGTATGAAAGCTACGTTTCATTAGCCGAGAAACTTAACGAGCTGGCCCCGGTGCAGAGCCCGGCCAAAACGGCGTTCTTCACCACGGGCGCGGAAGCGGTGGAAAATGCCATTAAAATCGCCCGGGCCCACACCGGCAGACCGGGCGTGATTGCCTTCGGGGGAGGTTTTCACGGCCGAACCTATATGACCATGGCGTTAACCGGCAAGGTCGCGCCCTATAAGCTGGGATTTGGCCCCTTCCCGGGGTCGGTTTATCACGTGCCCTATCCCTCCGAGCTGCACGGCATCACGACGCAGGATGCCGTCACGGCGATAGAACGCCTGTTCAAAGCGGATATTGAGGCGAAACAGGTGGCGGCGATTATTTTTGAACCCATTCAGGGCGAAGGCGGATTCAACGTCGCCCCGCCAGAGCTGGTGGCCGCCATCCGCCGCATCTGTGACGAGCACGGGATCGTGATGATTGCCGACGAAGTGCAGAGCGGTTTCGCCCGTACGGGCAAACTGTTTGCCATGGAACACTACGCGGACAAGCCTGATCTGATGACGATGGCTAAAAGCCTGGCAGGCGGAATGCCGCTGTCCGGCGTGGTAGGCCGCGCCGGGATCATGGACGCGCCGGCTCCCGGCGGTCTGGGGGGGACCTATGCAGGCAACCCGCTGGCGGTGGCCGCCGCGCACGCGGTGCTGAAAATTATCGACAACGAGTCACTGTGCACGCGCGCCTGTCATCTGGGCGATCGGCTGAAAGCCACGCTGGAGGAGATTCAGGGCACCTTCCCTGCGCTCGTGGCGATAAGGGGGAGAGGATCGATGATTGCGGCGGAGTTTTTTGATCCCGAGAGCCGTGAACCTTCGGCCGCCATCGCGCAGGCGATCCAGCAAAAGGCGCTCGCCCAGGGCCTGCTGCTGTTGATCTGCGGCCAGTACGGCAACGTGATCCGCTTCCTTTATCCGCTGACCATTCCGGATGCCCAGTTCACTCAGGCGCTGGCGATCCTGCAACAGGTTATGCGCGATAAGGCCTAAGCGCCCACCGAAAACCGTCTGCCGGAATGCCGGCGACGGTTTCAACGGTGGAGGTCTGCATAGATTTCCTCCGCGTGGGAAATGTTGGGGAATTTGCTCTGTTTCATTGTATGCTCCCTGAAACACATCCCTGGCAAGAGGAAATAAGAATTGCAAAAAACATCCGCCTATCAGTCACTTGTGAAAACCTTCCAGCGCCTCTCCCGCTTCTCGCACCTCTCCTCCATCGCCAGCTGGGACATGTTCACCATGATGCCGCCCGGCGGCAGCGCCGCGCGCGGTGAGGCGCTGGCGGAGATGAGCGTCCTGCAGCACCAGATCCTGACCGATAAGAAAGTGGGCGACCTGCTGGCTGCGGCGGCAGGTGAAGAACTCAATGATGTCGAACAGGCCAACCTGCGCGAAATGACGCGTCACTACCAGCAGGCCTCGCTGCTGCCGGAATCGCTGGTAGAAGCCAAATCCCTGGCGGGCAGCAGGTGTGAGCACGCCTGGCGCACGCAGCGCCCCGCCAACGACTGGCAGGGTTTTTCCGCCAACCTGAAAGAGGTGGTCAAACTCAGCCGCGAAGAGGCTCGCCTGCGGGCCGAAGCCAAAGGCTGTACGCCGTACGACGCGCTGCTGGATATTTTTGAGCCCGACATGACCAGCGCCCGTCTGGACGTTCTGTTCGGCGATATGAAATCCTGGCTGCCGGACCTGCTGGCAAACGTGGTGGAAAAACAGGCTCAGCGGTCGTTCGTTCCGCCGCAGGGCCCCTTCCCGACCGCGACGCAGCGCGAACTGGGCCTGGAAGCCATGAAGATGCTCGGCTTCGATTTTAACGGCGGTCGACTGGACGTGAGTGCGCACCCGTTCTGCGGCGGCGTACCGGAGGACGTGCGCATCACCACGCGCTATGACGAGGATGAACTGCTCAGCGCGCTGTTTGGCGTGATCCACGAAACCGGGCACGCGCGCTACGAACAAAACCTGCCGCGCGCGTGGGCAGGACAGCCGATTGCCCTGGCCCGCTCAACCGCGATCCACGAATCCCAGAGCCTGTTCTTTGAGATGCAGCTGGGACGCAGTGAAGCCTTCCTCAAGCATCTTCTCCCTGCGGTACACGCCCGCTTTGGCAGCCAGGCGGCGTTCAGCGAAGAGAACTTTATTGCCTGGAACCAGCGCGTGAAGCCGGGCTATATCCGCGTCGATGCGGACGAAGTGAGCTACCCGGCACACGTGGTGCTGCGCTATGAGATTGAGCGGGCGCTGATCAACGGCGAGATTGAGGTGGACGATATTCCCGCCCTGTGGGATGAGAAAATGCAGGCGTGGCTCGGATTATCCACCAAAGACAACTACCGCAACGGCTGTATGCAGGATATCCACTGGACCGACGGCGGTTTTGGTTACTTCCCGTCGTATACGCTGGGCGCCATGTATGCCGCGCAGCTGTTCCACGCCGCCAGCACCGCGCTGCCGGGGCTTCAGGCCTCCATCGCCGAGGGCGATTTTTCCGCCCTCTTCGACTGGCTGCGTCAGAACATCTGGCAGCACGGCAGCCGCTTTACCACGTCGCAGTTAATTACCCAGGCGACGGGTGAAGATCTGAATATCCGCTACTTCCGCGAACATCTGACCTCCCGTTATTTGTAATCTGTTTGGCCGGGGGTGAGGGACCTCCAGTAAAAGAGCCGTATGTTCCCCCTCACCCCCCCCTCTCCCTCAAGGGAGAGGGGTCGTCAGTGCAGGTATTATTTTCTGAGTAACCCCGGCAATGTACATATGGTTACACGCCGATACCAATCACTCACGGAAACCTCGAATTTACAGGGATATAGTTATTTCAACGGCCCCGCAGTGGGGTTAAATGAAAAACCAAATTCGAGGGTATGAGAATGAATAAAGTATTAGCTCTGGTTGTTGCCGCTGCTATGGGTCTGTCTTCTGCTGCATTTGCTGCTGACACTACCGCAACTGCTGCACCGGCTGCCGCGCCTGCTGCAACCACCACCGCTGCGCCAGCAAAAGCGGTTCATCATAAGAAACATCACAAAGCTGCAGCGAAAAAAGAAGCCGCTGCACCAGCAACCGCAGCGCCAACCGAGCAAAAAGCGCAGGCTGCAAAAAAGCACCACAAAAAAGCCGCTAAACCGGCTGTAGAGCAGAAAGCGCAGGCTGCTAAAAAGCACCACAAACACAAAAAAGCGACCAAACCAGCTGTAGAACAGAAAGCTCAGGCTGCTAAAAAGCATCACAAAAAAGCAGTAAAACACGAAGCTGCTAAACCAGCTGCACAGCCAGCTGCGTAAGAGTACAAGCTTAACCGTGCCCTTCGGGGCACGTTGGTAAACCGGCGCTGAACCGGAACAGGTTCCGCGCCGTTTTTTTTATCCGGAGGGCGTATGCTGCGACGCTATCGGTTTGAGCTGATTCTGATCCTGCTTATTTTATGCGCGCTCATCGCCAGCCGTTTTTATCTTTCCTGATTGTAGCACGCTGATTTTACTCCCACTTTCGCGCTGTCCCGTCTATAGTATTTTCATAGGGTTCACTTTTAATAATCATAATTACCCCCACCAGAGTGTGATATGCGTAAATCTGTTGTGTTGTTACTGGGAACGTTTGGTCTTTTTTCTGGATTTTCACATGCGGATGATGGCGGTGATGACACCATTAGCGCGAAAGAGCTAAAGACGCTTTTTTTCGGTCATGACGATCGCACGCGCGTCACCGATCCTACCCAGGCGCCCTGGGACGCTATAGGCCAACTGGAAACCGCCAGCGGTAACTTATGTACTGCAACGTTAATTACCCCGCAGCTTGCCCTGACGGCAGGCCACTGTCTGTTAACTCCGCCAAACGGCAAGCCGGATAAAGCGGTTGCCTTACGTTTTGTTTCGCAAAAAGGCCTCTGGCGCTATGAAATCCACGGCATTGAAGGCCGGGTTGATCCGTCTCTTGGCAAACGCCTGAAACCGGACGGTGACGGCTGGATCGTGCCGCCGGGGGCCGCCTCATGGGATTTTGGCCTGATCGTTTTGCGCTACCCGCCTTCAGGCATTACCCCGCTGCCGTTATTTGACGGCGACAAAGCCGCGCTCACCGCCGCGCTGAAAGCCGCCGACCGCAAGGTGACGCAATCGGGCTATCCTGTCGACCATCTGGATACGCTTTACACCCACACTGACTGTATTGTGACGGGCTGGGCGCAAACCAGCGTGCTTTCGCATCAGTGCGATACGCTGCCGGGTGACAGTGGTTCACCGCTGATGCTGAAAACGGATAATGGCTGGCAGCTGATTGGCGTTCAGAGCTCTGCCCCGGCGGCAAAAGACCGATGGCGCGCAGATAACCGGGCCCTGTCCGTGACCGGTTTCCGCGACAAGCTTGAAGCGCTGGCGCAACAGTAAATCAGCACCTTCTGACCTGATGTAACGCCCTGATTGACTCAATCGGCATCGGCTGGCTGAACCAAAAACCCTGCAGTTGATCGCAGCCAGCCAGCCGCAGCAGCTTCATTTGCTTCTCGGTTTCGACCCCTTCTGCCACCACCGCCATGCCCAGCGCATTGGCGATACGCACCGTGCCGCTCACCAGCGCCGCCGCCTGCTCGTCGTTGTCCACCAGCCCGGCCAGCGATTTATCGATCTTGATGGTGTCGAAGTTAAAACGCCGCAAATACCCAATGCTTGAATAGCCGGTACCAAAGTCATCCAGCGCCACCGCGGTGCCCAACGCTTTGAGATTGGCTATCGCCATGCGGGCACGCTCCGGGTTTTCCAGCACATAGGACTCCGTGACCTCAAGCTGCAGCCGGTTGGCCGGGAAACGGGTGGTTTCCAGCACGCTTGCCACTTTTTCTTCAAAGGCGGGATCGCGAAATTGTGCGGGAGAAATATTCACCGAGAGCTTTAAGTCACCGTACGGCTGCAGATCCTGACAGGCCCGCTGCAAAACAAACTGGCCCAGTTTGTAAATCAGACCGCTGGTCTCCGCAATGGCGATAAAGGCATCCGGGCCAAGCGGCCCGTCCGGACGACGCGGCCAACGTACCAGCGCCTCGACGCTGCTCATTTTCTGGCTGCGGGCGTCAATAATGGGCTGATACCAGACCTCAAACTCATCGCGCTCCAGGCCGAGGCGGATCTGGTTTTCAATCGCCAGCTTGCGCTCCCGGGCGCTGTTCAGCTCCGCGTCGTAGTGGGTGATACGCCCTTTCCCGCTCATTTTTGAGTGATACATGGCAATATCGGCGCGGCGAAACAGCTCGGAGCTGGTGCACTCAATCAGGGTGCCGCTGGCGATTCCGATGCTGGCGCCAATATGGATGGTGCGTTCCCCCAGTTGAACTGGGGTGTTGAGATAATCCAGCACCGATGCGGCAAACGCGGTGGCCTGTGCCTCAGCCTTGTCACCGCCGATGGTCATGGCAAACTCATCCCCGCCCATTCGCGCCAGCATTCCGCCCGGCGGCACGCGTTCATTCAGCGTTTTCGCAATCGCCACGATGAGATCGTCACCCACGCTGTGACCGTAGATGTCATTCACGTCCTTAAAGCCATCCAGATCGATAAACACCACGCTTTTGACGTCGATATCACCGCGTAAACTCACCCGGTCCAGCGCCTCGATGAGCGCACGTCGGTTCGGCAGATGGCTCAGCCAGTCCGTTCTTGCAACCAGACGCGCCTGGCTTTCTCCGCGCGCAAGCTTGTACAGCCCCACGCTGCTCACCAGAATGAAAAGCAGGATCAGCCCCGATGCCAGCACCACAATCTGCCGGATGTCAGAAGAGGCCGCCCGGGCGGCTTGCGCACCCGGAAGCCGAGCCTGCCAGTTCAGATAGCCGACTAACTCCCCCGCCGCACTGCGCAGCGGCATGCTGCGATCGTTGATTTTGCCTGGGGAATAGCTGAGGTTATCGATCTGAAAGGTCGCTCCCAGGTCGGATAATATTTTGGCGTTCAGATGCCGGGTAATCACCAGATAGCGGCGCGTTCCGTCGGTCACCTGTAAACTTCCGACCATCGGGCGAATCAGCCCTATTCCGACAAAGGCGACACCGTGGCGCGTCTGGCTGATCCCCGAATAGATATTTTTTTCACCGGAGAGCGCTCGCCTGTGCTGGTCGATAAGCGCTTCGAGACCCTTGCCAAAGAAGTCGAGGTTTTTCTCGTAGAAGCGCTGGCTTTGAAACGAGCCCCAGATGACCCTGAAATGTTCATCAAGCACAAAGGTCCCGTCATAGAGATTGTTGATTTTAAAGCCGGCACCCCAGGTGTTATACAACCAGTCGGTATCCAGCGCGGGACGGTAGGCCTCCCGCACCGCATCGTCCCAGACGGCGTTATCAAGCACCAGAGAGGAGACGCGGTTAACCGAGGTTTGAATGGCCCCGTGCACGGAAAGCGCCGAGCGGTGTTCATCAATTTCGTTGGTTTTGGTGCTGATAAGATGCAGAGAGAGATAAAGCAGTGCGACGATGGAAATAATTAAGCCGATCCCCGCCATGAAGACCATGGCAAACAACGTTCTCGCATTGGGAATATTGCGCCAGCTTAATGTGCGATACATCAGCCATCCTCTTCACTGTTTTGCTTTTCTAAGCGTAATACAGGCAGCGAATTTCGCTGCCTGTAAATCATAGCGAGAGGTCTGTCAGGCGAGTTTTATCATGATCATGCCGGCAAGCAGCAGCATGAGGCCGATCCAGCCCTTGTTATTTAAACGCTGACCGAAGAGTACCCAGCCTGCGGCCAGCGTGGCGGCGATACCAAAACCGCCCCACAATGCATAGGCCACCGACAGGTCGATCCCTTTTACCGCCTGGGACAGGGCGCTGAACGCCCCCAGCACCGCGGCAATCGACAGCAGGCCGTATACTTTACGGCGAAAACCATCGGAGAATTTCAACAGGACGTTCGCCAGGATTTCCAGCACGATGGCAAGCCCCAGCCAGGCCGCATGAACCCACTCAAACTGTTGCATGGTTCTGCTCCTTCGGCTGTTTAGTCGGTTTACGGGTACCCGATTTAATCAGCACAATACCCGCCACCAGCGTCGTTAAGCCGGCGATCTTCATCGTTGTTAATGTTTCGTCAAATATCAGCACGCTGAACAGCGTAATCAACAAAATACCGATCCCTTCCCACAGGGCATACGCGACGCCCAGCGCGATTTTCTTCACCGCAAACGAGAGGAAAATATAGGAAAGTGAAATCATCACCAGCATTAAAATAAAACCGGTGTTGCCATCGCTGATGCTGGCCCATTTCATCGACAGCGTGCCGGTAATTTCAGCGATAATCGCCAGGGCTAATAAAATCCAGTAAAACATGATTTTCTCCTGCTTGAGAATATAATCCATCGTGGCCCGCTGCGTGCAGCAAACCAAAAAATACGAATTGAAATCAGATAGCTAAGCGCTTAGCGCCAGCTCAGGCAGAAGATATGACTATAGTGCGGTGCGCCAGTGTTGCTCACCAGAAAGCAGGAAGAAGGAGGTGGAAAATACAGCGGTTTTGTTTGAAGCGTACGTCCTGAACAGATTGTCCATAAAATTACAATTATCCGCGTTGTTGCTTCTCGTCTTTGCGGATGAAAATTGTCCTCGGTAGTTAAACACACCAAATTTGTACCATAAGCTAAGATTTTACTCAAAGTCTTTGCAATTCTTTACCCACCTCGTTTGATTTTGGTTAGTTTATTGCAGCGCCTTTCACCTTTATTATAAATATAAAGAAAATTTCGGAGTCACCATGGCTAAACCCATCATTACCCTGAACGGGTTAAAAATTGTCATCATGCTGGGCATGCTGGTGATCATACTGACAGGCGTTCGCTTTGCCGCCGACATTATTGTGCCCTTTATTCTGGCGCTGTTTATTGCAGTGATCCTGAATCCGCTGGTACAGCGCATGACGCGCCTGCGCATTCCGCGCGTGCTGGCGATCACGCTGCTCATCAGCATCATTATTGTGGCGATGGTGTTGCTGGTGGCGTATCTCGGAACCTCGCTGAACGAGCTGGCGCGCACGCTGCCGAAATACCGCTCTTCGCTGGCGATACCGCTGCTGCAGCTTGAACCCTGGCTGCAGCGCGCGGGTATCGAAGTCTCGGTTGAGGAGCTGCTGAAATATATCGACCCGAATGCGGCCATGACTATCGTCACCAGCCTGCTGGCGCAGCTTTCCAATGCCATGACGTCTATTTTTCTGCTGTTTTTAACGGTGGTATTCATGCTGCTCGAGGTGCCTCAGCTGCCGGCAAAGCTGCAGCAGATCATGGTCCGTCCGGTTGAGGGGATGGGGGCGATCCAGCGCGCCCTGGACAGCGTCTCCCGCTATCTGGTGCTGAAAACGGCCATTAGCCTGGTCACGGGCGGGGTCGTCTGGGTCATGCTACTGGCGCTGGACGTTCGTTTTGCCTTCGTCTGGGGATTGCTGGCGTTTGCGCTTAACTATATTCCCAACATCGGGTCCGTGCTGGCGGCGATCCCCCCTATCCTTCAGGTGCTGGTTTTCAGCGGACTTTATGACGCGCTGATTCTGCTGGCCGGCTATCTGGTCATCAATCTGGTGTTCGGTAATATTCTTGAGCCACGGATGATGGGCCGGGGGCTGGGACTCTCCACGCTGGTGGTCTTTTTGTCCCTGATATTCTGGGGCTGGCTGCTCGGCCCCGTAGGGATGCTGCTCTCCGTTCCGCTGACCATCATCGTCAAGATTGCCCTGGAACAGACGGCGGGCGGGCAAAGTATCGCCGTGCTGCTGAGCGATATGAGCCATCAATAGCGGTCAGTCCGTCATCGACAGGAGGGGCTTGCAGGTCCTTCCGCCTTCGCGCCAGGCACCGATCGCTCTCTGCCATTCCGCCAGTGGGTACACCGTAACGTCGCTGTACTGGCTGGCGGGCAAGCGAAGCCAGATGCGATCGAACTCCGCGCGCCACGCCTCCGCGCTGAGCGCATCCAGGCCGTTACGGATATGGAACCACGCCACGCGCGGCACGGGCCGTTGCTGTCTGAAGGGTTGACCGCTCAGCAGCCCGTAGCAGACAAACATGCCCTGCTCGGGCATCACGCTGAAGATCGCTTCCGCAAGCGGCCCGCCGGTGGCATCGTAGACGAGGTCGCTACGCGCGGCGATGGAGCCGATCCTCTGTGCGTCATGCTGCGCGACAGGAATAATACCCATCGCCTCCAGCCTTTGCGCATGAACGGCGGAGCGGTGAATTCCGTACACCGCTTCCGCCCCCGCCTGACGCGCCCACTGCCCCAGCAGGATGGCGCAGTCAGAACCGGCAGCCGTGAGCAGAACCCGCTTTCCCCGAGGCGGGTAGCGGGTGAGCATCATCTGCGCCGCCAGCGGGTTGATATAGGCCCGCGCGGCCAGACGTGCGTCGATAGCGTCCGGAACGGGAATGGCATACTCTGCCGGGCAGTCAACATAGCGCTGCCAGGTGCCCTGTCCGCGCAGCGGCAGAACGCGTTTACCCAGCAGATAATCAAACGGCGCGGGTGCCTGGATGACAACGCCGACACCTTCATACCCCGCTACCGCCGGTAGCGGAGTTCGGTGGCGATAGGCGCCGGTAATGGGGATAAGATCGGACGCGTTTACCGGAGAAAACAGCATCCGCACGCGGAGATGACCCGGCGCAAGCGCGCCCGGCGGCGCGGCTTCAGGTTGCAGAACTGATTCTGGCTCGCCAAAGCGGCGATACCACAGGGCCAGGTTTTCCATAACGATCTCACGGCTGATAGCGAAACGACTACTCGCGCCAGCCCATTGCCGGTGCGACATGCTTGAGAATGGACTCAATCACGTGCGCATTATAATCCACACCCAGCTGGTTCGGCACGGTCAGCAAGAGCGTATCAGCCTCGGCAATCGCCTCGTCCTTTTTCAGCTGCTCAACAAGCTTGTCCGGCTCTGCCGCATAGCTGCGCCCGAAAATGGCGCGCGTTTTCTCATCCAGGTAACCCACGCTATCGCTGTCGTTGCGGCTGGCGCCGAAGTACATCCGGTCGCGGTCGTCCATCAGCGCAAAAATGCTGCGGCTAACCGACACCCGCGGCTCGCGCGCGTGCCCCGCGTCTTTCCAGGCCTGACGGTACGCGCGGATCTGTTTTGCCTGCTGAATATGGAACGGCTCACCGGTTTCATCGTCTTTCAGCGTTGAGCTTTGCAGATTCATTCCCAGTTTTGCCGCCCATACCGCCGTCGCGTTTGAACCGGCGCCCCACCAGATGCGCTCGCGCAGCCCTTCTGAATAAGGCTCCAGGCGCAGCAGCCCCGGCGGATTCGGAAACATCGGCTGCGGGTTCGGTTTGGCAAACCCTTCACCGCGCAGCACTTCAAGCAGCACCTCGGTATGACGGCGCGCCATATCCGACTCGTTTTCCCCTTCCTGAGGGACATAGCCGAAATGACGCCAGCCATCAATAACCTGCTCCGGAGAGCCCCGGCTGATGCCAAGCTGCAAACGCCCGCCGGAAATCAGGTCCGCCGCGCCCGCATCCTCGGCCATGTACATCGGGTTTTCATAGCGCATATCAATCACGCCCGTCCCGATTTCGATGGTTTTCGTTTTTGCGCCAATGGCGGCCAGCAGAGGGAACGGCGAGCTAAGCTGTCGGGCGAAGTGGTGCACGCGGAAATACGCGCCGTCTGCCCCCAACTCTTCAGCCGCCACGGCTAAATCGATGGACTGCAGCAGCGTGTCGGCCGCCGAGCGCGTGCCGGACTGCGGCGAGGGCGTCCAGTGACCAAAGGATAAAAACCCGATCTTTTTCATAACCATATGTCCCGATAATGCTTTACGTACTCGTTACTTTACGCATTACCTGCGGAGAATAAATGCCGTTTATTTAACGGAATGATTCAAATAAATTGATTGAATGGAGGGGTTCGTCATTACCATTCATAATGAGATATAATATTCCCCACTCTTTTTATGGCAGGTAAAACCGGCAATGGCTTTGATCCCCAAAAACTACGCGCGGCTGGAAAGCGGCTATCGCGAAAAAGCATTAAAAATCTATCCATGGGTGTGTGGACGCTGCTCGCGCGAGTTTGTCTATTCCAATCTGCGTGAACTCACGGTTCACCATATCGATCACGACCATACCAACAACCCGGAAGATGGCAGCAACTGGGAGCTGCTGTGCCTGTTTTGCCACGATCACGAACATTCGAAATACACCGAAGCGGATCAGTACGGTACCACCGTGGTTGCCGGCGAAGACGCGCAAAAAGACGTGGGCGTCGCCACGTTTAATCCCTTTGCTGATTTAAAAGCGATGATGAATAAGAAGAAATAATCGTTCACCGCCCATACCTGCCGTATGGGCGGCTCAGGAAAAGGATATATGCCATGGACACCCTCCGCTGCTACTGGGATACGTTTTATACCGCCTACGGTTTACTTTTCACGAGAATAATTATCCTCATACTTCTGGTCTGGCTGTGTCATGATTTTCTGCGCCGCATAAGGAAAAATGCCGCGGACGCCACAGGCCCGATCGCAGAAGCCGATGCCCGGGAGCGTTATCAATGGCGTTTTCAGCTGTGGTCATTGCGAACGGTACAGATCCTCTGCCTGCTCTCTCTTTTCTGGATGCTTATTAAGGGACTCTTTGCCTGACCCTTTATCTGGTTAAAATGTCCAGGTGATTGCGGCGGTTGCAGACCCCTCATTGCGCCGCATCACGATCGGGCTGTCATTCGCATGGTCGCCAAGCCAGGTATAGTCCGCGCTCAGAACAGTTCCCCAGTGAGCATCGAACTGATGGCTCCAGGTCAGACTGGTGTCGATGCCATAAAATCCACCCGTCGCAGCATAGCGGCGATAGCCGGTGCGGCGGCTCTGCTGCTCGCTCACCCCATACCAGGTATTCAGATAACGGCTGTCACCAAACAGGGCCGCAGACTGAAAGGCGATCGTGTCCTGGCTATTTTGTACCGGGATCAGCGTCACGGAGGCCTGATAGCTTCCCCCCTGGCTGTCCGTAAACGGCAGCGTGGCTCTGCCCTCAACGCTCACCCAGGACGCGGCCTGCCAGCCAACGGCAAGGCCGGTATTCAGGGTGGCGTCAATGTCCCCCATCCCTTTCAGGTTGTTTGCCCCCTCACGCCAGCCGGAGTTTTTATCTGCCCTTCCGAAGTCATAGCCCAGCGACTGTTCAAAATACCAACCGCTGTCGTTTTGCAGGTCATATCCCACTCCTTTTTGCGCATCAATAAAGAAAGCGCCTTTGCGTCCCTGCAGCACAGGAACCACCTGCCACACCTGCTTGTCTGAGCCTGAGTAACGCGGGGCATACTGTCCCCCCAGCCCGACGGTTAAGGAGTCGGACGCGGTGTCATCATCCGCCTGCGCGCCGGGTGCCGCGACCATCAGAAGCGGGACGGACATATACAGGACTTTTTTTATCGCTATCATACTGCTCTCCATACAGACGCTGGCGTCTCCTGAGAAAGGAACAGCCACACAATGTTGGCGCAGTATGATTTGCCAGAATCAATGAATCGTCGGGATAGTGTTAAGAAACGGTCAAGGTGAACGGATGTTGTCCAGAAGAGTGCTGATTATTGAAGATGACGCCGACGCGGCTGGCGTGCTCGAGGCCTATTTACGGCGTGAAAATTACGACGTGGCCATTACCGGAGACGGTCTTTCCGGGCTGGATATGGCGCAGCGGTGGAAACCCGACCTCATCCTGCTGGATGTGATGCTGCCGGGGCTCAACGGCACCGAAGTGCTGGCGGGCCTGCGCCGTAAAAGCGACGTACCGGTGATCATGGTTACGGCCATGGGGGATACCCCCGATCGCATTGGCGCCCTGCGCTACGGCGCCGATGATTACGTTGTTAAACCTTATCATCCGGGCGAAGTGGTAGCGCGGGTGCAGGCGGTGCTGCGGCGCAGCAGTAAAAAAGAGACAGAGGAAAAGATACTTCGCTGGCAAACGCTGGCGGTGGATGTCGCCGCCATTGTGGCGAGCGTGGATAACGGCGACGGCGCGCCTGT
This sequence comes from Enterobacter sp. FW301-JW81, assembly GCF_058788735.1. Taxonomy (NCBI): domain Bacteria; kingdom Pseudomonadati; phylum Pseudomonadota; class Gammaproteobacteria; order Enterobacterales; family Enterobacteriaceae; genus Enterobacter; species Enterobacter sp. FW301-JW81. The sequence continues at coordinate 769,844 of NZ_JBYTBA010000001.1, read as the reverse complement.
GATGCTCGATCTTACGCCAACAGAATTCTCTCTGCTGGCAACGCTGCTGCGCTCGCCTGCGCACCCGTTTTCACGCCAGTATCTACTGGAGCACTGCTTGCCGGAAAGCGAGGCGCTGGAGCGCGTAGTCGACACCCATATTTATAACCTGCGTAAAAAACTGGAGGCCGTCGGTATTTCCGGCGTGCTGATCAACGTTCGCGGCGTGGGTTACAGGTTCAGACAGCCATGATAAAACGCCGGCACTCCTCTCTGTGGCGCTGGATTTGCGCGCGCATCTTAGCGCTGGCCATCGGCAGCGTGATTGTCATTGCAACCTGCATGTGGCTGCGCTATGCGGTCCAGAACTACTGGATCATGGGCCGGATGCCGGCGGCGGTCCGACACGAATTTCTTACCCTCAGCCAGAACCCGCAGGCTAACCCGGCCCTCTTCCACACGATTGTGGACACCTGGTGGGGCCTGAGCTACTCCACGCCGTCCATCGCGTCGGCGGACTGGGTCACGGTGGCGCTGCTGGTGCTGGTGATGATCCCGTTTATTGTGGTGATGGGGCTAAAACACGCCCGGCCGCTGGCGCTGCAGTTCAGCCGTCTTCGCGACGCGGCAAAGGATGTCGCCGAAGGGCAGTTTGGCCGTCAGGCAGAGCTCATCAAAGATGCACCGGCGGAAATGGTCAGCTTCGCGGCGGACTTTAACTCCATGACGGGGCAACTGGCCCGCTATGAGAAAGAGCTCCGCGCCTCACACGTGGCGATGGCGCACGAGCTGCGCTCGCCTCTGACGGCCGCCATCGGGCGTCTGCAGGGCATGTTAGACGGCGTGTTTGATGCCAGCCCCGCGCAGCTGGGAATGGTGATGAAGCAGCTCCAGCACCTCAACCGTCTCACCGATGAGCTCCACCTTCTCTCTCTGGCCGACGCGGGTAACCTGGTGCTGGAGGACCAGCCGTTCTGTCTGGATGAGCTGATTCAGGAGCGGGCAGCCTGGATCGTGCCCCAGGCCGATGCGCATCATTTCAGGATAACGCTGCGTAACCCGCGCACCTGCCCCTTCCGGGGCGATGCGTTCCGGATGGGACAGGTCGTTACCATCCTTATGGAAAATGCACTACGTTACGGACGCGAAGGCGGCCACCTTGAGGTGACGCTGCACTACGCCCGCGGGCATTACACCCTCGAATTTACCGATGACGGACCGGGCGTCTCGCCCCAGTTCTTGCCGGAAATGTTTAAACGCTTTAGCCGCGAGGAGCAGTCCCGCGCGCGGCATTCCGGCGGCAGCGGCCTCGGTTTGTCCATCGCCCGGGCGATTTGTCAGGCGCATGGGGGAGAAATTAGCGCGTCATTACCGGAAACAGGCGGCCTTGCGGTGCGCATTGTATTGCCCTGGCATCCGTTCGATAATAAAAATCTCCACTCTTGATAAAGCCTTGACACAACATCGAATCTTTCTCGACGTAGCGCGCATTAAATAACGCCATTACCTTTATGGAGCGGCGTTATGTCAGACGAATTTATACTCTCTCTCCGCCACTGCCTGCATCATTTGTACGGCGTGGCGCGCACCCTTTCCTGGCTGCATTTTCTTCCCCTGGCGCTGCTTGCGCTGGCGATTTTTCCGCTGACGGGCTGCGGTGATAAACACGAAAACAAGCCTGACCCAGTGCATACGGTGCGCTACGTCGTCGTTGGCACCGCTCAATCCCTGCCCGCGCTGGAAAGAACCGGTGAGATCCATGCCCACGATGAAACGACGCTGAGCTTTCGCACCGGGGGCCGGATACTGACGCGTAGCGTCGATATTGGTGACAGTGTCACAGCCGGGCAGCTGCTGGCCACGCTTGAAAATACGACCGGGCAAAACCAGCTCGACAGCGCCGCGGCCGACTATGAAGGCGCCAAAGCCTCTGCGCAGGTCGCCGCGCTCAACGTCAGTCGGATGCAAAAGCTCATGCCAACAGGCGCCATAGCCCGCACGCAGCTCGACAGCGCCCGGGCGGACTGGCTTGTCGCCAGCGCGCGCTTAAAAAGGAGCGAGGCCACATGGCGTAACGCGCGGGAAAGCCTGGGCTGGACGCGCCTGCTCGCCCCGCAAGCGGGCACGATCACGGCCGTGAGCGCCTCTGCGGGACAGGTTGTCAGCGACGGCCAGTCCGTGCTGACGCTGGCGACCGGTGAAGCCCGCGACGTGGCGTTTGATATTGCTACGCCCGATGCGATCCCTCCTCTGGATAAGGCGGATCTACGGGTTTCCCTCCTCAGCGACCCATCGGTACAGGCGGCTGCCGCGCTGCGGGATATCACCCCGCAGGCCGATCCTCAGACCCGCACGTGGCGCGTCAGAGCTACCCTGAAAAATCCGCCGCAGGCCATGGCGCTGGGCGCCAGCGTCACCGTGACGTTACCCTCCGCCGCCCCGCACGGGTACGCCCTTCCCGCGTCGGCGCTAACGCGTGCCGGCAACAAACCGGCGGTTTTTGTGATTACCCCGCAGGCGCGGGCGCAGCTGCGCGTGGTGGTGCCCGCCTGCTATACGGCCACCTCCGTTATGATTGCCTCCGGCCTTAAGCCCGGCGACAGGGTGATTACGGCTGGCGTGAGCACATTACGCTCCGGCGAGCCGGTGGTGCCCGGGGAGGTTCAGCCATGAGCGCAGGCGCGGAAGCGAAATTTAACCTCTCCGCCTGGGCGCTTAAGAACCAGCAAATGGTCAGCTTTTTCATGCTGCTGGTGATCGCGGTGGGCGTGTTCTGCTATGAAAAGCTGCCGCGTAACGAAGATCCGGCATTCACCATTAAAACGGCCGTCGTCTCCGCGCAGTGGCCGGGAGCATCCGTGGCGGACACCACCCGCCTGCTGACCGATAACCTTGAAAAAAAGCTGCAGGAAACGCCCTGGCTGGATTATCTCGAAAGTGAAACCCGGGCCGGACGCACCGTTATCCACGTCAACCTCCGTGACGATACGCCCCCGCAGGACGTGCCGGACATCTGGTATCAGATCCGCAAAAAAATGCAGGACATCGCCACATCCCTCCCTGAAGGGGTGCAGGGCCCTGCCGTGGACGACGAGTTTGACGACACGTTCGGCACAATCTATGCCTTTATTCCCGAGGGTTTCACCCTGCGGGAGGTGCGGGATCGCGCAGAGACACTACGTCGAGAGCTTATGTCCCTGCCGGATATGGGCAAAACCACCCTGCTGGGCGAACAGCAGGAGCAGTGGGTCCTCGCCTTTTCTCCGGCGCGTCTGGCCGGTATGGGGCTCGATATTCAGGAGGTTGCCGACGCACTCCGGGCGCAAAACGCGGTTGTCCCGGCAGGGATTATGCGTACCGGGCAGGAGAACATCGCGATAAAGGTCAGCGGGGCGCTCACCACCGAAGAGAGCCTGCGCGCCGTCACGCTGCACGTTAACAATCGCTATATTCCGCTGACCGACATTGCCACCGTCACCCGGGAAATCGCCGATCCACCGGCCCCCGCTTACCGGGTGAACGGCAAACCAGCGATCGGGCTGGCGGTGTCGATGGCGCCAACGGGCAACATGCTGCGTTTCGGCGCGGCGCTTAACGCAAAAATGGCGGCGCTCAGCGCCGGGCTGCCGCACGGTATAGAGATGGTGAAAGTCGCCGATCAGTCCGCGGTGGTCAGTGACGCGGTAAGCGGGTTTATTCGGGTGCTTATCGAAGCCGTTGTCATCGTGCTGGCAGTCTCATTTGTCTCGCTGGGTTTACGGGCAGGGCTGGTGGTGGCAACGGCCATTCCGCTGGTGCTCGCCATGACGTTTGCCGGCATGATGCTCGCCGGCATCGGCCTTCAGCGCATCTCGCTCGGGGCGTTGATCATTGCGCTGGGCCTGCTGGTGGATGACGCCATGATCGCCGTCGAAACGATGGTCTCCCGGCTGGAAGCCGGTGATTCCCGCCTGAACGCGGCCACCTGGGCCTTCCGGACGACGGCATTTCCGATGCTCACCGGTACCCTGGTGATGATTGCCGGCTTTATTCCCGTTGGTTTTGCGGCCTCCAGCGCCGGTGAATACTGCTTCTCCCTGTTTGCGGTGGTGCTCATCGCCCTGCTCTGCTCCTGGGCCGTCGCGATCCTCTTTTCGCCGCTGACGGGCACGTGGCTGCTGCCGGAAAAAATCAGGCATCGCGCATCGGGCCCCGGCAGGATCGCGCGCGGTTACGGACGGCTTTTGCGCCTGGCACTGCGTCACCGGCTCGCCACGGTGCTGTTTGCGCTTGCCGCGCTGGGCCTGTCGGCGTACGGCACGACGTTTATGCAGGGCGAGTTTTTCCCCGCCTCCGACCGGTCCGAGCTGCTGGTTAGCCTGACGCTTCCGGCCAACGCCTCGCAGCCGGAAACGCTCAGACAGGTGAAAAGGCTGGAAAAGGCGCTGGCCAGCAACGGCAACATCGATCGCTACACGACCTACGTCGGGTCGGGCGCCATCCGTTTTTACCTGCCGATGGACGTGCTGCTGGAAAATGAAAATATCGCCCAGATGGTTGTGGTGGCGAAGGATCTTGCGGCGCGGGATCGCCTGCATGCGCAGCTGAACCATATCCTGGCGACGCAATTTAGCGACATCGTTACGCGCGTGTCGCCCCTTGAGCTGGGGCCTCCCGTCGGCTGGCCAATCAAATACCGGGTGAGCGGGCCGGATTATCTGCAGGTCCGGGCGCTCGCGAACCGTCTCACGGACGCAATTGGCCGTTCGCCGCTCTCCCGCGACGTTAACCAGACGGCCGGAGAGCCGGAGAGGGTCATAACCCTTGAGGTGAATCAGACGGCGGCCAGGGCGGCGGGCATATCGTCTGAGAGTCTGGCCCGCACGCTGAATACCGTCTGGTCCGGCAGCGTTGTCACCTCGGTCAGGGATAACGACCGCCTCGTTGACGTGGTGCTCCGGGCCGCGGACAGCGCGCGCCGCAGCACCGCTACCCTCTCCTCGCTCACGATTCAGGGCAATGACGGTAAAAAAATTCCGCTCAGCGCCGTCGCGACGCCGGTCTGGGGCGTGGACGATCCGGTCGTCTGGCGTCGGCAGCGTCTGCCTTTTATCACGGTGCAAACCGACCTCGCCCCGGGGCTGAGGGCAGAAGCGGTATCCGCAGCGCTGCGCCCGGCGATCGACAAGCTGCGCGCGGACCTGCCGGCCGGTTACAGCATCGAGGAAGGCGGCGCGGTTGCCGAATCGGATAAGGGGAATAGCTCCGTCTTTAGCGTTCTTCCGGTGACGCTGGTCATCATGCTGTTGCTGCTGATGCTTCAGCTGCGGCGATACTCCCGGATGCTGCTGGCGCTCCTGATGGCTCCGTTTGGTTTGCCGGGGATCGTGCTGGCTATGCTCCCCGGCGGAACGCCGATGGGGTTTGTCGCGCTGCTGGGCGTCATCGCCCTGGCGGGGATGATCGTGCGTAACGCGGTAATATTGATTAGCGAAGTTGACAGCAATCTTGCTCAGGGGATGGCAAACGATGCCGCGATTATGGCGGCCGCAGAGCACCGGGCCAGACCCATCTGTCTGACCGCCTGTGCCGCCATTCTGGGGATGATCCCCATCTCTCACCAGGTGTTCTGGGGCCCAATGGCCTATGCCATTATTGGAGGACTGCTGGCTGCGACGCTGGTGACGCTGACCGTATTGCCCGCGTCGTTTAGCCTGCTGCTACAGTGGGGGACTCAGCGCAAAGCCTCAGCGGACGGGCCGGGCTGAGCCCCCATCGCTTCCCGGCAGATTATGCGGCGGTCAGCGAAAAACGGTCTTTCAGGACATGGCGGATCTCCTCCTCCGCCAGCCGCTGCGTTTCAGTGCCGTTCGCCGTGATGGTTTTCAGCACATCGCCCAGTAAAATCTGGCGTCCTTCCGGGCGATGCTGCACCACCACCAGCTTTTGCACAAAGATGGCATCCGGGTGCGTGGAGTTAAGGTAGTTGGCCGGGACGAAATCAATCCACTCCTGGGGGGTAAGATCGAAGCCGTACTGCCGGGCCCACTCTCCCTCAACCTTCGCCTGAAGCAGATACTCGCCCTCAGCGCTACGGCTCAGTCGAAACGTGTCGAAATCCTGGGTGATATCCACATCAAGCGCGTCCAGCGCCATCGGGGCGCGGATGCCGTAACTGCCGAAGCCAAGATCGCAAAGCCACTGGCGACCCTCCACGTCCGCGATGATCGCCATATGGGTTTTCGGCCGCCGCGCCGGGTAGAACATCGGGCGCGCCGCCACGAAACGGTAAGGAATACCTAACGCCGCCAGCGCCATGGCAAAAAGCCCGTTCACCTCATAGCAGTAGCCGCCGCGCCCCCGCGTTAACACCTTATCGGCAATATCGTCCGGCGCCAGCGAGACAACTTTGCCCGCCTGCACGTCCAGATTCTCAAAGGGAACGGAAAAGAGCTGATGGCGCATCAGCGCATGCAGGGTCGCCGTGTCGGCAGCCGCCGGTCCGGTGTAGTTTATGCGTTTGAAATACGTGGAAATGTTGAAATTATCGCTGTGCATAATGCCTCCTTGTCCTGAACATGCCGGACACTATAGATGGCGCGCATCATTGGCTGTATAGTCAGTTTTATCGAAAATTAGCCTGAACAGATACCCATGTCTGCCCCGTCACCATCGTCCCCACGCTATCGCCGAATTGCCGAGATGCTGCGCCTCACGCTGACGTCCGGCGCGCTGCGCGCCGGCGACCGCATGATCTCCGCGCGTAAACTGGCCGAACGCGAGCGCGTTAGCCTTCCGACGGCGCTGGAGGCCCTTCGCTGCCTGGAGGCTGAAGGGCTGATCGTTGCGCGGCCGCGTTCAGGTTATTACATCCGCCAGACCAGCCTCGCTCCGCGCGTGGAGCCCGCGCGTTCCCCACCAGGCCCGGTCCCCGTCACCATGTCCGCCGTGGCCCGCTCGCTGTTCAGCAGTGCAGAAGCGCGCCTGGTCCCGCTGGGCGCCGCCCTGCCCGATCCCGCCTGGCTACCGGGAGACGCGCTGCAGCGGGCGTTGCACTCTGCGGGACGTCGCCTGGACGCGCACGGGCAGAGCTATAGCCTGCCTCCGGGGCGGGGAGATTTACGCAGTAAAATTGCCGCGCGTGCCGCGCAGTGGGGAGCCCCGTTCGGCGCGGATGACCTGATTATCACCGCGGGCGCGACGCAGGCGCTGCGCCTGGCCCTTCGGGCCGTATGTCAGCCAGGCGATGTCGTGGCGATTGAACAGCCGGCCTATTTTGGTACGCTCCTGCTGCTGGAGGATTTAGGCCTGAAGGCCTTAGCGATCCCCACCGACCCTGTGGAAGGCCTGCTGCTGGAACCGCTGGCGGACGCCATTCGCTGCCACCGCCCCGCTGCCGTTCTGGCCTCGCCCACCGTGCAAAACCCGTTAGGTGCCACTATGCCCGTCGCGCGCAAGCAGGAACTGGTTGCCCTGCTTGAAGAGGCGGGTATTCCTTTGATTGAGGACGATGTTTACGGTGACCTGGTCGGCGAAGGGCAGCGTCCTCCGGCCTGTAAGGCATTCGATCGCAGCGGGAACGTGATTTACTGCAGTTCGCTGTCTAAAACGCTTGCGCCGGGCTGGCGAATCGGCTGGATTGCCGCCGGACGCTACCACGCGCAGGTCTTACAGGCCCGCATGGCCGGAGACTGGGCAGGCACGCCGCTGCTGGAAGCCGCAGCGTGCGAGATGCTGGCAAGCGGCGACTACGATCGTCACCTGCGGCGGCTAAAGCGGCGGATCGCAGAGGGAATACGCGCCGTCGTGGCGCGGGTCGAAGCCAGTTTCCCACCCGGTACGCGCATTAACGTACCCGCAGCCGGTTTTCTGCTGTGGGTGGAGCTCCCTCAGCAGGTCAACGCGCTGGAGGTGCATCGCCGCGCGCTGGCGCTGGGGATTGGCGTCAGCCCTGGCCCCCTGTTTTCCCCGGGTGCAGAATTAACGCATTTTCTGCGGCTAAACTGCGCAAACGAACCCACGCCCCGCCTGCTTAACGCCGTCGAACAGATTGGCGCGCTGTGTCACGCGCTGGCTGTTTTCACACCAGACTCTCCAGCCACTCGGTAAAGACCCGCACCTTACGGGAGAGATGGCGATGTGGGTAGAGCAGTGACAGCTTGCGGTCCGGGGAGCGATAGTCCGGCAGGACCTCAACCAGCAGGCCGCGGTCAAGGTAAGGCTGGAGAAAGAGGTTCATCCCCTGCATTAACCCCAGCCCGGCCAGGCCTGCCGCGATGTAGGCCTCGGAGTTATCCACGACAAGCTTACCGGGCAGCGCAATCTCAGCAATGCCTTCTGGCGTGCTGAACGTCCACGGATGAATTTGTCTGCTGCTGTTATTAATCCAGTTGATGGCCTGATGCTTTCGCAAATCATCCAGCGTTTCTGGCGTACCGTGTTGTGCCAGCCAGGCCGGGCTGGCACAGGTCGTAATTTTAATGTTCCCGATTTTACGCGCGATATAGTCGCCGTCGTCCAGCTCCCCTACCCGCAGCACGCAGTCTAGTCCGTCCCGCAGCATATCTCGACGGCGGTCCGAGCTGCTCAGAATGATGTCAATCTCGGGATGCTGGCGATAAAAATCAGGCAGGTTGGGTATCACCCGCAGCGCCGCAAGAGAGATGGGCATATCCACACGCAGTTGACCGTGTATTGCCCGGTCAGCGCCAAACGACTCCAGTAATTCATCCGCCTGCGCCAGCAGGGGTTTGCTCCGGCGATAAAACGCTTCCCCATCCGGCGTCAGGCTAATCCGACGCGTGGTGCGTTGCAGTAGCCGCGTGCCGCTGTGCTGCTCCAGAAGCTGTAGCGCTTTGGTGACGGCCGGACGATGGACCTGCAAATTCTCCGCCGCCTGGGTAAGGCTCCCGGATTCGACAATCTCAATAAAAATTCTAATGGATTCAAAGAGGTTTATTTGCATAAGGGATACTTTTGCCGCGAGCAGGATAAGATTATTGTTATTAATTTTATAACAGTGATGAATATTTTTGGCTATTTTTCCTAACAATCTTGCGCCTTACACTCTCCTCCATTCAAACGTAAGGGAGAGTCTGCTGTGAAAAATAACCGTATCTGTCAGATCCTGGGTATCGAAAAACCTGTTATTCAGGGACCACTGTCCTGGCTCACTGACGCCCGCTTAGTCGCTGCGGTCAGCAATGCCGGCGGGCTTGGCGTGCTGGGCCCCAACGCGGGCTTAACCGCCGACACTGCGGTCTCCACGCCGGAAGAGACCGCCGAAAAAATGCGGGAAGAAATTCGTAAAACGAAGCAGCTGACCGAAAAGCCCTTTGGCGTGAACCTGATCCCCACGGCCGTTAACGACGTCTGGACAGGGCCTATCCTTCAGGTGGTGAAAGAGGAAGGCGTCAGGGCCGTGGTGTATACGGGCTATGGGGAAGGCAGCATTATTCCGGCGCTGTTCAGTGAGCTAAAAGAGGCGGGCATCGCCATCATCTACCGCGACATCAACCCCACCCCGGAAAACACCCGCCTCGCGGAAGACCTGGGCGCAGACATTATCGTTGCCACCGGTTTTGACGAGGGCGGAACGCTACCCGCCACGGCGCTTGGCACCTTTTCCATCGTGCCGCTGATTGCCGATGCCGTGAAGCACATTCCGGTGATGGCGGCGGGCGGCATAACCGATAATCGCACCGCCAGAGCGGCGCACGCCTTAGGCGCTGAAGGCGTGTTTGCCGGTTCGGTCTTTATCAGTACGGAAGAAAGCCGCGTGCCGCAGAGCGTCAAAGAGAAAATTGTTGCCGCCAACGGCCTCGATTTGCTGCTTTTCCGCACCGTGCCCCATTACTACCGCGCTCTTCCCGGCAGGCTGGCGGAAAAACTGGCGGCGATGGATAAAGCTGGCGCAAGCAACGACGCGCTGGGCAAGGCGATGGGAGGATTACGGGGCCTGCGCCTGGGCATGCTGGAAGATAACACCGATGAGGGCTATATCGCGCTCGGCACGGGGATTGGGAATATTCACAGCGTGAAAAGCGTAGCTGAGGTGGTTAATGCGTTAACGGTTGAGTAAACCCTTAACCCTGATGCTCCGGACGCTGCCCACGGGCGGCGTCCGCAAACCGTCTGCGGTTATTTTTCACATATTGAGGATTAAGCGTTCTTTAACAACAGCGTCAGGATTGGCTCTTTTTACCGCTGCCAGAAAAGCCGTGAAGTTATGATTCCAGAGGGTGAGATTGTTATAAAACTGCACTTGCTTTTCATTAGCACCGTCACGGTAAATAACAATCCAGACCCGTCTGCTATTTATCTCGGTATTCCCCGGCCCGATTTTAATGATATTAGCCAGCGCAATCTGGCGGGTGGCGTTGTTTTTAACTTCATATAAAAACTGGTCATCATAAAACCATGTTTTACCTGCATTCCCGCCAAATATCGAGGGGTTGGCAGATATCTTTTTCATCCCGTTACGCTCTGAAATAATGCATTTTGCCTGGCGAATGCGTCTGACAAAAAATCTTAACAGTATGAAAAGCGCAATCAGGGGCAGCGCGACTGATATCATTTTTAGACTTTCGTGCATATCCCTGCCCCACCATCGATTATTCTCAACGCGTGAGTATAACGCGCCGCTCGTTGATGACAACAACCCTCACGGTCAGGGAATAATCCGCGCAGCTCTCAGCTGCGCGAACAGGCTGAAGAACATCTCATCGGTCGCCTGCATTCGCGCGAAGCCCGACCGCCGGAGCTTGCTCCCGTCACCGAACATGTCGTAGTTCCAGCTAAAGACGAAATCGGCAAAATGCCCGTCGCTCAGCTGCAGAATATCCGCTTCCACCAGCCGCTCCCCGCCAAGCTCGCGCCATACGCCGCGATAGTCCGTAAACAACTGATGAAATGACAGCTTCACCGGCGGCGCAGTGTCCAGCTCAAACCAGCGTGCGATGCGCGGCCACAGCTCGCTCCAGCGCCAGATATCGCCATTGTTCACGTTGAACGCCTGATTCTGTGCCGCAGGTGACGCGGCGGCCCACAGCGTGGCTTCGGCCAGCAGACCGGCGTCAGTATGATCGACGATGCTGTGCCAGGCCTGTTCCGAACCGGGAAAACGCAGCGGTAATCCCTGAGCCTTACACAGCGAGGCGTACAGGGCGATGCTCAGCGCAAGGTTCATGGTATTGCCCGGCACCGGGCTTCCCACGACGCCCGGCCTGATGGCGTTCCAGTGCCAGCGTTTCCCCCGCTGAAACTGGCTGAGCCACGTGAGCTGCGCGGCGTTAAACTCGGCCCCCGGCACGCCGGGATCGCTTTCCCGCGCCGGGGTTTTAAACGGCCCCAGATGCGCGCCATAGACTTTGTACCCCTGCATCAGGCTTACCGTCTGCAACGGTGCCGTTTTTTCAAGCGTGCTGACAAGATTGCACAGCATGGTGACGTTTGGCTCAACCATGTCCGTCCAGCTCGCCGCGTTCGCCCAGGCGCTGTAAAAGAGATGGGTGATACCGTTCAGGTTACTGAGCGCCCGTGCGCTGTCCTGCGCGTCCAGTAAATCGACGTTCACCATCGGAATGCCGTCCGGATGGGTTACCGCGCGGCGGCTAAGGCCGATAACCTCCCACTGATGATGCAGGAGCGTGTTGACAAGCTGTCTGCCGACAATGCCGCTGGCCCCCGCGACCAGAGCGACGTTGTGTTGCTGCCTTTTATCCATGGTATTTCTCCAGAATGGGTGACAGACGCAGTGTCATATATTATTTTTTTAGCGGATATCCCTTTCATCAGATGGCACTTATCAGAAAAATCATTAAATGAATAATAAGCTCAACGCCATTTCCACGTTTCTCTGCGTTGCCGAAGCGGGCTCATTTTCTGCTGCCGCCCGCCAGAGCGGGATGAAACAGTCCGCCGTTAGCCAGCAGATCGCCGCTCTTGAGCAGGAGCTCGGCGTGGTGCTACTGCATCGTACAACGCGCACCATGAAGCTGACCGAGCAGGGAGAACGTTACCGCCGCGACATGCAGCTACTGCTGGACGCCATGCGGGAAGCGGAAAGACGGCTGAATCCCGTTGACCACAAATTTCAGGGAAGCGTGCATATCCAGCTGCCGAGCGGCCTGGGCCAGATCGTCTTGCCCCATTTACTGGCGCTGCAACGCCTGCATCCGGAACTGCATCTGATGATTTCCCTTGATGACCGCATTGCCGATCTGGTGACGGAGGGCGTGGATGTCGCGATACGGCTGAGCAGCGAGCCCCCGCAGGCGCATGCGGCTCGCGTGCTGACGCGCATTGAGACCGCGCTGTTTGCCGCCCCCGGCTTTCAGGCGGTGCACGACGTCAGCGAGCTCGCGACGCTGCCGCACGTGCGATTTAGCGGCATCCCGCCGGATGTTCCGCTGAAGCTAATATCAGATGAGGAAACCCTCGACGTGAAGGTGAATTCCGTTTTCCGGGCCAATACCAGCGACGCGCTGCTGCAGGCGCTGGAGGCAGGCATCGGGGTCGGCGGCATGCAGCGACCTCTTGCGGCCCGCGCGCTGCAGGCCGGCACGCTGGTGCCGGTATTGCCCGGCTGGCGGTTACCCGATCGCGTTCTCTATGCCGTCTACCCTGACGCCCGCTTTATTCCGCACCGCGTCCGCAGCGTCGTGGGCGTGATTGAGCAATTACTGCCTGAAATAATAAAGAAAAGCTGAACGTTGCTGCCGCAAATCGCGTGCATTTTTTAATCGCAAGGAATAGAGTATTTTCACCTTCTTCTTCTCTGTCTGGAGCACGTATGCCGGATTACCGTTTTTTCCAAAAAGGCCCGGACCTTATTGCAATTGAGAGCGCAAATACCGAAGCGGCCGCTCAGCTGATCGCTCAGGGGTTTGAAAAACAGTTTGAGGAGATCGGCGCCGCGGATGAAAAAGAGGCGCTTACCCGCCTTGCGGATATCCGTAAAAATAATGACATCGATCGCCATAACTTTCTGGCCGGTGCGGGCCAAATGCCGTGGATCGGCGTGCTGACGGCTGCGGCAACCTGGCTGACGCAAAAGAAATAGCGCTACGATTATCTACCTCGCCACCGGCAAATCGGCGTATCGCGTCGTATAGGCCGGTGACAGCATCTCACGCTTCATCGCCCAGGACTTCTCAATACCCTGCCCGGCAAACCATATTTTCCCTTTACCGGAATGATTTACGCTGTCGATTATCTCCATCAGCGCCGCGCTGTTGGCGCGCAGCCGATTATCGTCAAACAAATTAAGCTGGGCGACGCCGCTGCTGAAAAAGTCCGCCAGCATCACCCCGGCCTTCATATAGCGATACCCGTCGAGCCATATCCGCCCCAGCGCTTCCGTGGCGGCACGGATGATATCCCGCGAGTCATTGGTGGGCGTCATCAGGGTGACGGAGGCCTGATTGCCGTAATAAATTTCGTTGTCCGCATGCGGGCTGGTGCGCACAAACACGCTGATAAAACGGCAATATTGATGCTCGCCGCGCAGTTTTTCTGCTGCCCGCTCCGCGTAGGCGCAAATCGCCTGATGCATCTCTTCATATTGGGTAATGCGGTGTCCAAACGAACGGCTACAGATAATTTGCTGCTTCGTGGGGGTGAACTCTTCCAGGCCAAGGCAGGGCTCGCCGCGAAGCTCGCGCGCCGTGCGTTCCAGCACCACGTTAAAATGTTTGCGAATGACCCATGAGGACGCATCCGCCAGATCCAGCGCCGTGGTAATCCCCATTGCGTTAAGCTTTTTCGTGATGCGCCGCCCTACGCCCCACACCTCCTCTACCGCAACGTTTGCCAGCAGCTTACGCTGCCGCTCGCGACCCGACAGATCGACCACGCCGCCGGTGCCGGCCCATCGCTTCGCCGCATAGTTAGCCAGCTTGGCCAGCGTTTTTGTCGGGGCAATGCCGACGCCAACGGTTAAGCCCGTATTTTTAAAGACCTGCGTGCGCATCTGGTGACCAAACGCTTCCAGCGACATGCAGTGACTGACCCCTGACACGTTCACGAACGCCTCGTCAATCGAGTAAATCTCTATTGCCGGGGCGAGATCGGTCAGCGTCTGCATCACCCGACTGCTGAGATCGGCATACAGCGCATAGTTCGAGCTAAAGACGTAAACCCGCGACGGATAGCCTTTCTCTTTGAACTTAAAATACGGCTCACCCATTTTTATACCGAACTGCTTTGCCTCCCGCGACAGGGAAATAATGCAGCCGTCGTTATTGGAAACCACCACGATGGGCTTCCCCTCCAGATCGGGGCGGAACACCTTCTCGCAGGAGGCGTAGAAGCTGTTCACATCAACCAGCGCGAACATGTTTATGCGTTTTGAGGGTGTGGGTGACAACACCGAAGATTTGCAGCTCCTCTTCGGACTGAAAGGTAATCGGCTGATAGCGGGTATTATGTGGCAGAAGTCTCAGCACCGGACGGGTCTGCAGCTCTTTCACCGTAAACTCACCGGCGACCGACGCAACGACGATATCCCCGTGTTCGGCGTTTAACGAACGGTCAACCACCAGCAGATCGCCGTCGCCGATCCCCGCCCCAATCATGGAATCTCCACTCACCTTGATAAAATAGGTCGCACTGGGGTGTCTCACTGCCAGCCGGTTAAGATCGAGACGATCCTCCACATAATCCTGCGCCGGGCTGGGGAAACCACAGGCAACACGCTCTAAAAATAAAGGTAATTCAATGCATTGGTTTGGATGATAAGAAAAGAGAGTGTCCATAATGCCTTTCTCGCCAGATACTGTATATAAATACAGTATTACGGATTATGGCCAGGGATCAAGGTCATTTCCGGAGGCGAACCCAAACGCGTTGAAGTTTGAGCGGATTTAATTTAGCTGCATCCTCTGTCCGGAACGCGCCTCATGGTTCTTCCTGGTTAGCGTGAGTAGCCCTCCTGGCACAAGTCATTTTAAAGTCATAAATTAATGACTTATTTATCACTTACAAAAAATGAATACGCATAAAATTAAATCACTACAATCTCACTTCATATTGACTTTAAAGTCAGATAGAAGCATATTTTAGAGCACAAATTAACAAGACTTACTGGAGACCGTTTTCTATGCCAGCCCGTGATTATCCAGACAAGCGCGTTGCACGCGGTGTGGCAAAGGAGGCCGATCTCAGGATGTTGAGCGCCCGCATCGATCCCGACCTGATGGAGTACATCAGAATCACCGCCTTTGAGACGCGTAAGAGCAAGCAGGAGATCGTGGCGGAAGCATTAGCGCTTCACAGACAGAAAAGTCAGACAGGACCATAAGCACGCAAAGCCCTTCGGGCCTTGCGTCTGTCACAATCAGTCCATCAGCGAATTCAGCGTTTCCAGGGCTTCAGGCGGTAACCGCAGCTCGCCTGCCGCAAGGTTTTGCCGCAGATGCGCCACGGAAGAGGTCCCCGGGATCAGCAGGATATTCGGGGAGCGTTGCAGCAGCCATGCCAGCGCAACCTGCATTTCCGTTGCGCCCAGCGAGTCGGCAACAGCCTGGAGCCCGGAAGACTGCAGCGGCGTAAAGCCCCCCAGCGGGAAGAATGGCACATAGGCAATCCCCTGCTGCGCCAGCAGATCCACCAGCGCGTCGTCGCCCCGGTTCACAATGTTGTACATGTTCTGCACGCACACCACCGGCACCATCTTCTGCGCCTCCGCGACCTGGGTGGCCGTGACGTTGCTCAAGCCAATATGCCGCACCAGCCCCTGCTGCTGTAATTCAGCCAGGGTGGAAAGCGGTTCAGCAATCGACCCTTCCGCCGGCCCGTGCGCGCTAAACATGATCCGCAGATTCACCACGTCCAGCACGTCAAGCCGCAGATTACGCAGGTTGTCATGCACCGCCTGAGTCAGTTCCTGGGCGGAGAATGCCGGCAGCCAGGCGCCTTTGCTGTCGCGACGGGCACCGATTTTGGTGACGAGCGTCAGATCGTCCCGGTAAGGATGAAGCGCCTCGCGGATCAATTGGTTAGTCACGTGAGGGCCATAAAAATCACTGGTATCAATGTGGTTCACCCCCGCCGCCACGGCTTCGCGTAACACCTCCAGCGCGGCCTGCTTATCCTTCGGAGGCCCAAAGACGCCCGGCCCCGCCAGCTGCATCGCGCCATAGCCCAGTCGTTTAACCGTCCGCGTTCCGAGCGCGTACGTCCCGCTTTTATCAATGCTGCTCATGCTGACCTTCCTCATAAAAATGATCCGGATTTACAACGGGTTCCTT
Source organism: Enterobacter sp. FW301-JW81 (assembly GCF_058788735.1). Taxonomy (NCBI): domain Bacteria; kingdom Pseudomonadati; phylum Pseudomonadota; class Gammaproteobacteria; order Enterobacterales; family Enterobacteriaceae; genus Enterobacter; species Enterobacter sp. FW301-JW81. Next base: position 753,636 of record NZ_JBYTBA010000001.1, on the reverse strand, counting down.
CAAGGACCCCGTAGTTAAGCGCAAGTTAATTAAAGTTTAAATTCTCTACGACGATAGTAATGATGTACCCCTGCATTTTCCCTAACGGACGACCGCTATGCTGAAAAATCTGCACGTGATTACCGGTATTATCTTTGCCCTCACCATATTCTGTCTGTTGCAAGTTGTCACGGGAGGGTTGTTCTACTCTGCCGTCAGCAACGATCGCCATAACTTCCAGAATTCCGGCGTGCTCAATGCCCAGCAGGAAAGCCTGAGCGACAGCGTGAACACGCTGGTGAAAACGCGCGTCACCGTGACCCGCGTGGCGATCCGCTACCTGAAAAACCAGCGCGATCCGGCTTCCCTTGCGGCGATCAATAAATTGCTTGGCACCGCAGGTGACTCGCTGGCAAAAGCCGAAGCCTATAACAAAGAGTGGCAGAAGCTGCCGCAGGTTAAGGGCCAGGAGGCGGCATTAACCGACGAGATGCAGAAGTCCTGGAACCAGATGCACGAAGTGATGCGTTTGTCGATTGAGTATCTGCGCGCCGACAACTACCAGGCCTACGGCGATCTGGACGCGCAGCAGGCGCAGGACGATATGGAAGCGGTCTATAACCGCTGGCGCGCCGAAAACAATACCCTGCTGAAGGCCGCAACCGAAGAGAACCAGAGCAGCTTCACGCAGATGCAGTGGACGCTGGCGGCGATTTTGCTGGCCGTTATCGCGGTGCTGGTGGTCATCTGGCAGGGTTTACAACACCTGCTGTTAAAACCACTCCACTCCATTATGAACCATATTCGCGCCATTGCAGGGGGCGACCTGACGCAGGATATCGCAATCTCTGGTCGCAACGAGATGGGTCAGCTGGCCGCCGGCCTGCATGAGATGCAGCAGTCGCTGGTGACCACCGTCAGCGCCGTACGCGGAAGCACCGATTCCATCTACACCGGCGCAGGCGAAATTGCCGCAGGAAGCAACGATCTTTCCGCCCGCACCGAGCAGCAGGCGGCCTCGCTCGAAGAGACCGCCGCCAGTATGGAAGAGCTGACGGCGACGGTTAAGCAAAACTCCGATAACGCCCGTCAGGCTACGCTGCTGGCGAAGAACGCCTCTGAAACGGCCGCGCGCGGCGGTCAGGTGGTGGATAACGTGGTTCGCACCATGACCGAAATTGCCGACAGTTCGCAGCAAATTGCGCATATTACCGGCGTGATTGACAGCATCGCGTTCCAGACGAACATTCTGGCGCTTAACGCGGCGGTGGAAGCCGCACGCGCCGGGGAGCAGGGTCGTGGCTTTGCGGTGGTCGCGGGCGAAGTCCGCACGCTGGCGAGCCGCAGCGCGCAGGCGGCGAAAGAGATCAAAGGGCTTATCGAGAATTCCGTCAGCCGGGTGAATACCGGTTCTGAGCAGGTTAGCGAGGCCGGCACCACCATGAAGGAGATTGTCGCCGCCGTGACCCGCGTGACCGATATTATGGGCGAGATTTCATCGGCCTCTGACGAGCAGAGCCGGGGTATTGAGCAGGTGAGCCTGGCCGTTTCGCAGATGGACAGCGTGACGCAGCAAAACGCCGCGCTGGTGCAGGAGTCCGCCACGGCGGCGGCGGCGCTGGAAGATCAGTCCGAACAGCTGCGCCAGGCCGTAGCCGCGTTTCGTCTGAACGGAAAAGAAAAAGCGGTAGCCCCACGCCCGACCAATGTGAAAACGCCACAGCTGCTGCGCCCGGCAACGACAACCGCCTCTACCGACAGCAACTGGGAAACCTTCTGAGTCACCGGCGGGCGAGAAAATCGCCCGCTAGCGGCTACGCTTGGCGTGCCGCTCCCAGTTCTCCTGTTTCGCTTCATCGGATTTGCGCAGCGAGACATAGCATGCCCCGCTGCCGCCGTGATGCGGCAGCGCCACGCAAAAGGCCTGCACTTCCTCGAACTCGGTTAACCAACGCGCCAGATAGCTGCGCACCACGTTCGGATGTGAGTTCTGCTCGCGTCCTTTCCCGTGAATGATAATCAGGTTGCGTAACCCGTCGCGCCCGGCCTGACGAATAAACGAAAACAGCATCTGGCGGCAGCGTTCCGCGGGCTGGCGTAAGAGGTTTAAGCTGGCCTGGCGGGCGTATTTACCCGAGCGCAGCTTATCGATAACGCCCTGCTGTACCCCTTCGCGCTTGAACGCCAGCGGCTCTTCGAGGGGCAGAACGTCAAGAAAGTCCAGCGTCAGGAAGTTATCCAGCTGTTCATTATCCACCTCCTCGCGCGCCCGGGTATTGCGGCTGGGCTGCCAGTGAATATCCGCGCAGCGCTTCAGGGGCTGGACATCTTCCATGGCGTCAAGAAAAAAGGATTTGTCGTCAGGGTTCATGGGCATCCTCCGGCTACAGCTGAGGACGGTACTATACCTGCGCCTGAGGCAGGCCTCAATCATCGCTGTACGCCGTCGTGCGCCATAAATATTAACCCGATGAATATATATAGTATTTATTAAATGAATTTAAACATGACTTAACTAAAATTTCAGCAAAGGTACAATAAGTGATTTGTGTTAAATTTTCGTAAAATCAAATAGTCCACCCCCTTCCCTTTTTCGGGAAAGGTGTTATACCTAAATAAACCTGCTTCATGGAAATAATACTCAGGATTGGCGAAAGGACGCACTGCTGTGTGTACTGGAGGATCTGTCTGATGTCGGGCAGATCCTGTTTTTTTATGTTCTCATTTTCACGCTGCGACTATTTTTCTCGCTTCCCTTCTGAATTGCGTAATTAAAGATTCAGCAAGAGGCGTCTGACGTGAATCACGGCGCTGAATTAAATAATATGCCGCTTTTGGAAGCGATTCGACCACCGGGAGCATGACCAGGCGGTGCGCCAGCAGCGGGTCGCAGCCAAGCTCCTGCGGCAGTATGCTTAAAAAATCGCTTTGCGCGACGAGGCTAATACAGGAGGAGAATGTTTCGCAGACAACGCCGATTCGCGGTATTTGCGAGCGATGATTAAATACCTCTTCCAGCTGCTTATAATAACTTCCCCGCGGCGTTGGCATTGTCCAGTTATAATGCAGCAGCTCATTAATAGAGGTTGCCCCCGTCGCCGGATGCCCTTCCCGGCAAAATACCGCAAACGGCTTTTCGAAGAGCTTTTCAAACGTAAATTCGTGGTCGTAAGGCCCCTGATAATAGGTGTTGATGGTGAAGTCCAGCTCACCCTGGCGTAATTCATTGATCATCGACACCAGCTGCCCTTCCATAATCCTCACCTTGACCTGCGGATGTTGCGCGTGAAAGCGGGTGATCACGGCGGGCATCAGGCTGCGTGAAACGCTGGCCCCCATCCCGATATTGATCTGCCCGGCCAGCTCGCCCTGCCGCTGACGGATATCATCCTGCGCCGCGCGCAGCTCTTCCAGAATCAACCTTGCGCGCTGGTAAAAGCCCTCACCGCATTCGGTCAGCGCGACGCCCTTACTCCTGCGCACGAAAAGCTGCGCCGCCATGCCCTCCTCCAGCTCTTTGATGGATTTGGTCAGCGCCGGCTGCGAAAGATTCAGCGTCCTGCTGGCACCGCGAATGCTGCCCTGACGCGCGACTTCAACAAACGCCCGGATTTGATGAAATTTAATCTGAAATGACATAGCCCGACCGATAACCGTTGTTTATCAGAGTAAAGAAACTGTCATCTACTTTAATGGAAAGGGATGTGCGAGGGTAATTCCTGAACGGTTAAAACTGTGAAAAATCGGTTAGTGATAAGTAAAAACTATCACAGCGTGAAGCAGTTCACATATTTTAATGATGACGGGAAGAGATATGAATACACTGGCGCAGTACATCCAGACCTTAACGCCGCAGCTGAGCGCATGGCGTCGCGATTTTCACCATTTTGCGGAATCCGGCTGGGTAGAGTTTCGTACCGCGGCGAAAGTCGCGGAAATCCTGGACTCGCTGGGTTATGAACTGGCGATGGGCCGCGACGTCGTGGATGCCGAAAGCCGGATGGGACTGCCCGATGACGCCACCCTGGCGCGCGAGTTTGCCCGCGCCCGCGCGCAAGGCGCACCTGAGAAATGGCTGACGCCGTTTGAAGGCGGGTTTACCGGCATTGTGGCGACCCTTAATACCGGCCGCCCTGGCCCCACCCTGGCGTTTCGCGTGGACATGGATGCCCTTGATTTAAGCGAAGCGCGCGATGAGAGCCATCGCCCGTTCCGCGACGGGTTTGCCTCCTGCAATCCGGGAATGATGCACGCCTGCGCGCACGACGGGCACACCACAATTGGGCTGGGTCTGGCGCAGGTGCTAAAGCAGCATGAAGCGCAGCTCAGCGGTACCCTCAAGCTGATCTTCCAGCCTGCAGAAGAAGGCACGCGCGGCGCGCGCGCCATGGTTGCCGCCGGGGCGCTGGACGACGTGGACTATTTCACGGCCATCCATATTGGTACCGGCGTGCCTGCCGGGACGACGGTGTGCGGCAGCGATAACTTTATGGCGACCACCAAGTTCGACGTGAGCTTTACCGGCGTGGCCGCACACGCGGGCGGTAAACCGGAGGACGGACGTAACGCCCTGCTCGCCGCCGCGCAGGCCGCCATCGCCTTGCACAGCATCGCCCCGCACAGCGAAGGCGCATCCCGGGTGAACGTTGGCGTGCTGCAGGCGGGCAGCGGACGCAACGTGGTGCCCGCCAATGCCCTGATGAAGGTTGAAACCCGCGGCGAAAGCGAAGCGATTAATCAGTATGTCTTCGAACGCGCGCAGGCGGTTATTAACGGCGCGGCCGCACTCTACGGCGTTAAGGCAGAGATGCGCCTGATGGGCGCCGCAACCGCCAGCTCGCCGACGCCGGCGTGGGTGGATTATCTGCGCGAACAGGCGAGCCAGGTTTCCGGGGTTGTTCACGCCATCGATAAGGTGAAGGCGCCAGCAGGCTCCGAAGACGCCACGCTGATGATGGCCCGCGTGCAGCAGAACGGCGGCATGGCCTCCTATATGGTGTTTGGCACGGATTTGAGCGCCGGACATCACAACGAAAAATTCGACTTCGATGAGCAGGTCATGACTATCGCTATCGAAACGCTGGCGCGGACTGCGCTCAATTTCCCGTGGACGCGAGGTGTGTAATGCAGGACAACTACGCTTTTATTGCCGATGCGATCGACACGCGATGTCGCACGTTAACCGACATTGCCGACGAGATCTGGGATCATCCTGAAACCCGCTTTGAAGAGTTCTGGTCAGCCGCGCGGCTCGCCAGCGCGCTGGAGGCCGAAGGCTTCACGCTGACACGAGAGGCCGGCGGCATTCCAAACGCCTTTATCGCCAGCTTCGGCAGCGGGAAACCGGTTATCGCCCTGCTCGGCGAATACGATGCGCTGGCAGGGTTAAGCCAGCAGGCGCACTGTGCGACCGCGCAATCCGCCACGCCGGGGGCAAACGGCCACGGCTGTGGGCATAACCTCTTAGGCACCGCGGCACTTGCGGGGGCAGTGGCGGTGAAAAGCTGGCTGGAGCAGCACGGCGGCAGCGGGACGGTGCGTTTTTACGGCTGCCCCGGCGAAGAAGGCGGCTCCGGGAAAACCTTTATGGTACGCGAAGGCCTGTTTGACGACGTCGACGCCGCCGTCACCTGGCATCCGGAAGCTTTCGCCGGGATGTTTAACGTCAGCACGCTGGCGAATATTCAGGCCGCGTGGCGCTTTCACGGCGTGGCGGCGCATGCGGCCAACTCTCCCCATCTGGGGCGCAGCGCGCTGGATGCCGTAACGCTGATGACCACCGGCACTAACTTCCTCAACGAACACATCATCGAGAAAGCGCGCGTCCATTACGCCATTACCGATACCGGCGGGATTTCGCCCAACGTGGTGCAGGCGCAGGCCGAGGTGCTGTACCTGATCCGCGCCCCCGAGATGGCCGATGCGCAGCAAATCTACGAACGTATCGAGAAAATCGCCCAGGGCGCGGCGATGATGACCGAAACCACCGTCGAGTGCCGCTTTGACAAAGCCTGCTCCAGCTACCTGCCGAACCGCACGCTTGAGGCGGCGATGTATCGCGCCCTGCAGCACTACGGCACGCCGGCCTGGACGGAGGAAGAACGCGACTTTGCCCGCGAGATCCGCGCCACGCTGACGCCAGACGATCTGCAAAACAGCCTCAAGAATATTGCCGCAACGGGGGGTGAAGCCGGAAAAGCCTTTGCGCGTCGTCATCAGCAGACGCTGCTGGTGGATGAAGTCGCCCCCTATGCCATCACCGACAACGTGCTGGCGGGCTCCACGGACGTTGGTGACGTCAGCTGGAAAATGCCGGTCGCCCAGTGCTTCAGCCCCTGTTTTACCGTCGGCACGCCGCTGCACACCTGGCAGCTGGTGGCGCAGGGGCGTACCTCCATTGCCCACAAAGGGATGCTGCTGGCCGGAAAAGTGATGGGTGCGACCGCGCTCAATCTGCTGCAGGACGCAGCGCTGCTGAAAAAATGCCGTGAAGAGTTCGAACAGCAATTACAAGAAAAACCGTACGCGTGTCCGATCCCTCAGGGCGTGACACCGTCACCTTTAAAATAAAAAAACACAACACAACAACACAACACTCCCGAGGAACGCCCATGAGTATGTCATCCATACCTTCGCATTCCCCATCCGGTAAGCTCTATGGCTGGGTTGAGAGGATCGGCAATAAAGTGCCGCACCCTTTCCTGCTTTTTATCTATCTGATTGTGATTTTGATGGTCGCCACCGCCGCGCTCTCCGCCTTTGACGTTAGCGTGCGCAGTCCGGCCGACGGCAGCCTGGTGGCGGTGAAAAACCTGCTGAGCATTGAGGGGCTGCACTGGTTTTTACCCAATGTGATTAAAAACTTCAGCGGTTTCGCCCCGCTGGGCGCCATTCTGGCGCTGGTGCTGGGGGCCGGGCTTGCCGAGCGCGTGGGCCTGTTACCGGCCCTGATGGTGAAAATGGCTTCCCACGTCAGCGCGCGCTACGCGAGCTACATGGTGCTGTTTATCGCCTTCTTCAGCCATATCTCCTCCGACGCCGCGCTGGTGATCATGCCGCCGATGGGGGCGCTGATCTTCCTCGCCGTCGGGCGTCACCCCGTGGCGGGCCTGCTGTCAGCGATTGCCGGCGTGGGCTGTGGATTCACCGCTAACCTGCTGATTGTCACCACCGACGTGCTGCTGTCCGGCATCAGCACGGAGGCGGCGAAAACCATCGATGCGGCCATGCACGTCAGCGTGATCGACAACTGGTACTTTATGGCCAGCTCGGTGATTGTCCTGACGATTGTTGGCGGGCTGATTACCGATAAGATCATCGAGCCGCGGCTGGGTAAATGGGAAGGCCGTAGCGATGAAAAGCTGGAAACCCTGAGCAAAGAGCAGCGCTTCGGCCTGCGCGTGGCCGGCGTCGTTTCGCTGGCCTTTATCGCGCTGGTGGCGCTGATGGTGGTGCCGGAAAACGGGATATTGCGCGATCCGGTAAAACATACCGTCCTGCCCTCGCCGTTTATCCAGGGCATTGTGCCGCTGATTATTCTTTTCTTCTTTGTCGTCTCGCTCGCCTACGGTATCGCCACCGGCAAAATCCGCCGCCAGGGCGATCTGCCGCAGCTGATGATCGAGCCGATGAAGGAGATGGCGGGTTTTATCGTGATGGTGTTCCCGCTGGCGCAGTTTGTGGCCATGTTTAACTGGAGCAACATGGGCAAGTTTATGGCCGTTGGCCTGACCGACGCGCTGGAGGCGGCCGGGCTAAGCGGCGTGCCCGCGTTTGTCGGCCTGGCGCTGCTGTCATCCCTGCTGTGCATGTTTATCGCCAGCGGCTCCGCCATCTGGTCGATTCTGGCCCCGATCTTCGTGCCGATGTTTATGATGCTGGGCTTCCACCCGGCTTTCGCGCAGATCCTGTTCCGCATCGCGGACTCCTCAGTCATTCCGCTGGCGCCGGTTTCGCCATTTGTTCCGCTGTTCTTAGGCTTCCTGCAGCGCTATAAACCGGAAGCCAAACTGGGTACCTACTATTCGCTGGTTTTACCGTACCCGCTTATCTTTTTAGGGGTATGGCTGGTGATGCTGGTCGCATGGTATCTTGTCGGCCTGCCGATTGGGCCGGGGATCTACCCAAGGCTGAACTAAAGGAATGAGGATGCTGAGATTACTCGAAGATAAGATTGCGACGCCGCTTGGGCCGCTGTGGGTGATCGCCGACGAGCAGTTTTGCCTGCGCGCCGTTGAGTGGGAAGAGCACAGCGACCGCATGGAAGAACTGCTCGCTATTCACTACCGCTCCCAGGGGTATGAACGCATCCGCGCCACCAACCCGGGCGGACTGAGCGACAAGCTGGCGGCGTACTTCGAGGGCGATCTCAGCATCATTGACACCCTGCCCACCGCCACGGCAGGCACGCCTTTTCAGCGCGAAGTGTGGCAGGCGCTGCGGGCCATTCCCTGCGGACAGGTCATGCATTATGGGCAGCTCGCAGAGCAGTTAGGTCGCTCAGGCGCTGCACGCGCAGTGGGTGCCGCGAACGGCTCTAACCCGGTCAGCATCGTGGTGCCCTGCCATCGCGTAATTGGCCGCAACGGCACCCTGACCGGCTATGCCGGTGGGGTACAGCGAAAAGAGTGGTTACTGCGTCACGAAGGGTATCTCTTGCTCTAGATCCCAGGCTTTTTGTGCTTAATTTTCTTCCGGTTAGGCTAAAAATCCATAATCAAGCTGTGGAATTTCAAGAAGATGGCGACACGTTGCCGTCTCTTGTCCTTATTGAGGGTTTGTCAGGCTTACGTACTTACCAAAAAGATGTTAAAATTGACCAATATCAATTAAGGCTTGAGCAAACCTATGATCCCGGAAAAGCGAATTATACGACGCATTCAGTCTGGCGGTTGTGCTATCCATTGCCAGGATTGCAGCATCAGCCAGCTCTGTATCCCGTTTACCCTGAATGAGCATGAACTCGATCAGCTTGATAATATCATCGAGCGCAAAAAGCCTATTCAGAAAGGGCAGACGCTGTTTAAAGCGGGAGACGAACTGAAATCGCTCTATGCTATCCGCTCTGGCACCATCAAGAGCTATACCATCACCGAACAGGGCGACGAACAGATCACCGGCTTCCATCTGGCGGGTGACCTGGTGGGCTTTGATGCTATCGGCACGGGCCACCACCCAAGCTTTGCTCAGGCACTCGAAACCTCGATGGTTTGCGAAATCCCGTTTGAAACCCTGGACGATCTGTCCGGCAAGATGCCTAACCTGCGTCAGCAGATGATGCGTCTGATGAGCGGTGAGATCAAAGGCGATCAGGACATGATTCTGCTGCTTTCCAAAAAGAATGCAGAAGAGCGCCTGGCTGCGTTTATCTACAACCTCTCCCGCCGCTTCGCCGAGCGTGGTTTCTCGCCGCGTGAGTTTCGTCTGACCATGACGCGTGGCGATATCGGTAACTACCTGGGCCTGACCGTGGAAACCATCAGCCGTCTGCTGGGTCGTTTCCAGAAAAGCGGAATGCTGGCCGTTAAGGGTAAATACATCACAATCGAAAACGGTGAAGCGCTGGCCGTTCTTGCCGGGCATGCCCGCAACGTGGCATAACGCCCCAACGGTGTCCTGTCAGACCGATAAATTTTCATGATTTATTGGTCTGGCATATATACACCTTCGTTATTCGACATTTTCACCGCAGCACGTCCCCGCACAGCACCCGAAAGGTTCTCGTTGAGGTTATGAATTGAGAGAAAGTTTGTTTTTCGTTTCAGTCGTGATTGCCTCAGTGACCTTTATCTTCATCTGGATCATGCTTGTTGGCCCAATGAAGGGGGAGGAAAAAACCTACGTTCAGGATTCCACAACCTTTGCGATAGCGGTGATGGTGCTGCTGTTTATTGCGTTTATCGCGGTCACCGCGACGGTGCTGTTCCTCTGATAATTTTTCATGAATTATTGATCTCGCAAAAACTCCCCTCTGTTTCATTCAGGATATATAGGTTACTCTTTTAATTACAGACTGTGGTGACAGTAGTAAGGAGACCTGTATGGCCAAGTATCAAAACATGCTGGTAGCTATCGATCCTAATCAGGACGATCAGCCGGCATTACGACGTGCTGTGTATTTGCATCAACGGATTGGTGGCAAAATCAAAGCGTTTTTGCCGATCTATGACTTCTCGTATGAGATGACCACCCTTCTGTCGCCTGACGAGCGCACCGCTATGCGTCAGGGCGTCATCAGCCAGCGTACCGCGTGGATCCGTGAACAGGCTAAATATTACCTGGAAGCGGGCGTACCCATTGATATCAAAGTGGTCTGGCACAACAGACCTTTCGAAGCCATCATCCAGGAAATCGTTGCCGGTGGGCACGACCTGCTGCTGAAGATGGCGCACCAGCACGACAAGCTGGAATCCGTGATCTTCACCCCGACCGACTGGCATCTGCTGCGTAAATGCCCCTGCCCGGTCTGGATGGTGAAAGACCAGCCGTGGCCTGAAGGCGGGAAAGCCGTCGTGGCGGTCAATCTCGCCAGCGAAGAGGATTATCACAATTCGCTGAACGAAAAGCTGGTGAAAGAGACAATCCAGCTTGCTGACCAGGTCAATCACACCGAGGTGCATCTGGTTGGCGCCTACCCGGTCACCCCGATCAATATCGCCATTGAGCTGCCTGAATTTGACCCGAGCGTGTACAACGATGCGATCCGCGGTCAGCACCTGCTGGCCATGAAAGCGCTGCGTCAGAAATTCAGTATTGATGAGAAAATGACCCACGTAGAAAAAGGGCTGCCTGAAGAGGTCATCCCGGATTTAGCCGAACATCTGCAGGCCGGGATTGTGGTGCTGGGTACCATAGGCCGGACCGGTATTTCTGCCGCGTTCCTCGGCAATACCGCTGAACAGGTGATCGACCATCTGCGCTGCGACCTGCTGGTTATCAAGCCGGATGATTACCAGACACCGGTTGAGCTGGACGATCCGGAAGACGATTAACCAGTAAGATGAAAAAAAAACCGTCGGGGATCCGGCGGTTTTTTTTGCCGGGTGGCGGCTTCGCCTTACCCGGCCTACGGGTTTGGTAAACCCGGTAAGCTTGCGCCACCGGGCTTTACCCTGTCAGAGTGATTTCAGAATCGCATCCACGCTGGCTTTGGCATCGCCAAACAGCATGTGGGTGTTCTCCTTGAAGAACAGCGGGTTCTGTACCCCGGCATAGCCGGTATTCATGGAGCGTTTAAAGACAATCACGTTCTGCGCCTTCCACACTTCCAGAACCGGCATCCCGGCGATTGGGCTACCCGGATCGTCCTGTGCAGCAGGGTTAACGGTATCGTTGGCGCCAATGACCAGGACCGTGTCGGTATCAGAGAAATCATCGTTGATTTCATCCATTTCGAGCACGATGTCGTACGGCACTTTCGCTTCCGCCAGCAGCACGTTCATGTGGCCAGGCAGACGCCCTGCCACCGGGTGAATACCAAAGCGAACCTTGATCCCGCGCGCGCGCAGCTTCTCTGTGATCTCTGCGACCGGATACTGCGCCTGCGCCACCGCCATGCCGTAGCCCGGGGTGATAATGACCGTGTGCGAGTTTTTCAGCATGTCTGCGGTATCTTCCGCAGAAATTTCACGGTGCTCACCCACTTCTTCATCCGCGCTGGAAGAAGCCCCGTCGGTACCGAAGCCACCGGCGATTACGCTGATGAACGAACGGTTCATCGCCTTACACATGATGTAAGACAGAATCGCACCCGAAGAACCCACCAGCGCACCGGTGACGATCAGCAGGTCATTGCTCAGCATAAAGCCCGCCGCCGCCGCCGCCCAGCCGGAATAGGAGTTCAGCATTGAGACGACCACTGGCATATCCGCGCCACCGATGGACGCCACCAGGTGCCAGCCAAACGCCAGCGCAATGATGGTCATTACCAGCAACGCCAGTACCTGCAGGCCCACGCTTTCGGTACGTACGAAGACCACCAGCAGCACAAACGAAACCACCAGCGCCGCCAGGTTAAGCTTATGACGGTTTGGCAGCATCAGCGGTTTAGAGGAGATCTTCCCGCGCAGTTTGCCGAACGCAACAATGGAACCGGTGAAGGTGACCGCACCGATGAAGATACCGAGGAACACTTCCGTCAGGTGAATGTTCACCAGAATCGGTTCCAGACCCGGCGTGTGGTACAGGTAGCTGTTGAAGCCCACCAGCACCGCGGCCAGACCCACGAAGCTGTGCAGAATGGCCACCAGCTCCGGCATCTCGGTCATTTCAACGCGTTTTGCCAGGCGAATACCAATCGCGCCACCGATGATCATCGCCACCAGGATCCACGCCACGTTGCCGGTGTCCGGCCCGAAGATGGTGGCAATTAGCGCGATCGCCATCCCGGCGATACCAAAGTTATTTCCCTGCTGAGACGTTTCGTGTTTGGAAAGCCCCGCCAGACTGAAAATAAACAGGATTGCAGCAACAATGTATGCAGCTGTCACTAATCCTCCAGACATATGCTACCCCTTAGCCTTTACGAAACATTTTCAGCATGCGCTGAGTCACGGTGAAACCACCGAAAATATTGATACTGGCGATCAGCACCGCGATAAAGCTCAGGAAGCTGATCCAGCCGCCGTGACCAATCTGCAGTAACGCCCCCACGACGATGATCCCGGAGATGGCGTTGGTTACCGACATCAGCGGCGTATGCAGCGCATGGGAGACGTTCCACACCACGTAGTAGCCTACGACGCAGGAGAGCGCGAAGACGGTAAAGTGGCCGAGGAACTCTTTCGGCGCGACGTCAGCCAGCCAGCCGAACAGAATAATCACCAGCGCCATGATCGCGTATTTGCGCCACGGGGAAGCCGGTTTGGCGGGTTCTTTAGGCTCTGGCGTCGCTTTTGGAGCAGCCTGAGGCTGGGCAGAAACCTGAATCGGTGGCGCAGGCCAGGTGATTTCACCTTCACGGACCACGGTGACGCCGCGCACCACTACATCGTCAAAATCAACGGTGATATTGCCGTCTTTCTCTTTGCAAAGCAGCTTCAGCAGGTTGACGAGGTTAGTACCGTACAGCTGAGAAGACTGCGTAGGCAGGCGGCCCGGCAGGTCGGTATAACCGATCACCTTCACGCCGTTAGCGGTCGTGGTAACCTGATTCGGCACGGTATATTCGCAGTTCCCGCCGTTTTGCGCGGCCAGGTCGACGATCACGCTGCCCGGCTGCATGGAATCAACCATCTCACGGGTGATCAGCTTCGGCGCAGGTTTACCCGGAATCAGCGCGGTGGTAACAATAATGTCAACCTCTTTTGCCTGGGCGGCGAAGAGTGCCATTTCGGCTTTGATGAACGCTTCGGACATCACCTTCGCGTAACCGTCACCGCTGCCTGCTTCTTCCTTAAAGTCCAGCTCAAGGAATTCGGCGCCCATACTCTGGACCTGTTCCTTCACTTCCGGACGGGTGTCAAACGCGCGCACGATAGCGCCCAGGCTGTTTGCCGCACCGATTGCGGCAAGACCCGCCACGCCCGCACCAATCACCATCACTTTTGCCGGAGGAACTTTACCCGCAGCCGTGATTTGACCGGTAAAGAAGCGACCAAACTCGTGGGCAGCTTCCACAATGGCGCGATAGCCAGCAATGTTTGCCATGGAGCTCAAGGCATCCAGCGACTGCGCGCGCGAAATACGCGGCACGGAATCCATCGCCATCACTGTCACGCCGCGGGCCGCCAGCTTCTCCATCAGCTCAGGATTTTGCGCAGGCCAGATAAAGCTCACCAGCGTCGTCCCCGGATTCAGCAGCGCAATCTCACTCTCTTCCGGTGCGTTTACCTTCAGAATAACCGGCGACTGCCAGACGTCAGCACCGTCCACCACTTCCGCGCCAGCCTGGATAAAGGCCTCGTCATCGAAACTCGCCAGCTTGCCCGCGCCGCTTTCAACCGCGACGGTAAAACCCAGTTTTAGCAGTTGCTCCACCGTTTTCGGTGTTGCCGCTACGCGGGTTTCATTGGCTAACCGTTCTTTTGGTACCCCAATACGCATAGTTTTCCCTTCCATCGGTTTTTGATGATGGTTTATCGATAAATGCCCGCGATTTGTATCAATTTTCACCGTCGCGCGAGCGACGAGATATGATTAACCCCGGAAAATAAAACAGTAACAAACTGTCTATAACCTACTGAAAATAGCGCCCGCGATCTACCGCCAGAAAACACTATTTCTTACTTTATCTGTGAAAAATAAGCGATCGGCGTCACTGACAGTGATATTTACCTTAAATTCATCGCCGGAACCGATAAATCGCGCAAACGAAGCGGTAAAAACATGATATAGCGCCATGAGAGAACAAGTTATTAACATTAAATTAACTTGTAAAAGTCATATGCTTTATCAGTTTTACTTGTCAAACGCCTGTTTTTTCAACATATCACTAAATGTTATCGAATTCGGTGATTGAGTGAGCACAGGCTGTGAAAAATGGCGCAGACAGCGACGGGTTTTAAATGCAATAATCGGGACCGTCTCAAATTAACAACAATACCAGTACATGGTTTGCGCAAGGCGAAGGATTATTTTTATGAAGCTTAAGAACACACTCCTGGCGTCCGCACTTCTTTCCGCGACCGCCCTGTCTGCGAATGCCGCAACAGAGTTAACGCCGGAGCAAGCGGCAGCGTTAAAACCTTTTGACCATACGGTCATTGTGGGTCGTTATAATTCTATTGGCGATGCCGTCGCCGCTGCATCAAAAGCCGCTGATAAAAACGGGGCGGCCTCGTTTTACGTTGTGGACCAGTCTGATTACGGCAACAGCGGTAACCAGCGCGTGACCATTGCGCTGTTCAAAGACAATGCGCCAAAAGCTGACGCACCGAAAAACCGCGTGATCAACGGCGTGGTTGAGCTGCCGAAAGATCAGGCGATTGAGCTGGAACCTTACGACACCGTCACCGTTCAGGGCTTCTATCGCAGCCAGCCTGAAGTGAACGATGCCATCACCAAAGCCGCGAAAGAGAAAGATGCATACGCTTTCTACATCGTGCGTCAGGTCGATGCTAACCAGGGTGGCAACCAGCGTATTACCGCGTTCATCTATAAAAAAGATGCGAAGAAACGTGTTCTGCAGAGCCCGGATGCCATTCCGGCTGATTCAGAAGCCGGTCGCGCAGCGATAGCGAAAGGCGGCGAAGAAGCGAAGAAAGTGGAAATTCCTGGCGTAGCAACCTCTGCTGCACCAAGCGCTGAAGTGGGCCGTTTCTTTGAAACGCAATCCACGAAAGGCGGCCGCTATTCCGTTACTCTGCCAGACGGCACCAAAATTGAAGAGCTGAACAAAGCCACTGCTGCGCAGATGGTGCCGTTCGACAGCATCAAGTTTACCGGCAACTACGGCAATATGACGGAAGTCTCCTATCAGGTCGCGAAGCGTGCGGCGAAGAAAGGGGCGAAGTATTACCATATCACCCGCCAGTGGCAGGAACGTGGTAACAACGTGACCATCAGCGCCGATCTGTACAAGTAACAAAATCGTTTACGAAAGGCGGCGCAATGCCGCCTTTTTTGTTACTTTTTTTGAATTTCTGCCCCACGTCATTGCATGCTTTCGTTACACTCCGTAAAATCCCGCGCCTTAGTGTGATCCACCATTTTTATGCGCCTGTGCGAAATAATTATTCTGGATTTGGACCTTTCATAACAGGAAGCCAATGGAAAAGAAACTTGGCCTGAGTGCTCTGACTGCACTCGTTTTAAGCTCAATGCTGGGTGCGGGCGTATTCAGTTTGCCGCAGAACATGGCGGCCGTTGCAAGCCCTGCCGCGCTGCTCATTGGCTGGGGCATTACGGGGGTTGGGATATTGCTGCTGGCCTTCGCCATGCTGCTGCTCACCCGCATTCGCCCGGATCTGGACGGCGGCATATTTACCTATGCACGTGAAGGTTTCGGCGAGCTGATTGGCTTCTGTTCCGCGTGGGGGTACTGGCTGTGTGCCGTTATCGCCAACGTCTCCTATCTGGTCATCGTCTTCTCGGCGCTGAGTTTCTTTACCGATACGCCTGAGCTACGCTTCTTTGGCGACGGCAATACCTGGCAGTCTATTGTGGGTGCCTCGGTATTGCTGTGGTTCGTCCACTGGCTGGTGCTGCGTGGCGTGCAAACGGCCGCCAGCATTAACCTGGTGGCAACCCTCGCGAAACTGGTTCCGCTTGGCCTGTTCATCGTTCTGGCGTTTATTGCGTTCCGTCTCGACGTGTTTACGCTCGATTTCAGCGGCATGGCGCTGGGCGTCCCTGTCTGGGAGCAGGTGAAAAACACGATGCTGATAACCCTGTGGGTGTTTATCGGCGTTGAAGGCGCGGTCGTGGTTTCGGCCCGGGCCCGAAATAAACGTGATGTCGGTCGCGCCACGCTGCTAGCCGTGCTTGCTGCGCTGGGCGTGTATCTGCTGGTGACGCTGCTGTCGCTGGGCGTGGTAGCGCGTCCTGAACTGGCTGAAATGCGTAATCCGTCAATGGCAGGGCTGATGGTGAAAATGCTCGGTCCCTGGGGCGATGTGGTGATTGCGGCGGGACTGATCGTCTCAGTTTGCGGGGCTTACCTGAGCTGGACCATCATGGCGGCTGAAGTGCCGTTCCTGGCCTCTACGCATAAAGCGTTTCCGCGCCTGTTTGCCCGTCAAAACAAAAACAGTGCGCCGTCTGCCTCGCTCTGGCTGACCAACATCAGCGTTCAGGTTTGTCTGGTGCTGATCTGGCTCACAGGTTCAGACTATAACACCCTGCTGACCATCGCCTCGGAAATGATTCTGGTACCCTATTTCTTAGTGGGTGCGTATTTGTTAAAAATTGCCACACGCCCGGCGCATTATGTCGTGGGTGTCGGAGCCTGTATTTACGGCCTGTGGTTGTTGTATGCTTCCGGCCCTATGCATCTGCTGCTGTCGGTGGTGTTGTATGCCCCGGGTCTGCTGGTGTTTATCTACGCCCGCCGCACGCATCAGCTGGAGAATGCGCTGAAACGCCGTGAAATGGCATTAATTGGAATGTTACTGGTTGCTGCCGTACCGGCAACCTGGATGTTAATGGGATAGCATCGCCTTTCCCATTGTTGAACTGCAAAGGAGAATACGATGGGAAATGCACAGCTTCGCCCAATACTGATTACCGGTGGAGGCCGCCGTATCGGCCTCGCCCTCGCCCATCATTTTCTCAACCTTCGTCATCCGGTTATTGTCAGCTACCGTACGGAATATCCGTCAATTGAGGGGTTGCGCAAAGCCGGGGCGGTTTGCATTCAGGCTGATTTTTCGACCGATGACGGCATTCTGGCCTTTGCGGAAAAGGTGAAATCCACCACGCCGGGGCTGCGCGCCGTGATCCATAACGCCAGCGCCTGGCGGGCCGAAAAACCCGGTACCTCACTCAGCGAAACGCTCTCAGCCATGCTGCAGATCCACGTTAATGCGCCTTATCTGCTTAACCACGCGCTGCAGGATCTGCTGCGCGGCCATGGGCATGCAGCGGGGGATATCATCCACTTCACCGATTATGTGGTGGAGCGCGGGAGCGACAAGCACATCGCCTATGCGGCCAGTAAAGCCGCGCTGGATAACATGACGCGCTCGTTTGCCCGCAAGCTCGCGCCCGAGGTGAAGGTGAACGCCATCGCCCCGGCGATGATTCTGTTTAACGAAAACGATGATGCGGAGTATCGCCAGCAGGCGCTGAATAAGTCGCTTATGAAAATTGCCCCGGGCGAGAAAGAGGTAATCGACCTTGTGGATTACCTGCTCACCAGCTGCTACGTCACCGGCAGAACGTTTGCCGTGGACGGCGGCCGACCGCTGCGCTAGTGAAAGCGGCTCCAGAAGAAAATTAACACCCAGGCGCTGAGCCCCCAGCAGACCACCGCCCCGCTCAGCGCCAGGGGAAGACGCAGGAAACCGGTGAAATACCACAGCGAAAGCAGATAAAGAAAATAAGGGATGATAGACCACATGCCAAACACGATGGTCGTGCGTAACGCTTCCGTACCGCGCTCAGACGCCACAATATAGTGGGCGATAAGCGCAAAGGTCGGGAAGAGTGGGATTAGCCCGGCAATATAGTAATTTTTCGTTTTTGCCAGAACGCCAATCAGTAACACCACCAGCGCACCCAGCGCGGCTTTGATCGCCAGCCCCATACTTTTTCCTATAACAATCAAATAACAATATGAGCCAGAATAACGTAACCGGCGTTAATTTTGAAAGATTAATGGAAGGTTAAGGTTCCGCGGTGTATGTTGGCTTTTTTCACGAAAACAGACGTTGTATGAATAAGATTGTTTATGTTGAAGACGAACCCGAAGTCGGGCAATTGATCGCGGCCTATCTGGGTAAACATGATATGGACGTCATTGTTGAACCTCGCGGCGATCGTGCCGAAGAGGTGGTCGTCCGTGAAAACCCGGATCTGGTGTTGCTGGATATCATGTTGCCAGGAAAAGACGGCATGACGCTCTGCCGCGACCTGCGCGCCCGCTGGGACGGCCCTATCGTGCTCCTCACCTCCCTGGACAGCGATATGAACCATATTCTGTCGCTGGAGATGGGTGCCAATGACTACATTCTGAAAACCACACCGCCTGCCGTTCTGCTTGCCCGCCTGCGCCTCCACTTACGCCAGCACGCCAGCGTTGAACGCGAAGCGCCCGCACCTTCTCTGACGCCGCATAAAGCGATGCGTTTTGGTACGCTGTCGATTGATCCGATCAACCGCCAGGTTCTGCTTTCCGGCGAGCTTATCCCCCTCTCAACCGCAGACTTTGACCTGCTGTGGGAGCTGGCGACGCATGCCGGGCAAATCATGGACCGTGACGCGCTGCTGAAAAACCTGCGTGGGGTAAGCTATGACGGAATGGATCGCAGCGTCGACGTTGCGATTTCGCGACTGCGCAAAAAACTGCAGGATAACGCCACCGAGCCCTATCGCATCAAAACCGTGCGTAATAAGGGCTATCTGTTTGCCCCGCACGCCTGGGAAACCTGATCGCGTCCCCCCATAATATAACCTGCGCGAAAAGAAGGCATTACGCGACATTGCCCTTCTTTCGCGCATTTATTTTTACGTTTGCGCAACAATTAACTTGCTAAGCCCGCGAACTATTCCATAATTACCTTCTCGACTCTCCTTTCTTCAGCTCGCCCCCTCTGGCGACCGTTCTACTCATTTTCGCCGTGAAGCTTTCACGACTTCTCTCCCATAAATCTTGAAATGAGGATTTAAGCCCATGAAATATGTATAGCTACAGTCACGTAGAAGCCATCAAAACCAATCTTGAGTGGATTGTTAATCAGGCAACGCTTGGCCATTCCACTCCCTCACGCGCCGATCAAAAAGCGCTCTTTGATCTCCTTGAACTCATCCAGTCTTACGAAATTCTCCTGGATTTAATTAACGAATTCGGGACCGATGTGATCGATACGCACATTGCGGAAGGCCTGGACGTAACTGAAAAACTCATCGCCAAGGTAAAAAACAGCGCGAAAGCCATGTAACACGTTCAACAGACATGAAAAACGCGAAGGCTTTTCATGTATATTCTGCATATAGCGTTTTTTCGGTGAGATCCAATGAAAAAGCTGTTTGTGCAGTTTTAGTGTGCAGAAAATTCGCAACTCATTGAAATGGTTTTATTTTACATGATATCAGTGAGTTAGCCCGAAACGTTTAACGGACATCTACGGACGTGGACGGTCTTTTTTGTGCCCCTATCGGTGTCCCTTATCTCAAAATGCCCCCAAATCTGCCCCCAAAATTCTGATTCGATTAGCTGATTTGCGAGCACTTTTCCAGTTTTTAAACCTCCTGCTTTACTGCCCCCATCTCCCAACAGCATAATCACCGTGAATGAGTTGTACGACTTAATCGGCGTGCGCTTTTTTGATTACTGCTTGTTTGCATGGCATCACTTCACTCCCCTTTGACATTTGAGAAGGACTTCTATGAAACAATTATTCTCTCGCCTTCCGGAGGAATTCCTCCACACTCACCTCGGTAAATTCAGATTTGGATCCTTTGACGACATCCCAAAAGACGATGAACCGTTTGTCTACCCTAAGTTCAGCGACATTCGTTTCATTCTGCCTCCTGTGTTTGCTCAAGAGGGTGGATGCATCATTTTTGCCGATGGTTTAAAAATTCTGGAAAGCATGGGGGATGAGGCATTTAACATCGACCCAATTCGCTGGCACAAAGTTAAAAGCTACATTGCCAACAGTATTGTCGAGTATCCGGAGATGACCTCGCCATTCCGAATTATGGATGGTCGGCACAGAACCCTCGCTCTTACTCAACTTTATCCTGGTATAAAAATTCCTGTTATCGTCCCTCACAGCCTTCACAGTGAAGTTATTGAAACAGGAATTTTCAATAAAGCGATCGTTGAACCAATGCTTTAACTGCAGGTAGATAGGCAGGCAATACATAGGTCCCCATTTAGCGTGCTTATCTGTGCCTATACTTTCAGTCTGACAACTGGAGGTGCCCATGTGTGGACGTTTTGCACAATCCCAAACCCGTGAAAAATATCTGGCATACCTGGCCGATGAAGCCGATCGCGACATCGCATACGACCCGGAACCAATCGGACGTTACAATGTGGCTCCGGGTACCAAAGTCCTGCTGTTGAGCGAACGCGACGAGCAGCTGCATCTTGATCCAGTTTTGTAGGGTTACGCGCCCGGATGGTGGGATAAGCCGCCACTGATTAACGCTCGCATAGAAAACGCGGCCGCCAGCAGAATGTTTAAACCTCTCTGGCTGCATGGCCGGGCAATCTGCTTTGCTGATGGATGGTTCGAGTGGAAGAAGGAAGGCGACAATAAACAGCCCTATTTCATACACTGCACTGACGGGCACCCCATATTCATGGCAGCAATCGGCAGCACTCCATTTGAGCGAGGTGACGAAGCAGAAGGTTTTATTATTGTGACGTCTGCAGCTGACAAAGGTCTGGTCGGCATACATGACCGACGACCACTGGCTCTTTTACCCGAAGCGGCACGTGAGTGGATGCGGCAGGATATTGGGGGGAAAGAAGCGGAAGAGATTGCATCTGACGGCACTGTGCCAGCTGAGATGTTTATCTGGCATGCAGTGGCCCGTGATGTTGGAAATGTAATAAATCAAGGGAGGAAAGTGATAGAACAAATAGACATATAATCTGACGTCCTTTCAGTATGCACTTTATACTTAACTCAGCATTATCGCATTTTAAGAAAGGAATATGTTTGCAGCCATCGGACCACCAAGTCCATTTATACGATAAAATTCTACACGAACTCCAGGCTTTAACGTTTGGCTTTCGCTATTATTTAATGCAGAAACATGTAAAAAAACTTCTTTCCTACCATCTGAAGGGATAATCAATCCCTTTCCACTTTTAGAATCAAAACTTTTGACAATCCCTGTCATTTTACGAGACAAATATTTTCCTAATGGTAATCCAGATTTGACTATACAGGATTAGTTAATAATAGCTAATTCTATTTCAATGGCCCTCTGGAAGGCTAAAATAAAATTTGCTTATTCATTCAACACGTGCCTTAATGGTTTCGCTGATTCGTTGCGGTGATGAATCTAACTTTCCAACAACTGTCCTCATAACCAGGTGTTATCTCTGATATCCCCTCCTCTTGAGTCCATACGTATACAATCATACGTTTCTTATCATGAGCTTGTTAGTTTGAAAATGTTCAAACAGAGGTTATATGTCATCTAAAATCATCGGTCTTGTTAAGTGGTTTAACGACGATAAGGGATTTGGCTTTATCTCCCCACTCGATGGAAGTAAAGATGTTCTTGTTCACACATCTTCTCTGCAAGGAGAAAATTTCAATACTTTATTTGAAGGACAAAAAGTCAAATTCGCTATCATAGCTGGAACTAAAGGGCCAACCGCTGCCAATGTAACGCTTTGTGATAGATAATTTTTAACTGAATTACTTAAGCCAGCATGATTATATCAGAGGAAGGTGATTATTCGGTTACGCACATCATTACAACAGGCCAGCATATTTACTTACCATCAAGTTTGCTGACCGATGTGATGAAATGCAGGACTGCTGCATGAACAGTCTCAAAGCAGAAGCTAACTGCTTATAAAATACTAAAGTGCGTAAGAGGTTAGGCAGCCTCCAAAAGCATCACTTCTTATTTTTTTATTAATTCTTTTAGAAGCGCTGGGAAGATTTGAACAAAGCACAGCAGTATGGGCACACCAACTGAGCCCCCTTTTGCACACGATTGTAACTATGTTCGGAATCTTTTGAGCAGTTTGGACAAGGACATTTTACTAAATAATTTCGGCGGAATTGAGTGTTTTTACGTGCAGACATAGACTTCTCCAGTTCAAATGGACCGTTACAGTACACGTTAAGGCAGTATAATGCTTGTTTTAATTTCGAAAGAGGCAAAAAAATGAACAAACAGAACCCTTTCGACCACCTGCAGGGGCTAGAAACCCTCAAAATACATGGTGATATATGAAAAAAGTAATCATTTTTTTTAATGGTAAGCCAAGTAAAGTTATCACTGTGCTTAAAGGTGTGACATCAATACGCGAAGAATATCCTAATGGAGAAGTGATAAACCTTCAGATAATGTCAGCAGGTTTTCCCTCTTTAACAGGTGACCATGAAGTGGTCTATGTGGCATCAGATCGAGAGCTTACCTCTCAGGAAATATTAGATGCGGCGCAGAAGTATCTTTGACGCCAGGGATTCAACGCCAACATTCATGAAATCATTATTATAACTACCTTTCATTATTATAGCCTGCTTAACGCAGGCTTTTTTTATCCCCATACAGACATTTATAATTAACATATGTACATCCAACACCATGGCGATATGACTTTATTGCTGAAGCAACCATAAGGCTTCCATGAAAACCATACATTACACAGTATTAATAGTTATTGAAGCCCCATCCTCAGATAATAAAATCAACCCTTTTATCTTGGATCTCTTGCATGACCGAAACTATTCAAGTAAGTCAAATCGAGGCGTTAAACTTCCATCCCATGCATTCGTTGATTCAGAGGGTCAGGCAGTTTTAGAGTGGGAGTCTGAAAAAGATGGAGCAGAAAAACTAAAAAAAAGACTCTACCAGATGCCGCATCGAATTATACGTTTAGAAGAATGTCCCACAGCAATTTTTCTAATGATTTGCCCAGAAGATAAAACCTTAACCTTTGTTTCAAGACTTAAAGTAAAAAAATGAACATCGATGTTTTAACCTTCACCATCTGAAAATACTTTGACCGTGCAAACTACGAAAGAAAATTATGAAGCACATCAGTAAATATTGTATCATTTGCTAAGCATTGCTGTTACATTCGGTTTAATGATGAATCCTCCTCAGCGGCAGGGCTAATTAACCTGATGATTTGTATATCAAGCGGCTCATCGTGAATTTCTGAAGTAGCGAGTCACGAGTGGTTAGTTCAATGACTCACCGGGAGGCACCCGGCATCATATCCATAAGCCCCTGTATAATTGCAGGGGCTTATTTATATTACAAAAGCATAGCAATAGACACATTACACTTAATACTCATAGCCGATAATTAGGTTCGAATGAATATACCGTTTAAAGAATCATCTAACTTTTATTAGGTCTGAATATCTCGTCGTATACCGTGGCGACAGCATTTCACGCTTCATCTGCCACTGTTGCTGTATGCCCTGTCCGGCAAAGTAGAGCGTTCCTTTCCCTTCTTTTGCGTTCAGGTGATCGAGCACCTCCATTAACTTATCGCTTCCGGCCCGCGGCGCGTTCTCATCGAACAGGTTGAGCTGGGCCAACCCCTGGCTGAAGAAGTCCCCGAGCATAATGCCGGCTTTCTGGTACCGGTGACCATTCTGCCAGATTTTGTCCAGGCACTTTACCGCGGCATTGATAATGTCGCGGGAATCCTGAGTGGGGATGAGAAGCTTCATGGACGCACTGTTACCGTAATACGGCTCGTTAAGCGCAAAGGGAGAGGTTTTCACGAACGCAGAGATAAAGCGGCAGTACTGATGTTCACCCCGCAGTTTTTCAGCACCACGGGCGGCATAGCTGCAAATGGCCTGGCGCATCTGTTCATACTCAGTAACGCGTTCGCCGAATGACCGGCTGCAGACGATTTCCTGCTTAGCTGGTGCAAACTCCTCCAGATCGAGGCATGGCTCTCCGCGTAGCTCCCTGACCGTTCGCTCGAGCACTACGTTAAAATGTTTACGGATAATCCATGTGCTTTGTTCTGAGAGGTCCAGAGCCGTTTTGATGCCCATGGCGTTCAACTTCTTACTGATGCGCCTGCCGACGCCCCATACATCCTCCACAGGCACAATCGCCAACAACCGACGCTGACGGTCGATATTGGATAAATCAACCACCCCGCCAGTCTGGCGCTGCCATTTCTTGGCAGCGTGGTTTGCCAGCTTTGCGAGTGTTTTTGTCTGCGCTATGCCAACCCCAACGGTCAGGTGCGTACGCTTCAGAACGGTAGCGCGGATCTCTTTGCCGAACTCCGTAAGGTCCCGGCAGTTGCGAACACCTGTCAGGTCGCAAAAAGCTTCATCGATACTGTAAATTTCGACGCGGGGGCTCATTTCCTCAAGCGTCGTCATTACCCGGTTCGACATGTCTGCGTACAGCTCGTAGTTGCTGCTGAAGCAAACAACCCCAGCGCGCCGAAATAAGTCCTTTTGCTTGAAGAAAGGCTCTCCCATTGTAATTCCAGCGGCCTTGGCCTCGGCACTGCGTGCGATTACACAGCCATCGTTATTCGAGAGAACAACCACTGGCCGCCCTTTCAAATCGGGCCGAAACACCGTCTCGCATGATGCATAGAATGAATTCACATCACAGAGCGCAAACATAATCAGCTCGCAGATTTAACGATGAAGGTCACGACGCCGAAAACATCCAGAGTGTCTTCGCTGCCAACAACAATCGGACTGTAGGCGCTGTTCATAGGAATGAGTTGCACGGTCGGGCGCAGCTGCAGGCGTTTAACAGTAAATTCCCCTTCCACCGCGGCGATGACAATGTCACCGTGCTCAGCCGTGCGCGAACTATCCACCACCAGCAGATCACCGTCGCTTATCCCGGCTTCGATCATTGAATCACCCGCGGCTTTGACGAAATAGGTGGAGCTCGGATGAGCGACAAGTAACTCATTGAGATCGATACGCTGTTCAACGTAATCAGCTGCGGGGCTTGGGAAACCACACTGAACTAAGTCACTGAAAAGCGGGAGAGCGATAATTTCTCGCAGTTCTGTTGGCCTGATGAATTCCATTGCATACACCTCAAATACTGTTTTTATATACAGTAGTTTTATTTGTAAGTGTCCGCAAGATACAGGCCCTGTCGTCACTGCTTAAAGCTTCGCCGTTTCGTTTCTAAGTTTCTCTCTCGTTTCGAATTATCTCTTTTGTAAATTTTTCGATAATGGCAGAGTGTAAGCAGACCTGAGTGAGACAAAGCCAGTTGAGTACCGGCACGGGCTGCGGCTGAAAGCTAAGACTTCATGATTCCGCTATTTTTAGCTTAAGCTCCTGGAGCTCTTTCTGTGTTGTCTCTAGCTGTTTAATGACGTAGTTCAGTGCCAGCACGGTATCAAGCATGATGACGTTGCTATCCAGCGCTAACGTATCGTCAGCATCAACCCTGTTGCCTTCATCATCAAATTTCGGTGCTGCAGGGACCAACGTTACGTACTCACTGTCGATCTTCATGACATCCTGAGCGATTACACCTCGGCGAACTCTCTCATGAGGGTCATCGTTGTAGACGTAAGTTGCTGGCAGGAATTTCTTGATATTCTCGTATGACTGATAACCATCATCATATTTCACGCTATGTTTCAGTTCGATATCACAGTTTGGTTGTTTAGAGAAAATATAATTCCCCCCAAAACCACCACTGCCCGAAACTGAAATATCCGCGGTAACGGTATTAAACGAGAAAATACGTGTTCCTGCAGATCCGCTATCACCAATGGTTACAAGTTCAATAGATGGCCAGTTGCTTTTCCCCTGGGAAATAGATCCAAGAGCGGTAACGGCGTGATACCCCCCTGAGCAATAGGTATGCCACCTGCCAAATGGTACAAATCCATTATCGTTTGGAGTTGATAGGTTTGGGCGCGCAAACGATGTGTTGGTACTGTAGCCGTTAACTATATCTTGGTAACCACCACCGTATCCTTCCCCAGGGCCAATATGGGTTTTTGACTGAAACGCTCCGTAAGGGTACCAGCGGAAATCAGCATTGGTACTTACACCATCATAGATGTTCATTTGTACACGGGCTAAATCGGGTCCTGACCCACGTACAGCGCCAAGCCTCCATGTGCCAGAATAATAGTTACCAGAAAGCCAGTTAACATAATTTTCAGCCGGACCGTCTGAACCAACGTTACCTAGAGTAATAGCCTTATTACCGCCAGATCCTGAAGCTACGCCAACTATGTTTCCTGCCGATGCAACAACGCCGCCAGTAACAGTCCCACCTGTTTTACCTTCGATTGTCTTAAGGCGCGAATCATCCCCTGCAGCAACCGTTCCCGCCACCGTACCTACGTTCCTGGTGGCGCTGTCTCCCAAACCGAGGTTTGTGCGACTGCCTTCTGCCGTTGTTGCCCCGGTGCCACCCTGCGCAATAGAAAGCGCAGTAGTGAGCCCTTTTAGCTCCGTGATATCGCTGTTTACCCCCTTTCTTGCAAGTGCGCCAATACCTGGAATATTCACGGAGGCACCGTTGATGGTAACGGTGATAGTCTGGTTTGCTGAGGTGGTAGCGAACGTCTCCCACGCGCCAATATTCTCGTCATACTCTTTGATGAGCTGCGACATCGCTTGGGCCAGGCCGTCGACCGAGATATTGTCCGACACAAGGATTCCATATTTCTGACCGCTCAGCGCCGGGGAAGCGGCAGGCGTAACCGTCATTGACGTGGCGCTGTTCACGGCTGAAATCTGGAACATCTGGACCGGGTTAGACATGACGATAATCGTCTGGCCGGCGCGGACCTGGCTGGCGGGTGCCGTCCAGTTCGTGCCGGTGCCGGTTGCGGTGTTTCCGTTAACGGCGATGGTGCCAGTGTTATAAAGCATATTTTCTCCAGGCAATAAAAAATCCCGCCGTGGCGAGGTTTGTTTTGAAACAGAATGAGTTACTGGCAGGTGGTGCTGGTGAACGTGTTGGCACTAACCCAGGTCCAGTTAAAGGGATAACCGGCGCGGTACTGGGTCTGATTGTTTAGTTTACGCACTCCGTAAATCTGGACGTTGTTTTCCTGCCCGCCGATAAGGGCTGTACCGGAACACACAGGTTGCTGTTTCTCAATAACGCCAGCGCAACCGGAGAGCAAAACCGCCACCGCCACCGCCACCGCCAGGCAAAGAATCATGTTTTTCATCGAGGTTATATCCCAGGGCATTCACAAGGTTACACAATAACAATATGAATCAACGGGATATAATTGATTTGGTAGATCAATTATTAGAAATTGATCGTTGAAAACGATCAATCGTAGTTGGCGCAATTGATGGCCATGATGACGTTTCTCATGTTTGAGTACGCGACGTTTTGCAGCCCTCCGGAGGGGGTTGTCTGAGGTCTGGCAAATATCCGCGTATTGCTTCCCTCGAGTTTTGCCATGCTCTTGTAAATTGCAGCGTAGGGCTGCGGCTGGCCACCGGCTGATATAACCCCGGTAATCAGGCCGAGCATGACGGGCATGCAGGCCCACTTCCCCGCCAAGGTTGTGTTGATGTTGTAGCCTGAGCTTGCATCCACTCCGGCAGTGCCTATGGTTACGACATCGCCGAGCGTGCGCGTCTCGTGGGTCAAAATCAGGGTCCCCGATGCATCCCACACGGCCATCCCGTAATCTGGCTTTGTCTGGGGGAAAATTGTGAAAAAATAAACGTACGCTGTGCCGGTAGCATTAGGTCTGAGAAAATCAATCGTGATGGTGTTTCCGCTTACCGTCTGAGTGATTTCCACCTCAACCGTGCAGTGAACGAAGGCCACAACGGGCTGTCCTGTGGGAAAGGTGTGCGTCACCTTGGTATTGAAACCCGATGTTCCCTGCAGTGCCGCTGTCTTTCGCGCCTGTAATGCAATTGGTGAGCTGTTGGCGGTAACCCACACCTCACCGCTCGTCGTCGTCAGTAAACCGCCGTACTGCGCCATTCATGCCCTCTCGATTTGGAAAATGAGAAAAGCTGCAACAGCGGGTTCAGTCCCTGCTGAGTAGTCGGTATCGCCCACAGAGGAAACCGTTGCAGTACCGCCGGAGATGGTTATCATCCTTCTTCCAGTTCCCCACTTATCATCGTTCATGGCCTGAAAGTAGGTCAGTTTGCAACCCGGTGGCAGGGCAACGGAATAAGAGCCTGTTTTCTGGTTAACGGCCAGTTGCAGATAGCCGCAAACGCTGACTGGCTTAATTCCATAGTTGTTAACCTTGCCTGATGCATCCCATGTTTGAACACCGAAATCCGCCATCGTATCTCCTGAAAAAAAGAGGCCCCGCAAGAGGCCTCCCGTCACCATGTACCAGTGATTCTCCCGATCTGCACCCTCAACACATTGTTGGAGTCCCGTACACTGATTGTCTGGTTGGTCTGTTTCATGGCCCCCTCGCCAGCTGTCGAACCGTAGTTCTCAAACGTACCGGCCTTATCCAGCCTCCACCCGACTGAGCCAGCGACATAGTTGTTGGACTGAATGTAGCTGCCGATCTTGGCGTTGCTGATGGTTCCATCTCCGATTACCGTATCTCTGATGATGGTTTGCCCGTTCTGGATAACGAACGGAAGCGTAACCGCTGCGCCGGCCTGATGAGTCACCGCGAAGCGGTCTGCCAGGAAAATAACCTGCGACTGCATGCCGGATGGCGTATTCTCCACACCGATCCCCATCCCTGCGGCGTAATACTGCCCGTTGCTGGAGACCCCAACCTTGATGTTGTACATCGCGCTGAGGTCGCCGTTTACGTTCGCTATGGCCTGAGCGTTGGTGGTTATCGCCGCCGTATGCCCGTTGACGGTCGCCGTGATGGCGTTTATCTGCGTGGCCGTGGCCTGCTGATAATTCGAAACCGTCTGGCTCAGACTGTTGATAGATGCAGTATTACCGTTGACGTTCGTCTGCAGGCTCAGCAATGCGCGTGCCGTTGCCTCCCTGTCAGTGACTATCACCTCATCAATGTGGTCCAGCTGCGCGCTGTTACCGGCAACCGATGCCGACAGGGTTTTACGCGTGGCCACCTGAGCGAGGTTGGCCTGAATTATCGCGATTGCCGAGTTCTTCAAGCCTCCTGTCATGCCGTCCATCGACACAGAAATCTCGTCTATCTTCACTTCGGCCTGCGCCAGCCCGTCAGCGTTCTCCTGGATGTCTTTCGCCCGCTGCTCGAGCTCGTCAGCATGGTTTTTGATTTCATCCGCCATGCCTGCAACTTTTTCGTTGCTGTCCACCGCGTTCTCGATCAGGTCCTTAAAGGTATCCGAGTCTTTAATCTCCTCCAGGATCACATCGGTGATGTCGGACACATCGATACTGGCCTGACCGCGCACCCATTCTGTGTACCCTGATTCGTTGCCGCTGCGGTCCATCAGCTGCGCGCGGTACCAGAAAATCTGCCCAGCCTTAAGGCCCATCTGCTGATATTTGCGCTGCGGGTAAGGCACATCGGCCAGCAGCATCGCATCGTCTTCGGAACCGGTCAGGCTGTACTGAATTTCAGTCTTCAGCGTGTCGTCGGTATTCGCCGGGAATCCCCAATTCAGCTCGATACCGAATACCACGTTTTCAGAAGCGATGAAGCCAACCGGCTTCGGTGGGTTGCCCACTTTACCCGTCAGCGTTTTCTCTTCTGAATAGCCCCATCCGGATGAAATTTCTGCGGCATTGATTGCGCGCACGCGCACCAGGTAGCGCCCGGCATAAATCCCCGGGACGTCGAATGACGTGGTGGAGCTGCGCGGCACGTTAACCCAGTTCCCGTCGTTGCGGCGCCATTGCGCTTCATAGGCGATAGCGTTCTGCGCCTGGTCCCAGCTCACGCGCATCGTTTCGACGCTGATATTTTGCTGCACCACAGAAAACGAGCTGATGACGATGTTCGCAGGCGGCGACTGGTTGCCCGGCGGGATCACGCTCACCGGCCGCTGGTCAATGATGGCTCCGGTATCAATGCGATCGAATTTATCCGGATCGTGATTTGCACCGACGATTGTGAACGTGCCGTCGTTATTATCAGTTACCGTAATAACGCGATACTGCTGTGCGTAGAGCTCATCAGACTCAATGACCCATACGGCCTCAGCCACAGGCGTTTCACTGTAAGCGGTCGTAACGGTCACTTTATTGCCCGTTATCGACTGAATGGTGCGTGACTGTGAAACACCCGATGGAAGATTGACAATCATCCTGTCGGCTGCCGAAGCATCCGGCGCCCTGTCCAGCGTCAGCACGCGACCATTCACCGCAGAGATACGGCCGCCCAGGTCGCGCCCGGAGAGATTTCGGTCCGCTACAGCGATTACATAGCCAGGCTGTGGAATGTTGCCATCTTCCCCTACATTGAAAGTAACAACGCGATCTTTGTTGTTGGTGAGGATCCCCCATCGCCCTTTGCGATTCGCTTCCGACTGACGGGTACAACCGATCGCAGTTATCTCAAGTTGATTAAACCCATAACGCGCAACCAGCGCCTGCTCAAAAACAGGCTCCATCGCATCAGAATAAGCGTTATCAGGATCTGACCAGGACACCAGCGCATTGGTGTAACGGTTCTTTGTGGTGCTGCTGGAATAGGTAAAGCGCCCATCAATAACGTTCGCATGAGTGTATGTAAAATCAACATCTCTCGGCATGTCCGCCAGCGCCACAATCTGGTCGTCGCCCCAGTAGGTCATCCCACGGAAGATGGCAACAAAATCACGCAGGACTGTATAAGCGTCGTTGCGTTCCTGAATGTACACATTGCAGGTATAACGTGGTTCGGTACCACTTCCGCCTTTGCCATCCGGTACCATTTGATCGCAATACTGTGCAACCTGGTAGAGCGTCCATTTATCTATGTTGGCCGTTGTAAGACGATCCCCAAGTCCGAAACGGTCGCTAACCACCAGGTCGTAGAAAATCCATGCAGGGTTATCGGTCCAAGCCCATTTAAATGTCCCAGCCCACGTACCGCTATAAGTGCGGGTTTCGGGGTCGTAAGTATCCGGTACGCGGATAACGCGGCCGCGGGGCTCGCAGGAGATCTGCGGGATAGAGCCGTTAAACTGGCTGGAATCGAATTCGATATAAAGCAGCGCTGTGTTTGGATAGCGTAATTTGGCGTCAATTACTTCGGTGAAGCTCTGCAGCATCATCGTGTCGCCGATCTTCGCGCTGTTGGCATCAGACGTAATCTTACGCAATCGGATTGTCCAGGTGCTGCCCGCCTGAGGTAAATCAATGCGGTGGCTGCGCTCGTAACCTGACGTCGTTTTGCCGGTCACGCTGGTATTGAGTACCGTCTGCCATGTGCCGCCGTCCGTCTGCAGGTCAATCGCATAATTAACCGAGTAACCGACCAGATCGCCGTCGTCCTCCTGCTTGAAAAGCGAAGGCCATTTCAGGCGCAGGCGAACCGCTGAAAGCTGCGTATTGGTAAACGTGCGCGTCCACGCTGTAGCGCTCGATATCTCAGTTCCCACGCTAATTTCGTTTTCGGTACCCGGGATCCCTTGAATGTATTTTTGTGCCTGAGTGCCTGGCCGAAACTCCCACGTTACACCACCGAAGTTCTGGGAACCGTCAGCATTCTCCAGAGCCGTTCCGTCGAGGTAGATATCTTTCGCCGTCAGCTGCCCTGCAAATTCACCTTCCCCTAGTGCAACGAGGATTTTTGCCTTTGCTACAGATTGCAGATCGTCAGGCTGTTCGGTAGGGGTTCGGGAACTGGAGCTGCCGCCCTTGCGGCCTTTTATAGCGATTGCAGTTTCCATATTTTGTCCATAAAAAAAGCCACCCGGAGGTGGCCATGATCAGAGCGATGTTGAATTAAATATTATTTGATTAGCAAACCGAAATAGTAGTGTTCATCGAAAATACGGAGAAAGCGAATTGCACAATTACGAACGTACTCTAATTGTTTCGAGCGAGGAATGTCACCGTGTCGCTGATAGTTCAGGTAATAATATCCAACCTCATACTCATAATTATTGATAAAATCATCATGCAATGCGCTCCAGTACGTCATTACTCTATTTAAAAGGCCATTTGGCAAGTCATACCACTTAACAAAAGTTCTCGTTAATTCACTCCAGACCTCATCCTCAAGTTCCGAATAGGCGAGCTTTTTGAATGTTAATCGTATTGACAATATTAACGCTACTCGTTCAGTTGGCATCACTTCTCCAATTTCATCAACGTAGCCATCAAAATAGCGAAACACCTCATCTTTTGAGATTTCCTTATCTAATCCCAAAGATGCCAAAATCAAAAGATTTGAAGACTCAATGCCGGCAGAAATCTGGTTTTCAGCCCAATTTGTGAACGCCCTTCTGTCCAAACCAGGCTCGTTTAATTTTCTTATTCCAAGCAAATCTTGAAAGTCTATTGCATAACCATCCATAAGCATTTCCAGTCATATAATGCGTTCTTTCAAGAAGATACACTTAGCTTGGTACTATGGCTACTGTTGATCCTCAACATAAATGCCAGCAGAAATGATCGCACCACCGATGCGGCGCTTACCGTAAAGAAGCGGTACCGGATTCCCCTGGGCTGTCGTGTTTGTTACTCCACCAAAGGCGTAGCTGGCTTGGTTATCCGCAGATTGCTTACTGGCGAGCCCGGTTGTCTGTGGAGAAAGCATCTGGACTACGCCGCTGATCGCCATTGATGCCCCAATCCCCGCCACAGCGCCCCATCCACCAGCGAATGCGGTACCACCAATCCCGATCGCGGCCCCTCCCGTGACGAACGCAGCAACAGCGACAAGGGCAACCCCGAGGATTGTCTGAAACACCCCGGCTCGCTTACTGCCGATGATCACCGGCGCGATGCGGATTTCCTCTGTGCTCCTGTCCATACTGAGCTCATCGTTTAAGAGGTTTCGTTTCCCGCTGAATACCGCATATGTTAAACCTCGTTGCTTACTGGTATTCAGGAAACGCTCAAAACCCGGCACGATAACGCTCAGGGCGCGGATGGCCTCTTTAGGTGAAGCTACTGATAAACGATATTCACGCCCGAAGGTGGCGCCCAGCACGCCGTACAATCGAATTGTGCGGACCGGTTCAACATTGAGTAATGCAGCCATTTTTCCCCCATAAAAACTGCCACAGGCGGTTATCAGAAACAGTCTTTAAAGCGCAGTATTTTCATTGTGCGCTCACGCCAGTAACCGCCATAAGGTACGCGCTGGCTCAGATGCCCATAAAGGTGATGCAGTAGCATGTTGCCTTCCAGCAGAATCCCAGCATGATTCCACTTATCAGCCTGAACCTGCATGATCACCATATCGCCAGGTTTTGGCGGCCCGTCGAATTCACGGAATCCGCACTCATACCAGCAATCCTGATAGAAATTGTCCGGGTAGTCATTTTCCCACCAGGGATAATCGACCCGGTAATCGTGAAGCTCTATCCCGTGCGTTTGCCGGTAATAGCTCATCACCAGCCCCCAGCAGTCGAAGTGACCAAGCACAAACGGGCGCTCCAGCAGCGGCAGTTCTCCACGCGGCTGGATGGTCCGTAAATCTCCCTCCGGCCAGCTCACGATATGCCAGGGTAAAAAGGTTGCATCGCATTGCGCTTTATCCAGCTCGCTCGGTTGCGTCGTGGCATCCGGGTGACTGTGAGCGATGGCGATCACCTTCCCCCAGTCTTCTGCAGCTGCATAGTCTTCGGGGCAAAGTACAAAATTGTCCTCCGGCGCCGCGGCAAGATTCCGGCACGGGAAATAACGTTCAACACGGCTTTTCTGCGCCACCACGCCGCAACACTCGCGAGGATACTCAGCTGCAGCATGAGCCATAATCGCATCGATGGTTTTCTGACGCATATCAGCTCCTGATCAAAGACGTGCCAGGGAACCCACCGAACGGCAGTTCGTTGCCGTCTCCATGCCGGAGCTTACAGGCCGTAAGCGTGCCGTTGCATTCGTCCAGAGAGGGGTCGCTCACCGGGTTGTTGTTTTTATCGAAATAGCGGGTTCCGGCATAGTCGCAGCCATCGCCGGTGCGATATTTATTCCGGATACACCAGGTACACAGAGAATGAAGTTGACGTGTAGGGATCATCTTTCCCTGTAACGACATCGGGCTATCGAGCACGAATTCGATACTTTCGCCCGGAATTTCGCTGCCTTTGCTATCAATGTAAAAAACTCGTTTTCTGACCTGTTGCGGATCTGCTGTTGCGTTACCTTCAGGGAAGTTCTTCGCATCGAGATAGTGCGAATAGGTGTCATGGATAGTGACTTTCGCCTGTAGCATATCGTCATAGGCAAGGCACAGTGCTGTAATCTTGCTTTCGATATCTGCAACCGTCAGAGTTGGCTGGGCGCTGTTGCCTTCTGTGGATGCTTCAAGCCCTTCAATTAGATACGGCCAGGCGGCATATTCTTCCCCCTGCCACCAGATGCTTTTCGCCTCCAGCTTTGATTCATCACCACCAGCGGCGGCGATTTCTTCTTCCGTGTGCGGGAGGTTGTAGGCGTGAAATCGCAGTACATCATCCACGCCGAACGTTGAGCCATCAACTTCGATAAGCCGGACTTTATTGCCGGGCTCAAGGCTTTGATAGTCTGCTGTGATCATGGTGCGTACGCCTGTTTGAATGTTGCGGAAATGGTCAGAACGTTGCTGGATAAGGGCTGTGACTTGATTGATTCAGCCTCAATCCGGTAGAGCCCTGTTTCGCCAACTGGCGATGTCCAGATGAATGATTTGGTGACGTGAGAACGAAAGAACTTCAGGGCCTGAAGCATGTCCGCTTTTTTCCCGGTCAGTGTGACAGGCCATGACTGCTTTTCAGGGTTAATGCCGTCCCCGGCGATCTGCTCATAGCCGTCGCCAAAGGTTGCAGAGCGCGTTTTAAGGCTGAACGCCCCTTCAATTCCCGCCTGTATTTGCGTTCGCCAATTAAATGTTTCGATTGCCATGTTTTCTCCGGGCACAAAAAACCCGCCAATTGGCGGGTTATATTTGCTGTTACAATAGCTTGAGGCAGGTTATCGTGACTTTGTTGCATTCCAGATTAAACCACCGGGCTGAAGCTGTTTAGCAATCCCGGCACGAACAGACTGATCGATGGTCTGCTTATAAGCCCGAGTAATAGCGTCGTTACTACTAGTAGTCTGCTGCTGAGAGTTCTGGTTTTGAACTACTACGGAAGTTTGAACAGTTACGCCACCAGCTGCATTCGATTGCAGCCCATACATCGGTGCGTTTCCGACATAGCCGCCGTTTGCATACCCTTGAGCGCCCCGCATAAGCGCATAAAGGTTACCGACACCCAGCGCACTGGTCGCTTCCTTCGTAAACACAAATTCGCCACCGTGAACTACGCCTTTCGGTTGGTACTTACCACCATCACCGGTGTAGCCACCGCTATCGAATTCCGGCACCAGACCGCCACCAGAGAAACCAAAGAAGGCACCGATACCCGTTCCACCAAAGGCTGACTTCATTCCATTAACCAGAGCCAGTTGCGTCAACATCTGGGCGATGCCCTTCAGGAAGGTAGACAGGAAATCTGAGAAGTTAGATTTACCAGTAGTAAAAAAGTCGGTGAGCGTGCTGGCCATCCCGGCGAACGCATTGCTGGTAATCGTCTGCACCTGCGAGTAAACATTGGTCGCGCTGTCCTCAAATTCAGCCCAGCCCTTTTTCGCGCCGGTGAGCCAATCGCCACGCAACCTGTCCTCTGCATCATAGTAATCATTCGCCGCTTTAAGCTGCTTCTGATAGCCCTCGTCGTCAAGCGAACCTCCAGCATTCTTCCAGCCAGCGGCAAGCTGACTTTTCGCGAGTTCACGTTGTGCCTGACGGTCACTCATCCCGGCACCGTTCACTAATGCAGCCTGCCTCTCTGCCATCTGAGTGACGTATTTCTGCGAGGTATCCATTCGCTTGTTCAGCTGTTCCTGTGCGGTAATCTGATCACCTAACAGGGCTTTCTGCCGTGCCAACTGAAGCACCTGGTCTTTACTCGCCAGCAGGGATTTCTCCTGCTTTGTCAGTGAACGTGAACGCGAGGCCTCCTCCAGCACCTGAAATTTCGCTTCAGTCGTCCACAGATCTTTGCGCTGCTGGCTGATAGTGTCGTTCAGCCCTTTATGCTGCTGCTGCGCGCGTAACTGTGCCTGAAGCGCCAGTAATTCGGCCTGGGCAGCATCCGTGCTGCGATCGCCAGCCGATAAAGTGCCCTGCTTTCCGGTTTTGGTCTTTTTGCCAAAAGCAGCGACTCCTTCCCGATCCTTCTGGGTGGTTGCGGTACTTATCTTTCTGGTCGTATCGAGGTATTTACCCGCACTGATATCAGCCGCATCCCAGTCTTTTTTCAGCTGAGAGACGCTGTCACCATATGCGCCGGCCATTTGTTCGTTGTAGTCCTGCCATCCCTGCAAAGTATCTGTTTTCGCCCAGTCGGGAACGAGATTAATCGCGGCAGCGATAGAGGAAGAAATAATCTGGTTCAGCTTCTGGAAAACGATCGCAACGCTATAATAAATTGCGTTGAATTCCTTCAGTGTGTTTGATGCCAGTTCAGCTACCCACTGACCGATACTCTGCATGGCCTCAGACGCCCAGCCCTTGATATCCAGCCACAGGCGACCAAACGGCGTCAGCGAGTCGTAAGCCTGCTCCCCACGTTTTGCCATCGTATCGCCAAACAGGTCCATAGCCTGTGTAACGGCCGCGGTCTGGTCCTTTTGCTTTATCAGATCGTCAACATGCTTAAGTTGTGAAACGGTCAGGAAATTATATTGTTCGTTGAGACTCTGCAGCGCTTTAACAGGGTCTTTTTCAATGTCCTTATAGGCTTTGGCGATGTCCTGCGCCGAGACTATACCGGTCTGAACCGCCAGCGCCGTGGAGCCCGCTGCTTTTTCAAGTTGCTGCTGTGTCAGCGATCCCATGCCAACCAGCTCAGTCATCAAGCTCTGAACGGTACCTACAGTAGCGCCAGTAGAGGCAGCAATAGACTGGGAGGAAGCCATGATCTGGAGCGCTGACGTGCCGGCAATGTTGCCAGTCCTGATAATGGCCTTGTTGATTTCGTCGTAGGCGGTGAAGTAGTCCGATCCCGCTTTGGCCGCAATCATTACAGCACCGGCCAGGCCGCCAATTGCCACTCGGGCAGGGGTCACCATCGACAACATCGCTTTCAGCGCATTGCCTACACCGCCAAACGAGTCACGTAGCTGACCGCCCTGCTGAATAGCAACCATATAAACCGGCATACCGGAAGCCAGTGAGGTCACAATGTCGGTAATTTGCATCGGGAGATAACGCATAGCATTGCGGTATTGCCCCGCGCTGATAGCCCCAGACTTCCACGCTTCCTCCTGCTCTTTCAGCTTTGCGATCATTGGTGCAGCACGATCGGATACGCCGAGTTGGGCAGCTTTTAGCTCTAACAGCTCTGCGCGCGTTTTTCCGATTGCTGTGACCTGCTCCTCCAGCGAATCGATGAAAGTTTTGCCCGCCGCAGCTGCACGCTGCGCTGCCTGAGCCTGCTCAATGCGGGCCCGACCCTCTGCGGTTTCAGACTCCATTACCTGTGCCAGTTTTGCCCGCGTCGTCTCAAGTACGCTGTTGTAACGAGTAAAATCCTCGCCTCCCACCAGCCCTTTACCGCGAAATTTCGCCAGGCTCTCCTGGATAATGTCCAGTTCATCCAGCGCCTTGTTTACCGGGCTGATTTTATTCAGCAGGTTCTGCAGTTCCTGACGCTGCTGCTTCAGGCTTTCGCTGTTTTTCTTCTGGTTATCGATACCGGTGCGGAACGTGCTGTTCAGGTCATCCGCTTTACCTGCCGCGGCGGATGCGGTCTCCTGAAAGCGATCCAGTGCCTGGTTACCGCGCTCCAGCTCACTGGTATTTACGCGAAGGGAAATCGTGGCGATGTCGTTACTCATTCCGCCCTCTCTTTATGCATAACTTTTAGTGCGGCACTCTCCATGATTCGGATGTCCGAAAGCGCGGTTGCCTCGTCCTCGATGTGGTGCAGGCGCATCACCCAGGGCAGCACGTTATAATCAAGCCCTGATGCGCCTCCCATACCCGTGCGCCACTGCGTACTGACAGCCTGAAACACCAGGAATGAAGGCCATACATCTGGCCAGACGTCGATGTACTGATCGTCGTAGTCATCCGGCGAAAGCCCATAGGGCGCCAGGTCTGCCGCTGTGGGTTCAGGCGTATAGAATGCAGAGGCAACCGCTATCAGTTTTTTTCGCGCTGCCCCATCAGTTCGCGATAGTAGGTTTCAGGGATAGCCTTCATTGCAGCCGGATAGTTTTCCAGCAGCACCGACAGATTTTCCGCGTTGAATGTATCGGGGAGCGCCCAGCCAGAAATAATTTCCATCAGAAAATCAGTGGCGGTTTTGCCTTCCAGTTTTTCCAGATCAGCCAGCTCTTTGAGTGGCTTATGATTAAACGTGAAGGTCAGCACGCCATCCTCATCGCCGGCGCGCGGGATCGAGACGTTGGCCTTAAAAGTTGGTTTGGGCTGGAGGGTGAATTTGGTAGCCATATTTTTCCCGTACAGTTGTGGCCCCGAGTGGGGCCGGGATTAATTTGCAGCAGTAACGGTGACAGAACAGGTCGCGGTTTTCGCGCCATCGGCGGTCGTACCTGTGACAGTGGCATTGCCTTCCGCAACACCACTGACCTTGCCAGAGGCATCAACCGTTGCGATCGACTCATCTGAAGATGTCCAGATCACCGTTTTATTGGTGGCGTTAGATGGTTCGACAGTAGCGATCAGCGTGGCGGTTGCCCCTTGTTTAATGCTCAGGGTTGTCCGATCCAGGCTGACGCCGGTAACCGCTACTGTCTCAGCTTTTCCCGAGTCGACCTTGTAGAAGGTCATTGCAGGCGATTGCAGGTTCAGCACGACGCTTACCGTTTCGACTTCGTTCACCGCCGTGGCCGGCGTGTCGTCAAAAGATGCCGTGGCCGCCCAGTAACGGTTCTCCTTCGCCTTCGGCACGTACATGTACGCCGCTACAGTCTCTTCGTCTTCGTCCAGCTGGCGCAGCAGCGGATAAACCGGGAGAGTTGAGTCGTGAGCAATCGAGTAAGTCTGAGAGACAGCGGATTTATAGGTATTCAGGTTGCGCTGGCGATCATCGCTGAGGAACTGAATCTGCGTGGTGTTCTGATCACCACCAGATTTCGATACCTCAGTGATTTGTGGCAGCTCGGTCCATTCTTCAATTTTGCGAATAGAGCCGGAACCGCCGCCCGCCGCGTATTTGTTTGTGTTTGTGGTATTGATGTTGCGAAGAGTGACAGCATTCTCCGCAATCGCGTCGATTTTCGCGATAACGTTATCAATACCCGACCAGTTGCAGTTCACGTGAACGATATCGCCGAC
This sequence comes from Enterobacter sp. FW301-JW81, assembly GCF_058788735.1. Taxonomy (NCBI): domain Bacteria; kingdom Pseudomonadati; phylum Pseudomonadota; class Gammaproteobacteria; order Enterobacterales; family Enterobacteriaceae; genus Enterobacter; species Enterobacter sp. FW301-JW81. Next base: position 714,000 of record NZ_JBYTBA010000001.1, on the reverse strand, counting down.
CGCGATATCGTCTGCGGCGCTAACGGTGATCACCGCGTGCTCAGCATTCGTCGCGCCGGTGAACGTAATGGCCGGGCCGTAGCCCGATGCCAGATAGACATGAGCGCCGTTAGGCAATGCAAAGCCCATAATGGTTACTCCTTTAGAAACGGGAAAACCGGCTCAAGGCCGGTCAGTTGTGGGACATCACAGAGGGAATCAGTTGGTAATGTCTGCCCGATAATTCAGGCTGACAGGAACGGAGTAGGACACAGGTGTAGGGACGCCGCGGAATATGCCAGGCGCGCTGCTAATCCAGCAGGTAAAATCTTTGCCTGCAATTTCCAGTCCCTCGGGGAACAATTCCGCTACTCTGCCAGCCAGGGCAACGACGGAGGTACGGCCGGAGCCGGCTGGCGCCACGACATTAATCTGGTACACGCCTGAATAAGTCCGGCAGCGCAATGCGAGATCGATTGTTCGCGGCGTAACGGGCATATCGTGAACGGCCAGGTACATCTCGTTAGTAGGAGGTGTAAACGGCACGTTCTCCCATGCAACCGAAATGCCCTCAGCATCGGCCCAGGTACCCAGTCTGGCAGCCAGTGCAGATGCAATATCTGGAATCACTTAGTCACCTCCCTGACAGCTTCCTCAAAGAAGCGTTGAAACTCAGCTGCAGTTATGCGGACCATGCCGCCCGGAGCCTGTGTGGAATGCCCCATTTCAAGCGGGTAGGCATAGGGCACGTTGTTGCAGAAATATATGGCCTTCATCCCGACTTTGAAGAGCGACAGCGTGTAGTTCCCGGCCGCTTTTGTCAGATCACCTGTCTTATCAACCCGGCCTGTCTCGTCAGTCGTTGGGGCATCAAAGGACACCTGCCAGTTACCGCGAAAGCGTCCGCCCGTATACCCCGGCGGTGCTTTGATGTCCATCCCATCCACCACCCGGGCTTTTTTCTTCAGTCGCCCGGTTTTGGTCAGGTTGTCGGGATTGGCGCGCTGCGCTTCGTTATGGTCGTAAACAGCGCGATTATAGGAAACGGCTGTCTGGTTAACTTCCCACAACTCCGGGTTGCCCACTGGAGACATCACCACCAGCTGGTTAAGAATCTTGATTCCGACGGCGCGCACTACTGCTTCCTGATTCGTTTTCGCCTTGTTAACGAAAGCCGTGATTTCAGCCAGGAAAGCCGCGTTCTCGCCCATGCTAAGCCCTCAGTTGCGCTTTGTAGCAGAGCACCAGCACGGCAGGTTTTGCCGGGTTCGGTTTGACAACACGGTAGGCTGTGCCGTCAATATCAACCACATCACCGATTTTAATTTCCTGCTCTGCCGTAAAAACGATCTGCACGTCGCCGTTAACGATGACCGTTCCATCAATTTCACCTGGCGCGTATTCGGTCTTCACGCCCACAGCAGTAAAATGGACCGCTTCAGTTTTATGCTCAACGCCGCCGATAACAGTTACCGAGCCTTTACGGGTGACGTTGTACGTCGCGCCGTTCTGCCTGAGCATGCGGGTCGTTCTGGCCTGCATACGTTGGTAATCAATCGCCATATTAGGCCCTCTCTGCAAATGCATTAATGGCGTAACCACGACCACCAGCGAGGTCGCCCAGCAGCGCCATCACGGCAGGATAGGACGGCGTGAAGACTTCACCATCTGCGACCGCATAGGTCATGGTTACAGCACCTTCCACACGTTCAGTTTTCACAGCGGCTTCGCGCACGCTGGAGAGTAAATCGCCGTCGATTGCCTCTACAGCCAGCATGCACTGCGCGGTTACAACCTGCCGTGGCACCTGGTCGGGCGGGAAATCGTGTCCATCCAGAATGACGTTCGCACGTGGCCAGGCCAGCGGCTGTCGAGGGTCGGCTTTTGAGCCAACCCAGTCCAGCCCCTCCAGGTAATCCATTGCCTTAATCAGCAAAGGTGTGAGCTTGTCAGGCAGTTCAATGCCGCGTATTTCCGCAAATGAGGCAAGATCTTCTTCACTGGCGTAGCTGTTGGCATCAGGAGAGGTGATATCGGTATTGATCATCGAATCATCCTGTTTATGGGGCTTTCGCCCCATTCGTTATTCTCCGGCAGGCGCAGTGAAAGTGATCTCATCAGTGGTTTTCGCCACTCCTTCAACCGTGCCGGTTACCGTGAAGGTGCCAGCAACGTCTGATGTGAGTTTCACCGTTGCACCACCAGCAGAGCCGGTTTGCGAACTGGAAGTGCTAAGCGTGCCACCTGTGGACGTCCACGCGACGGTTTTACCGGATACACCGGAGCCATTCAGCGTGTACTTCAGAGAAACAGTTACCGCGTCTGTGCTGTCAGCAGTTGCGGAGGTTTTATCCGCTGACAGCGTTACTCCCCCACAGCGGATTCCAGTTTAATCAGCACGCCTGCCGTAGATTTGTTGCTGGTGAAGTGTTTCTTCCAGTTGCCCGCAGTGCCGATGGCGGTCAGGTCAGGGTTATCACCTTTGGAGGTATCCCAGCTGTAACCCAGCAGGTCGACATTCACCACGCCTTCAGCGCGGTATCCGATAGCCAAGTTTTCCTGGTCGTTGATGTCGTAGGAACGGAAGCCCGGCGCCTGAGATTCGGTGACAGTAACCGCACCAGCTACCAGCCCAAGGATCGCATCAGCGTCCATGGTGTCGGTCACCAGCACAGGTTTACCCAGCGTGCCTGGCTGCCCGCCGTAAACCACCACGCCCGCTTCTTCGTAGATTTTGTTGGCAATCGCCTCATCAACAATGTCGAAGTAGGTGGCAGAGTGCATCACGAAGAGCACCACACGGTTGAACTTGTCGCCGTACTTACGCAGGCCGCGTGTCAGGGTCTTTTTACCGTCGGTCTCAATATCAGCGGTTACGACCATGTCGGCGTTAGCACCAATCGCCGCAGTCAGCGCCTTCAGGCCGTACTTCACGTAGCCTTCAAGTGTCGCGTCAGCCACATCAGTGCCGATCACTTCGGAGAACTCATCAACGGAGCGGCCACGGCGTTTAAAGGCCTCTTCCGTGGTTTCATACGGGCCGTATTTCCACGGTGCTTTAACGGATACCGCTTCACCGGCGCCAATCTTCTTACCCGTCACCTTTTCGGTGGAGTTAACGTCACGCGATTCGATTGAGCCGCCCACTTTGTAGAAGGCTCGCTTGCGGAAATCGCCTTCAATCAGCTCGTTATCCAGCAGGATCGCACCGTTGGAGGACGCGTTGAAAATTGCCAGGTTGTCCTGGCGACGCTCGAGGAAAGCGGTCTGCGCCAGATCGTCATAAATGATCAGGTCACTATTAACAGTGGTAGACATGGGTTAATCCCTTATTTTGGAAGTTTGAGGAAGGCCTGCTGGCCATGCTTGCGGATATAGTCCGCTTTGTCGCTGGCGCTCATTTCGGAACGTTTCAGGCTGCCACCGCCGTTTGGTTTGTGTCCGCCCGCGCCGGTGCCTTCTGCGCGTGGGAACAGATGCGGAGCCGTCTCCTTAAGAGACTCCGCCCACTCGAGCGGGCTTAATGGAGTTTTGCCGTCTTTACCGAACAGAACGTCGCCATTTGCATCAACTGCTACGGCCTCGCCTTCGTCGTTGAGCTGGAATGTGCCTTTGGCACGCAGAATCAGATCGTCAGATGCTTCCGGCAGCGCGCCAGCTTTGGACGCTGCTGCACGGATTGCATCCCCCAGAACTCGATCCCGGAATTTGTTGGAGAACGCTTCGGCTTTGTCCGCGCGTTCATTTGCGGCTTTAATCTGCTTATCAACGTCAGCACGCAGACGCTCGGTGCGCTTATCGAGCACCTCATCGATTTTTCCGGCGGCAATCAGCTTTGCCTCTTCGTCGTCGGAAAAACGCTGGAGAATGCCGCGTACAGCGTCTGGATCGATACCTTCAAAGCGGGACAGGTTTTCTTTCTGCTGCTTTATGGTGCCCAGCAGCTCAGAGTTTTTCGATTTCAGGCCAGTGACTTCGCTGGTCACACGCTCATCAATAAACTTCTGGATTTCTGGGGTGATTTCGATACCACCGCCACCGCTGCCCTCTCCGCCGCTTTCTGGTGCATAGAATTTCAGAAGCATGTTTCGAATTAACATATTTTCCCCTCGGGATTTTGCCGGGCCTCGCCCATAAAAAAGCCCCGGCGGATGCCAGGGCGTGGAGTAAGATGTGATTGTTAGTTGTCTGTGCCTGAGAGCTGCTTCAGACGTTCCAGGGATATCCATTCGCCTTTGTCAGTGAACATATCAGCCAGGACTATTTCACCCGCGCGGAACAGACGGCCACGCTCGGCACCCAGAACCTGATCTTGCCGTTGAGCCGGCTGACGCTCGAGCCATTCCAGATACGAGGTTTTCGCCGGTACCTGGCCATCCATGCTGGCACGAGTACCTTCGTCCATTTCGTCGATATCGATGCCGAGTTCTCGCCATGACTTGAGGATCAGGGTTTCAGTAGAACGGCAGCAGAAATGAATCTTCCCGGGTCCCTGCAGGTAAGGCACCTTATGCCCGACCGGTTTGTTATCCAGGGTGTAGTGCAGCAGATCTCGAATAATGCAGTCGTGGCTGGTTTTATTGTCCAGCGTGGACAGCCACTGCTTACCTTTCACGATATCGCGGTTGGCACCGGTGAAGCTGTTGCGTGCTGTGGCAGCCAGATGATTCACGGCTGTTTTAGCGACGCTGGCGGCATTTGCCCTGCTCATCTGCAGCGCGCCGTCGCGATAGTCTTTATTGGCGTGGCCACGAACACCGCGCGCGATTGTTTCTACCGTGTCGCCGGCAAGATACCCCCTGCGGACGGCGTTCACGATCCGCGCCAGCCTGTCCGATTCCAGTTTATCCGCCCACTCACTCAGCAGCCGCCCCTGAAAGGGCTGCGCCATCGCCGCGGCATACACCATATCGGCGGTGATGCCCTGCAGCGGAAAGTGAGACAAGACCTGTGATGGAAGAAGGGAATCGAACAGGCTCAGCTGATAACTGGCTTCGTTCTTTGCCAGTGCCATCAGTTCACTCTCGAGCCCTGCCTGCATGGTGGCTATGGCCTGATGGTTAAGATCGCGCACGCTGCCCAGTAAACTCTGCAGACGGCTAACGGTGAAGCTCTCAGGAGGCAATCTGTCCAGCGCATCCAGTAGACGTGCCGACAGGTCAGCATCCGTCTCGTTAAGCAACTTCACCATCCGGTTTGCCACGCCGGTGGCGTAGCGGCTTAACCAAACGGAATGTGCGATCGACTCTTCACGCAGGCTTTCGTTAATGGTGGGCATATCAGCCTCCCGTCAACGTGGGTGCCTGATTGCGAAGCGCATCAATAACCTCGTCCGGACTGTCGGCCGGGTCAATGAGATCAAGCTTCTGCAGTGCGCGAATCATATCGCTATCGCGCAGCGCACCGGACTGCCAGGCATTGACGATTGCCGTCACCATGCCCGACTCAGCAACCTTCGCGATGAATTCCTGATTGATGGTGTAACTCGTCGTTTCGCCCTTGATGCCGAGGTATTTCGCACACCAGCCAAGCGCCAGCGTATAGGCCTCAGAAACGTTTGAAACACAGATACCGAGCACTGATGTTGATGATGTTTGCTCACCGCTCGCCTGGGTTGCCGTCTTCGCCGTGGCGTTCTGCTCAATCAGTCGGGCGCCAAGCTGCACCATGTAATCGCGTTTGCTATCCATGGCCTCTTTAGCCAGCATGTTCGGCTGCGCCTGGGCATAACCAAACGAGCCTTCTTTGGGAAGTAAAAGCGGTGATCGGGAACCAATTTTCACGCCCTTCTTTTCGAGGTGATCGCGCCAGTTGGTATCAAGCCCGGTCATGTACGGCTGCACCTGGCCACAGAACCACACGCTGTCCTCATAGTCAGCACTGTTACGGTAATGACCGTGGTTTATCTCCACCAGCGCAGCCAGCGGTGAATCATCAATGGTAGGATCGTTGTTCTGGGCCCCGACGAATGTGAACGGGATTTCGTCCCAGTAGTCCTTTCCTTTAGGCTTAGGGTGGTATTCACTGTCAACGGTGTAGGTTCCGCTTGCAGTGCCACCAGCCCGGCGCCATACCCGGCAGATGAACCGGCCTTCTTCCAGCGCCAGTTCGCGGTACTGGATTTCATCCTTATAAGCGTAACCATCCGGCTCTTCTACGCATTCACGCAGTACCACCAGCACCAGCTGATCGCGCCCGTTAATTCGCTTTGTTCGCCAGTTGATAATGTTCTCTGCCGGATAGCGGAGGATGATCGCCTCATCGGAGGCTTCTGCGTAATCGACATAAAGCCCCTCTCGCGCAACTTCCAGCACGTTCTCGGCCACCAGTTGCGACTGCTGATAAATACTGGTGCCGGCACCGTCAGCATTGTCCAACAGGTAATTGAGCTTTTCATGGCCGTTAAACGTGGGGTCCTTGCGATACGCCATCCCAAGCATGCCGATTTTCGTATTACCGGCAATGGCATAGAACACCGCGCGGCTCAGATAGTCCTCATTGCGCTTGCGATTGCGAGTGGATTTATCAGTTGGGTCGAGATAAGGCAGGTACTTATTACCCGCCGCTTTTACAGCCTCAGCTCCTTTGCAGAAGTCCCTGTATTTCCGCCAGGCAGCAGAAGCCGCCCGGTGTTCTGGTCGAACCCAGGTGATGTCGTCGTTTGCCATATCAGAAAGTGGTGTCCATGGTGATTGAGTATGCCGGTTTCACGATCGGGTAATCCTTCACGATGAAGTACCCACCAGCATCATTGGGGTGATCGTTATCAGCTGATTTGTCCGGTTCGCCATTGGCCGCCCATATTTGCTGCTCGAGGCTCTCGGTGTAAACCGGGCAGTTCTGAACGTTCACCAGATAGCGGCGTTCGCCGTTGGCGTTGCAGAACATGGCGTTCATCGAGTTGATACGGTCCTTAACCGGTGGGTTGGCATCATCAACGATAACGCTAAATCCTGCATCATTAAGCTGGGCAATATCGGTCTTGCTGGCGTTCTGGGACTTGCGGGAGTCGCCAGAAGCATCCGGATAGATGTAAATCTCCCGGCTTTTAACGTATCGGCCATCCTCGTAGCGCCAGAACTCTTCCTGGATACGCTTAATCATCGCTGGCGTGTCGTAGACCTTCACCAGCTCACGGACCGCGCGCGGCAGGCCATTACGCTTAACGTGAACAATCGCGGCCATTTTTCCAACGTTGAAGTCCATACCGATAAACAGCGGATCCCCGTCCTGAATCTCGTCAGAACAGTTATTCAGCTTGCGGTTAAAGGTGTGGTAAATGGTCCCGCTGTTAAGGTTGGTGAACTTCCCTCGCAGGTATGCCTGAATCAGTTCGTCAGGGTAAGAACTCAGCAGCGACGGGATGTAATCAGGCGGTAGATTCTTCGCATTGTCGAACGTGCTGGCCTGAATCAGTCCATACAGGGCCGCGAGCTCCGGCTTTTCACGAACCGCCTTCACGAACTGCTGATAGACAAACTTGAAGCCCTCCGGCGTAGTCGTTACATCGATGCCGTTACGTAGCCCATCAACCTTGTAACGCATACGGGCGATTATTTTTCGCCACGCCTGCTGCGCTTTGGCCGCAGCCATGACGTCCAGCTCATCCACCATCGCGTTACCGATTTTGAAGCCGACTATAGAGCCGGGCTTCTCCATCGAGCGGCAGATTGTGGTCCCGCGGTACCGTCGCCCCTCGTAGAAGTGGACCTCTTTGTTACCCTCGTTGATTTTGACGCCCAAGCCCCAGTCAAAGGCCACTTCTTCAATCGTCGGGTAGAAGATGTCACGAATCTGAGGATATGTTGGCGCGAAGTAACCCTGGTTAATCTTCGGGTGTTCCCACATCCCCTTACAGATGCCGCCACAACCCACCCACGTCTTACCGGAACCGAACCCAGCAACGTAGGCTTTGAATTTGTGCTGCATCGCGAGGAAGCGCGCCTGAGGAATGTTAAGTGTCGGGCTGATCCCCATCGTCTGCCCTCGCATCCACTACGTTGATATTGATCTGCACTGGGGTTGGTTCATCGTCCTCACCATCACCGGCCAACTCTTTACGAAGCTTTTCTACCTCCAGCTGCCGGCGCTCGATTTCAATCTGCTGCAGGCGCTGCGCGAATTCGCTATCGGCCAGGCCAAGGCGTTTCATCACAGCTTCGAACATTTTTTCGCGGCTGATGGAATTGATTTCGACGCCGTTCTTGCCGACCTTCACGCCGGAGTATGCGAGCCGTGAGACTGGAGGGAGTTTGCGGGTGTCCGGGAAGTAAGGCTGCCCAATGCCGTCACCATTGCAGCGTGGGCATTCGGGGTTTGGTTCTCGATTGTGGTCGTAACCGTAACCACCAACATCGACGGGCTCGCGCTTATCGCGTTCTGTAGCTTCCAGCCGCTTCTCTTCGAACTCCACCATATCTCGCCACTGGTATTGATGGCCAAAGCCCCAGCAATAACGACAAGCACCGCGGCGATACTGCGAAAGCTGGTTTGCATCGAAGGTGGCGAGCTGCCACATCTGCGCGAGAACCTCATCGGCACTGCCAAGCGTGCGCGCAATAGAGGCTTTTTGCTGATGCGCAATAGCCTGCGCAACTGAAGTTTTCTGAAGGAGTTGATAGCCGATTTGTTCAGCTGATTTTTTACTATAGCCAGCCCGGATAACTGCCTGTGTAGCATTGCCATCCTTCAGGTATTCTGCGACAAAGCGTCGTTGCTGTGCCGTTAACCCATCATCATCCACTAACTCTTCTGCGCTTTTATATTCCTGCGCAGTGCGCATTTTTTTCTGCGCAGAATGTTGCGCAGTTTGTGTAGAAGGTTTTTTGATGTATCGGCGAGCAGTAGAATAGTTCAGTCCCTGCGCCTCACACCATTCCTTCGGTGATACGCCGGTTGAGGCATGTTCGGACAGGAACCGTTGCTGAAGTTCGCCCCAGTCCGGTTTTGCCATAAAGAAAATCCTAAAGTTTTTTAAACACGTGCCGTAAATAAATCATTAAGCACTATCTTTTAAACAATTTTATATAGCTTTCAAAATAAGGAAATAGCATGGAATTCAGCATGAAAGATGGCTACATGGTTGATTACAAACATGTAGGTGGCCAAGCACACACTGGCGTTATCTACGGACACGATATCCCAAATGGCAGTCAAGCAGCAGTTGGGACAACAGTTGATGAAGTCATTGATTCACTAAAAAATATGGTTTACCCAGCACAAATTCCCGACAACGTTTGGGATGATTTGAAAGAAATGATCAAAGAGTATGGTTTCAAATAAATCAGCTATAAAACTGCAAATAGCCATCACCGTAAAAAGTCGTGGTGATGGCAAAACCAAACCGCCCTAAACGGTTATAAATGCTGCTGCGTCTTTTTTGCTAAATTTTCCTTAAACGCGAGACTTCCCTGCCTTATTATTTCCATGTGCTTTAATGAAGATATATTGTACTCACTTGGGTTTAAATTATTGGACACACATCGGGCATAGTTAGTCATTATTTCTGAATTGATATTGGTCATCTCTCGAAAAGCCGGAGCAAGTTCAGGATAATAAAGAGTGAGCAAAGCGTGAATACGTGGCTGGATAGATTTATCAACGTGAGTATTCCATTCGTCGTTAACCTGCTCTGCGGTCTTCGTCCCGGTTGTTCTACAAACCGTTAAAAGGTAGAGCTGATAAATCGACTCATGCCATCTATCGAATAAAGTAAATAATTCCTCTGCTTTATTTATATAAAACTCGCGTTTGGTTTTCCATCTTTCAAGCTCATTCTGACTATCTCTCGCTTCTTTTGCAGTTCGAGCATTCGCTTTGCTAACAAAAAAGTTAATCAATCCCGTAATACCAACACCTATCAATGCAGAACTAGCAGAGATAATAGAAGTAGCATTCTCGCTGAGCCAACTCGCCATAGTCATCCTCCATAAGGGTTGATTCAATCTACCATTTTATGGCGAATAAATTTAGAAATATCACCTATCATTTATGGCAGAATGACGTTACTTCTGGCGGCTTGAGTGTCCGGATATGTTATACACGGGGATATCTTAGCTAGTCTGGAGTTCCATAGCGCCGAGCTCGTGATAAGCCAGCAAGATCGGATTTAACCTTTCAGGGACAATAATAACCAACCTTCTTCTTGAGTAAAATCCTATTAACTTCCGTTTACGCTTGTTGATTACTGACTAACTGCCAGGCTATCTAGGACTCTGATGTGGAGAATGCCAACTCCAGGGAAACATCGATAAAAAGAGCAAGTGAAACTGAGACTCCTCTAGCCCTCCCTGCGAGGGCATTTTTTGTGATAATCCAGCGCATCAAAATGGGCTTAAAATATTGACTACTTTATAGTCCAGAGGAGAGGCTTTGCATAACCTAAGGGATGAGGCTCTATTTCAGACATTGTTCACGGATGTAGTCCTGCAGATAACCGACCTGCTTCGTCACTGTGACGATTCGCTCTCTGAGTGTGAAATAATCCCGTTCAGCGGAGTCAGTAAGTCTGGGGCTGGAAGCATCGCCCACGCCGCTGGTGCTGGACGTTCCGTTCGCGGGACATCTGGCGTTGACGTGCAGCCCACACTTGCCAGTGCGAACACAACGCTGCAGATCTTCAAGCTGAGATTTCGCATCGGCTAATTCCTTCGTGTATTTGGAATCCAGCACAGCGACATCTCGCTGGCGGATCTGCATGTCTTTGATGGTGGCGTTCGCCAGGCTGAATTTCTCAGTGGCTTTATCGCGCTGGTCTTTGAATGTAATGGCGTTGCCGCGGTAATGGTTAATCTCCCATGTCATGGAAACCAGCACGCAGATAACGACAGCGCAGATGATGGCTGTTAATCGGCTCATTTCTGGCCCCACTCGCAAACTTCACGCTCAATCTCGCGCCGAGTGATAAGCCCCTTCCACTGTTTGCCACCGGCATACGTCCAGCGCTGCAGTTCTTTGCATGTACCCGGAACGTCGCCGGAATTTAATTTTTTCAGCAGCGTCGATCTGCTAAACGCTCCAGCTCCTACGTTGTAGGTGAAAGAGTAAAGTGCGGCACGAGTGGTTTCGGGAATATGGACTTTAATCAGCGGGTCGATAGCTGCAGCTACCTTGCGCAGGTCGGATTGAAGCAAAGCATCACATTCTTTATCGGTGTATCTGTGACCGCGGCGAATGTCAGCGCCGGTGTGGCCATCGCAAACAGTCCAGACACCAACGACGTCTTGATAAGCGTAATAGCGTCTTCCTTCAAGTCCATCCGCATTGCCCAGCATCACAGCTGCAATAGTGATTGCGCTGGCTCCGCCAACAACGGCGCCCACCAGCTTATTTCGGAGTGTCGGGTTCATCTCGGCTCCTGCTGCGGCGGTTGTCTTCGCGGATTTTGAAATAGAGATTCGTCAGATACGTCAGTACAGCGATGATGATGCCCACCAGCACGCCGATAGCGTTCCACTGCTCGGGACTATAGGCATTCAGCATGCCGTTTAGGATGCTACCGGCTGAAGCGCCGTAAGCAGCACCGGTGGTTAGTTTGTCCATGCGATACATACTCTCACCTCGCGTAGTTAGCGGGTGCTGTGTGTTTGAAAAGGGTCAGTCCGTCGGGACGATTTAACAAGAAGGCGTGTCGATGATGGTTCCTGGAGCCTGAAATTAAAAAGCCAGCGACAGGCTGGCAATGTGAGGGTAAGGCAATGAACAGGATATTATTTAGAACCAAGCGACCTAGAAGCTAGCTAAACAGATGGCATTTGTGTAAAACGATGACATCAATCAGCAGGTGTTCATCGTGAAATACATTCGGTTAATTTTAAGGCTCATAACAGTATCACTTTATGTGTTTCTGGTTGTTTTTGGCTCTGGATTTGTAGGTTCGAGTACAGCCAATGCAATTAATCTTGAAACACTTAACCTAAATTACTCATTAATCGCAAAGGACTCGGCGGTATACGCACTCTGCGCAACTGGTGCGACATTAGTTGTTCCACCTGTCCTATATTTAATCCAACATTATGTCTGGCCAGTGTTGAAGTTTATCGGCTTGAAGATTCGCTTCTTCTTCCATGGATACTAAAAGGCTCGCAGCTGGCGAAGCATCTCTTATTTTCCGTTACAGCGCTAGCTCTTCAATAATTCATAATTCGCCAGAAGCAAAAAGCCCCACGGGGTTAACCGCAGGGCTTTAAACGAAGGCAATAACCCATCGTTAGAGCAAAATTATCACAGATTCGGGAAAAGTAAATAGCTCACGATAAATTCACGCCCTATTTTGTTATCTGCTTCAGCTGCGCATCAGCCCACGCCTCTTCGATATCAAACTTGGTGATGAGCTGGTCGTAGAATGGCTTAACAGACTTCTTCCAGGTATCGAGGCTGATTACATCAGTTATCTGACATACCGCTGCATATGCCTCAGTTGATGGAATTCGTTCATACCCACGTCCGCCGCAGCGCTTGCAATCGGCCAGAACCGGAACGCCCTGCTGTTCAGTAAGAACCTGATTAATGGCTTTCCCGCGTCCATGACAATCTCTACAGGCGCAGCTGACAACCTTCTTCCCCTTACACTGCGGGCAGAGAACGCGCGCTACTTCCCTGACCTCTCTACGTACCTCATACTCAGAAGGTCGAATATTCTCGACACCCATATGCAAAGACATCTTCACGAACTTCTTCTCTCTTGCCGGAGTGTGAGACTTCATGCTGAAAATCTCAGCGTCAATAAACCCTTCCCCATTGCAGCCATCGCACTGCTTCACGCTGGCGGCGCTGCGGGAATAGTCCTCAAACGCGAAGGTGGCCAGCTGGTGCATCACTAATGGCTTTACCCTGGCATCCAGTTTGCGCAGGGCAGCCACCCGATCGCACTTGGTCAGCGCATACTGAGCCAGCAACTCAATCGCCCTCTCCCGGTCATTGTTGCTGATACCCATCTTCCCGAGAAAAGCGCTGTATCCCAGAGCTGCCCGTTCCTGCGTCATGCCCATAGCGGCCATGATATCCGTTCCGGTTAATGAGTTTGACGCCGTTGCACGCGGAGAATCGCTAATCATTGTCGATTTGGCGAAGTGATATTTGAGGGTGTTTTCAAGATTCATGCGGTCTCCAGCTCGGTAATGGTGAGTTCTAATTTCCCGCCCCTAATGACAGGCATTTTCACAACGCGATAATCGATTACCTGGCTGTCATCCAGCCAGAATCCCGCCTTGGTCAAAGCGTCAAATGCAGCTTTCTGCAGGTTATCCAGATCACGGCGCCGGCGGTCGGGCATGTGACAATCGATACGGATTTTGAGTGGTGCGGCCGTGCGGATATTAAGTCGAGCGTTTCGGATTACACTGGCAACCGCATAGCGGTACGCTACCCCATCAGCACTTATATGCGTTCTCCCGCGGTTGTGTCGATAATATCGGTTATTGCTCGGCGGCCAGGGCAAAGTGATTTGATATGTCTTCACATTCACCCCCACATCCGGTTTCGCCAGCGACTATCCGGGCGCGCTGGTGTGTTAGATGTCGGAAGGAATGCACTGACAGTCCAGGTAACGTAGTCCTGGTTTAGGCTGCGCTCAACTCGTACCCCGCGGGCCTTGTAACGCTTAACCAGTTCGTCGGCCTGTTCGGTGCTGCAATCAGTGTGGTGGAACCAGGTATATTTCATTCCCTCACCCCGCAAAACCAAGCAGCTGAGCGGCGACATTTTCGGCCTCATCACGGCTGCGGAATGAACGGGACAGGACCCATCGCCAGAGGACATCGAATGCGGCTTTATAGAGTTGCTGGAACTCGAGTTCGTCCATGTTGGCGAATGAGATGCTACGTGGATGCTTTTTGAGTGTTCCGTCAGGTAGCTGAATGGCATCAAAGTGCCCTGCCTCGACGATCACCCAGGAGCGGTAAGCGTCAAAGGATTTACACAGGCTAATGCCATTCGTGACGCGCCGGTAAGCAACCTGCTCAAGATACTGCTCAGCAGCATCGATCAGCGCTCCCTCATTCCCGCCATACGAAGCCAGGAACCTGGCGTAGCCAGTGATCAGCTTCCGCTCGTTACTCGAGATAGCCCCACCGGTTGGTTCCCAGTATTCAAAGCCGAGATTGAGAAGTGCGAAAAAGCGCCGGTGGAATGCCGGGTTACGTACACGCCTGAACTCGGCAACAAGAACATCGCCGAGCCGGGTTTTGGATTGCAGGATATCGCTGGTCTCGGGCGTAGCCGGGATCAGTATTCCTGAGTGGTGTTTTATAAGTTGTAATTCTAGCGCCATGGTTCTCTCCGTGGCGCATCAGGTATAGGGTGTTCAGGCCTATGAAAGAATAATATCAGACGGTGGAGTTACTCGGTACCCCAGTCGTTTTGCAAATTGCATGAACCCGTTAAAAGTGAAGATCTCTTCATCCTCAAGTAACGGTCGTAATGAAACTATTCCATTTACTCGATAAACCAGATATCTCCCTTCCGCCGGGAAGCTATAGATAACTGCTTTATCGGCCCTTCTGACCACGTCGTACCATTGATCATCTGCATTAAAGGCACCTGCGCTACACACTATTTCCCCCAGAGCGACTTATTGACGCGGTAAACAGTTATCGGGAACAGCCAGGGGAACGCAAACAGCGATACTCTTTGAAACTGCTCCAGTAAAATTCACGCGATTAATAAAACCACTTGTCAGCGCTTTCCCAGGTCTCCTGCAGTATGTGCTCGCTCGCTCTCTTCCTTGTCGCCTCCGAAAACAGTCAGTGCATCATTGCTGGCACGCTTAATCGTAAGCTGGCTAACATCGAACCGCTTACTGAGTCTTTTGGCCAGTTCTGACTCTAGCGCAGGTATAGCTCCATGAGGAAGTTTCTTCATGCGATCAATGGCTAACTCGATTATCATTTTTCCCTCCGCAATGAATTACTGTATGCATGTACAGTACATTTATAAACTTATCTTACGGATTTTGCAACGCTTTCAGAACATCAAATGTGAATCAACCGATTTTTCTTGTAGAAAAAATCAAGTGTTCAATCCAGGCGGCAACCTAGATAAAACTCATCTTGCGTTGCAAAATAACATAAGGATTTCAAAACGCTGGAATTCGTTCGCTTCTAAAACAGGCAGGAAAGCAATGTGTTAGAAAAGAGAAAAAACATCCCTTATGTTAAATAATTGGGTGATTTATAAATTGGTTTAATTTTAGCCAGATGTGATAGAGTGAAATACATTAATTGAGAGGCTAATAATCATGTCTGTTATCGATTATGCAATGAAACTGTTTGGACGTGTATTAACAACCACCGTCACCTGCCCTGTTTGCGGATTAAAATCCGCTCAGTCCTCCTCTAAACTGCGTCTAAAAAGCCCCATGCTTTGTCCGGGGTGTAAAGCACTTTTTATCTCTCCGCGCTAGCTTCACAGCCGATGTTCTACACTTAATATAATATCAGCAGTTGTCAAATCCCCGATGCCTTACGCCCATCCTGAGAGAACGTTTCTGAACTGATTTCGCATCTGCTCCTGCGCGTTAACGTAGCAAAAGAGCAACCCAATGAAAATGAAACCTATTGCGTGGTTTAAGCGTTCTCGTATTCTGCCCGAAGGCAGCGCACACATATCAGCCCCAGCCAACGATTCGGGAGGAGAAAACTATTTACGTTCGGAACTTTTTTCTACCCCTCAGTTAGAACGCTTTGGAAGAAAACTGGCTCGTACGCACAAATTGTCTCCGGAAATACTCCCGTACTACCTTCTTAAACGACTAACTGACAATGAAACGATAATTACGCGATGTTGCTATCTACTCAATGCAGGAAAAAAAACGAGTATCATGCCCGCAGGTGAGTGGCTTCTGGACAACTATTACCTGATTGAAGAGCAGATTCGCATGGTACGCCAGCACTTACCGAAAAGCTTTGGTAAGGGTCTTCCGGTACTAGCCTATCCACATAGATGTCCCAGAATTTATGACTTAGCCTCAGAGGCCATAGCGCATGGCGACGGACGCTGGGACACCAGCAGCCTTACCAGTTATATTTCCGCATATCAAGAGGTGACACCTCTGACGTTGGGGGAGATATGGGCTTTGCCAGGAATGCTGCGTCTAGCGCTGATAGAAAACCTGCGTCGTGTGAGCAACGAAGTGACCCAGGCCCAGCAGGAGCGAAATCTTGCAGATATGTGGATAACGCGGATTTTTGATTGTGCAGAGAATGCTCCCGCCGACCTAATTTTGATTGTTGCCGATATGGCGCGTAATCATCCTCCACTGAGCAGTGCCTTTGTCGCTGAAATGGTTCGTCGTCTGCAGGGACATGGCAATGCTCTTGCACTCCCTCTGAATTGGATTGAACAACGTCTTGCAGAGCAAGGTGTTACAACTGAGGTCCTGATTCATCGCTTCAATCAGCAGCTTGCCGCCAGCCAGCTTTCCGTCAGTAACAGTATTTCGGGTTTACGTCTGCTGAGTGAAACGAACTGGTCTGATTTTGCAGAGACCATCAGCGTAGTCGAGCAAACTTTACGCCTTGACCCAGCTGGTATATATCCTCGCATGCACTTCGACACCCGAGATCATTATCGCCATGTGATTGAAACGCTTGCCAGGGATGCGAGCTTGAGTGAACTGGAAGTTGCAAACCGCGTGTTGGCAATGTCTTGCGAACCGAGTCTAGATCCTGAGCACCGACATATCGGTTATTTTCTGCTTGGGGGTGGAAGGCCACAACTCGAACAACTGTTGTCAGTTGAAAGGTCTCTATTGAAATGGCTGCGGCAGAGTATGAATAAATCGCCCCTTCTGTCATGGCTTGGTAGCCTGAGTCTCTTGACCACGGCCGCTACGGCTACCATATTGTATGAAACTGCACTACAGGGGATATTCTGGCTGCTCATCCCCCTAGCACTCCCCCTTATTGTTGCCATTAGTCAACTCGCCAGCGATATGCTTAGCGAAGCAACGACACGCTTTCGTATTCCCAGACCTCTGCCGCGGATGGACTTTTCAAGTGGGATACCTGTTGAATATGCCACAATGGTTGCGATCCCTTGCATGCTGACAAGCTATGAAAGCCTCAGCAAACTTCTCTCTCGCCTGGAAGTCTGCAGCCTTGGCAATCAGGATGAAAATCTCTGCTTTGCACTTCTTACCGATTTTCCGGATTCATCAACTGAGGATACCGAGGAAAACACTGTCCTTTTAAGGCAAGCGATTGCTGAGACGCAGAGACTTAATCGACGCAACCCTAGCGGCCGATCTCGATTTTATCTACTGCACCGCCAGCCGGTGTGGAACGATTCGCAGAGAATCTGGATGGGATATGAACGCAAGCGGGGCAAACTAGCTCTTCTTAACAGCTGGTTACGTCAACCGGGAACCCAGTTTTCGAGCGTTGCAGGCTTTCACTCGCAGGCTTTGCCCGGACGGATTAAATACGTCATCACTCTTGACAGTGATACGCTCCTTCCTCGCGATACCGCCCATAAACTGGTGGCCACAATGGCGCATCCGTTGAATAAACCAGAATATGATCCAACGTTCCAACGAGTCGTTAAAGGGTACGGAATTTTACAGCCAGGCTTAGCAGAGGAAATGCCTCTTTACGGTCAGGGGCGCTACGCCGCCATGCGCAGCAGCGTCCCGGGTAATAATCCCTATTCGATGATGTCTTCAGATATATATCAGGATCTTTTTGGCGAGGGATCGTTCGTAGGCAAAGGTATCTATGATGTAGATATTTTTGTCCAGTCCACTGCCAACGTCTGTCCGGAAAATCTCGTACTCAGTCACGACCTGCTCGAAGGATGTTACGCCCGCTCTGGTCTGCTGAGCGACGTTTTACTTTACGAACAATATCCAACTAATTATATCTCAGACGTCGCACGTCGTACGCGCTGGATACGCGGAGATTGGCAACTGCTCAATTGGTTAAGGGTTCGGGTCAGAAAAGCTGACGGAAGCAGGGAAAAAAATCCATTGTCCATCCTTTCTCGTTGGAAATTATTGGATAATCTCCGACGCAGCCTGGTAGCGCCGTCGATCATGCTGCTTGTATTGAGCACGCTGCTCTGGCTCCCCAACCCTTTATACTGGTTTAGCGTACTTACGCTAATATGGTTTCTTCCTGCGGCGCTTAGCATAGCATGGGATCTCGTTCATAAACCGCACCGCCGTCCCCTTAAACAACATCTGCAACTGGTCTCAGCTGGAGCCTTGAAGCGCATTTTACGTATCGGTCTCACGATTATGATACTACCCCACGAGGCCGGTTACTCATTATACGCTATTGGAGTTACGCTTTGGCGACTTGGTGTAAGCCAGCGTAACCTCAACCAATGGGTAAGCTATAACCCAGATAACTACCAATCCAGTATCTCTGTTTTAGGTTTTTATCGGGAAATGTGGCTGAATGTTGCCTGCGGTCTGAGTCTCACATCACTAGCATTGATGTTTGATCCGCTGATGCTGTTCATCGCATTGCCCATTAGCGTCGGGTGGTGCATAGCCCCCATTATTATGGCTTGGCTGAGCCGCCAACCCGCGCGTAAGCCCTTTTTGCCAGATCATAAACAGAAACTTCTGCTGAGACAGACAAGCCGAGAAATATGGTCTTTTTTTGAGACCTTCGCCACAGCGAAAGAAAATTGGCTCCCCCCCGATAATTATCAGGAAATACCGCAGCCGACAATCGCGCACCGTACATCCCCTACCAACATTGGGTTATCACTACTGGCTAACCTTACTGCCTGGGATTTTGGCTATTTGCCAGGCGGCAGCGTCTTACAACGCATAACGCTCACGCTCGACTCTCTTGATAATATGGAACATTTTCGTGGTCATTTATATAACTGGTATGACACTCAAACACTTGCGCCGCTCAGTCCGCGTTACGTATCAAGCGTGGATAGCGGTAATATGGCTGGACATCTATTGACTCTGCGTGAAGGGTTATTAGCCATGCGAAACCAGCCGATTTTGAATGGCAGAAGAATACTTGCAGGGTTAAACGATACATTAGTTCTTCTTGAAAAACACTGGGGGCCAGGGGCACCGGATACGCTTAAAGTGCTTCAAAAGCAGTGTTTCAGCTCAGTGGAACTTCCTGCGGGAGCTCTTTTCAGCGAACTTAAAAAAATGCGTACTCAGTGCAAACATCTTACCGCTGCGAGTCAGCAGGAAGGTGATCTTGTGGTGCGCTGGGCCGAGCATCTAGAGTATCAGTTGGTTGAATTATGCCACGAATGGTCACATCTACTCGCGTGGTTACCCCCTACATACCCAAGCGAGACATTGCCAACACTAAGCTGGTTGGCGCAGAGTACCGATACCGGAGAAGGAACGCCTCCTGCATCAGTTATTACTCACGCCCGTTTGCGGCTGGATATCATCAGCGAACTTGAAAAGAGGTTAAATGACCATGCGCGAATGGATTTTGCCTTTCTCTACAGCGAAGCTACCAGCCTGCTCAGTGTCGGATATAACTGCGACACAAATACCGCCGATAAAAGCCACTATGACCTTCTGCCCTCTGAAATCAGGCTGACAAGTTATCTCGCTATCGCGACAAATCAGCTTCCGATGAAAAGCTGGTATGCGTTGGGAAGGTTGTTCACCAATATCGACAATGAAACCTCGTTGATGTCATGGAGCGGCTCAATGTTTGAATACCTGATGCCGAATCTTGTGATGCCAAACTGGCGCGGCAGTTTGCTTGATGAAATGGGCAAATCCGCGGTGAAACGTCAGATTAACTGGGGCAAGGAACGTGGCGTACCATGGGGCGTTTCTGAGTCCGGCTATCATGCATTTGATGTCCAGCGTAATTATCAGTATCAGGCATTTGGGGTACCTGGACTCGGTCTTCGCCGAGGACTAGCGGACGATATGGTAGTCGCGCCGTATGCAACACTACTGGCTCTGCTCGTTTACCCCCAGAAGGCCTGCGAAAACTTACTTAGACTGGAGCAGAGCGGTGCACATGGCGAATACGGGTTTTATGAAGCGCTGGACTACACACCATCACGGCTTGCTACCGGGCAACTGTACGCGGTTGTACAGTCCTGGATGGCACACCACCAAGGGATGGGATTCCAGGCGCTAGCGCATATCCTGCTTGATGCCCCAATGAACGAGCGATTTATGGCAAGCCCCACCTTTATGTCGGCGAATCTTCTATTGCAGGAACGCGTCCCGGATGCAGTCGATCTTTACAGCCCTCGCCGTCATTTTGAATCCCATGAAGGAAGGGTTAAACCGGTGCGATATGAACCGAGAGTTTTCAGTCATGTAGACAGCCCTACTCCGGAAATACAGCTGCTCTCAAATGGGCATTACCACTTGATGCTGACGCCAGGTGGTGGAGGATACACTCGCTGGAATTCGATTTCAGTTACCCGCTGGCGCAGCGATACAACCCGTGATAACTGGGGATCGTTCTGTTATATCCGTGATCCGCATACGAATGAGGTATGGAGCAATACTTGGCAGCCCATGGGCGGAAATGCGAACAGCAGCGATGAGATAATCTTCACCGACGCAGGCGCAGAATTCAGGCGTACCTTCGGAGCCCTTAGCGTTAGGACACAGGTTGTGGTTTCCCCGGAGGATGATATAGAGCTGCGGCGTGTCACCCTGGTACACCATGGCCGTCTACCGCGAACGCTCGAGCTAACAACGTATGCTGAAGTGGTGATTGCTCCAGAAACCAGTGATCTAGCGCATCCGGCATTCAGTAATTTGTTCATCGAAACTGAGATTGATCACAGTCGGGACGCTATTCTTTGCCATCGACGACCGCGTTCTCCAGATGATCCGAGCCCATTTCTGTTTCACATGATGGTGGTGCATAGCAATGATCATAATGAAGCCTCGTTTGAAACAGACCGAGCTAAGTTTATTGGAAGGGGCAGAAGTCAGGCTGATGCCGCTGCTATCTATGCTAACGGGCCGCTCAGCAATACTTCCGGTGCCGTGCTGGATCCTGTCCTAGCGATCCGACAAGTTGTGAGACTCATGCCAGGTATTCCGATAACGATTGATATCGTTTATGGCATCAGTGAGAGCCGTCAGCAAAGCAAGGCATTATTGGAAAAATACCGTGATTACCCAATCGCTGAGCGTGTTTTTGAGCTTGCCTGGTCGCACAGTCTGGTAGTGCTAAGGCAGATAAATGCCAGTGAAGATGA
Source organism: Enterobacter sp. FW301-JW81 (assembly GCF_058788735.1). Taxonomy (NCBI): domain Bacteria; kingdom Pseudomonadati; phylum Pseudomonadota; class Gammaproteobacteria; order Enterobacterales; family Enterobacteriaceae; genus Enterobacter; species Enterobacter sp. FW301-JW81. Next base: position 692,850 of record NZ_JBYTBA010000001.1, on the reverse strand, counting down.
CGCAACGCTGTTTAACCGACTCGCTAGTGCTGTGCTCTATCCCTGTCACGAACTACGCGCCGACGATCAAGTCATAAGCCGTAACCGCCGCGGTCAGTCCGGACTGTGGGGCTGGGGTATTTCAGGTGATTTACCGATTGTACTGCATAGCGTGACCAGCGATGAGAGTATGACCTCTATCACTACACTGATTCAGGCTCATCGTTACTGGCGGCTAAAAGGGCTTGAAGTGGATCTTGTTATCCTCAATAACAGCGCAGGTGGCTATCAGCAGGCCCTTCAAACACTGATTATGGATTTAATCTATGCCGGTTCAGAAGCCAGCCTGCTGGATAAACCGGGCGGCATTTTTGTCCGTAACGGGGAGCATTTGTCTTCTGAAGATAAGCAATTGTTGATGAGCGTTGCATGTATGTATCTTGACGATCGCGCCGGCGGGCTAAACGAGCAACTTAATCAGCGGCTCCACTCGCCAATTAAACCGCAAAGGCCATTTGTATCTTTTGTCACTGAGGGAAGCAATCGACAGGAAGACTGGACGCCGCATATAGAACATCTGTTCAACTTCAATGGGCATGGAGGGTTTTCAGAGGATGGACGGGAGTATCAGATTATCCTGAAGGAAAATGTTCCAACGCCGGCCCCTTGGTCAAATGTGCTGGCAAACTCCTGTTTTGGTAGCGTCATTTCAGAAGCCGGACAGGCTTACAGTTGGTATGAGAACGCTCATGAATATCGTTTAACTCCCTGGGAAAACGATCCAGTAAGCGACCGTAGCGGTGAGGCTTTTTATATTCGTGATGAAGAGAGCGGAACGGTATGGTCACCCACGACGTTACCTGTACGTGGCCGCGGGGATTATTTAACCCGTCATGGTTTTGGCTACAGCGTATTCGCGCACCGCGATAGTGGTATAGATAGCGAGTTGACAATACTGGTTGGCGAACACGATCCTGTTAAGTTGGCACTTCTGACGCTTAGTAACAATTCGGGCCGCACGCGCAAATTATCGGTCACAGGGTACGTAGAGTGGACGCTTGGGGAATCACGCTCGCGTTCTGCTCCCCATATCGTTACACATACGGTGGTCGTGCCGGGTGGTAGTGGAGTTACAGCAAATAACTTTTACGGAGCTAACGGCGAAGGACGCATTGCATTTTTCGCTGTCAACGATCCTCATTGTTCGTTGACAGGTGATCGCCGAGAGTTTATTGGCCGCAATGGCTCTTTGCAAAAACCGGCCGCAATGAAGCTTCGCAACTTATCGGGAAATACGGGCGCTGGTTTGGATCCATGCGGTGCAGTTCAGTCTGTTACCACCCTAATTGACGGTGATCAGAAGACCTTCATTTTTGTACTCGGCAGCGAGGAAAACTCCGCCCGAGCTCAGACTATACTCGATCATTATTTGGATGAAAATATCGTTCGACAGGAGTTGGACAATGTCCATCGTCACTGGCACCGCATGCTGGATAAGATAGTGGTCAATACACCAGACCATTCAGTTGATAAGCTAGTTAACGGTTGGCTTCTATATCAGACAATGGCCTGTCGTCTCATGGCGCGCAGTGGTTATTATCAATCGGGTGGCGCATTTGGTTTTCGCGATCAACTCCAGGATACATTAGCACTGACCCACGCTGCACCGGAACGCCTGCGCGACCAAATATTACTATGTGCGTCAAGACAGTTTATTGAAGGCGATGTGCAGCACTGGTGGCATCCACCTCACGGTAGCGGCGTACGCACGCGATGTTCAGATGATTTTCTCTGGCTCCCGCTCGCCGTCAGTCACTACGTCGACACTTCTGGGGATATCGGAATACTAGAGCTGATGATTCCTTATCTGGAAGGACGTCAGCTCCAGCCTGGAGAAGAGTCCGTTTACGATACACCACTAATCAGCCACACCGAAGAGACGCTATGGCAACACTGCGTTAAAGCCATTAAGCATGGGCTTCGTTTTGGACAACATGGTCTGCCGCTAATGGGCGCTGGCGATTGGAACGATGGGATGAACCGGGTCGGCATCGAAGGAAAAGGTGAAAGCGTTTGGCTCGGGTTCTTCCTGTTCGACATTTTAAAGCGTTTCGCGACACTCGCTGAGCGTCAGCAAGATAAGCTTGTAGCATCGCTGTGTCGCACGGAGGCGGAACACTTGCAAAAAAATCTGAATGCGACAGCCTGGGACGGGGAATGGTTTCGGCGTGGATATTTTGACGATGGAACGCCTTTAGGATCCAAAAGTTCTCAAGATTGCCGGATTGATGCAATAGCTCAAAGTTGGTCCGTTTTATCCGGTGCGACAGACTGTGGACGTGCCGGTAAATCAATGCAAGCTCTGGACAAGCATTTGGTAAACTCCGAATCCAGGTTGATAAAGCTACTTTCGCCTCCATTCGATGGACACGGACCAAATCCCGGTTACATTCAGGGTTATGTGCCTGGTGTGCGTGAAAATGGCGGGCAATATACTCATGGTGCTATCTGGGCCGTGATGGCATTTGCCCGAATGGGAAATGCAGAGCGTGCGTGGCAACTCTGGTCTCTGATCAATCCAATAAACCACACGTCTACTGACGAAGAAGTTGCGATTTACAGAGCAGAACCATATGTAATGAGTGCAGATGTTTACAGCATCGCGCCACATACTGGACGTGCAGGTTGGAGTTGGTACACCGGATCAGCGGGTTGGGCCTATCGTCTTCTTACAGAAGAATTGATGGGCATAAAACGTTCCGGTGATGTCTTGACCATACATGCCCTGTTACCTGCAGAGTGGGAGTCTTTCTCTCTGACATATAAACATGACGAAAGTTATTACGAGATTACCATTACACGTGGCAACGGCGAGTATCAGGTCATACTAGATGGTATCGAACTGTCTGATGACCGAATACCTTTAAAGCAGAATGGTCAAAGACACATAGTAGAGATCACTCAGAACTAAGGGATCTTAAGAGCGCATTAACGTCTACCGTTAATGCGCTGATTGTCTCTAAGCACTTCAATCGCAGTCTGCATAGCAACTTTATCATCACGTCTTTTTTGCTTACCTTGCATGACTTGAAGGTACTCGAGCAAGGTACGTGTATTAATCGGCCTTCCCTGTTTACCCACAGCAAGCACAGCTTCACCTAAAATAATTTTTACTGGTGGCAACTGCGCTGGGTACCAGTCAAGAGTGTCTTCTGATTTCATCATAAATTTCTCATGGAAGGATATTGTAACATAAATCAAACAGTTGCTTTCTAAAAACTCATATTTTATTCAGCAATAAATATTCATAACTTAACCCGATAATTTATATTTTAAAGCGTATAATAAATATTATATTTTTCAGAGGTTATTTTATGTCATTTACAGAAGGACTTAGACATTTTAAAGAAAGACCGGTCCATGTTGCTTGCCCGGTATGCGCATACAGAGCCAATCAGAAAGCAGGTAAACTAAGAAAAAATGCTATTCTGGAATGTCCTGCCTGCGGACTGTTGTTCAGGCCATCAGAATGCTGGTGCATCGGCGGATGATCATTTCCTCCAACTTAACTGATATCAGTAAATGCCAACATTCCTTTTATTGTATAGTAGTAGAGGGCATTATGATGAAAGATAAAAAATCTGTTTTTATTGAAGGAGATATTCTTTCGAACAGCTGTCATGGACAGATCGGACAACATTTCTGTATCCACAGAGTGAGATTTAGCAATGGTAAATATGCAATTGTTCGGGAAGCATCAGGGAGATGTTTCAAGCCAGGCGAAGTTATTCAACGAAATGATTGCAATTGGTTTTATAACTTAATCCCAATTCGTCTTCTATCTTTTGAGTATGTTGGGGAGGATGAATCCAGAAGGCAATTCCTCGAATATCATTAACAACCCACTGAGTCTTATAGAAAAAGTATTTTTTCGCCTCACTAAACCATTTAGTGGGCATCCTCTCCCACACGCAATCTGCCCCCCTGAATTCAGAAGAAACTCAATTATCTAAATGAAACGTTCCACTGAAAAAAACTCTTCAAATTATCCATGTGCATTACAACCTTCATTAGCTTAGGGAAATTTATGTCACAACTATTTACATACAAATTACTTCATCCCCGCCACTGGTTTTCCTGGGCTGGCTTGGCACTTCTGTGGGTTATAGTCAAACTTCCTTATCCGGTTTTATATTCTCTTGGTTCCGGACTTGGAAAAATCTCCAGGCCCTTTTTAAAACGTAGAGAAAGTATAGCGATTAGGAATATTGAACTCTGTTTTCCAGATATGACTCCGATTGCCCGAAGCCAGATGATAAATAATAACTTTATTTCTCTCGGGCTGGGACTGATGGAAACTGGCATGGCCTGGTTCTGGAACGATGTGAGAGTCAAAAAGTGGTTTGACGTAGAAGGGATTGAAAACTTGGCTAACGCAACCGGAGGGGTAATGGTTGTCGGGATTCATTTCATGTCCCTTGAACTATGCGGAAGAGTAATGGGGTTATGCCATCCAATGATGGCAACGTATCGGCCGCACAACAACCCATTGATGGAATGGGTTCAGACAAAAGGACGTATGCGTTCAAATAAAGCTATGATTGATCGACGTAATTTATCTCGCTTAGTTCATGCACTCAAGGCCGGTGAAGCTGTGTGGTTTGCACCAGATCAGGATTACGGACCTAAGGGCAGCGTTTTCGCACCCTTTTTCTCGGTAAAAAAAGCAGCCACAACGAACGGAACGTACGCACTTTCAAAACTTGCTGGAGCAAATTTGATCACACTTAGCATGATTCGACGGAGCGATAAAAAAGGTTATCATATGTATATCAGTAATCCATTGTTAGGATATCCTGAGGACGATAATATCGCTGCAGCTGCTTATATGAATAAAATCATCGAGCGTGAAATCCTCCGCGCCCCTGAGCAATACCTGTGGATGCATCGAAGGTTCAAAACGCGCCCAGAAGGAGAAGACTCTTTATACAAATGATTTTTTCACAGAATTATTCAAATGATTGTCCAGTGGACCTTTCTCAACACCACTCGCACCTCATGATAGCTTTCATCCGTTCATATTCCGTCCTTAGCAATTCAGAGGTGTAGGATCCAATAGAGCGGCCAAAGCTAGGATTTCGTACTGCCTAATCCTCAAGATAAAAAAGGTCCCATGGGAAAAGTGATTAATATGATTGAGTTATTAGACAACTATTTCTCCGCGCATCAGTCACTTCAGCTACGCTTTATGTGTTCAGCAATGAGCATGTGGTATAAAAATCTCTTTCGGCTCAATAGCAGTAGCGCTCACGCTTGCATCCCCTTTCCCCTTGCCAGGTTGATTCTGTCAACGCATTCCCTCAATGCTTTGACTTGCTCCGAAGAGAGTTCAGTTTCATCAATGGTGGCCAGAAGAGCGTTGAGGGAGCGCTCAATATCGTTTTTAATTAGCCGTAAACAGATAGTCTTAACCCAACGTGGCGATAATTTGCTGAGGCCGATTGCTCTCGTGATTCTTAATCTCATTTTGATACCTCTTTGTCGCCAGAGGAGGCGACTTGTTACTCGGTTATAACACTCGATGGAGATAAAGCCTTTAACTCATTCGTGTGCGGTACGAGTCTTCAGAATCTTTGCTGGCACACTTACCCCCTCCCACCAGCCTTCATCCGGTCATATTTAGCCTTCAAAAGCTCCGCTGGCGTTGGCCCCTTCTGAACCACTGGCGGGGCCAACGCGCGCCGAACAGGCGGGATTGGCTTCCCGGCCAGCACCCGCTTTTCCCACATACCCAGAATCTCGCCAGCCTCACGCTCGAGCTCTTTATGGCTCAACTGCCCATCAGTTCCCCGGCGCCGCAGTTCGAGGCATATATGGTAATAAACTGGCTTCGGCCACGGATAATGCTCACTGCTCGGGTACCGAAACACCAGCTTGCGCCACTTCCAGTACTCAGCCATAACGTCAGCAGTGGTGATCCCCAGCACGCAGTGCCCTTCCCTGCACCACTTGATGAACTGGCCTGGCGAAGGCAGGAATGGTCGCTCCTGACGGCGCACCATGCGCATGCCGGCTTCAACCTGTTCCAGGGTGGTGATCCCGTTTTCTTTAAAGGCCAGCACCCACTGACGGCGGATCTCGTTCACGTCTTCCTGGCTGCGATTAACCAGGCTTGCCGGAAACGCAGCCGCCAACTGTACAAACAGCCCGTTGATAATCTGCGCTACCTGCAGTGTGTGCTCACGTTCGCTGTACTGTTCGGGCATTCCATGTGCCACACGCCGGGCCTGTTCCCGGTCAAAATTCCGAATGCTCTCGGCTATGTTTTTCATTCCAGCACCCCGTCAATCCAGTCGGTGTTATGCAGGTCGATGGCGCCCCGGGTAGGTTTTACCGTTCCGGTTGCGCGCAGCCGTTTGGTGGTGAGCTGATCCCACTGCTTGCGCAGACTCGAAGGGCTCAGGATGTTGTCTTTCCAGAACTCGTCCCGGTTAGCCCACTGGAACAGGTTACAAATTTCGTAGTGCGTGCGCTTGTCCTGGACACGCATCAGCCTGATGGTATTTGCCCATTCAGCCCAGTTGGGTTCGGATAGAGATGCGTTGACGGTGAGAAGCCTGTCGTAAATCCAGCGTGCGGCCTTGAGGTCGTCAGCGGAGCCCCATGATTTACCTGCCGGGGTGTATATCCCGGCGGCAGCTTCTGGATGGCGTGAGAGAAACTTTTCAGTTCTCTGGTTTCGGGATTCGTCAGAATTCCGAGACGAGGATATTTTAATATTGTTCTTGTTATAGTCTTGGGTGTCTACCGTTTCCGGGAAGGTTTTTCCCGTTTTCGGTAACACTTTTCCCGATTTCGGGAAGACTTTTCCCGTTTTCGGTTTGTCTAAAATCCAGGCGGAAAGGTCAGTATTTATACCGACCGTTTTCATCACACCCTGCTTCTGACTGAAAATAATTTTGCGTTCGGCGAGTGATTTGAGCACATCAGAAACATGCGAATCACTCAACCCTGTAAGCTCAGCGATCACCGTGTTCGTAACGCGGTCCTGTTTCTTGTTCCAGCCGTAGGTAAGCCAAATCACCGCCTCAAAACACTGCCACTCCCGTCCTGACATTCTCAGACGAGGCTTGAGCTGTTGGATCTCGTTAGCGACCTTGGTATACCCGTTCGACAGGTCGGCCATACGACCTCCCGGTTGTTCAGTTCTGTGGGGGAAATTGATAATTTCAGCTGTGTTTGACATACTTAGCTCCGCAATTACACTCCGTTTTTGCACCTGAAAGCCGTTGGTGTTTGAGCACCGCGGCTTTCGCCTTTTCTGAAGTCTTCACATTGCCCCCAGCATGGTTGTGACCATCGCCAGCAGCGGCGCCGTAAGGTCCGGATCGATCCTGAACATTTCGAAAATCCCCTCGCCTAACTCCTTCAGTTTTTCCTTCTTCGGTGCATCGAGCATCAGAGCTTGCTTCGCCTCACTTACCTCTTTTTCCAGCCGGGCCATTCGGTAAGCAAACGAGTCGTTCTTTACGACACGGTCGCGGTATCGAAGCGGCAATACAGACATGATCGCGGGCACCAGCTGTTCGACGTTCTTTCGGTACGATGCGGACTCTTCTTTGTTGTCGAGCCAGCGGAACAGCTTCACGTTCCAGACATCTGCCTGGCCAGACACATCCACGCCATCAAGTTGGAGTTCTTCCGCCGCTTCTTGGATTTGAAGCGCAACAGCTACGCGCCCTTCTGCCGCTGCCCACGCCCGGACTGCAGAACAAATATCGCGATGATCAATATCCTGCGCTGCCGATTCGCTTTGATGACACTGGAATATCAGGGGATTAGAGGAAGCTCTGCTACTCTGTTGAAATGAAACAGTTTGCATAGTTAAGGCTCCTGTTTAGGTAAACCGTCTGTTGGGTTTGGGTAGAGATCTGGGCGTAGTTCATGCGGAGTTACGCCTGTCATTTTGAAAATGGGAAAAATGAAATGCGGGGGTACCACCCCGTGATCACGATTCTTCCAATGGCTTACGGACATACTTGTTACTCCAAGTGCAGTGCTTAGTTTCCTGGCAGACCCAGCAGCTCTAATTGCTTTATCAAGTGCGGACATTTTCTTTACCTTCATAATAAAAGCCAGAGTAAACCACAGATTTACACTCAATGCAAACCCGGAGTGTATTGCATGTATAAACCAAATATTTACAATGCCGATATGAGAAAAGAAGAACCCAACTTAGTATTGGTGGATCGCCTCACAGAAATCACTAACCGAGGCATCACCAAAGCAGATATGGCGCGCATAGCCGGAGTCACTCCTCAGGCCGTTAACGGCTGGTTCAAAAAAGGCGTAATTAGTAAGAAATCCGCACTTGCTATTGCAGATTCAGTAGGAGTATCGGTTGCCTGGCTTCTCGGTGAGGACGTCGGCGAAAAAAATGGCATCAAACCTGACGAACAACGATTGCTTGAGCTCTATCGCCAACTGCCTGAAGAAGAAAAGCAAAATATGCTTCGCATCTTTGCGCTTCGTCTTAAAGAACTTGATGAATTGTATGAGAAGTATATGAAAGGCCGTTTAAGAAATAATGGAGAGTGATTAACAACCTTCTATGTAGATGTCACTGATTACTCCAAAACAAACAAACACTTGAATGTCATTGCTTTCAACGTTGTCGAGATATTCCAAGCAGTGAATCGCTTCATCTGAAAAATAGATTGTTTAGTGATATAATTAAGGAACTAATTATGGCTACACAGCGTACTTCTGGAGATGTGACTTTGCCTAAGTCAATTTGTTTTTTCAACCACAAGGGTGGAGTAAGTAAAACGACTACAACCTTCAATCTAGGATGGAGCATTGCAAGCAAAGGCAAGAAAGTCTTAATGGTTGATTTGGATTCTCAGTGCAACCTAAGTGGAATGGTTCTGGGTTTTGAGAAAATGGACGAAGGCCTTGAAAGCTTTTACGAGAGTCGTGAAAACTTGACGATGGGACCAATTGTCGATTACCTCATAAATGGTGGTCAACCGGAGACTTATCTTTCCCAAGATAAAGGAAAGCTAACTCCAACATTAAATGATAATCTTTTCCTTTTACCGGGGCATTTAAGCGTCTCGGATCTTGACTCGCAAATCAGTGTTTCCCTTAAAATCGCTGCAGGTATCCCTGCAACAAGAAATATTCCTGGCAACCTTCCTAAACTGTTGCAACTTGTAGCTGCGCATAATGAAGTTGATTATATTTTGTACGACCTTAGCCCGAATGTTGGCGGTTTAAATGAAGTAATGCTTATGTCTAGTGATTACTTTATTGTCCCTACTGCTCCGGACTTCTTCTGCTGGCAAGCTGTAAGTTCACTTTCAACTAATATACTGAAATGGTATCGTGAAATCCGTAATTTCAAAGAACAAAATGAATCGCATGCAAGTGCAGCCAGGTCGATTGGAAACAGTCCTAAATTCTTAGGGACGATCCAGCAAAGATATCGACCTCGTAACGGATCTCCAGCGAAATCCTTTGAGAAATGGATTGATAACATTAGCCAAGCCGTGGATAACATTTTGGTTCCTCAGTTAACAGAATTAAACTGTGTTATGCCAAGAGAGAAAGTACAAGAGGCGTTAACTCAGACTGAATCAGAATTAGCGGCCTATAATCTGGCCCATATTTCTGACTTCAACTCGTTGATAGCTATTAGCCAACGTTTATCAACACCTGTGTTCTCGTTAACGAATCAACAAATTGCCGAAGCAGGTCAATTTGGTCATGCATTAAACACCATGCGGGAAAGCCGTGACCAATTTGCTTATCAGTTCGACAAGTTAGCCGACCGTATTCTTATTCTCACTGCATAATTTACTAACCCGGCCCAGGCCGGGTTTTTTTTACCCTGAACCGCTAAGCAAAATCCATCCCTCATTTCCTCCCTCCTGAGCTCAATATCTTTTGCCTTCCTCATATCGTTATCTTCACAAAAATCGAAATGTAAACTGTAGATTTACACCCATGACAAACTTGTGATTGACACAATTGTAAACCAGTGATTTAATCAATGTCACCAAGACGCACTACAAACCACCAAGGCAGGACGCCCACGAAGTAGCCGCCGATGGCATACGAATAGTCGGATGAGGTGGAGAGATTAACGCGCATCAGGTGTAAACGTTCCGCTGGCCGGCGATAAGGCAAACGAGGGTGAGAATGATTGATTTCGCGCGCAAACCAGGACGGCAGCAAGCCGTAAAACTGAACTTCTTCGAGGTGATTCTTCGCCGCTTGTGCTACCTGCTGGCGCAAAAGGGGGATCCAGATGTGTAACTCAAAGAAATGCGGGTACTGCGGCAAGCCGGTTGAACCGGAGAAAGTAGTCAAAAGTACCCTTCTCTATCGCAACGGCGCACAGCTGGCGCGTAAAGAAAAAGAATACTGCTCTGAACGTTGTGCTTCGTACGACCAGATGGCCCACGAGGCATAACGTAAAAGCCGCGCAAGGCGGCCCGTACGTCCGGTGCTCCCGACCAAAGTTACACCGGAAAACTACTTAAAAAACCAAAGTTCACCCAATGGGCGCTATCTCTGGCCCGGGGATCTTACATCCAAAAAAGAGGATCTCACATGGAATTTTTCTATGTAGTTAAGGCTACGCAGAAATCTGGCAAAGAAGACGCAGTGATTTGGTTCACTGCTAAATCAGAAGCCCGTGCCAACCTGCAGCTCGATGTCGAGCTGGAAGATGCTGGTATTGAAACCGGCCGCGGTAAGGATTACTCAAAACCGGTTCGCACCGATTTCCCTGTTTACAACGATCTGCCTGAAGAAAGCACCGTGGATTACACCTGGTGCAAACGCTACGCCCTCCAGGACGATGGTCGCACCTGGCTGCCAAAGGCAGGTGCTGAGTCAACTGGAGCCGTGGACAACACTGCTGCACCGGAAACGACTGTTAAAGTCGAAACTACCGTCGAGAGTGTCCCGCTTGAAAACCGCACTTCAGCGGTCCGTTTTGCCGTCCACCTGACCAGCGACAAATTCCAGTCACACATCACTAAAGAGCAGCAACTGGCTGCCAGCGAAATGTCACTGGATGAAGGCAACACTTATCTCCAGAACCTGCTGCTGGCGAAGAACGACATCCCTGAAATTGCCGAGCTCAGCCTGAACGCTGAGTGGAAACTGGTTCAGGCGATAAAGCAGGTCTTCGCGCCAGATGAAGCGCACGAAACTGAAATTATCGCTGCATTCATGGCTGACTGGGCGAGAGCAGACGCTGGCGAACGCAATCAGTTAGTTGAAGAGTGGAGAAGTGGAAAGCTAACTCTTCTCAAATCAGAAAACACCTGCCTCAAAGACGTTGAAACTGCCCAGGTTCCAGAACCCGGAAACGGTATTCAGATTGACGAGAATGATGACGAAACCACTCGTTATCCAGTCGTTCGTATGCCGTTCCGGAAGCAGCTACTCGCCCAGTTCACCGCCAACGAACTGCGCCACCACTTAACCCGCGAAGAATACGAAAGTATCAGTGCGCTGGAAATGGACACTGACAACAGCTATGTCCAGAACCTGCTCCTGGCGGCAGAAAACTGCGAAGAGGTTAAGGGTTACGATACCAAAGACCTTTGGCGCTATACCGACGCCATTCGCAAGGTGTTCAGTCAGGAGAAGCGTCACGAACTCGCTCTGGTACTTCGTTTTACCCGAATATGGGCTGCGACTGATTACATTGACCGTGGCATTCTGGCGCGCGAATGGGCTGCCGGTAATCGCATCAGTAATGTTCAGCGCACTGATTCTGGGACCAACGCAGACGGTGGCTATGTAACGGATCGCGGCGAAGGCGCGCATCACACTCTGGACACCCTCGATCTTGAGATCGCATGCGCCCTACTGCCTATGGACTTCCACCACTTCGAAATTCCTTCGAGCGTGTTACGACGTGCCAAAGAAATCGTGGCGAAGAAAGAAGAACCATGGAAATCATGGAGCGCCATCCTGCGTAATCAGCCCGGCATACTGGCGGTGAACCGTGCGGCAATCTTCAATCTGATCCGTATCGCACCAGAGAACATCCACCACACGCCAGCGGCTCATCGTGAGTTTGTGAGTAAAACCATGACGGCTGAATTTACCTCTGCTGTGGAGCTACTGCCGTTGCCTACTCCTGCAGTTGAGACTGAAGCTTCAGTTGAACAACCACAGGTTGAAAATCTCGGCAGTGGCGTGTTCTCCATCGATGGCCTGATTGGTGGAAATACCGAACCGGTCGTCAATACCTCCTCAAATGAAGTCGAAAACACGAAATACACAGCGGAGACCACCAGCGATGTGCAGATGGAAACGGCTAAGCCAGAGAAAGACGAAGATGTTGGTTCGGTACCACCAAGCGAAAGCACTGATGCAGCTAATACGCAGACAGATTCCCTAGCGCCGGAAGATCAGCAGTCAGAGCCCGTAATCGAATATCCGGCTTACTTCGAGCCTGGCCGCTATGAAGGTCTGCCGAATGATGTTTATCACGCAGCAAACGGTATTAGCTCAACCCAGGTGAAAGATGCCCGCGTCAGCCTGATGTACTTCAACGCGCGCCATGTGGCTAAAACTATCCCGCGCACAGCATCCAAAGTGCTGGACATGGGAAATCTGGTGCACGCCCTTGCACTGCAGCCGGAAAACCTCGAAGCAGAATTCAGCGTAGAACCTGAGATCCCGGAGGGTGCTTTCACCACCACAGCAACTCTGCGCGAGTTCATCGAAGCGTACAACGCCAGCCTGCCGGCGCTGCTGAGCGCCGACGAGATTAAAGCGTTGCTTGAAGAACATAACGCATCCCTTCCCGCTCAAGTGCCGCTTGGCGGCAGCCTGGAAGAAACGGCTCAAAGCTATATGGTTCTCCCTGCTGAGTTCCAGCGTATTGAAGAAGGCCAGAAGCAGACAGCAACGGCAATGAAGGCATGCATCAAAGAGTACAACGCTACCCTGCCGCCGCAGGTGAAAACAAACGGTAGCCGCGACGCGCTGCTCGAACAATTAGCGATCATCAATCCTGATTTGGTGGCACAAGAAGCGCAGAAACCTACACCGCTGAAAGTGTCTGGTACTAAAGCAGACATGATCCAGGCAGTTAAATCAGTTAAGCCCGATGCCATGTTCGCCGACGAATTGCTGGATGCCTGGCGCGACAACCCTGGCGAAAAGATTTTGGTTACCCGCCAGCAGTTGGCCACCGCGCGAGCAATTCAGTCCGCACTACTGGCGCACCCGACCGCGGGCATGCTGCTAACACATCCAAGCCGCGCCGTTGAAGTGAGCTATTTCGGTTTCGACGACGAAACCGGATTAGAAGTGCGTGTACGCCCTGACCTCGAGATTGAACTGGACGGCGTGCGTATTGGTGCTGACTTGAAAACTATCAGCATGTGGAACGTTAAGCAGGAAAACCTGCGCGCCAGGCTGCACCGGGAAATCGTTGACCGTGACTATCACCTCAGCGCGGCTATGTATTGCGAGACCGCGGCGCTGGACCAGTTCTTCTGGATTTTCGTCAACAAAGACGAGAACTACCACTGGATCGCCATCATTGAGGCCTCCACCGAACTGCTGGAACTGGGCATGCTGGAGTACCGCAAAACGATGCGCGCCATCGCAACCGGCTTCGACACAGGCGAATGGCCAGCGCCGATCACTACCGATTACACCGATGAACTGAACGACTTCGACCTGCGCCGCCTCGAAGCGCTGCGCGCTCAGGCTTAAGGGGGATTTATGCATAACACTAACGTTACCGTTGCTGACCAGAACACCGTTATTAACTCCAACGTGGCTTTGTTCGATTCCCAATATCTGAATGCCATCAGCACGTTCGCACAGATTATGGCGCAGGGCACTGCCACCGTTCCTAAACACCTGCAGGGCAATCAGGCCGACTGCATGGCTGTTGCGATGCAAGCGGCACAGTGGCAGATGAATCCCTTTGCCGTGGCGCAGAAGACGCACCTGATTAACGGTGTGCTCGGGTATGAAGCTCAGCTGGTTAATGCCGTCATTTCACGCAGCGGCGTGCTGGCCAGCCGTTTTGAATATGAGTGGTACGGGCCATGGGAAAAGGTTGTTGGGAAATTCCATATCCGTAAAGGCGACAAAGGCGAGTACCGCGTCCCAGGCTGGACCCTGGCTGACGAAGCCGGGATCGGCATTATTATCCGCGCAACCCTGAAAGGAGAAGATCAGCCAAGGGAACTCGATTTGCTGCTGGCTCAGGCCCGAACCCGAAACTCTACCCTTTGGGCTGACGACCCCCGCCAGCAGCTGGCATACCTGGCCGTCAAACGCTGGGCGAGACTGTTCTGCCCGGATTTGATTCTGGGCGTTTACACCCCTGATGAGCTCGATGATCGACGTGAAGAACGAGAGGTAAACCCTGCACCGGCGCAGCACGTTAGCCTTGCAGACATTTCAGGTGACAATGTCACTACCACTCAAACGGCTCAGGAATCAGCTCAAAACATCGATGCACTTGCTGATGATTTTCGTGACCGCATCGAGGCGGCTCAGGATGTGGATAGCGCTAAAGCTCTGCGCGCAGATATTGAAACCGTGAAAGCAACGCTGGGTTCTGCTCTGTTCACTGAACTGAAAAACAAGGCCGTGAAGCGTTATTACCTGGTTGATGCACGGAACAAAGTCGAAGCAGCCATTAATTCCTTGCCACCTTCAGATGAACCTGATGCAGCTGCGCGGTTCGCAGAGGTAGAGCGCGTTCTTGCATCGTCGAAACGCCATCTGGGCGACGAACTGCATGGTCAGTTCAGCATCACCCTAGCGGATATGAAACCGGAATACGTGGACTAACGAGATCGGGAGGGGAAACCCTCCCTCAAGGAGAAGAAATGCGACTGATTAATCGAGGCAGTAAGCAATCCCCTTTGGCTCGCCAGGCATGTGAAATCGCACTCGCAGCCCACCAGCAAAGATATGGTGACTATGGGCGTAGCAAGATGAAAGAGACCTATACGGTGAGAGTGGAAGGCGTGAAGGTTTGGGTTGAAGTGGTCAACTGCAAGGCAAGCTACGTGGCTACAGCAATGACCGGCATGCGCCGACTGCGTTCCCTGCCCGGCCAGGCAAACTGAAACTGAAATATCAATGACTAAAGACCGGCATATCTATACTCATGCCGGTTACCTGAGGTGAACCATGTCGCAGGTAATTTACGATTCAGAATGGGGCGTTGCTTCAAAACTAAAAGAGAAGACAGGCCTTACAGATCGTCAGATTAAAAGCTATCGCCAAACCTCCTGGGTAGAAGGTGTTCATTTTAAGAGAATCCCATTGGATGGAAGCAGCTCCGAAGAGCGAGGACTTGTCTGGTACAACATCCCAAACATTAACAGGTTTGTGAAGGAGGCATAATGGCTGCAATGCCAACGGGTGTTGAGATCCACAACAATAAGATACGAATAAGTTTCAAGTTTCAGGGCGTTAGATGTCGAGAAACATTGAAAGGATGGATCGTAAATGCTTCGAATCTCAAAAAAGCCGGGAATCTAAGGGCCAAAATTGTTAGCGAGATTCAACTGGGCACTTTTGACTACCGGGGCGTGTTTCCGGAGTCAAAGGTAGCAGCAAAGTTTTATGCATCTAAAAATATTACGACGTTCGCCGAACTTGCATCCACATGGTATGAAAACCATAAAATCGATCTCTCCCCCAATGCCACAAGAAGCTATGGGATAGCTGTAAGAACGTTAACAAAACTAATTGGCCCTGAAACGCTGGTTGCATCCATCACCAACAGCGACATTCTGGGCTGGAGAAAGGAATTACTGACTGGCGAGACTAACTATGCTCCCGAAAAGAGAAGAAATAAAACCGGCCGCGCCGTTAGAACAGTAGATTATTATCTGGCCATCCTGCGACAAATCCTCGACTATGCGGTTAAAAATAAAGTCATTTCATATCAACCATATGTCGGGATAAAAAGGCTTCGCAAAGGGCAAACAAAACCAGATCCGCTTCTGAGACATGAGTTTGAGCAGTTGAAAGAGACTGCTCCGGCTCAGCAGAAAAACATGTGGCAATTTTTTGCTTACACTGGCGTTCGGCCCGGGGAGCTTTGCGCTCTTGCCTGGGAAGATATCGATCTTAATTCCGGTGAAGCTACGATTTCACGCAATCTAACTCAGGAAGGTTTGTTTGGACCACCCAAAACCGAAGCTGGATACCGGACGATAAAGTTACTGGAGCCGGCTCTGGAGGCTTTGCGAGCTCAAAAGGAGCTAACGGGAAGTGCCCCTAAGGTACCAATCACTTTTCACCACCGGGAGTTCGGTAAAACGGAAACGCAAAAGCTGCACTTTGTGTTTATGCCTCGACCTCAGAAAGGCAAGCAAGCTGCGTACTATTCAGTCAGTTCAATTGTGTCATTATGGGATATTACGGTAAGACGATCGAGAATTCGCCGCAGACGCCCCTATCAGCTGCGTCATACATACGCATGCTGGATGTTGTCGGCAGGTGCTAATCCTGCTTTTATAGCGAATCAGATGGGTCATGAGAATGCAGAGATGGTCTTCCATGTATACTCTGCGTGGATAAATGCTCTCGATAGCGATCAGGTATCATTTTTGAATCAGCGCTTTGGCGGATATGCAAATGCCCCTATAGTGCCCCTGAAGGTAAAAACAAAGTAGTTAATTACTTGATTTCCCGGTGATATTTAATGAAAAAGCTGTTTGTGCAGTTTTATCTTTTGCTGTTTGTCTGCTTCCTGGTCATGACCATGCTGGTCGGGCTGGTGTATAAATTTACCGCCGAACGTGCGGGCAGGCAGTCTCTGGATGACCTGATGAAAAGCTCGCTGTATCTGATGCGCAGCGAGCTGAGAGAGATCCCACCCCACGACTGGGCTAAAACCCTGAAAGAGCTGGATCTGAACCTGTCGTTCGATTTACGCATCGAGCCGTTGAAAGATTTCGTGCTGGATCCGCCCGCCATGCAGCGTCTGCGCGATGGGGACATCATCGCGCTGGATGAGAAATATACCTTTATCCAGCGAATTCCGCGCAGCCACTACGTGCTGGCCGTCGGGCCGGTGCCCTATCTCTATTATTTGCATCAGATGCGTCTTCTGGACATGGCGCTGATGGCCTTTATCGCCATTTCGCTCGCGTTTCCGGTCTTTATCTGGATGCGTCCGCACTGGCAGGACATGCTGAAGCTCGAATCCGCCGCGCAGCGTTTTGGCGAGGGGCATTTTACCGAGCGTATTCACTTCGACAGCGGCTCCAGCTTTGAACGTCTGGGCGTGGCCTTTAACCAGATGGCCGATAATATCAATGCCCTTATCGCCAGCAAGAAGCAACTCATTGACGGGATTGCGCACGAGCTGCGTACCCCGCTGGTTCGCCTGCGCTATCGTCTGGAGATGAGCGAGAATCTGACGGAAGCGGAGTCTCAGGCCCTTAACCGCGATATTGGTCAGCTTGAAGCGCTGATCGAGGAGCTGCTGACCTACGCGCGTCTCGATCGTCCGCAGAACGAACTTAACCTCAGCACGCCGGACCTGCCTGACTGGCTGCAAACCCACATTGATGATGTCCAGAGCGTGAACCCGCAGCGCACGCTGTTGACCCGCGTCACGCCGGGCGATTACGGCGCGCTCGATATGCGCCTGATGGAGCGCGTGCTGGATAATCTGATCAACAATGCCATGCGCTACAGCGAAAGTACGCTCCAGATTGGCCTGGATTTGCAGGGCAACCAGGCCAGCCTGACGGTTGAGGATGACGGACCGGGGATTGCCCCGGAAGCCCGCGAAACCGTGTTTGAACCGTTTGTTCGCCTCGATCCGAGCCGCGACCGCGCCACCGGAGGATGTGGCCTGGGTCTGGCGATTGTCTACTCTATCGCGCAGGCAATGGGCGGCACGGTGCATTGCGAGGAGAGCGAGCTTGGCGGCGCGCGCTTCTGTTTTAGCTGGCCGGTATACCATAACATCGCCCTTCCCGTTTCTGCCTGACCTAAACCGCACGCTGGCCTGACCCAGCGTGCTGTGCTATATGATAAGTATGTTGTAACTAATGAGAGTGTTTATGGCAACCTACGATCTCATCGAAAGGCTGAACAGCACCTTTCGCGAAATAGAGCACGAGCTACTTACCCTGACCGAACGTTTGCAGACCTGCCGCCTGCTGGCCGCGCGCGTCTTTACCCTGCCCGACGTGGTCAAAGGGGCCGAGCACGATCCGCTGGATACCATCGAGGTGAAACAGCATATTGGTAGCGCCGCACTAGAGCTTGCGATGAAACACTATCGCCATCTCTTTATCCAGCAGCAGTCAGAACAGCGCAGCAGCAAGGCGGCCGTGCGCCTGCCTGGCGTGATCTGCCTGCAAACCGATGCCGCAGCGCGCGAGGCGCTGGAAAACCAGATTGCCCACATCAACGCCCTGAAAGCGACGTTTGAAAAGATCGTCACCGAAGAGTCGGGCCTGGCCCCTGCCGCCCGGTTTGAGTGGGTGCACCGCCAGCTTCCGGGGCTGATTACCCTGAATGCCTACCGCACGCTGACGGTACTGCACCACCCCGCCACGCTGCGCTTCGGCTGGGCGAACAAGCACATCATTAAAAACTTCACCCGGGATGAGGTTCTGGCGCTGCTGGAAAAAAGCCTGAAGGCGCCGCGCACCGTCGCACCGTGGTCGCGTGAGCAGTGGATCGAGCGCCTTGAGCAGGAATATCACAGCATCGCTTCACTGCCGGCGGATACGCGGCTCAAGATCAAGCGCCCGGTGAAGGTTCAGCCCATCGCCCGCGTCTGGTATTCCGGCCAGCAAAAACAGGTGCAATACGCCTGCCCGACGCCGCTGATTGCGCTTTATGATGCCGATAAGGGAGCCATCGTGCCGGATATTGGCGAGCTGTTGAATTACGATGCTGAAAATGTTCAGCACCGTTACAGACCTCAGGCGCAACCGCTACAGCTGATTATTCCGCGGCTGCACCTGTACGTGGCGGGATGATTATTGCAGACTGCCGACCATCGCTTCCGGGCGTACCCAGGCGTCAAACTCTACCTCAGTCAGATAGCCCAGCGCCAGGGCGGAGGCTTTCAGCGTTAGCCCCTCTTTATGCGCTTTCTTGGCAATCTCGGCGGCCTTGTCGTAGCCGATATGGGTATTGAGTGCGGTCACCAGCATTAATGACTCATTCAACAGCTGACTGATGCGCTCGCGGTTTGGCTCAATGCCCACCGCACAGTGCTCGTTAAAGCTCTCCATCCCGTCCGCCAGCAGACGAATCGATTGCAGAACGTTGTGGATCACCATCGGGCGATAGACGTTCAGCTCGAAGTTGCCGGATGCCCCGCCCATGTTGACGGCCACGTCGTTGCCCATCACCTGGCAGCAGAGCATGGTCATGGCTTCGCACTGGGTCGGGTTAACCTTACCCGGCATGATAGAGCTGCCCGGCTCGTTTTCCGGAATGCTGATTTCACCGATACCGCAGCGTGGACCGGAGGCCAGCCAGCGCACGTCGTTGGCGATTTTCATTAATGATGCTGCCAGCCCTTTCAGCGCGCCGTGGGTATGAACCAGCGCATCGCAGGTCGCCAGGGCTTCGAACTTATTGGGTGCGGTAACAAACGGCTGCCCGGTGATGGCTGCAAGCTCCTCCGCCACGCGCACCGCGTATTCAGGGTGGGTATTTAACCCGGTACCGACCGCCGTACCGCCGAGCGCCAGCTCCGCCAGGTGCGGCAGGCTGTACTCAATATGCTTCAGGTTATGTTCCAGCATTGCCACCCAGCCGGAAATCTCCTGCCCGAGCGTCAGCGGCGTGGCGTCCTGCAGGTGCGTACGGCCAATTTTAACGATATCGCGGAAGGCCTGCGCCTTCTCGTTGAGCGTGGATTTGAGCACGTTGAGCTGGGGGATAAGCTGCTCGCGGACAGCGATCACCGCCGCCACGTGCATCGCCGTCGGGAAGACGTCGTTAGAGCTCTGGCTTTTGTTCACGTCATCGTTCGGGTGAACCTTGCGCTCCATGCCGCGCACGCCGCCCAGCAGCTCGCTGGCCCGGTTCGCCAGCACTTCGTTCATGTTCATATTGCTCTGGGTACCGGAACCGGTCTGCCAGATGGCGAGGGGGAATTCGTCGGGATGCTTACCCGCCAGCACTTCGTCGGCAGCATTAATGATGGCGGTGGCCTTGTCTGCCGCCAGCAGGCCCAGATCCTGGTTTACTTTCGCGGCGGCGCGTTTGGTCAGCGCCAGCGCCTGAATCAGCGAGACGGGCATTTTTTCAGTCGAAATACGGAAATGTTCCAGCGAACGCTGGGTTTGCGCGCCCCATAGCTTGTCGCCTGGAACCTCGATTGCACCCATAGAGTCTTTCTCATGGCGTACCGTTGTCATTACTTTCTCCTTGATAACACTGTCGGGATTGCTCACATGCTTAAGGGATAAGTATTGATGACTTCTGAGAAACGTTATGGCGCTTTGTGCGCTCTTTTTGGCATCGGGTGGCGCTGACGCTTATCCGACCTACCGAACACGTAGGCCGGGTAAGGCGCAGCCGCTACCCGGCAATTTACAGAATTACTTCACGCAGGCCGAACACTGAGAAGACTGGATTTGTTTGAAGAAGTCGTTACCTTTGTCATCCACCAGGATAAACGCCGGGAAATCTTCTACTTCAATTTTCCAGATAGCCTCCATACCCAGTTCCGGGTATTCCACGCACTCGAGGCTCTTGATGCTGCCCTGCGCCAGGACCGCAGCCGGGCCGCCGATGCTGCCGAGGTAGAAGCCGCCGTGCTTATGGCAGGCGTCCGTCACCTGCTGGCTACGGTTGCCTTTCGCCAGCATGATCATGCTGCCGCCGTTGGCCTGCAGCTGGTCAACGTACGAATCCATACGGCCAGCCGTGGTGGGGCCTAACGAACCAGAGGCATAGCCTTCAGGCGTTTTCGCCGGGCCCGCGTAGTAGATCGGGTGATCTTTAATGTACTGCGGCAGCCCTTCGCCGTTGTCCAGACGCTCCTTCAGCTTCGCGTGCGCGATGTCGCGGCCCACGATAATCGTGCCGTTCAGGGAGAGGCGGGTCGAGACCGGATACTGCGAAAGCTGCGCCAGGATCTCTTTCATCGGACGATTGAGGTCAACGCGAACCGCCTCGCCCTCACCCGCTTTACGCAGCGCTTCCGGGATGTATTTGCCCGGGTTGTTTTCCAGCTTTTCGATCCACACGCCTTCGCGGTTGATCTTCGCCTTGATGTTGCGATCCGCAGAGCAGGACACGCCCATCCCGACCGGGCAGGATGCGCCGTGACGCGGCAGACGGATCACGCGCACGTCGTGGGCAAAGTATTTGCCGCCAAACTGCGCGCCGAGGCCCAGATTGCGCGCTTCTTCCAGAAGCTCCTGCTCAAGCTGAACGTCGCGGAACGCCTGGCCGTGCTCGTTACCTTCGGTTGGCAGACCGTCGTAGTATTTGGTTGAGGCCAGCTTCACGGTTTTCAGCGTGCTTTCCGCCGACGTGCCGCCAATCACAAACGCGATATGGTACGGCGGGCACGCCGCGGTGCCGAGCGTGCGCATTTTCTCAACCAGGTAGTTCTTCAGCTTGCCCGGGGTGAGCAGCGCTTTGGTTTCCTGATAGAGATAGGTTTTGTTGGCTGAACCGCCGCCTTTGGCGATACAGAGGAATTTGTACTCGTCACCGTCCACGCTATAGAGATCGATCTGCGCAGGCAGGTTGGTGCCGGTGTTGACCTCTTTATACATATCCAGCGCCGCGTTTTGCGAATAGCGCAGGTTGTCTTCGATGTAGGTGTTGTAGACGCCGTGCGCCAGCGCCGCTTCATCACCGCCGCCGGTCCAGACGCGCTGGCCTTTTTTACCGACGATGATCGCCGTGCCGGTATCCTGACAGGTCGGCAGAATGCCTTTCGCCGCGATATCGGAGTTTCGCAGGAACTGCAGAGCAACGTATTTATCGTTTTCGCTGGCCTGCGGGTCGCTCAGAATATCGGCAACCTGCTGCTGGTGCGCAGGACGGAGCATAAACGACGCGTCGTGGAAAGCGTGCTGCGCCAGCAGCGTCAGCGCCTGCGGATCCACCTTGAGGATCTCTTGTCCTTCAAATTCAGAGACGGAGACGTGATCGCGGGTTAACAGGTAATACTCGGTCCGATCCTTACTAAGCGGGAAAGGATCCTGATAATGGAAGGGTTTATTCGACATTGTTCTCTCACTTACTGCTTCGGTCTGTTTATTCAGGGCAGATGTTCCGCTGCCCGGCTTAAAAGCGAGTCAGCTTATCCTACACAATTTTTTAACAAAAACTGAGACTAGTACGACTTTTTACATCCACAGGTTACTTCCATGTGGTTTATTGCTTTAATACCCGGAGTGAATTCCTTAATTGAATCAGGGCTTGATAATGCAAAAACTCATTAACTCGGTGCAAAACTACGCCTGGGGAAGTAAAACTGCGTTAACGGATCTCTACGGTATCGCCAACCCGAATAACCTGCCGATGGCAGAACTGTGGATGGGTGCGCACCCGAAGAGCAGCTCAAAAGTTGAAGACGCCAGCGGCCAGGTACGCAGCCTGCGCGACGCGATCGACGCCGATAAAACCGCGCTGCTGGGCGACAAGGTTGCTCAGCGCTTCGGCGAACTGCCGTTCCTGTTTAAAGTGCTGTGCGCCGACCAGCCGCTCTCCATCCAGGTTCACCCGAACAAGAAAGCCTCTGAAATTGGCTTTGCAAAAGAGAACGCGGCGGGTATTCCGTTAGACGCCGCCGAACGTAATTACAAAGATCCTAACCATAAGCCGGAGCTTGTTTTTGCGCTGACCCCATTCCTGGCGATGAACGCGTTCCGCGAGTTTTCAGAGATCGTCTCTCTGCTGCAGCCGGTTGCCGGCGCGAACAAGGCTATCGCCCACTTCCTCGAAAACGTCAATGCTGAAGGCCTTAGCCAGCTGTTTGCCAGCCTGCTTAACATGCAGGGTGAAGAGAAATCCCACGCGCTGGCGGTGCTGAAAGCGACGCTAAACACGCAGCAAGGTGAGCCGTGGGACACCATCCGCCTGATTTCTGAGTTCTACCCGGACGACAGCGGCCTGTTCTCCCCTCTGCTGCTGAACGTGGTGAAGCTGAACCCGGGCGAAGCGATGTTCCTGTTCGCAGAAACCCCGCACGCCTACCTGCAGGGCGTGGCGCTGGAGGTGATGGCCAACTCCGACAACGTGCTGCGCGCGGGCCTGACGCCGAAATACATCGACATCCCTGAGCTGGTTGCCAACGTGAAGTTCGTGGCGAAACCTGCCGCAGAGCTGCTGACGCAGCCGGTCAAAAACGGCGCAGAGCTGGACTTCCCGATCCCGGTTGAGGATTTTGCCTTCTCACTGCACGACCTGAGCCAGACAGAAACGACCATTGCGCAGGAGAGCGCGGCGATCCTGTTCTGCGTTGAGGGCGAAGCTACTCTGCATAAAGGTAGCGAGCGTCTGGAGCTGAAACCGGGTGAATCGGCGTTTGTTGCGGCGAATGAGTCTCCGGTGAGCGTAAGCGGTACCGGTCGCCTGGCGCGCGTTTTTAATAAGCTATAGGCACTTACTGAATTTTTTAACAACTCTTGCTAAGCTAGTGTCAGGCTTTATATCTCCGGGCGGTTTTTACCGCCTGGTTTCATTTTAGGGATAGTCGCAATGAAAAAATCGGTCGTAGCGGTTGGAGTGATTGTAGCGTTAGGCGTGGTCTGGACGGGTGCCTCCTGGTTTACCGGGAAACAGCTGGAAGGTCGTCTGGCGGAAATGGTGGCGCAGGCGAACGGAGAGATTAAGCGCAGCGCGCCGGAAGCGGGTCTTGAGCTGAGCTACCAGAATTATCAGCGCGGCGTGTTCACCAGCCATATGCAGGTGGTGGTGAAGCCGGCGGCAGGTAATCAAAATGGCTGGCTGAAACCGGGCCAGAGCGTGGTGCTGGACGAGGTGGTTAGCCACGGTCCGTTCCCGCTGGCGCAGTTAAAATCGTTTAATCTGATCCCATCAATGGCGTCCGTTCATACCGTGCTGGTGAACAACGACCTGACCAAACCGCTGTTTGACCTGGCGAAGAATGAATCACCTTTCGAGATCGACACCCGCATCAGCTATGCCGGTGACACCAGTTCCGATATCGCTCTGAAAGCGCTGAACTACGAGAAAGAGAATGAGAAAGTCGCCTTTAGCGGCGGTCACTTCAAGCTTGACGCTGACCGCGAGGGGAACGTGTTCTCCCTGACGGGTGAAGCGGAAAGCGGTCTGGTCAATGCCGTGAACGAATATAACCAAAAAGTTCAGCTCACCTTCAATAATCTGAAAGCCGACGGCAACAGCCAAATGACCGACTTCAAAGAGCGCATCGGCGACCAGAAACTGTCTCTCGACAAGGTTGCCATTGCGGTTGAAGGCAAAGAGATGGCCGTGCTGGAAGGCATGGATATCAACGGCACATCCGACGTTTCCAAAGACGGTAAGAGCATCAACACGCAGCTGGACTACACCCTGAAGAGCCTGAAGGTACAGAACCAGGATCTTGGTACCGGCAAACTTTCGCTGAAGATCGGCAATATTGACGGCCAGGCGTGGCACGAATTTAGCCAGAAATACAGCAAAGAGAGCCAGGCGCTGCTGACCGATGCCGCGCTGCAGCAGAACCCGGAGGTGTACCAGCAGCAGGCCATGGCGGTGCTGTTTAACAACCTCCCTATCCTGTTGAAGGGCGAGCCGGTGGTAACCGTTGCGCCGCTGAGCTGGAAGAACAGCAAAGGCGAAACCAGCTTTAACCTGTCTCTGTTCCTGAAAGATCCGGCAACCGCAACGGGTGAACCTCAGACGCTGGCGCAGGAAGTGGATCGCAGCGTGAAGTCGCTCGACAGCAAGCTGACCATACCGATGGATATGGCGACCGAGTTTATGACCCAGATTGCGAAGCTGGAAGGCTACGGTGATGAAGACGCCGGCAAGCTGGCGAACCAGCAGGTGAAAGGCCTGGCGGCGATGGGCCAGATGTTCCGCATCACGAAGGTGGACAACAACACGATTTCCACCAGCCTGCAGTATGCCAACGGCCAGGTGACGCTCAACGGCGATAAAATGCCGCTCGAGGACTTCGTCGGGATGTTTGGTATGCCGACGCTGGGCATGCCGGAACCGGCTGAACCCGCAGCGCCAGCCGAACCGGCAGCGCCGCAGCAGTAAACAACAAAACCCCTCGCATGAGGGGTTTTTTATTGCCCGTTAAATTTTCCATCCCGTCAGGAAATCCAGCAGCAGCGCGTTCACTTTCTCCGGCTGCTCCTCCTGCGGCAGATGACCGCACTCGTCAATACCGTACGCCCGCAGGTTATCCGCCATTTCGGCCCAGACGCTTTGCATATCGAAGAGCTTGCCAACCGCGTGAAAGTCATTGCCCCAAAGCGACATTACCGGGCAGGTAATTTTCACGTCAGCGTCTGCCAGATCCTGCGCCACATCCTCTGCGTTGGCGCGATAGTCAGCCATTGCGCCCCGCACGGCACCCGGCGCCTGATACGCACGTACATAGGCGTCAAACGCCTCGCCGCTGATGGTAGACGGGTCGTAGGTCCAGTCCGAGAAAAAGTGGCGCAGCCATACGTTTTCTCGACCCGCAATCAGGGCTTCCGGCAGGTCGGGCACAAGATGAAACAGGAAGAACCAGTATGCACGCGCAATTGAAGCATTCAGATCGCGCGCCACGATACGCGTTGGCACGTTGTCCATCACCACCAGGCGGTCAAGTAACTCGGGATAATCTTTCGCAAAGCGGGTCGCAACCCGCGCCCCGCGATCGTGCCCTATCAGCACCACTTTCTCCAGACCCAGCACCCGCATCAGTTCACGGATGTCACGCGCCATGTTCCGTTTATCATAGCCGGAGGCCGGTTTATCCGTTTCCCCATATCCGCGGAGATCGGGCGCAATCACGCGATAGTGGCGGGATAAAACCGGTATCTGATGGCGCCAGGCATAGTTTGTCTCTGGAAAACCATGCAAAAGAATAACCGGCGCGCCTTCACCCTCTTCGACCACAAACTGACGGATACCGTTTGCCGTTACAGTGTAACTTTTCACGCGGATAACCCCACTTTATTTCAGCAGAGGCACATGGGCCGCACGTTGATAAGGACCGTAATTCACCGGGTTCCAGCGGTAGCCCTGCTGCCAGGCGGTGATATGCCCGATACCCGGGAAAGGCAGATGCGCCGCGGCCATCCACTCGCCGTCTTTCGCCAGCGCGTTAAATTCCTGCGCGCGGGATGATACGGCTTTTTTCGGTTCGACATCGAAACGAATAGACACTTCAGGATGCGGGAACTGGACGGCAGGAGCATGAATCAGGTCTCCAGTGAAGTTAATAGCCGTTCCCTGTGAAGCAAACCGATAAACGGTGCTGCCGGGCGTATGGCCAATGGCATAGGCCGTCTGGACTTCAGGAATAGGCGAAGCGGGCGGGACAAAGGTTTTGAGATGTCCGGCTGCTTTATACGCAGCCAATGCATTCCTGGCGATAGCGAAATAGGGTTTCGCATTCGCAGGCGCGCTCGCTTCCTTAGCCGGATCGAGCCAGTAATCGGCCTCCCCCTGCGGCACATAAACGGTCGCATTGGGGAACAACGCCTCACCGTCCGCATCGCTCAGGCCACACACGTGGTCAAGATGAAGGTGGGTCAGGAAAATCGTATCGACCTGCTCAGGGCGATAACCTGATGCGTTCATATTGCCGATGAGCTGGCCGGCCGTTTCCGCCATGCAGTGCCCGCCTCCGCTGTCAATCATGACCAGGTGTTTACCGGTATTCACCAGAAAGGCGTTGAAGGCGGTAGGCATGCGCTCGGCATCGATTTTTTGTTGTGCCAGCAGTTTGCGAACCGCGTCGGGTGAAAGGCCTTGCAACAGCGTGGGCGAAAGATCGTTATAGCCGTCGAACAGCGCCGTCACCTCGTACTCCCCTACGGCAAGGCGATAATAGCCGGGGACCTGCTGTTTCATCTGCGCGGGTGCATCTGCCCACGTTGCGCTCGCAAACAGCAGGCCGCTGAACGCCAGAACCGTTTTCAACTTTTTCATTTTCACTCCACATTCATGTTTATCAGGATGTGAAGAGACTATGGCAGCGTAACGACAAATAATGTAGATATGTAATTTGATAAGTCAGCATAACGAAAAACGAGATAATGAGACTGGAAGATATTGAAGTTTTTGTTGAAGCCGTCAGGGCGGGTAGCCTCGCCGGCGCCGCGCGTCGGCTCTCCATGAGCGCCATGGCCGCGTCGCGCGCCCTGACTCATCTCGAAGCGGAGCTGGGGGTTCGGCTGGTACACCGCACCACGCGTTCGCTCTCGCCCACCAGCGACGGAGATATTTTTCTCCCTCACGCGCAGGCGCTACTGGAAGATAAAAGCAACGCGCTTGCCGACCTGTTTCCCGACGGGACCCACCTTTCCGGACGCCTGCGCATTACCGCCTCAGCGGGGTTTGGCCGGAAGATTGTGGCTCCCATGCTGACCCGGTTCATGCAGCAGCATCCCGCCCTGCAGGTCGATTTACTCGCCACCGACGAACAGGTTGATATTGTCGGCAAAGGCATAGACGTGGCGTTGCGCATTGCGCCGCTGCGCGATAACCGGCTCGTTGCCCATCGCCTGTGCCATAACCCTCGCGACCTCTGCGCCAGCGCGGAGTATCTGGCAGCAAACGGTTATCCAAAATCGCTTAACGACCTGGCGGCACATAGCTGTCTGACCACGTCAGACACGGTCCACTGGTCTTTCGAACAGGGCGAACAGCGCTACAAACAGAAGGTATCGGGACGATTCTCCGCGAACTCTGTCGAGGCCATTTTCGAAGCCTGCCTCGGCGGGATGGGCATCGCCAATCTATCTCGCTGGTACGTAGAACCGGCGTTCAGAGAGGGGAAACTGGTACGCATCGTCCTGGAGGATGCCCAGCCGGAATCACTGGCCGTGTGGGCGGTTTATCCGACCTCCCGCCTGATCCCGGCAAAAGCACGAAAGTTTGTGGAAGCCCTGGAAGCCGAGCTGCTGCTCAACCCGCTTACGCAAAATACCTGAGGTTATTTCACCGTCACTAGCCGCGCCGCCACAATCTGGTGCCCGGCCTGGACATCCGTATTGTCGATGCGCTGCATGATTCTGTCCGCCAGCGTGTAGCCCATCTCCCGCGCGGGGGTCGTGGCCCAGACGATCGGGAGATCGTCCAGCGCGTTTTCGCCGACGTCGGCGAATGCCCCCAGCGCCACCTGATGGCCGAAGAACGTTTCTACCCCACCCTCGCCGCTCTGGCGTCCGGCGCGGATCAGGCCAAACCAGGCGCCCATGGCAATCACGTCGTTATAGCAAATCACGGCGCTGATCGTCGGGCTGCTTCGCAGCAGCGCGCCTATCGCTTCCGCCGCTTTCTTCTGGCTGGATTCACACTCCACGACCCATTCGCTGTGGAACGGCAGGCCGTATTTAATCAGCGTCGCGCAGTAGCCGCCTACCCGCTCGGCGCGCGTCAGGGATGAGCTTTTCCCGCCCAGCCAGGCGATGCGCTGATGCCCGCGACGAATAAGATGTTCGGTCAACATTTGCGCGGCCTGCATGTTATCCGGTCGCAGCGTATCGGCCTCGTCCAGGTAGCTGGCGCGTGAAGCAAACACCAGCGGTACGCCTTTTTCGGCGGCTCGCTCGCACAGCTCGCTGCCCACGCCCGACGCCCCGGCGACGATCACCCCGTCTACCCCCTGGTTTAGCAGCATATCGAGCCGGGAGAGGAGCTGTTCGGCCTCGCGCCCGCCGTGCAGCAGAAACACCATTCGCCCCTGCGCTTCAAGCGCTTCGGTTAACCCTGCGGTCAGCTCCGCATAGAACGGTGACGTCAGGTCGCGGACAATCAGGCCAATCACCCCGCTTTGCCCGCCGCGCAGCGCCGACGCCTGGCGATTACGCACAAAGCCCAGCTGCTCAACCGCCTCGTTAACCCGCTGGCCGGTTGCGGGCGAGATACGCCCTTTCCCGCTCAGCACCAGAGAAACGGTGCTGACGGAAACCCCCGCCGCCAGCGCGACATCGTTGATGGTGATTTTTTTCGCTACAGCCATGTGTCGGCGTGACTCCCTGAAATGAGATCGGTAAAACGTTTTATCAATACGTTATCTTTATACTACCAGTCAAAGCCTGAGAATGTGATTTAGCGCGCACTAAACTTTGATAAAACGTTTTATCTTCTCGCAGCATTGAGGCAGACAAACTGATTTTAACAATAAAGGAGTCGTTTTATGACGGCGAAAGCAGCACAAAAAATATCGCTGTGGGAATTTTTCCAGCAACTGGGTAAAACCTTTATGCTGCCCGTGGCACTCCTCTCGTTCTGCGGGATCATGCTCGGGATCGGCAGCTCGCTAAGCAGTAAAGACGTCATCACGCTGATCCCGTTCCTCGGCGCGCCCGCGCTGCAGGCGATCTTTATCTGGATGAGTAAAGTCGGCTCCTTCGCCTTCAGTTTCCTGCCCGTCATGTTCTGTATCGCTATCCCGCTGGGCCTGGCGCGCGAGAACAAAGGCGTCGCGGCGTTTGCCGGGTTTGTGGGTTACGCGGTAATGAACCTTGCGGTCAACTTCTGGCTCACCGCAAAAGGCATTCTGCCTACTACCGACGCTGCCGTGCTGAAAGCCAACAACATTCAGAGCGTGATTGGCATTCAGTCTATTGATACCGGGATCCTCGGGGCGGTGATCGCCGGGGTGATCATCTGGATGCTGCACGAGCGCTTCCACAATATCCGTCTGCCGGATGCCCTGGCCTTCTTCGGCGGCACCCGCTTTGTGCCAATTGTCACCCTGGTGGTGATGGGCCTGTTTGGTTTGATCATTCCGCTGATCTGGCCTGTCTTCGCGATGGGCATCAACGGCATTGGCCGCATCATTAACGGTGCGGGAGACTTTGGTCCGATGATCTTCGGCACCGGCGAGCGCCTGCTGCTGCCGTTTGGCCTGCAGCATATCCTGGTGGCCCTGATTCGCTTCACCGAAGCGGGCGGTACCATGGAGGTGTGCGGTCACGATGTGAGCGGCGCGCTGACCATCTTCCAGGCGCAGTTGAGCTGCCCGACCACCCACGGCTTCTCCGAAAGCGCAACCCGCTTCCTGTCTCAGGGTAAAATGCCGGCCTTCCTCGGCGGCCTGCCCGGCGCCGCGCTGGCGATGTACCACTGTGCACGCCCGGAAAATCGTCATAAAATTAAGGGCCTGCTGATCTCCGGCGTGATCGCCTGCGTCGTGGGCGGTACCACTGAGCCAATCGAATTCCTGTTCCTGTTCGTTGCGCCGGTGCTGTATCTGATTCACGCCGTGTTAACCGGTCTGGGCTTTACCGTGATGGCGGTGCTGGGCGTCACCATCGGCAACACCGACGGCAACGTGATCGACTTCGTGGTGTTCGGGATCCTGCACGGCCTGTCCACCAAGTGGTACCTGGTGCCGGTCGTGGCGGCTATCTGGTTCGCGGTGTACTACGGCATCTTCCGCTTCGCGATTACCCGCTTTAACCTGAAAACACCGGGTCGTGATGCGGATACCGCCACCAGCGTAGAACAGGCGGTTGCCGGGACCGTGGGTAAATCCGGCTACAACACCCCGGCCATCCTGGCGGCGTTGGGCGGTGCGGATAACATCACCTCTCTGGATAACTGCATTACCCGCCTGCGTCTGTCGGTGGCGGATATGTCGAAAGTCGATACCAACGCCCTGAAAGCCAACCGGGCTATCGGCGTGGTACAGCTTAATCAGCACAATTTGCAGGTGGTCATCGGCCCGCAGGTGCAGTCAGTGAAGGATGAGCTGGCCACCCTGATGCGAACAGTTGAAGCCTGATGCCTCAACCCCCTCGCCATGAGGGGGTTTTACGTTAAGGAATAAAGCATGTTTGATTTCTCAACCGTCGTGGATCGTCACGGCACCTGGTGTACGCAGTGGGACTACGTTGCGGACCGCTTTGGTGCAGCCGATTTGCTACCCTTCACCATCTCCGATATGGATTTCGCTACCGCCCCCTGCATTACCGACGCGCTGCATGAACGTATTAATCACGGCGTACTGGGTTACAGCCGCTGGAAAAATGACGAGTTCCTGGCCGCCATCGCGCACTGGTTCCAGCAGCGCTTTAACAGCCGGATTGATACTGAAAGCGTTGTGTATGGGCCTTCCGTCATCTATATGGTTTCCGAGCTGATACGGCTCTGGTCAACCCCTGGCGACGGCGTGGTGGTCCACACCCCGGCATATGATGCCTTTTACAAGGCCATTGAGGGCAATGCGCGTCACGTTGTGCCCGTTGAGATGCAAAAACAGCCGGCAGGCTGGCAAGGAAATATGGCTGCCCTTGAAGCCGCCCTGGCGAAACCCGAAAACAAAATTTTGCTGCTGTGCAGCCCGCAAAACCCCACCGGCAAGGTCTGGACGCGGGATGAACTGACGTACATGGCGGAGCTGTGCGCACGCTATGACGTGGCGGTTATCAGCGATGAAATCCATATGGACATGGTGTGGGGTAATCATCGCCACACGCCGTGGAGCGCGGTTGCGCGCGGCAAATGGGCGCTACTTACTTCCGGCTCGAAAAGCTTTAATATTCCGGCGCTCACGGGCGCTTACGGCCTGATCGGCGATGAAGAGAGCCGAAACGGCTACCTCAGCGCGCTAAAAGGCCGCGACGGGCTCTCTTCCCCCGCCGTGCTGGCGCTGACGGCGCATATCGCCGCCTATCAGCAGGGAGCGCCTTGGCTGGATGCCTTACGCCATTATCTCGAAGAGAACTTGTTGTATATCGCTCGCGAATTAAACGGCGCTTTTCCGAATCTGAACTGGCAGCCGCCGGAAGCGACCTATCTGGCCTGGATTGACCTGCGTCCGCTGAACGTTGACGATCGGGCTCTGCAAAAGGTGCTGATCGAGCAGCAAAAGGTCGCCATCATGCCGGGATATACCTACGGAAAAGAAGGAAACGGTTTTGTGCGGCTTAACGCCGGCTGCCCGCGTAGCAAGCTTGAGCAAGGGGTCCAGCGCCTGATTGCCGGCATTAATACGCTCCTGTGAACAATTTGCGCAACGG
Source organism: Enterobacter sp. FW301-JW81 (assembly GCF_058788735.1). Classification (NCBI taxonomy): domain Bacteria; kingdom Pseudomonadati; phylum Pseudomonadota; class Gammaproteobacteria; order Enterobacterales; family Enterobacteriaceae; genus Enterobacter; species Enterobacter sp. FW301-JW81. Next base: position 660,685 of record NZ_JBYTBA010000001.1, on the reverse strand, counting down.
AATATTCCCTTGCGCAAATAGCTTTTTACCCCGTTTTGTTTTTATAATATGGCGCACTTTAACCAGAAAAGAGTGCGACCATGATTGATACACGCCTGCCTTTAACTGATATTCATCGTCACCTTGACGGTAACATTCGTGCCCAAACCATCCTCGATCTTGGCCGCCAGTTCAATTTAACGCTTCCCGCTCAGACGCTTGAGTCTCTGATCCCGCATGTACAGGTGACCTCTAATGAACCGGACCTGGTCAGCTTCCTGAGCAAACTCGACTGGGGCGTGAAGATGCTGGCGTCCCTTGATGCCTGCCGCCGCGTGGCCTTTGAGAACATTGAAGATGCGGCCCGCAACGGCCTGCATTACGTTGAACTGCGCTTCTCGCCGGGCTATATGGCGATGACCCACGGCCTGCCCGTTGCGGGCGTGGTGGAAGCGGTCATTGAAGGCGTGCGTGAAGGCTGCAAGACCTTCGACGTTCAGGCCCGCCTGATCGGCATTATGAGCCGCACGTTCGGCGAAGCCGCCTGTCTGCAGGAGCTGGAAGCGCTGCTGGCCCATCGCGATGCCATCACCGCCGTCGACCTTGCCGGCGATGAGCTGGGCTTCCCGGGCAGTCTGTTCCTCTCCCATTTCAACCGCGCGCGCGATGCCGGCTGGCACATTACCGTGCATGCGGGTGAAGCGGCGGGCCCGGAAAGTATCTGGCAAGCCATCCGCGAGCTGGGCGCCGAGCGCATTGGTCACGGCGTGAAGGCGATTGAAGATAGCGCCCTGATGGATTTCCTGGCGGAGCAGCGTATCGGGATTGAGTCGTGTCTGACGTCCAACATTCAGACCAGCACCGTCGCCTCACTCGACAAGCACCCGCTGAAAACCTTCCTCGAGCACGGCGTGCTGGCCTCGCTGAACACGGACGATCCGGCGGTACAGGGGGTAGATATTATCCACGAGTACAACATCGCCGCGCCGCAGGCGGGTCTGAGCCGCGATCAAATCCGCCAGGCGCAGATCAACGGCCTGGAAATTGCCTTCCTGACGCCTGCAGAGAAGCAGGCGCTGAAAGATAAAGTGGCTCGCGGTTAAGCATTTGCCGGGTGGCGGCTACGCCTTACCCGGCCAACATACATATTTAAACCTTATGCCAGACAGAGCGTGGCGCGATGTTTGGCAGATTCGATGCCCAGCTCAATCAGCTCCATGATCTGAATCGCCTGGCTGGCCGGAACCGGATTCTCCCCCGTTCCGTTCAGCGCATCGCGAACGGCCGCATAATACGCCGGATAATTCCCCGGGATTGTCAGCAGCGTTTCCTCGACCATCTCCTCACCTTCCACCCGCGTCACAACGCCGTCGCGCATGTCATAGCCCCAGTCTTCCTGCGGCAAGCGTTCGCCGTTTTTCAGGCGGTCCTCCTGCGGATCGAGACCAAACTTCACGTAGCTCCCGCGCGTGCCGTGAATAATGTACCGGGCCGACTCGGCGGCCGCGACCATCGTGCCGTGCAGCACAATCCGCCGCTGCGGGTAACTTAATACAGCGTGGAAGTAATCGGTTGTCTGCGCCCCCGGCCTGAGCTGGGCCAGATCGACCGTCATGCTCACCGGCAGACCAAAAAGATTTACGGCCTGATCCAGCAGATGCGGGGCTAAATCGTACCAGATGCCGCTGCCCGGCCCGGCCTGCTCGCGCCAGCGGTTGCGAACCTGCGGGCGGAAACGGTCAAAGTGCGATTCAAAAAAGGTAATCTCCCCAAGCGTGCCTTCGCTGAGAAGTGCTTTCACGGTCAGAAAATCGCTGTCCCAGCGGCGGTTGTGGAAAACCGACAGCAGCCTGCCCAGACCTTTTGCCAGCGCGTCCAGCTCGCGCGCCTGCGACAGCGTGACGGTAAAGGGCTTATCGACAACCACGTGCTTACCGGCTTCCAGCGCGGCCTTTGCCAGCGGAAAGTGGGTATCGTTCGGCGTGGGGATAACGATTAAATCAATATTCGGATCGTTGAAAAGATGTTTAGGCTCAGAGACAACCGGCACGGAAGGCCAGTCGGCATGGACTTTAGCGGCATCGCTGCTGGATACCGCCGCCAGCGCCATCCCCGGCGTACCGGCTATCAGAGGCGCATGAAACGTTTTGCTCGCGTAGCCGTATCCAATTAGCCCGACGCGGATATTATCACTCATAGTGCCATCCTCATTTTATGACGTTCTTATTTCATACTGGCTAGTCTGGCTTTACCACAGATTAATAATGAGCCATATGACGTAAAATAGCAGGTTGTACCGGCTGTTTTTGTTACATAGTATTAACCTGCTGATTTTGTTTAAGGGAACCGTTCCCAAAGCCCTTGCCGCCGGGAAGCGCTCGCTGTAACATTTGCACCCAGTATTTATGGATAAAGTACAATTACGAATTATGACGTCAATAATTAATCGAATCATTGAATTAGCGGGATGGATTGTTCTTGGGGTATCGGTCATTTTGCTCGGCGTTGCCAGCCATATCGATAACTACCAGCCGCCCGAGCCTGTCACTGTCGCCCAACCTAAGTAACCGGTTACCGCAATAAAGAGTGACATAATATGTCAGTTACGTATTGCCAGCCCTGGTGAACACGGTTAACCTTCTCTTCCAGGCATCGTCTGATGCCTGAATTTCAGCAAAGAAAACTCCTAATTTCGTCACGTTACCTGAGTGGGCTGTTTACGTCTTTATTAATCCGTTTATTATTCGAACAAATTACCTTAACGGGTATTACTCACTTTTATATGGAAACTTATTAATATGACAGTTCAGGACTATTTATTAAAATTTCGCAAGATCAATTCGCTTGAGAGCCTGGAAAAACTGTTTGACCATTTGAACTACACCCTGTCGGATAATCAGGACATCATTAATATGTATCGCGCCGCTGACCATCGCCGTGCGGAGCTGGTCTCCGGCGGCCGTTTGTTCAACGTGGGCGAAGTGCCTAAATCCGTATGGCGTTACGTTTTATAAGAAAGTAGCCATCCGCGCGAAATGTTATATACTCTCCGCCCTGCAAACTGGCTGTACAACATTTCGCGCAGATTATGGGAGAGTTCATGACCGCAACGCCTGGAGAACGCATTGGAGGCTGGTTAATCGCCCCACTGGCATGGCTGCTGGTTGCTTTATTAAGCGCATCACTTGCGCTGCTGCTTTATACCACCGCGCTGGTTACCCCTCATGCTATCCAGACCCTGATGTCGCAAAGCGTGCTTAATATTGCGCTGTGGTTTGTGTCTTTCGTTTTCGCGATAGGGATGTGGTACTACACGCTGTGGCTGACCATCGCCTTCTTTAAGCGCCGCAAGAGCGTGCCTAAGCACTACATTATCTGGCTGCTGATTTCGGTCCTGCTGGCAGTGAAGGCGTTTGCTTTTTCGCCCGTTTCTGACGCCCTGGCCGTTCGCCAGCTGCTTTTCCCGTTGCTGGCCGCCGCGCTGCTGGTGCCTTACTTCAAGCGTTCGACGCGGGTGAAAAAGACCTTCGTGAACCCGTAATAACCCTACAGATAACCTGTTGTCGCCTGCGTGGGTTTGTCCGATAATAGGCGGCTTTTTTATTTCAGGCTAAATAATGACCGATTACTTACTGCTCTTTGTCGGCACCGTGCTGGTGAACAACTTCGTTCTGGTGAAGTTCCTTGGCCTGTGTCCGTTTATGGGCGTTTCCAAAAAGCTGGAAACGGCTATGGGTATGGGGCTGGCGACGACCTTCGTTATGACGCTGGCGTCCATCTGCGCGTGGTGGATCGATACCTGGATCCTCATCCCGCTGGGGTTAACCTATCTCCGTACGCTGGCCTTTATTCTGGTTATCGCGGTGGTGGTGCAATTTACCGAAATGGTGGTGCGCAAAACCAGCCCGGCGCTCTATCGCCTGCTGGGTATCTTCCTGCCGCTGATCACTACCAATTGCGCCGTGCTGGGCGTCGCGCTGCTGAACATCAACCTTGGCCATAACTTTATGCAGTCGGCGCTGTATGGTTTTTCTGCGGCAGTCGGTTTCTCGCTGGTCATGGTGCTGTTCGCCTCTATTCGCGAACGCCTGGCAGCAGCGGATATTCCAGCGCCCTTCCGCGGTAACGCGATTGCGCTGGTGACCGCAGGTTTAATGTCTCTGGCCTTTATGGGCTTTAGTGGTCTGGTGAAGTTGTAATGAATGCTATCTGGATTGCCATCGCCTCTATCAGCGTTTTGGGGTTGGTGTTTGGCCTTATCCTGGGTTACGCCTCCCGCCGTTTCGCGGTAGAGGACGACCCTGTTGTTGAGAAAATCGACGAGCTTTTGCCGCAAAGCCAGTGCGGGCAGTGTGGCTACCCCGGCTGCCGCCCCTATGCCGAAGCGGTAGGCATTCAGGGTGAAAAAATTAACCGCTGTGCGCCCGGTGGCGAAGCGGTGATGCTGAAAATTGCGGCCCTGCTTAACGTCGATCCGCAGCCCGTTGACGGCGATGCAGAGGTGCAGGAGCCGGTACGCGCCCTGGCCGTGATCGACGAAGCGAACTGCATCGGCTGCACCAAATGTATTCAGGCCTGCCCTGTTGACGCCATTGTTGGCGCAACCCGCGCCATGCACACCGTAGTGGCGGATCTGTGCACCGGCTGTAACCTCTGCGTGGCCCCCTGCCCGACGCAATGTATCGAGCTGCGCCCGGTTGAAACGACTACCGAAAGCTGGAAGTGGGATCTTCAAACCATTCCGGTTCGCAATATTCCTGTGGAACAACATGCTTAAGTTATTTTCTGCTTTCAGAAAAGAGAAGATTTGGGACTTTGACGGCGGTATTCATCCACCGGAAATGAAAACCCAGTCCAACGGCACCCCGCTGCGTCAAATTCCTCTGGCGACGCGCTACGTCATGCCGCTCAAGCAGCACATCGGTGCCGAGGGTGAGCTGTGCGTGAAAGAAGGCGATACCGTGCTTCGCGGCCAGCCGCTGACCTTTGGTCGCGGACGTATGCTGCCGGTACACGCCCCGACCTCCGGTAAGGTGGCGGCCATCGCCCCTCATACGGTGGCTCATCCGTCAGCGCTCTCAGAACTGAGCGTAATTATTGAAGCCGACGGTGAAGACCGCTGGATCGATCGTGACGGCTGGAGCGACTACCGCTCCCACAGCCGCGAAGCGCTTATCGAGCGAATTCATCAGTTCGGCGTGGCCGGCCTGGGTGGCGCAGGCTTCCCAACCGGGGTCAAGCTGCGCGGCGGTGGCGATAACATTCAGACGCTGATTATTAACGCCGCCGAATGCGAACCGTACATCACCGCCGATGACCGTCTGATGCAGGATTGTGCCGCCCAGGTGGTGGAAGGTATCCGCATCCTCGCGCACATTCTGCAGCCGCGGGAAGTGCTGATTGGTATCGAAGACAATAAACCGCAGGCTATCTCTATGCTGCGCGCCGTGCTGGCCGGTAGCCATGATATCAGCCTGCGCGTCATTCCAACCAAGTACCCCTCTGGCGGCGCAAAACAGCTGACGCAAATACTCACCGGCAAGCAGGTTCCGCACGGCGGACGCTCTTCGGATATCGGCGTGCTGATGCAGAACGTCGGCACCGCGTATGCCGTGAAGCGCGCTGTGATTGACGGCGAGCCGTTAACCGAGCGCGTCGTGACGCTGACCGGTGAATCGGTCTCACGCCCGGGTAACGTCTGGGCGCGTCTGGGTACGCCGGTGCGTCATCTGCTGGAACAGGCTGAATTCTGCCCGGGCAGCGACCAGATGGTGATCATGGGTGGCCCCCTGATGGGCTTTACCCTGCCGTGGCTCGATGTGCCGGTAGTTAAAATCACCAACTGCCTGCTCGCGCCTTCACCGACCGAGATGGGCGAAGAGCAGGAAGAGAAAGGCTGCATTCGCTGTAGCGCCTGCGCCGATGCCTGCCCGGCGGATCTGCTCCCGCAGCAGCTGTACTGGTACAGTAAAGGCCAGCTGCACGATAAAGCAAAAGCCCATAATCTGGCCGACTGCATCGAGTGCGGTGCCTGCGCGTGGGTCTGCCCAAGCAACATTCCGCTGGTGCAATATTTCCGCCAGGAGAAGGCTGAGATTTATGCCATCTCGATGGAAGAAAAACGCGCCGCGGAAGCGAAAGCGCGCTTTGAAGCGCGTCAGGCGCGACTCGAACGCGAAAAAATCGCCCGTCAGGAGCGCCATAAGCAGGCCGCCGTTCAGCCTGGCGAGAAAGATCAGGATGCGATTAACGCCGCGCTGGCGCGCGTTCGCGAGAAAAAAGCGACCGCGGCGCAGCCTGTTGTTATTCCGGCAGGTGAGAAACCTGATAACAGCGAAGCGATTGCCGCGCGTGAAGCACGCAAGGCCGCAGCGCGCGCCCGTCAGGCTGAAAAAGCGCAAACGGCCGAGGCGGGTGCTGAAGTCGATCCGCGTAAAGCCGCCGTTGAAGCGGCGATTGCCCGCGCCAAAGCCCGCAAAGCCGGAGAGCAGCAGGTGGTCGTCGAACAGGAAGCGGTCGATCCACGCAAAGCCGCCGTTGAAGCGGCAATAGCTCGCGCCAAAGCCCGAAAAGCCGCGCAGCAGGCACCAGCGGCAGAATCAGAAGCAGAAGCACCACCGGTCGACCCGCGCAAAGCCGCCGTCGAAGCGGCAATTGCCCGCGCCAAAGCCCGTAAGGCAGCGCAGCAGGAAGAGCAACCGCAGGCCGCCAACGATGACCCGCGCAAGGCCGCCGTTGCCGCCGCCATCGCGCGCGTTCAGGCGAAGAAAGCCGCACAGAAAGCAGTTAACGAGGATTAAATGGTTTTCAGAATCGCAAGCTCCCCTTACACCCACAATCAGCGCCAGACGTCGCGCATTATGATGCTGGTCTGCCTGGCGGCACTGCCGGGCATTGCCGTCCAGTGCTGGTTTTTCGGCTGGGGAACCCTGTTCCAGATAATCCTGGGCTGTGCCAGCGCTCTGGCGGCGGAAGCCCTTGTGCTCAAGCTGCGCAAGATTCCCGTTGCCCGCATTCTTGCCGACAACTCCGCGCTGCTGACCGGCCTGCTGCTGGCCATCAGTATCCCGCCGTTTGCACCGTGGTGGATGGTGGTTCTCGGGACCGTTTTCGCCGTGATCATTGCCAAACAGCTGTATGGTGGCCTGGGCCATAACCCGTTTAACCCGGCGATGATTGGCTATGTGGTGCTGCTGATCTCCTTCCCGGTGCAGATGACCAGCTGGCTGCCGCCGCACGAGATTGCGGCCACGGTTCCGGGCTTTATGGATGCCCTGAACGTTATTTTCACCGGCCATACGGCGCTCGGCGCTGATATGAACGCGCTGCGTATGGGCGTGGACGGCATTAGCCAGGCTACGCCTCTCGATACGTTTAAAACATCCCTGCATGCCGGGAACAGCGTTGAGCAGATTATGAAATCTGCCATCTATAGCGGCATGCTGGCCGGTGCTGGCTGGCAGTGGGTCAACCTGGCGTATCTGCTGGGCGGGCTGTTCCTGCTGCAGCAAAAAGCCATTCGCTGGCATATTCCGGTCAGCTTCCTCGTGACGCTGACGGTCTGCGCCACGCTGGGATGGGTATTCTCTCCTGAATCACTTGCCAGCCCGCAGATGCACTTGCTCTCCGGGGCGACCATGCTGGGCGCCTTCTTTATCCTGACGGATCCGGTTACGGCGTCAACGACTAACCGCGGGCGCCTGATCTTCGGCGCGCTGGCTGGGCTTCTGGTATGGCTCATCCGCAGCTTTGGCGGATACCCGGACGGCGTGGCCTTTGCCGTCCTGCTCGCCAACATTACCGTTCCGCTCATCGACTATTACACGCGTCCGCGCGTGTACGGCCATCGCTAAGGGTTTTGCCATGCTAAAAACGATGCAAAAACACGGCGTCACGCTGGCTGTCTTCGCCGCGGTTCTGACGGGCCTGACGGCCCTGGTCAATGCGTTGACTAAAACCACGATAGAAGAGCAGGCCACGAAGCAGCAAAAAGCGCTGTTCGATCAGGTGATCCCGTCCGATTTCTACGATAATGACCTGCAAAAAAGCTGCTTTGTGGTAGACGCGCCGCAGCTTGGGAAAGGTACGCACCGCCTCTTTATCGCCCGCAAAGGCGATAAACCGGTAGGCGCGGTCATGGAAGCGACGGCGCCCGACGGCTATTCCGGCGCCATTCAGCTGCTCGTCGGCAGCGATTTCTCGGGCACGATACTGGGCACCCGCGTGACGGAACATCATGAAACGCCGGGTCTTGGCGACAAAATTGAAACCCGCCTGAGCGACTGGATCCTGCACTTTGCCGGTAAAGTTATTCATGGTGAAGGGGATACCGCGTTTGCGGTGAAGAAAGACGGAGGCGAGTTCGACCAGTTCACCGGCGCGACCATCACGCCGCGCGCGGTGGTGAACGCCGTAAAACGAGCCGGGCTGTATGCTGAAACGCTGCCCGCGCAAATCAACAATCTTCCGGCCTGTGAGGAGTAATCATGAGCCAGGTTAAAGAAGTTATCGTCCAGGGATTGTGGAAGAACAACTCCGCGCTGGTACAGCTTCTGGGGATGTGCCCGCTGCTGGCGGTGACGTCCACCGCCACCAACGCGCTCGGTCTGGGTCTGGCGACCACACTGGTGCTGACCCTGACCAACCTCTCCATCTCTGCCCTGCGCCGCTGGACGCCGTCGGAAATACGTATTCCGATTTACGTCATGATCATTGCATCGGTGGTCAGTATCGTCCAGATGCTGATTAACGCCTACGCGTTCGGCCTGTACCAGTCGCTTGGGATCTTTATTCCCCTGATCGTCACCAACTGTATCGTGGTCGGTCGTGCGGAAGCCTTCGCGGTGAAAAACAGCCCGGCCATGTCGGCGCTGGATGGTTTTTCCATTGGTATGGGCGCCACGTGCGCCATGTTCGTGCTGGGCTCGCTGCGCGAGATCCTAGGGAACGGTACGCTGTTTGACGGCGCGGACGCGCTGCTCGGCGGCTGGGCCAAAGCGCTGCGCATTGAAGTGTTCCATACCGATACGCCATTCCTGCTGGCTATGCTGCCGCCTGGCGCGTTCATTGGCCTTGGCATGATGCTGGCGATAAAATACCTGATTGATGAAAAACGTAAGCGCCGCGCAGCAGAGCGCAGCGTCCAGGAAGGGATACCCGAGAAGGCCACATGAATAAAGAAAAGCGCATTGCGATCCTGACCCGTCTGCGGGACGAGAACCCGCACCCGACGACGGAGCTGAATTTTACCTCCCCGTTTGAGCTGCTGATCGCCGTGTTGCTCTCTGCACAGGCTACCGACGTGAGCGTCAATAAAGCAACCGCCCTGCTCTATCCGGTTGCCAATACGCCGAAGGCCATGCTGGAGCTGGGCGTGGAAGGCGTGAAGTCCTACATCAAAACCATCGGCCTGTTTAACAGCAAAGCCGAGAACGTCATTAAGACCTGTCGGATCCTGCTCGAGCAGCACGGGGGCGAAGTGCCGGAGGACCGCGCAGCGCTGGAAGCGCTACCGGGCGTGGGGCGTAAGACGGCGAACGTGGTGCTTAACACCGCGTTTGGCTGGCCCACTATCGCCGTTGATACGCATATTTTTCGCGTGTCTAACCGGACGAACTTTGCGCCGGGGAAAAATGTCGAGCAGGTCGAAGAGAAGCTGTTAAAAGTGGTTCCCGCCGAATTTAAGGTTGATTGCCATCACTGGCTGATTCTGCACGGGCGTTATACCTGCATTGCCCGTAAGCCTCGCTGCGGCTCCTGCATTATTGAAGATCTCTGCGAATACAAAGAAAAAGTCTATTCCTGATTATCCAACCCCTCACCAAAAGAAGGGTAATCGCATGCTCTTCTTTTGGCCGTTATTTGTTCGACATTCAATTCCCCTGGCCTGTCACTTGTTCGGTCGTTTAACGCTCAAACAGGTTAATAGTTTTTTCATAGCCAAAAATTTCTATACATCTGTGATCGCGATCACCCTGATAACTTCATGTTGATTTTTTGTTGTCAAAGTCTACCTAAACCCTCTGTGGCATAAGATATCTCCGACTAAAAACCGAAGATAAGACCAGTGTTTTTTCAGATTATGGGCTATATGACTGGAACAAACGGCAAATAGCAGAACATATCGCCACGAGCCGGTAATGAAGGGTAATTACCAGACGAAAAAACTACCTTTACTCATCGTATGAAATTTAACGCTGAATAACATTTATATGAACCGACGATTATACCACTCCAGATATATGTAACAGATTATTACAAACGTATTGCCAGATGGGACAGGATAGTGAACATTACCCGCCGTTTCTCCTCCCAATATAACTATAAGGCGGATGGCTACGGCCTTCACGCGATGAACACCCCCGTTAATATGGGATGTAAAAAAAGAGGTATATGTGTCGACTGCAAACAATAAACCAACAGATGAAAGCGTGAGTCTTAACGCTTTTAAACAACCTAAAGCGTTCTATCTCATCTTCTCAATCGAGTTATGGGAGCGTTTTGGTTATTACGGCCTGCAAGGGATCATGGCGGTTTACCTGGTAAAACAGCTGGGTATGTCCGAAGCCGATTCCATCACGCTGTTCTCTTCCTTCAGTGCTCTGGTGTACGGCCTGGTCGCTATCGGCGGCTGGCTGGGTGATAAAGTTCTCGGAACGAAACGCGTCATCATGCTGGGTGCCATTGTCCTGGCGATTGGCTATGGCCTGGTTGCATGGTCAGGGCACGATGCCGCTGTGGTGTATATGGGTATGGCGACGATTGCCGTCGGTAACGGTCTGTTCAAAGCGAACCCGTCCTCCCTGCTCTCTACCTGCTATAACAAAGACGATCCGCGTCTGGACGGTGCATTCACCATGTACTACATGTCCATTAACATCGGTTCGTTCTTCTCTATGCTGGCAACCCCATGGCTGGCGGCGAAATTCGGCTGGAGCGTGGCGTTCGCGCTGAGCTTCGTCGGTATGCTGATCACCGTGGTGAACTTCCTGTTCTGCCGCAGCTGGGTTAAAGATTACGGTTCAAAACCGGACTTCGAGCCTGTGCACATGGGCAAACTGCTGGCGACCATCGTGGGCGTGGTGATCCTTGCCGCAATCGCTACCTGGCTGCTGCACAACCAGGGTATCGCACGTGCGGTTCTGGGCGTGGTTGCACTGGGTATCGTGATTATCTTTGCGAAAGAAGCATTCGCCATGCAGGGGGCTGCCCGTCGTAAGATGATTGTGGCGTTCATTCTGATGCTGGAAGCGATTATCTTCTTCGTCCTGTACAGCCAGATGCCAACCTCTCTGAACTTCTTCGCGATTCGTAACGTTGAGCACTCTATTCTGGGCATCGCGTTCGAACCCGAGCAGTATCAGGCGCTGAACCCGTTCTGGATCATGATCGGTAGCCCGATTCTGGCCGCTATCTATAACAAGATGGGCGATCGTCTGCCGATGCCGCACAAGTTCGCTATCGGCATGGTGCTGTGCTCCGGCGCGTTCCTGGTGCTGCCGCTGGGTACCAAATTTGCCACCGACGCGGGTATCGTGTCCGTTAACTGGCTGATCCTGAGCTACGCGCTGCAGTCTATCGGCGAGCTGATGATCTCCGGTCTGGGTCTGGCAATGGTTGCACAGCTGGTTCCACAGCGTCTGATGGGCTTCATTATGGGTAGCTGGTTCCTGACCACGGCCGGTGCGGCAATTATCGCCGGTAAGATTGCGAACCTGATGGCTGTGCCGGAAAACGTCACCGACCCGCTGGTCTCTCTGAACGTCTACGGTACCGTGTTCATGCAGATTGGTATCGCTACTGCGGTTATTGCTGTCCTGATGCTGCTGACCGCTCCGAAACTGAATCGTATGACTCAGGATGACGACAAAACAGCTGAAGCGACCAAAACCGCTACCGCGTAATCTTATTGAGAAACGACGAGCCGCTAATGCATATTAGCGGCTTTTTTTTTATCCTTTCGCGCACTAACATAGCTGAAACCTCAGCAAAAAGGAGTTACCGATGAAACTGTTCTACAAACCGGGCGCGTGCTCTCTTGCTTCCCATATCACCCTGCGCGAGAGCGGCAAAGATTTCACGCTGGATGGCGTTGATCTGATGAAAAAACGTCTGGAAAACGGCGATGACTATCTTGCCATTAACCCGAAGGGACAAGTTCCGGCGCTCTTGCTGGATGATGGTACTCTGCTGACCGAAGGTGTCGCGATTATGCAGTTCCTGGCCGATAGCGTGCCGGATCGCCAGTTGCTGGCGCCGGTCAGCACGATTTCGCGCTACAAGACGCTGGAATGGCTGAACTACATTGCGACCGAACTGCACAAAGGCTTTACGCCGCTGTTCCGTCCGGATACGCCGGAAGATTTCAAACCAACCCTGCGTGCCCTGCTGGAGAAAAAGCTCCAGTACGTCAACGCATCGCTCAAGGACGATCAGTGGATTGGCGGGTCGCGCTTCACGATTGCCGATGCGTATCTCTTCACCGTGCTGCGCTGGGCGCGCGCGGTTAAGCTGAATCTCGAAGGGTTAGACCATATCGCATCGTATATGAAACGCGTGGCGGAGCGCCCTACGGTGGCTGCGGCGCTGAAAGCGGAAGGGTTGAACTAACCGAGCGGCCTGTGTTGCCGGGTGGCGCTGCGCTTACCCGGCCTACAAATTCCGTAGTCCCGTGCAAGCGCAGCGCGGACGGTGTCTAAAGCTGCGTTGCGCTGAAATAGTGCTCCGGCTTCGCGATACGATCCTGTGCCGCAACCACCTGCAGTTCATATTCCTGCATCGCTTTCGTCGCAATCATGATTTCATACACTGCCGCTGTGACATGCTCCAGCGCGTCGCGCAGCGTTGCCCCCTGCAGCAGTTTCACCAGCAGCAGACCGCTGGTGACATCACCAACTCCTACCGGCTGCCGCACGCCAAAATCCACCAGCGGACGGCTGATATGCCAGGCGTCGTCTTTCGTTACCAGCAGCATCTCAAAACGTTCCTGGCTCATCCCCGCGCGCGCGAGGTGTTTTACCAGCACAACCTCTGGCCCCTGGGCTATCAGCTCACGAGACGCGCTTACCGCCTCTTCTACGCTGTTCACCGGACGCTCGCAGAGAATTTCCAGCTCGACCAGGTTTGGCGCAATGATATCGCTGGCGGGCAGCGCATGGCGGACGTGGAACTCGGCAACGCCAGGTGCCACGATGCAGCCTTTTTCCGGATGCCCCATGACCGGGTCGCAGAAGTATTTTGCCGACGGGTTTGCTGCTTTCACCTGGCGGACGATGCCGAGGATATGCTCCCCCTGCTCCGCCGAGCCCAGGTAACCGCTCAGTATGGCGTCACAGCGCTTGAGCTGGTCGATATCGGCAATCCCCTGCACAACCTCGGTGAGGTGCGAAGGCGGCATCACGCAGCCGGTCCATTTGCCGTACTGCGTGTGGTTGGAAAACTGCACGGTATTGAGGGGCCAGACGTTGACGCCGAGGCGGCGCATCGGGAATTCCGCTGCGCTATTGCCAGCATGTCCAAAAACAACGTGGGACTGAATGGCGAGGATGTTCTTCATTTTTTGCTTACCAAACCCTGAAAAAACAAAAAGGGGCGTGGTTTCCCACGCCCCTCGAGACTGTTAATTATTTCCAGCAGACAAGGCAGTAATTTTTCTTACCGCGACGCAGCAGAGTGTAGCGGCCATACAGACGGTCGCCGTCAACGAAGGTGTATTCCGGGTCAGCCTGTTTTTCACCGTTGATGGTGATCGCGTTAGAGGCGATGGTTTTACGCGCCTGACCGCGGGAAGGCTGCAGCTCAGAGTCAACCAGCGCCTGCATCAGGTCCGCCCCTTTTTCCATCTCAACCATTGGCACGCCGTCCTGCGCCAGCTGTTCGAAGTCCGCTTCGCTCAGATCGCTCAGGGTACCGTTGAACAGGCTTGCCGTAATGCGTTTTGCCGCGGCCAGACCGTCTTCACCGTGGACCAGTTTGGTCACTTCATCCGCCAGCACGTACTGAGCACGTGGGGCTTTACCGCTGTTCTTGTCTTCTTCTTCCAGCGCATTGATTTCTTCAATGTCCATAAAGGTGAAGAACTTCAGGAAGCGGTAAACATCGGCGTCCGCCGTGTTGATCCAGAACTGGTAGAATTTGTACGGGCTGGTTTTCTTCGGATCGAGCCATACCGCGCCGCCTTCAGTTTTACCGAATTTGGTGCCGTCTGCTTTGGTGATCAGCGGAACGGTCAGACCAAAGACCTGGTTCTGATGCAGGCGACGAGTCAGATCGATACCGGAGGTAATGTTACCCCATTGGTCAGAACCGCCAATCTGCAGGGAAACACCGTGCAGTTTGTTCAGGCAGGCAAAGTCATACCCCTGCAGCAGGTTGTAAGAGAACTCGGTGAAGGAGATACCCTGGTCGTCACGGTTCAAACGCTGCTTCACGGCTTCTTTGTTAATCATCTGGTTAACAGAGAAGTGCTTGCCGATGTCACGCAGGAAGGTCAGCACGTTCATGCTGCCAAACCAGTCGTAGTTGTTTGCGGCAATCGCGGCGTTATCACCACAGTCGAAGTCGAGGAACGGTGCAACCTGTTTGCGGATCTTATCCACCCACTCCTGCACGGTATCTTCGGTATTCAGCTTACGCTCGGCGGCTTTAAAGCTTGGGTCGCCAATCAGACCGGTCGCGCCGCCCACCAGGGCAACAGGCTTATGGCCTGCCATCTGGAAGCGTTTCAGGCATAACAATGGAACAAGATGCCCCAAATGCAAGCTGTCAGCGGTGGGATCGAAGCCGCAATAGAGCGCGATCGGGCCTTGCGCCAGTCGCTCTGCTAACGCATCCTCGTCCGTCACCTGGGCCACGAGGCCCCGCTCTTGCAATTGTTTAATCAAGTTACTGCTTGCCATCAAATTCTCCATGTATAAACGACTGCACCTTTGCCGGTACACGACTTTTCGCCTGATGCGAAAGGACCATAGAATAAAGCGCAAGCGCGGTGTGCGCTAGCGCTTAAATCAACAAATTTCGGGGATTACGGTGCCAGTCTGTCGATTTTCCAGCCGCCATTCTCACGCTGGTATAAAAAGCGGTCGTGCAGGCGATGTTCGCCGCCCTGCCAGAACTCCATCTGCTCAATCGGGATACGGAAACCGCCCCAGAAACTCGGCAGAGGAATTTCACCCTGCTGGAACTTCTGCTTTAGCTCGAGGAATTTACTTTCCAGCACGCCGCGGGCAGAAATGCGGCTGGACTGTTTTGATACCCAGGCGCCAATCTGGCTGTCACGCGGACGGCTGTGGAAATATTTCACCACTTCCAGCGTCGAGAGACGTTCCGCTTTGCCTGTCACCATCACCTGACGTTCCAGCATGTGCCAGGGGAACAGAAGACTGATACGCGGATTGTTTTCTAAATGATGCGCTTTACGGCTGCCCAGGTTGGTATAGAACACCAGTCCTTTCTCGTCATAATGCTTGAGCAATACGATGCGCTGATACGGTTGGCCGTTTTCATCTACCGTCGCAACAACCATCGCCGTTGGGTCGGCAAGTTTCGCTTCGCAGGCCTGCTTCAGCCAGCGTTCAAAAAGCACGAGGGGTTCAGCGGGAAGGTCCTGACGGCGCAAGCCGCCTTTGGTGTATTCACGGCGCAGATGCGCAATTTGCTGCAGTTCGTCGTTATCTGACATGGCGTTAGCTGACATTGAGATTGGGTGGCGCTATTGTGCGCCGCCCCTGTGAAAATCTCAACGCTTCGGGTTTTCGAGCTGGCAATTATTCAGCACAATGCGGTCGCGTTTGTAGACCGTGGCGCTGTCGCCTTTTGACCAGAACACATAGATACCGTCGGTATAGCGCGCGCCGGAGGCCGACATCCCCTGCTTCAGCGTCAACAGCTTATTGTCGTAAACAAAGCTGGCTTCCTGGCGCGGATTATTCAGCTTCACGGTCAGCGGTTTTTCGTCGCAGCGATACTCCAGCGTATCGGTCTGCATGCGCTCAACGAGTTGGTTATAGACGCTGCATCCTGACAGCAATAAAGGGGCGGCAATAAGAAGAAGTTTTTTCATGGGCGTATTCCGAAGACTTTCCTGGTCCTGGAGGGCATGCCTGCCCTCCTGTTTCATTCCATTCTAACGACGACGCGCCGCGCTGAATTTCAGTTAACTCTGATTATGACGCGGATTGGCCGGGAAGATCGCCCCGAGAACGCTCGCCTCGTGCGCGCCGGTTACCGAGGGCAAGTTGCCCGGCAGTCCGGCAATGGTGCGCCAGGCAAGCCAGGCGAAGGCCAGCGCTTCCATGTCATCCCCACTGATGCCGGCTTCATCGGTCGTCGATACTTCGGTACCCGGCAGTAGCCCTGCCAGACGCGCCATCACCAGCGGGTTGCGGCTTCCGCCACCGCACACCAGCAGGCGTTCACATCCGCCGCTGAGAAGCACCTGTTCGGAGATCGACACGGCCGTGAGCTCAGCAAGCGTCGCCTGAACATCCTGCGGCGCGAGTGCCGGGAATGGCGCCAGCTGGCGCTCAAGCCAGCTTAAATTGAAGTATTCACGTCCCGTGCTTTTCGGCGCCGGTAAGGCAAAATAAGGATCGCTCAGCATGGACTGCAACAGCGGGATAATCACTTTCCCCTCGCTCGCCCACTCCGCGTTTTTATCATACGGCTGGCCGCACTGACGCCAGATCCAGGCATCCATCAGCATATTGCCGGGGCCGGTATCGTACCCGCGGACCGGCTGCCCCGGGATAAGCATCGACAGATTAGCAATCCCGCCAATGTTGAGCACCATCCGCCGCTCTGTTGGGTGTGCCAGCAACGCCTGATGGAACGCCGGGACCAGCGGCGCCCCCTGACCGCCAAGCGCAATGTCGCGACGGCGAAAATCGCCGACCACCGTGACGCCCGTTTTCGCCACAATCTGGTTGTTATCGCCGATTTGCAGCGTATGCGGGGCATCGCCGACGGGCTCATGCCAGACCGTTTGTCCGTGACATCCAATGGCCACTACATCCTGCGGACGAAGATGTTCTTTTTGCATCAAAGCCTGCACCGCATCCGCAAACAGCGCCCCCAGGCGAACATCGAGTTGCCCAAGCTGGGAGAGGGTCAGCTGCTGCCCCTGACAGATACTCAGAATATCCTCTTTCAGTGAAATGGGGATTGGCCAGGTCAGGCTCGCCTGCTGCGCCACCATGTTTTCGTCAATGGCGGCCAGAACGACATCTACTCCATCCAGACTGGTGCCTGACATCACCCCAATGTAGCGACCCGATTTCATGCGCTTTCCTTACGTTGCGTGGGCTAAGGATATCCACTCAACCATAAACGGCGCCGCTTTGCCATCCGGCGATAATATTTTTTAACAATGTCAGACGGGTAGCACGGGCGGATCCTGTTTATGTCTCGTTAAGTCAAATTCAAGTACAATTTTCCTATTGTTAGTGCAAAGATATGAACTATGGCCCCTTATGCCATATAATTTAGCCATTACGGATGCCCCCGATGGGGCGTTTTTGGTGAACAGGAGATTCAAATGATTTTACGTGTACTGGGCGTTTCGCTGATTGGTTTAACTCTGGCTGGCTGTGTGAACGACAGTTCACTCTCTGGCGACGTTTACAGCGCTTCTGAAGCGAAACAGGTTCAGAACGTGACTTACGGTACCGTTGTTAACGCACGCCCTGTACAGATTCAGGGTGGCGATGAAAACAACGTGATGGGCGCCATCGGCGGCGCCGTTCTGGGTGGTTTCCTGGGTAACACCGTTGGCGGCGGTACTGGCCGCTCTCTGGCGACGGCCGCAGGCGCCGTTGCAGGTGGTGTAGCGGGCCAGGGCGTTCAGGGTGCGATGAACAAAACTCAGGGCGTAGAGCTGGAAATTCGTAAAGACGACGGCAGCACTATCATGGTTGTACAGAAACAAGGCAGCACCCGCTTCTCTGCAGGCCAGCGTGTTGTTCTGGCAAGCAACGGTAGCCAGGTTACCGTTTCCCCACGTTAATAAAAAGTGGATGTGGTCATTCGACCACATCCATTTACAATATATATCACTCTCACAAATATATTTACAAAATACATTCACCCCATCAATTATTAATCACACCGTATATTGTTTCTGCGCAAAGTATTTATTGCACTAATTGTTTAGACTGTTCGCAATTACCTTTTCTTCATTGATCATAATTTTGTCAGAAACCAATATGCTTGCGAACCGTCGTTCTCAAAAGAGTCGTTATATCGCGTTCTGCCTCGGCTGCATTGTTGTCATCGGGATATTACAAACTCTATTTTTAAAACTCGTTGAATGGGTTCCTTCCTTTTCACCGCTTTTATTCCCTACGCTCACCATTTTCTTGCTGGTGTTTCACCTGTTTATTGCCTGTTTTATGGCGATGAAATACTGGTGTGACAGAAGACGCATATATCTGATAGCGATCGCTTTCGCCTTTGCCGGTTCGGCATTGCTGATGGTTGGAACGCTGTCCAGCTTCCCGGCCTGGCTCGACCTCTATCAGTTCAACGTCGTGAACTACAACGATGCGATGATTTACTATATGTTCCGCCATCTTTTAATGGCGGTGCTGATAATCATTGCAGCAATACTCTATACCACGCGCGATTATCCCGTTTCCCGGCTGGCGCATATCTCCATTGTGAGCGGCGCGTTTCTCTTTACCGCCTGCACAGTGGGCCTGGCCTGGATCTATTCCAGCCATTCACCACTGTTATCCATTGACCTGGTTGATAACGAAACCCGTCAGTTTATGGTTCTCTGGAGCCAGTTCATTAATATTTCTTTAATTGTCCTGTGGGTGGTGACATTAGCAACGCTGATGTTTGTCACGCGCGTGCGCAATTTATTCTGGGTGGGCGGTAATTTTCTTTGCGTCTGCTATATCGTCACGCTATCAATGCTGCTCGCGGGCGGACATGCCGAAGATATATCCTGGTATCGCGCCCGGTTATTTGAAACGGTCGCCACGCTGCTGATTATTTTTGTGCTGCTCTACGATGTCTTCAGGCTGTATCGCGATTCGCACGTAAAGTATCAGCAGTCCTATCAGAACTCGATCCGCGACCCGCTTACGCGCCTTTATAACCGCAGTTATTTCTATGAATCGTTAAACCAGGCGCTGGATATCGCCAAAGCCAACCGCCCTGTCTCCGTCATCGTCAGCGATCTCGATCGCTTCAAGCGTATCAATGACACCTACGGGCATCTCCAGGGCGACAAAGTCCTGCAGTTTGTCGCCAACCTGCTGATGGATTCCGTGCGCCCGCAGGACATCGCAGCGCGCATAGGGGGGGAAGAGTTTGTTCTGATGCTGGCTAACACCTCACCAGAGGCGGCATTCCAGGTGGCGGAACGCATACGGTTAAATCTGAGCAGCTTCGATAGCGCCAGCAGCGGGGGGCAGTTACCGGAGCCGATCACCATCAGCATGGGAGTGTTTACGGCAACGTCATCGGCGATAACCGCGGAAACGTGCGTGGAGAATGCCGACAAAGCGATGTATGAAGCGAAAGAGACAGGTCGAAATCGTGTGGTCGTCTTTAAGTAAAAAAAAGGCCTTGCTGCTGCAAGGCCTTGTTGTTCGTCAGTCGCGCGACTGCAGCTCATGGATGTTTTGCTCAAGGCGTCCAATGAGGCTGATGAGCATCTCCAGCTCAGCCGGTGAAACGCCTGACAGGATTTCACCGCGCGTTTTGGTGATCACGGCTTCCATTTCAGTGATGATAGGCGCCGCTTTCTCGGTAAGCTTAATCCGCTTAGCGCGACGATCGCTGGCGCAGGTTTGCCGGGAGATCAACCCCTTCTCTTCCAGCTGGTCAAGCGTGCGCACCAGCGACGGTTGCTCAATCCCTATCGCTTTTGCCAGCTGAATTTGCGACTGATCGGGCGGCAGCTGATGAATGTTATGCAGCGTGACCCAATGCGTCTGTGTTAATTCCAGAGGTTTCAGGCGATGGTCAATCAGAGCACGCCAGACGCGTACCAACCTTGCCAGATCAGAACCTAATGGCGATTCCAATTTCATCTCCTTATAATTAGCTTGCTAAGTTATTATACTGATTTTAGAATAGTGTGCAGCATTTGTATTGCCAAAACAAATGCAATACTGCATTCATCGAACTTAAAAGTATGACTTACACTGAATTGTGATGCTTCATCATACTAAGACAAGCCAACGCGGCATTCTGTTCACTGCAAAGGATTTCTGCCCGTGACGTTTTTTCATCGCTCAGAGGGTTTACCCCTTCAGGACCTGATCTTCGGTGCGTCAGTTTACTTTCCTCCCCTGTTTAAAGCCGTTCTGGTGGGCTTTATTCTCTGGCTCATCGCACATCGTCTGCTTCGCGACTGGATGTACTCCGGCGAAATCTGGCATCCCATGTTGATGGATCTTTCCCTGTTTGCCCTCGCCGTATGCGCGGGCCTTGCTGTCTTGACGGTGTGGTGACTATGCCCCTGAAAACGCTGAAGTACTTTTCCACCCTGTTTGTTCTTGCCCTCGCGCTGGTTGCGGGCTGGTGGATGTGGAATTTTTATATGCAGTCGCCCTGGACACGCGACGGCAAAATTCGCGCTGAACAGGTCAGCATCACCCCTCAGGTATCGGGAAGTATCACGACGCTGCTCGTTAAGGATAACCAGTACGTTAAAAAGGGTGATGTTTTATTCCGTATCGACGATACCCCGTACCACATCGCGATTCTGAATGCCGAGGCGCAGCTGGCGAAAGCACAGTCTGACCTGGCGAAAGCCAACAACGAGGCCAACCGCCGCCGGCATTTATCGCAAAATTACATTTCTGCGGAAGATTTAGACACTGCTAATATCAACGTGAAGGCTATGCAGGCGAGCGTCAACGTCGCCGAAGCCACGCTAAAACAGGCTCAGTGGGAGCTGACGCAAACTGTTATCACCGCACCAGTTGATGGCTGGGTGACCAACCTTTCCGCCCGCGTCGGGAACTATGCCACCACAGGACAACCCGTGTTTGCCCTCGTCGACAGCCACTCCTTCTACGTCGTGGGCTATTTTGAAGAGACCAAGCTCCGTCATATCCGCGAGGGGTCGCCTGCCGCGATAACGCTTTACAGCGGCTCGAAAAAGTTACAGGGTCACGTATCCAGCATTGGTCGGGCCATTTACGACCAAAGCGTTGAAACGGATTCAGGGCTGGTGCCGGACATTAAGCCGAACGTCCCCTGGGTGCGCCTGGCTCAGCGCGTTCCGGTTCGCGTGGAGTTTGATCGTTTACCGCAGGACATCACTCTGGTATCCGGTACCACCTGCACCGTTTCCATTGGAACCGGCAAGTGAAGCTGCCGGTTTTCTCCTGGCAAAACACGCCGTGGCTGAAAGCGACGCGCCCCCAGTGGCGCTATGCGCTGCGAAATGGCATCGCCATGTGCCTTGCGCTGACCGTCGCCTATTATCTGAACCTGGATGAACCCTACTGGGCGATGACGTCTGCCGCGGTGGTGAGTTTTCCCACGGTCGGCGGCGTGATCAGTAAAAGCCTTGGCCGTATCGCAGGCAGCCTGCTGGGCGCCACCGCGGCGTTGATTATCGCCGGCCATACGCTGAACGACCCGTGGCTATTCCTGCTGAGCATGGCGGCATGGCTGGGATGCTGTACCTGGGCCTGCGCCCATTTTACCAATAACGTCGCCTACGCCTTCCAGCTGGCGGGCTATACCGCCGCCATTATTGCCTTTCCGGTGGTTAACGTGCTCGACACCACCGAGCTGTGGGATATCGCTCAGGCGCGCGTCTGTGAAGTCATTGTCGGGATCCTCAGCGGCGGCTTCATGATGATGATCCTGCCCAGCACCTCCGACGGCACTGCGCTCATCACCGCGCTGAAAACGATGCATGCCCGCTTGCTGGAGCATGCGAGCCTGCTGTGGCAACCCGTTACCAGCGATGACATCCGCCTCGCGCATGAAAAGGTTATCGGGCAGATCCTGACGATGAATCTGCTGCGTATTCAGGCCTTCTGGAGCCACTACCGATTTCGCCGCCAGAACACCCTGCTTAATTATTTACTGCACCAGCAGCTGCGCATGACCAGCGCAATCTCCAGCCTGCGCCGGATGCTGCTCAACTGGCCAACGCCCCCTGAAAACACCCGGGCCGTGATTGAAACGCTACTCGCGGCCCTTGCGCGCCCGGATGCAGACACCTACACGATCGCGCGGATTATCGCCCCGCTCGCCCCGGTTGATGAGTACGACTACCGCCATCGCGCCTTCTGGCAGCGTCTGAACTACTTTTGCCGGCTCTACCTGCGCAGCAGTCGCTGGATTAATGCGGTCGAGAATGCGACCCCGTTGACAGAATTTAACGTTCCAGGCAGCCCGGCGCTTGCACGGCATACCGACTATATGGAAGCGCTGTGGAGCGGTTTTCGCACCTTCTGCGCGCTGATGCTGGTGGGTGCGTGGAGCATCACCACGCAGTGGGAATCCGGTACGGCGGCCCTGACGCTTGCCGCCATCAGCTGCGTGCTTTACTCCGTCGCGGCCTCGCCGTTTAACTCCCTGACGCTCCTGCTGCGCACGCTGGTGCTGCTGTCGCTGTTCAGCTTCGTGGTGAAGTTTGGCCTGATGGTGCAGATAAGCGATCTGTGGCAGTTCCTGCTGTTCCTGTTCCCCCTGCTAACCACTATGCAGCTTCTGAAGCTGCAAATGCCTAAACTGGCCGGTCTCTGGGGACAGCTGATTGTCTTTATGGGCTCGTTTATCTCCGTGACGAATCCGCCGGTTTACGATTACGCCGATTTTCTCAATGACAACCTGGCAAAGATCCTGGGCGTAGGGCTGGCGTGGCTCGCTTTCGCGGTGCTGCGTCCCGGCTCCGATGCGCGCAAGAGCCGCAGGCATATCCGGGAGTTACGGCGGGGATTTGTCGACCAGCTCAGCCGTAAACCGCATCTGCGTGAAAGCGAATATGAATCGCTGGTTTATCACCACGTCAGCCAGCTGAATAACAGCCAGGACGCGCTTTCACGGCGCTGGCTGTTGCGCTGGGGCGTCGTGCTGTTGAACTGTTCGCACGTGGTCTGGCAGCTTCGCGCATGGGAAACGCGTTCCGACCCGCTGTCGCAAGTGCGTGATGTGTGTATCTCCCTGCTGCGCGATGTGATGAGCGAACGCGGCGTCCAGCAGCGACCGCTGGAAACCACGCTGAATGAACTGCAGCGGATCTGCGATACCCTGGCACGACATCATCTGCCCGCAGCCCGCGATTTGGCGTCGATAATCTGGCGCCTGCACTGCTCGCTGTCGCAGCTGGAACAGGCGCCACCGCCCGGAACGATTGGGGATCAGATCACGCCGCAGGCATAACGTGCCCCGCCGCCGCCAAGCGGTTTAGGGCTATCGGACATATTGTCGCCGCCGACGTGAATCATCAACGCTTTTCCTTTTACCTCATCCAGCTTTTTCAGACGCGGCGCAACAACGGGCTCTGTGGCTTTACCGTCGTTATTCACCACCAGCACGGGCAAATCGCCCAGATGCCCCATGCCTTCCGGGCCCTCATGTTTGCCGGAGTGCTGTGGATCAAGGTGACCTCCTGCCGCTTCCGCCGCAGACGGTTTGCCCTCTTTTAATGCGGGCTGACAGCTGCCTTTAGCATGAACGTGGAAACCATGTTCGCCGGGAGGGAGTGCTTTGAGGTTGGGGGCGAACTCCAGCCCTTTATCGGTTTCAGTGATTTTCACCGTTCCGATGGACTGGCCTACACCCTGAGAGGTGACGAGATTCATTTCCACTTCGTCGCTGGCTGCCTGCGCCCCTGCGCAAACAACCAGCGTGACCAGTGCCAGAGCAAAACGCTTCATATGACCTCCGCTGGTTATTTTTTGCCCCTTAAGTGTATACCAGGAGCAAAGATTTCACCGGAAAGTCACCGTCTGGCGGTTTATGGCACGTCGTAACCCAGCGCGGCCTTGCGGATGCGGAACCACTGCTGGCGGGTCATCTGCAGCTCTTCTGCGGCCAGCGCAGAACGCACGCGTTCGATTTTGCCGGAACCGATAATGGGCAGCGGTTTTGACGGCAGGCGCAGGATCCACGCGTAAACCACCTGTTCGATGCTCTCAGCGTTCAGTTCGCGGGCGATGGTTTCAAGCTCGTTGCGCAGCGGCTGGAATTCATCATCATTAAACAGGCGCCCGCCCCCCAGACACGACCAGGCCATCGGGCGAATGCGCAGCTGCTGCAGCTGATCGAGGGTACCATCCAGCAGCAGCGGCTGGTGTACCGGGGAGATCTCAACCTGATTCGTGGCCAGGGTAAACGGCAGACGTGACTGAAGCAGCGCAAACTGCGCCGGGGTAAAGTTTGAAACGCCGAAGTGACGCACTTTTCCACTCTGATGCAGATTCAGGAAGGCTTCCGCCACCTCATCAGCATCCATAAGCGGGTCCGGACGGTGAATTAACAGCAGGTCGATACGGTCGGTCGCCAGATTGACCAACGACTGCTCGGCGCTCTTGATGATATGCGCGCTGTCGGTGATGTAATGACCGAGGGCATGTTCAGGTTTAGCCGTGGTGGCAATCCCGCACTTCGTGACGATCTCCATGCGGTCGCGGAGAGCCGGAACCAGCTTGAGCGCCTCGCCAAAGGCGGCTTCACACAGGTAGCCACCGTAAATATCCGCATGATCGACGGTGGTGACGCCTAAATCGATATGCTCTTCAATAAAGCTCGCCAGCTGGAGGGGGGACATATTCCAGTCCATCAGGCGCCAGTAGCCCATCACAAAACGGGAGAATTCTGGCCCCTGGGGGGCAAGGGTAATTCGCTGAACCATAACATTTTCCTCAAGGACGTAATGTCATGAGTATACGCAATTACCGTGTTAAAAAAGTGAAGGCTGCTGCGGTTCTTCGGTCTCACCGGCTTTGTTTGCGCGTATTTTGCGCAGAAGTCGCTGTCGGCAAAGGCGAAGCACCTCTTGTTTTTGCGTGTCGCTAAAGTTTTGCCAGTTAAAACGCTCATCACGGGTACGCATGCACCCGCGGCAATACCCGCGTTCATCTACCTGACAAATACCCCGGCACGGGCTCTGGATGGGGAAAAACTCCAGCTGCTCTGCCACACTCACCTCCAGATAACCACTCTCACCTACAGTGAAGACGTTAAACGCGCCACGTGCAAGGGCTTTACCACAGATTTGTGGCATTAAGGTTTCACTAATCTTCCCTCCCTATACTCGGCCCATCAATACAATGACAGGTTTCCCGTTCGATGTGGTTAATCAAAAAGTTACAATGTAACGACATTAAATTTACTCTGGGCTGTGCACTCTTTTTTACGTTGATTAATGGGCTGTTTATCCAGCGCAGCTGGGCGATTATCGCCCCTGCGCATCTGCACGATATCCTCTTTGCCGCGTCCGTACCGCTGGTGCTTTTTTGCGGCTGGGTGATTGTCTTTAGCCTGCTAAACATCCCGTATATCCGCAAGCCGCTGCTGATTGTCTTAACCATCGGTTGCGCCGCAGCGACCTATTTTATGTACACCTACGGCGCGGTGATCGATCAGAACATGATTGTGAACGTGTTCGAAACCAACTCACAGGAAGCCACCGCCCTGGTCACCCCGCAGATGATTCTGTGGATTGCCCTTGCCGGCCTCGTTCCCTCGGTTGTGCTGGCGTTGACCCGCATCCGTACCGGAAAATGGTGGTATGCCCTGCTGACGCGCGTTGCCGCGATGCTCGGTGCCCTGCTGGTGATTTTCCTTATTGCAGCGCTGTTTTATAAAGATTACGCGTCGCTGTTTCGCAACAACAAAAGCATCGTCAAAATGGTGACCCCGGCGAACTATGTCAGCGCCGTGGTGAAGTACAGCAAAATGCGCTGGTTTGCAGGCGATCAAACGCTGGTGCGGATTGGCGAAGATGCCCATAAAGGGCCATTGATTTCCGGTCAGCAAAAGAAAACCGTTCTGGTGCTTGTCGTCGGCGAAGCGTCTCGCGCGGCAAACTACTCCCTGAACGGTTACGGGCGTGAAACCAACCCGGAGCTGAAAAAGCAGGATGTGATTAACTTCCCGCAGGCCTCCTCGTGCGGGACTGAAACCGCCGTTTCCGTTCCCTGCATGTTCTCCGGCATGACGCGCAGCAAATACGATGCCGACCTGGCTCATCATCAGGAAGGGCTGCTCGACGTGCTCAACCATGCGGGCGTCAACCTGCTGTGGCGCGACAACGACGGCGGCTGCAAAGGTGCCTGCGATCGCATACCCCATACCGACATGACGCAGTGGAAACTGGACCAGTTCTGCAAAGACAAATCCTGTATCGACGATGTCAATTTCTACCGTCTGGACAACGTGCTGGATGGCCTGAAGCAGGACACGGTGCTGGTTATCCACCTGATGGGCAGCCACGGTCCGGCGTACTATCGCCGTTATCCGGATAATTTCCGTAAGTTCACCCCAACCTGCGATACCAACGAAATTCAGGATTGCGATCATCAGGCGCTGATTAACACCTATGACAACACCATCCTGTATACCGACAGCATGGTCAGTAAAACCATCGATACGCTGAAAGCACGCCAGGCGAGCATGAACACCGCCCTGATTTACCTCTCGGATCATGGGGAATCACTGGGTGAAAGCGGTATCTATCTGCACGGTACGCCGTACATGCTGGCACCGGAGCAGCAAACGCACATTCCGTTTATGTTCTGGCTGTCCCCGGACTATGCGAAAAACTTTGGCATTAACGAACAGTGCTTACGTGAGCACGCTGCAAAAAATGCGGTTTCCCAGGACAATTTGTTCTCGACCGTGCTGGGCATGATGGACGTGAAATCAAAGGTTTACCAACAGCAGCTGGATATTCTGAGCGCATGTCGTCAGTAAACTCGCTTGCATTAGACCGAACGGTCTATTAGAGTGCGGCCATGAGCAGAAATACTGAACACGATACCCGCGAACATTTACTGGCTACCGGCGAGCGGCTTTGCATGCATCGCGGGTTTACCGGTATGGGGTTGAGCGAACTGTTAAAAACCGCCGAAGTACCGAAGGGGTCGTTTTATCACTACTTCCGGTCCAAGGAGGCCTTTGGCGTGGCGATGCTGGAGCGTCATTATGCTGGCTACCACCAGCGTCTGGCGACCCACTTTGCCTCGGGTGAAGGTAACTATCGCGATCGTGTTCTGAACTACTATCAGGAAACGCTGAACCAGTTCTGTCAGCAGGGCATTATCAGCGGATGCCTGACGGTCAAACTGTCTGCCGAAGTGTGCGATCTTTCTGAAGATATGCGCACGGCGATGGATAAAGGCGCCAGCGGCGTTATCGCCCTGCTGGCCCAGGCGCTGGAGAAAGGCCGCAATGAAAAAACACTGGCCTTTTCCGGCGAGCCGTTAACCCAGGCGCAGGTGTTATATGCGCTCTGGCTAGGTGCTAACCTGCAGGCAAAAATTTCGCGCAGCGCCGTGCCGCTGGAAAGCGCGCTGGCACATGTGAAAAACAGCATTACTGCGCCTGGCGTATAGCAGGCGTTTTTTTTAACTCATTACTAGTCGACTGGTCTACTCAGGAGTCTTTATGTCAGCTGAAAAACTCTTTACCCCCCTGAAAGTGGGTGCCGTCACGGCGCCAAACCGCGTGTTCATGGCTCCGCTTACCCGTCTGCGCAGCATTGAGCCGGGCGACATCCCAACCCCACTGATGGGTGAATACTACCGTCAGCGCGCCAGCTCTGGCCTGATCATCACCGAAGCCACGCAGATTTCTGCTCAGGCTAAGGGCTACGCGGGTGCACCGGGTCTTCACAGCCCGGAACAGATTGCCGCATGGCAGAAAATCACCGCGGGCGTTCACGCTGAAGAGGGTCGCATTGCGGTGCAACTGTGGCATACCGGTCGTATCTCTCACAGCAGCATTCAGCCCGGCGGCCAGGCTCCGGTCTCCGCTTCGGCCCTGAGCGCCAATACCCGTACTTCCCTGCGCGATGAAAACGGTAATGCGATCCGCGTAGATACCTCTATGCCACGCGCCCTTGAGCTGGACGAAATCCCGGGCATCGTTAACGACTTCCGCCAGGCCGTGGCCAACGCGCGCGAAGCCGGCTTTGACCTTGTTGAGCTGCACTCCGCGCATGGCTATCTGCTGCACCAGTTCCTTTCACCGTCCTCTAACCACCGCACCGACCAGTACGGCGGCAGCGTCGAAAACCGTGCCCGCCTGGTGCTGGAAGTGGTTGACGCCGTTTGCCAGGAGTGGAGCCCGGACCGTATCGGCATCCGCGTATCCCCAATCGGTTCTTTCCAGAACGTTGACAATGGCCCGAATGAAGAAGCCGACGCGCTCTATCTGATTGAAGAGCTGGCGAAACGCGGTATTTCGTATCTCCACATGTCCGAGCCGGACTGGGCCGGCGGTAAGCCTTACACTGAAGCGTTCCGTCAGAAAGTGCGCGAACGCTTCCACGGCGTGATCATCGGTGCGGGGGCCTATACCCCTGAGAAAGCCGAAGATCTGATTAATAAAGGGCTGATCGATGCCGTCGCGTTTGGCCGCGACTACATCGCCAACCCGGATCTGGTTGCCCGTCTGCAGCAAAAAGCGGCACTGAACCCGCAGCGTCCGGAAAGCTTCTACGGCGGCGGCGCGGAAGGCTACACCGACTACCCTTCTCTGTAATCTCGCCATTGTTCATTGATAGCGGCGACACTTCGCCGCTATACTAAAACATCGTTTCTGTTCAAAAAAAACAGTCTGTTCCACAGGTTAATGAGGAAATTATGCGCCTACTTCACACCATGCTGCGCGTTGGCGATCTGCAACGTTCGATTGATTTCTACACTAACGTACTGGGTATGAAACTGCTGCGCACCAGCGAAAACCCGGAATACAAATACTCGCTGGCGTTCGTGGGCTACGGCCCGGAAACGGATGAGGCGGTTATCGAGCTGACCTACAACTGGGGCGTAGACAGCTACGAGCTGGGCACGGCATACGGCCACATCGCGCTGGAAGTGGACAACGCGGCTGAAGCCTGTGAACGCATTCGCAGCAACGGCGGTAACGTTACGCGCGAAGCGGGTCCGGTAAAAGGTGGCACCACCGTGATTGCGTTCGTGGAAGACCCGGACGGTTATAAAATCGAGCTGATTGAAGCCAAAGACGCCGGTCGCGGTCTGGGCAACTGATCCCTCAGGGCGCAACGTGCGCCCGTAGTTTTACTGCATCACCCGCCAAAATTTGCCATAATGCGCTCTGCTTTTTCCCCCATGTAAGAGACCCTGATGTCCGATAACGCTCAATTTAGCGGTCTGTGCGACCGTTTTCGTGGTTTTTATCCCGTTGTCATTGATGTAGAAACAGCCGGATTTAACGCTAAAACCGATGCGCTGCTCGAAATTGCCGCCATCACGCTGAAGATGGATGAACAGGGCTGGCTTACACCGGACACCACGCTGCATTTCCACGTTGAACCTTTCGAAGGGGCAAACTTACAGCCGGAAGCACTGGCGTTTAACGGTATCGACCCGCACAATCCGCTGCGCGGTGCGGTCAGTGAATATGATGCGCTGCACGCCATTTTTAAAATGGTGCGTAAAGGCATGAAAGAGAGCAACTGCAGCCGCGCCATCATGGTGGCCCATAACGCCACCTTCGATCACAGCTTTACCATGGCCGCCGCGGAGCGCGCGTCGCTCAAGCGAAACCCCTTCCATCCTTTTGTGACCTTCGACACCGCCGCACTGAGCGGCCTGGCGCTGGGACAAACGGTGTTATCTAAAGCCTGCATCACGGCCGGGATTGAGTTTGACGGCACGCAGGCCCACTCCGCTCTGTATGACACGGAGCGCACAGCAGAGCTATTCTGTGAGATCGTCAACCGCTGGAAGCGCCTGGGCGGCTGGCCGCTACCGATGGGTGATGAGGCCGATCGCCAATCACAGGTCGGGTAAGCGCAGTGCCACCCGGCAAAAAAAAAGCGACCACATAGCGGGTCGCTTTTTTATTTCCGCAGAAAATTACTCTGCGTCCGGCTCTTCAGTTTTGTACTTAGCCGCCGTCTCTTTGATCAGCTGCTGCAGTTCGCCGCGCTGATACATTTCAATCAGGATATCGCAACCGCCAACCAGTTCGCCGTCTACCCACAGCTGTGGGAAAGTCGGCCAGTTCGCGTATTTAGGCAGCTCAGCGCGGATGTCCGGGTTCTGCAGGATATCAACGTAAGCAAAACGCTCACCACAGGCTGACAGCGCCTGAACCGCTTGCGCGGAGAAGCCGCAGCTTGGCAGCTTCGGAGAACCTTTCATATACAGCAGAATCGGGTTTTCAGCGATCTGGCGCTGGATTTTTTCAATAGTGGTGCTCATGTCTTGCTTCCTTTAACTTCTGTTACGGCATTCGTCTGACATTGTAGCGGTTCAGACTGGCATCGGAAAATAACATTTTTGTCACGTTTATACATTCTACCCCGAGTCACGAAAAGTTGCATTGCAAATGGTGTTTAACCCTGCGGCAGTCAGGGTTTTGCTTAGGGAATGGGCAAATGTGCGACAGAACGATGAATTTTTTTGCACTTGCTAACGAAACACGATTGTAGATTGAAAAATGCTATTAACTTTCTGGGTTTTTATGGATTAGAATCGACGGGCTTTGTAAATCACACGCGGGTATTATTGATGACCTGCATTTATCAGGGGACTGCCCAGTGGCGCGGATAAATAAAATCTCGATCACGCTCTGTGCTTTACTGTTTACATCACTCACTTTCACGCCAGTGGCAAACGCCTCTCAGCAGGCGCGGCATTCTGCCGTACAAAAAAACCATCTGGTGAAAACCACAGAACGTAAGAAAAAAACCACCGCTAAGAACGACAAGAAAAAAACAGCCACACAGACTAAAAAGACCGCTTCCAGCAAGACGAAAACAAAATCTTCCCGCACTGCCCACACCGCCAAAAGCAAAGCTTCGCAAACCGCCGCCAACCTCGTTACTGAAAAATGCATCACGCGCAAAGGCCACAAGGCGAAGTGCACAAAGGTCTCGAAAATAGCGGAAGTGCATAAAGTGCGCGTACAGAAAGCGCAGAAAACCGCGATGAACAAGCTGATGGGGCAGATTGGAAAACCTTATCACTGGGGTGGCAGTTCGCCACGTACCGGTTTTGACTGCAGCGGCCTCGTCTATTACGCCTATAAAGATCTGGTCAAGTTCCGCATTCCTCGTACTGCCAATGAGATGTACCACCTGCGCGATGCTTCCCCGGTTGACCGCGGTGAGCTGGAAAATGGCGATCTGGTGTTCTTCCGCACTCAGGGCCGCGGCACGGCTGACCACGTTGGCGTTTATGTCGGCAACGGAAAATTCATCCAGTCACCGCGTAGCGGCCAGGATATTCAGATCACCTCTCTCAGTGAAGACTACTGGGTACGTCACTACGTCGGCGCGCGTCGCGTGATGACACCGAAAACCATTCGCTAACCCCTGCCCTGCCACGCCCGTGGCAGGGTAAGTTCCTCTTTTGCATACCCTTTCAATTTGCTATCCTGTCCCTGTTGTCTGTGTGGTTATTGGCAACGCAAAATACAATAAGGAGAGAAGCAATGTCGTTCGAATTACCTGCACTACCGTATGCAAAAGACGCCCTGGCACCGCACATTTCTGCGGAAACCCTGGAATATCATTACGGCAAGCATCACCAGACGTACGTCACCAACCTGAACAACCTGATCAAGGGCACCGATTTCGAAGGCAAAACGCTGGAAGAGATCGTCCGCAGCTCAGAGGGTGGCGTATTTAACAACGCCGCTCAGGTGTGGAATCACACCTTCTACTGGCACTGCCTGGCACCGAATGCCGGTGGTGAGCCTGCCGGTGAACTGGCTGCCGCCATCAACGCCGCATTTGGCAGCTTCGCGGATTTCAAAGCGAAGTTCACCGATGCCGCGATCAAGAACTTCGGCTCTGGCTGGACGTGGCTGGTCAAAGAAGCTGATGGCAAACTGGCTATCGTTTCTACGTCTAACGCGGGCACCCCGCTGACCACCAGCGCTAAGCCGCTGATGACCGTAGACGTTTGGGAACACGCTTACTACATTGATTACCGTAACGCGCGTCCTAACTACCTGGAGCACTTCTGGGCGCTGGTTAACTGGGACTTTGTGGCGAAGAACTTCGCCGCGTAAGAGACACGCAGAAGGGCTCGCCCTTCTGCGTTTTTGGTTTATTCAGCAGCGCAGGCTGCTTCCGGCTGTTTACGACCCGACATCATCACCAGCAGCAGGCCGAGGGCGGCAATGATTGCCCCCATCACCGGCACAAAGCTGTACCCCAGCCCCCCTGAAATCACGGCCCCACCGGCCGCCGCACCGAGTGCATTGCCCAGGTTGAAGGCACCAATATTGACCGAAGATGAGAGACCCGGCGCTTCATGCGCGACACGCATCACGCGCATCTGCAGCGGTGGAACCACGGCAAAGGTTGCGGCACCCCAGACGACCATCGCAATGGCGGCCCCATACTCGTTACGCGCCAGCCACGGAATGGCGATCATGATGACAATCAGCAGGGTTAAGAAGCCCTTCAGCGTCCCGCTCACGGAACGGTCGGCAAATTTCCCACCCAGATAGTTGCCAATCGAGAAGCCCACGCCAATCAGCACCAGCATTGCGGTAACAAAGAGAGGCGTCGCGTGGGTGATGTCATGCAACACCGGCGAAATGTAGGTGTAAAGGGTGAACATCGCCCCTGCCCCCAGGACGGTGGTGAGCAGCGCGGAGAGCACCTGCGGGCGCATCAGCACCGAAAGCTCTCTGCGCACGTCAGGACGTTCCCCCGCTCTGCCTTTTGGCAAGGAGAAGAACAGCGCCACCATGGCAATCACGCCTAGCCCGGCGGTCGCCAGGAAGGACATACGCCAGCCGATCGCTTCACCCAGCCAGGTCGCCGCAGGCACCCCGCCAATGTTGGCAATCGTCAGGCCCATAAACATGGTTGCCACGGCGCTCGCCTGCTTGTGTTTTGGCACCACGCTTGCCGCCACGACCGACCCCAGCCCAAAGAACGCGCCGTGGTTAAGGCTGGTCAGAATGCGAGACAGCATCAGCGTGGTGTAGTCCGGCGCAATGGCGGAAAGCACGTTGCCCAGGGTGAAAATCGCCATCAGGAAAATCAGCGCATTGCGGCGCGCGCGGTGCGAAAGGAGAAGCGTCATCAGCGGCGCGCCTACCATCACGCCGATTGCGTAGGCGCTGATTAACATGCCTGCAGCAGGGATCGAGACGTCCACGCCCCGGGCAATAACAGGCAGTAACCCCATCGGGGAGAATTCAGTGGTGCCAATCCCAAAAGCGCCAATCGCCAGGGCCAGCAGGGGAAAATTGATTTTCATGCGTCAACTCCGGATGCCGTGTCATATGGGGACACAGAACAAAGAAGCCGAAAGCATGACATCAATCACAAAAAATTAGAAGTTAACAAAATGGCAAAAGATTTTTGCATGAGAAGTAACAATTGGGGCGATCGGGAGGGAGAACGCTCTCCCTCCGCGTAAATCAGTGCAGCGCAGCCGTCAGACCGGCAGCGACAATCAGAGCCAGCACAATAACGGTGGTGAACAGCGAAAACTTCAGATCGGAACTCATCAATTTTTCTCCTTTTAATCCCCCCACGAAAAGTGAGCCTGCTCATTTTTGCACAGTTTACGTCAAAAATCTTCCTGGATTTAAACTGATAAACACTTTACCTCTTCCCCTTTTCATCAAGATAGGACAAAATTCCACGCTAAATTTATTAGCGTACCGGCCATTGACCCCCTCCTGACGTCCCGTGTCGTTTTCCCGGCGTGCCGCAACTCAACATTGCGAAATAAGGGTGAGAGAAGGCAAACGTTTACCTTCAAGTTTTTCAGGAGTTTAGGATATGGTCTGGAGTGACATTTAATGGCAACAATTAAAGACGTAGCAAAACGCGCAAACGTTTCCACTACAACCGTATCACATGTTATTAACAAAACCCGCTTCGTGGCGGAAGAGACGCGCAATGCCGTCTGGGCCGCGATCAAAGAGCTGCACTATTCGCCAAGTGCGGTTGCGCGAAGCCTCAAGGTTAATCACACCAAATCTATTGGATTGCTGGCCACCAGCAGTGAAGCGGCCTATTTTGCCGAGATCATTGAAGCAGTTGAGAAAAACTGCTTCCAGAAAGGCTATACCCTGATTCTGGGCAACGCGTGGAACAGCATTGAAAAACAGCGCGCCTACCTGTCGATGATGGCGCAAAAGCGTGTTGATGGCCTGCTGGTGATGTGTTCCGAGTATCCGGAGTCCGTGCTGTCCATGCTCGAAGAGTATCGCCATATTCCGATGGTGGTGATGGACTGGGGCGAAGCGCGCGCGGACTTCACCGATTCCGTTATCGATAACGCCTTTGAAGGCGGCTATATGGCCGGTCGTTACCTGATCGAACGCGGTCACCGCGAGATTGGCGTGATCCCGGGTCCGCTGGAGCGCAACACCGGCGCGGGCCGTCTGGCCGGCTTCATGAAAGCAATGGAAGAAGCGCTGATCAACGTGCCGGAAAACTGGATCGTGCAGGGCGACTTTGAGCCGGAGTCGGGCTACCGCGCTATGCAGCAGATCGTCTCCCAGCAGCATCGTCCGACCGCCGTGTTCTGCGGGGGCGACATCATGGCGATGGGCGCGCTCTGCGCCGCCGATGAGCTGGGCCTGCGCGTACCGCAGGATATTTCCGTGATCGGGTATGATAACGTGCGTAACGCGCGCTACTTTACGCCAGCGTTGACCACCATTCACCAGCCGAAAGATTCGCTGGGCGAAACGGCCTTCAACATGCTGATGGACAGGATCGTCAACAAGCGCGAAGAGTCGCAGTCCATTGAAGTTCACCCGCGCCTTATCGAACGCCGTTCCGTTGCGGATGGCCCGTTCCGCGACTACCGTCGTTAATCGCTCTACGGGGCCAGCTACGCTGGCTCCCGTAACCACTCCCGGTTCAGCGTTTCGCTGTCTCCCAGATAATCCAGAAGCCAGTCCATGGCGGGTGAGACGTCATTTTGCTGCCAGGTGAGGCAGCAGGCCGCATCCGGGAAGGGATTCTCCAGCGTCAGTTCAACCCATTCTCCGGTATCGATTTTTGGGCGCGCAAAGTGCACGGGCACCATCGCGACGCACAGCCCGGCGCTGAGGCACGTCGCCGACGATTCCCAGTCAGGGGCCACCACCCGCCGCTGGTTATCCAGAAGCCAGGTGATACGCTTGGGTAATGAACGGGAGGTATCCTCCAGCACCAGTGAAGGCCAGTTGCGTAGCGTATCGTCGCTCAACGGCCCTTCCATTGCCGCCAGCGGATGATCGCGTGCCACCACGCACTTCCAGCTCAGCATGCCCATATCGCGAAAGGCGTAACGTCCCCCGACCGGGATCGCCTGCGTGGCCCCAATCGCCATCTCTGCCCTGCCGTCCGCCAGCGCATCCCAGACGCCGTTGAACACCTCCTGCGAGACCCGCAGCTCGACGTCAGAAAAATGCCGATAGAAATCGACGATCATTTGCCGGGTGCGTTCCGGCTTAACGATATTATCCACCGCGATGGAAAGATGCCCCCGCCAGCCGTTGGCGATCTGCTGACACTGTTCGCGGGTGATCTGCATTTTTTTGATAACAGAACGCCCTTCCTTCAAAAACCACGCGCCGGCGGGCGTTAATTCGACATCACGATGGCGCCGTTCAAACAGCGGAACCGCCAGCCACTCTTCGAGCTGACGCACGGTGTAGCTGATAGCCGAAGGGACGCGGTGCAGCTCCTGCGCCGCACCGCTAAAGCTGCCGTTACGCGCGACAGCATCGACCACTTCAAGAGAATAATCTGACCACATTTTCTGCCTGCAAAATTTTTGAATGCACCCGCCAAATATTAGCGTTTCACAAGCGGCTTTGCACTCCCTACACTCAGCGCCAACGTACACCTGCCTCCTTAAGGAGAATAAAATAATGCAACCCAGGAAAGGTTTTTTAGTCTGGCTCGGCGGCTTAAGCGTGCTGGGCTTTTTGGCCACCGATATGTACCTGCCGGCTTTCGCCGCTATGCAGGAAGATCTGCAGACGCCTGCCGCGGCCATCAGCGCCAGCCTGAGTTTGTTCCTCGCCGGTTTTGCTTTCGCACAGCTGCTCTGGGGACCGCTCTCGGATCGCTTTGGTCGTAAACCGGTATTGCTGCTGGGTCTGGCCATTTTTGCCGTTGGCTGTCTGGGGATGCTATGGGTACGCGACGCCACCTGGCTGCTGGTGCTGCGCTTTATTCAGGCCGTGGGCGTCTGTGCCGCTGCCGTCACCTGGCAGGCGCTGGTTACCGACTACTACCCGGCTAACCGCACAAACCGTATTTTCGCCACCATTATGCCGCTCGTGGGACTCTCGCCAGCCCTTGCTCCGCTGCTGGGCAGCTGGATCCTCGCGCATTTTGACTGGCAGGCCATTTTTGCCACGCTGTTTGCCATCACGCTGGTACTAATGCTGCCGGCGTTTGCCCTCAAGCCCGCGCATAAAAAAGAGGCGCATGCTGACGCGAAGCCAATCACCTTCACTTCCCTGCTGGGCACCAAAGCGTATCGCGGCAATGTCCTGATCTATGCCGCCTGCTCGGCGAGCTTCTTCGCGTGGCTCACCGGCTCGCCGTTTATTCTGCACGATATGGGATACAGCCCGGCAGCCATCGGGCTGAGCTACGTTCCGCAGACCATCGCGTTCCTGGTGGGCGGATACGGCTGTCGTGCAGCGCTGCAAAAGTGGGAAGGTCAGCAGATGCTGCCATGGCTGCTGGTGCTGTATGCCCTGAGCGTTATCGGGACCTGGGCCGTTGGCTTTATTCCGGGCGCCGGTCTGGCTGAAATTTTGATTCCATTCTGCGTGATGGCCGTCGCGAACGGGGCGATTTACCCTATCGTCGTAGCGCAGGCGCTCCGTCCGTTCCCGCAGGCGACAGGACGCGCCGCCGCGCTGCAGAACACCCTGCAGCTGGGTTTGTGCTTCCTGGCAAGCCTGGTGGTCTCCGCGCTGATTGCTACGCCGCTTCTGACCACCACCAGCGTGATGCTGGTGACCGTTGCGCTGGCGGTAATAGGCTATCGCATGCAGGCCTCCGCGCAGCGTGAGCAGGATAACCGCGCTCAGGTTGAAACGTCACATGCGTAATTGCGCCAGAAATCATGTTAATTTTCAGTGATTAGGTTGCTAAGAATTTTCTATTGAATCACCAAATTTTGAGGCCTATACTAAATTTGGTTCGATTAAATACGATAAATATTAAGCGTTAACGGGAGCCGGAGTGCTCCCGTTTTACCATGGAAGGCATTTTCGGCAAGGGTTATCTCCCTTCCTCTGTTCTACGTCGGATACTAGCCTCGCGGTATTTACCGTGAGATTTCTCACAAACCAAAAAAGCGTCTACGCTGTTTTAAGGTTCTGATCACAGTAGGGTGATGGAGAAGCTATGAGTTCATCGTGTATAGAAGAAGTCAGCGTTCCGGACGATAACTGGTCCCGGATCGTCAGTGAACTGTTGGGTCGTGCAGGCATCACTATCAACGGATCTTCGCCATCCGATCCCCAGGTCAAACATCCCGACTTTTTTAAACGCGTGTTGCGTGAGGGATCGTTAGGACTGGGAGAAAGCTATATGGACGGCTGGTGGGAGTGCGAACGGCTGGATATCTTTTTCGCCAGCGTTTTGCGTGCCGGTCTGGAAAATCAACTCCCCCGCAACCTGAAAGACACCCTGCGTGTCGCCTCTGCCAGACTGTTTAATCTGCAAAGTAAAAAACGCGCGTGGATCGTCGGCAAAGAACACTACGATCTTGGCAACGACCTGTTCAACCGCATGCTTGACCCTTTCATGCAGTACTCCTGCGCCTACTGGAAAGACGCGTCGACGCTTGAAGAGGCTCAGCAGGCTAAGCTGCGTCTGATTAGCGAGAAACTGCAGCTACAGCCCGGTATGCGCGTGCTGGATATCGGCTGCGGCTGGGGCGGGCTGGCGTACTTTATGGCGAAGCACTATGGCGTCAGCGTGGTCGGCGTCACGATTTCAGCGGAACAGCAAAAAATGGCGCGGGAACGCTGCCAGGGTCTCGATGTGGATATCCGGCTGCAGGATTACCGTGACCTGAACGAACAGTTCGATCGTATCGTTTCCGTGGGTATGTTCGAGCACGTTGGGCCGAAAAACTACGACACCTACTTTGAGGTGGTGGATCGTAATTTAAAGCCGGACGGCATCTTCCTGCTGCACACTATCGGCTCTAAGCGGACCGACAATAACGTTGACCCGTGGATCAACAAATACATCTTTCCGAACGGCTGTTTACCGTCCGTTCGCCAGATTGCCAACGCCAGTGAATCCCATTTCGTTATGGAGGACTGGCATAACTTTGGCGCCGATTACGACACCACGCTGATGGCATGGCATGCGCGTTTTCAGGAGGCCTGGCCAGAGATTGCGGACAACTATTCTGAACGATTCAAACGGATGTTTAGCTATTATCTGAATGCCTGTGCGGGCGCGTTTCGCGCGCGGGATATTCAGCTCTGGCAGGTGGTTTTCAGCCGTGGGATTGAACACGGATTGCGTGTCGCACGCTAAAAAATAACCCCGGAAATCCGGGGTTGTTTTTTATTCTTCTTCGACGGCCTTTATTATTGCGGCTTCTTTTGCTGCCAGCACGCGTTCAACCGTATCGACCACCGCCTGGGTTTGCGGATCGATTTCGATATTCACGCGATGCCCCAGTTTTTTCGTACCCAGCGTGGTGCGCTGCAGCGTTTCAGGAATTAAGTGCACGCAAAAACGCGTTGGCGTTACTTCCCCCACCGTCAGGCTAATCCCATCGATGCCAATAAATCCTTTATAGAGGATGTATTTCATTAATGAAGGATCCTGCATTTTGAACCAGATTTGACGGTTATTTTCCGAGGTGACGATTTTCGCCACTTCCGCGGTGGTCATGATGTGCCCGGACATCAGATGGCCGCCAATCTCATCGCTGAACTTCGCCGCCCGCTCAACGTTGACGGTATCCCCCACCGCCAGCTCGCCCAGGTTGGTGATGCGCAGCGTCTCTTTCATTAAATCAAAGCTGATCTGGCTGCCGTTAATTTCGGTTACTGTCAGGCAGCAGCCGTTGTGGGCAATCGACGCGCCGGTTTCGATGCCCTCAAGCATATATTCCGGCAGCTCGACAACATGAGTACGGAAATTAGGTTTTTCATCAATGGACACCACTTTGGCGGTGCCCTGCACAATACCAGTAAACATGCTTACAACTCCTGTTTTTTCCGGACGGTGGTGACACCGTTTAATCCCACCACAATAACAGTTGGAAAAACAGGTTGCCAGCGGAGCGCATTTACTGGCGATTTTTTCACTAGATAAATAGCTAAAGCCCGCTACAATAGCTGGCACCCCCCTGCATTTTCTTCTTGCTGCCCGTTTCGGCGGCTTTTTTAGTCTCTCAAATAACTACAAAATAAAGGTGTTCACGTGCAGAAGTACATGAATGAAGCGCGCCAGTTATTGGCACTGGCTATACCAGTGATCATCGCGCAAGTGGCCCAGACCGCAATGGGATTTGTGGATACGGTAATGGCAGGTGGCTACAGCGCCACCGATATGGCGGCCGTGGCTATCGGCACGTCAATCTGGCTTCCGGCCATCCTGTTCGGCCACGGTCTGCTGCTCGCGCTCACGCCTGTTATCGCTCAGCTCAACGGCTCGGGGCGTCGCGAACGCATTGCCCATCAGGTCCGTCAGGGCTTCTGGCTGGCAGGGTTTGTCTCCGTGCTGATTATGGTCGTGCTCTGGAACGCGGGCCATATCATTCGCGCTATGCATAATATTGACCCGGCACTGGCTGATAAAGCCGTGGGCTATCTGCGTGCCCTGCTCTGGGGTGCGCCTGGCTACCTCTTTTTCCAGGTGGCGCGTAACCAGTGTGAAGGCCTGGCGAAAACCAAGCCTGGGATGGTGATGGGCTTTATTGGTTTGCTGGTTAATATTCCGGTTAACTATGTCTTTATTTACGGCCACTTCGGGATGCCGGAGCTTGGCGGCGTCGGCTGCGGCGTGGCGACGGCTGCCGTTTACTGGGTGATGTTCTTCTCCATGCTCACCTTCGTGAAGCGCGCCCGTTCAATGCGCGATATTCGTAACGAGAACAGATTTAGCACCCCGGACTGGAACATCATGACCCGTCTGGTGCAGTTAGGGTTACCGATTGCCCTGGCACTGTTCTTTGAGGTAACCCTGTTTGCCGTGGTTGCCCTGCTGGTCTCCCCGCTGGGTATCGTGAACGTGGCCGGGCACCAGATTGCGCTGAACTTCAGTTCCCTGATGTTCGTCCTGCCGATGTCGCTGGCCGCGGCAGTGACCATTCGCGTGGGCTTCCGCCTGGGACAAGGCTCTACGCTGGATGCGCAAACGGCCGCCCGGACCGGGCTGGGCGTCGGCGTCTGCATGGCCATCTGCACGGCGCTTTTTACCGTTGCGCTGCGCGAGCAGATTGCCCTGCTCTATAACGACAGTCCGGAAGTGGTCGCGCTGGCCTCGCACCTGATGCTGCTGGCCGCTATATACCAGATCTCGGACTCCATCCAGGTAATTGGCAGCGGCGTGCTGCGCGGATATAAAGACACGCGTTCGATCTTCTTTATCACCTTCATCGCCTACTGGGTGCTGGGACTGCCGACTGGCTACATACTGGCCCTGACCGATCTGGTGGTTGAACGCATGGGTCCGGCTGGGTTCTGGATGGGCTTTATCATCGGCCTGACGTCGGCGGCGATTATGATGATGATGCGAATGCGCTTCCTGCAGCGCCAGCCGTCAACGGTCATTTTGCAACGCGCTGCACGTTAAATATGCAGTAGCCGCCAGCCGGCGGCTACTTTCTCTTCACTTTGCGCGGTAATAAAGCAATCGCGTGAAATCAGAGAGAAAAATGCATTTTCCCTCTTGCCTCATTGGGGCTGTGCCGCTAATATTCGTCCCCGTTGTCACCGACAACACGTTGCGTTCATAGCTCAGTTGGTTAGAGCACCACCTTGACATGGTGGGGGTCGTTGGTTCGAGTCCAATTGAACGCACCATTCTGCGTCCGTAGCTCAGTTGGTTAGAGCACCACCTTGACATGGTGGGGGTCGGTGGTTCGAGTCCACTCGGACGCACCATTTCAGTCCTGAAATGGTGCAAATCCTCTTCTGATATCCTGAATTTTCCTAATCCCTCATTTTCATTACTGTTCTCCTGCTACGCTTTCCTCATGGAAAAAAGAGAGGAAAACCGTCGATGAAGAAAATCGCCATTATCGGTTCCGGCCCTACAGGGATTTACACCTTTTACGCACTGCTTAAAAACCCCCAGCCGCTTTCGGTCTCCGTCTTTGAACAGGCTGAGGAAGCGGGCGTGGGTATGCCCTACAACGACGACGATAACTCTCGTCTGATGTTGGCGAACATCGCCAGCATTGAAATCCCGCCACTGTTTATGACCTACCTCGACTGGCTCAAGGGCCAGAGCGACGCCCATCTGGCGCGTTTTAACGTTGATAAAGCCCGTTTGCATGACAGGCAGTTCCTGCCCCGACTCCTGCTCGGTGAGTATTTTCGCGACAGCTTTCGCTCAATCGTTGAAGAGGCTAAAAAGCGGGGGTTTCAGGTTGATATCCATGAATCCGCCCGCGTGACCGACATCATGCCCTCGGAGGCCGGCGTCACGCTTGCAGTCAACGACAGTGCCTTTCCTGAACGCTTTGACCTTGCGGTTATCGCCACCGGACACGTCTGGCCAGACGAAGACGAAGCCACCCGCGCGTTCTTCCCAAGCCCGTGGTCCGGGCTGATGGACGCCAGCATTCCTCCGTGCCGCGTTGGTATCATGGGAACATCGCTAAGCGGTCTCGACGCGGCCATGGCGGTAGTGATGCAGCACGGTGCGTTTCGCGACGATAAATTCGTGCTTGATAAAGGCAGCGAGGCATTAAACATTGTCCTGATGTCCCGAACGGGCATTCTGCCTGAAGCCGATTTTTACTGCCCTATCCCTTACGAACCATTATCGGTATTAACCGAACGCGCGGCTGAAAGCGAGATTGCCAAAGGAGCGGATGGCCTACTTGACCGCATCTTCGCCCTGATGGTGAAAGAGCTTCAGCTCGCTGACCCGGCGTGGTGCGAAAAAATGTCTCTGCACAGGCTGACTGCGGACAGCATTCGCGAGGCCTGGTTTGAGGATCGTAAACGGCACGGCCCCTTTACCTGGGCGCAAGAGAATCTCAACGAGGTTGAGCGGAACAAACGCGAACGGCGCACCGTGGCCTGGCGCTATACCGTGCTTCGGCTGCATGAGGTGGTTCAGGA
Source organism: Enterobacter sp. FW301-JW81 (assembly GCF_058788735.1). Taxonomy (NCBI): domain Bacteria; kingdom Pseudomonadati; phylum Pseudomonadota; class Gammaproteobacteria; order Enterobacterales; family Enterobacteriaceae; genus Enterobacter; species Enterobacter sp. FW301-JW81. The sequence goes on along the minus strand of NZ_JBYTBA010000001.1, from coordinate 618,274 downwards.
GATCGTGCCCCATCTTAGCGAACGAGACGCGAAACGCTTCAAGCAGGGGCTGGCCCGGGTATTTATCGACAACTACGCGGCCATTCCTCCGCAGTCTATCCGCAGGCTTCTTGCACTTCGCGAAGCCGGCATTATTAGCGTGGCTGCGCTCGGCGACGATTACACGCTTGACGTTGGCAGCGACCGGACGGTGATAACCACTCAAGAGAGGGTTTACCGTTTCGACGTGTTTATTGACGCGCGCGGACAAAAGCCGCTCAAAACGAAAGATCTGCCCTTCCCGACGCTGCGCAGACAGCTGGAAACAACGGGCGAAGAGATACCCGACATCGGTGAGGATTACACCTTAAAAGCGCCTGACACCGTTCGCGGACGCATCGCCTTCGGCGCGATACCGTGGCTGATGCACGATCGTCCCTTCGTTCAGGGGCTGGCGGAGTGCGCTGAGATTGCAGAGGCGATGGCGAAGGCGGCAGAAAAACCCGCGTCGGGGTTACGGCGGCGATTGCCGTACAGTGAGAGCTGACAGGGCGTCCATGCCCTGCTGGTGCTGATTACTCGAAGTAGACTTCCGGGTTTTCAGACAGGGAGACGAAGGTTTTCGTCGCTTTATCCAGCGCAAGGATTTTGCCGCTTTCAATGTCGTACACCCAGCCGTGCAGGCGGATGGAGTTATTGCGCAGGCCCACCGCAACGGACGGATGGGTCTTAATGTTGCTCAGCTGCGCAAACACGTTCTCCTGCACCATCGCATTGACCTTATCGATCGGTTTATCCCAGGTTTTCTTCTCCACCACGGCTTTTGCCGCGTCGGAATAGCGCAGCCAGTGCGACACAGCCGGCATGGGCTCCAGATTCGCGTTATCGGCAATCGCCTTCATCGCCCCGCAGTTGGAGTGTCCGCAAATCACGATATCCGTGACGCCCAGCGCCACAACGGCGTATTCGATAGTGGCAGACACGCCGCCAGGCTCTGGCCCGAAAGGCGGCACGATGTTGCCAGCATTACGAATGACAAAGAGTTGTCCCGGCTCTTGCTGGGTGACCAGCTCCGGGACCAGGCGGCTGTCGGAGCAAGAGATGAACAGCGCTTTGGGATTCTGGCTGGACGCTAAACTGCGGAAGAGTTCTTTACGTTGCGGGAAAATCTCTTTTTGAAAGCTGAGAAAACCTTCAATGATATGTTGCATAGCAATGTCTCTTTTATCTGTTTTAGTTTAGGCATGATCGAGATCACACTCGTAAAGTTTACCCATCGTGGTTTACTTCAGACAAGCAATATATTTCTGGCCCGACCGCTGCACGATCTCGTCCGCACTGGCCTGGATGTTCTGCCCCTCGAACGCGCCGTACAGGCGTGCAAACGTTTTGCCTTCCAGATGACTGACAACAGACGCCACGGTGCGAGCCGGCAGCGGAAGATAATTCGGATAGCTCCACATAAACGAAACAGCGTCTTTGCCGGGCGTGACCTGCAGGATATCCCCCACCAGCAATACCCCTTCCCCCTCCTGCCAGTGCAGTACCGTTCCGCCGGCAAAATGCCCGCCGAGACGCAGCAGGGTGACCGACGGGAAGATCTCCAGCGCATCCCCCTGCCAGAAATGAATGGCCGGGCTGTCGCGCATGACCCACTCTCTGTCGCTGGCATGCAGATACACCGGTGCATCAAACGCCGCGGCCCACTCCTGCATGGTGGTGTAATAGTGCGGATGCGAAATCGCAATCGCGCTGATGCCGCCGAGCGCGGTGATGAGCGTTTTAGTGGCGGGGTCGAGGTTGGCAATACAGTCCCAGAGAATATTGCCGTGGGGCGTTTGCAGGAGCAGCGCCCGCTGGTTGATAGCAAACGCGGGGACCGTTTTAATAGCGAACAGCCGCGGCTCCAGCTGCTGCCATTTGTTGCTATGCGTGGCGGTTACGTTGTCGAAATCCGTCCATGCCTGGCCCGTAGCGGGCACATACTGGCGTTCATCCTCGCAAATCGGGCACCTGTCCGGCGGGGCGTCATAGGCGGTTCCGCAGGTTTTACAGAGTGTAATCATGGGCTCTCCTCAGCAATAAAGCACTGAGTATGGCAGGGATTATCGTTATGTGCTGCGAGGTACATTGCCGGCTTTTTTTGCCCTATACTGTGCCAGAATCACATACTGAACAGAGCAGGTGCCACATGGAAATTGATCTCGATAACTTAGTCTTTAACGGTCTGGATGAAGCCGAAGAGCGTAATGCGGAACGTCTGGACGATGCGGATAAAAAAGCGCAGGCGATTGTCGCCGACGACGACTGCGGCGATGCCTGCAAGATCTGATAAAAAAGCACCGGGAAACCGGTGCTTTTTTTGTGTTACTTTTTGAGCCCGTCAATGGCTACCTGCGCGCAGGCTTCATCAAGATGACCGCCCGGCGCGCCGCCGATACCGATCGCCCCGATCGTCTCATCGCCCTCTTTCACCGGCAGGCCACCCGCCAGCAGCAGGAAGCCCGGAATATCACGCATGTTTTGCGCACCGGCGTTGCTCTGCGCCGCTTCCATCACTTTGCCTGACGCATTCTTTGCGCTGAGCGCCGTCCAGGCTTTCATCTCACTGGCTTTAACCGTGTGCGGGCCGGCATTGTCCGTACGCTGTACCGCTTTTACCACGCCTGCACGGTCAACCACGGTGACCGTCACCTGATAATTTTTTGCCGTACACGCCTGAATAGCGGACGTCGCCAGCGCGTTCGCCTGGGCCAGTGAGAGATTCTTTTGACTCAACGTATCGGCCTGCGCCGCCAGGCTCAGGCTACCTGCGGCCAGTGCCGCAACTATCATTAATTTTTTCATCGCACGTCCTCGCGTGTTGGTAGACAGAGCAGAGGTTACTCAGCCGCGCGATAAAAGGTAATTCGGTTGATTACGCACTCATCCTGGTAGTTATACGGATTGCAATTTGTCGTATTCCCGGATCGCCTGGACCAGGCTGCTGACGCCAAGCTTGGTAAACGCCGCCGCGCGGTGCGCTTCCACCGTTCGCGGCGAGAGGTTCAGCCGTGCAGCCGCCTCCTTGTTGCTGAGCCCTTTCATCAGTTCGCCCAGCACTTCATGTTCCCGGGCGGTCAGCTGTGCGAAACGCGCCTTAACCCGGGACGTTTCCTGCCAGTCGGCAAAGCGGCGCTGGCTTTCTCCGAAGGCCTGACCCACCGTTTCGATAAGCTTGTCGGCATCCAGCGGCTTGGTGAAAAACTCAAAGACGCCGTTATGGAATGCCCGACGGCAGGCGTCAACGGTGCCGTGTCCGGTCATGATAATCACCGGCAGCAGGGGCCAGGTCCAGCTGCCCTCTTCAAGCCAGGCGAGTCCGCCTTTGCCCGGCATGCGCATGTCCAGCAGCATACAGCCCACCAGCGCCGTATCCCCGGCATGGGCAGCGATAAAGGCATCGACGCTTTCAAACGTTTTTACCGGCCAGCCCATCCCCGAAAGCAAAAACGCCATCGACTCTCTGATGGATTCATCATCATCAATCAGCCAGACTGTTTTATCCATGCTTCGCCTCCTTTCCGTGCGCCAGCTGTAGTCGGATCTGCGCCCCGCCCTGTGGGGCGTTACCCAGCGTAATCGAGCCATTCATACGCGTCATCAATGACTCCGTTAAGGTCATCCCCAGACCGATACCCACTTCTCTGCCGCTGTAAAACGGCATGAAGGCATTCTGCAACGCCTCGGGGCTAAAGCCCGGGCCGCCGTCGGTGACGACGATCAGGACGCCGCTCTCGTTCTTTTGACTCTCAATTTTTACCCAACCGGCAGTGTCCGGCTGCTGGGCCTGAATGGCATTGCTGAGCAGGTTATGCAGCACCTGTTCCAGCCAGAGAGGGTCAGCCAGCACCGTCGTTGCTTCCGGGGCAAACGCATGGCTGACCGTAATATGTTCGGCCCTGCGCTCGTGCTCCAGCAGGTTCACCACCTGCAGCCAGCAGTGCACCAGATCGGTTTCCCGCAGGATCACCTTCTCCTGCACAACGTGCTCGCGAAAACGGGTCAGCAAGGCGCTAATACGCTGCGTTTGCGTCAGTGCGGCCGCCAGCGCTTGCGACACGGCCTGCCCATTGTCCTGCTGCAGCTGGCGCTGCGCGCCCTGGATCCACGTCTGCGCCGCGGTAAGGGGCTGGTTTATCTCATGCACAATTCCAGCGGTGATCTCCCCCAGGGTATTAAGCCTGGCGTGCTGGTAATAGAGCGCCCTTTGCTCGGCCTCTTTCCGCGCTTTACGCTGCCAGAGCACCACGCTCGCCAGCGCAACCACAATCCCCCATGCAATGAAAAGTAAGGGATAAATAAACGCGTTAACGCCGAGCCAGGCCGGCTGTGAATCGGCCTCCAGCGTAAAAGGTTGAGTATGCTGCGGGAAGGTGCGTTGCCAGTGCCAGAAAGCATCAGGCGCCTGCTCGTCGCCGTTCGGCTTAAAGCGGATCCCGAGGTGATTGAAAGGATGATGGGCGTTCAGGATCGGGCCGAGGTCTACCAGCACGCGGATTTGACGCCAGGGGTTGTAAAGCCAGTACTGCACCGCGTGGGCAGGCTCAACCCGCGGCGCATTAAGCGCCCGTCCGGTGGTTTTTTCCAGGGCAAGCAGCTGGGGGAATTTTTTGCGCAGGGCGGCAATATCTTCATCGCCGTTCAGAAGCGGCAGTACAGATTCATTTTGCGTCAGTACCGCGCTTAGTTCAGCAAAGAGTGCCGCGAACTCGCGATCGCGCTCCCAGAACTGGCGGCGGATTTGTTCGGCGTAGAGCAGCACGCCGCTGATGAGGCAGACTATCGTCCAGGCAATAATACCGCGCTTGAGAAAAGGGTTCTTCATTCCGTTAACTGAGCAGACTCAACCGTCCGTCGACATTAACAGCTATCCGGGGTCAGAACAAAATCCAGCACACCTCGTTCCAGTACATTTCGCGCGTGCGGCGCAATTCAGCGTGACGTTTTATCATGGAACCACTCCGGGTCAATGTTGGCTACGTCTACGCCATACAGGCTGGCGACAGGCAGGATTGACTCAAGAACACGTTGCGCGCTGTTCTCCGCATTCACTGGTCGGGTCGCAAAAAACCGCCGTAACGTGCTGATCCATTTTTTCATTGTCTCAACCTCTCTCGCTTAACCTGTCCTCAGTTAAACACCCAATTTCCACCCAAGGGAAATACCAAAATCCACTGTCGATGTGCAGGATTTGCAAATAGCGCCCCGTTCTTTTCACTCTTCATTAACACCTTGTTCACTAATGCTTTTTTGCTAATAACAAAGAACGATTTCTTATTTGGCGATAGCTTTCGCTTATGGGAGCGTAGCGGGGTAAAACAAAAACAACGGGATGGCGAATGACTATGGCAGCAAATATGAAAGGGTTTACAAAACGGACACTGGTTCTGGGATTGCTGGCGGCCGGGAGCCTGCTTTCAGCGCAGGCGCAGGCCGATCAGCTGGCGGATATTAAGGCCGCAGGGGTGGTAAAAGTGGCCACCTTTGACGCCAACCCGCCGTTTGGCTCCATTGATGCAAAAACGCACGAGATCGTGGGCTACGACGTGGATTTCGCCAACGCGCTGGCAAAATCGCTCGGCGTGAAGCTTGAACTGGTTGCCACCAATCCGGCCAACCGCATTCCGCTGCTGCAGTCCGGCAAAGCGGACCTGATCGTGGCGGATATCACCATCACGCCAGAACGCGCGCAGGTGATTGACTTCTCGACGCCTTACTTTGTCACCGGCCAGCAGTTCCTGGTTCCGGTAAAATCCCCGGACAAGCTTGATGACTACAGCCGGGCGCGTATTGGCGCGGTAAAAGGCACAACGGGTGAACAGGCGCTGCACCAGCGTTTCCCGCAGTCCCGCGTGCTCTCGTATGACGACATTCCGCTGGCGCTGACGGCGCTGCGCAACGGCAACGTGCAGGCCATTACCCAGGACAGCACCATTCTGGCCGGTCTGCTGGCGCAGGCGCCGGACAAAGCGAACTTCAAAATTCTGCCCGACCTGCTGAGCAAAGAAGAGATTGGCGTCGGGGTGAAAAAAGGTGAAACGGCGCTGCTGAAAGCCGTCAACGATGAGCTGGTCAATCTTGAGAAGAACGGCCAGGCGGCAAAAATCTACGACGTCTGGTTTGGTCCAGGCACCCCTGCCCCACAGCCTCGCGCCTTTAAAATAGAAGCTAAGTAATATGCTCTCAGGTTTATTTTCACACTCCGCGGCCGGTGCCGCGGATTTTTCACATCTGGAACAGGCCAGCGTCGAGTTTCGTCATGTGGACAAACGCTACGGTGACCATCAGGTTTTAAACGACATTAACCTCACCATTACGCCCGGTGAAGTGGTGGCCATCCTCGGCCCTTCGGGCTCCGGTAAATCCACCCTGATTCGTCTGATCAACCAGCTTGAAACCCTGAGCGGCGGGGAGATTCTGGTCGACAACAAGCCTACCGGAAAGCTTTCCGGTACCGGGCTGCGCCAGCTGCGAAGCCGCGTGGGGTTTGTGTTCCAGCAGTTCAATCTTTACGCCCATCTTACCGCCAGCCAGAACATCACCCTGGCGCTGGAGCACGTTCACGGCTGGAAGCCGCAACCGGCCCGGGAGCGCGCGCTGGCCCTGCTGGAGAAGGTCGGGATGCTGGAAAAAGCCCACCATTTCCCGGCAGAACTTTCCGGTGGACAGCAGCAGCGCGTGGCGATTGCCCGCGCCCTAGCCTCTTCACCGCAGATAATCCTCTTTGATGAACCCACCTCCGCGCTGGATCCGGAGATGATTGGCGAAGTGCTGTTTGTGATGAAAGCCCTCGCCCACAGCGGGATCACGATGATTGTGGTGACCCATGAGATGCAGTTCGCCCGGGAAATTGCTGACCGGGTCGTCTTTATCGACGGGGGACAAATTCTGGAAGTTGCGCCGCCGGCGCAATTCTTCAGTCGGCCCGCGCATCCGCGCGCGCAGCGGTTCCTGCAAAAGGTGCTGAACCCGCTGCATCAGGAGCATCTGTAATGCCCGCGCTCGACTGGCAGGGGGTACTGACCGGACAGCCTCTGCAGTGGATCCTCTCCGGATTTCTCACCACCCTGTGGGTGACGCTTGCGGGGGTTATGCTGGCCAGCCTGCTCGCACTGCTCTTTATGCTCCTGCGCCTTGCCGGCGGACGCGTCGGGAACGCGGTCGTCAGCGGCTGGGTATCTTTGTTTCGCAATACCCCGCTGCTGGTCCAGCTGCTGTTCTGGTACTTTGCCGCCTGGAACGGACTGCCGCAGGCGTTTCGCGACGCGGTGAACGCGGATCACAGCTGGTCAATTCTGCCCGGCGACGTCTGGTGGTTTACGCCCGAGTTCCTCTGTTCGGCCTGGGGGTTGGGCGTTTTTACCTCGGCGTTTTTAATCGAAGAAGTGGAATCGGGATTGCGTTCTGTTCCGGCCGGGCAGCGCGAGGCGGCGCTCGCCCAGGGTTTCTCCGCGTGGCGCCTGTTCCGTTACATCCTTCTGCCGCAGGGGCTGGCCAACGCCTGGCAGCCCGTTGTGGGGCAGTATCTTAATCTGATGAAGCTCTCTTCGCTCGCCAGCGGGATTGGCTTCGCCGAGCTGACCTATCAGGTCAGGCAGATTGAAAGCTATAACGCGCACGCGCTGGAGGCATTTACCCTCGGCACCGCACTCTATCTCCTGACCGGTCTGGCGATGGGGATGGTGCTGGTGCGCATCGGACCTCAAGCGAAACGTAAGCACCCGATCGTCGTCACCTCAGGGAGTGAGAAACATGATTGCCGGACTTAATGTCATCACCGAGAACCTCGACTATCTGCTGTGGGGACGCGCGGCAGCCGGTGAACCGGGTGGCGTATTGCTCTCGTTGATGATGGCGGCTGGCGCAGCGGTCATCGCCCTGCCCGGTGGAGTCGCGCTCGCGTGTCTGTCCTGGCGCTATACCGGGTTCGTGCGAAAAACCCTCTTTTTATGGGCAGAGCTGATTCGCGGTATCCCGCTTATCTTCGTGATTTTCTGGATGTGGTATCTTCTGCCGCTCATCACCGGAGGCGACCTGCCGGGGGCGCTGACCGTCACGCTGGCCCTGGCCTGGTTTACGGCGGCAACCGTCATGCACTCGGTGCTGGCCGGGCTTAACGCGCTGCCGTCCGGGCAGTACGAGGCCGCGCTGTCGCAGGGATTCAGCACCCAGCAAACGTTGTGGCGCGTGCTGCTGCCGCAGGCGCTGAGGAATATTCTACCGTCGCTGGTGGGGATTTTTATCAGCCTGCTGAAGGATACGTCGCTGGCGTTTATCGTGAACGTTCCTGAACTGACCACGGTGGCGGGACAGGTCAACAACCGGGTGCAAATCTACCCGGCGGCCATTTTTATCTTTACGGGCGTGGTCTACTACCTGCTCTGCTGTTCGCTCGAGCAGCTTGCGAAGCGCTGGCGCATTACCCGGCCAGCGCTTTAACCACCGTTTCCATCGCTTCGGTTGTCAATTCACTGCGCTTAACGCGCTGGTTCGCCAGCGCGGTACGCAGCACCCCGGCAATGACAATATGCTTTGGCTCCTGCCCTAAATCACGCATCTCAAGCACGACCTTCCCGACCACCCGGCACATCTCCTGATACAGCGCTTCATCTTTGGTCACGTTACCCATCGTCATCACTCCATTGCCTTTTAAACGTTGAGCTTAAATGATTCTCCTGCCGGATACAAAAAAGAAGCCCGGCGAGTTCCTCGCCGGGCTTCATCTGTAAAATCAGCTAATTAGTTGTTTACTGGGATGACCGCGCCTTTGTACTTGGTGCGGATCCAGTCCTGAATCTCTTTGGAGTGCAGCACGTTCACCAGCGCGACGATGTCTTTCTTCTTCTCGTCACCGCGATGAACGGTAATGATGTTGGCGTACGGGTTGTTTTCACCGCTCTCTACCGCAATCGGGTCGTGAACCGGATCCAGACCGGCGTCAATCGCGTAGTTGGCGTTAATCACCACCGCATCGCCTTCGTTGTTGTTATACATCTGCGGCAGCAGAGACGCTTCAACGTTAGGCGTGAACTTCAACTTTTTCGGGTTCTCGACGATATCGCTGATGCGCGCGGTCACTTTGTCGATGCCCGGCTTCAGCTTGATCACGCCCTCTTTCTCGAAGATAGAGAGAATGCGCCCCTCTTCAGAAACGGCGTCACGCATGATGATCTTGCCGCCTTCCGGCAGGTCTTTCAGCGACTTGTATTTTTTGGAGTAGATGCCGATGGGCTCAATGTGGATCGCGCCCGCGCTGACAAAATCGTAGTCCTTATCGCCCGCGTGATCTTTCAGCACGCTGTTCAGGTAAGGAATGTGCTGGAAATAGTTCGCGTCGATGTCATGGCCCGCCAGCGCGGTATTGGGCAGAATGTAGTCCTGGAAAGGTTTGATCTCCAGGTCGATACCCTGCTTCGCCAGAATCGGCTTTGCCTGCTCCAGAATTTCGGCGTGCGGCGTGTTGGATGCGCCCACGGTCAGGGTGTCGGCCCAGGAGGCGAAGCTCAGGGCGCTCAGGGTTGCAGCGGCGATCAGTGTCAGTGTCTTTTTCATGATGTGGTTCCTGTGTGTATTTATTAGCGTTTATCTAACAGAGAAGTAATGGCGTCGCCGCAGAACTGGATAATGAAAACGATGATCAGAATGGTCACCGTTGCCACCAGCGTGACGTCACCATGGTTGCGCTGGAATCCTTCCAGATAAGCCAGATTTCCCAACCCGCCGGCGCCAATCACCCCCGCCATGGCGCTGTAGCTCACCAGCGCAATCAGCGTTACCGTAATACCTGATACCAGTGCAGGTGATGATTCCGGCAGTAAAACCCGAAACACTAACGTGCTCAGTCGCGCGCCCATCGAGCGCGTCGCTTCTATCACGCCTTTATCCACTTCACGCAGGGCGATCTCCACCAGGCGTGCGTAGAACGGTGCGGCGCCTACAATCAGCGCCGGCAGTGCCGCGTTGGCGCCAAGAATGGTGCCGACGACGGTCTTGGTGAACGGGATCAGCAGGACGATCAGAATGATGAACGGAATGGAGCGGAACACGTTCACCACAATCGAAATGACGCTATAGACCGTGCGGTTGTGGAACAATCCGCCGCGCGCGGTTAAAAACAGCGCCAGGCCCAGCACGATACCCAGCACAAAGGTCGCCACGCCGGACAGTGCGGTCATGTACAGCGTCTCCAGCGTCGCCGCCCAGAGCTGATCCCACTTGAGATGCGGAAAGAGATCTTCAGCCATGTTTAATCACCTCGCCTTCAATATCGCTTTGCTTCAGGTCGGCGAGGATATTGTTCAGTTGTTCATCGGATGCCACTACCTGTACCCAGAGCTGACCAAACACGCCGTGGGCGGTTTGCGTCATTTTCCCGTGCAGGATGTTAAACGGCAGGCCGTAGCGCAGGGTAAGCTCACCCACGATCGGTTGATGCGTGCTGTGACCGGTGAAGGTCAGCCTGATAACCGTCCCTTCCAGATCGTTTGCCAGCTCGGTGTTGAAGGTTTCCTCTTCGGCATACTGGCTCACCTGGCGGACAAACTGCTGCGTAATCGGCTGCTGCGGATGGGTAAAGACGCTCAGCACGTCCCCCTCTTCCACCACTTTACCGTTCTCCATCACAGCCACGCGGTCGCAGATTTTGCGCACCACGTGCATCTCGTGCGTGATCAGCACAATGGTCAGCTTGAAGCGTCGGTTAATGTCCAGCAGCAGATCGAGGATCTGATCGGTAGTCTGCGGGTCGAGCGCGGAGGTGGCCTCGTCGCAAAGCAGCACGTCAGGATTATTGGCCAGCGCGCGCGCAATGCCCACGCGCTGCTTTTGCCCGCCGCTCAGCTGTGACGGGTACGCATGCTCGCGGCCTTTCAGGCCGACAAGGTCGATAAGCTCGGCCACGCGGGCCTTAATGTCGGCTTTCGGTACGCCGGCAATTTGCATGGAGAACGCGATATTCTCACTCACCGTACGCGACCACAGCAGGTTGAAGTGCTGGAATACCATGCTGATCTTCAGACGCGCCTGGCGTAAGGCTTCGCCTTTAGCCGCGGAAATGTTCTGCCCGTTGATGGTTACGCTGCCGGTGCTGGGTTTTTCCAGGCCATTGAGTAGGCGAATAAGCGTACTTTTACCTGCCCCGCTGTAACCGATAATCCCGTAAATCTGCCCCTGTGCTATCGTCAAATTGACGTTATCAACGGCCGTGAGTGCCACCTTTCCGTTGTCAAAAACCTTCGAAATATTGCTCAGTACAATCATTCTTATTCGTTATCCGTGCCGCCCGCGGCGGTTTAGCAGTATGGATGTCCAAACGATAGTAAACAGCCGTTATCAGCTTTTAAATGAACAAAAAAGAATGTGTTATTACTTTGGGGAATAAACAGCGGATTTACCGGGTGGGAAGCATTTAGACCAATTTCAGCAATGATTATCTGTCAGATGCATATCTGCTGGCTGACACGCGCAAAAAACGGTCATTTTTGCAGCATTTTACACCTGTATAGCCATCCTCACATCCAGACAACTTTACGTCTTGCTGTCCTGACATCCAAAAACGTCATTTATATTCCTTTCTGTTCTAAAAGGCAGTGAATGGTTCTTTATTGCGAAAATTTCACCGCCCTATCATCCCGTCATGACATCCAGAAAGGAAAACATCATGACGATTTACCACTCCGTCACCGAACTGATTGGCCGTACCCCGCTTATCCAGCTGCACAAGCTTGATACCGGTCCCTGCTCGCTGTTTCTGAAGCTGGAAAACCAGAATCCCGGCGGCTCCATTAAGGATCGGGTGGCGTTGTCGATGATTAACGAAGCGGAGCGTACCGGCCAGCTGCAGCCGGGAGGCACGATTATTGAGGCAACGGCGGGCAATACCGGTCTCGGCCTGGCCCTGATCGCCGCCCAGAAAGGCTACTCGCTGATTCTGGTGGTGCCGGACAAAATGAGCCGCGAGAAAATTTTCCACCTGCGCGCGCTCGGTGCTCAGGTGGTGCTGACCCGCTCCGACGTCAATAAGGGCCATCCCGCCTATTACCAGGATTACGCCCAGCGTCTGGCCAATGAGCTGCCCGGCGCGTTTTACATTGACCAGTTTAATAACGAAGCCAATCCGCTGGCACACCGCACCACTACGGCACCGGAACTGTATGAGCAGCTTGACGGCAGGATCGACGCCATCGTGGTGGGGGTCGGCTCAGGCGGTACGCTGGGTGGCCTGCAGGCGTGGTTCGCCGAGCACTCTCAGCACACGGAGTTTATCCTCGCAGACCCGGCCGGATCAGTACTGGCCGACCAGGTGGAAACCGGGCGCTACCACGATGCAGGCTCATGGCTGGTTGAGGGGATCGGTGAAGACTTTATTCCTCCGCTGGCCCATATCGAAGGCGTGACTCTCGCCTGGCGCATCACCGATCGCGAAGCGTTCACCACCGCGCGCGATCTGCTGAAAACGGAAGGTATTCTGGCAGGCTCCTCCAGCGGCACGCTGCTGGCGGCCGCGCTGAAGTATTGCCAGGCGCAGACCACGCCGAAGCGCGTGGTGACCTTCGCCTGCGACAGCGGCAACAAATACCTTTCGAAAATGTTTAACGATGACTGGATGCGCCAGCAGGGGCTGATCGCGCGCCCTCAGGCAGGCGATCTCTCCGACTACATCGCCCTTCGTCACGATGAAGGCGCCACCGTCACCGCCGCCCCGGACGACACGCTTTCCACCGTCCTGGCGCGCATGCGTCTGTATGACATCTCCCAGCTGCCGGTGCTGGAGAACGGCAAGGTGGTGGGCATTATCGACGAATGGGATCTTCTGCGGCACATCGGCGGCGACGGCGATCGCTTCGCGCTTCCGGTGACGGCGGCCATGACGCGTCAGGTGGAATTTCTGGATAAACACGCCCCGGAAAGCGCCCTGAACGCCATCTTCGACCGCGGCCTGGTGGCCGTAATTAATGATAACGACCGCTTTCTGGGTCTGATTACGCGCAGCGACGTGCTGACCGCATGGCGCAACCGTCTACAGCAATAAAGGAATAGATGATGAAAAACCTGGCAACCCTGAGCGTCCACAGCGGCGAGTTCAACGACCAGCACGGTGCGGTGATGCCGCCAATTTACGCGACCTCGACGTTTGCGCAACCCTCTCCAGGGGAACATACCGGCTATGAATATTCGCGTAGCGGTAACCCCACCCGACATGCGCTGGAAACCGCCATCGCCGAACTGGAAGGCGGCATGCGCGGCTACGCTTTCGCCTCCGGCCTGGCGGCCATCTCCACGGTGCTCGAACTGCTGGATAAAGACAGCCACATCGTCGCCATTGATGACGTTTACGGCGGCACATACCGTCTGATCGAGAACGTGCGCAAGCGCAGCACCGGCCTGCAGGTCAGCTGGGTTAAACCGGACGACCTGGCCGGACTCGAGGCCGCCATTCGTCCGGATACGCGTATGGTCTGGGTCGAAACGCCAACTAACCCGCTGCTGAAGCTGGCGGATCTCGCAGCTATTGCGGCGATCGCCCGTCGTCATAACGTTATCAGCGTGGCGGATAACACCTTCGCGTCGCCGGTTATCCACCGTCCGCTGGAGTCGGGTTTCGATATCGTGGTGCACTCCGCCACCAAATACCTTAACGGCCACTCCGACGTTGTGGCCGGGCTGGCGGTGGTGGGAGATAACCCGGCGCTGGCGGACAAGCTCGGCTATCTGCAAAACGCGGTGGGCGGCGTTCTGGATCCGTTCAGCAGCTTCCTGACGCTGCGCGGTATCCGCACGCTTGCCCTGAGGGTCGAAAAGCACAGCACCAACGCGCTGGCGATTGCGCAATGGCTGGAGCAACATCCTCTGGTCGAAAAGGTTTTCTATCCCGGCCTGGAATCGCACCCGCAGTATCAGCTTGCCCGCACGCAGATGGCGCTGCCCGGTGGGATGATTTCCGTCGTGGTAAAAGGCGACGCGCAACGCGCAACAGAAGTGATCCGCAACCTGAAGCTGTTTACCCTCGCGGAAAGCCTGGGTGGCGTGGAAAGTCTTGTGAGCCAGCCTTACAGCATGACGCACGCCTCCATTCCGCTTGAGCAACGGCTGGCCAACGGCATTGTGCCGCAGCTGATCCGCCTGTCAGTGGGGATTGAAGATCCTAAAGACCTGATTGCCGACCTCAGCCAGGCGCTGCAAAAATAGGCAAAGCGCGGCAGGTCAATCACCTGCCGCCATAAGTTGTCATTATGGCTTAACGCCTTGATAACAATATTATGTGAAACTGCACAGATTATTTTTGAAACACCGTTTCCATTTTCCTTTTATCTTAAAATCAGCGTATAATGCGCGCCTAATCCCTGGTGAATGGTTTCAGCGCTTGGAATACACAAAACAACGTACAACTTCTCCTCTCCTTCGTTGGGCTGTCACTCAGGCACACTTTCTTCTGCACGCTCATTTGATGTCTCCTATCCTTAGTGCGTGTCATATACTCTTTTGCAACACAGGTTTGACTCCGCGGCGGTGCGCCCCCGGAGCGAGATTTCCATATCCTTCCCAACTTAAAGACTAAGACTGTCATGAAAAAGACGAAAATTGTTTGTACTATCGGCCCGAAAACCGAATCTGAAGAGATGCTGACCAAAATGCTGGACGCCGGCATGAACGTGATGCGTCTGAACTTCTCCCACGGTGACTATGCAGAACACGGTCAGCGTATCCAGAACTTGCGCAACGTAATGAGCAAGACCGGTAAAAAAGCCGCCATCCTGCTGGATACCAAAGGTCCAGAAATCCGTACCATCAAGCTGGAAGGCGGTAACGACGTCTCTCTGAAAGCGGGCCAGACCTTCACCTTCACCACCGACAAATCCGTGGTCGGTAACAATGAAATCGTTGCAGTGACCTATGAAGGCTTCACCAGCGACCTGTCCGTCGGGAACACCGTGCTGGTAGACGATGGTCTGATCGGTATGGAAGTTACTGCTATCGAAGGTAACAAGGTTATCTGTAAAGTGCTGAACAACGGCGACCTGGGCGAGAACAAAGGCGTTAACCTGCCGGGCGTCTCCATCGCGCTGCCAGCCCTGGCTGAAAAAGACAAGCAAGACCTGATCTTCGGTTGCGAGCAAGGCGTTGACTTCGTTGCCGCTTCCTTCATCCGTAAGCGTTCCGACGTGGTTGAAATCCGTGAGCACCTGAAAGCGCACGGCGGCGAGAAGATCCAGATCATCTCCAAAATTGAAAACCAGGAAGGCCTGAACAACTTCGACGAAATCCTCGAAGCGTCTGACGGCATCATGGTTGCCCGTGGCGACCTGGGCGTTGAAATCCCGGTTGAAGAAGTAATCTTCGCGCAGAAGATGATGATCGAGAAATGCGTTCGCGCGCGTAAAGTGGTTATCACCGCCACGCAGATGCTGGACTCCATGATCAAAAACCCACGCCCAACCCGCGCTGAAGCAGGCGACGTGGCAAACGCCATCCTCGACGGTACCGATGCCGTTATGCTGTCCGGCGAATCCGCGAAAGGTAAATATCCGCTGGAAGCGGTGTCCATCATGGCCACCATCTGCGAACGTACCGACCGCGTGATGAAGAGCCGTCTGGACTACAACAACGACAGCCGCAAGCTGCGCATCACCGAAGCGGTCTGCCGCGGTGCAGTAGAAACCGCTGAGAAGCTGGAAGCGCCGCTGATCGTGGTTGCCACTCAGGGCGGTAAATCTGCTCGCGCCGTGCGCAAATACTTCCCGGATGCGACCATCCTGGCGCTGACCACCAATGAAACCACTGCCCGTCAGCTGGTGCTGAGCAAAGGCGTGATCCCACACCTGGTGAAAGAGATCGCCTCTACCGATGATTTCTATCGTCTGGGTAAAGAAGTGGCTCTGGAGCTGGTTGATCGCGGTCTGGCACAGAAAGGCGACGTTGTGGTCATGGTTTCTGGCGCGCTGGTCCCAAGCGGAACCACCAATACCGCATCTGTTCACGTGCTGTAATAATTCCCGAACGAATTAATTTTGATAAAAAGCGCCCGCCGGGCGCTTTTTTTATTTCTGGCATTAGCCAAAGTCATTCAAAATGCAAATCGGGTTTTTCTATTTAATTGCGAATTATCTAAGATGAATCCGATGATAAATGCCTTTTTTTCCTTAGATTTTTGCCCGAAAAGGGCTGATTCGATGCTTCTTTGAGCGAACGATCAAAAATAGGTGTATTCCCATCAAAAAAATATTCTCAACCCAAAAAACTTTGTGTAATACTTGTAACGCTACATGGAGATTAACTCAATCTAGAGGGTATTAATAATGAATCGTACTAAACTGGTACTGGGCGCGGTAATCCTGGGTTCTACTCTGCTGGCTGGTTGCTCCAGCAACGCTAAAATCGATCAGCTGTCTTCTGACGTTCAGACTCTGAACGCTAAAGTTGACCAGCTGAGCAACGACGTGAACGCAATCCGTTCCGACGTTCAGGCTGCTAAAGACGACGCAGCTCGCGCTAACCAGCGTCTGGACAACCAGGCTACTAAATACCGTAAGTAATAGTACCTGTTAATAAAATGGCGCACATTGTGCGCCATTTTTTTTGCCTGCGTCAAACGGCTACTGCGTCACCTTCTCCCCTTCATCTTCCGCTACCGCAGCGGACACCCGACTGTTCTGCACGGACAACACGTTATTACTGGCTGACGGGCCGCTACCTGACGACACGACAACCGGTATCCCGGCGCGGCGTGACAGGGCTTTATCAATAAGCGCCTTATCGCTTCCCGCCTGAGAAACAAAGGTCGCAAAGTCTGCGGAATGGGTAATTGGCGAGACCTGTGGGTTTTCGCCTTCTGCCTGCGCCAGCGGACGGTGGACTTCAATATAGCGTTTACCGTCCGGCTCAACGGAGAACTTCACCGGTTCATTGATAATCTGAACCCGCGTGCCCACCCGCACCTGTTCGAACAGGGCTTTAATGTCTGGGGCATTCATCCGCATACAGCCAGAACTGACCCGCAGACCGACGCTGTCCGGCGCGCTGGTGCCGTGGATCAGATATTCCCCATTGCCCACGCCTAAACGCAGTGCGAAGCGTCCCAGAGGGTTATTGGGCCCGGCAGGGACCACCGGAGGCAGCTTAATTCCCTGCTCCAGAGAGCGTGCTCTGATGCCCGCTGTGGGTGTCCAGGTGGGATTAGGGATTTTCTGGCTCACGCGCGTGGTCGTGACCGGCGTTTCCAGCCCCAGCTGTCCGATGCCGAGCGGGAAAACCTGAACAATGTTTTCTCCCGGCGGGAAGTAGTAGAGCCGAAGCTCAGCGAGGTTAACGACAATGCCCTCGCGCGGCGTGTCCGGCAGCAGCATCTGCGACGGGATGGTAATAACGGTTCCCGGAGCAGGGTTGACCGGCGCGATGGTATTGTTTGTTTCCAGGATCACCTGCGCCGCGGTATTAAACCGGCGGGCGATGGTCTGCAGCTTATTATCCCCTTCCTGTATCGTGTAGGTTTGATTTTGCCCAATCAGACGACTGCCTGCGGGCGGCAATGGATAGTCCATCGCGCGGGCCGAATTAAGGGCGCCGAGCGAACTGAGAAGTAATAGAGTTATTAGAGACGCGCGCTTCATGCTGAGATTCCTTATTCACCGGCAGGATGCCAGAAAGCTGAAAAACCAGCGAGGCGGGAACCACCTCGCGAAACAGAATGAATGCTGTTCTGTAAGTCTAGCTAAGGATTGCAGCTTTGGCGCGGATGGCGCGAATCATCGCTTCCAGTCCCTGAGAGCGGGACGGGGTGAGGTGCTGGGTCAGGGCCATTTTTTCAAACCACGGGCGGACGTCGAACGCGACAATATCCTGCGCCGACATCCGGTGATAAAGAATAAAGACGACCGCAATAAGCCCTTTGACAATGGCAGCATCGCTGTCGCCGTGTAATTCGACAGTGCCGTCATCAGACTGCTCCATCACAATCCACACCTGGCTCTGACAGCCCTGAATAATGTTTTCCGGGCTATGCGCCTCTTCGCCGAGCGGCGGTAAGCGCTGTCCCAGCTCAATGATATAGAGATACTTCTCTTCCCAGTTTGCGCAACGCGAGAAGTTACGCAGTAATTTATCTTTGTCCGGCAGCTCTGCCATCTTTCGCCTCTCCGTTAGCCCAGCAGCTGGTGAATGCGTTTTAGCCCCGCCACCAGCCTGTCGACCTCTTCCGTTGTGTTGTACATCACCAGCGATGCGCGGCACATTGCCGGTACCTGGTAAAACGTCATCAGCGGCATGGCGCAGTGGTGCCCGGTACGGACCGCTACGCCGTAGTTATCGAGGAAACTGCCCACGTCATAGGCGTGGTGTTTTCCGAGATTAAACGCGATCACCCCTTGCCGGTCGGCAGGTCCGTAGAGGGTAAGATCCGGTACGCTGGCAAGCTGGGCAAGCGCATAGTGCATCAGCAGCTGTTCATACTCCTGAATGGCATCAAGGCCAATCGCAGAAACGTAGGAAACCGCCGCCCCCAGCCCGATAATGCCCCCGGTGTTGGGCGTGCCCGCCTCAAAGCGCCACGGCGCGCGGGCGTAAGTGGTCCCTTCTGAGAGGCTAACGGTGGCGATCATCGACCCGCCCCCTTCCCACGGCGGCATCGCCTGCAGGATGTCTTCTTTCACGTACAGCACGCCAATCCCTGTCGGGCCATAGAGCTTGTGTCCCGAGAAGACGTAGAAATCGCAATCCAGCGCCTGGACGTCCACCGCGTGGTGCATCACCGCCTGGGCACCGTCAATCAGCACCTTCGCGCCCGCCTGATGGGCCTTTTCGACGATCTCTGCGACCGGGTTTTCGGTTCCCAGCACGTTGGAGACCTGGGTAACCGCCACCAGCCGCGTTTTATCGTCAAGCAGTGCGTCTAGCTGCTCGAGCTGGAGCGTCCCGTCGACGTTCAGCGGGATCACCCGAAGCTGCGCGCCAGCGCGCTCGCAGAGCATCTGCCACGGTACAATATTGGCGTGGTGCTCCATCTGGGTGATGATAATGTTATCCCCCGTGTGGACCTGCGCGTTGCCCCAGCTGTTGGCGACAAGGTTGATCCCTTCGGTGGTTCCGCGCACGAAGACCAGCTCTTCAGGCGAACGTGCATTGAGGAAGGCGGCCAGTTGCGTACGCACGTTTTCCATACGCTGGGTCGCCTCGGCGCTCAGGGTATGGATACCGCGATGTACGGCGGCATAGCCGTGGCGATAGAACTCAGCTTCCGCATCCACCACCTGATTCGGCTTCTGCGCGCTGGCCGCGCTGTCCAGATAGGCCAGAGGAAGACCGTTTACTTCACGGGTCAGAACCGGGAAATCTGCCCGTACTTTCTCGACGGGAAAACTCATGCTGCGCCTCCAGGCAGACGCTGGCCAATACGCTCCAGCACCTGCTGTTTTAACTGACCATCCAGCAGCGCTTCCGTCAGTTCAGCGGCAAACGCATAGATAATCATTTTCTGCGCCGCCTGCTGGTCAATACCGCGGGAACGCAGGTAAAACATCTGCTCGTCATCGATTCGTCCGACCGTCGCGCCGTGGCTGCATTTCACGTCGTCGGCGTAGATCTCCAGCTGCGGCTTGGTGTCTACCTCCGCCAGGCGGCCTAACAGCAGATTATTGTTGGTCATCTGCCCGTCGGTTTTGATGGCGTGCTTCGCCACGTTAATCAGGCCGTTAAACACCGCGCGCCCTTTATCACTCACGATGGTTTTGTGCAGCTGGCGGCTGTTGCAGTAGCCTTTGTTGTGCTCCAGCCAGGTGCGCGTATCGCAGACCTCTGATTTAACCGGCATCGCCAGGCTGTTGATGCGCAGCGTGGTGTTTTCACCGTTGAGCTGCGTGCTGGTGTTGTGGCGCAGCACCGCCCCGCCGAGCAGGAAGCTGTGGCTGTATGCCGCCGCATCCTGGCCCAGCACGATATCGTTATGGGCAAAGTGATGGCTCTGCGCATTCTCAAACGCCAGCTTGACGTGGTGAAGCTGCGCGTTAGCGGCGACGTTCATCGTCAGGCGCGACCCGGTAAAGTGGCGGGCGTCGTTGAGGCTGACGTAGTGCTCGATTACCGTGGCCTCCGCCCCCTCCGCCAGCTCAAGATGGTGGCGATAGTGCGCGGTGTTGATTTCGTCCCCGTCCAGCCCCTGGGTGATGTGCATCAGCAGCAGCGGTTTTGCCGGGCGCTGGTTACGCTTCACGCGGATATGCGTCACGCCGCGGGCCAGGCTCTCGGTCAGGTGCAGGAACACCTCAGGCTGAACCGGAGCGCTCAGGCGCTGGCGGTCGTCGTTAATCTCAACCTCAAATCCACTCTCATCGAGCGTGTCGCTCAGCTCGGGGCGGAACTGACCGTCGACGAATACCAGGCGCAGGGCATCGACATTCAGCGCCAGCGCGTCGCGCTGCGCCGGGGCGATTTCCGCCAGGCGGGTCACAAACTCGGCGTTCAGCAGGCCATCAAGCGGGGTGTATTTCCAGTTCTCATGCTTGCGCGTCGGCAACCCGAGTCGCAGCATTTGCTGCAGATGCTGCTGCGCCTGCTCGGAGCGCGTGCCCCCCTGGGCTTCAAACAGCCGGTGCCACTGCTGGAGCGCATTACTGCTGTTCGGTAAGCCAGCCATAACCCTGCTCCTCCAGTTGTTTAACCAGCGTGAAATCACCGGATTTCACAATACGCCCCTGGTAAAGCACGTGAACGTAATCCGGCTTGATGTAGTCCAGAATGCGCTGGTAGTGGGTGACGATAATAAACGAGCGCTTGCCGTCGCGCAGGGAGTTCACCCCGTCAGCAACGATCTTCAGGGCGTCGATATCCAGACCAGAGTCGGTCTCATCCAGTATGCACAGCTCGGGCTCCAGAACCGCCATCTGCAGGATGTCGTTACGCTTTTTCTCGCCGCCGGAAAAGCCGACGTTGACCGAGCGGGTCAGCAGATCTTCCGGCATTTTCAGCAGCTTGATTTTCTCTTCCATCAGGTCCTGGAAGTCGAAGCGGTCCAGCGCCTCCAGGCCGCGATACTTGCGTACCGCATTCAGCGCCGTCTGGAGGAAGAACTGGTTGCTGACGCCCGGAATTTCTACCGGATACTGGAAGGCCATAAAGATGCCTTCTCCCGCGCGATCTTCCGGCGACATCTCCAGCAGGTTTTTCCCGTGAAACTCGACCGAGCCGTGGGTCACCTCATAATCTTCGCGGCCCGCCAGCGTCGCAGAAAGCGTACTTTTCCCGGAACCGTTCGGCCCCATGATGGCGTGAACTTCACCCGGCTTAACGTCAAAATTGAGGCCACGCAGGATCGCTTTGTCTTCTACGCTAACCTGTAAATCTTTAATGCTTAACATGTGCTTTCCTTAACCGACGCTGTGTTCAAGACTAATGGCGAGGAGTTTTTGGGCTTCAACGGCAAATTCCAGCGGCAGTTCAGAGAACACGTCCTTACAGAAGCCGTTAACGATCATCGAGATGGCATCTTCTTCGCTGATCCCGCGCTGCAGGCAGTAGAAGAGCTGATCTTCCCCAATCCGCGACGTCGTCGCCTCATGTTCAAGCTGGGCGGTGTTGTTTCGACACTCAACGTACGGGAAGGTGTGCGCGCCGCAGTCTGCGCCAATCAGCATTGAGTCACACTGGGTAAAGTTTCGCGCGTTGGTGGCCGTCGGCATGATTTTCACCAGCCCGCGATAGCTGTTCTGGCTGTGCCCGGCAGAGATGCCTTTCGAGATGATGGTCGATTTGGTGTTTTTACCAATGTGGATCATCTTGGTGCCGGTATCCGCCTGCTGATGGCCGCTGGTGAGCGCCACCGAGTAGAACTCACCGATGGAGTTATCCCCACGCAGAATGCAGCTCGGGTATTTCCAGGTGATGGCAGAGCCGGTTTCTGACTGGGTCCACGACATCTTGCTGTTTTCACCTTCGCACAGCGCGCGCTTGGTGACGAAGTTCAGGATGCCTCCGGTATTGCCGTCGCCGGGGAACCAGTTTTGCACCGTCGAGTACTTCACCTCGGCATCTTTATGGATGATGACCTCCACCACCGCCGCGTGCAGCTGATAGCTGTCGCGCACCGGGGCGGAACACCCTTCGATGTAGCTAACGTAGCTGCCTTCGTCCGCCACCAGAATCGTGCGCTCGAACTGACCGGTTTTTTCCGCATTGATGCGGAAATAGGTCGAGAGCTCCATCGGGCAACGTACCCCTTTCGGCACGTAGATAAAGGTGCCGTCTGAGGCCACCGCCGCGTTGAGCGCCGCAAAGAAGTTGTCGTTAGAGGGCACCACGGTCCCGATGTATTTTTTCACCAGTTCCGGATGATCGTGAATGGCTTCGCCGAAGGAGCAGAAAATGATCCCCTGCTCGGCCAGCTTTTCGCGGTAGGTGGTCGCCACCGAGACGGAGTCAAAAATGGCGTCCACCGCCACCTCTTTCCCCTCACGCACCGGCACGCCCAGCTGGTTAAAGGCCTCTTCCACCTCTTTGCTGAGGAAGCTGTTTTCCGCGCCGGTTTGCTGCACCGCGCCGGGCTGCGAGGCGCAGGTGTCATCACAGCTGCCGCAGGAGGGCGCGGAGTAGTAGCTGTAGTCCTGATAGTTCAGCTTGTCATAATGCGCTTTCAGCCAGTGTGGCTCTTCCATCTCCAGCCAGGCGCGGAAGGCGCTCAGGCGAAACTCCAGCATCCACTCGGGTTCATTTCGTTTCGCCGAGATCGCCCGAACGACATCTTCGTTGATGCCTTTCGCCAGCTCGTCCGTCTGCAGCTGGGTGAAGAACCCCTCTTTATAGTTGAGGTGCCCACCGCTCCAGGTATTTACTTCACTCGTTGCTTCAGTATTACGAGACATAGTACCGCCTATACCCCAAAGCTTTCGCCGCAGCCGCATTCGCTCTGGGCTTTCGGGTTATGAAATTTGAATAACTGGTTTAAGCCTTCGCGGACGTAGTCCACTTCGGTGCCGTCGATAAACGGCATGGCCTGCAGCGCGACGTACAATTTTGCGCCGTCCGTTTCGAATACCAGGTCATCCTTCTCGGGTTCGATGACGGTGTCGAGCACGTAACCGAAGCCTGCGCAACCGGTCTGTTTGACACCTAAACGCACGCCGAGGATCTCGGGCTTTTTCGCCACCAGCTCGTGAATATGCGCCGCCGCCGCCGGCGTGAGTGTTAAGCCGCGCCAGGCAAAATCGGCAGGATTAAAGGTTTCTGAATGCAGTTCCATAGGTCCACCTCATCTGATAAGCCATCAGGGCATAACACCATGTTAGTGATAACGATTATCACTTCAACCCTCTGACAGCAGGGGCATTCGGCTAAACCGCCCTTTTTGGCTACTTTTATTAAGCATAGACCCTGTAGGAAGATGCAGGCAGGATGGATTTATTTGTTCAATATATTGATTAATAATGCATTTCGTCACGGCATTTATGACGGAGAGGAGAAAAATAAAATATGCATCGGAAATGCCTATTTTTGAGATAGCTTTAGTGAGGAACGGGACAAAAACAAAAAAAGGCCCTCAAGGCCTCTCACGATCAGTGATGAAATGAGACAGCAAAGCCCTGCTCACGCCAGTGGTCTAGCTGTTCCTGCTGGCGAGGCGTTGGCGATTTTCCCGTCCAGACGAAGATTTTTTGCCCGGGGAAAAGCTCGGGACGCGGTGAGTCAATCGGTTCAGCCAGCACGTCAATATGCCAGCCCTTCTGCGATAAGCGCGCGGCCTCGAGCCAAAGATGGGTACGGTCATCGCATTCCCAGCCAATAAGGAGAGCGTCCTGACCGGCTTTCTTGCGGGATTCCGCCAGACTCGCAATCGCGAATTCGATCAGCACGCCGTCAAACAGGCTCGCCATGTGACGCACGGTGTTTTGATCCTGATTCATTCGCTGACGGACAGGAGAGATAATATTGTCAATCAGCGGATCCATCGCGTGATCGCGGCGGAACTCGCCTATTTTGGCGCGCAGCTTTGCCGGGCTGGCGTAGCGCAAAACGGTCATCATCTCTTCCTGGAACGAGACCCAGTTGCCCTGCGTCAACACTTCCTTGTTTTCCAGCAAGGCTTTCACTTTTCCGACCGAAACGCCGCTTTTCATCAGGCGTTTGATCTCTTCAATGCGCAGGATATCTTCATCGTCGAACTGACGATGACCCCCTTCGCTGCGCTGCGGCTTCAACAATCCATAACGGCGCTGCCAGGCACGCAGCGTAACGGGGTTGATACCGCATCGTTCGGCCACTTCGCCGATACTGTAATAGGCCATTAACTCCCTCACGCTCAGAACTTCCATACCTAACTGCACCAACCTTATCAGATTGTACACACCATTTGTATAACTAAGACCGCATTTTGCTCAGGTGAATGAGCTGCTTCTCCCCCTCACCTGTTAATACATTGTTGTATAAAATTTGCAGTTCGTACAGTTAACTCTGCCCGATGTGTACAGCTTTATCAGAAATCTAATTTCTTCTCTGGCCACGCAATAGCCGGAATACCGCCGTGTCGGGGGCTGGCAAAAAGATGTCCCTGGAACTGGGAAATTCCCGCGGACTCCAGCCACATCCACTCTTCTGCCTTCTCAACGCCCACCGCGCAGAACTGGATCTCGAGCGAGGAACAGCATTTGATAATCGCCTGAATGATGGCCTGTCGGGGGCCGCTTTTGTGCACGTTAGCGACCAGATCGCGATTAATCTTAATTCTGTCCGGCTGGAACTGAGCCAGCAGCTGAAGCCCCGCAAATCCGGCGCCAAAGTGATCGATCGTCACGCTGAGGCCCGCACTTTTGAGCTGCCTGACCGAATCGGTGAATTCATCAAAACGGGAAATGGCTTCGCTTTCGGTAAACTCCACCACAATTTGCTCGGGCACAAACCCGTTTGCTTCAATTGCGGTGAGCAGGAAATCCACGGCATTGGGAATGTTAACCAGCGTCATGGGCAGCAGGTTAAGGGATAACGTCTGGTCCTGTAACCCCAGCGCGCTGGCCATGGAAAGCGCTACCTGCTTGCTCTGCAAATCAGATGCATATACCTCGTCACGCGGGCGGTTAGCGAAATAGACGCCAGGCGAGCCGCCGTCAGGGGTGCGGATAAGCGCCTCCCAGGAGACCACCTGCTGCATAAACGGATCGACAATCGGCTGGAACGCAAAGCTGCAGTCCGCTCCTTTCGCGACCACCTCAGGCTGTGCGGACAAACGCGTTTCTTCGGGAACGAAATCCCATGAATCCGCCGGCGGCAGTTCAAAATAGTTTGCTTTTTCAGTGGCTTCGACAAAGGTACGGAAAAACTGCAGCGGACGGTCGTTATACGTCAGCTGGTAACGCGTCGTTCCTTTGTTTAGCACCTGCTGCAGCACCTCATCCCTGTCGAAGTGGCGCAAATCAAAAAGCTCCATCCCCACCTTGCCAAAGCGCCGGACAGGCCCGTGGTCGCGCATCAGCTCCACCACGTTATGGTGGCGCGGGTCATTACAGATCTGCTCATAGATTGCCGTTACGTGCTCCACTGGCCCTTCAAGCAGCTGGAAAAAATGCGTGCCGTTAAACAGCAGGATCCCCGTCACATTGGATTGCCGGTTTTTACTATTGGCAGCAGCGACCATTGCTTCCAGCGCTTTCACTGGAACGTCCTCGCAGATATGACTGCGGTAAATGATGGTTGTGAGCATGCTATTCCTGGGGGTTAGGGTTTTGGCCACGAAAACGGTGGATAAGGATCATTTATAGCACATTAATTGCCTGACAAATAATTTACATCTCAATCATTTACGGCAGTTATAGAAACATTTTTCTGTGCTGTACAACTTACCAGTGCCGGCTCAATTTGTACAATATATCCTGTAACGTTACCGGTTCGTGACAAGATTATAACTCACTGAAAACAAACTAATTTATAAAATATATCATAAAAATATTAAAAATCTGTACATTTTAAGTGTACAGATTTAGAAATTGTGTATACCTTAATTGTAACGTTAGTGATTACAAAATTTTACAGGAGCGAAACATGCAGCAGAAAGGTTACGCCACAGATTCCGCAGCAGCGATCGCACAGTACTTCGAAAAGGCCGCGCTTCCTACTCAACAGGAGACGCTGGGTCAGGTGGTTGTCGAAATCCTCAGCGACGGGCGAAACCTTAATCGCAAATCGCTCTGTACCAAACTGCTCAGCCGCCTCGAAAAGGCCGAGGGGCCGGAAGAGGAAGAGCATTACCACATGCTGCTTGGTCTGCTCTTCGAACGGTAAGGTTATGAATAGCAGTAACGCAGACCGACTGATCGACCAGCTTATCGGTGAAGCCGTTCTCTCTCTTCTTAGGGAGCGGGGGCCAGTGACAACCGAAGGATTGCTGCAGCGTCTGCGGAGCATGAAAGAACATGAAAAGGATCCCCGGCGGCGGGAGACACTTGCGGTGGTGATTGCCGAAATCGGCTCAAACAGCATCGCCTTTACACGTCGCAGAACCGCGCAAGGACGAACGAAAAGAGAGGGACCTCTCAACGATAACAGAGACAATGTTGTGCCGTTATTTGGAAGTGGAAAACCGTCCGATCCCAAAAAAATACATTGACTGCAATTTAACAGCTACGGTGAGAACAAATGAGACAAAATATTCAGCTTCAACCCGAATACCATTCTGCTTTTTTAGACAGTGCGCTGTCGGAATACTTCCGTCACGCAGGCGATCGTTTTGCTGAAGAGTCCGCTGTTTTTTCTACTGCAGTACGCTGTGTTCTGGCCTCCGAGGGGCATCTGTCTAATAAGGCAATTATCCTCTGGCTCATTCAGACGCTGGAAGCCACCCACGACGTGGTTCAGGCGGATGTGATTCGTAAGACCCTGGAAATCGTGGTGGGTTACACGATGGACGATCTCTGAGCTCCTGCTCGCCATGCCTCTCTAACGTGTCATCGTCAAAACTGACGAACAGCCTGACGATGACACGCGCCCTCCTCGCTTAACACCCTGTAAAACCAGCAAAGTCGATCTGGCACGGATCCTGCTTACCTCCGTTTACGGGACTGGATTTCCAGTCAACTTTGCTTCATTTCTTAACAGGTCTGTTATTGATGAAAAAGATCGCCAGCGTCTGCCCGTACTGCGGTGCAGGCTGTAAATTAAACCTTGTCGTTGAAAATAACCGTATCATCCGTGCCGAAGCGGCAGAGGGGGTCACAAACCAGGGCACCCTGTGTCTGAAAGGATTTTACGGCTGGGACTTCCTCAACGATACCCGTCTGCTCACCCCGCGCCTGACTCAGCCGATGATCCGCTACCACAAGGGCGAGGCATTCACGCCCGTTACCTGGGAAGAGGCTATCCGCTACACCGCCCACAGGCTCAGCAGCATTAAAGCGCAGCACGGACCGCGGTCGATCATGACCACCGGCTCCTCCCGCGGAACCGGCAATGAAACAAACTATGTGATGCAAAAATTTGCCCGCGCGGTGCTGAACACCAACAACGTGGACTGCTGCGCGCGCGTCTGTCACGGCCCTTCCGTTGCCGGTCTGCAGGAAACGCTCGGCAACGGCGCAATGAGCAATTCAATCAACGATATTGAACACTCAAAATGCCTGCTGGTGTTTGGCTATAACTGCGCGGATTCCCACCCTATCGTCGCCCGCCGGGTGCTAAAAGCGCGTGAAAATGGCGCAAAAATTATCGTCTGCGATCCGCGACGCATTGAAACGGCGCGTATTGCCGATCAGCATCTGCAGCTGAAAAACGGCAGCAATATGGCGCTGGTCAATGCCTTTGGCTACGTGCTGCTGGAAGAGGAGCTGTACGACAAAAGCTACGTGGCGCGCTTTACGGAAGGGCTTGAGGCCTACCGGCAGACGGTGAAAGACTATGCGCCGGAGAAGGTTGAACATCTCACCGGGATTCCCGCCCGTGACGTTCGCCAGGCGATGCGCACCTTAGCGGCGGCCCCTTCCGCCACCGTGATGTGGGGAATGGGCGTGACCCAGTTTGGTCAGGCCGTCGATGTGGTAAAAGGGCTTTCCAGCCTGGCGCTGCTGACCGGCAACCTCGGTCGCCCTGCCGTCGGCGTCGGTCCCGTGCGCGGTCAAAATAACGTACAGGGTGCCTGTGATATGGGCGTGCTGCCGAATATGTTCCCCGGCTATCAGGATGTTACCGATCCGGCGGTCAGGCAGAAGTTCGCCGATGCCTGGGGGATTGACGTTAAGGCGATGGACGATCGGGTCGGAACGCGCATTACCGAAGTGCCTCACCTTGCGCTGGAAGGCAAGGTCAAAGCCTATTACATCATGGGGGAAGACCCGCTTCAGACAGAGGCCGACCTCGGCCTGGTGCGCAGCGGTTTTGAAGCGCTCGATTTTGTCGTGGTTCAGGACATCTTTATGACCAAAACGGCAGAAGTGGCTGACGTTCTGCTCCCTGCAACCTCCTGGGGTGAACACGGCGGCGTCTTTACCTGCGCCGACCGTGGCTTCCAGCGTTTTGGCAAAGCCATTGAGGCCAGCGGCAACGTGAAGCGCGACTGGGAAATCATCAGCCTGCTCGCCACCGAGATGGGCTACCCGATGCATTATGACTCCAACCAGCAGATCTGGGATGAGATGCGCGAGCTGTGCCCGCTCTTCTACGGCGTAACGTATGAAAAAATGGGCGAGATGGGCCACGTGCAGTGGCCGTGCCCGACGCTGGACCATCCCGGCACACCGTACCTGTACAAAGATAATCAGTTCGATACCCCGAGCGGTAAGGGGCAGCTGTTCGCCGCACCGTGGCGCGCACCGGCGGAAACCCCGGATGCAGATTTCCCGCTGGTGCTCTGTACGGTACGCGAGGTGGGGCACTACTCCTGTCGCTCCATGACCGGGAACTGCGCCGCGCTGCAAAGCCTGGCCGACGAGCCGGGCCGGGTGCAAATGAACCCTGTCGATGCGCACAAGCTGGGCATTACTGACGGGCAGCTGGTCTGGGTGCGTTCGCGTCGCGGAAAAGTTATCACCCGCGCCAGCGTCAGCGAACGCATCAACGCCGGGGCCGTCTATATGACCTATCAGTGGTGGATTGGTGCCTGCAACGAGCTGACGCAGGATAACCTCGACCCTATCTCCAAAACTCCGGAAACGAAATACTGCGCGGTGCAGCTGGAGGCGATTGAGGACCAGCGCTGGGCGGAGGATTACGCGGCGTCTGCGTACCAGTCCATGAAGTCGCGGCTGATTAGCGCGGTGAATGTATAAGGAAAAAGAGGCTCACCCAGTGAGCCTCATCCCACTGATAAAGTGCGATTTGTGAGTTTCTCCCGGCGGCGCTACGCCTAAGCGTATTACCCGGAGTTATTGACCAGAAAGTCACGCAGCATGTTCGGGCGATTGTTCTTCTCCACCATTTTGCGAATCAGAGCAATCAGTTCAAAATCACTTCGCAGATTGAATTTCTGCATCATCATATACTTATGCGTAAAAACGGTTTTATCGCTCATCTTCAGCACGCGGGCGATCTGCACCACTGATAATCCCCTGTAGAAATTGCCCATAATGCGAATTTGCTGCGGTGATAGTATTTTATACTGACATTCGAAACAGCTAATTTTCTTCCAGATATAACCGGGTGACTGCACGCTATGCCAGGCAATAAACAGCACCTGGCTTAGATAATCGAGCGAGGCG
The DNA here is from genome assembly GCF_058788735.1 of Enterobacter sp. FW301-JW81. Taxonomy (NCBI): domain Bacteria; kingdom Pseudomonadati; phylum Pseudomonadota; class Gammaproteobacteria; order Enterobacterales; family Enterobacteriaceae; genus Enterobacter; species Enterobacter sp. FW301-JW81. Next base: position 588,599 of record NZ_JBYTBA010000001.1, on the reverse strand, counting down.
CTGCGGGGAATAAAAATAATATCCTGAAAACAGGACGGCAACGCTGAAAAACGCAGGGCATCCTCAACCAGACCTATCACGATACCTTTCTGTCGCGCCTGCAATTCAGGAAAACAGGTGAGCGTCTCTCCCTGACATAGCGTAATAACGATAATATCCGCCGTACTGACGTTATCGTGGCTAAGCTCAACGCCAAAGTGGATTTCCCGCTTAAAATTGCGCCAGAAGAATTCCATAAGGAAACGCCGCAATCCATGGTGAAAAAATTGATCTGTCTCTTGAATCAGGATATTCAGCATAGCGAGTACCAATGTCTGTTAATCAATAAGGCTTATACCCTAAATAATTCGAGTTGCAGGACAAAACGGCTTGCCGTTTTGAACAGCGCTTGCGCTGGCCCCAAAGGGGCGAGGCCACAGGCCGAGTAACGCGGCAAGGGAGTGAATCCCCAGGACCTTACATAAGTAAGTGACTGGGGTGAACGAGTGCAGCCAACGCACATGCAACTTGAAGTATGACGGGTATATCAACACGCTTGTGTCTTAGTTGTATTGCATCGTCATGACAACAACTGCACTGATACTCCCTGGCGTCGCACCACCGCTAACCGATTCAACCGCAGCCTGCATGGCCATGGTGGCGGTTCTGTCTGCCGCAATAGTTTGCGTTATGCTGGAACCCGTTCCCTTTAGCGTCCCCGTATCGGCCTCACGCATGGCAACCGCCACATTAGTCGCCGAGCCGCTGTTCATATAGTAGTCCGCACCCGCCACGGGATCGGGGGTGCCGGTAAACGACACCGTCACGCTGCGCGTCCCTACCGGACATTGCGTGAACGACAGAGTAAACGGCACCGGGTCGGATGAGGAGCCGGGCGTCGCCATATTGGTCGCCTCTGTATTGCCGAGATTAATATCCAGCTGCGTATTCCCGCCGTTAAATATGCACGGAGAGGCCACGATATTTCCCGTCACACCGACACTGACGCTATCGGCGGATAACACCTCCCAGCTCAGCAACATAAGCATGAGTATTTTCTTGTGCCGTATATTCATCCTGTTACCTGTTACTGGTAGGTTATATTAAGCGTGGCAGAAGCATTGGCCGAGCCTGATTCGACGGAGCTTAATGTCTGGTAATAGCGCGCCGTTAACGGGAGCGTCTCCTGCCCCCCCGCAGACTGTTTTAATAAAAGACGGCTGTTCAATACCAGCGGCGTACCGTTATATAAAAGCTGCACGCCGATACCTTTAGCCGTACCGGCACTCCCCTGTCCCGTTAATGCCATTACGCTGTTATCGGCGCTGTCGGGGTTCTGTATTCCGCCGAGCGAGACCGAAATATTGGTACCGGCGCTGCAGCTTAATCCCAGATTTTGCGTATTCTGTACGCCCGCAGGCGTGGTTCCCACGCCGCCGGTGAACGCTGAAGCCGGAATATCGCCAAAGGCAAACGTTAGCTGAGGCGTGTTAATACTGCATGCGAGGACGTTAATCGTTCCGGAGGTGAGCTGCGTGGGAAGGCCGTCGCGATAAACGCCGTCGCTTCCCTGAATGGTCACGACGCCGATAATGCCCGGCGCTAAATCACCCGATTCTACCGGCCCCGTCACCACCAGCTCGATTTTTCCGCCAAACCAGTTCACATAGGAGGTTTGCGCGCTATAAGAAAACGTGTTGCTCGGGTTATCAAAGGTATTGCCGGACGAAAAGCGAATGCCAATCCCGCTGAGATTCGTATTGTAAACGTGATTACCGTAGCTGCTCAGCGTGGCATTGTTGTACCGCATGCTAAACCCCAGCATGAACGGGTTGCTGCACCCGGTAAGATACGCCCCCGTCGCTGTCGCCGCACCGGAGAAGATGACTGTCCCGACGGGCGCATCACGCTGAACGTTAATGGTTCCCACCGCCAGCGTAGACAGCTGCGGAACGATGGTAGTGCAGGTGCCGGCACGGGCTATATTCCAGCCGGTGAGTAAGCACACGAATAAAATGATCTTTATGCCTTTCATATTACTGTTCCTGGCGACAGCGGGCGCTGGTGTCAGCAATGCCGCCGTTCTCTGTGTGTTTTGGCAGGCTGAAATCGGCGCGACACCGCTGGCTGGCCTGATTGCCCCATGTCGCAACGACCGTTCCCTGCTCGGGCATGCCGGTTAAATAAACCTGACCGCTATCGCCCACGAAAAAGCTGCCGTTGGAATTACCCTCAAGGGTGACCACCGCCCCAAACGGCACGGCGCGGTTATTGTCCGATAGGGTCATCAGCACCTTACGGCCGACGCTGGAGATATACTCGGCCTTCACCACCGCGCCACGCGTCGGCGTCACCGTGCGCGTATTGATCTCCAGCTCCACGTCATCAGGCATATTTTCCGGCGCGAGGGCGAGATCGTTTTTCCGGTACACGGAAAGATTGCTGACCACCGTATAGCCCCGGTAATCCGTACGTACCCCGGCCTGATTGCGGATACCCACACCGTGGGCGCCGGGCGCTTTAATCAACGCATTGGTTTCACCCAGCGGCTGAGAAAACGTCACGCCATCCGCGTGGGCAAGCACGCCCCCCTGTACGCCATAATTCAGTCGCTCACTGTTTCTGTCATAGCCGTATCCCACCGAGACGTCACCGTAAGTGCCTTTGTAATCGCCGTTCATGTTGCCGCTATAGCCCACGCCCTGGGTGCCGTATCCCTGCTGCACGTTCCAGCTCAGGGCCCTGTTTTCAAGGGCTACGCCATTCATACCGACGGTGTGCGTTGCGCCGTTATTCCTGCTGGCGTTCATGCCATAGTTCACCCACGTCTGTGGCAGGAATGCGTCCAGCGGCACGCTGACGTTAATCGCCAGAAGCCGATCGCTGTCATAGGTTTTGCCGCTCTCGCTCCCGGATGAGGCTGAACGACCATTTTTGCTGTATGTCCAGGTCACGCCATAGCTGATGTTGTGCCAGTAGTTGTTGTAGCCAGCGCTCCAGGAGACCATCGACGTGCCGGAATTCCAGTAGTCTTCCCGCGCTGCGCTGAGCGTCATCGCCCCCAGACTGCCCCCCAGCGACTGGCTCATCGTCAGCTCTGCCCGGTTTCGCCGCCTGTCCTGCAATGCGCTGCCGTCTCCCCAGGAGTCCAGCACTTCCTGCATCCCGTAATAGCCGCGGGTGGAATAGCGGTATCCCGCAATTGAAACGTTCGTGCCGGTATTCACCATGTTCTTGCTGTAGCGCACGCGCCAGGATTGCCCCTGAGTTTTGGCGGCGTTATCCGGCGTTGACCAGCCCTGCGTGACGTCGGCGGAAAGCGCGCCCGCCTCCCCCCTATTTGTCCCCAGACCTAAGGCCAGAGACTGGTATTTACTGGAACCCTGCAGCCCGCCGTAGATCGTCATACCGTGCTGCAGACCGTAAATTCCGGTCAGTTGCCCGAACGGCGTTTTCTCCACGCTGGGGTTATAGGCGCGATAATTTCCCCCGGTGAGGGCATACTTCAGCCGCCCTTCCCGCTGCAGCACCGGCAGCGAGGCATAAGGTTGCGTGAAGTGTTGCTCGCTACCGTCAGCCTCTTTTATGGTCACATCGAGATCGCCCGCGCCCCCGGTGGGGTACATATCCGCAATCTCAAACGCGCCCGGCGCCACGTAGCTTTGATAGATCTGGTAGCCGTTCTGCCGTACCACGACCTGCGCATTGGTGCGCGCAATTCCGCGCACCACGGGAGCGTAGCCCTTCAGGGAGTCGGGCAGCATGTCATCGTCCGAGGCCAGTTGACCGCCGCGAAACGGGATACCGTCAAACACGTCCGCAGGCGTGGAGCTGTCGCCAAGCGTGAGCTGGGCCTTAAGCGGGATCACGGCGCGCTGCGCGTAGGTGTACACGCTGTCCCATTTATCCTGCCCGGAAGCCTCCCGTGACCAGGTGGTATAATTGCGAAAACGCCACGGCCCGATATTGCCCCCCGGACGCAGGTTCACGTACTGACTGGCGCTGCTGCCACCCTGCCCCGTTTTCGCCCGGCTGTTCGCGGCGCTCAGGCTGTAATTCAGCATGGCCGCCGTGATTCCTTCGTCCCACATTTGTGGCGACACATAGCCCCTCGCCGGCAGATCGACTGCCGCCTGAGGAATGCTTATCACCAGACGCTGAGCGCCAAACTGAAAATCGGCGCTGGCCTGCGGAATAGCCTGCAGATCCACGCATCCCTGCTTGCCTGAAGCGAGCTGAGGAAATAGCGCAGTTCTGACGCCCCACTGTTTTAATTGATCGATGCTCAGGCAGGGCTGCAATACCTCATTACCGCTGTCGGTTTTCAGCGCGGTAAAGGTTATATCAAGGGTATCCATTAACTGGTCGTCGAGAATAACGTCAACGCGATACGTTCCCGCCGCCTGAGAGCCAGATTCAAAGGCCGATAAATCAGCTTTGCCCATACCGGGATTATCCAGCTCAACCAGTTCCGTATTAAATGTTTCACTGGCATATAGCGTCGGGGAATGACCTGCAAGCGCTAAGGCGATAAGCATCGCCAGGCGCGCAGGTCGCCTCTTTGTATTTAACGTTGTCATTACGAGTAACCTAATTAATGCTCACGTGCCCGTCAGTAACACAATCACAAACGGGCCTGGTGTGTGCTCCCTGGGCTGCCATAGTCGTTAATAATTTTAAACGTAAGCATATTGCCGCTGCTCCCCGGCGGTAATGTAAACCGCGCGAAAGAGCCGGGTAAAACATACGTCACATCATCAAGTTTTTTACTCCCTACGGTAATCTCATTAAAATTAATCACGTAGGGCGTGCTATTAGTTACCTGAAGCTGATTACCTGTTCGTTGCCAGGTTAATTTATCCGCCTGCTCTTCTGGTGTTGACGCACGCAGGCCATCCGGTCGGTAAATCAGTTTAATACGTGTTTTTACCGCAATTTGCAGAGCGTTCATCTGTTTCGTCGCGGACGGAATGGCTTTGATATTCAGCCAGAATAAGCTCTCTTGCCCCTGAGGCAGTGCTCCCGTCATGACGATACGCTCAAGGTTTTTTTGCCCACCGTCCAGACGATAGAGCGGCGGAGTAATAATAAATGGCGTTTTACCAGAATTCCCGTCCTGCATTTCTACCCATGACTGAATTAACAAGGGGGTAGAATCAGGATTATTAATATTGATTGATGCTTCTTTTTTTGCACCATCAAATATAATTCGGGTGCCGCCAATAATTACCCCGGCACTGGCGGTCGTTATCATTAGCGATAACAGTGCCACAGCCAATCCGGCGGTTTTGATACAACGCATTTTATACCTCATAAAACAAAGGGGCCGGGTGGCCCCCTACTGATTACTGCAAAAGACTTAGTTATAAACCACAGAGAAGTTTGCCACCGAGTTAGCTGGCCCCATGGTCACGGTTGCCGCGGTTGAAATATACTGTGCGTAGAAGTTCAACGTATTATCGGCGGTGCTGCTCAGCGTATATGTATGGCTATTGCTGCCGTGCAGCGGTAAGTCTGCCTTATCCGCCGTCATCAGGTTAATCGCCACGCCCGTTGCCGCCCCCGGAACGGATGAATCAATAGCCAGCAGGCTGGCATTGGTGACATCCGGCGTACCGTCAAAACGTACTTTGGCGTTAGTCACCGTCACCGGGCAGTTTTTCAAGACAATATTGAATTGAGTTGCCGCTGTTCTTGCTCCCGTCGTGGGGAATTCCGTCTTATAATAATCGCCCAGCACAACCACCTGGTTCTGAGAAGCGATATCCACATCACAGGCAGAATCAAGAATATTCCCGTTAAAATTAACCGTTCCTGCCGCAGCGAAAACCGGGTTTAGCGGCAGCGCAGCACTTATTGCAAGCATCACCATCATTATATTCTTTTTCATCACATCACACTCTGTATCATTTTATTAATTACTGAAGTTGGGCTAAGGCGCTGATATGTTTAAATACCGCACTGCGCCTTACCGTTTATATATTGCCTGGCATTAATTAGATAAAAACCACTCGCGGCTTGTGTAGTACAAACCGGAGTAGCCCTGCTGACGAGTCAAAATTTATACAACTCTTTTTCAGCGCACAATCTATTTTGAGGTCTAGCTGTAGACTCACCTTTAACAAAAATAAAACATCTCCCTGAGAAACACCTTATTTCCACTGCTCCAGGTCTATTTTTAGACCAGCAATACAATTTCTTAAAATTCATGAAATTAGGTTTTAGCTGCCGCCCAGTCTATTATTAGACCTGCCTAAATCATTCCCTGACATGCTGTTTTTTAAGATAATTCTCTATGCCGATCAAAAAATGATCGAATCAGTGAGTGAGGTATCTGATGAACACGCGAATGGCACCGGAATTAAGTAAAGAACACTCCACCGTGTTGGGTGTAAAACCCTTTGAGAACATTGAAAAATTAATTGATAACATCCTTCCCTTTGCAGAAAGACGGATCGTGTTAAAAGGTGATATCGTCCATTATTATCAAAACGATATTCGCCAGTGTTTTTTACTTACCCAGGGCAGCGTGGCCTTACACCGCCGCGGCGACGGCATTGTGCTAAATTCTGAATCATCCCCCTTTATTCTCGGCGTGAGCAGTCAGTTTTCCTCCGAGCATCTTTATGTCAGGGTTCTGGAAACCGCCGAAATAGCAGCCGTTTCGCTGGAGTGCTTTAACCATGTGGTTGCACAGCAAAACTTATGGGAGCATTTTTCAAAGCTGCTGATTTATACGGCTTCACGCGTGTATGAACATTGCGCGCAAATATCGCAAATGTCGGCCTATGACATCATTCGTTTTCAGCTTGTTGAACTCATGCAGGAGCCGGACGCAATACGGCAAAATATTACTGCGGCGGCGTATATCAAAAGCCGAACGTATCTTTCACGAAGTGGGATCATGCGAATACTGGCGGAATTACGCACCGGGAAGTACATCACCATGGAGCGTGGAGTGCTGCTTGACGTTCACCATCTGCCGCGAAAATATTGATAGCCGGCGTGCCTGCTTCCAGGAGAAGCGCTATAATTAGCCAGGTTATTTTTAAGGTTGTCGGCTACCATGTCCCTTCCAGAAAAGTCTCACCGGGGTTCCCCCTACGCGCAAGAGCTTATTTCTCACCTGTTGCCTGATTGCACAACGCGACGTACCGCTCGCGGCGAGCGCCTGTACCTGCAAATCAATGGTCAGGGGATGTGCTATTTAATTCTTGAGGGGACGGTCGCCGTCTACCGAAGAAGCGATGATATGATGCTGTCTACGGCCCGCAGCCCCGCCGTCTTCGGCCTCGCTAACCTCACCGACATTTATTTTAATGACTACCTGAAGACCGTCAGCCCCTGTCTTATCGGAACGCTCACCACCGAACGGCTGAATGAGATTATCAAAGAAAAGGCGCTATGGGGGTTACTTTCTAAACAGCTCATGTTTGTTTATAGCCGTCTTTATAACAACGTGATGCAGCAGGGTGCGCCGACGGCGTATGAGATGATTCGCCAGCAGCTTATGAAGCTGATGGAGGAAGAAGAAAGCTATCGACTGGGCGTGACGGCGGAAAGGTATATCAGAGAGAAAACCCAGCTCTCCCGCAGCGGCGTGATGCGCATTCTGGCGGATTTAAAAACCGGCGGATTTATCGAAATGGAAGAAGGCAGGCTTATCAGAATCAACAAACTCCCCGCCCGATACTGAATTTCAGACACAAAAAAGGCCGCTGTCGCGGCCCTTTTATTCTCTCAATGGACGTGAACGCCCAACCGCCAGGCAAAGTAGATCTCTTCTTTCAGCTCATTCGAAGAGAGCGCCAGCAAATCTGTAAATTCCAGCTCAAGCTGTTTCAGCTTTTTCAGGTATTGCGCCGGAGACAGGTTGCTTTTATCGCGACGTAAATATTCAATTGCCAGCTGTGTTGGGGTTATTTCAGTATCCATGATGTCCTCGCTTATGTACAAAACCTGACCAGTATATCACAAGCGACTGACTAGTTTTTGACCAAAGGCAAAACATCTGAAAACTTTACACAACCGCCGTCGTCAGCCGCGACGAGCAGCACAAGCGATCCTGCTCATCGAGAATATCTATCTGCCACACCTGATGGCGGCTACCGGCATGCAGGGCGCGACAAACGCCGCGCACGCGCCCGCTGCGCACCGAGCGAATATGGTTAGCGTTAACCTCAAGCCCGACAACCTTCTGCTCCCCTTCGGTGCAGAGATACCCCGCCACCGAGCCCAGCGTTTCGGCCAGCACGACGGATGCCCCGCCGTGCAATAAACCAAACGGCTGATGGGTGCGATGGTCGACGGGCATGGTGGCCTCAATCTCATCGTCGCCAATGCGGATGAACTGGATATCCAGCAGCCCCACCATATTCCCCTCGCCCATGGCGTTCAGCGCCTGCAGCGTCACGGCACGTTTCCAGATCATCCAATTATCTCCAGTAAAGCCTGCAATGGGTGACGCACGCCGTTACCCTCTACCCGTTTTACCTGGCTGCGGCAGGAGTAGCCCGTCGCCAGGCAGCGGTTTCGCGGCAAACGCTGCATCGCCTGATGCCAGGACAGCTCATAGATGCCGAGCGAGTTGGCGTGATTTTTCACTTCATGTCCGTAGGTGCCAGCCATGCCGCAGCAGCCCACGTTGACGCTCTCCAGCTTCGCGCCGAACCGGGCAAAGACGGACGCCCACTGGCCGGGTGCGCCCGGCAGCGCGGTCACTTCCGTGCAGTGGCCAAACAGATACCACGGTTCACCGCTGACATCCTGAACCGCTTTGTCGTCCAGGGCCATCGGCAGCCACTCGTGCACCAGCATCACGTTGAAATCGCCGCGCTTATCGCCCAGCGTCTGCCTGTATTCATCGCGATAGCAAAGCACCAGCGCCGGATCGACGCCGACCATCGGTATCCCCAGCTGCGCCACGCGATTTAAGAAGTCGGCCGTTTTCCGCGCGGTCTTCGCAAAGCGCGTCAGGAAGCCTTTGATGTGCTGCGCCTTGCCGTTCGGTGAGAACGGCAGAACCACCGGCTGATAGCCTAGCTTTTCCGACAGGCGGATGAAATCCGCAACCACCTGCGCATCGTAGTAGCTGGTAAACGGATCCTGCACCACCAGCACCACGTTCGCTTTTTGCTCAGGGGTAAGCGCCTCCAGCTGTTCCAGGGTCATGTTCGCCGAGCGATGCCCGACGAGCTGGCGCTGCAGAGACGGTACCGACAGCAGCGGGAGATCGACCATCCCGATGTGTTTTTCGGAGAGCTTGCGCACTAGCGGCTGGTTGATAAAGAAGTTAAAGGTCTTTGGCGCGCGCGCCATCAGCGGCGCGTAGCTCTCTACCGTCGCCACCAGATGGTCACGCACCGGACGCAGATAGCGCGTATGGTAAAGCTGCAGGAAGCGCGAGCGAAATTCCGGCACGTCGATTTTAATCGGGCACTGGGTGGAGCAGGCTTTACAGGCCAGACAGCCGGACATTGCCTCTTTCACCTCGTGGGAGAAATCGTACTCGCCCTTGTTGGCATGCCAGCTGTTGCGGGTGCGCTCAATCAGCGAGCGCAGGCTGGCCCGTTTTTCCGGCAGCTCCTGCTCCAGCTTGAGCGGATCAACCCCGCGGTCGGCCAGCAGACGCAGCCATTCGCGCACCAGCGTCGCCCGCCCTTTCGGAGAGTGAATACGGTTGCTGGTGATTTTCATCGACGGGCACATCGGGCTTTTGACATCAAAGTTAAAGCACAGGCCGTTGCCGTTGCACTCCATCGCGCCGCGCCAGGAGGAACGCACCGCAATCGGGATCTGTCTGTCGTACGTGCCGCGCTTAACGGCGTCCACCTGCAGCATCGGGGCATCGACCCCTTCCGGCGGGCAGATTTTACCCGGGTTAAGGCGGTTCTCCGGGTCGAACGCTGCCTTCACCTTGCGCAGCTCCGCGTAGAGCTGTTCGCCAAAAAATGCCGGGCTGTATTCCGCGCGGAACCCTTTCCCGTGCTCGCCCCACAGCAAACCGCCGTATTTGGCGGTTAAGGCCACCACATCGTCGGAGATCTGTTTCATCAGGATCTCCTGTTGCGGATCGCACATATCCAGCGCCGGACGCACATGCAGTACCCCGGCATCAACGTGGCCGAACATGCCGTAGCTCAGGCCGTGGCCGTCCAGCAGGGCGCGAAACTCAACGATATAATCCGCCAGATGCTCGGGCGGAACGCAGGTATCTTCGGCAAACGGAATCGGCTTCGCTGCGCCTTTCGCATTGCCGAGCAGGCCCACGGCTTTTTTACGCATCGCATAGATACGCTCGATACCGGCCAGGTCGTTACAGAGCTGCCAGCCGATTACGCCGCCTTCGCCCTGGGCAATCAGCTCATCCAGCCGCTGGCAGAGGGTGGTGACCTGGCGCTCAATCAGCGCCGCATCATCACCGGCAAATTCGACGATATTGAGGCCCAGCATCTCTTTATCCGGCACGTCGGTAATCAGCTCGCTTACGGAGTGCCAGACAATGTCTTCCCGGGCCAGATTGAGCACTTTAGAGTCGACGGTTTCCACCGACAGCGCCTGCGCTTCCACCATAAACGGCGCATTGCGCAGCGCGGAGTCGAAGGAGTCATATTTGACGTTCACCAGGCGACGCACCTTCGGCAACCGGGTGATATCCAGCCGCGCCTCGGTGATAAACGCCAGCGTCCCTTCGGAGCCGGTGAGCACGCGGGTTAAATCAAACTGGGTCAGATCGTCGTTAAAGACGTGACGCAGATCGTACCCGGTCAGGAAGCGGTTCAGCCTGGGGAATTTGTCGAGGATCAGCTGACGGTTGTCGCGGCAGCGCTCCAGCACGGTACGATAAATACGCCCGATGGCGGTGTTATCTTTGCCCAGCGTTTCCGCCAGCTCAACCGCCATCGGCTGGGTATCGAGGATATCGCCCCCCAGCAGAACCGCACGCACGCCCAGCACGTGATCGGAGGTTTTCCCGTAGACCAGCGAGCCCTGGCCGGAGGCATCCGTGTTGATCATCCCGCCTATGGTCGCGCGGTTACTGGTGGAGAGTTCGGGCGCGAAGAAGTAGCCGTAAGGCTTGAGATACTGATTAAGCTGATCTTTGATAACGCCCGCTTCGACCCGCACCCAGCCCTCTTCAGGGTTGATCTCAATGATGCGGTTCATATAGCGCGACATATCAATAATGATGCCCTGGTTCAGCGCCTGACCATTGGTCCCGGTGCCGCCGCCGCGCGGCGTAAAGACCAGCGAGGCGAAGCGCTCCTGCGTGGCCAGCCGGGCAATCAGCGCCACGTCGGCCGTTGAGCGAGGGAAAACGACGGCATCGGGAAGAAGCTGGTAGATACTGTTATCGGTCGCCATCGTCAGCCTGTCGGCATAGTTCGTGGCGGTATCACCTGTAAAACCCTGTTGCTCCAGTGCCTGCAAAAAATTAAGCACCAGCTGAACGACGCCAGGTGCCTGAGAAATCTGTGGGATCATAACTGTCGACCCTAATTAGAGTTGTATGAAATCGTTTGCGTGTATCTTAAAAGTTTTATCACATTTTTTTCTTATAATCTCTGCTGAATTACAGGCAGAATTCGCCTGTCAAAAACCGCTGAGATCATTAATGATTAGAGAGACGCGGTTTTCCGTTCCCGCCAGCCCCGCTGGCGTTCTGTTAAGGAAAGTTTCATTTATGGTCAATCTTCGCCAGCCCAGGGATGTTGCGCAAATTTTGCTGTCGGTGCTGTTCCTGGCCCTCATGATTATTGCGTGTCTGTGGATTGTTCAACCCTTTATTCTCGGCTTCGCCTGGGCTGCGACCGTTGTCGTTGCCACGTGGCCTTTGCTGCTGCGCTTGCAGAAGCTGCTGTTCGGCCGCCGCGGGTTAGCCGTGCTGGTCATGACGCTCCTGTTATTCCTGCTGTTTATTATTCCCATTGCTCTGCTGGTGAATAGCCTGGTGGATTCCAGCGGTCCGGTTATTCGCGCCATTACCAGCGGCGACCTGACGCTGCCGGATCTCGCCTGGCTGAACAGCATTCCGCTGGTGGGTGCCAAACTTTACAGCGGCTGGCATAGCCTGCTGGAGATGGGCGGCAGCGCGCTGATGGCAAAAGTCCGCCCGTATATTGGCACCACCACCACCTGGTTTGTGGGTCAGGCGGCGCATATCGGCCGCTTTATGATGCACTGTACCCTGATGCTGCTCTTCAGCGCCCTGCTCTACTGGCGCGGCGAGCAGGTGGCTTTAGGGGTTCGTCACTTTGCCACCCGCCTGGCGGGTAAACGCGGTGACGCCGCGGTACTGCTGGCGGCGCAGGCGGTGCGTGCGGTTGCGCTGGGCGTGGTGGTCACTGCGCTGGTGCAGGCGGTACTGGGCGGTATCGGTCTGGCCATTTCCGGCGTACCGTACGCCACCGTGTTTACCGTGGTCATGCTGATGACCTGTCTTGCGCAGCTGGGACCGCTGCTGGTGCTGGTCCCCAGCATTATCTGGCTCTACTGGACGGGTGATACCACGTGGGGAACGGTTTTGCTGGTCTGGAGCTGCGTGGTCGGCACCATGGATAACGTTATTCGTCCGATCCTCATCCGCATGGGGGCAGACCTGCCGCTCATTCTGATCCTCTCCGGGGTCATTGGTGGACTGATTGCCTTTGGCATGATCGGCCTGTTTATTGGCCCGGTGCTTCTCGCCGTCACCTGGCGCCTGTTCTCCGCCTGGGTGCATGAAATTCCGCCGCCGGCAACTGACCCGGACGTGATTTTGAGCGAACTGGAAGAGCTGGAAGAGAAAAACACGCATTAAGTTTGTTTGCCGGGTGGCGCTAACGCTTACCCGGCCTACATTCCCTCGCACAATACTTTAACACTGCTAAAGTATTTATTCGTTACTCACTGGTCAGACCCGCTGTTCCTGCACTAAACCTGCCTTTAACCTCAAGAAATCTTTACGTCTCTTTAACTATTGAGACGAATCCGATCGACGCTAAAAGGTGACATGCCTACTATTAGCACACGGTTATAAATCAACACCTTGATTTATAAGCATGGAAATCCCCTGAGTGAAACAACGAATTGCTGTGTGTAGTCTTTGCCCATCTCCCACGATGGGCTTTTTTTTATCCTGATTACGCGCGCGCAACCTGACAGGTACTCAGCATCCGCCACGCCGCTGGCAGCACCCGCGTTTCCCCGGTCACATTCACCGTGACCACCTCACGGATATCCGCCGACGATGCGCCAACCTGCAGCTCAAACTCTCCCGGTTCAACGATGCGTTTCCCGTCCCGACGGGTAAAGTTGAACATCTCAACCGGTAGCGTAAAGGTGAGCGTGGCGCTTTCGCCTGGCGAGAGCGTGATGCGCTGGAAGGCCTTCAGTTCCTGAAGCGGTCGAACCTGCGTGGCAACCTTATCTCTGACGTAAACCTGCACCACCTCGCTGCCGCTGCGCTCCCCGGTATTGGTGATATCCACGCTCAGCGTCACCTCACCGTCAACCGGTACGTCGGCTTCCGCCACCCTCGCGGCCCCCCAGCTAAACTGCGTCCAACCGAGGCCGAAGCCAAACGGGTAACGTGAACCGAAATGGAACGCAAACGGCGTACCGCCGCTTTTGAGCTTGTGATTGTAGTAGTACGGCATCGCGCCGGCGCTTTTCGGCACGCTCACCACCAGGCGCCCCTGCGGCTCGGTACGCCCCGTTAAGACGTCAGCAATGGCCCAGCCTCCTTCCTGCCCCGGCGCCCACGCCACTATCAGCGCCGCCACCTTATCCTCCAGCCCCTGAAGGTTGTACGGACGCCCACCTGTCATCACGACAATCACCGGCTTGCCCGTCGCCACCAGCGCCTCCAGCAGCTGTTGCTGCACGCCCGGCAGATTCAGGGAATCGGTATCGGAACCTTCCCCCACGGTGCCGCTCTGGAACAGCCCGGCGAGATCGCCCACGCAGGCCACCACCACATCACTCTCCTGCGCAGCCTTCACGGCCTCGGGGATCAGGGCGATACTTTGCGATACCGGCGACTGCTGCATCGGTTTGCCGCCGCTATCGCCCGGGAAGACCGGCGCACCCGCCATCCGTTTTTCGATGATGTGACACCCTTTGGCATAGCGGACCTGAGAGGCACCGAGATAGTGCTCCAGCGCCGCGCGCGGGGTCGTCACCTGCGAGGTCTCTTCCACCATATCGCTGATGATCAAATGCACCGGGAAGCTGTAGCCGCTGAGCAACGCCAGCGGGTCGTCCGCCGTCGGCCCCACCACCGCCACCCGGGGTTTGCCGCCGAGTGGCAAAATGCCGTTATTCTCAAGCAGCGTTAACGATTTACTCGCCACGTCCCGCGCGACCTGGCGGGTCGTCTCATTTTGCAGATCTATACCGTTTTCATCGGCATACGGCTTTTCAAACAGCCCAAGGCGGATTTTTTCGGTCAGCACGCGGCTTACGATCTCATCCACTTTCGCCATGGAAATCAGCCCACGCTCGACGGCCTCGGCCAGGTGGCGCGCGCAGTCATCCTTCGGCAGCTCGACGTCCAGCCCGGCGTTGAACGCCAGCGCGGCAGATTCGGCCGCATCGTGTGAGACCCCATGGTGCTGGTGCAGAAGGCTGACGCCGCCGTAGTCGGCGACAACGATCCCGTCGAACCCCCACCGTTCGCGCAGAACGGTGGTCAGCAGGAAGCTGTCGCTGTGCCCCGGCTGATTGTCAATATCGTGGTAGGCCGGCATCACCGAACCGGCATCGGCCAGCTTCACCGCCATTTCAAACGGCAGCAGGAAGGTATCGTTAAGCTCGCTAAAGCCCAGGTGCACCGGGGCATGGTTGCGCGCCCCTTCGCTGAACGAGTGGCCCACGTAATGTTTCAGGGTCGCCAGCAGGTCGCGCTTGTCGCCCTGCAGCCCTTTCACGTAGGCGGTGGCCATCACCCCCACCAGCCAGGGATCTTCCCCGAAGGTCTCTTCGGTTCGCCCCCAGCGCACGTCGCGGGACACGTCCAGCACTGGCGCCAGCCCCTGCTGACAGCCGACGGAGCGCGCCTCTTTGCCAATCTGTTCTGCCGCCCGCTGCACAAGCTCCGGGTCCCATGTTGAACCGTAGTTCAAAGACGACGGGAACAGCGTGGCCTCTTTGCACAACAGCCCCACCAGACACTCTTCATGGAACAGCGCCGGTATGCCGAGACGCGTCTCTTCCATCATCATCCGCTGCAGGCGGTTAGCCGCGCGCACGCCGGTTTTTGCATCAACGATATGGGTGCCCAGCGGTCGCGTAATCTGCCCGACGCCCAGCTTTAGCCGCTCGCTGAGCGCAGCCTGCTCGCTCACGCCGGCGAATTCATCGCTCAGGTCGCTTCGCTCGCGGTGGTTGCCGTTTTCATCGAGGATCAGCCAGTACGCGTGCATCTGGGCGAACTTCTCTTCCGGGGTCATGCGCGCCAGTAGGTCGGCGACGCGCTCGTGCACGGGACGTCCCGCGTCCTTATAGATAGCTGTCATGTTTTACTCCTGTATTGCGGAAGGGGTTGCCGGGCTGAGCTGCCCCGCTTCGGGTCTTACTTCACGTTTGCCAGCCAGCTCCCGGGCAATGGAATCCACCAGCCGGCTGTTGAGCTTGTAGATGGCGAGCAGCGCGACCATGCAGAGGAACAGCGCGCAAGGGATGAGGGTAAACAGGGCGTTGATGGTCGAGAGAACGCTCGGCGCCTGGGTTGCCTGGCCGGGGGCGTAATCCACCATGCCAAGCACCCAGCCGACGACCGCCCCGCCCAGCGCCAGGCCAAACTTGATGGCAAACAGCGCGGTGGAGAACACCAGCCCATCCAGACGACGGCCGCTGCGGTGCTCTTCGTAGTCGACTACGTCGGAGAACATGGTCCACTGGAGCGGCGTGGTGAGGTTTTGCACAAAGCTGAAGACAATGTTGAGGCCAAAGATGAGCCAGACCTGCGAAGGCGGCAGGAAGAAAATCAGCGCGCCGAAAATGACGAAGGAAATAATGGTCCACTGATAGGCGCGCACGCGGTCAAATTTCCCCAGCAGCCGTTCAGATAATAATGCGCCGCTTAAGGAGGCCACCATTCCGGAAACAATAAAGGCAAAGACCAGATCCGGGCGCAACAGCACGTAGTTGACGTAATACATCGTGGCGGAACCGCGCGTTACCACCGCCGTTAACAGCAAAATATTAAACAGGAACACAATACGCCACTGGCCGTTTCCTGCCAGCAGTTTTAAATCGGTGAGCATGGAGCCGGAGGTATCATTGCGCGGAGAATAACGCTCGCGAGTCATAAGGAAACAGCAGAAGAACAGCACAATCCCCAGCAGCCCCATCAGGCTCATGGCATAGAAATAGCCTTTCTGCACGTTGCCCTGGCCTAACAATGAGACCAGCGGCAGGGCAATAACCGTCACAATCAGCCCGCCGATAAACGACAGGCCAAACCGCCAGGACTGCAGAGAGTGACGCTCGCGCGGATCCAGCGTCAGCGCGCCGGGCATGGCGCAGTAAGGCACGTTAATGGCGGAGTAAATCAGGCTTAAGATTGCATAGGTCACGCAGGCATAAACGATTTTTCCCGTCGGCCCGGCGTCCGGGACATAGAAGGTGATCAGGCAGCTCACGCCAAACGGAATGGCAAACCACAGCAGCCAGGGGCGAAAACGACCGTGCCGCGTTTGCGTGCGGTCGACGAGCGCACCAATGCACGGGTCGACAAACGCATCGACCACGCGCACCACTAAAAACATGGTGCCCATTATCGCGGCGGGCAATCCAAAAACGTCGGTATAGAAGTAAGCAAGAAATAACGTTGCCGTTTGCCAGACCAGCGCGCTGGCCATATCACCTAAGCCATAGCCTATTTTATCTTTGGTACGCAATACAGAGGAGATTGTCATTGTTATTTGCCTTTTTATCAGGTTAAAACGTATTTCAACCAGTTGCGCATCATTGGTAGGGAATTGCGCAGTAAGGCTCAAGTATTAGCAACGCTTTGCGCGCTAACAATTGTCTAAATTAACAGTCAAATTATGATATTTGGTTTTTTACTTTATTTGTGATGGGGAGCATATTCGGGTGGAAATAAAAAAGGCGAGGAGATATCTCCTCGCCTTTATCCGTTTTTAAGCGGTTACTTGTTCAGTTCCGCCAGGCTCAGCCAGGTTTGCACCACGGTGTCCGGGTTCAGGGACAGGCTATCAATCCCCTCTTCCATCAGCCATGCGGCAAAGTCTTCATGGTCGGATGGACCCTGACCACAAATCCCGACGTATTTACCCTGCTTCTTCGCCGCGCGGATGGACATGGAGAGCAGCGCTTTCACCGCCTCGTTACGCTCGTCGAACAGCTCAGAGACCACGCCGGAGTCACGGTCCAGACCCAGCGTCAGCTGCGTCATGTCATTCGAGCCGATAGAGAAGCCGTCGAAGTGCTCGAGGAACTGCTCGGCCAGCAGAGCGTTGGACGGAATTTCACACATCATGATGATCTTCAGCCCGTTCTCGCCGCGCTTCAGCCCCTGACGCGCCAGCTCGTCTACCACGGCTTTCGCCTGGTCCACGGTACGCACGAACGGGATCATAATCTCCACGTTGGTCAGCCCCATGTCGTTGCGCACGCGTTTCACCGCGTCACACTCCAGCGCGAAGCAGTCGCGGAAGCTGTCGGACACGTAGCGTCCGGCCCCGCGGAAGCCCAGCATCGGGTTCTCTTCTTCCGGCTCGTAGCGCTCGCCGCCCACCAGGTTAGCGTATTCATTAGACTTAAAGTCCGACAGGCGCACGATCACGCGTTTCGGATAGAACGCCGCGCCCAGCGTCGCGATCCCTTCGGTCAGACGGCCGACGTAGAACTCTCTTGGAGAGTCGTAGCCTTTCATCATCTCGCGGATTTCGTTCTGCAGCTTCGGCTCCTGGTCGTCAAACTCCAGCAGCGCGCGCGGGTGAACGCCAATCATACGGTTGATGATGAATTCCAGACGCGCCAGGCCAACGCCTTCGTTCGGCAGGCACGCGAAGTCAAAGGCGCGGTCCGGGTTGCCGACGTTCATCATGATCTTCAGCGGCAGGTCCGGCATGGTATCTACGCTGGAGCTCTTCACGCTGAAGTCGAGGATATCGGCGTAGACGTAGCCGGTATCGCCTTCGGCACAGGAGACGGTTACGTTCTGGCCGTCCTTCATGCGCTCGGTGGCGTCACCGCAGCCGACAACTGCAGGAATACCCAGCTCGCGCGCGATGATGGCGGCGTGACAGGTACGGCCACCGCGGTTGGTGACGATAGCCGCGGCCTTCTTCATGATCGGTTCCCAGTCCGGGTCGGTCATGTCGGTTACCAGCACGTCGCCGGGCTCTATGCGGTTCATCTCGCTAATGTCGTGGATCACTTTCACCGGTCCGGCACCGATGCGGTGACCGATGGCGCGACCTTCCGCCACGATTTTGCCCTGCGCGTGCAGCGTGTAACGCTCCATCACCTGACCACGTGAACGGACGGTTTCCGGACGCGCCTGCACGATGAACAGCTTGCCGGTGTTACCGTCCTTCGCCCATTCGATATCCATCGGACGGCCGTAGTGTTTTTCGATCTGCACCGCCTGCTTCGCCAGCTCTTCTACTTCGGCGTCGGTCAGGGAGAAGCGGTCGCGCTGCTCCTGCGGCACATCTTCAATTTTCACCTGCTTGCCATGCTCCTGGGTCGGGGCATAGATCATGCGGATTTTTTTCGAGCCCATGGTGCGACGCACCACCGCCGGGCGGTTAGCCGCAAGCGTAGGCTTGTGAACGTAGAATTCGTCAGGGTTAACCGCACCCTGGACCACCATCTCACCCAGACCCCACGCAGAGGTGATAAACACCACCTGGTCAAAGCCGGATTCGGTATCGATGGAGAACATTACGCCGGATGAGCCTACGTCCGAGCGAACCATACGCTGAACGCCAGCGGAAAGCGCTACGCCGCGATGGTCATAGCCCTGATGCACGCGATAGGAGATGGCGCGGTCGTTAAACAGGGACGCAAAGACGTGCTTCACCGCCACCAGCACGGCATCGTAACCCTGGACGTTCAGGAAGGTTTCCTGCTGTCCGGCAAACGAGGCGTCCGGCATATCTTCTGCGGTTGCAGAGGAGCGCACGGCAAAGGAGGCCTGCGCATCGTCAGCGGAGAGCTGGTTGTACGCGTCGTGAATGGCTTTTTCCAGTTCCGGCTGGAAAGGTGTGTCGATGATCCACTGGCGGATCTGCGCCCCGGCTTTGGCAAGCTCGGTGACGTCATCAATATCCGTTTTATCCAGCAGGTCGTAAATGCGCTGGTTAACACCGCTCTGGTCTAAAAACAGGTTAAAGGCATCGGCGGTGGTGGCAAACCCGTTCGGTACGGAGACACCCATACCCGACAGATTTGTAATCATTTCACCCAGGGAGGCATTTTTGCCCCCAACTCTGTCTACATCATTCATGCCGAGTTGGTTATACCAAAGCACCAGCGGTGACGAGCCATTGTTGGACATCGAAACAATCCTTTTGTGATATTTGATCGGAGTAAGAAACACCTGACTACGTATTTATACTGGCATAATTATTTCCGCTAAAAAAACGGTGAATCGTGTAAGCAATTTAAATTTTCAACTTTTCGGATACTTTCCCACCAGTCAATAACCCGATGATTCCTATATATTCAGGCAGAAACCACAAAAACAAAGTCGCTATTTGAAAAATGAAATCTGCTTTTCAGGAAAATCAAAAACACCGTTTCATTTATAATTAGGACAAGTTCTTTGCTGTGTAATTAACTTTTTTAATTTATGCTTTCAGACAATTAGGTCTGATATTCAGGGTGAGTAAAATGGATAGTGCTGTCGATCGCCACGTTTTTTATATTTCTGATGGTACGGCGATCACCGCCGAGGTGCTGGGCCACGCGGTGATGTCACAATTTCCCGTTTCGATTAACAGCATCACGCTGCCGTTTGTCGAAAATGAGAGCCGCGCCAGGGCGGTGAAGGACCAGATTGACGCTATCTTCCAGCAGACCGGCGTGCGCCCGCTGGTGTTCTACTCTATCGTCATCCCCGAGATTCGCTCCATCATCCTGCAAAGTGAAGGCTTCTGTCAGGATATCGTGCAGGCGCTGGTGGCGCCGCTGCAAAGCGAGCTTAAGCTCGACCCGACCCCTATCGCCCACCGTACCCACGGGCTTAACCCCGGCAACCTGATTAAGTACGATGCCCGTATCGCCGCCATTGACTACACCCTGGCGCACGACGACGGTATCTCAATGCGAAATCTCGACCAGGCGCAGGTGATTTTGCTTGGCGTATCGCGCTGCGGCAAAACCCCGACCAGCCTCTATCTGGCGATGCAGTTCGGCATTCGCGCCGCGAACTACCCGTTTATCGCTGACGACATGGATAACCTGGTGCTGCCCGCCGCCCTGAAGCCGCTGCAGCATAAGCTGTTCGGCCTGACGATTAACCCGGAACGCCTCGCCGCCATCCGCGAAGAGCGCCGCGAAAACAGCCGCTACGCCTCCATGCGCCAGTGCCGAATGGAGGTCTCAGAAGTGGAAGCCCTGTACCGCAAAAACCAGATCCCGTGGCTGAACAGCACCAACTATTCCGTTGAAGAGATTGCCACCAAAATTCTCGACATCATGGGGCTTAACCGCCGCATGTACTAATATGCTAGTACATTAACTCAGATTCAGGTATCATCATCGGCAACAACGGGGCGGTGTCGCCCCGAACTTGAAATCAGCAGGGATTGGTTTAAGGTGATGCCCATCACTTCCCGGTAGTCTGCCGATGAAGCAAAAATTTTCTGAGACATTCCATGAATAAAACCGATGAACTCCGCACTGCGCGCATTGACAGCCTGGTTACGCCGGCTGAACTGGCACAGCGGCACCCTGTTTCCGCCGCCGTCGCGGAACATGTGACGGCCTCCCGCCGACGCATTGAAAAAATCCTTAATGGTGAAGACAAACGTCTTCTGGTGGTGATTGGGCCTTGCTCCATCCACGATCTGGATGCCGCGATGGATTATGCAAAACGGCTCCAGGGGCTGCGGGACAAGTACCAGCATCGCCTTGAGATCGTGATGCGTACCTACTTTGAAAAGCCGCGGACCGTGGTGGGCTGGAAAGGGCTGATTTCCGACCCTGACCTCAACGGCAGCTATCGCGTGAATCACGGGATTGAGCTGGCGCGGAAACTGCTTTTACAGGTCAACGAGCTGGGCGTGCCGACGGCGACCGAGTTTCTCGATATGGTGACCGGACAGTTTATCGCCGATCTGATCAGCTGGGGCGCAATTGGCGCACGCACCACCGAAAGCCAAATCCACCGCGAAATGGCCTCCGCCCTCTCCTGCCCGGTCGGCTTTAAAAACGGGACGGACGGCAACACCCGCATCGCGGTTGATGCGATCCGCGCTGCCCGCGCCAGCCATATGTTCCTGTCGCCGGACAAGAGCGGCCACATGACCATCTACCAGACCAGCGGTAACCCGTACGGGCACATCATTATGCGCGGCGGGAAGAAACCCAATTACCATGCAGAAGATATTGCGGCGGCCTGTGAAACGCTGGCCGAGTTCGACCTGCCGGAGCATCTGGTGGTGGACTTCAGCCACGGTAACTGTCAGAAGCAGCATCGCCGCCAGCTGGACGTCTGCGATGAGGTTTGCCAGCAGATCCGCAGCGGTTCAAGCGCCATCGCGGGCATTATGGCCGAAAGTTTCATCAAGGAAGGGACGCAGAAAATCGTTGCCGGGCAGCAGATGGTCTACGGCCAGTCGATCACCGACCCGTGCCTTAGCTGGGAAGACAGCGAACTGCTGCTGGATAAGCTGGCAGCTGCGGTTGATTCTCGCTTCTAAAATCCAGCCCTTCTCCCTCTCCCTGTGGGAGAGGGTCGGGGTGAGGGCATCTGACCGCACTTCACCCCCAAATTTGATCCCCTCACCCTTTTTTCACAAAAACGCTTGCCGTGAATTTGCAGTTTATTGATAATGATTATCATTGTTACATTGATTGTTATTTATAAACATTATGTCACGTACGGATAACAGCGCGGCAACGCCAGCAAAAACACACACAGCGCCAGCCCCCACCGAGCGTCGGATTGACAGTAAAGCCCTGCTCGGCGATGAGGGGCGGGTCATTATCGAGCATGACGGCCAGCGCTATCTTCTGCGCCAGACCCATGCCGGAAAACTGATCCTCACGAAATAAACCTAAAAAATACGCCAGCCACCCAGGTGACCCCCAGGCAGCCAGCGCTTTTCAATTCTTATGGAGAGTTGCTATGCCACACCTGCCTTCCGCGTCTTTACGCCCGTCACTTCTGGCGCTGTCGATTGTCAGCGCCCTGCCGGGCATCGCGTTTGCTGCCACAGACGATATTACCGTGACCGCCACGGGCAACGCCCGCAGCGCCTTTGAAGCCCCCATGATGGTGAACGTGATTGACGCCAGCGCGCCGGAGAAACAGACCGCCAGCTCGGCGGCCGACCTGCTGCGCAACGTCCCCGGCCTGACGCTGGACGGCACCGGGCGTACCAATGGCCAGGACGTGAACCTGCGCGGCTATGACCGTCGCGGCGTGCTGGTGCTGGTTGACGGCGTGCGCCAGGGAACCGATACCGGCCACCTGAACAGCACCTTCCTCGACCCGGCGCTAATTAAACGTATCGAAGTGGTGCGGGGCCCGTCGGCCCTGCTGTACGGCAGCGGCGCGCTGGGCGGCGTGATTTCGTATGACACCGTCGATGCAAAAGACCTGCTGGATCCGGGTAAAAACAGCGGTTACCGCGTGTTTGGTACCGGCGCGACGGGCGATCGTAGCCTTGGCATGGGGGCCAGCGCCTACGGCCGCACCGATACGCTGGACGGTCTGGTCTCCTGGTCCAGCCGGGATCGCGGTGATATCCGCCAGAGCGACGGTGCCTCCGCGCCTAACGACGAATCCATTAATAACATGCTGGCGAAAGGCAGCTGGAAGATTGACCCGGCCCAGACACTGAGCGGCTCCCTGCGCTACTACAACAACGACGCCCAGGAGCCGAAAAACCCGCAAACCTCCGGGGCGGACAGCAGTAACCCGATGACCGATCGCTCCACCATTCAGCGTGACGCGCAGCTGGGCTACGCCATCGCCCCGGCCGGAAACGACTGGCTGAACGCCGACGCGAAGGTCTACTGGTCCGAAGCGCGCATTAACGCCCAGAACATCGACGGCAGCGGTGAGTTTCGCAAGCAGACGACCAAAGGCGGCAAGGTGGAAAACCGCACCCGCCTGTTCACCGACACCTTTGCAGCACACCTTCTGACCTACGGCGGGGAATACTACCGTCAGGAACAACGCCCCGGCGGCGCGACCACCGGCTTCCCGGAGGCGAAGATCGACTTCAGCTCAGGCTGGCTGCAGGATGAAATTACCCTGCGCGACCTTCCCGTCACCCTTCTTGGCGGCACGCGCTACGACAACTATCGCGGCAGCAGCAACGGCTACGACGATGTGGATGCCGATAAGTGGTCATCCCGCGCCGGGTTAACCGTCAGCCCGACCGACTGGCTGATGCTGTTTGGCTCTTACGCGCAGGCGTTCCGCGCGCCCACCATGGGCGAGATGTATAACGATGCCAAACACTTCTCCATCGGCAGCTTCTATACCAACTACTGGGTGCCAAACCCGAACCTGCGCCCTGAAACCAACGAAACGCAGGAGTTTGGGTTTGGCCTGCGCTTTGACGATCTGATGCTTGCCAACGATGCGCTGGAGTTTAAAGCCAGCTATTTCGACACCAAAGCCAAAGACTATATCTCCACCACCGTCGATTTTGCGGCGGCGACCACCATGTCCTATAACGTCCCTAACGCCAAAATCTGGGGCTGGGACATGATGGCGAAATACTCTGCCGACCTCTTCAACCTCGACCTGGCCTATAACCGCACGCGCGGGAAAGACACCGATACGGGCGAGTATATCTCCAGCATCAACCCGGATACCGTTACCAGCAAGCTGGACGTTCCGGTGGCGCAAAGCGGTTTTTCCGTCGGCTGGATTGGCACCTTTGTCGATCGCTCAACGCACATCAGCAGCAGCTACAGCAAGCAGCCGGGCTATGCGGTCAACGACTTCTACGTCAGCTATAAGGGCCAGGAGAAGCTGAAAGGCGTGACCACCACGCTGGTGCTCGGCAACGCCTTTGACAAAGAGTACTGGTCCCCTCAGGGCATTCCGCAGGACGGCCGTAACGGCAAGATTTTCGTAAGCTATCAGTGGTAATTCCCGTCGGGGCAACTATTCAGAAGGATGAAAACAATGAATCACTACACGCGCTGGCTTAAGCTAAAAGAAGACAATCCCGGTAAGTACGCGCGCGACATCGCCGGCTTAATGAACATCAGCGAAGCAGAGCTGGCCTTTGCCCGCGTGGGTCACGACGCCTGGCGACTGCGCGGCGACATCCGCGAGATCCTGAGCGCGCTGGAAGCGGTGGGCGAAACCAAATGTATCTGCCGCAACGAATACGCCGTGCACGAGCAGGTAGGGAGCTTCACCAACCAGCACCTGAACGGCCACGCCGGGCTGGTGCTGAACCCGCGCGCGCTGGATCTGCGCCTGTTCCTCAACCAGTGGGCAAGCGCGTTTCACATCAGTGAAGCCACCGCCCGCGGCGAGCGGCAGAGCATTCAGTTCTTCGACCACCAGGGCGATGCCCTGCTGAAGGTCTACGCCACGGATAATACCGACGTTTCCGCCTGGGGCGACGTGCTGACCCGCTTTATCTTTGCCGATAATCCACCGCTGGCGCTGAAGGTGGCCGATGTCCCGGCTCACGCAGAAAACGCGCAGGCCGCGATCGTGGACGCAGAGTGGCGCGCCATGACCGACGTCCACCAGTTCTTCGGCCTGCTGAAGCGCCACAATCTCAGCCGCCAGCAGGCGTTTCGCCTGGTGGGTGACGATCTGGCCTGCCGGGTCGATAACGCCGCACTGGCGCAGCTGCTGGAAGCGGCCCGCCGGGACGGAAACGAAATCATGGTCTTCGTCGGCAACCGCGGCTGCGTGCAGATCTTCACCGGCGCGGTGGAAAAGCTGGTGCCGATGAAAGGCTGGCTGAATATCTTTAACCCAACCTTTACCCTGCATCTGCTTGAAGGATCCATTGCGGAAACGTGGGTTACGCGCAAGCCGACGGCTGACGGGCACGTCACCAGCCTGGAGCTGTTTGCCGCCGACGGGACGCAAATCGCCCAGCTGTACGGCCAGCGTACCGAAGGCGAGCCGGAGCAGAGCCAGTGGCGCAGCCAGATTGACGCCTTAACGGCGAAAGGGCTGGCCGCATGAAGCGGTGGCTTGCCCTGCTCAGCGCCCTGCCCCTGCTGGCGTTTGCAGCGCCGCAGGAGAAAATCGTCACGCTCGGCGGCGACGTCACCGAGATTGTCTACGCCCTCGGCGCGGCGTCTTCGCTGGTGGCGCGCGACAGTACCAGCCAGTGGCCGCCGGCGGCGAACGCGCTGCCGGACGTAGGGTATCTGCGCCAGCTCAATGCGGAAGGGATCTTATCCATGCGCCCCACGCTGGTGCTGGCCAGCGCCCAGGCGCAGCCGTCTCTGGCGCTAAAGCAGGTTGAGCAAAGCCACGTCAGGGTGATCGCCATTCCCGCCGGAAACGACCTGAGCGTCATTGACGAAAAGGTGCGGATCGTCGCTGAAGCGACGCACCGCGAGGCCGAGGGGGAAGTTCTGCGCAACACGCTGCGTCAGGCGCTGTCGGCGCTTCCCGCGTCGCCGCTCAACAAGCGAGTGCTGTTTATTCTCAACCACGGCGGGATGACCGCCATGGCAGCTGGACAGCAGACCGGCGCGGATGCGGCCATCCGTGCGGCGGGCCTGCAGAACGCGATGCAGGGGTTCACCCGCTATAAGCCGCTGTCGCAGGAGGGCACGATCGCCAGCCGGCCTGACCTTGTGGTGATTTCGCAGGACGGAATCAACGCCCTGGGCGGTGAAGCGAATCTGTGGAAGCTGCCCGGCCTGGCGCAAACCCCGGCAGGACGGAACAGGCAGGTGCTGGCGATTGACGATATGGCGCTGCTGGGCTTTAGCGTGCGAACGCCACAGGCCATCCAGCAGCTGCGCAGCAAAGCGGAGCAGCTGCCCTGATGTCCCGACGGATTGCCTTATCGTTATGGATGCTGACCGCGATCCTGACCGTCATGACGCTCGCCGCGACCGGGGTTGGGGCATTACGCCTGCCGGCCAGCCTGCTGTGGGACGACAGCGACGAGGTGCTGCGTCAGATCTGGCTGACGATCCGCCTGCCTCGCGTGCTGCTGGCGCTGGCAATTGGCGGTTCACTGGCGCTGGCGGGCTGCGTGATGCAGGGGCTGTTCCGCAACCCGCTGGCGG
The DNA here is from genome assembly GCF_058788735.1 of Enterobacter sp. FW301-JW81. Taxonomy (NCBI): domain Bacteria; kingdom Pseudomonadati; phylum Pseudomonadota; class Gammaproteobacteria; order Enterobacterales; family Enterobacteriaceae; genus Enterobacter; species Enterobacter sp. FW301-JW81. The sequence goes on along the minus strand of NZ_JBYTBA010000001.1, from coordinate 562,199 downwards.
ACCCGGGCCTGCTGGGCATCAGCAGCGGCGCGGCACTTGCCGTCGCGCTGTGGGTGGTGCTTCCGCTCTCGCTGCCTGCGCTGGTGATGCTGTATGCCCCAATGCTGGCGGCGTTTCTCGGCGCGCTGGCCGCCACCCTCGTGATTTTCCTGCTCAGCCGACAGCGTGACGCTTCCCTGTCGCGCCTGCTGCTGGTCGGCATTGCCATCAACGCCCTGTGCGGCGCGGCCGTCGGCGTGCTGTCATGGCTCAGCAACGATGCCCAGCTTCGCCAGCTTTCGCTCTGGGGAATGGGCAGCCTCGGCCAGGCGCAGTGGTCAACGCTGCTGGCCGTCGCGTCGCTGATGGTGCCTACCGCACTGGTTATCTGGCGTCTGGCAGGCGCCCTCAATTTGCTGCAGCTGGGCGAAGAAGAGGCACACTACCTCGGCGTGGACGTCGCTACCGTGCAGCGGATCCTTTTACTGTGCAGCGCCCTGCTGGTGGCCGCCGCCGTGGCGGTCAGCGGCGTTATCGGCTTTGTCGGCCTGGTGGTGCCGCACCTGGTACGCATGTGGCTGGGGGCCGACCACCGCGCCGCGATCCCCGGCTCGGTGCTGGCCGGCGCGTTGCTCCTGCTGGTTGCCGATACGCTGGCGCGCAGCCTGGTTGCCCCGGCGGAAATGCCGGTTGGCTTATTGACCAGCCTTCTCGGCGCGCCGGGTTTCCTGTGGCTTATCTTTCGTCGCGGAGGTGCGCATGGCTGAACGCTATGGTGCAGAAAACCTTGTTTTTCGCGCCGGGCAGCGGACGCTGATTAACGACGTGTCGCTGACCTTGTCTCAGGGCGAGCTGGTAGCGTTGATTGGCCCCAACGGCGCCGGGAAATCAACGCTATTGCGGCTGCTTACCGGCTATCTTAAACCGGCAGCGGGACGGTGCAGCCTGGCGGGCACGCCGCTTGCGGCCTGGCAGCCGGATGCGCTCTCCCGCTACCGGGCAGTGATGCGCCAGAACACGCAGCTCGGATTCGACTGGCCGGTTGAGGCGGTCGTCGGTATGGGTCGCGCGCCCTGGACCCGCACGCCTGAAGCGTCAATTATTGAGGAGGTCATGGCCGTTACCGGCTGTTTACCGCTGGCGGGCAGGCGGTTTGCGGCGCTTTCCGGCGGCGAGCAGCAGCGCATCCAGCTCGCCCGCGCGCTGGCTCAGCTCTGGTGCGACGGCGCGCCGCGCGGCTGGCTGTTCCTTGATGAACCCACCTCCGCGCTGGATCTCTACCACCAGCAGCATCTGCTGCGCCTGCTGAAATCCCTGACCCGTCGGGGACATCTGCACGTGTGCGCGGTGCTGCACGACCTCAATCTGGCGGCGCTGTGGGCGGATCGCATCCTGCTGCTGCACGGCGGGAAAATCGTGTCCCAGGGGGAACCGGACACCGTTTTACAGGCCGATACGCTGGCGCGCTGGTACGGTGCGCAGGTTTACGTCGGCAGACATCCGGCTCACGCCGCGCCGCAGGTGTTTCTCGCCCCCTGACCGGGCTGGTAAAAATCCTTCAGCGTTTCCAGCAGGACATGGGCCGCTTTAGAGAGCTGCATGTGCCCCGGGTGGATCACTCCGATACACTTTTCAATGGGCGGGCTGTCCAGCGGAATACAAACCGCCCCCAGCGACGCCATCTGGGTCTCGCACAGCGCCGGCACGGCGCTGCCGCCCAGCCCGCTTGCGACCATTCGCCCAACCGTCACCAGCTGATGGCTCTCCAGCGCGACGTCCAGCCTTCTGCCGCTTCGCGCCAGCTCCTCTTCCATCATCAGACGCACCGCTGAAGGGCGCTGCAGGGTAATAAAATCCAGCGTCAGCAGCTCTTCCCATGCCAGGCGCTTCTTGCCCGCAAGCGGGGAATCTTTTGGCACAACGGCAACAAACCTGTCGAGGCCCAGCGGGGTAAACAGCAGGTTGTGCGTTGGCGCAGGCTCAAACGCGATGCCCATCTCCACGCGCCCCTCCCGCACCATCTCGATGACCTGCTCGTTAATGACGTCATGCACGGTGACGTTGATCCCCGCGTGACGGTCGCGAAACGCTTTTAGCACCTCGGGTAAGACATTCGCGGCAAACGACGGCATGGCCGCAACCGAGATTTTGCCGCGCTGCAGGGTAAAGCACTGGTGCATCGCCTCTTCGACATTATCCCAGTCGGCAAGCAGCTGCCGCGCCATCGGCAAAAAGGTCTCGCCCTCCTGCGTCAGCGCCACCTTGCGCGTGCTGCGCTGCAGCAGCGGCCCGCCGAGAGCATCCTCCAGCGCTTTTATCGTCAGGCTGAGTGCCGGCTGAGAGAGATTCAGCCGTTCGCTGGCGTGCGCGAAGTTCAGAGTGTGAGCTACCGCTAAAAACGCGCGTAACTGTTTGACACTCATTCTCATTTTTCATCCTGTTAACTAATTGAAAAAATTTAGTTAACAGGAAATTAATAAAAAAACCAAATGAGTGGGTCACAAATTCAAAATTAACAAATGAGTCGCCACCCCTAATGATACCGGCACGGCTAACGGGAGGGGTAACTATGGCAGGACTGGATAAGCGCGTCGGCAGCTATGCGCAGGCGCTGGATGGGCTGACGGACGGGATGACCTTGCTGGCGGGCGGCTTCGGCCTGTGCGGTATTCCTGAGAACCTGATTGCCGAAGTCAGACGCCGTCAGGTGCAGGCTCTGACGGTGGTCTCTAACAACTGCGGCGTGGATGGCTTCGGCCTCGGGATCCTGCTTGAGACCCGGCAGGTCCGTAAGGTGGTGGCCTCTTACGTCGGCGAGAACGCGCTGTTCGAGCAGCAGGTGCTGAGCGGCGAGCTGGAGGTTGAACTCACGCCTCAGGGGACGCTGGCCGAAAAGGTGCGCGCGGGCGGCGCCGGGATCCCCGCCTTTTACACCGCGACCGGCTACGGGACGCCCGTGGCCGCGGGCAAAGAGGTGCGCCAGTTTGCGGGTAAACATTACGTCCTCGAAGAGGCCATTACGGGGGATTTTGCGCTCATCAAAGGCTGGAAGGCGGACTGGTACGGCAACGTTATCTACCGACATACCGCGCAAAACTTTAACCCGCTGATGGCAACGGCGGGCCGGATAACGGTTGTGGAAGTAGAAGAGATTGTTCCGCCGGGGGAGCTGCCCCCGTCGGCCATTCATACCCCGGGAATTTACGTCGACAGGCTGATCGTCGGCCAGTTTGAAAAACGCATTGAGCAGCGCACGCTGCGCGCGGAAGGAGTGTGACGATGTTAACCCGTGAACAGATGGCCATGCGCGTCGCCCGGGAGCTACGCGACGGTTACTACGTCAACCTGGGGATCGGCATCCCTACCCTGGTGGCGAATTATATTCCGCCAGGGATGGACGTGATGCTCCAGTCGGAAAACGGTCTGCTGGGGATGGGCGCGTTTCCCGATGAGCAGAGCCTCGACGCTGACATGATTAATGCCGGTAAACAGACCGTGACCGCCCGGACAGGCGCCGCCATTTTCGACTCGGCCCAGTCGTTTGCCATGATCCGCGGCGGCCATGTCGACCTGACCGTGCTCGGCGCCTTTGAAGTGGACGTCGAGGGCAGCATCGCGTCGTGGATGATCCCCGGAAAAATGGTGAAAGGGATGGGTGGCGCGATGGATCTCGTCGCCGGAGCGCAGAACATCATCGTGGTGATGACCCACGCCTCAAAAAGCGGTGAGTCAAAGCTGCTCCCGCGCTGCACGCTGCCGCTCACGGGCGTGAGCTGCATCCGCCGGGTGTTAACCGACCTGGCGCTGCTCGAGATCGAGGACGGCGCGTTCATCCTGCGGGAATACGCCCCCGGCGTCAGCATCGACGACATCGTGGCAAAAACGGCCGGGAAAATCATTGTGGCGGACGACGTTCGCGAAATGCGCTTCAGCTGAGGGCTCTGCATGAAACAGGTCATGATTGTCGGGGCAACGCGTACCCCTGTCGGCAGTTTTCGCGGATCGCTCGCGCCTCTCTCTGCGGCTGAGCTGGGTGCCGCAGCGGTCCGTCGCCTGCTTGAGAACAGCGGTCTTAGCGCTGAGAAGATTGACGAGGTGATTTTCGGTCAGGTGCTGACGGCGGGATGCGGGCAAAACCCGGCGCGCCAGACGGCTATCGCCGCCGGATTACCCGTCACCACGCCGGCGACAACGGTCAATCTGGTGTGCGGCGCGGGCTTAAAAGCGGTGCAGCTCGCCGCGCAGGCGATCCGCTGCGGTGACGCCGACGTGGTTATCGCAGGCGGTCAGGAGAGCATGAGCAACGCCCCCTATCTGCTGGACGGGGCGCGAGCAGGATTACGTTTTGGGCATACGGGCCTGCAGGACAGCATGATTACGGACGGTCTGTGGGACGCGTTCAACGATTACCACATGGGCATCACCGCTGAAAACGTTGCCCGACAGTACGGTATTTCTCGCGAGCAGCAGGACGCCTTCGCCGCCCGATCGCAGCAAAAAGCGGCGTCCGCCATTGAGTCCGGTCGGTTTGACGCCGAGATAGCGCCGGTGACGGTGAAGCAGGGCAAAAAGCCGCCGCAGGTTGTCAGCTGTGATGAACAGCCCCGGCCAGGGACCACCGCCGGGCAGCTTGCGCAGCTGCGCCCCGCTTTTTTGCACGAGGAAGGCACGGTCACAGCAGGCAACGCCTCGACGCTCAACGACGGTGCCGCTGCGGTGCTGCTGATGAGCGAGGAACGCGCCCGGGAGAGCGGGCTGCCGATCCTCGGACGCATCGTGAGTTATGCCGTGACGGGCGTTGACCCGTCGGTGATGGGCATCGGTCCGGTCAGCGCCTGCCGGACGGCGCTGGCGCGGGCGGGCTGGACGCTGGATGACGTGGACCTTATTGAAGCCAATGAAGCCTTTGCCGCACAGGCGCTGGCGGTGGGCCAGCAGCTCGGCTGGGATGAGCGCAAGGTGAATGTCAACGGCGGGGCAATCGCTCTCGGTCATCCGATTGGCGCATCCGGCTGCCGCATCCTCGTGACGCTGCTGCACGAAATGCAGCGCCGTGACGTCAAAAAAGGGCTCGTCACCCTGTGCGTAGGCGGCGGGCAAGGCATCGCCCTGACCGTCGAGCGTTAAACATCTCGTTAGTACCCGAATATAACAAGAGTAAGGAGTCGTAATGAGTGTGTTAATTGCCCTGGGGGCGCTGGCTCTGCTGATGCTGGCGGCCTATCGCGGATATAGCGTGATTTTGTTTGCGCCGATTGCGGCGCTCGGCGCCGTGCTGCTGACCGACCCGGGCGCCGTCGGCCCGACGTTCACCGGCCTGTTTATGGAAAAAATGGTGGGCTTCGTCAAGCTCTACTTCCCGGTATTCCTGCTGGGCGCAGTGTTTGGCAAGCTGATTGAACTCTCCGGTTTCTCACGGTCCATCGTCGCCGCGGCGATTCAGATCCTCGGCCGTCGCCACGCGATCCCGGTGATTGTCCTCGTGTGCGCGCTGTTAACCTACGGCGGCGTGTCGCTGTTTGTGGTGGCGTTTGCGGTGTATCCGTTTGCCGCCGAGCTGTTCCGCCAGAGCGGCATCCCTAAACGGCTGATCCCGGCCACCGTGGCGCTCGGAGCATTCTCGTTTACCATGGACGCCCTGCCCGGCACGCCGCAGATCCAGAACATTATCCCCACCAGCTTCTTCGGCACTAACGCCTGGGCCGCGCCGTGGCTGGGGCTCATCGGCTCGCTGTTTATTATCTGTTTTGGCCTGCTGTGGCTCGAGCGCCAGCGTCGTAAGGCGCTCAATAACAACGAGGGTTACGGCACGGATCTGAAAAATGAACCGGAAACGCCGGACAACATTAACCTGCCTCACCCGCTGATTGCCATCTCCCCTCTGCTGCTGGTGGGGATCCTCAACCTGCTGTTTACCCGCTGGATCCCCGGCTGGTACGGCACAAGCCACGAGCTTACCCTGCCCGGACTGGCGAAGCCGATTGTGACCGAGGTCAGCAAGATCACCGCCATCTGGGCGGTGGAAGCGGCGCTGATCTCCGGTATCGTGCTGGTGCTGATTTTTGGCTTTCGCAATATCCGCGGACGCCTGGCAGAAGGCAGCCGCACCGCGGTCAGCGGTGCCATTCTGGCCGCAATGAACACCGCTTCGGAATACGGTTTTGGCGCGGTTATCGCCGCCCTGCCCGGTTTTCTGGTGTTATCCAAAGCGCTGGCGGCGATCCCGAATCCGCTGCTTAATGAGGCCATCAGCGTGACCGTTCTGGCGGGGATCACCGGCTCGGCATCCGGCGGGATGAGCATTGCTCTGGCGGCCATGGCCGACACGTTTGTCGCTGCCGCCCACGCAGCCAATATCCCTCTTGAGGTGCTGCACCGCGTGGCCTCCATGGCAAGCGGGGGGATGGATACCCTTCCCCATAACGGCGCGGTGATTACCCTGCTGGCGATCACCGGCCTGAGCCATCGTCAGGCCTACGGCGGCATTTTCGCTATCACAATCATTAAAAGTCTGGCAGTGCTTTTTGTCATTGCCGTGTTCTATCTGACCGGCATTGTGTAAGGAGAAAAAAATGAATCTGAACGGTAAAACCGCACTGGTGACCGGCTCAACGAGCGGTATTGGCCTGGGGATCGCCCGCGTGCTGGCGAAAGCCGGGGCACAGGTGATCCTTAACGGTTTCGGCGACAGCGAATTGGCGCGCGCTGAGATTGCGCAGCTGGGCAAAAAGCCGGGCTATCACGATGCGGATCTGCGCGATGTCCTGCAGATTGAAGCCCTGATGCGCTACGCCGATACGCAGTTCGGCGGCGTGGACATCCTGGTCAACAACGCGGGCATACAGCACGTGGCCCCGGTTGATGCATTTCCGGTAGAGAAGTGGAACGACATTATCGCCATTAACCTTTCAGCGGTATTTCACACCAGCCGGCTGGCGCTGCCTGCCATGCGGGAGAAAAACTGGGGGCGCATTATCAATATCGCCTCGGTTCACGGGCTGGTGGCCTCAAAAGAGAAGTCAGCTTACGTGGCCGCCAAGCATGGCGTGGTGGGCTTTACCAAGTCGCTGGCGCTGGAAACCGCCCGCACCGGTATTACCGCAAATGCGCTCTGCCCCGGCTGGGTACTGACGCCGCTGGTGCAACAGCAAATCGACAAACGCATTGCGGATGGCGTCGCGCCGGATCTGGCGCGCGACCAGCTTCTGGGGGAGAAACAGCCTTCCGGGGAATTTGTCACCCCGGAACAGCTGGGCGAACTGACGCTGTTTTTGTGCAGCAACAGCGCCGTGAACGTACGCGGCGCCGCGTGGAATATGGATGGCGGCTGGGTTGCGCAGTGATTTGTCGGCCGGGTAAGCGAAGCCGCCACCCGACAAACAGGGTTAGCTCGAGCAGCTGACCTCCAGCCGCTTGCCCCAGTCAGGCGGGCGGCTGACGTAGTCATCATCCCGGTCGGCAAACGGCGTGCGTAACGCCACGTGCAGGCGGTGCAATTCGTCGTATTCGCCCTGCTCTGCCTGCTCAATCGCCCGCTGCGCCAGCCAGTTGCGCAATACCATCGCCGGGTTAGTGGCGTTCATCTGCGTCTGGCGGGTAGCGTCATCCACTTGCTCCTGCTGCAGCCGCGCGCGGTACTGAGCAAACCAGTCGTCAAACGCCTGCCTGTCAATAAACTCGTCGCGCAGCGGCGAGGCCGCGCTGTGCTGCTCCGTCTGGCCCAGCATTCGGAAGGTTCGGGTGTAATCGCTGCCCTCACGCGCCATCAGAGCAAACAGGCCGTTGAGGATATCGTTATCGCCCCTCTCCTGCGTCACCAGCCCGAGCTTGTTGCGCATCAGCGTGCCATATTCCCGCAGCAAAATGTCCTGATAGCCGTCGAGGGCATCGTTCAGGGCATCCACGTCGATAAACGGCGACAGGGTTTGCGCAAGTCGCTGCAGGTTCCACAGGCCGACCGCCGGCTGGTTGTCAAAGCTGTAACGCCCCTGGTAGTCGGAGTGGTTGCAGATGTACCCAGGCTGATAATCATCGAGGAAGCCAAACGGACCGTAGTCAAAGGTCAGCCCGAGGATCGACATATTGTCCGTATTCATGACGCCATGGGCAAAGCCTACCGTTTGCCAGCGGGCAATCAGGGTGGCGGTACGGGCCACTACGTCCCTGAACCAGAGAACGTATTTATCCGCCTCGTCTTGCAAATGTGCCCAGTGGTGACGAATGGCAAAGTCCGCAAGCTGGCGAACCTTGTCCGGCTCGCGGCGATAGTAAAAGTGCTCGAAATGACCGAAGCGCAAATGGCTTTGCGCAATGCGCATCAGCATTGCCCCTTTTTCCATCGTTTCGCGCGCAACCGGCGTATCGCTGGTAACAATCGACAGCGTGCGGGTGGTGGGGATACCCAGCGCATGCATCGCTTCAGATCCCAGGCATTCGCGAATGGTTGAACGCAGTACCGCACGCCCGTCGCCCATTCGCGAATAGGGGGTAAGACCTGCGCCTTTCAGGTGCCAGTCAACCGTCTCCCCGTTGGAAAGCTGCTGTTCGCCGAGCAGGATCCCCCTGCCGTCGCCCAGTTGCCCCGCCCAGACGCCAAACTGATGTCCGCTATAGACCTGCGCCAGAGGTTGCATACCGGCGAGCAGCGTTTCGCCTCCCCAGACGCCTGCGCCCGCTGAAGGCTGAAACAGCTCAGGCGGAATAGCCAGCTCATCTGCCAGCCGGTCGTTATGCCATATAAGGCGTGAATTTTGTAACGGTGTTGGTTTGAGTGCGGTGTAAAAGCCAGGCAACTCGTCATGCCAGTGAGCAGTAAAAGACAGGGTCATAAGTCCTCCTGCTTTTAGTGTAGAGGGTTTACCCGGACTTAAACACGGGCGAAAGCAAGGGTTATCGCTGCTGAACCAGCGTAGTGACGTGTTCGGCAGAGACGGCAGGCCAGAGCGCCCCCTGCATTGCGCCAAAATTGAAGGACAGGACGCGCTGCAACAGGCCGTGGTCGTCAATGCCGGAGACGATCACCGACTGGCAGTGCGGCGTGATTTGCCAGAGGATGGCGCGCATAAATGGCTCAAAAGAGAGCTCCGGGGCACGCTGCTGAATGAAACCTTTATCGAGAATGACCCGTTTAAATAATCCGTCATAGACCGCTTTGAGCGATGCAGCGCCTGCGCCAAAGTTTGCCAGAACCAACGGGAAATGGATCGCCATTCTCGCCAGCTGCAGATCGTCCTTTCCGTTATTTAAACCTGGATAGTTCTCATTAACAGTAAACTCAAGAAACGGATAACGCTCAAGGATTGAAACAGCGTTCCCATTACTTAATAAAAACTCAACAATTACGGGTGTAATATTGATCCATGCAATTAACTGATGCTGAATAAAAAACAGTTTGCAGGTATCAAGCAATTGCAGTTTTTCGTTAAACAGTTCTAACTCTTCGGCTGCTGAAAGCCTTGGGATAACGAGCTCAGTGGGGATCCTCACATCGCTGCCGACGCCAGTAAAGTTAACCAGAATTTCTAAACCTTTAAGCTCACCTGCACTATTACGGGCAGGCAGAAGCAGCAGTTCAGACTGGTAAGCATTATCTAGCGTAATAATCATTGCACTCGCCCCGCATTAAAAATGAGAGAGGACATCCTGGAGCAATTGCCGACACAATTCCACTGTCTTGATTTTAATAAGATTAATTTCATTAGTTCCGTATTAATTTTCAGATTTATCCCTGAATCTAAAATAGATCTTATCCTGGTTACAGAATAATAGCCAGTTTTAGATAAAACAGTCACATGCGGACTTCGCTAATTTAGGTAAATTTAACTTTAATCATCTTATTTGAGAAAACGGCATGATTTATTAGTTACCATGCCGTCATAAGAGATGTGTCCGACGCAGACTATATACGTCGTGCCTGCCAGAAATTTTTACGCCAGTAAACATTATCAAGAGAAGAGCGCATCACGCCGCGGCTGGTTGAGGCATGAATAAACTGATTATCTGTATCATATATCCCCACATGAAGACCGCTTTCACCCGATCCGGTTTTAAAGAAAACCAGGTCCCCTGGCAGAAGTTCGTCTTTATCAATTTCAGTGCCGATTTCAGCCTGCTTGCGCGTTTCGCGCGGAAGCTGTAAATCAAACTTGTCGCGAAATGTCATCAGAACAAAGCCGGAGCAATCCACACCACCCCGGCTCATGCCGCCGTAGCGATAGGGCGTACCGCGCCAGTTGCTCAGCTGATCGTTCAGGCTGGCGATGACGGTAATCGAATCTGAAAGCCGTGGGTTAGGCGGCGGGGCACGATGGCTGCTGCATCCCGCAAGAAAGAGTGCTGCCATCAGGAGAAACCAGAATCGCATTTCAGACGAATCCTCTGCTTTTTTTGTTCTTTTCGTAATTTAGCGTGCAATCGCGCTCACAGGCAAGAAACGGTTACTCTTGGCCGGTAGAAATCAGCATCTTATGTCCCTCTATATCCAGCCTGCGGAACGACATATTGTACGCGCGGGCAAGATTGGGCGGCGTAAGAACCCGATCCCGCGTGCCGCTGGCGATCATCTTTCCACGCGAAAGTAGCCACACCCGGTGAGCATGACGCAAGGTATGATTGAGGTCATGACTGCTCATCACCACCGCGATGCCTTTTCGGCTCAGGGCGCTTAACAGCGTATCCAGCGCCGCCTGCTGCGCCACGTCCAGGCCGCTCATGGGTTCATCGAGAAGCAGCAGCCGCCCGTGAGGGTTACCGGCCGGGTGGATCTGAACGATGACTGCCGCCAGACGCACCCGCTGCCACTCTCCCCCGGAAAGCTGGCTGACATGCCGGGACAGTTTATCTTCCAGCCCCAGGGCCGCAGCCACGTCCGTCAGCAGTGCCGTATGTTGTTTGTCGTGCAAATGCAGCATCAGATAGTGCCAGACAGGCATGGCAAAGGGAGGCACCTGCTGCTGCACGAGGTAACTGCGCCGATGCGCCAGCGAGACCGGCGACCAGTCAGCAAGCGTATGCTCCAGCAACGTTATCTTCCCTGCTCCGCCGGTCAGGCCTGCCATCCGAGCAAGCAGCGTGCTTTTCCCTGCGCCGTTCGGCCCGACAAGATGCAGGATTTCTCCCGCATTGAGGGTACCGGTTATCGGCTCCAGACGTCCCTTCTCGGCAACGTCCGTGAGCTGCATCAGCAACGACATTATTTCGCCAGCGCCAGCTTGATAGATTCCATGACGATCGGATCTTCAGGCGTCATATCCGGGGAAAAACGCTGTACGACCTGGCCATCACGACCAATCAGGAATTTTTCGAAGTTCCACAGAATATCGTCCGGATAGAGCGGCGCGCGGCCTTTGCTTGCCATGCGTTCATAAAAACCGCTTCCTTCCGGCGCAACGGCTTTCGGTGCGGCAGCGATGAGCTTCGCATACAGCGGGTGGCGATCGTCACCGTTGACGTCAATTTTGCTGAACAGCGGGAACGTGACGCCGTAGGTGGTGCTACAGAACGTTTTGATCTCCTCTTCGCTGCCCGGCTCCTGGCCCAGGAACTGGTTGCACGGGAAACCCAGCACGGTGAAACCGTCTTTCTCCCAGGCCTTCTGAATGTTTTCCAGTTGCTCGTACTGCGGTGTCAGGCCACATTTGGATGCCACGTTGACGATGAGCAGCACGTTGCCTTTGTAGCCTTCAAGCGTGGTGTTATCGCCATCAATGGTGGTCACTTTCGTATTCAGGATATCTGACTGCATAGTATTTCCTCAGATTGTCGATTTAACGTCCAGCTTTTAATAGTAGCCAGATAAAGACCGGCGCGCCCAGCGTGGCGGTCACTACGCCAATGGGCAGCTCGGCGGCTGTCAGGGCAAGCCGGGCGATGATATCGGCCACCAGCAGCGTGACGGCACCGGCAACAGCCGAGGCCGGAAGTAAGGTTCGATGGTCCGTGAGGCCACACAGACGCAGCATGTGCGGAATAACCAGCCCGATAAAGCCAATCGCCCCCGCCAGAGCGACGCTGACGCCGACCAGCCAGCCAATGGCGATGACCAGCACATTACGCCAGAACCCTATCGGCATGCCGAGCTGGCGGGCAGAGGTTTCACCCAACGCGAGCATATTCAGCGGCTGCGCCTGCAGGGTAGCCCACGCGATAACCGGCACCAGCAGCGCCATTAGCCAGCCCTGGTGCCAGTCAACGCCGCCAAAGCCGCCCATCATCCAGTACATGAGCTGGCGCAAGTCAAAGGAGGTCGAAAAGTAGACCGCCCAGGTCATCAGCGCGCTGCAGATAATCCCAAGCGCCACGCCCGCAAGGAGCAGACGGCTGGTGGATAAGTGCCGTCTGGCGAAGCGAAGAAGGATCGCGGTTATCAGCAATGCGCCAAGAATTGCGCTCAGGCTAATTCCCCATCCGGAGAGTTCTCCCCCGCCCAGCATCACCGCCGCAATTAGCCCCACGCCTGCGCCATTCGACACGCCGAGTAGCCCGGGCTCCGCCAGCGGGTTATCAAACAACGCCTGCATAATGGTGCCGCACAGCGCCAGCGCGGCGCCTACCAGAATCACCGCGACGGTGCGCGGCAGACGAATTTGCCAGACGAAGAGCTGCCCGTCAGGCCCCCACCAGCTTTCTGGCCCTATCCATCTGTCGCCGGCGCAGAGGCTCACACCCGCGGCGACAATGAGCAACAGCACCAGCAAAAGCAGGCGACGTCGATCGGAACGGTGCTGGTGATGGGCATAATCAAGCATGTGTATGGTTATTAGTAGCGTGAGATGTAATTGATTTTACGGCGGGTTTGCCAGAGAGCGCAAAGAAAAAAGGCCGCGTGGGCGGCCTTTTTGGTTAGTTCATATTACTCTGCTTTGGGCGTTGCGTTTTCGACACGGCTTTTTAACTTCTGGCCGGGTCTGAAGGTCACCACGCGGCGGGCTGTAATGGGAATATCTTCCCCCGTCTTCGGGTTACGGCCCGGACGTTGGTTTTTGTCTCGCAAATCAAAATTACCAAAACCGGAGAGTTTTACCTGCTCACCATTTTCCAGAGCACGACGGATCTCTTCGAAAAACAGCTCTACCAGCTCTTTGGCATCCCGTTTGCTAAGCCCAAGCTTATCAAACAGATATTCTGACATTTCAGCTTTTGTAAGCGCCATAGGTTCAATCCCTCAATGATGCCTGGAATCGCTCTTTTAATGCCTCTACACATTTGGCGACGGTAGCGGCAATCTCCTCTTCTTCGAGTGTACGGCTGGTATCCTGAAGGATAAGGCTAATAGCGAGGCTCTTGAAACCTTCTGCTACGCCCTTGCCGCGGTACACGTCAAATAAGTTTACGCCAACTACCTGATTTACGCCAACTTTCTTACATTCGGCCAAAATATCTGCTGCGGGCACATTTTCCGCGACCACAACTGCGATATCACGGCGGTTTGCCGGGAAGCGGGAGACGTCCTGAGCCTGAGGAATCACGCGGTCTGCCACCAGGTTCCATTCCAGCTCGAACACGATGGTACGGCCGTTCAGGTCCAGTTTACGCTCCAGCTCAGGGTGAACAACCCCAATGAAACCAACGCGTTTGCCGTCTAAATAGATGGCCGCGCTCTGGCCCGGATGCAGGGCCGGGATGGCTTCCGCGCGGAATTCAATTTCAGATAATTTACCGGTCAGATCCAGAATCGCTTCCAGATCGCCCTTCATATCGTAGAAATCAACCGTGCCTTTTGCCAGGTCCCAGTGCTCTTCGTAGCGGTTACCGCTGATGGCGCCAGCCAGCATGAGATCCTGACGGATGCCTAAATTTGCCTGATTATCCGGCACAAAGCGCAAACCGCTTTCGAAAATTCGCACGCGGTTTTGCTGGCGATTCTGGTTATAAACGATAGTGCCCAGCAGGCCCGTCCACAGGGACAGACGCATTGCAGACATTTCGCTGGAGATTGGGCTTGGCAGGATCAGCGCTTCCTCGCCCGGGTGGATCAGCTGCTGCAGTTTTGGATCAACAAAGCTGTAGGTGATCACTTCCTGGTAGCCTTTGTCGTTCAGCATGGTTTTCACACGCTTCAGGGACAGGTCGGCTTCACGGTGGGAACCCATCACCAGACCGGCCTGGACAGGCTCGTCAGGGATGTTGTTGTAGCCGTATACGCGGGCCACTTCTTCCACCAGATCTTCTTCGATTTCCATGTCGAAACGCCAGGATGGCGCAACGGCTTTCCACTCGTCCTGGCCTTCGGTCACGTCGCAGCCCAGACGCTTCAGGATATCGGTCACCTGCGCATCGGCAACGTGGTGGCCAATCAAACGATCCAGCTTGCTGCGACGCAGGGTGATGGTCGCGCGCTTCGGCAGAGTCTCTTCACTGGTGACGTCAATAACCGGGCCCGCTTCGCCGCCGCAGATGTCGATCAGCAGACGGGTGGCACGCTCCATCGCTTTATACTGCAGAGCCGGGTCAACGCCGCGCTCGTAGCGGTGTGAGGCATCGGTGTGCAGGCCGTGACGACGTGCGCGACCGGTGATGGAAAGCGGGCTGAAGAACGCACATTCCAGCAGCACGTTTTGCGTCTCATCGTTCACGCCTGAGTGTTCACCGCCGAAGATACCGCCCATTGCCAGCGCTTTGCTGTGGTCGGCAATCACCAGCGTGTCAGCGTTCAGTTTCGCTTCGCTGCCGTCCAGCAGAACCAGGATTTCGCCCTCTTTCGCCATACGCACCACAATACCGCCTTCGATACGATCTTTGTCGAAAGCGTGCATTGGCTGGCCCAGCTCCAGCAGGACGTAGTTAGTCACGTCAACTACCGCATCGATAGAACGGATACCGCAACGACGCAGCTTCTCTTTCATCCACAGCGGGGTTGGCGCTTTAACGTTGATGCCTTTCACCACGCGACCAAGGTAGCGAGGACATGCATCCGCAGCGTCAACCTGAATAGGCAGTACGTCGCTGATGGTCGCTTCAACCGGCGCGATCTCCGGCGCGTTCAGCTCGGTCTGGTTCAGCACGGCAACGTCGCGCGCTACGCCGATGATACCTAAGCAGTCAGCGCGGTTTGGCGTGACGCTGATTTCGATGGTGTTGTCATCAAGCTTCAGATATTCGCGGATATCGGTACCGATTGGCGCATCCAGCGGAAGCTCAATGATGCCGTTGTGATCGTCGGAAATACCCAGCTCGGAGAACGAGCACAGCATGCCTTCAGACGGCTCGCCGCGAAGCTTAGCGGCTTTAATTTTGAAATCGCCCGGCAGCACCGCTCCCACGGTCGCCACGGCCACTTTCAGGCCCTGGCGGCAGTTTGGCGCACCGCAGACGATATCCAGCAGACGGTCACCGCCTACGTTCACTTTTGTCACGCGCAGTTTGTCAGCGTTAGGGTGCTGGCCGCACTCTACCACTTCGCCGACGACCACGCCGTTGAAGGCACCGGAAACCGGCTCAACGCCGTCCACTTCCAGACCCGCCATGGTGATCTGGTTAGAAAGCGCGTCGCTGTCCAGCGTGGTGTTCACCCATTCGCGTAACCACAGTTCACTGAATTTCATTGTTCTGTCCTGCCCTTATTTAAACTGTTTGAGGAAACGCAGATCGTTTTCGAAGAATGCACGTAAGTCGGTCACGCCGTAGCGCAGCATGGTCAGACGTTCCATGCCCATACCGAACGCAAAGCCGGAGTACACTTCCGGATCGATACCCACGTTGCGCAGCACGTTTGGATGCACCATCCCGCAGCCCAGCACTTCCAGCCATTTGCCGTTCTTACCCATCACGTCAACTTCCGCGGACGGTTCAGTGAACGGGAAGTAGGACGGACGGAAACGAACCTGCAGATCTTCCTCAAAGAAGTTGTTCAGGAAATCATGCAGCGTGCCCTTCAGATTGGTGAAGCTGATGTTTTTATCAACGATCAGACCTTCCATCTGGTGGAACATTGGGGTGTGGGTCTGATCGTAGTCGTTACGATAGACGCGGCCCGGCGCGATAATGCGGATTGGCGGTTCCTGATCCTTCATGGTGCGGATCTGAACGCCTGAAGTCTGGGTACGCAGCAGACGCGTAGCGTCGAACCAGAAAGTGTCGTGGTCAGCGCGTGCCGGATGATGGCCAGGAATGTTCAGGGCATCGAAGTTGTGGTAATCATCTTCAATTTCCGGGCCAGTCGCCACGGTAAAGCCGAGCTCACCGAAGAAACTTTCAATGCGGTCAATCGTACGGGTGACCGGATGCAGACCGCCGTTTTCAATGCGACGGCCCGGCAGAGAAACGTCAATCGTCTCTGCGGCCAGACGCGCATTCAGCACCGCGCTTTCCAGCTCGGCTTTACGCGCGTTCAGCGCCTGCTGAACCTGCTCTTTGGCCTCGTTAATCACCGCACCCGCTGCCGGGCGTTCTTCTGGCGGCAGTTCACGCAGGGTTGTCATTTGAAGGGTCAAATGCCCTTTTTTACCAAGATATTCGACGCGGACATTGTCTAACGCGGCAACATCTGAGGCCTGATTAATGGCGGCTGTTGCACTGGCAACCAGCTCTGCGAGATGTGACATGATTTTCCTCATTATGTCGGTGCAGACACCGATTTGGTGGAGTTATTCTCTCAAATTCAGGCACAAAAAAAGCCTCCATCGGGAGGCTTATCTGGCGCTGTTTTTCGTTTCATCTTTCACGCGCTAGCCTCCTGAATTCAGGTGCTAAAGTAAAAGAAGAAGCGGAAAATAGCAGCATTCATGCTTGCGTTACCTTGTAGGGTAAAAACCGTTAAGACCTTATTGAAAAGCCTGGACGGGTAAAAGTCAATGTTCTGATGATGTTAAAACAAAAGAGGGAGCAAAGCTCCCTCTCTCAACTGGCTTATGCCAGTGCTGCTTTCGCTTTTTCGACCAGAGCGGTGAACGCTACTTTGTCGAATACTGCGATGTCAGCCAGGATCTTACGGTCGATTTCAACAGAGGCTTTTTTCAGGCCGTTGATGAATTTGCTGTAAGAAATACCGTTCTGACGTGCTGCTGCGTTGATACGCGCAATCCACAGTTGACGGAACTGACGCTTACGCTGACGACGGTCACGGTAAGCGTACTGACCTGCTTTGATAACAGCCTGGAAGGCAACGCGGTAAACGCGTGAACGCGCACCGTAGTAGCCTTTAGCTTGTTTCAAAATTTTCTTGTGACGTGCACGTGCAATTACACCACGTTTTACGCGAGCCATATGTGCTCTCCTGTATCTATATTCTTAGTAAAAAAATTAAACGTTAACGGCTTATGCGTACGGCAGGCACGCGATAACCAGACCCAGATCGCCTTTAGAAACAAGGCCTTTTGGACGCAGGTGACGTTTACGCTTAGTAGATTTTTTGGTCAGAATATGACGCAGGTTTGCGTGCTTACGCTTAAATCCACCACCACCGGTTTTTTTGAAGCGCTTAGCAGCACCGCGTACGGTCTTAATTTTTGGCATCTTAATAACTTCCACTTCGCATTGTTAAATAAACGAAACATAGGCGAACAAAACCTATGAAACCCGAAGGCTCCACAGATTTTGCTGCTTGAAGGCCTTACTGTTTCTTCTTAGGAGCGAGCACCATGATCATCTGGCGGCCTTCGATCTTCGTAGGGAAGGATTCGACTACTGCCAGTTCACTCAGATCGTCACGGACGCGGTTAAGCACTTCCATACCGATCTGTTGGTGGGCCATCTCACGACCGCGGAAACGCAGTGTGATCTTGGCCTTATCGCCATCTTCCAGAAAGCGAATCAGGCTGCGGAGTTTTACCTGATAATCGCCATCGTCGGTACCAGGACGGAATTTAATTTCCTTAACCTGGATAACTTTTTGCTTCTTCTTCTGTTCCTTAGAAGACTTACTCTTTTCATAAAGGAACTTGCCGTAGTCCATGATACGACAAACTGGCGGTTCGGCGTTAGGGCTGATTTCAACTAAATCTACTCCAGCTTCTTCAGCTTTTTCGATCGCTTCTCTCAGACTCACAATCCCCAGTGGTTCACCTTCAAGATCTGTTAAGCGAACTTCCTGGGCGCGAATCTCGCCATTGATACGATTCGGACGTGCCGTTTGAACTCGTTTTCCGCCTTTAATACCTTATTCCTCCAGTTGTTGAAGACTGCGGCTGCGAATCTCTTGTTGCAGCTTCTCAATCACTTCACTTACGTCCAGGCTGCCCAGGTCTTTACCACGGCGGGTGCGAACGGCAACTTTGCCTGCTTCCACCTCTTTATCACCACAGACCAACATATATGGGACACGACGTAAAGTGTGCTCGCGGATTTTAAAGCCAATCTTCTCATTTCTCAAGTCTGCTTTTACGCGAATGCCCGCATTTTGTAGTTTCTGCGTCAATTCTTTAACGTAATCTGCCTGAGAATCGGTAATGTTCATCACCACGACCTGCACTGGCGCAAGCCAGGTTGGGAAGAAGCCTGCAAACTCTTCGGTCAGGATGCCGATGAAGCGCTCCAGAGAACCGAGAATTGCGCGGTGAATCATTACCGGCACCTGACGCTCGTTGTCTTCGCCAACATAAGAGGCGCTAAGACGCTGAGGCAGGGAGAAGTCCAGCTGTACAGTACCGCACTGCCATGCGCGATCGAGGCAGTCATACAGGGTAAATTCAATTTTCGGACCGTAGAATGCGCCCTCACCCAGCTGGTATTCGAACGGAATACCGTTCTCTTCCAGCGCGACGGCGAGATCCGCTTCTGCACGATCCCAGGTCTCATCGCTACCGATACGTTTTTCCGGACGCGTTGAGAGTTTGACCACGATCTTCTCGAAGCCAAAGGTGCTGTACATATCGTAGACCATACGAATACAGGCGTTAACTTCATCACGTACCTGATCTTCCGTACAGAAGATATGTGCATCATCCTGAGTAAAGCCACGAACGCGCATCAGACCGTGTAAGGCACCTGATGGCTCGTTACGATGGCAGCTACCGAACTCCGCCATACGCAGCGGCAGGTCGCGGTAGGATTTCAGACCCTGGTTGAAGATCTGAACGTGACCCGGGCAGTTCATTGGCTTAATGCAGTATTCACGGTTCTCAGAAGAGGTGGTGAACATCGCATCTTTGTAGTTGTCCCAGTGGCCGGTTTTTTCCCACAGCACACGGTCCATCATGAACGGACCTTTCACTTCCTGATACTGGTACTCTTTCAGCTTGGAGCGTACGAAGGTTTCCAGTTCACGGAAGATGGTCCAGCCATCGTTATGCCAGAACACCATACCCGGCGCTTCTTCCTGCATGTGGTACAGGTCAAGCTGCTTACCGATTTTACGGTGGTCACGCTTCGCGGCCTCTTCCAGGCGCAGCAGGTACGCGTTCAGGGCTTTTTTATCGGCCCACGCGGTACCATAAATACGCTGCAACATCTTGTTGTTGCTGTCGCCACGCCAGTAGGCGCCCGCGATCTTCATCAGCTTAAAGTGATGACAGAAGCGCATGTTCGGCACGTGCGGTCCACGGCACATGTCGACGTATTCTTCGTGATGGTACAAGCCAGGCTTGTCATCATGGGAAATATTTTCGTCAAGAATAGAGACCTTATAGCTCTCGCCGCGCTTCACGAAGGTTTCACGCGCTTCGTGCCAGCTGACTTTCTTCTTGATGACGTCATAGTTCGTTTCGGCGAGCTCGTGCATACGTTTTTCGAGCGCGTCGATATCTTCCTGAGTCAGGGTGTGGTCAAGGTCAACGTCGTAGTAGAAACCGTTGTCAATAACCGGACCGATCGCCATTTTGGTGTTTGGCCACAGCTGTTTGATGGCATGGCCTAGCAGATGCGCGCAGGAGTGACGAATGATCTCCAGACCTTCTTCGTCTTTCGCGGTGATGATTGCAAGCGTCGCATCATTTTCGATGAGATCGGAAGCATCCACCAGCTCACCGTTAACACGGCCGGCGATAGTCGCCTTCGCGAGACCAGGACCGATGTCCAGGGCAACATCCATTGGGCTAACAGCGTGGTCGAAATGGCGTTGGCTGCCATCAGGAAGAGTAATTACAGGCATTTTATATCCTTATTTGCAGTGATGCCCCACACATAAGAGCATATACAAAGAAAATAATCGTGATTTGACAATAGATTACGACACCATCTGACCAACAATCGTCAAATTGGTTCGTCATCATTCACCTGCTGAAATCAGACAACGTCGGATTTACAGTAAGCCTTGCAATGTTAACACTAACAAAAGGGAGATTGCACCCTCTGCCGGCAGATTGATGCGCTGGCACTTTCGCATGAATTTGCAGGTTGCATATTCCCGGTGCTCGCATTCCAGAAATGCTGGGCTACTCTTGAACAGGTCTTTAAACCCAAAGGTGCATACCATGAACGTATCAAGTAGAACGGTTGTGATATTGAACATCCTTTCAGCCACAGGTTTATTGTTGATTCTCGCCGAACGATTCCACTGGTTCTGAGCCTGACCCTACGCTGGCATAACCCAATCGATCCTGAGAAGGGGCATATTTCCGCCCTGTTTGGTAGAATGTGGGTATCAACGAACAAGGATTAGGTTATGCCAACAAAACGATTTGCCGTAAAACACTGGAAAATGGTGCTGGTGCTGATTGCCATCTGCGGCGCAATGCTGCTACTTCGTTGGGCAGCAATGATTTGGGGCTAGAAGTGAATATCGGTAATCAGATGAAACATCAAAAGGTCAGGAGAAACGGGCCGACATCATCATCGGCCCGCCATCATTACATTTTATAACCCAGTGAAATCGTGGTTCTGCGATCGGTATGATCCGGCGCAGTTTCTGGTGGTGAAGAGTTCCAGGTCACGTTGTAGGCTACTTTCAGACCAAAGTGTTCGTTGATAGCCACGTTCAGCGCCGTCTCAGAGTTCAGCGTCGTATCGTCGGCACCAAATACAGAAACACCCTGGGTGAATTTGGTGTTGTCAGTCATCTGCCAGGCATAGGTACCGGAAGCGTAACCGAGCGGTTGGGTTTTGGTATCGCCATCGGTGTACTCGTCATAACGCACACCCGGACCGAATTCAAAGCGGAAGCTGTGCACCGGACCGTTCAGGAACTGGCGTCCATAACCGGCGGTAAACACATCGCGCTGACGATAGCCGTTGTAACGGTCGGTTAACCAGCTTGCCTGACCAAACAGGTAGTCATAGTCAGTCATGTTGTAACGGCTACGTCCGCCTACCGCATATTTCTCGGAAGAGCGTTCGTCATTGGCGGACGTATTGCTGGCATTACCCCACAGAGACCAGGCGGTGGTGTTACCGTACCAGGTGAGCGTACTGTCCGCCGTCAGAGAGGAGCTTTTCGTGTTACCGGATTGTGCCAGATACCCTGCGTTCAGGTTACCTTCAAAAGGTTTTTTCGCGGTGGTGGGATCGTCCATGACAGTAAAAACGGTATCATCGGCGGCTGCGTTCATAGCTGCAAACACGCCACCCGCCAGCATCAGTGCAGCGGGAACTGTCTTTAAAAGCTTCATTTTATTAAGGAGTCCGTACAACAAAAAAAGAGACCACACGGTCCCGGAATCTTTCTTGAGGATCAATGACAAGGCGTCCAGAGAAAGGTAACAAATTATAAAAAGCCGCAAATAACATAGCAATGATTTCTTATTTCATTTTTTGAATAAGAACGATCCCAAAAAGCGTTTTATTTTATATAAGCCGCACCGCATTTTTCGTCATTATTCATATTTAAAATCATACTGTTATTTACATTGCCTTCCTGCTAAATGGTGCCAGGCTATTAAGAACCCATGCTAAAAGGAGGTAATGATGGTTTCTATCTACACCCTGACGCTCTCCCCTTCCCTTGATTCCGCAACCCTGACGCCGCAGATTTACCCGGAAGGTAAATTGCGCTGTAGCGCCCCGGTCTTTGAGCCCGGCGGCGGTGGTATCAACGTGGCGCGCGCCATTACGCACCTCGGCGGCAAAGCGACGGCAATCTTCCCCGTCGGCGGTGCCACTGGCGAACACCTGGTCTCTCTGCTGGCAGATGAACAGGTGGCCGCAGAGACCGTCGAGGCCAAAGACTGGACGCGGCAAAACCTGCATGTCCACGTGGAATCAAGCGGCGAACAGTACCGTTTTGTCATGCCAGGCGCGAAACTCAGTGACGATGAGTTTCGCCAGCTTGAAGAGAAAGTGCTGACGATAGAAAGCGGCGCGCTGCTGGTCGTAAGCGGCAGCCTGCCGCCCGGCGTCAGCACGGAAAAATTAACCGCATTAATTCAGGCCGCGCAGCAGCGCGGGATCCGCTGCATTGTCGACAGCAGCGGCGAGGCCCTGCAGGCGGCCCTGGTGCCGGGCAATCTTGAGCTGGTCAAACCCAACCAGAAAGAGCTAAGCGCACTGGTCAACCGCGAGCTGACGCAGCCTGACGATGTTCGCACCGCCGCGCAGGAGCTGGTACGCAGCGGCAAAGCACGACGCGTCGTGGTTTCCCTTGGCCCTCAGGGGGCGCTGGCCGTCGATGAAACGTCGTCCGTTCAGGTTGTCCCGCCGCCGATGAAAAGTCAGAGCACGGTAGGCGCTGGGGATAGCATGGTGGGTGCCATGACGCTGAAACTGGCGCAGGGCGCGTCGCTGCTGGAAATGACGCGTTACGGCGTGGCGGCAGGTAGTGCCGCAACCATCAACAAAGGCACGCGTCTTTGTTCGCTGTCCGATACGCAAAAAATTGTCGATTACCTGTCCCAAAATTAACCCCTGTTCCCCTTCATCGTTATGAAGGGGAATGTCATCCCCGAGTCGCCAAACGCAAACTATCGACTATGCTAAGAAAACTTCCATGATAACAATGAGGTGAATTATGAGCAGTGGTGACATCACCCGCTACGTCGTGACCATCAACCTTCATGCAGCATCGCTGACCGAGCTGAATGAGCTCAACAATGCCTTCACCCGGGCTAATTTTCTCCTCACGCTCACGGATGACGAGGGCAATGTTCATGATTTAGGCACGCTGACATTCGGCCTGATCAGCCCACTGAGCCAGGAAGAGGTTCATGCGCTGAGCGCCAGTCTGGTGGAAAGCGTGACCGACAAGCCAGCCGAAATTGACGTGGAAACCTGGGAAAGCTGGCATAAAAAAGAACAATAAGTGCCCTGCATGAATTTAAACCGCTCAGGTGTGCGTTAGTTCGTATTTTTTTACCGCAATTATGCGCTAACTTTATGATCTGGCAGACAACATGGGAGAGACAACATGTGGCAGGCTATCAGTCATCTTTTAAGTGAGCAACTGGGTGAAGGTGAAATCGAACTGCGTAACGAACTGCCAGGCGGAGAGATCCATGCCGCGTGGCATTTACGCTACGCAGGACGCGATCTTTTCGTTAAATGCGACGAGCGAGAGCTGCTCCCGATATTTACCGCCGAAGCCGATCAGCTGGAGCTATTGTCGCGCAGTAAAACGGTGACCGTCCCGCAGGTCCTGGCCGTGGGTAGCGACCGCGACTACAGTTTCCTGGTCATGGAATATCTCCCTGCCCGTCCGCTGGATGCCCACAATGCTTTCATTCTTGGTCAACAGCTCGCGCGCCTGCATCAATGGAGCGACCAGCCGCAGTTTGGCCTCGATTTTGACAACGACCTCTCCACCACGCCCCAGCCCAACGCCTGGCAGCGCCGCTGGTCGACGTTTTTTGCCGAGCAGCGCATTGGCTGGCAGCTTGAGCTGGCCGCTGAGAAAGGGCTGGAATTTGGCAATATCGATGCCATCGTTGAGCACGTTCAACAGCGTCTGGCATCCCACCAGCCTCAGGCGTCTCTGCTTCACGGGGATTTGTGGTCCGATAACTGCGCGCTGGGTCCCAACGGCCCCTACATCTTCGACCCGGCCTGCTACTGGGGTGACAGAGAGTGCGATCTTGCCATGCTGCCGCTGCACCCTGAACAGCCGCCGCAAATTTACGACGGGTACCAGTCTGTTTCCCCTCTGCCGCCCGGTTTTCTCGATCGTCAGCCTGTGTATCAGCTTTATACGCTGATGAACCGTGCCATTCTTTTTGGTGGTGAACACCTCGTTAACGCACAGCGCGCGCTCGAACGCATGCTTGCCGCCTGAGAAGATAACGGGTGGCCTTACCGCCACCCTTATCGGTTACAGAAAGCCGAGCAGTGAGAAGAAGAAATACCCCGCCACAATGATGAGCACGGGAAGGATATAGAGCGGGAAAATCTGCAGGAAAATGGTATGACGCGGAACAACAATGCGGGATTCAATCTGCTCCCGACTCATCCCTTCCGGGCCTTTGGCCTGCTCCAGAATAAGCTGGTCCTCAACGCCTTCGCGTAAAAAGCGCGTCTGGCGGCTCATTCGCGCGCCAGAGGCCTGCAGGGCCAGGGCGACGAAGATCAGGGCGTAGATTATCCAGAAGCCGATATTCAGCTGATGCTGAAAATCCGGAGTGGGCGAGTTGAACCAGAAGACATTCAAAAATGGCGTATTAAAACGCATCATCTCAATCATGACATGAGCGAAATCAAGCATTACCGCATTGATACCCGGCTGTTTTTCGCTGTGATCGTACATAAATTTGAGCACGGAAATCAGCGTAGAAATGACGGCGGGAATAAAAATCACCCAACCCGCAATACGTTTTAAGACCGCGATGCGTCCAGCTTGTTGATACGTCATCAGTTCCTCTTCATAAAGACGCGTTATTTGTGCCTAAGTCTACCTGCTGGTCATCAATTTCGCCCGCTCTTTAAAAGCAATATGCTAAATTGCAGAGTGTGCTTAGCACTTATCGTCTGTCGAACACCCTGGATAAGGAGACGTTGTGATGTCGACACCGCGCCAAATACTTGCCGCAATTTTTGACATGGATGGATTACTGATCGATTCCGAACCGTTGTGGGATCGCGCCGAACTGGACGTCATGGCTAGCCTTGGCGTTGATATCAACCGCCGTAATGAACTCCCTGATACGCTGGGGCTACGCATCGATATGGTGGTTGATCTGTGGTTTGCCCAACAGCCGTGGATTGGACCCGATCGCGATGAAGTGACCGCACGCATAATCAGCCGCGCCATTTCGCTGGTCGAAGAGAACAGGCCGCTGCTGCCCGGCGTGCGTGACGCCGTCGCGCTGTGTAAAGCTCAGGGGCTGAAGGTCGGTCTGGCATCGGCTTCACCGCTGCATATGCTGGAAAAAGTGCTCACCATGTTTGAGCTGCGTGACAGCTTCGACGCCCTGGCGTCCGCTGAAAAGCTGCCTTACAGCAAACCACACCCGCAGGTTTATCTGGACTGTGCCGCTAAGCTGGGACTTGATCCCCTCAACTGCGTTGCGCTGGAAGATTCCGTTAATGGTATGGTGGCGTCGAAGGCCGCGCGGATGCGCTCCATTGTGGTGCCCGCTGAAGAAGGCCGCCACGACCCCCGGTTTGCCCTTGCCGATGTGAAGCTCACTTCACTGACAGAGCTCACCGCACGGCACCTGCAGGGCGGTTAACGCTTCCCGCCGGTTTGTGACAAACAGTTACACCGTCACCTCTTCCGCCTACTGTATAAAAACCCTATACTGTATGAATTGACAGTTTCGTGGGTTTTATCATGACGGCGGAAGGCCACCTGCTTTTTTCAATTGCGTGCGCAGTATTTGCCAAAAACGCTGAACTCACTCCCGTGCTGGCGCAGGGGGACTGGTGGCATATTGTCCCTTCCGCCGTACTGACCTGTCTGCTGCCCGATATTGACCACCCGAAATCCTTCCTCGGGCAGCGCCTGAAATGGGTGTCGAAACCCATCGCCCGCGCGTTCGGCCACCGGGGGTTTACGCACAGCCTGCTGGCCGTGTTTGGCCTGCTGACGCTTTTCTATTTAAAAGTGCCCGAAAGCTGGATTGTCCCTGCCGATGCCATTCAGGGGATGGTGCTGGGTTATTTAAGCCATATCCTCGCCGATATGCTTACGCCTGCGGGCGTGCCGCTGCTGTGGCCCTGCCGCTGGCGCTTTCGTTTTCCCATCCTTACCCCGCAGAAAGGTAACCAGCTAGAGCGCGCCCTGTGCATGGCGCTGTTTGCTTACGCGGTCTGGATGCCGCAAACATTGCCCGAAAACAGTGCAGTCCGCTGGTCTTCCCAAATGATTAATTCGCTGCAATTTCAGTTCAATCGCTTTATTCATCACCAGATTGAACAGTAAACCAACAAAATCATTCCGTTTGTCATAAACCATTCCATTTGGATATAAGCGCTACATCACACTTCTGCTAACCTTCCGCCAACAGGATCGGTAAAAACCGACCCGATAATAAATCAGGAGAACGGGGATGAATTTTCCACTCATCGCGAACGTCGTTGTGTTCGTTGTATTGCTATTGCTTCTCGCGCAGGCGCGCCACAAACAGTGGAGCCTGGCGAAAAAGGTGCTGGTTGGTCTGGCCATGGGTGTCGTATTTGGTCTGGCACTACAGGCGATTTATGGCTCCGATAATCCAGTTCTGAAAGATTCTATTCAGTGGTTCAACATTGTCGGTAACGGCTATGTCCAGCTGCTGCAGATGATCGTTATGCCGCTGGTATTCGCCTCTATTCTGAGCGCCGTTGCGCGCCTGCATAACGCAACCCAGTTGGGCAAGATCAGCTTCCTGACCATTGGTACCCTGCTGTTTACCACGCTGATTGCCGCGCTGGTGGGTGTGCTGGTGACCAACCTGTTTGGCCTGACCGCCGAAGGTCTGGTTCAGGGTAGCGCTGAAACGGCGCGTCTGACCGCGATTCAAACCAACTACGTGGGTAAAGTGGCTGACCTGACCGTGCCGCAGATGGTGCTCTCCTTCATTCCGAAGAACCCGTTTGCTGACCTGACCGGCGCGAGCCCAACCTCCATCATCAGCGTGGTCATTTTCGCCGCGTTCCTCGGCGTGGCGGCGCTGAAGCTGCTGAAAGACGACGCGCCAAAAGGTGAGCGCGTGCTGGTTGCTATTGATACCCTGCAAAGCTGGGTGATGAAGCTGGTTCGTCTGGTGATGCAGTTAACCCCCTACGGCGTTCTGGCGCTGATGACCAAAGTGGTTGCCGGCTCTAACCTGCAGGACATCATTAAGCTGGGTAGCTTCGTCATCGCCTCTTATCTGGGTCTGGGCATTATGTTCGTGGTGCACGGTATCCTGCTGGGCGTGAACGGCGTCAGCCCGCTGAAGTACTTCCGTAAAGTCTGGCCGGTGCTGACCTTTGCCTTCACCAGCCGCTCCAGCGCCGCGTCTATTCCGCTGAACGTTGAAGCGCAAACCCGTCGTCTGGGCGTGCCTGAATCCATCGCCAGCTTCTCCGCCTCCTTCGGTGCGACTATTGGTCAGAACGGCTGTGCGGGTCTTTACCCGGCCATGCTGGCGGTGATGGTTGCCCCGACGGTGGGTATCAACCCGCTGGATCCGGTGTGGATCGCTACGCTGGTCGGGATTGTTACCGTGAGTTCCGCAGGCGTTGCGGGCGTTGGCGGCGGTGCAACCTTCGCCGCGCTGATTGTTCTGCCTGCGCTGGGTCTGCCGGTCACGCTGGTCGCCCTGCTGATCTCCGTTGAACCACTGATCGACATGGGCCGTACCGCGCTGAACGTCAGCGGCTCCATGACCGCCGGTACGCTAACCAGCCAGTGGCTGAAGCAGACCGACAAAGCGATTCTGGACAGTGAAGACGACGCCGAGCTGGCGCACCGTTAATTACTGTTGAAATAAAAAAACCGCCTGATGGCGGTTTTTTTATGGCTGTTATTCTTCAACCTCTTCATCCTGGCGGATCTGCATCGCCCACCGCTGCGCTGACTCCGGCACCGTAAACGTGGGAGAGCGACGGAAATGTTCGCCGATCAGCACAAAGGCCACGTATTTACCCCTCAGTTGCCAGACATCACGGTACCCCTCCACTTTCAGGGCATGGTCAGGCGGCGCGGGCTCAACGCGGGGCACATAGCTAATAACCTGGCGGTTTTGTTGACGAAGAGGTTTCATAAGCGACGGGTTCACTAAAGCAAATTCTTGAAGCAGGAAAATTCTATGATAGCCGATTCTGCTACCTTCCGTCGCGCCCCGCGTGGGCGAGAAGGCTCCTTTCGTTAATGGCGGCATGTGAAAACTCTTAGTTCGCGAGCCATTTCACGACATTGTTCTATCCTTAATAGGGTTTTTAGCAATGAATCAAGGAGAATCGTGCAATGTCGAACAAAGATAAAACACATCAGTCACCCATTCATGGCACTGAAGAATCTCAACCGGGCATGGACTCTCTCGCCCCTTCTGACGGCTCTCACCGCCCCTCCCCTGGCCCTTCTGCCCCAGGCGAACAGCCTACCGCACCGGGCAGTATGAAATCCCCGGACACCGGGAACGAGAAGCTGAAATCGCTTGAGCCACACCGGAAAGGTGGCGAAGGTTTTGCGCTGACAACCAATCAGGGCGTACGCATCGCCGATGACCAGAACTCCCTGCGCGCCGGGACGCGCGGGCCAACCCTGCTGGAAGACTTTATTCTGCGGGAAAAAATCACCCATTTTGACCACGAACGGATACCGGAACGCATCGTCCACGCGCGCGGTTCCGCTGCGCACGGCTACTTCCAGCCTTATAAGAGCCTGAAAGCGATCACCAAAGCGGATTTCCTCTCCGACCCGGATAAGATCACCCCGGTGTTCGTGCGCTTCTCCACCGTGCAGGGTGGCGCGGGGTCGGCCGACACGGTGCGCGATATCCGCGGCTTTGCCACCAAGTTTTATACCGAAGAGGGTATTTTCGATCTGGTCGGCAACAACACCCCGGTGTTTTTCATTCAGGATGCGCATAAATTTCCTGACTTTGTCCATGCGGTAAAACCTGAGCCCCACTGGGCCATACCGCAGGGCCAAAGCGCGCACGACACCTTCTGGGACTATGTCTCCCTGCAGCCTGAAACCTTGCACAACGTGATGTGGGCGATGTCAGACCGGGGTATTCCGCGCAGTTATCGCACGATGGAGGGATTCGGTATTCATACCTTCCGTCTGATCAACGCCGAGGGAAAAGCCACGTTTGTCCGTTTCCACTGGAAGCCGGTTGCGGGTAAAGCCTCCCTGGTGTGGGATGAGGCGCAGAAGCTGACCGGGCGCGATCCGGATTTCCATCGCCGCGAGCTGTGGGAGTCCATTGAAGCGGGTGACTTCCCGGAGTATGAACTGGGCCTGCAGCTCATTCCGGAGGAGGACGAATTTAAGTTCGATTTCGATCTCCTTGACCCAACCAAGCTGATCCCGGAAGAGCTGGTCCCGGTTCAACTGGTGGGTAAAATGGTGCTCAACCGCAACCCGGATAACTTCTTTGCCGAAAACGAGCAGGCCGCGTTCCATCCGGGGCATATCGTGCCGGGGCTGGACTTCACCAACGACCCGCTGTTACAGGGACGTTTGTTCTCATATACCGATACCCAGATCAGCCGCCTTGGCGGGCCGAACTTCCACGAAATTCCGATTAACCGGCCAACCTGCCCGTACCACAATTTCCAGCGCGACGGGATGCACCGTCAGGATATTGATACCAACCCGGCCAACTATGAACCGAACTCCATCAACGATAACTGGCCGCGTGAAACCCCTCCCGCGCCGAAACGCGGTGGATTCGAATCGTATCAGGAGCGTATCGACGGCAACAAAATTCGCGAGCGCAGCCCGTCGTTCGGCGAGTATTACGCCCACCCGCGCCTGTTCTGGAACAGCCAGACGCCGATTGAGCAGCAGCACATTATCGGCGGCTTCAGCTTTGAGCTCAGCAAAGTGGTGCGCACCTACATCCGCGAGCGTGTGGTCGATCAGCTAGCGCATATTGATATTCAGCTTGCCCAGAGCGTGGCGGATAACCTGGGCATCACCCTGACCGACGAGCAGCGCAACCTGGCGCCGCCAAAAGAGGTTAACGGCGTGAAGAAAGATCCGTCGCTGAGCCTGTATGCGGTGCCGGGCGGCTCGATTAAAGGCCGCGTGGTCGCCATCCTGCTGAACGACAAAACCCGCGCCAGCGACGTGCTGGGGATCATGCAGGCGCTGAAAACCCAGGGCGTGCACGCCAAACTGCTCTATTCGCGCATGGGTGAAGTGACCGCCGATGACGGCTCCGTGCTGCCGGTGGCAGCGACCTTTGCCGGTGCGCCGTCGCTAACCGTCGATGCGGTGATTGTGCCGTGCGGGGATATTGCCAGCCTGCTGAACAACGGTGATGCCGTTTATTACCTGCTGGAAGCCTATAAGCACCTTAAGCCGATCGCGCTGTCCGGCGATGCGCGACAGTTTAAAGCGCAGCTGAAGGTGTCCGAGCAAGGTGAGGACGGCATTGTTGAAGGCGATAACGTTGACGACGCGTTTATGACGAAGCTGTTTGATCTGCTTGCCGCGCACAGGGTGTGGTCGCGCAGCAGCAAGATTGACCAGATACCGGCGTAAAAAAAGCCGGGTGGCGCTTGCGCTTCCCCGGCCTACATTTCGACTGGTTTTGTAGGCCCGGTAAGGCGAAGCCGCCACCGGGCTTTGTCTTAAAGATCCCTGAACGTCCCCAACCGATACCCGCGCTCGGCAATCGCGTATTTCAGCGAAGCCGACGTCAGCACGTCCAGCTCCGCCAGACGCGGCCAGCAGTAGGCACTCTTACGCACGGTATGATCGACAAACGCCGGGTGCGCCATCACTTCCACCGACGTTTCACCGCGGGCAGCGGAATAATCCAGCACCTTCAGGAACAGCGCTTCGTCGATCTCCTCGCCATAAAACGCGCTGCTGAACCCCTGCGTTGTGGCAACAGTGACGTCCGGCAAGCCGCGCACCTCGCGATCCACGCGCATCGCGACGCCCTTGCGCCGGGCAAACGCTGCGACAATCGGGAAAATCGCCGGGATCATATGCACGTGGTGATGGCTGTCGATGTGCGTCGGCGCCTGACCAAACACGTCAACAAAGCGGTTGAACTGACACTCCAGCTCGCGGGCAATCTCTTCAAGCGGCAGAGCGCCCTGCTCCGCCAGTTCCCAAATCCACTTGCCCAGCTGTCCGTCGCGCGTAAGGCCAGGCATCGGCGAAAGCGGCATGCCGAGCGTCAGCACAAAATGCATGCCGACGCCCAGCGCTGGTACTTCGCGGCTCAGCTGCGCCGCGTGTTCCACCGCTTCACCATTGACCATCGCCGTTGTCGAGGTCACAACGCCCCCGCGACAGGCTTCAATAATGCCGTAGTTCTGACCTTTCGAGAGGCCAAAGTCATCAGCATTAACGATCAGCAGGTTTTCCATTGTGCATCCTCTTATTGCTGTTTGAACTTCAGCTTCTCGATCGTGGCGGCAAAGTTTGGCAACCATTTCTCATGCGCCAGAATCATCTCGCTGGCCAGCTGCTCCGCATCGCGGTCGGAATGCACCAGCGGACTGAGGTTCAGCGCCAGCAGCACGTCATTGAGTTCGCCGCTCAGCGCCGCGTTGCTGGCAGCCACTTCAAAGCCTTTAATCGTGTGGATCAGCCCCATGACCTTATCATCAAAATGGGTAATGCGTGGATGGGGTTTTGCGCCGTCGCGCCCCAGGATGCAGGTCATCTCAACGGCCCAGTCGGCAGGGAGGTTGTCGATGTGACCGTGATGCGGCACGTTAACGTAGTGCTCCGCCTGCTTGTCATTGTAAATGGCGTTGATGACTTCACACGCGGCATCGGAATAGTAGGCCCCGCCGCGCTGCTCCAGCTCTTTCGGTTTAACGTTCAGATTCGGATCTTTGTACAAATCAAACAGCTGCTTCTCAACTTTCTGCACGACCTGAGCGCGCGCGCCGCCCTTATAGTACTCGCCCATTTCGATGGCCAGCATCTCTTTCTGCTTGAAGTAGTACAGCAGATAGGAGCACGGCAGCAGATTCAGCGAACGAATCAGCCCTTCGCTGAACGGCAGATCGAAGATGTTTTTCACCGACGCCGCCGTCAGGCGACCGGAGGCCACGCCGTCGAGCAGTTCGGCAAAGCGCGATTTTCCGTTCACGATGACATCTTTAATAAACACCATGTGATTCAGGCCGAACAGATCGATGGAGAGATCGTCGCTGTCGCTCAGCTCCAGCACGTCACGGATAAACATCTTCATGCCAATCGGAATATTGCAGACGCCGATAAAGCGTTTGAAGCCGGTGTGACGATACACCGCCTCGGTGACCATCCCGGCCGGGTTGGTGAAGTTAATCACCCACGCGTTCGGGCAGATCTCCTCCACGTCTTTGATGATGTCGAAAATCACGGGAATGGTACGCAGACCTTTAAACAGGCCGCCCGCGCCGTTAGTCTCCTGCCCGAGATAGCCGTGGCTCAGCGGAATCCGCTCGTCCAGCTCGCGCGCTTTGAGCTGGCCCACGCGCAGCTGGGTGGTGACAAAGTCTGCATCCTTCAGCGCCAGACGACGATCGAGGGTTTTGTGTACGGTCAGAGGCACGCCGGCTTTCTCAACCATACGCTTACACAGGTCAAAAATGATATTCAGCTTTTCCTGACCTTCCTCAACGTCAACCAGCCATAATTCGCTGACCGGCAATTCGTGATAACGTTTCAGGAAACCTTCCAGTAATTCCGGGGTATAGCTGCTGCCGCCACCAATGGTTACGACTTTTAATTTATTCTGCATAATATCTCCCTTTGCGTATCAGGTTAACCGCCTGCAAGGTATAGCGTACTCTTCCCGCTAAATGGGCAAGCAATTAATTCAATATTTGTGGCGGATAATCCGCCGAAGGTTAATTAATTACCGTTAAATTCTTCCGGTAACTGTTCGGTGTAAATGACGTAAATTTCTTAAAGGTTTTAATAAACAGGCTGGGGCTGCTGTATCCTGACTCATAGGCAATATCGGTGACAGAGTAGTTGGTAATTTCCAGCTGTTTTTTGGCAAAGTTAATGCGGATTTCATTAATAATCTGCACGGGCGTTTTACGATAATACCGCTGCGTCGCGCGGGTCAGATATTCCTGGGATTTACCCGACAGGGAGACCATATTTTCCAGCGCATTTTCGCTGAACTGGCCCTTATCGTGCATCAGTTCAACGGTGCTGCGCAGCCACTGCGGAATATCATCCGTCACCTGCTGCTCTTCACGATGATGGCGCAGTCGGTTCATCACGTAAAAGGTTACCGTTTCAATAAACTCATCAAATTCATTGTCGCGGAAGTTAAGCGAGGCGATAACCGTTTCAATCCAGGTCATAAACTCGTTTTTGACCCGATAGACCTGTGATGCCACAAAGCAGAACGGCACCAGCGGCAGGTAGTGCTTCTCAAAGAAGCGTCTGCTGACGCCCACGTTCAGAATGCGGGTCGCACCAAATTCGTAAAAGCTCTGGTGGTGGGAGCCCATCGGCAGAAAGACAAAATCCCCTCGCTCGAGCAGAACGCGCTTGCCGTTGATCTCCTGGTAGTAGCGGCCGGTCAGAACAATCGTGAACTCGTAGTAGTCATGCTGGTGCAGACCGCTCGCGCTCTCCGTTTTGTTGTAGATAACCACGTGAAAATTCTTGCCATTAAACAGCTGCTGCTCAAGTGCGGTTTTAATTTCCATCGTGCTGACCTCCTGCTACTCAGTCTGACTTACTGCATCTTCTCGTGAAGCTCGATTAACTCCGCCACCAGCTCGCGCGCCAGCATTGACGTCATCAGGTGATCCTGCGCGTGGACCAGCACCAGGCTGACCTTCATTTTTCCTTCGCCCTGGTCACCTTCAATCAGCTTTGTCTGCACCAGGTGCGCTTCATTCAGCGCCGTACGGGACTGGTCCATCATGGTTTTTGCGGCGGCGAAATCCCCCTGCTTGGCCTGCTTGAGTGCGGCATATGCCAGGCTGCGGGCCTGCCCGGAGTTGATGATGAGCCCCATCACCACTTCTTCGAGATCGTTCTCTGCGGTTTCTTCTGCAACAATACTGTCCAAATCTAACATCTTTAAGCTCCTTGTGGCTGGCGCGGGTTGCCCCGCGCCGGTCAATCTTAGAATTTCAGTGAGAGGGCAATATCCTCTTCGCTCTCTTCTTCATCGATGATGGTGGCGGCTTTGTTTGCAATCGCCACAAACGGCATGTAAAGCAGGGTTGCAATCCCGAGGTTGAATATCGCCAGCAGGAAGGCCGCAACGCTACCGTTGGTGTTGAAGAAGGCACCCAGACCCGCCGGCATGGTCCACGGCGCAATGTTGGTGACCGGTGGAATGATGCCCATGTAATACGCCGTCAGGGTAATAGCGGCCAGCAGCGGCTGAACCAGGATGAACGGGATGAACATCACCGGGTTCATGATGATTGGCAGACCGAACAGAATCGGTTCGTTAATCTGGAAGATGCCTGACGGCAGCGCCAGTTTAGCCACCTGACGGTAGTCAGCGCGACGAGAGACAATAAAGACCGCGATGATCAGACCCAAGGTCGCCCCGGTACCACCCAGGAAGATATAGGAGTCAAGCATCGGCTTCGCCCACACATGGAAGGTTTTACCCGCTGCCAGCGCCGCGTCAACGGAGCCGTACTGCTGGTAAAGCGCAACGTTTTCCAGTGCCCATGGGGTCATAATCCCGCTGTCCAGCGCGGCCAGTGCCAGTGAACCATGCACGCCGAAGAACCACAGCAGAGAGGTGAAAATCACATACGCCCAACCGACCACGCCACCCATCGCCGCCAGCGGCGTAGAGATAGAGTCCATGATGATCTGGTGGAAGTTCGTGCCCCAGTGAGAAAGCGCCCAGGCAATAATCCCCATAATGGAGAGAATAATGAAGCCTGGAATCAACGCGGAAAATGAACGAGAAACGGAAGCCGGTACGCTATCCGGCAGGCGGATAACCCAGTTTCGACGGATAATAAAGGTGAACATCTCCGCCACCACCAGACCGATAACAATACCGGAGATGATGTTAGCCCCACCCAGCCAGTTGGCGCCCACGGCATAGGCTTCACCGACGCTATAAGGGGTTACGGTCATAAAGGCAGCAACGGATAATAACCCGGCAGCCAGTGGATCCACTTTCCGCTCTTCTGCCAGCGCCATCCCAATAAAGAAAGGCGCCATCAGCGACATAATTCCCAACGTACCGTTATAGACGTTGCCGCCGATGGCTTTTAAACCGTTAAGGGTTTCAATAGTGGACGCGTCTAACCGAATTCCTAATGAATAAAAGAAGGAACCTTCACCAAAGCTCAGAAAAACGTTGTTAATTAAAACGAACATGGCCCCGGCCAGCGTCAACGGCATTAACTTAATAAAGCCGTTTTTGATGGCATTAACGTGAGGCTGCTTTCCTATTTTAACAGCAAAAGGAAGGAGTACCTTTTCAAGTGAAGCGATGACTTTACTCATAGGAAAATACCCTTAAATGCCGCAACAGAGGTTACGGCGTAATTGTGTGTGAAATAACTCTTTGACGGGAAAAATAAAAATTAATTAGCAGCTTTTTTAATGGCTGCCACAGCAGCTTTCAGTACACCTAAACCATCAATCTTGCCGTACAGCCCCGAGTCGATCACCTCGACCGGTTTATTGGGTAACAGTCGTTGAATTTCGGGCAACATATAGGCAATTTGCGGCCCCAGTAAAACAACGTCGGCGGTCGGGCCTTTTTCGCCCGCCAGCGTCTCTGGAAACGCTTCAATCACCACAGGAACTTCATACTTTTCAGCCTGCGCACGCATCTTTGACACCAGAAGTGAGGTTGACATGCCCGCTGAGCAGAACAGGTAGATATGTTTCTTTTCCATCGTAATTTCCCTCTTGTATGACTACCTGCCATCGCGCTATCACTCGACTCGCTGTCCCGGCAGACAGGTAGCTTGCGTACTGTTGTTTATCGTTGGAGTGAGTATACGCAATGGTACAGACAGGGGATAATTCTGGATAGACTCAAATTGTCTCTCATTGACCTGGCTTGTTGACTACCTTCACATTTCGGGCAAATAATTCGCGCAAAGAAATAAGATTTACGTATGCATAAAAAAACCGGCCCATGGGCCGGTTTGTTAACATACTCAGGTAAGCAGCGTTACTGCGCCTTAGGTGCCTGCGGGTCGGTGTCGTATTCAGCACAGGTCTGATAGCCGGAGTTAATCACATGACCGGTATCATCCAGGGCGACAAAGTAGGTTTCTGCCTTACCATCACGTTGACCCAGGATATAGGTCTGGCAGGTCCCTTTCGCATGAATCATCGTCACTTCAGAAGAAGGTTTACCGGCAATCGCCGCCACCTGCGAACGGGTCATCCCTTTTTTGACGTCTTTCACTACGGGCTGCGTAAACTGATCCTTGGTGCGATCGTAAGCCGTACACCCTGCCAGCATAGTCAGTACCGCCGCTGCGCTAAGAATTCCTGCTACGTTCTTGTTCATATTCCGTCCTCTTGTTTATCAGCGTGTTATCTAAGCATGGGATAAAAAGTACTATTGTTCAACTTTGTGAATTGCGCCAGACGAATTTCGGAAAATTCTAATAAAACAACGATAACCTGCTAAAACGGCGCAAATTAGCGCACTCGAAACTGTGATCCTTGTCGTTTCTCGCCCAAAGGGTTAGTTTTAACAGTTAACACATTCCGTTTATGTACTGCATATGGAGGGCGTGATGGCTCTGCAACAAGAGATTATTCAGGCACTGGGCGCGAAGCCCACGGTAGATGCAAACGAAGAGATCCGCCGCAGCGTGGATTTTTTAAAATCGTACTTAAAAAAGAACGCTTTCCTGAAGTCCCTGGTGCTGGGCATCAGCGGGGGTCAGGACTCTACCCTGACCGGTAAACTCTGCCAGATGGCGATTTCAGAGCTGCGCGACGAGACGGGCGATGAGACGCTGCAGTTTATCGCGGTACGTCTTCCTTATGGCGTACAGGCGGATGAGCAGGATTGCCAGGACGCCATTGCCTTCATCCAGCCTGACCGCGTGCTTACCGTGAATATTAAAGGTTCGGTGCTGGCAAGCGAGCAGGCGCTGCGCGAAGCGGGCATTGAGCTGAGCGATTTTGTTCGCGGCAACGAAAAAGCCCGCGAGCGCATGAAAGCGCAGTACAGCATCGCCGGAATGACCAAAGGCGTCGTCGTCGGCACCGATCATGCGGCGGAAGCGATCACCGGTTTCTTCACCAAATACGGCGACGGCGGCACCGACATCAACCCGATCTTCCGCCTCAACAAGCGTCAGGGCAAGCAGCTGCTTGCCGCGCTGGGCTGCCCTGAGCACCTGTATAAGAAAGCACCGACAGCGGATCTGGAGGACGATCGTCCCTCCCTGCCGGATGAAGCAGCCCTTGGCGTCACCTATGACAACATTGATGATTATCTGGAAGGCAAAAAGCTGGATGACGGTACCGCGAAGATTATCGAAGGCTGGTATCTGAAAACCGAGCACAAGCGTCATACGCCGATTACGGTGTTTGACGATTTCTGGAAGAAATAGCCAACATTTTTGCCCAGCGGCGCTTCGCTTGCTGGGCCTACGGTTTCGCGCTGTTGTAGGTCGGGTAAGCGCAGCGCCACCCGGCTCTTTTTTAACCACCACACACCTGCTACACTGTATACCTGAACAGTATATGGAGCAGTATGTGAGCAGGCGTCAATCCGCCCCGCGTCTTGAGTTTGAAGCGGCGGCTATCTACGAATATCCCGAGCACCTTCGCCCCTGGCTTGAGGCCTTACCTAAACAGCCGGGCGTGTACATCTTTCACGGCGAAAGCGACACTCTGCCGCTCTATATTGGCAAAAGCGTCAATATTCGCAGCCGGGTGTTATCTCATCTGCGTACGCCGGACGAGGCCGCCATGCTGCGCCAGTCGCGACGCATCACCTGGTTCCAGACGGCGGGAGAAATGGGCGCGCTATTACTGGAAGCGCGTTTGATCAAAGAACAACAACCGCTGTTCAACAAGCGCCTGCGTCGCAATCGTCAGCTCTGCTCCCTGCAGATAACCGCCGGCAAACCGCAGGTTGTCTACGCGCGCGAGGTCGATTTTTCGCATGCCCCAAATCTCTATGGGCTGTTCGCGAATAAACGCGCGGCACTTCAGGCGCTGCAAACTCTGGCGGACGATCTACAGCTTTGCTACAGCCTTTTAGGCCTGGAGGCGACCACCCGCGGGCGCGCCTGTTTCCGCTCCGCGCTGAAGCGCTGTGCTGGCGCCTGCTGCGGGAAAGAGAGCGTCGAGGCGCATCACGCCCGGCTCCTCGCAGGTCTGGCGACCATCAGCGTTAACTGCTGGCCCTGGGAAGGCGCCGTTGCGCTAAAAGAAGTGGGTGAAGCGATGACCCAGTACCACATCGTCAACAACTGGTTCTGGCTGGGCGCCGTCGACGATATCAACGACGCGGCAACCCTGTTGCGCACGCCCGCCGGATTTGACCACGATGGCTACAAAATTCTCTGTAAACCTGTTTTAGCCGGTAAGTTTGAGGTCATTGAGCTCAATGGCCCGGCAGCCATGTGATTTCGCTGAACAACAGGGTGCCCTGGGGCTCCAGCAGACGCAAAGTATGGCTCCCCTCCTCCCAGCTGGCGCCCTGATCGGCTGTCAGCAATTTATCGCCCAGCTGCCACGCACCGCTTAACACGAAAACCACGCCCCCGCGTGAGCCAAAGGTGGTAAAGGTACGGTCGGCAACGCGCACCTTCGCCTGACAGCAGTCGCGACGGGTCATGATGTTGAAGTCCATCGCCATCTTTCCATCCGAAAGCAGCGCCTTTACCGGCAGGTCGCCGGCAAAGCTGTAGGGCTGATGGTGCTTGAGGGTATGAAAGAACGCCTGACCGGCATCGAGCGTCACCTCCCCTCCTTCCAGCAAGGTAATCACCCGATCGACGCCGGGAAAAGAGGAGAATTCGCCGTTGCTGGCGATAGTCGCGATACTGGCACGCCAGTGAAAATCGCGAGTTGCGGGAGGGAAACAACAAATCTCGCGCGTTTCGCCAGCACCATTGCGCCAGAGGCTGACCGGCATCTTACGGATATCAAAGAACTCCATCACCACTCCTGAATGGCACAACCCGTGCCAGGGCAAGGATATCGCTATCGTTGCTGTCTTGTTTGTTATCGTTGGGTATTTACAGACACAGTATCGGCAGCAGAGCGGACAGGCCTTAGCAGAACGTTAATAAAAATTCTAACACCATGACTCTACAAACATTCTCTGACGCGACTACAGGAGAATACCGCGCTGGCGGCGGCAGACAAGAGGGCTGGAAAGAAAAACCGCCGGTCCTGTCCACAGCGGTTGCGCTTTTGTGGACAGGATCCCGGCGGTCTTAAGAGAGTGAACCGATTATTCGGTTGGTGCTGGCATTTTACCTTCCATCGCCGGACGTTCTGTCAGACGCTTCTCAAAATTCGCATTAAATTGTTTTTTCTGTTCCGGGGTCAGAATGTTGTAGATCTTGTTCTGGGTTTCCATGTGGGCCAGCATGCGGGCTTTGTGCTGCTCGGCCATTTTGTCGATCTGCGCTTCGGCTTTTGCCTTATCGAAGCTGTCGCTGGCGATGATGTCATGCATCGCACGACGTTCTTCAAGCGGAGGACGTTTCATCTCGTCGCGCTCGCCTTTCCTGATGTCGCGGATCTGCTGCTTCTGCGCATCCGTCAGGTTGAGATCCTTAAACATCATCATCTCGTTGTGCATACCCGGCTTGCCTTTATGATGCATCATCATTTTGCCTTCAGCAGGCGCGGCAGTGGTGGTCGCGGTATCTGCGGCGAACGCCATGCTGGTAGCGCCCAGAGCCAGGGTAGAAGCAACAAACAGTGCAGTAAACTTACGCATAATTTATTTCCTTTCTTTCAGTTATTCTTCGGCGCTGTGCCGTGTTGACGAGATTAACTTTACGGGGTTTATCGTCAATTAGTCAGAGCAACGGTAAAACAATGAAAGTGTAAAAAACAAATTTTCGCCAAATGTGGAGGAAATAAGGATAAAGCGTGGAGAGTTGCAACAAAAAATATTCAATGCGATGATTTTAAAGAAATTTAGCAGAAGTATAGCGAAGTGAAGATTAATAATAAAGCAATTCACCAGGAATATTCCGCAAAAGAAGGGTGAGCGCTTTAATCGTTAAGAAAAGAGGTTGTA
Organism: Enterobacter sp. FW301-JW81; assembly: GCF_058788735.1. NCBI lineage: Bacteria > Pseudomonadati > Pseudomonadota > Gammaproteobacteria > Enterobacterales > Enterobacteriaceae > Enterobacter > Enterobacter sp. FW301-JW81. Next base: position 522,147 of record NZ_JBYTBA010000001.1, on the reverse strand, counting down.
TTTCCCCTCCCGGATGACGAGAGGGGAAACGTTCAGGATATTTTTTCCAGCATCAATCCTGCCCGCAGGCCAAACGCCACGGTGGGGTTAGGGAATAATACATACTCGGTTGTTTTGTGAACCTCGTAACGCTCTTCGCCATCTTCCGCCAGCAGCACCCCTTTGCGGAACGGCGTGAAGTTCAGGGTGTGCGCGGCCATATGAAGCAGGAAGGCGTCGCTGCGGCGCGTGATCTGCTGTACGACCCGATACCGCTCAACGGGCTGATGCGCGTGCTCGGGCGCCGTCCCGCCCAGCAGCGCCCGAAGGGCAAGGTGCGTTGGCGCAAAGCGGGACAGATCGTTCTGGCCGAACGGCAGCGCTTTTCCCAGCTCCAGCGTGCAGGCCAGCGCGCCGAAATTTTCACAGGTAAAGTGGGTAAACGTCCCGCCCGGCGACTGATGAAATACCAGCGCCTCCAGCCCGGCGTCACCCAGCCAGCTCAGGAACGCTTCATCCCACGGCTGATTGCGCTGCGGCAGGACGCCAAAGCGGACGTGGTAAGAGGCGCGGATCGCCGTATGCAGATCGAGATGCCAGCGCGCGGGCCCCGCCTCGGCAAAAAACGCGGTCACAACGTTCTCCAGCCACTGTGCCCGCGCCGTTTCGTCACTCTGCGGAAACTGCGACCAGCGCCCGCCGAACATGCGGTTAATGTCGCTCACCAGATACCGCTTGTTTTGCGCCAGCGCAGGCGGATTACCGAGCACCACCAGCACGCGGCACTTGAGCGCGATCTCACCCCGATACAGCGCGCGCAGCAGCAGGTCAACAATCTCAACGGGCGCCGTTTCGTTCCCGTGAATGCCCGTTGAAAGCAGCAGCGACAGCGCGCTTTTTGCGTCCGGCGTCAGCTCAAGCACCCCGCGCCCCAGCCAGCGCCAGCGAAATGAGGGGCCCTTCCCCTCGCGCTGCTCCGGCGTTTCGTCGGCCAGGGTCAGCGCCAGTAAATTTTCCATACCCACTCCTTAGCGCTGGAACGGATAAACCGATCCCAGCTGCAGGATTGATGTTAACGCGTCCAGCGCCTCGCGCCCTTCGCGCAGCAGCTGCGGGTCGACCAGGTCGGCCTGCGTAAGCCGGTCGCGATAGTAGCGTTCGACCCAGTCATTCAGCCGCGTAAAGAGCGTATCGTTCATCATGACCGCCGGGTTCACCGCCTGCATTTCGTCCTGGGTTAACACCACGCGCAGACGTAAACAGGCCGGACCGCCGCCGTTGGCCATGCTTTCTCGCAGGTCAAACACGCGCAACTCGTCAATCGGGTTATCGGCTTTCACCAGCTCCGTCAGGTATCGCCACACCCCTTTATGATCCTGCGACTCCTGCGGCAGGACCAGCATCATGCTGCCGTCGTCGCGGCTCAGCAGCTGGCTATTGAACAGATACGTTTCGACCGCATCCTGCACGCTGACCGCCCGCGTTGGCACCTGAATCGGCATAAAGCCGGGCACGCGTTCATGCAGCGTGGCGAGCAGCTTATCCTGATGGGCAAACGCCTGCTCGTGGCAGAACAGCACCTGCCGGTTAGAGACGGCAATCACGTCGTTATGGAACACGCCCTGGTCGATCACCTGCGGGTTCTGCTGGGCAAAAATCACCTGTGAAGGATTGACCTGATTCAGGCGGGCGACCGCCTGGCTGGCCGCCAGCGTCTGGCGGGCGGGATAGCGAACAGGAGCGGAATGACCGCCCTCCTCGCGTCCGTAGATAAACAACTGCACCCCGGGATCGCCGTAATCGCCACCCAGACGGTTATGGTTGGCCGCGCCTTCGTCGCCAAACATCGCCACCTGCGGCAGAGCCTGATGCACCTCAAAGTGGGCGTCATGCTTGAAAATGGCGCGCAGTACGCGCTCGGTGGTTTCCGCTTCGGTGGCGCGGTGGAATTTATTGTTCAGGTTCGCCACCGTCAGATGGACTTTGCCATCCAGCGTATCGGCTGACGGTGCGACGGTCGCGGCGTTTGCGACCCACATCGAGGAGGCGGAGCTTGCCGCAGAGAGCAGGTGCGGCGTCTGCGTACCCGCTTTTTCGACCACCTGCTCATCGCTGCCGGTGAAGCCGAGCTGGCGTAACACCGCCACGTTCGGGCGTTCCTGCGGCGGTATCACCGCCTGCGGGAAACCGGCATCCGCCAGCGCCTTCATTTTCAGCAGCCCCTGCTTCGCCGCCAGCTTCGGGTTGGAGACCTGAAAGCGGTGCTTCGTCGAGGCTTCATTACCAAAGGAGAGACCGGCATAGTGGTGCGTCAGCCCCACCAGCCCGTCAAAATTGACTTCACGCGCTTTCATGACGATCCCCTCCGGTAAAGTCCAGACCCGGGTTGAGCGTTTCCGGCAGCGTCAGCGCCGGGGTTTCCAGGCTCGCCATTGGCCATGCGCAGTAATCCGCGGCATACCACGCGCTGGCGCGATGGTTGCCCGACGCGCCCACGCCGCCGAACGGCGCGGTGCTCGCCGCACCGGTAAGCGGCTTGTTCCAGTTCACAATCCCGGCGCGCGCTTCCAGCAGCAGCTGTTCAAACTTCTCGCGATGCGGTGAAATCAGCCCGCTCGACAGACCGTAGCGGGTGTTATTGGCCATCGCAATCGCCGCATCAAAATCGTCGTAGCGCCAGACGCACAGCAGCGGGCCAAAGACCTCTTCATCCGGCACCTTGCTCGCCCCGCTTATCTCAACGATGCCCGGCGTCAGCAACGAGGTGCCCGGCTGAGCCTGCTTCGGCTCGAGCAAGGTTTTCGCCCCGCGCGCGACGTGGTCCTGCCAGGCCTTCAGCACGTTCAGCGCGGCCTGCTCGGAAATCAGCCCACCGATAAACGGCTGCGGGTCGGCGTCCCACGCGGCTGGCACCAGACGCGCGCTCACCTCGACCAGGCGTTTCAGGAAAGCATCCCCCTGCGCGCCTCTTTTCACCAGCAGACGGCGGGCACAGGTGCAGCGCTGTCCGGCGGTAATAAAGGCGGACTGAATCGTCAGGTGCACCGCGGCGTCGATATCGTCAGGGTCTTCCACTATCAGCGGGTTGTTGCCGCCCATCTCCAGCGCCAGGATTTTCTCAGGCTGCCCTGCCAGCTGGCGGTGCAGCTGATAGCCCGTACCGGCGCTGCCGGTAAACAGCAGGCCGTCGATATCGCTCAGCGCGCTCAGCGACTGACCGGTTTCGCGCCCGCCCTGCACCAGATTCAGCACGCCCGGCGGCAGGCCAGCCTGTTCCCACAGCTTCACCACCGCCTCGCCGGTAAGCGGCGTTAGCTCACTCGGTTTGAAGATAACGGTATTGCCCGCCAGCAGCGCGGGCACAATGTGGCCATTCGGCAGATGCCCCGGGAAGTTGTACGGACCAAACACCGCTAGCACGCCGTGCGGACGGTGGCGCAGCGTGGCCGCACCGTCCGGCATGTCGGTGTGCTGTTCGCCGGTGCGGGTGTGGTACGCCTTCACCGAAATGGCGATTTTATTGATCATCGCCGTCACTTCCGTTGCCGCTTCCCAGCGCGGCTTGCTGGTTTCTGACGCGATGATGCGCGTCAGTTCGGCTTTGTTCGCTTCCAGTAGCCCGGCAAATTTTTCAACCATCGCCTGGCGCACGGCGAAGGGCTGTTTTGCCCACGCCGGAAACGCGCGGCGAGCGGCATGGCAGGCCTGTTCAACCTGCGCGGCGCTGGCGTCATGCCCTTTCCAGAGCACCTCTTTTCCTACCGGATTGGTCTTTACGCGCTGCTCGCCTTCGCCCGTGACCCAGTCACCGTTAATCCATAATGTCATGCCGTTTTCTCCTCAGGGCAGAGACGCACCAGGCGAACCGTGTCGCCGGCGTTACATTTCAGGGCATCCAGTTCTGCAGCCGTCAGCACCAGACGTTCACATTTCGGGTTGGTACGCACCAGCATGGCGCGGAAGTTGGCGTAATTTTCGTTCGACACCAGGCATGCCGGCCAGTCGCCCGGCGCGGGCTGACCTTCAGCTACCTCAACCAGCCGGCTTTTACGGATGGCGCGTACGCGGTCGATATCGCATTCAAGCGTTGGCCCACCGTCAAAGATGTCGACGTAGTTACGGTAGCGGAAGCCCTCTTTCTCCAGCACCGCGCGGGCAGGCGCGGTTTGCGGATGCACTTCTCCGATCACCGCCTGTGCTTCCGGCGTTAAGAAATGGGTATAGATAGGATGCTTCGGCATCAGCTCCGCGATAAACGCTTTCTGACCGGTGCCGCAGAGATAGTCCGCGCGGCTGAACTCCATCGAGAAGAAGCGCTCGCCCAGGCTCTCCCAGAACGGCGAGTAGCCTGTATCGTCGATCACGCCGCGCATCTCAGCGACCACTTTTTCGTTAAAGCGATCGCGGAAGGCGGCCATAAACATAAAGCGCGATTTGGAGAGCAGATAGCCGTTGCCCTCTTTGCGCCACGCCGGGTCGAGGAACAGCGTGCAGAGCTCGCTGGCGCCCGTATGGTCATTGCTGAGAAACAGCGTGGGCAGCGCGTTATAGACGTTCAGCTCTTTCGAGGCGTGAACCATGGTGCCGACACGGTAGTTGTACCACGGGTCGTTAAGCCCGACGGCCACTTCGATGGCGCAGATCCCGGCCACGGTCCCCGTATCGGTGTCTTCCAGCACGAACACATACCCCTGTTCGCTTTTTGGCAACATCCCCTGCCAGGTTTGCAGGGCGCGCTCGATGCGCGCCGACAGCGTTTTTTCATCGGCAGGAAGCGAGGTCAGCCCGCCTCCCGTCTTACCGGCAAGCTGCATGAGCCCGGCAATATCGCCGCGCTCAACGGGACGGATGACCATCATGATGACACCCCGGACTTCACCTGTTCACACGCCAGCGCAAAACGATCCAGACCGGTTTGCACCTCTTCCTCGCTGACAATCAGCGCAGGAGCAAAACGCACCACGTTGGCACCGGCAATCAGTACCATCACACCCATTTTTGCCGCTTCCTGAGAAATAAGTTTAGCTTTCCCGGCAAACTCAGGAGTGAGCTCGCAGCCAATTAACAGCCCCAGCCCGCGAATTTCTTTAAACATTCCCGTTTTGCCGTTGATGGCATTCAGGCGTTCAACAAACCAGTCGTGACGCTGCTTAACGCCCTTCAACACTTCAGGGGTGTTAATGATGTCGAGAACCTGTCCGGCAACGGCGGTTGCCAGCGGGTTGCCGCCGTAGGTGGTGCCATGGGTGCCCACGGTCATCACGCTGGCGAATTTATCGGTAGTCAGCATCGCCCCAATCGGGAAGCCGCCGCCCAGCGCCTTGGCGGTAGACAGGACGTCCGGCGTGACGCCGTAGTGCATATAGGCATACAGCTCGCCGGTGCGGCCCACGCCGGTCTGCACTTCATCGAAAATCAGCACCGCATTGTGGCGATCGCACAGCTCGCGCAGCCCCTGCAGGAACGCTTTTTGCGCCGGAATGACACCGCCCTCACCCTGCATCGGCTCAACGATTACCGCGCAGGTGGTGTCGTTAATCAGCTCGCCGGCGGACTGCAGATCGTTATAGACGCCGTGACGAATATCCGGCGGCAGCGGTGCGAAATCCTGCGAGTAGGAAGGCTGGCCGCCTGCGCTCACGGTAAACAGCGTGCGTCCGTGAAACGCATTTTTAAACGCCACAATCCCGCTCTTGTGCGTGCCAAACTTGTCGTGCGCATATTTGCGCGCCAGCTTCAGCGCCGCTTCGTTGGCTTCCGCCCCCGAGTTACAGAAGAAGACTTTTTCGGCAAACGTCGCGTCGATCAGCTTTTTCGCCAGGCGCAGCGCGGGTTCGTTGGTAAAGCCGTTGCCGGTATGCCAGAACTTCGCCGCCTGGTCGTTCAGTGCCTGACGCAGCGCCGGGTGCGCATGACCCAGCGCGTTCACCGCAATCCCACCTGCAAAGTCGATATACTCTTTACCCTGCTGATCCCACAGGCGCGAGCCTTCCCCACGAACCGGAATAAAAGCCGCCGGAGCGTAAACCGGCATCATCCATTCATCGAAATTTTCACGCGTAATTGACAGAGACATAGCGACCTCATCCGGTAAATAAAAAGTTATTTGAATGTTAAATAATTGAGTGTTTGCACTGTGAATGTAGATTGCAGCCTTCGTGCCAGCCAGCGATAAAAATGCATAAACGGGTTGGGGCAACAGAATATCAATGAGTTACAACATGGAGTTATTCACTGTTATTGCATAAAAAGTGAATATTTTTACGACAAGCGGCGCTTTGCCGCATGAAAATCAGAAAGAGTATGCACAGGCCAAATATAATTCTGGAATTGTGATCGCTCGCGAAATTTATCGGTCATTTACGCCCTGTTTGGGGGCGAAGCGCGTCAGAATGGTGCAAATATTGCACCACCGGCATTATCTGTCGCAGTTATTGGTCGATCCCCGTAACAGTTGACGCAAATTCTGCTACCATCCTTGCACTATTCACCTTGCACTGGCAGCGACTATGAAATTTGTCTCTTTTAATATCAACGGCCTGCGTGCCCGCCCTCATCAGCTTGAAGCTATCGTTGAGCAACATCAGCCAGATGTGATCGGCCTGCAGGAGACCAAGGTTCACGACGATATGTTCCCCCTCGAAGAGGTGGCGAAACTCGGTTACAACGTCTTTTATCACGGTCAGAAAGGACACTATGGCGTCGCGCTGCTCACCAAAGCGCCGCCGGTTTCCGTGCGTCGCGGCTTCCCCGGCGACGGTGAAGAGGCACAGCGCCGCATCATCATGGCGGAAGTGCCTTCCGCGCTGGGGAATATCACGGTCATTAACGGCTATTTCCCGCAGGGTGAGAGCCGTGACCATGAGACCAAATTCCCGGCCAAGGCGAAGTTTTATCAGGACCTGCAGGACTTCCTGACAACCGAGCTCAAAAAAGAGAATCCGGTGCTGATCATGGGCGATATGAATATTAGCCCGACGGATCTGGATATCGGTATTGGCGAAGAGAACCGCAAACGCTGGTTGCGTACCGGCAAATGCTCCTTCCTGCCGGAAGAGCGCGAGTGGATGGAGCGCCTGCTGGGCTGGGGCCTGGTGGATACCTTCCGCAATGCCAACCCGGAAACGCAGGACCGCTTCTCGTGGTTTGACTACCGTTCAAAAGGCTTCGACGACAACCGCGGTCTGCGTATCGATCTCCTGCTGGCCAGCTCGCCGCTGGCGGAGCGCTGCATTGAAACCGGGATCGACTACGATATCCGCAGCATGGAAAAACCGTCTGACCACGCGCCGGTGTGGGCTAAATTCAAGCTGTAATAACGCGTGAACAGTCGAAAAATCCTTTTCCTGTGCGCCCTTGTGGGCGCATTTATTCTGACGTTTAGCCTGCTTCCCCCAGGCACCCTCTCTCTGGAAGGGATTAAAACTCACCAGCAGGCGTTACTCTCCCACGTCGACCGCGCGCCATTACAAAGCGCGCTGATCTTTTTTGCGCTCTATGTGCTGGTCTCCGCCCTGTCGATACCCGGCGCGGCGATCCTGACCCTGCTGGGCGGCGTACTGTTTACCCTGTGGGAAGGCACCGTGCTGGTCTCGTTTGCCTCGACGCTCGGGGCCACGCTTGCGATGCTGGCCAGCCGTTATCTGCTGCGGGACTGGGTGCAGCGCCGGTTCGCCCAGCAGATGAAAACGGTGAACGCCGGCATGGCGCATGACGGTGCGGGCTATCTTTTTGCCCTGCGCCTGATGCCGCTGTTTCCGTTTTTCCTGGTGAATTTGCTGATGGGGCTGACCCGCATTACGGTGAGGCGCTACTGGTGGGTCAGCCAGGTCGCCATGCTGCCCGCCACGGTTATCTTTCTGAACGCCGGGCGCGAGCTGGGAAAAGTGTCCTCGCTCCGCGATATTTTATCGCCGGGCATGATATTCGCCTTTACACTACTGGGGTTATTACCGCTGGTCACTCGCCGGCTGTTTTCCCGTAACCCCTCTTCGTTAAAAAAGTGAGGCATTATGCGCCGTGTGCGTTTTTGCGCGTTTCTGACCGGTCTGCTGCTGGCAGCCCCCCTCTGTGCCGCCGACGGCTGGCAGGCTATCCAACAGCAGGCCAAAGGCCAGACCGTCTGGTTTAACGCCTGGGGCGGCGATCCGGCGGTCAACCGCTACCTGGAGTGGGTCAGCGGTGAGATGCAAACCCACTATGCCATTACCCTCAAAATCGTCCCGCTGGCGGACGCTGCCGATGCGGTAAAACGGATCCAGACGGAGGCCGCCGCAGGGCGTAAGACCCACGGCTCAGTCAACCTGCTGTGGGTCAACGGGGAAAACTTCCGCACGTTAAAAGAGGCTAACCTGCTGCAGGCCGGATGGGCACAGACGCTGCCCAACTGGCGCTATGTCGATACCCGTAAACCCGTAACGGAAGATTTTGCTATTCCCACCGACGGGGCGGAATCGCCGTGGGGCGGCGCGCAGCTGACCTTTATCGCCCGCAAAGCCAGCATGCCGACCCCGCCGGCGGATGCTCAGGCGCTGCTGGCTTACGCTCGGCAGCACCCGGGCAAGGTCAGCTATCCTCGCCCACCCGATTTTACCGGCACGGCATTTCTCGAGCAGCTGCTTCTGACGCTCACTACGCACCCGCAGGCGCTGCAAAAGGCACCCGATAACACCTTTGCCGAAGTGACGGCACCGCTCTGGGATTACCTGGACAAACTCCACCCGCTGCTGTGGCGAGGGGGAAAAGACTTTCCCCCATCACCCGCGCGTATGGATGCCCTGCTTACCAGCGGCAGTCTGAACCTGTCGCTGACCTTTAACCCGGCGCATGCGCAGCAAAAAGTCGCCCGCGGCGAACTGCCCGCCGACAGCTACAGCTTTGGTTTCCACGGCGGAACGATTGGCAACGTCCATTTTGTGGCGATTCCGGCGAATGCCAGCGCGAGCGCAGGCGCAAAGGTGGTCGCCAATTTCCTGCTTTCACCGCAGGCGCAGATCCGCAAAGCCGACCCGGCCGTCTGGGGAGACCCGAGCGTGCTGGATGCCAGCACATTGCCCGAAGATGAAGCAAAACAGCTGATGGCCCACACGCCACAGGGCCTGCCGAAGATGCTTGCAGAGCCGCAGTCCGCCTGGGTAAACGCGCTGGAGCAGGAATGGCTGCGTCGTTACGGCACCCGCTAAGCGGGCTTGTCTGGCTGGCGATGGCGGTTATCTATCTGCCAATCCTGCCCGCCGGCGCCATGCTGCTGGCACCCGCGTTTTCCGTGACAAACTGGCAACTGCTGATCAACGACCCGCAGTTGCCTCAGGCAACCGTCGCCACGCTGGTATCCACGCTCATCGCCACGCTGGGTGCCTTGCTGATTGCCCTTCTTCTCGTCAGCCTTTTCTGGCCCGGCAAGCGCTGGCGACGCCTCACCACGCGCCTGCCGTGGCTGCTGGCAATCCCCCACGTGGCGTTCGCCACCAGCGCGTTACTGCTGTTTGCCGAGGGCGGTCTGTTTTATCAGATTTGTACCGTCTGTACGGCTCCGTTTGACCGCTACGGCGTAGGGCTGGGCGTAACGCTTGCCGTCAAAGAGAGCGCGTTTGTGCTGTGGGCGATTTACGCCGTGCTGCCGGAAAAAAGGCTCGCACAGCAAAAGATCGTCCTGCAGACCTTCGGTTACGGACGGTTTCAGATACTTAACTGGCTGCTCCTTCCTGCGATCGCCCCTGTCCTCGGGGCGGTGATGCTGGCGGTACTGGCCTGGTCGCTGTCGGTCGTGGATGTGGCGATCGTTCTCGGCCCCGGAAACCCGCCTACCCTGGCCGTGCTGGCCTGGCAGTGGCTGAGCCAGGGCGACGCGCAGCAGCAGGCAAAAGGGACGCTGCTGTGCCTGCTTATCCTTTTGCTGCTCGCCGCGCTGGCCGCCCTGGGGTACGGCCTGTGGAAGGCATGGCGCCGAACGGTTCCGGACCTCAGCGGGACGCGCCGCAGGTCTCAGCGCGTTCTGCCTGAACGTGCACTCAGCGGCTTTCTGCCCGCGTGCGGCGCAGCGTGCGCCGCGGTGCTGTTCATGCTGGCGCAGCGGGACGACGTGGGCCCCGTGGGGACCAGCCTTTCCTTCGGCCTGCTTTCAAGCCTGATCGCCCTGGTCGTCTGCGTTCTCTGGCTGGAGTGGGGGCCGCAGCGCGGCGCGGCGTGGGTGTGGCTGCCGCTCGCCCTTCCGGCACTGCCGCTCGTCACCGGCCAGTACGCGATGGCGTTGCGTCTGGGACTCGACGGGCACTACGCCGCCGTGCTCTGGAGCCATCTCCTGTGGGTGCTACCGTGGATGCTGCTGGTGCTGCAGCCCGCCTGGCGCCGGATCGATCCCCGGCTTATCCTTACCGCCAGAACGCTCGGCTGGCGGCGGGCAAAAATCTTCTGCCTGCTGAAATGCCCGCTGCTGCTGCGCCCTGCGCTGCTGGCCTTTGCCACCGGTTTTTCCGTCAGCATGGCGCAATACATGCCGACGCTGTGGCTGGGCGCGGGGCGTTTCGCCACGCTGACCACCGAGACCGTCGCGCTCAGCAGCGGGGGCAGCATCCCGGTTCTGGCGAACCGGGCGCTGGGGTTACTGCTGGTCACGGGCGCGGTGTTTGGCCTTGCCGCACTGCTATCCCGGCTCGCGGGCCGCTACCGACAAGGATTACGTTAATGCTGAAGGTAAACCATCTCACCATCGAACCGCTTTTCCGCGAGGTCAATTTTTGCGTTCCTCGCGGGGAGATTGTCACCCTGATGGGCCCCTCCGGCAGCGGGAAATCAACCCTTTTTGCCTGGATGGTCGGCGCGCTGTCGGACGATTTTCAGGCTCGGGGCGAACTGTGGCTCGACGCGCGCCGCTGCGACAGTCTTCCCGTGGAGTCTCGCGGGCTGGGCATTCTCTTTCAGGACGCGCTGCTCTTTGACCCTTTCAGCGTCGGGCAAAATTTGCTGCTGGCGTTGCCTGAGCGGATCGTCGGTCGCGCGCGTCGGGAAGCGGTCGAGCAGGCGCTGGATTCCGCCGGGCTTGGCGACCGTTACGCCAGCGATCCGGCTACCCTTTCCGGCGGGGAACGCGCCCGGGTCAGCCTGCTGCGTGCCCTGCTCGCTGAGCCGCAGGCGCTGCTGCTGGATGAACCGTTCAGCCGCCTCGATAAAACGTTGCGGGCGTCATTTCGGACATGGGTATTTGACGCCGTCCGCGCGCGCAATATCCCGGTGGTGCTGGTCACGCACGATGAAGACGATATTCCGCCCGGCGGCGAGCTGATTGAGATTTCTCGCTGGCAATAATGTGCTAACGCAATGTTTTCCGTTTCGGGAGAGACGACAATGCCCCCCTCTTTAATTGACGTCAGGTTATTCGATGAAACGTGTTTCTCAACTGACCGCGCTGGCCCTGCTCTGCGGCCTCGCTTCTTTTTCCTCTCAGGCGGCTGATATGCCCAACGCGATGACGCTGTCTCAGCTTCAGACACGGCACGGCACGCCCGTCGACACCCGCGCCAGCGCGTTCTATAACGGCTGGCCGCAAACGCTCAGCGGCCCCTCCGGGCATGAACCTGCCGCACTCAACCTGGCAGCCGCCTGGCTGGACGCGATGAGCGACGAGCAGATTGCGCTCTGGGCCAAACAGCACCAGCTCACACCTGCGACGGCCATCGCGCTGTACGGCGACGAGCGCGATAACCAGGCGGTGAAAGCCCGTCTGGAGAAAGCCGGATTCCATTCTGTTTCGCTTCTGAGCGATGCCCTGCAGACGCCCGACCGCCTTCAGCGCCTGCCTCATTTTGAACAGCTCGTCTACCCGCAGTGGATCCATCGGCTCCAGCAGGGTAAACCCATAACCGCCGCGCCGGCGGGCGACTGGAAAGTGATTGAGGCCGCCTGGGGCGCACCGAAGTTTTATCTGCTGAGTCATATACCCGGCGCGGGCTACATCGACACCAACGAGGTGGAAAGCGAGCCGCTGTGGAATAAAGTCGCCGACGATAAGCTGAAAGCGATGCTGGCGAAGCACGGGATCCGCCACGACACCACCGTCGTGCTGTATGGCCGTGACGTTTACGCCGCCGCGCGCGTGGCGCAGATTATGCTGTATGCGGGCGTGAAGGATGTGCGCATTCTCGATGGCGGCTGGAAGGCGTGGTCGGATGCCGGACTGCCGGTTGAGCGCGGTACGCCCGCGAAAGTCACGCCAGCCCCTGATTTTGGCGCGCCGATCCCCGGCCAGCCGCAGCTGATGGTCGATATGGAACAGGCGCGCGGGATGCTGCACCGCCAGGATGCCTCCCTGGTCAGCATTCGCTCGTGGCCGGAGTTCATCGGCGAAACCAGCGGCTACAGCTACATCAAGCCAAAAGGTGAAATTGCCGGTGCCCGCTGGGGCCACGCGGGCAGCGATGCCACCCACATGGAGGACTTCCATAACCCGGATGGCACCATGCGCAGCGCTGACGATATTGCCGCCATGTGGAAGCGCTGGAATATTCTGCCGGAGCAGCGCGTCGCGTTTTACTGCGGCACCGGCTGGCGGGCGTCAGAAACCTTTATGTACGCCCGGGCGATGGGCTGGAAGAACGTCGCCGTTTATGACGGCGGCTGGTACGAATGGAGCAGCCACCCGCAGAACCCGGTCTCCACCGGCGAGCGCGGGCCCGAAAGCGCCCTCTAAGCGCGACGTGACTTCAGCGTCACATAGCCGCTCCAGATGCGCGTTGTGGTGGTCATCCAGCACAGCGCGCCAAATACCCACGCAAACAGCGCAAAGTGCGCCGGAAACAGGCAGCTCAGCACAAACAGCGCGATGGTCTCCGTCCCTTCCGTTAACCCACCGATGTAATAAAACGACTTGTGCGCATAGCCGGGGTTGTCGATGTCGTGCTTCGCGGCCAGCGCCGCAAATGCCAGAAAGCTGCTGCCGGTGCCGATAAACGCAAAAAGCAGCCAGGCGGCAGGCAGCGCATTCTCAGCCGGTGCAGCCAGCGCAAAGCCAAACGGCACCAGGGCGTAGAACAAGAAATCGAGCGCGATATCGAGAAATCCCCCCGCATCCGTCAGCCCTCTCCGGCGCGCCAGCGCGCCGTCCAGACCATCCAGCAAGCGGTTAAGCACGATGGCGACAAGCGCGGCCGGGTACCAGCCGAGGGCCAGAAACGGCAGCGCCAGCACGCCGACGGCAAACCCGGTCAGGGTTAATCCGTCGGGCGTAATGCCCGGCCTATCCAGCACGGACACCAGACGATTAAGTGCCGGTTTTATCCGCGGGTGCAGGTGGCGATCAAGCATGGGGAGTCTCTTTAAACGTGGCGCACAGGCCCTGAGCGGGAATGTCCAGGGCGGCGTTAAAGCGGGCCGAGAGATTCTGAAACGCAATGAGCGCCGTCATCTCGGTGATGGCATCATCCGTGAAGTGGCGTTTCAGCGCCGTTCTGATTGCCTCATCCGCCCGGGGCGGCGTGGCGGTCACCGCCTCGGCGTAGGCCAGCGCCGCGCGCTCTTGCTCAGTGAATAAGGCCGAATCATGCCAGTTCCCCACGGCCTGAACTTTATCCAGCGCACCGCAGCGCTCGGCCAGCCGCAGGCTGTTGGCATCAATACAAAACGCGCAGTGACAGAGTTGCGACACTCGCGTCATGAGGAGTGAACGCAGCACGGGCGTCAGGCGCGCGCGGCGACGCTCCAGAAACCCGACAAACAGCGCCACCAGCCAGAAAAGACGGGGCATGCGCCCCCACCAGCGCGTGGGGTTAAGCACGGCGCCAAAGTGTTTTTTCTGCATGGCGGCAATCGGTTTTAAACTCGCCGGAAGGGCTGGAATGGGCTCGACCCAGGTGGACGTCTCTTTCACCGGATTCTCCTGATGGCTGGACTCTGACAAAGGGCACGATAATATGGTGTTTTACGTTATCAAGTATTGACGCCCATGCTAAAAACAATCGATGTCGTTGCGGCCATCATCGAAAAAGACGACAAAATTTTACTGGCGCAGCGCCCTGCCCACGCTGACCAACCCGGAATGTGGGAATTCGCAGGCGGAAAAGTGGAAGCCGGGGAGACGCAGCCCGAGGCGCTTGTTCGCGAACTGTGGGAAGAACTCGGCATTAGGGCGCAGCCGGGGCGGTACGTGGCAAGCCACCAGCGGGAAGTCTCGCAGCGGATAATCAACCTGCATGCCTGGCACGTGCCCGCTTTTAGCGGCGAGCTCACGGCGCACTACCACAGCGCGCTGGTGTGGTGTACGCCTGACGACGCGCTCGGCTACGCCTTAGCCCCCGCGGATATTCCGCTGCTCGAAGCCTTTATGGTTTTACGCGACGCCAGACCAGCGGGTTCGTGCTGATGGCGCGCTCGTCGCGCTGGCACTGCAGCAGAATGCCGTCCGCTTTCACAACGGCCCCTTCCGAGTAGTTCTGGTTCTGATAGATGCAGCACTGATTGCAGGGCTGCACCGTTTGGTTCTGGCCGCTGGAGCTAAAAACCTCCGGCGGCACGTTCACTTCCACATCCGGGCGAATGCGGTCAGCCTGCGCGCCTGCGGTAAAGATCAAGCATAGCGCGGTGAGTACATAACGGTTCATAGACACATCTTCCTGTTGTTCCTTGATAATGACTATAACGGTAAACCCGAGCGGAACCTTTAATTTATCTTTTCATCGCTTTTAGTTATGACCAGGCCCGGGTCATTAATTTCCCTTTCGGCATGAATTTCTGCTTGCTTCACAAAGCGGTGCGGGTGATATAGTCAAAAAAACAACACAAATCGCATAAGCAATATACATAAATGACTATAAGAGGTTCTTATATCTATGGATCAGACACGCTCTCTGGAAAGTTTCCTTGCCCATGTTCAGCAGCGCGACCCGCACCAAAGCGAGTTCGCCCAGGCCGTTCGTGAAGTGATGACCACCCTGTGGCCCTTCCTTGAAGAAAATCCGCGCTATCGTCAGATGTCGCTGCTTGAACGCCTGGTAGAGCCAGAGCGCGTGATCCAGTTCCGCGTGACCTGGGTGGACGATCGGAATCAGGTTCAGGTTAACCGCGCGTGGCGCGTGCAGTTTAACTCCGCCATCGGCCCGTTTAAGGGAGGGATGCGCTTCCACCCTTCCGTGAACCTGTCGATTTTAAAATTCCTCGGCTTCGAGCAGACGTTTAAAAACGCGCTGACCACGCTGCCGATGGGCGGCGGTAAAGGCGGAAGTGATTTCGATTCCAAAGGCAAAAGCGAAGGCGAAGTCATGCGTTTCTGCCAGGCGCTGATGACCGAACTCTATCGCCACCTGGGCCCGGATACCGACGTACCGGCGGGTGATATCGGCGTGGGTGCCCGTGAAGTGGGCTTTATGGCCGGGATGATGAAAAAGCTCTCCAACAACAGCGCCTGCGTCTTCACCGGTAAAGGGTTGTCCTTTGGCGGCAGCCTGATCCGCCCGGAAGCCACGGGCTACGGCCTGGTCTATTTCACCGAGGCCATGCTCAAGCGTCACGGCTTAGGCTTTGAAGGCATGCGCGTGGCGGTGTCCGGCTCCGGTAACGTGGCGCAGTACGCTATCGAAAAAGCGATGCAGTTTGGCGCTCGCGTGGTGACCGCTTCAGACTCCAGAGGCACGGTGGTGGATGAAGCCGGATTTACGGCGGAGAAGCTGGCGCGCCTGTGCGAAATTAAAGCCAGCCGCGATGGCCGTCTTTCAGACTATGCCGCGGAGTTGGATCTGACGTATCTGGAAGGCAAACAGCCGTGGAGCGTGCCGGTGGATATTGCCCTGCCGTGCGCCACGCAGAATGAACTGGACGTGGATGCCGCGCGTACCCTGATTACCAACGGCGTGAAGGCGGTGGCCGAAGGAGCAAATATGCCGACCACCATCGAAGCGACCAATCTGTTCCTGGACGCGGGCGTGCTGTTTGCGCCGGGCAAGGCCGCCAACGCGGGCGGCGTGGCGACCTCCGGCCTGGAGATGGCGCAAAACGCCGCGCGTCTCGGCTGGAAGGCGGAGAAAGTGGATGCACGCCTGCACCATATCATGCTGGATATTCACCATGCGTGCGTGGAGTACGGCGGTGAAGCGTCGCAAACCAACTACGTGCGCGGCGCGAATATCGCTGGGTTCGTGAAGGTGGCGGATGCGATGATTGGGCAGGGTGTGATTTAAGTTTTCGCTGCGTTCTCGCCCTGTAGGCCCGGTAAGGCGTAGCCGCCACCGGGCTTTTTTCAGGCCGCAGAGCTGTCTTTCGCCGGGTGGCGGCTACGCCTTACCCGGCCTACGGTTAAGAGGCTGCCGCGCTCTTTTTCTTTTTAAACGGTTTCTTCGCACCGCCACCCGGTGCAACCATCCCTCTGAACCGCTTCACCGGCGTGCTGCGCGCCTGGTCGATCAGCTGGTAAAGCGTCCCTACCAGCGGCTGCATAAAGTCCTGGTAGCGGCACTGCTTTTCGCTGATCTGCGTCAGCACCGATTCCCAGTGCGCCGTCATGTCCGGCCTGGCGGCCAGCTCCGGCAGCGAATGAATCAGCGCGCGTCCCGGCTCTGTCGAATGGATATAGCGTCCTTTTTTCTCGAGAAAACCGCGCTTAAAGAGTAGCTCGATGATCCCCGCGCGGGTTGCTTCCGTGCCGAGGCCGTCGGTGGCGCGCAGGATCTTCTTCAGATCTTTATCCTGCACGAACCGGGCGATCCCGGTCATGGCCGACAGCAGCGTCGCATCGGTGAAATGGCGCGGCGGCTGGGTCTGACGCTCCACCACTTCCCCTTTCTCGCACAGCAGCTCATCGTCTTTGGCGACGACCGGCAGCGGCGTACCGTCGTTCTCCTCGTCACGCTCTTTGTTGCCCAGCAGCGTGCGCCAGCCGGCTTCCGCGAGGAAGCGCGCTTTGGCGATAAACTTCCCTTTCGCGATTTCCAGCTCGATCACGCACTTGCGGAACACGGCGTCCGGGCAGAACTGCATCAGGTACTGACGGGCGACCAGGTTATAGACTTTCGCTTCGTTCTCGGTCAGGTTGACGCTGCTGGCGCGGGCCGTCGGGATAATCGCGTGGTGGG
Source organism: Enterobacter sp. FW301-JW81 (assembly GCF_058788735.1). Lineage (NCBI taxonomy): Bacteria > Pseudomonadati > Pseudomonadota > Gammaproteobacteria > Enterobacterales > Enterobacteriaceae > Enterobacter > Enterobacter sp. FW301-JW81. Next base: position 505,114 of record NZ_JBYTBA010000001.1, on the reverse strand, counting down.
CATCCACCTTTTTGTCATCCCAACAGCGGTTATGGGTGTCCGGATTGACGGCTGGCTGCGGGAGCAGATCCGGCGCGTGGACGCCGATGGCGTTCATCACCGAATGACGACCGGCAAAGTGCTCTTCCGGCAGATAGCGGCTATCGGAACGCGGGTAGGTGATGAGCTTATGGGTTTCGTAGAGCTTCTGGCAGATATCCAGTACGTTCTGCGCGCTCAAGCCAAACCTTTTTGCCGCCTCAATCTGAAGTGCAGACAGCGAGAACGGCAGCGGCGCGGGTTCTGATTCCCGTTTATCGTTATAGCTGGTCACGATAGCGGGCTGACCGGTAATGCGGTTAACCACGTGCTCCGCCAGCGGACGGTGCAGCAGGCGCCCCTCTTCGTCCTGATACGATTCGCAGGCGTCGCTCGGCTGCCAGACCGCGGTAAAGCGTTCGTCTTTCGGGGTGACGATATGCGCTTTCACTTCAAAGAAATCTTTGGCGACGAAGTTCTCAATCTCTTCGTCGCGACGCACCACCAGCCCCAGCACCGGCGTCTGCACGCGCCCCACTGAAAGTACGCCCTGATAGCCCGCGTTACGCCCGAGAATGGTGTAGGCGCGGGTCATGTTGATACCGTACAGCCAGTCGGCGCGGGCGCGGGCTAAAGCCGAGACGCACAGCGGGATAAACTCGCTGTTGGCGCGCAGGCGCGAGATCGCACGTTCAACGGCCTGCGGGTTGAGGTCGTTGATCAGGCAGCGCTGAACCTGCTGGCGCTTTTCCGGCGCCAGCTCGAGATAGTCCAGCACTTCATCCACCAGCAGCTGTCCTTCCCTGTCCGGGTCACCCGCGTGAACGATTTCAGCGGCTTCATGCAGGAAGCGCTTGATCACGTTCAGCTGTTTGGTAACCGAAGGTCGGGGCTGCAGGCGCCATTTTTCAGGCACGATGGGCAGATCGTTCAAATTCCAGCGGGCATAGCGGCTGTCATAGACATCCGGCTGCGCCTGCTCAAGCAAGTGACCAATACACCAGGTGACCACCTGCCCGTTACCGCACTCGATAAAGCCGTCGCCCTTGCGATGCGGTTTAGGCAGCACGTCGGCGATGGCGCGGGCCAGGCTCGGCTTTTCGGCAATAAACAACCGCATCGAATTAACGGATCTCAATCATCGGTCGGCCACCGCGGGCGGTGACCAGCTCGCCGATCGCCGTCAGGGTAATGCCAAACTCGGCAGCCGTTGCCTGAACCTCGGCTTCGGACTCCGGCGTGACCGCCAGCAGCAGGCCGCCGGAGGTTTGCGGATCGCACAGCAGGTTGCGCCATTCTTCCGGCATCTCGCCCATCAGGTGACCGTAGCTGGCGAAGTTGCGCTGGGTACCGCCCGGGACCGCGCCCTGAGCAATATACTCTTCCACGCCCGGCAGCTTCGGCACGTCCTGATACCAGATTTGCGCCTGCACGCCTGCGCCCTGACACACTTCGGAGAGATGCCCCAGCAGGCCAAAACCGGTCACGTCGGTCATCGCCTTCACGCCGTCGATATTGGCGAAAGCGGCACCCGCGAGGTTCATCTGGCACATAACCTCTGTCGCCAAACCTTTGTGTTCCGGTTTCAGCAGGGATTTTTTCTCAGCGGTGGTCAGCACGCCAATGCCCAGCGGCTTGGTAAGGAACAGCTTGCAGCCCGCCTGCGCGGTACTGTTGCGCTTCACGCGTTCGGTCGGCACCACGCCGGTGACGGCCAGGCCGAAGATAGGTTCCGGCGCATCGATAGAGTGACCGCCGGCCAGCGCAATCCCCGCCTGCTGGCAGGCGAAACGCCCGCCATCAATCACCTCGCGGGCCACTTCCGGCGGGATGGTGTTGATCGGCCAGCCCAGAATAGCGATGGCCATAATCGGTTTGCCGCCCATGGCGAAGATATCGCTGATGGCGTTGGTGGCCGCAATGCGCCCGAAGTCGAACGGGTTGTCGACAATCGGCATAAAGAAGTCGGTGGTACTGATAATGCTGGTGCCGTTACCTAAGTCATAAACTGCAGCATCGTCACGCGTTTCGTTGCCGACAAGCAGGTTCGGGTCGACAAACTTCGCCTGTTCACTGTGCAGGATGGTCTCCAGCACCTTCGGGGAAATTTTACAACCGCAACCGGCTCCGTGGCTGTATTGCGTTAAACGAATGGTTTGCTCGCTCATGGACGTCTCCTGTCATCTCAATCGCGCTATGGTAGCGCTCATTCCATAAAGAGGTAAGTATGACTGTCTGAATTCTGCGGCAGATGCTCAGAATCCAGACAGTTTAGCGCGGGTTATCAGAAACGGCTGACGAAAGGCGTGGTGTCCGGCACGCTGATGGTGCTGGAGGCTTTAAGCTGCGGGGTACCGAGATAGAGGAAACCGACAATTTTGTCATGCTCGCCGCAGCCAAAACCGTCACGGACTACCGGGCTTTCGGTCAGCGGACCGGTGCGCCAGATACCGTTAAAGCCTTGTGCAACGGCGGCCATTTGCATCGCCATCACGGCACAGCCTGCGGACATTTCCTGTTCCCAGACCGGCACCTTATGGTCAGCCTGGCATTTTGCCACGACGGTGACGATCATCGGGGCGCGGAACGGGGCATTGCGCGCCTTGTCGATCCCCTTCTCATCTTGCCCTGCGGCAACCGCGCCCTGCTCCAGCAGCTGGCTGAAACGATCGCGCCCTTCGCCTTCAATCACAAAGAAGTGCCACGGCTGCAGCGTGCCGTGATCGGGGGCACGCATACCGGCACGCAGAATGTTCTCCATCTGCTCGCCTGCCGGGGCGGGTTCGGCCAGGCGGGAAGCGCTACGGCGGTTAACAAGCAGTTCAAGTGCGTCCATTGGTTAACTCCTTTCTTGAGATTTACTCACAAAATTAACACGACGGCAGATTTTGTTACAGCCTGGCAGGCGATTCCTGCTGACAAGTGGCGGTTGGGTCATTACGATAACCCAACATTACCGTCCTGTGGCGACGGAAACAGTCATTTTCTGGTTAGGGAGAATACATGCGAACCCTTTGGCGAATCATTGCCGGTTTCTTTAAATGGACGTGGAGACTGCTCAACTTCGTCCGCAACCTGGTGATGAATATCTTCTTCATCTTCCTGGTTCTGGTTTGCGCGGGCATCTGGATGCACATCAGCAGTGCAAATCAGGCGCAGCATTCAACGCGCGGCGCGCTATTACTCGATATCACCGGCGTGATTGTTGATAAGCCGTCCACCAGCAGTCGCCTGAGCGTGATTGGTCGCCAGCTGTTTGGCGCAACCTCAGACCGCCTGCAGGAAAACTCCCTGTTCGATATCGTCGATACGATCCGCCAGGCCAAAGACGACCGGAACATCACCGGGATCGTGCTGGATCTGAAAGATTTTGCCGGAGGCGATCAGCCTTCAATGCAGTACATCGGTAAAGCGCTGCGCGAATTCCGCGACAGCGGCAAGCCGGTGATTGCCGTGGGCGACAGCTACAGCCAGGGGCAATATTACCTGGCGAGCTTTGCCAATAAAATCTGGCTCTCCCCGCAGGGCACGGTCGATCTGCACGGCTTTGCCACCAACGGTCTGTACTACAAGTCTCTGCTCGACAAGCTGAAGGTCACCACCCACGTCTTCCGCGTCGGGACCTATAAGTCTGCGGTTGAGCCGTTTATCCGCGATGACATGTCCCCTGCCGCCCGTGAAGCGGACAGCCGCTGGATTGGCGAACTGTGGCAGAACTATCTGGGCACCGTTGCCGCTAACCGCCAGATTACGACCGAACAGGTGTTCCCTGGCGCACAGGGCGTGCTGGACGGTCTGCGCAAGGTTGACGGTGATACCGCGAAATATGCGCTCGATAACAAACTGGTTGATGCCCTGGGCACCAGCGCCGAGATTGAAAAATCCCTGAGCAAACAGTTTGGCTGGAGCAAAGAGGACAAAAATTACAGCGCCATCAGCATGTATGATTACTCGACGAAAAAACCGAATGAGAATGGTGACAGCGTTGCGGTCGTCTTTGCCAACGGTGCCATCATGGACGGTCAGGAGACCCCGGGTAACGTGGGCGGCGATACTACCGCGTCACAAATCCGCGATGCTCGCCTCGATCCGAAAGTGAAAGCGATTGTCCTGCGGGTAAACAGCCCTGGCGGCAGCGTCAGCGCCTCTGAGGTGATCCGCGCTGAACTGGCTGCGGCGCGTGCCGCCGGCAAGCCGGTAGTCGTATCCATGGGCGGAATGGCCGCCTCCGGGGGTTACTGGATCTCAACGCCAGCCAACTACATCGTGGCCAACCCAAGCACGCTGACCGGCTCGATTGGCATCTTCGGGGTCATCAACACCGTAGAAAACAGCCTGGATTCTCTGGGCGTGCATACCGATGGCGTTGCGACTTCCCCGCTGGCGGATGTGTCGGTGACAAAATCCCTGCCGCCGGAAGTCTCTGAGATGATGCAGCTCAGCATTGAGAATGGCTATAAACGCTTTATCACCCTCGTGGCGGACTCGCGTAAAAAGACGCCTGAGCAGATCGACCAGATTGCACAGGGCCACGTCTGGACCGGCCAGGATGCGAAGAGCAACGGTCTGGTTGACAGCCTGGGCGACTTCGATGACGCGGTGAAGAAAGCCGCCGAGCTGGCGAAGCTCAAGCAGTGGCATATCGAGTATTACCAGGACGAGCCGTCGTTCTTCGATATGGTCATGGACAGCATGTCCGGCTCGGTACGCGCCATGCTGCCGGAGGCAATGCAGGCTTACCTGCCTGCGCCGGTTGCCACGGCGGCAAAAGCGATGAAGGCAGAAAGCGATAAGCTCGCGGCCTTTAACGATCCACAGAGTCGTTACGCGTTTTGCCTGACCTGCGCTAACGTCCGTTAAAAACCGTCCCCTCTTCCCGCGAAGAGGGGATTTTTTTCTTTTGAAGAACAAGAACTCACTACCATGCAGAAGAAATCGATTTATGTAGCCTACACTGGCGGTACCATCGGTATGCAGCGCTCTGAAAACGGCTATATCCCTGTCTCCGGCCATCTTCAGCGTCAGCTTGCGCTGATGCCAGAATTCCACCGTCCGGAAATGCCTGACTTTACTATCCACGAGTACGAGCCGCTGATGGACTCCTCCGACATGACGCCGGAAGACTGGCAGCACATCGCGGATGACATTAAAGCCCATTACGACCAGTACGACGGCTTCGTGATCCTGCACGGCACAGACACCATGGCCTTTACCGCCTCGGCGCTCTCCTTCATGCTGGAGAACCTGAGCAAGCCGGTTATCGTGACGGGCTCGCAAATCCCGCTGGCGGAGCTGCGCTCGGACGGGCAGATCAACCTGCTTAACTCCCTGTACGTTGCGGCGAATTACCCGATTAACGAAGTGTCGCTGTTCTTTAACAACCGCCTCTATCGCGGGAACCGCACCACCAAAGCCCATGCCGACGGTTTTGACGCCTTCGCCTCGCCAAACCTACAGCCTCTGCTGGAGGCGGGCATTCATATCCGTCGTCTGGGAACGCCGCCTGCGCCGAACACCGCCGGCGAGCTGATTGTGCATCCGATCACGCCGCAACCGATTGGCGTAGTGACCATCTACCCGGGTATCTCGGCGGACGTGGTGCGTAACTTCCTGCGCCAGCCGGTGAAAGCGCTGATTTTGCGCTCCTATGGCGTGGGCAATGCGCCGCAGAACGGCGAATTCCTGAAAGAGCTTCAGGAAGCCAGCGAGCGCGGAATTGTGGTGGTGAATCTGACGCAGTGTATGTCCGGTAAAGTCAACATGGGCGGCTATGCCACCGGCAACGCGCTGGCGCATGCAGGGGTGATCAGCGGCTTCGATATGACCGTTGAGGCAACGCTGACTAAACTTCACTATTTACTGAGTCAGGATCTGGATATTCAGTCCATTCGCAGCGCGATGATGCAAAACCTGCGCGGCGAACTGACGCCTGACGAATAAGGAGGTCTCATGAAGCAACGCGCCCTGCTCCTGGTCGATTTGCAAAATGATTTCTGCGCGGGCGGTGCGCTGGCCGTCGCCGAAGGTGACAGCACCGTTGACGTGGCAAACACGCTGATTGACTGGTGCAAAGCCCGCGGTGAAGCGGTTGTCGCAAGCCAGGACTGGCACCCGGCTAACCACGGCAGCTTTGCCAGCCAGCACCGCGTTGAGCCTTTCACTCAGGGTGAACTCGACGGATTGGCGCAAACCTTCTGGCCGGATCACTGCGTACAGCAGACGGAAGGCGCGGAACTGCATCCGCTCCTGAACCATAAAGCCATCGACGCGGTGTTCCATAAAGGTGAAAACCCGTCTATCGACAGCTATAGCGCGTTTTTTGATAACGGGCATCGCCAGAAAACCGCGCTGGACGCGTGGTTACGTCACCACGAAATCACGGAGCTGATTGTGCTGGGCCTGGCAACGGATTACTGCGTGAAGTTTACCGTGCTGGACGCGCTCCAGCTCGGCTATACCGTCAGCGTCATCACCGACGGCTGCCGCGGGGTGAACATTCAGCCGCAGGACAGCGCCCAGGCGTTTATGGATATGGCAGCGGAAGGCGCTACGCTGTATACGCTCGAAGACTGGCTCGAGACGCAGGCGTAAGCCTTTTTAGCCGGTTGGCGCTGCGCTTACCCGGCCTACAAAGCCACAGAAAGTAGGCCGGGTAAGGCGAAGCCGCCACCCGGCATTTCTTCCCCAATCCCCATAAAGTGAACTCCCTCGCATCCTCAGCGCAGCGGCAATGCTATTCTCGTCAGGCTGTTTTTTCGCCACGCCTTTTCCGTGGCGTGGTTAATTTTATTATGTCAAAGAGGAACTTGTATGAAACGTATGCCTTTGCTGGCAGCATTGCCCCTGCTGTGCGCTTCCGTTGCTTCTGCCAGTACCCTGATGTCCGTTGGCTACTTTAACGGCGGAGGTGACGTCACCGCCGGACCGGGTGGCGATATCAATAAGCTGGACGTCCGCCAGATTACCCACCTGAACTACTCGTTTGGTCTGGTCTATAACGATGAAAAAGACGAAACCAACGCCGCGCTGAAAGATCCGGCGAAACTGCATCAGATCTGGCTGTCACCCAAAGTCGCCTCCGACCTCGCATTAATCCCGACCCTGCGTAAGCAAAATCCAAATCTCAAAGTCCTGCTTTCCGTTGGCGGCTGGGGAGCCCGTGGCTTCTCCGGCGCGGCGGCCACCACAGAGAGTCGCGCGGTGTTTATCCGATCCGCGCAGGAGATTGTCGACAAATACGGCCTGGACGGGATCGATCTCGACTGGGAGTACCCGGTGAACGGTGCCTGGGGGTTGGTCGCAAGCCAGCCCGCCGATCGGGATAACTTCACCGCCCTGCTGAAAGAGATGCGCGCCGCCTTTGGGCACAAAAAGCTGGTGACCATAGCGGTGGGCGCCAATGCGGAAAGTCCGAAAAGCTGGGTGGATGTGAAAGCCATCGCTCCCCTGCTCGACTACATCAACCTGATGACCTACGACATGGCGTACGGTACGCAGTACTTCAACGCCAACCTGTATGACTCCAGCGCCTGGCCGACGGTGGCCGCCGCGGACAAATACAGCGTGGATTTTGTGGTGAACAACTATCTGGCCGCCGGGCTGAAGCCGCAGCAGATGAACCTCGGGATCGGTTTCTATGGCCGCGTGCCAAAACGTGCGGTGGAGCCGGGCATTGACTGGACCAAACCCGACGCGCAAAAAAATCCGGTCACCCAGCCCTACTTCGGTTCCCAGGAGATTGAGTTGTTCAGATCGCTCGGCTATGACCTGACCAAAGATACCTACGTGAAGTACAACGATATCGTGAAGAAGCTGCTGAACGATCCGCAGAAGCGTTTTACCGAGCACTGGGATGAACAGGCGAAAGTCCCGTGGCTGTCGGTGAAAGGTGCCGACGGCAACGCGCTGTTTGCGATTTCGTATGAGAACCCGCGTTCCGTTGCGATCAAAGCGGACTACATCAAAGAGAAAGGTCTCGCCGGAGCAATGTTCTGGGAGTATGGCGCCGATGACGAAAACCGGCTAGCGAAGCAGCTGGCGGAGTCGCTCGGGATCCCGCACAAGTAGTGAAGCAATCAAACCCTCTCCCTGTGGGAGAGGGTTTGATGAGGCCATCAACCCGCGCCGTTATTGCATTTTTATCGTCGCAATCGGCTTCGGCGTGATGCCGAAGTCCTCTTTCAGCTCGCGCTTGCTCTTCATCACCATCTGGCCCTGGGTGTCGATCGTCATGTGCTGCGCGTCGGTATTATTGCGCGCCTGCCACAGCATCACCAGCTGCAGGCTGTTCTCTTTTTGCTCCGGCGTCAGCGCAACGCCATCGGGCCATTTTCCCAGCTCGACGGCGGTCACCAGACGCTGATAAATCTCCGGCGTCATGCCGCTAATCATGTCATCAATATTCACAATCGCGCCCTTTCAAAGGAATAATTTGCTGAATCGTTTTTTCAACCCTTAACCTGATCACCGTTTTCGTCGTCAGTGAAGCTCATTGAGGCCGAATTGACGCAGAAGCGCTCACCCGTTGGCTGAGGGCCATCCGGGAAGACGTGTCCAAGGTGCGCATCGCAGTTACCGCAGCGAATTTCCGTGCGCACCATACCGTGCGACGAGTCGGTCAGGTAGCGGATTGCCTCATCGCTCACCGGCTCGTAAAAGCTCGGCCAGCCGCAGCCAGAATCAAATTTCGTTTGTGAATTGAACAGGGGGGCATCACAGACCAGGCAGTGGTAGACGCCGTCTCGCTTGTTGTGCAGTAAACGCCCAGTGAACGGCGGCTCCGTTCCGTGATTCTGCGTCACGTAAAACTGCATTTCTGTGAGGTTTTTTTTCAAATCGTCAGGGTTACGTTGGTTCGACATATGCTTACATCTCGCTGTAGAAACAGACATCTTTTAACCCGGATTCTAACAAAACATTAACACCCTTGCGTGCACTTTTGTTCTAAACTTATGTGTCGCGAAAAGGCGGTCAGGCAATTGTGATCATGTTCACATTTTTATCCTGCGAGGACTTTAAAATTCCGGGCGCAGCCCCCATGTGGTTGCAAGCTCAAAGGGAAAGTGAGGCGAGTCAGTCGCACAAACGTTAGTCACAGGATTGATTTGTCGCAATGATTGACACGATTCCGCTTGACGCTGCGTAAGGTTTTTGTAATTTTACAGGCAACCTTTTATTCACTAACAAATAGCTGGTGGAATATATGACTATCAAAGTAGGTATCAACGGTTTTGGCCGTATCGGCCGTATTGTTTTCCGTGCTGCTCAGAAACGTTCTGACATCGAAATCGTTGGTATCAACGATCTCCTGGACGCTGAATACATGGCGTACATGCTGAAGTACGACTCAACTCACGGTCGTTTCGACGGCACCGTTGAAGTGAAAGACGGCCACCTGGTTGTTAACGGCAAAACCATCCGCGTTACTGCTGAGAAAGACCCAGCTAACCTGAAATGGAACGAAATCGGTGTTGACGTTGTAGCTGAAGCTACCGGTATCTTCCTGACCGACGAAACCGCGCGTAAACACATCACCGCGGGTGCGAAAAAAGTTGTTCTGACTGGTCCTTCCAAAGACAACACCCCAATGTTCGTTCGCGGTGCAAACTTCGAAACCTACGCTGGCCAGGACATCGTTTCCAACGCATCCTGCACCACCAACTGCCTGGCACCGCTGGCTAAAGTTATCAACGACAACTTCGGCATCGTTGAAGGTCTGATGACTACCGTTCACGCGACCACCGCTACTCAGAAAACCGTTGATGGCCCGTCTCACAAAGACTGGCGCGGCGGCCGTGGCGCGGCTCAGAACATCATCCCATCCTCTACCGGTGCTGCTAAAGCAGTAGGTAAAGTACTGCCAGAACTGAATGGCAAACTGACTGGTATGGCGTTCCGCGTTCCAACTCCTAACGTATCCGTTGTTGACCTGACCGTTCGTCTGGAAAAAGCTGCTTCTTATGAAGAAATTAAGAAAGCAATCAAAGCTGCTTCCGAAGGCGCAATGAAAGGCGTTCTGGGCTACACCGAAGACGACGTTGTATCTACCGATTTCAACGGCGAAGTGTGCACTTCCGTGTTCGATGCTAAAGCAGGTATCGCACTGAACGACAACTTCGTTAAACTGGTATCCTGGTACGACAACGAAACCGGCTACTCTAACAAAGTACTGGACCTGATCGCTCACATCTCCAAATAAGTTGAGATGAGTGTTTGATCCAAAAAGGCGACTTCGGTCGCCTTTTTTATTGTTTTTAGACAGAGGATTGCTTAATGATTAATAAAATTTTTGCACTTCCGGTAGTCGAACAACTTACCCCTGTGCTCTCCCGCCGTCAGATTGACGGTGCCGACGTTATCGTCGTTGACCATCCGCGCGTGAAAGCCTCCGTGGCGCTGAACGGCGCTCACCTGCTCTCCTGGAAACCGGAAGGTGAAGCCGAAGGTTTGTGGCTGAGCGATGCGACCTCTTTCAAAAAAGGGGCGGCGATCCGCGGTGGCGTACCGATCTGCTGGCCGTGGTTCGGCCCTTCCGCACAGCAGGGTTTGCCTTCTCACGGGTTTGCCCGTAACCAGCAGTGGACCCTGAAAGCGCATAATGAAGATGAAAACGGCGCAGTGCTGACCTTTGAGCTGCAGGCAAATGACGAAACCCGCGCCCTCTGGCCACACGATTTCACCCTGTACGCCCGCTTTAAGCTGAGCAAAACCTGCGAAATCGAACTGGAAGCCCACGGTGAGTTCGAAACTACTGCTGCCCTGCACACCTACTTCAACGTGGGTGATATCAGCGCAGTGAAGGTGAGCGGCCTTGGCGATACCTTTATCGACAAAGTGGATAACGCTAAAGAAGGTAAGCTGAGCGACGGGGTACAAACGTTCCCTGACCGTACCGATCGAGTCTATCTGCACCCTGAAGCCTGCAGCGTGATCCACGACGGTGCCCTGAACCGTGGAATTGAAGTGGTTCATCATCATCACAGCGACGTGGTGGGCTGGAACCCGGGTCCGGCACTTTCTGTCAGCATGGCCGACATGACGGATGAGGGTTATAAAACGTTTGTCTGCGTGGAAACCGCCTGCGTGAGTACCCCGCAAAAAGCGAGCGACGAAAAACCGTCTCGTTTAGGACAGACGATTAAAATTGTGAAGCGCTGAGGCATTTCGCCTCCCCTGCTTCACTGCACCATACCAAAGCAAACGGGGCGCAAGCGCCCCGTTTTGATGCACTGAGTGCACGATTTAAGTGCGCAATCAGAACTTGTAGGTCACACCGACAGAGAAAATGCCTGCCCAGGATTTATCGACCATCGGGCTGTCTTTCACTTCATCGCTCAGGCGCTCATAGCGACCGGTACCGTATACGCTCCAGTCACCGAGGAAGTTGTAGCTCGCGGTCAGCTCAAGGTAGGGATCCCAGCCGTCATCAGCGCTATAGCTTTTCAGACCACTGCGGCGAGACTCGTTTTTAGACACACCGTAATAGTAGTCGTTGTAGTTCTCGCTGTTGTACTGCACACCGATACCTGGCGTCAGGGTCAATGCACCGTTGGTGTAGCGATATAACCACGCCAAATCCCAGATAAAGCCGTTGCTGTTATCCAGCGTATCACCCGCAAGGGCCGTACGCAGGAAGCCATACTGAGTGTTATGCACATATGAGAGACCGGCCATCATGGTGCTTTTACGCTTGTCGAGCTGGCGAAGCGCGTGGCTGTCGCTGTCTCCCGGCTTGAAGTGCGTTGGGTCGTAGTAGGCCATGATGGAGAGCTTATCGGCCGTATCGTTCCAGAGATAGTAGCCGCCGCCTAAGCCGCGGAACCAGAAGTTATCGCCTTCATAGGTGACAACCGGAACGGGATAAACATCACGGTCATACTGCTTGTACGGGCTGTTGATCACACCAGCGCCCGCGCCAACCGTCCACTGACTTTCCGCCTGTGCGGTGCTCACTGCGGTCGCGGCAAGGATGCCCAATGCCAGAAGTTTGAGTTTGGTCACAATCCATTCTTTCCTGTAGTCAAATAATCAGCGGATGAAGTGTAACCGCCATTCCCGTACATCCCAAAATTTTTTGCCTGCTAATCAGTCTGATTAACCCCTTATCTTTAACTTTTCAGATGACAGCCCGCTTTCATTTATATGACCACCGCATGAAAAAGGGGCTTTTGTCTTAGAACCACAGTGGAAATTTTTGGATGAGTTATTGATATGTCATTGAAAGTAGATTTTATCGGCATGCAAGTTTTGCAAATGCCATCTACGCTTTAATTTAAGAAGAGTTTTCCTGAACACCCTGCGGTTCTTAGCGTCTGACCTGGCACACAGGTTGCTGCTCTGGCAGTGAGGTGCGAGAGATTCTCTTCCGGGAGCCTCCACTACTCATACGAACGGCTCTTATCCTGTGCTAAAAAACGAAAGGACGGCATGCCATGAATATATTCGATCACTATCGCCAGCGCTATGAAGCTGCCAAGGACGAAGAGTTCACACTGCAGGAGTTTCTTACCATCTGTCGGCAAGATCGCAGTGCCTATGCCAATGCGGCAGAACGGCTATTGATGGCTATTGGTGAGCCAAACATGGTTGATACTGCCCTGGAACCCCGGCTTTCCCGTCTCTTTTCGAATCGGGTAGTCGCCCGATACCCGGCGTTTGAAGAGTTCTATGGTATGGAAGATGCCATTGAACAGATAGTCTCCTATCTGAAGCATGCCGCTCAGGGTCTGGAAGAGAAGAAACAGATCCTCTATTTACTCGGCCCGGTGGGTGGCGGTAAATCGTCTCTGGCTGAACGCCTGAAGTCGCTGATGCAGCGCGTCCCTATCTATGTGCTGAGCGCTAACGGCGAGCGCAGCCCGGTGAACGACCATCCGCTGTGCCTGTTTAATCCGCAGGAAGATGCGCAAATTCTGGATAAAGAGTATGGCATCCCGCGTCGCTATCTCGGCACCATCATGTCACCGTGGGCGGCGAAACGCCTGCACGAGTTTGGTGGCGACATCACCAAGTTCCGCGTTGTGAAAGTCTGGCCATCCATTCTCGAACAGATCGCCATCGCCAAAACCGAACCCGGTGATGAGAACAACCAGGACATCTCGGCTCTGGTGGGTAAAGTCGACATCCGTAAGCTGGAAAACTTCGCGCAGAATGACCCGGATGCCTACGGTTACTCCGGCGCGCTGTGCCGCGCTAACCAGGGGATTATGGAATTCGTCGAGATGTTTAAAGCACCAATCAAAGTGCTACATCCCCTGCTGACGGCGACCCAGGAAGGCAACTACAACGGGACGGAAGGTATCTCCGCCCTGCCGTTTAACGGAATTATTCTCGCTCACTCGAATGAATCCGAATGGGTGACCTTCCGTAATAACAAAAACAATGAGGCCTTCCTTGACCGTGTTTACATCGTCAAAGTGCCTTATTGCCTGCGGATCTCCGAAGAGATCAAAATTTACGAGAAACTGCTTAACCACAGTGAGCTGGTGCATGCTCCGTGCGCGCCGGGCACCCTGGAAACGCTGTCCCGCTTCTCCATCCTTTCGCGTCTGAAAGAGCCGGAAAACTCCAGCATCTACTCGAAAATGCGCGTCTATGACGGTGAGAGCCTGAAGGACACCGACCCGAAAGCGAAGTCGTATCAGGAATATCGCGACTACGCCGGGGTCGATGAAGGGATGAACGGCCTGTCCACGCGTTTCGCGTTTAAGATCCTCTCCCGGGTCTTTAACTTCGACCACGCGGAAGTGGCGGCCAACCCGGTTCACCTGTTCTACGTGCTGGAGCAACAAATCGAACGCGAGCAGTTCCCGCAGGAGCAGGCTGAACGCTACCTTGAGTTCCTGAAAGGTTACCTGATCCCGAAATACGCCGAGTTCATTGGCAAAGAGATCCAGACGGCCTACCTTGAATCCTATTCAGAATACGGGCAGAACATTTTCGACCGTTACGTCACCTATGCTGACTTCTGGATCCAGGATCAGGAGTACCGCGACCCGGATACCGGCCAGCTGTTTGACCGTGAATCCCTGAACGCCGAGCTGGAGAAAATCGAGAAGCCTGCCGGGATCAGCAACCCGAAAGACTTCCGTAACGAGATTGTGAACTTTGTCCTGCGCGCCAGAGCGCACAACAACGGGCGCAATCCAAACTGGACCAGCTACGAGAAGCTGCGCACGGTCATTGAGAAAAAAATGTTCTCCAATACCGAAGAGCTGTTGCCGGTGATTTCGTTTAACACCAAAACCTCAACCGATGAACAGAAAAAGCACGACGATTTTGTCGACCGTATGATGGAAAAAGGCTACACCCGCAAGCAGGTTCGCCTGCTCTGCGAATGGTATCTGCGCGTGCGTAAATCGTCTTAAAACAAGTGCCCGACAGCGTTTAGCACCTGCCGGGCCTACAAAATGCAAGTTGGCAAATGCAGTACGGGGGGTATATGACCTGGTTTATTGACCGGCGTCTTAACGGCAAAAACAAGAGCACGGTGAACCGCCAGCGCTTCTTGCGTCGTTATAAAGCGCAAATTAAACAGTCTATCTCCGAGGCCATCAACAAACGCTCGGTGACCGACGTCGACAGCGGCGAATCTGTCTCCATCCCCACCGATGACATCAGCGAACCGATGTTTCATCAGGGGCGAGGCGGCCTTCGCCATCGCGTACATCCAGGTAATGACCACTTCGTTCAGAACGACAGAATTGAGCGTCCTCAGGGCGGCGGCGGTGGTTCAGGAAGCGGTCAGGGACAGGCCAGCCAGGACGGTGAGGGCCAGGACGAATTTGTCTTCCAGATCTCGAAAGACGAATATCTCGACCTGCTGTTTGAAGATCTGGCGCTGCCGAATCTGAAAAAGAATCAGCATCGCCAGCTTAATGAATATAAAACCCACCGCGCGGGCTATACCGCCAACGGCGTGCCCGCCAATATCAGCGTCGTGCGTTCGTTGCAGAATTCGCTGGCGCGGCGCACGGCCATGACGGCAGGGAAACGTCGTGAACTGCGCGAGCTGGAGAGCAATCTGAAGGTCGTGGAAAACACGGAGCCGGCGCAACTGCTGGAAGAGGAGCGCCTGCGTAAGGAGATCGCGGAGCTGCGGGCGAAGATTGAACGGGTCCCGTTTATCGACACCTTCGACCTGCGCTACAAGAACTACGAAAAACGTCCGGAACCCTCCAGCCAGGCGGTGATGTTCTGCCTGATGGACGTCTCCGGCTCAATGGACCAGGCCACCAAAGACATGGCGAAGCGTTTTTATATTCTGCTCTATCTGTTCCTGAGCAGAACCTATAAGAACGTCGAGGTGGTCTATATTCGCCACCATACGCAGGCTAAAGAGGTGGATGAACACGAGTTCTTCTACTCGCAGGAGACCGGGGGCACCATCGTCTCCAGCGCGCTGAAGCTGATGGATGAAGTGGTAAAAGAGCGTTACGACCCGGCGCAGTGGAACATTTATGCCGCGCAGGCGTCGGATGGCGACAACTGGGCTGATGACTCACCGCTGTGTCACGACATTCTGGCGAAGAAAATTCTGCCGGTGGTGCGTTACTACAGCTATATCGAAATCACCCGCCGCGCGCACCAGACCCTGTGGCGGGAGTATGAACATCTGCAGTCGATGTTTGATAATTTTGCCATGCAGCATATCCGTGACCAGGATGATATTTATCCCGTCTTCAGGGAGCTGTTCCACAAGCAGTCTGCGACCAGCAACGCATAATCCAACAGCCAGCGAACTCGCTGGCTGTTCTCTTTCGACCCCGTTCATCCCGTGGTAATGTAGAACGCTGCATACTGGATTATCACCGGGAAAATCGTTATGACTGATGACGTTATTGGGGCGGGAACCCACCAGCAACTGATCGCCTTACTCACCGAGCAGGGCGCGCGTTTTCGCGTCATGGAGCACGAGGCGGTCGGGAAATGTGAAGCGGTAAGCGAAATTCGCGGAACCGATCTGAGGCAAGGCGCAAAAGCCCTGGTCTGCAAGGTGAAGGGAAATGGCGTAAAAAAACACGTGCTGGCGATCCTGGCCGCCGATCTGCAGGCCGATCTCAGCCAGCTTGCCGGTCATTTTGGCGGCCTAAAAGCCTCACTCGCCAGCCCGGCCGAAGTCGATGCCCTGACCGCCTGCGTTTTCGGCGCTATCCCGCCCTTTAGCTTCCATCCTGATTTGGCGCTGGTC
Source organism: Enterobacter sp. FW301-JW81 (assembly GCF_058788735.1). Lineage (NCBI taxonomy): Bacteria > Pseudomonadati > Pseudomonadota > Gammaproteobacteria > Enterobacterales > Enterobacteriaceae > Enterobacter > Enterobacter sp. FW301-JW81. The sequence goes on along the minus strand of NZ_JBYTBA010000001.1, from coordinate 488,907 downwards.
GCCGACCCGCTGCTGTTCGAGCGTTTTGACGAAATCGCGTTTAACGCCGGCCTGCTGGAAAAATCCGTGATTATGGATACCCAGGACTACCTGCGCATTGCCCGTCCTGAACTGGTGACGTTCCATAAAGGATAGTCATAACGGCTGGCAAAACGGTCAGCCATTTTTTTCCAGAAAAAGCACCGACGCGATAAGAATTACGGCTATCGTCAAAAATGATGAAGAGATAATCAGCGTTTCAATAAACATTTGATCGTTCATGATGCGATCCCTTTTACCCCGTTTAGCCTTTTTTACCCCCTTAGGATGACAATAAAATGACAGCTACGGGTCAGAAAGGTGAATACGGCGAGGCTGAAACGATTCGTATGAAATAAATATCACCGCTGCAAAAATAGCTTTCATTCTCACCATTATGTTACCGGTATCACGAAAAGGTGTTTCCGTAACGTCATTGCCAAATCTCGCAATTGTTAACGACCGTGGCGTGGTTAAACATGCTAATCAGCACGTCTCATAAATAAGCCTTACACGAGCCAGGTGATTAACATGACCGATAAGATTACCCGCAAAGAAAAAATCAGCTATGGGCTGGGAGATATGGCCAGCCATATTGGGCTGGATAACGTCATTATATTTTTAACGTTTTATTATACGGACGTTGTGGGATTACCGGCAGCATTTGTGGGGACGATGTTCCTGCTGGCCCGAACCGCGGACGCGATTATCGACCCGGCGATGGGCTATATTGCCGACCGCACCCGCACGCGCTGGGGAAAATTCCGACCGTGGATGCTGTGGCTGGCGCTGCCGTTTGGCGCAAGCTGCCTGCTCACCTACGCCGTGCCGGAATATCTCGATCTGCACGGTAAGATGATCTTCGCCACCGTCAGCTACACGTTGATGATGATCATGTACACCGCAATCAATATTCCCTACTGCTCAATGGGCGCGGTAATAACCCCTGATAACGACGCGCGTATTTCCCTGCAGTCATATCGTTTTTTCCTGGCGACGCTCGGCGGCGCGCTCTCGACGTTCTTCATGATGCCGCTGGCAGAGTTTTTAGGGGGTGACGATAAATTACTGGGCTACCGCTGGGCAATGGCGATTATGGCTACGGTCGCCGTGATTATGTTCTGGATCTGTTTTGCCAATACCCGGGAGCGAATTAAAGCCCCCGCCACGCATAATAATTATCTGGCGGAGCTACGGGATTTATTACGGAATGACCAGTGGCGCGTTGTCGCGGTGCTGGTATTAACCAATATTGGTTTTGGGGTTATTCGACTCGGCGCAATGATGTATTTCGTCACCTATTATCTCGGCAGCGCCAGCTATTTTATGTGGATGCTGGGAGCGCATATTCTGGGAAAAGCCGCCGGCAGCGCGCTGGCAAAACGTCTTACGCACAGTTACAGCAAAGTGCAGATGTTTGGCTACTGCTCCGTCCTGGCGGGCGTGCTCAGCATTGCGCTGTTCTTCGCGCCGAAATCTGTCTTCCTTCTGGTTCCCCTGACCTTCATCGTCTCCACGCTCTATCAGGCCACCACCACGCTAATGTGGGTGATGATGGCGGACGTCGCCGACTACGGCGAATGGAAGCAGGGTAAACGCATGGACGGCGTGATCTTCTCGACGTTCCTGGCCGTGCTCAAGCTGGGCATGGCGATCAGCGGGGCCATTGTTGGCTGGACGCTGGGATCCAGCGGCTATGTGCCAAACGCCCCGGAGCAAACGGCTACCGCGATGTACTGCATTATCGCCCTCTTTACCATCGTTCCTGGCGCGCTGTCGCTCTGCGCGTTCGCCACACTGCGCTGGTACAAACTCGATGACAGCACGATGAAATCCATCCATCTTGCCAAACACAGTGTTTAAAAGGACGCCCTATCCATGAGTGAGCTGATTCAACATTCCAACAGTATTGAATGGCGTTTTGAACGCCAGATCCTGCGCATCGAACCCTGGGGACAAAACAGCCTGCGCGTCCGGGCGACCTGCTCTCCGGCGTTAAGTGACGCACAGCACGCGCTGCTGTCTGCGGCCCCCTGCTCTGCCGACATTACTGCTGAAGCCGAAAGCCTGACGCTTCGCAACGGCAACATCACCGCGACGCTGAACCTTAAGGGCCAACTGGCATTCTACAACCAGCGCGGCGAACTGCTGCTGGAGGAGATGTGGCGGCAGCGGTCAACGGTAGGCATCGGTGCCAGTGAAAAAAGTCAGGATAAGTACGTCAGCGCCCTGAAGCTGGATGGGCGAGAATTCAAGCCGCTGGCGGGCGGGAAATATCAACTCACGGTGCGTTTTGAATCACGCCCCGACGAACGCCTTTACGGCATGGGTCAGTATCAACAGCCGTGGCTGGATCTGAAAGGCTGCACGCTGGAGCTGGCGCAGCGTAACTCTCAGGCCAGCGTGCCCTTCGTGCAGTCCAGCCTTGGCTACGGCCTACTGTGGAACAACCCGGCGATCGGCGAGGCCAGCTTTGCCAAAAACCAGACCGAATGGCGCGCCCGCGTCACGGGTGAGATGGATTACTGGATCACCGCAGCCGACACGATTGCCGATATTACCCGTCAGTACGTCAAGGCGACGGGGACCCCACCACAGGCTCCGGCCTTTATCAGCGGACTGTGGCAGTGCAAATTGCGCTACCGCACGCAGCAGGAAGTGCTGGAGGTGGCCCGGGAGTATCGCCGCCGCAGCCTGCCGCTTTCGGTGATGGTCATTGACTTCTTCCACTGGCCGAATCAGGGCACCTGGTGCTTTGATCCTGTCGACTGGCCCAACCCTAAAGCCATGGTTGACGAGCTACGCGAGCTGGGTATTGCGCTGATGGTGTCCGTCTGGCCTACGGTTGAGGCGCGCAGCCCGCTCTATCCGGTGATGAAGGCCAAAGGGTGGCTGGTCAGCAGCGAGCGCGGGGTGCAGGTCAACCTCGACTTCATGGGCAATACTACCTTCTTTGACGCCACGCATCCCGAGGCCCGGCAGTTTGTCTGGGATACGGTGAAGAAAAATTACTACGACCTGGGGATCAAACTGTTCTGGCTGGACGAGGCGGAGCCCGAATACCGCGCCTACGACTTCGATAATTACCGCTACTACGCTGGCCCGGTCCTGGAAGTGGGAAACCGCTACCCGCGCGATTTTGCACAGGGGTTTTATGATGGGCTGCAGGCCAGCGGCGAAACCGAGATCGTGAACCTGGTTCGCTGCGCCTGGGCAGGCAGCCAGCGCTACGGCGTATTGGCCTGGTCGGGGGACGTCCACTCCTCCTTCCACGCGTTTCGCAACCAGCTCGCCGCCGGGCTAAACATGGGGCTGGCGGGGATCCCCTGGTGGACCACCGATATCGGCGGTTTCCAGGGCGGGAACGTCAACGATCCGGCGTTCCACGAGCTGCTGATCCGCTGGTTCCAGTGGGCGGTGTTTACCCCCGTACTGCGCATGCACGGCTATCGTGAACCGCAGATCCAGCCGCCGGAGCGCTATCGCGACGGTATACCGCAGTGTAACAGCGGTTCACCTAATGAACTGTGGAGCTATGGAGAAGCCAACTTCGCTATCATGCAGCGCTGGCTCTCCGTACGCGAGAAGCTGCGTCCCTATATTGATGCGCTATACGAGAATGCCCACCGGCAGGGCGACCCGCTTATGCGCCCCCTGTTCTGGCATTACCCACAGGAAACGCAAAGCTGGGAAACGGAAGATCAGTATCTGTTTGGCGAAGATTTGCTGGTTGCGCCGGTCATGCATGCCGGCCAGCGCGAGCGCGAGGTCTGGCTCCCGGCAGGGAACGGCTGGCTGGCGCTTAACGGCGAGCGCTACGCGGGGGGCGAGCGCATTACGGTACCGGCAGCGCTGGAAACCATTCCGGTCTTTATTCGCGAAGGCAGTCCACTGGTGCAAACGCTGCTGAGCTGACGATGGGCAAGTGCCCAAAAAAAGAGGTTTTTTTTGACAAAGGCCTGTTTGCTCACGCATTTGCGCGTACAGTAAGCAGGCTTACTTTTTTTGGCAAGGACCTCTGCATGTTTGACCCTACTCTGCTTATTCTCCTGGCGCTCGCCGCGCTCGGCTTTGTCAGCCATAACACCACCGTCGCCATCTCAATTCTGGTGCTGATTATTGTGCGCGTGACCCCGTTAAATACCTTTTTCCCGTGGATAGAAAAACAGGGCCTGACCATTGGGATAATCATTTTAACCATTGGGGTGATGGCGCCCATCGCCAGCGGTACGCTTCCCGCCTCAACGCTGCTGCACTCGTTTGTAAACTGGAAATCACTGGTGGCGATTGCGGTGGGGATTTTCGTCTCGTGGCTGGGCGGACGCGGCGTCACGCTGATGAGCAGCCAGCCCTCGCTGGTGGCGGGCCTGCTGGTGGGCACCGTGCTGGGTGTGGCGCTCTTTCGCGGCGTTCCGGTGGGCCCGCTGATTGCAGCAGGCCTGGTCTCGCTGTTTATTGGGAAGTCGTAGTCAGGCTGGCCATATAACGCGCCGGCGTCTGACCCAGTCCCTTCTTGAACATGGTGATAAACGCGGTGGTCGAGTCATAGCCCAGTGACTGTGCCACCTGCTGTACCGATTTCCCGCCTATCAAATGCTGTAACGCCACAATCAGCTGCAGCTGGTGACGCCATCGGCGAAAGCTTAAGCCGGTCTCTTTCACTACCAGCCGCGCCAGGTTGCGTTCGCTCATGGCAAAGTGGCTCGCCCACTGCGCCAGCGTCTGCCAGGCCGCGGGCTCTTCCGCCATCTTCTCGCTCATCAGCCGGATTTTTGGATGGGGCGAGACGGGCAGCTGCAGATGCTCCTGACGCTGGAGCGGCAGCTCGTCAAACAGGACGTCCACCAGACGCGAGGTGGCCGCAAGCTGCAGCTGTTCACGCGATTTTTCCGCGAGCGATAAAATCAGCTCCCGCACCAGCGGGGAGATTTTCAGGGTGCAACAGCGCTCCGGCAAGCTTGCTGCCCCCGGTTCAATGAACAAAAAGCAGAGCTGCGCCCCCGGCGTGGCCCTGTTGCTGTGCGGCATCTGGCCGGGGATCCAGACGGCGTACTGGGGCGGTACCATCAGCATGGCATTTTCCACTTCGCAGGTGATCGCGCCGCCGAGGGCCAGAATCATCTGTCCCTTACGGTGATGATGAAGCGGAATATATTGTTCCTCAGCCACTACGCGAATGCGAAATGCGACGGCCGCATCGTGCTGGCTATCAGGATCGTAGCCGTCCAGTCCCAGACCAATCATCAGGTTGTCCGATATGAGCGATAAACTGTCATTTTAGCCTGATTTCAACCGCTGAGAAAATCGGTATTGTGTGCGCTCGCTTGAACGTATGAGAACATAATGACTACTGCTATTCGCACTTCAGGAAAACATGGCGCGCTGCTGATCGCAGGTATCCTGATGATTGCCACCACGCTTCGCGTCACCTTCACCGGGGCAGCCCCGCTGCTCGATACTATTCGTCTTGATTATGGCTTAACCACGGCGCAAACCGGTTTGCTGACCACCCTGCCGCTGCTGGCCTTCGCCCTTGTCTCACCGCTCGCAGCCGGCGTGGCCCGGCGTATCGGCATGGAGCGCAGCCTGTTTATTGCCCTGCTGCTGATTTGCGCCGGAATTGCCCTGCGCTCCCTGCCTTCCGCCGCCCTGCTTTTCATCGGAACGGCGGTCATCGGCTGCGGGATAGCGCTGGGGAATGTGCTGTTACCCGGGTTAATTAAGCGTGACTTTCCAGGCCAGGTGGCGAAACTCACCGGGGCCTATTCCCTGACGATGGGCGTCTCGGCGGCGCTCGGCTCGGCGCTGATTGTTCCCCTGGCGCAGGGGGCGGCAGGCTGGCATGGCGCACTGCTGATGCTAATGGTGTTTCCGCTGGTGGCGCTGCTGCTCTGGCTGCCGCAGTGGCGACAGAAGCACGTCGCGACGGTAACCGGCGCTGGCGCGCTGCATAACCGCGCGATCTGGCGCTCGGCCCTCGCGTGGCAGGTAACGCTCTTTTTGGGGATTAACTCGCTGATTTACTACGTCATCATCGGCTGGCTGCCGGCAATATTGCTCAGCCACGGCTACAGCGAAGCGCAGGCCGGCTCGGTTCACGGTCTTTTACAGCTGGCCACGGCCGTTCCGGGGCTTGCCGTTCCGCTGATCCTCCACCGTCTGAAGGATCAGCGTGGGATCGCCGGCGCGGTGGCGTTGATGTGCGCGGTAAGCGCGGCGGGCCTGTGGTTTATGCCTGACATGGCGGTAATGTGGACGCTGGTGTTTGGCTTTGGCTCCGGGGCAACGATGATCCTCGGCCTGACGTTCATCGGCCTGCGCGCCAGCTCTGCACACCAGGCTGCGGCGCTGTCCGGAATGGCACAGTCGATTGGCTACCTGCTTGCCGCCTGCGGTCCCCCGCTGATGGGGAAAATTCACGATACCGCAGGAGACTGGCAAATCCCACTTCTGGTCTGCGCACTGGCCGCCGTGATAATGGCCATCTGCGGTGTGTTAGCCGGGCGAGACCGGGAGATCGCGCCCCGTTAAGCAGTGTGGCACACCAGAGTTTCGCCCGGCGGCGCTACGCTTGCACGGGCCTACACTGAATTGTGCAATCGGAATGTAGGCCGGGTAAGCGCAGCGCCACCCGGCAAGGAAAGCGACGTCGTTATGAATCGCGCGCCGCGCGCAGCATCGCCTGCACCAGCACGACCGGACGCCCTTCCAGCGCGGCACGCTCATGCTGGAATAAGGTGATCACGAAGAACGGGTGCGTAACCAGTTCTGCGGCACGAATTTCTCCCTGGTCATCCCACCCCGTAACATGCATATCACCGCTTTCCAGCGCCTGTGCAAACGCCGGCGACACGCCATAGTTGCAGTGATACCCCTCTTCAATTTCCGGCCTGCCGTAGGCTTTCGCGATCAGCGTATTATTACGCAGCTCAATGGCATCGGTTTTTTCCACCAGCGAACAGGTCAGCGGCGCAATCACCATGGTGCCTTCGGTATCCGTCTCGGCATGTGCCGCATCCGCCCAGCCCAGCACATTTCGGGCATACTCAATTAGCGCATGCTGGAACCCACCGCAGGTGCCAAGGAACGGAATGCTGTTTTCACGGGCGTAGCGCGCGGCGATAAAAGCGGCTTCCGTGTTTTTATAGGGGCTTGCAGGAACCAGCCAGATAGCATCGTAGCCCACCAGATCCTCAGGGCTTGTCAGCTCCGTGGTGGCAAGCCAGTCGTAATCGGCGGTGAGGTCAAGCACTGCGGCGGCGTCGTCAATGGCCAGCGGGATCGCCTGATGCGCGATAACATTGGGATTGTAATCGCCAACCAGCGCAATGCGCAGCGTCGTTTTAACCGGGAGGTGTTCCATGAAAGGTTCCTTATGCCAGAGAATTATCAGATAACATAAGGAACCTCAGACTACCGATCTTCTGCAATTATCACAATACCTTAAATTGGGAGGGTGGAATTATGATTCAGTGCAAACGCGTATACGAACAGGCAGGTCCGGACGACGGCTATCGGGTTCTGGTGGATAAACTGTGGCCGCGCGGCGTTAAAAAAACGGACCTCGCCTATGATGAATGGTGTAAAGCACTCACGCCTTCGAATGAATTACGCAAGGCTTTTCACAGCGAAACCATTGATTTCGCCGCCTTCAGTCAGGCCTATCGGGAAGAGCTGGCGCAGCATGCGGACGAGGGAATGCGCCTGGCGGCGCGGGCAAAAAAACAGACCGTCACCCTGCTCTTTGCTGCCAAAAACACGGAGCAAAATCACGCCCTGGTATTAGCCGACTGGCTGCGCCATCTGTAATCAGCCGATGGTCAGCGCATCCACGGTTTGCGGTGCTTCATCCGGGGTAAGCGGCATCAGATGTTCGGGGCGAACAAACGCAAAGCCGTGCTGATTGTCAAAGGCGTAAACATCACCTGTTACCAGCCAAAGCGCGCGGTCTGCGGTAGCGGGTAACTGCGTCATGACGCCGTTGACCGGGTTAACGAAACGCATTCCGGGCTGGCAAAGGCCAAACAGCTCAACAGATTTACCAATATTGCGACGGCCAGACGCCGTGCGGGCACCCACGATCATCGCCATGCTGCCCGGTTTAAGCTGAAACATACTTCTCTCACGATAACGGTAGCCAGGAAATGGCTAAGAATAATCCTAAAGAGAAGTGTATCGCAGGCAATATGACTTTGTCACCTGGTGGGTTGCGGACGATCGCGACGATAGAGCGTCCATTCATCGATCACTTCGCCACCCGGTAATTTGCACTCGGTACGGACGCCCTGCGGGCTCTGAACCGGGATCTGTTCCCCACCTTTCTCCAGGCAGTACACGGAAGCCGGGTTCGCCATACCGATAGCGTGTGGCGGTTTCGGCGCATCAGGCGGCGTTGTTTTTGTGGTGCAGGCAACTAAGGGCAAGGCCAGCGCCAGAAGCAGAAATCTCATCACTTTGATCCTTTTGACATCATTACAGGTTAAGGGTAACGGGTCAGCGCCGCTTTCTCCATGATTTCTCCATTTTAACTGCACTTTTCAACACTATAGTGTGGCATGTTCTCGATATGACCAGAGAACATCATTCCGTAATCAAGATGTCTTTGCCCCGGTCTCAACAACGGGGCCTTTTTTCTCGCCCGCTGCCCTCCCGCTGCATATATTAAATTTTCTGTATTCATGTTTTACTATGCCCGAAGTCTAAAAACTCAGCATAACATGCAGATGCAGACGTCTTCTGCCTGGGAGTCACTCTACGTCATGTCGGATATTATCCTTGCCCGTGTTTCAGAAACCCTCGCCACTGAACAATCCCTTGAAAGTCTCGTTCGTCAGCTACTGGAGATGCTGGAGATAGTGACCGACATGGAGTCGACTTATCTCACTAAGGTCGATATCAAAGCCCGGCTGCAGCATATTCTCTATGCCCGCAACAGCAAGCAGATGGAGATCCCCGAAGGGTTAAGCGTTCCCTGGGATGAAACGCTCTGCAAGCGCGCGCTGGATAGCGACACGCTGTTCAGCAACGACGTGCCCGAACGTTGGCCCGAGTGTGAAGCGGCAAAAGCGCTTGGCATTACCACCTACATGAGCATCCCCGTTCATCTTGCCGATGGTTCACTGTACGGAACGCTCTGCGCCACCAGCACGGCCAGGAAACCGCTCAGCGAGCGCGGTGAGCAGGTGCTGAGATTATTCGCCGGTTTAATTGGCCAGTACATCCAGAAAGAGTCGCTGGTCACCCAGCTTCGCGAAGCCAACGCAGCACTCATCGCGCACTCTTATACCGATGCCCTGACCGGGTTGCCCAACCGTCGCGCGCTGTTTGAGGATCTGACGACCCTGTTTTCTCTGGCGCGACATCTCAAGCGTAACGCCATTATCGCGTTTATCGATCTGGATGATTTCAAACTGATTAACGATCGCTATGGACACGAAGCGGGCGACCAGTTCCTGATTGAAGTAGGCAAGCGTTTGACGGAAGAAAAGCAGCAGGACGATATCATTGGCCGGCTGGGCGGTGATGAGTTTCTGGTGGCCTCGCTGAGCCAGTCCCACGAAGAGGGAGATAACGCGCAGGTCACCCTGCTCAGAACGCGCCTCAGCGCCTGCATTGCCGGTGAATACTGGCTGGGCAGCGTCAATCTCATTTATCCGGGTGCCAGCCTTGGCGTTATCGAAGTGGACCCAGGCGTAACCGATCCGGACACGGCGCTACGCGACGCGGATGCCGCGATGTATCAGGATAAGAAAGGAAAAAGCAAAACACGCTTTCTCGCCATGGATTAACCCCGTACACTCTATGGCGTTTTAGAAACCGAAACAGGTGATGGTATGAGAATAGGGATCCTCTTCCCGGTCGTTATTTTTATAACGGCGGTGATTTTTTTAGCATGGTTCTTTGTCGGTGGTTACGCGGCGCCAGGGGCATAAATGAGAAAAACGACCCTCATTATGCTGATAGTTGCCATTGCGGCATTTGCCGGCACGCAGCTTGGCTGGTGGTAAACCCCAATACGTAAAAAGGCCGCCATCTGGCAGCCTTTTTCAACGCTTTTAAGCCTTAGCTTTTGATCTTTCTGTAGATAAACAGAACAACCAGCGCACCGATCACCGCGACGGCGAAGCTGCCGAAGTTAAAGCCATCGACCTTGCCAAAACCGAACAGCGTACTGATCCAGCCGCCAACTACCGCGCCGACAACACCCAGTATTACGGTGACGATAAATCCACCGCCATCTTTGCCCGGCATGATCCACTTCGCCAGAATACCCGCAATAAGCCCAAAGATAATCCAGGATAAAATTCCCATAACTTTCCTCTCTGTATGGTTTTTGTCATTAAATCAACGACACAAAAAAGAATAGCACAGGATTTGAGAAAGGAAATTTGTGATAAGCATCACAACGAGAGAGTGCGTAATTATTCATCAACGAAATGAACGTTCCACATAAACTGTGGGGTTGCATCTTTTGTTGAGAAAGATTATCTTTCTCAACACTGAATAGTTGAGTGAAACGCTCAGGTATTCAGTACGACATTGCTCACATTGCTTCCAGTATTTCTTGCCCACTCTTGAGTGGGCTTTTTTTTTCGATCACACCCCAACAAATGCGTACCGGTTACGCCCGGCGCGTTTTGCCTGGTAGAGCGCTCGATCCGCGGCAATAATAATGTCCTGCTGGCTGCCTGCGATATCGACAGCACGTGCTGTTGAAATCCCAACGCTTACCGTCACCCGTCCGAATGGGCTGAAAGCATGGGTAATGTGCAGCGAGAACACATTGCGAATAATCGTCTGCGCCAGGCGAAGCGCCTCCTGAATATCCGTATCAGGTAATATCAGCGCAAACTCCTCTCCGCCATATCGCGCCACAATCTGATTATCACGGGTGAGGCTCTCCCTGAGGCTGTTTCCGAGCATTGCCAGACACCGGTCCCCTTCCGGATGACCGTAGTTATCGTTGTATTTTTTGAAGTAATCCACATCCACGATCAACATCGAAATTGGTGCATCATGTGCGGCACAGAGCGCGATTTCCGAGAGGATTCTTTCATCAAAAATGCGACGGTTGTACAGCCCGGTCAGCGCATCCTCAGAGGCGATAATCTTCAGCGCTTTGTTATCCCTTGTTTTTCGGGATAAGTCGGAATACAGGAAGTATGACGCGAAGATGAGTATCGCGGTGAAGACGAAAATGAGCACCGCCAGCTGAATCGCCTGCTTGCGCCAGGGTGCGAGGGCTTCATCAATACTAACGGCCACGGTGGTGACCAGCCCGTAGCGTTTATTTTTCTCATAGGCATAAATGCGCTCGATTTTATCAAACCGGGAGATAGAACTGGCTATCCCTGTATTTTGTACCTTGAGGTATTTCCTGAAGAGAGGTGAATCAGAAACAATCGTGCCGATATAGGTATTTTTAAAGGGATAACGAACCAGCAACACGCCTGCCTGCGTCGTTAAGCCAATCACGCCCGAGTGACCGATATTAATCTGCCCGTAGAGCGCGAGAAAGTTTTCGATACCCAGCGTCACCACCACAACGCCGTTAAATGCCCCGGTGTCGGTTTCAAGGCGCCGGCTAATGGTGATAACCCATTTACCATTGGTTCTGCTTACCACGGGCTCACCAATAAAAATCTGCTGACTTTTATTTTCCTGGTGATAGATAAAAAACTCTCTGTCCGAGCCTTTGCGGGGACCGGTAAAACTTTCATGCAATGCGGTAAAGATATCGCCCTGCGCATCGTAAACAACCACATTATTAATCTGGGTAAGAAGATTATCCTGATTATTTATCATTCGCTGAATATGGGTCGCCTGCTGCGGGGTCATGCCATAAATTTCGATTATGTCCGAAACGGTAGTAATTAACATTTCACTCTGTCGCATGATCCCCTCAGTATAGACATCAAGGGTATGGCTCAGGTTAGCGACGCTGGTATTAATTTGCTGGATTGACTGCTGTCTGGACGTGGCAATTTGGACGGCAAGCGACAGCGAGATGATCAATGAGACAATGATGACGGTAATGGTTGTTGTGTAAAAAGTATTTTTCACATGCACGAGCTATTCCACCTTATCACGCCTGACATCCCTGGCTGACAACTCTTGTCACTGTAACAAAGCTCCGGATAAGAGGAAAATGAATTGCACTTAAGCATACAACAGAAGCTCGTCTTAATTTTGTTTTACAAACTTACCGTCTCCCGAGGCTTAGATAAAATGACTTTAATAAAGTCTATATAGGAGACGGGTTTACCAAAATAATAACCCTGCAACAGGGTAATCTCATTACGGTTGAGATACTCCAGTTGCTCCTTCGTTTCTACACCTTCAGCTACAATGCGCAACGAAAGTTTTTTCGCCAGGTCTATGACGCAGTCCAGCAGGATCGTTGAATCCTTCTCCTCTGAAACCCGGTTCACAAAGCTCTTATCGATTTTAATATAGTCAATGGCAAGCGCATTAAGGCACGACAGCCCGGAATAGCCCGTGCCAAAATCATCCAGCGCGATGACAAAACCGGCGTTATGCAGCGTGTTGAGGTTTTTCACCAGATGAGGATTATCGATCAACGGTTCACGTTCGGTTACCTCAAGAACCAGCTTAACTTCTTTACCCTGAAACCCTTTTCCGAAGACGCGGCAGTCACCAATAAACGAAGGGGCATTGATGTGCCTGGCGCTGATGTTTACCCCGATATGAAACCCATCCGGTAGCTTAGGTAAAAGCGGCTTAAGCTGAGTGACCACTTTCGCCATTAACCCTTTGGTCAGCGGAATAATTAAACCGCTACGTTCGGCAATCGGAATAAAAACATCCGGCGGAATAAAGCCTGATTTTGGATGCTTCCATCTTGCAAGGACTTCAACGCCATATAACCCGCCGGTATCACCGTTCACGATCGGTTGATAATAAGGAACGATTTCCCCGTGCAAAATGGCTTTCCGCAAATCATCTTCAAATGAGGTGCTTTTCCCCTTGTAACGCTGGATCAAAATGCCCACCGTTACGGATAAAGCTAGAACAAGCAGTATCAGACTCCAACCCTGGTGCAACAGTCTGGTCAGGCTAAAAAAGGCAGGAGGTTGCCAGGCCAGGCTAAAGGGGAATTGCGTAGATGCCATTAGCGACCCTGCCCACGAGACCGCTTTCCAGGCGGTGACATCACCGTTGCGCGTAAGCATTCTTTCACCGACAACGAGCCCCAGGTCAACGCTGTTGGACGCATTTGCTATAACGTCCTGCAAATGTGCCTCACTGACGCTGACGATGACGCGCCCGCCCGCGATGGGCATCTGGAACAGGAGCACCGGAACACCGTTCACCCGTCGATTGCCGGGTAACAGCATTAATTCTTCATCAGGTAGCGTCTCCGGGTGAACAATCAATACGCCATTTCCGGGAAGGGAAGTACAGATGATTTTACCCTGCTGCTGGATCATGATGGCGCGCAAATGCGGTTTAAGCGCCGCTTCTGTCCCCAACGACAGCTGTCCGCTACTGGTACACCCTTGAGCCGCAACGCGCTTCGCCGTGTTGGCCGCACTGGTGGCTTCAGCAAGAATGTTTTCTATTTTTTGGGTGCTTACGGTGGCGGTATGAATAATATTAAGTTTCGCCATCTGCCATAGCTGCCAGTTAACGATCAGTATGCCGCTCAAAAAGAGAAACAGGGCACTAAGAATGGGGATCGTCACGTTGCGCACGATGTTTTCCTTAATAGAAAAAACAAGCATGGATGTTCTGAAAGAAGAGCCAGAGGCTAACCCGGCGTTGCTATAACAATGAAAAAAGCTTAGCTGAGATTTGTCTTAAAAAACTGATGCTTTCGTATGAGTTCATCCTGCTAAATGTACTCACCTGCCGTGACTATCAGGCTTGTACCCTGCCCTGGCTGTGTTAAGATTTGTGAAATCAGGGAGCGGACAGGATAACTGGAAAATGAAAAAACTCATTGCCGTTGCTATCGTTTCAACGCTTCTGGTCCTCCTGTCTCTTTATGCGGTCAATGCGGTTATCGTGGGTCAGCAAAAGAGCAAACAGCTCGAGATATCGCGTACTCTTTTACATTATTCAGAAGATCTGTCCCAAAGCGTGGCGCTGGCCCTTAAAAGTATTACAACCCAGGGGTGTAATAAAAGCAGCCTTGATAGCTACCGACAAATAAAGCTTAATAGCCTCTATTTCGGCGATATCGGTTTTATTGAGAAGGGGAAAATAGCCTGTACCGCTTTTTGGGGTAAACTCGCGACGCCCGTTGCACTTCCTGCAGAGCTGCATAAAACGCCGAGGGGCTTTCTCCTGGCGCAGTTTTCCAGAAAAGATTTCTTCACAGGCAATGCGGCAATTTATAATAATATTATTATCTTCACCTCCCGCTATGCTTACGATAAGTTCACTCCGGTTACGGCAAGCTATTCTCTGAGTACCACCACTAAAGACTTCGGCAGAACATTTTTTTCGACCACTCCTCAGTTAAAGCAGCAGAGCTGGCTGCATTCGAGGTTGTTTACCCTGACCCTGACGCAGTGCAGCCCCATCTGGGACCTGTGTGTCATTGTGAAGCATCACGACGCTGGGCTGGCCTCGCTCCCCCCGTTTATCTTTACGCTCCTCGCGATCATTCTCTTTTGTATCTGGGCTGCGATAACGCTATTTGTCTTCCGTATCTATGAAGACCGCTTTTCGCTTGAGCGCACGCTGATCAAGGCTGTCATTACGAATACCATCTGCGTTAACTACCAGCCAATTATTCGCATTCACGATCAAAAAATAGTCGGCGTAGAAGTTCTGTCGAGATGGCGCGATCAAAAGCACGGTGACGTTTCTCCGGAGCTTTTCATTCCGTTAATTAAGAAGATCGGTCTGTATAAAAAATATTATAGTAATATTATCGAAAAATCCCTTTCTGACATTGCCCCGCTTGCGATTAAGCATCAGCTGATTGTCTCCATCAACGTCGGGCGAAAGGAAATTGAAGATGGACAATTCATTAACGTTTTGCGCCGTGTCTGTTTAGCCCATCACCTTCCCCTTTCCCTGATAAAGGTCGAGCTTTCTGAAAAGGCCATTTCTACTGCAGATATTCTCGAGGGATTCTGTCATGAGCTAAAATCTCTTGGCGTAAAAATATCAATCGATGATTTTGGCGTACAAAATTCAAACCTCGCCAGGCTGTCACAGCTTGAATATGATGAAATCAAAATCGATAAGTCGCTGGTGGATGGCATCAATGAGCATTATAAGCAAAACATATTTGTTATCTTTAGCGATGCCCTTGCAAGATTGAATAAGACCCTGGTTTTTGAGGGAGTGGAGAATGAAATACAGTATCGCTTTATTGCTGACAGATATCCCGATGCGCTGATTCAGGGTTGGTATTTTTCTAAGTCACTCACCCGGAGCGAGCTGGCGAAGCGGCTCACCGGCGTCGCGCCGTGACCCGAAGCCCGGCGCACCCTTATTTTTTCTGCCCGGGCGTTTCTATTTTATTCGCAAAAACATATAGTCGTCACAATCAGACGGTAGATTACCCTGAAGCACACTCTTATTTGGTTAAAAACGTGAAATTATCCTTACTTTTCCCAGTGGTACTCTTTTTTCTGATCGTTATTTTTGCGCTGTTTATCGACACTCCCGCTTCGCATATTCTGCGAAAAAAATGCATGTGGTCCGATAGCGTGATGCTGAGCTGTCTGGCAAAGCATCAGCATAATGGTTTTTAAGGCAGGTTATTCGTTGCCCCATTGATTGAGGAAGTTCGCAATATCATCAATACGAGCAGCGCGGATCCCGGCCTCCGCGGCCATATCCTGCTGGGCTTCCTCGCTAATTTCCTCGTTATTCGCTAAACGTGTGAGCAGCAGCTGGAAATAATGAGCCAGCGCGTCGCGCTCTGACTCACCGACCTGCTCTGCGGCTTCCGTCGCGTACTCATCGGCAATGTCATAATATTTCAGTGGGATATCGTTGTTCATCGCAGTCTCTTCTCAAACCTGTATGGGTCAAGTCATGAGTATATCGGACGCCCTGGCTCAACCAAAGCATTGCTTCAGATGAACAACGCTAGCAGCGCTGCGAGAGCGGGTATGGCCTGCACATACAAAATTTTTCGGCTGGCGGTTACTGCGCCAAATACACCGGCAATTAACACGCAGGTCAGAAAGAAGATGGCCACCTGAATGCCCTTTTCGCCGAGCCAGAGGCTCCAGAGCAAACCTGCCGCCAAAAAACCGTTATACAGGCCCTGATTCGCAGCCAGCACGCGGGTATCGCGCGCAAAGTCGGGACGCAGATTAAAGGCCTTATGCCCGGTTTTGGTGTTCCACAGGAACATTTCCAGCACAAGGATATAGAGATGAATTAACGCAACAACCGTGATAAGAACCGTGGCTAACATCGTGCTGTCTCCCGCAGGCAGAGGCAAAAAAAACGGGAACCCTCAGGCTCCCGTTCCGGTATAACCCAGAATCTGGATTACATATTCGCGATAATCGCGTCGCCAAACTCTGAACATTTCAGCAGTTTAGCGCCTTCCATCAGACGTTCGAAGTCATAGGTTACGGTTTTTGCATTGATCGCGCCTTCCATACCTTTAACGATCAGGTCTGCGGCTTCGAACCATTCCATATGGCGCAGCATCATCTCTGCGGACAGGATGATTGAGCCTGGGTTCACTTTGTCCTGGCCTGCGTATTTTGGCGCAGTGCCATGGGTCGCTTCGAACAGCGCGCATTCGTCACCGATGTTCGCGCCAGGGGCGATACCGATACCGCCAACCTGAGCGGCCAGGGCGTCAGAGATGTAGTCACCGTTCAGGTTCATACAGGCAATGACGTCGTATTCCGCAGGACGCAGCAGGATCTGCTGCAGGAACGCATCGGCGATCACATCTTTAATGATGATCTCTTTGCCGGTGTTCGGGTTCTTAATTTTCTGCCATGGGCCGCCGTCGATCAGCTCGCCGCCGAACTCTTCGGTCGCCAACTGGTAGCCCCAGTCTTTGAACGCGCCTTCGGTGAACTTCATGATGTTGCCTTTGTGAACCAGGGTCACAGAGTCGCGGTCGTTGGTGATCGCATATTCGATCGCCGCACGCACCAGACGCTTGGTCCCTTCTTCGGAGCACGGCTTAATGCCGATGCCGCAATGTTCAGGGAAGCGAATTTTCTTCACGCCCATCTCTTCGCGCAGGAATTTAATCACTTTTTCTGCATCAGCAGAGTCAGCTTTCCATTCGATACCGGCGTAGATGTCTTCTGAGTTTTCGCGGAAGATAACCATATCGGTCAGTTCAGGGTGCTTAACCGGGCTTGGGGTGCCCTGATAGTAACGAACTGGACGCAGACACACGTACAGGTCCAGCTCCTGACGCAGTGCCACGTTCAGGGAACGGATACCGCCGCCAACTGGCGTCGTTAGTGGGCCTTTAATAGCAACGCGGTAGTCGCGGATCAGGTCCAGCGTTTCTGCTGGCAGCCAGACGTCCTGGCCATAAACTTGAGTAGATTTCTCACCGGTGTAAATTTCCATCCAGGAAATTTTACGCTCGCCTTTGTAGGCTTTCTCAACAGCGGCATCAACCACTTTCAGCATTGCCGGGGTAACGTCTACACCGATACCGTCACCTTCGATGAACGGGATAATCGGATTGTGAGGAACGTTAATCTTGCCGTTTTGCAGGGTGATCTTTTTACCTTCCGCCGGAACAACTACTTTGCTTTCCATTAACCTCTCCTTCGAGCGCTTCTGGTTGTTACTGATCTTATGTTAATAAATTGTAATGAGCCCTTCGATAGTACCTGATTGTCCTGCGCCATGAAAGGTCTTCGTTATTAGGCTATAATGCGGCAATTGATAACGCCTGAAAATACCATGAAGAAAACTTCTTTTACAAAACACCGGGTTGAGCGATTCAGCTCGCGACAAGCCACCAGAAGACCGAAAGAAACCCAGCCGACGCGGGTGATTCTGTTTAATAAACCCTACGATGTATTGCCGCAGTTCACCGATGAAGCCGGGCGCAGCACGCTGAAAGATTATATCCCCGTTCAGGGCGTTTATGCGGCCGGGCGACTGGACCGCGACAGCGAGGGACTGTTGGTCTTAACCAACGACGGTGCTTTGCAGGCGAAGCTCACGCAGCCGGGCAAACGTACCGGCAAAATATACTTTGTACAGGTTG
Organism: Enterobacter sp. FW301-JW81; assembly: GCF_058788735.1. Lineage (NCBI taxonomy): Bacteria > Pseudomonadati > Pseudomonadota > Gammaproteobacteria > Enterobacterales > Enterobacteriaceae > Enterobacter > Enterobacter sp. FW301-JW81. The sequence continues at coordinate 470,696 of NZ_JBYTBA010000001.1, read as the reverse complement.
AAGGCGAGCCGGATGAAGAGACGCTGGCTAAGCTGCGCAACGGCGTGACCTTAAACGACGGTCCAACCCTGCCGGCAGGTATTGAACGCGTGAATGAACCGGAGTGGCTGTGGCCGCGTAACCCGCCCATCCGTGAGCGCAAATCGATTCCGACAAGCTGGCTCAAAATCACCCTTTATGAAGGCCGCAACCGTCAGGTTCGGCGCATGACCGCACACGTCGGCTTCCCTACCCTGCGTCTGATTCGCTATGCCATGGGCAATTACACCCTGGAAACGCTGGCAAACGGCGAGTGGCGGGACGTTACCTCTTAAGGAGTTACTATGTTTAAACCTCATGTCACGGTAGCCTGCGTGGTCCACGCCCAGGGTAAATTCCTTGTGGTTGAAGAGAGCATTAATGGCAAAGCGCTGTGGAATCAGCCTGCCGGGCACCTTGAAGCCAATGAAACCTTGCTGCAGGCAGCGAAACGCGAACTGTGGGAAGAGACCGGGATTCACGCTGAGCCCCAGCACTTCATCCGTATGCACCAGTGGATTGCACCCGACAGCACCCCGTTCCTGCGCTTTTTATTTGCCGTTGAGCTTAGCGAAACGTGCGCCACAGCGCCGCAGGATGACGATATCGACCGCTGTCTGTGGGTCACCGCTGACGAGATCCTGAACGCGCCAAACCTGCGCTCGCCGCTGGTTGCGGAAAGCATTCGCTGCTGGCAATCTGCCGGGCGCTTACCGCTCGATGTCATCGGCGCTTTTAACTGGCCGTTTACAGAGGGTGTCAACGGTGGGGGGGCGTGATAGAATACGCCGCCTTGAAGTTCAATGTCGTGAGTATTCCATGTCAGATAACAGCCAGAAAAAAGTAATCGTCGGCATGTCCGGCGGTGTCGATTCCTCCGTTTCCGCCTACCTGTTACAGCAACAGGGCTATAAGGTGGAGGGCCTGTTCATGAAGAACTGGGAGGAAGATGATGGCGAGGAATATTGCACTGCCGCAGCGGATCTTGCCGACGCGCAGGCCGTGTGCGATAAGCTCGGCATTGAACTGCACACCGTTAACTTTGCCGCAGAATACTGGGACAATGTTTTTGAACTGTTCCTTGAAGAGTATAAAGCCGGCCGCACGCCAAACCCGGATATTCTGTGCAACAAAGAGATCAAATTTAAAGCCTTCCTGGAATTCGCCGCGGAAGATCTGGGCGCAGACTTTATTGCGACCGGTCACTACGTGCGTCGTGCAGATGTGAATGGCAAAAGCCAGCTGCTGCGCGGCCTGGACGGCAACAAAGATCAAAGCTACTTCCTCTATACGCTGAGCCACGAGCAAATCGCCCAGAGCCTTTTCCCGGTCGGCGAGCTGGAAAAGCCGCAGGTGCGTAAAATCGCCGAAGAGCTGGACCTGATCACCGCGAAGAAGAAAGACTCTACCGGTATCTGCTTCATCGGCGAACGTAAGTTCCGCGATTTCCTGGGTCGTTACCTGCCTGCACAGCCGGGTAAAATTGTTACCGTCGACGGAGAAGAGATTGGCCAGCATCAGGGACTGATGTATCACACCTTGGGCCAGCGTAAAGGCCTGGGTATCGGCGGGACCAAAGAAGGTAGCGAAGATCCGTGGTACGTCGTCGACAAAGATGTCGAAAACAATATTCTGGTTGTTGCTCAGGGTCACGACCATCCGCGTCTGATGTCCGTTGGCCTTATCGCGCAGCAGCTGCACTGGGTCGATCGTGAGCCGCTAAAAGGCACGCTGCGCTGCACGGTGAAAACACGTTACCGTCAGACTGACATTCCTTGCACCATTACCGCACTCAATGACGATCGCATTGACGTGCGTTTCGACGAGCCGGTTGCCGCCGTCACCCCGGGTCAGTCTGCTGTCTTCTACAGCGGTGAAATCTGCCTGGGCGGCGGGATCATTGAACAGCGCCTGCCGCTGCCCGCTGTTTAACACGATTGCACACATAAAGGAGACCGTGTGGCGAAGAACTACTATGACATCACCCTGGCACTGGCAGGAATTTGCCAGTCAGCCCGTCTGGTGCAACAGCTGGCACATCAGGGTCACTGCGACGCTGATGCCCTGCACGTTTCACTTAACAGCGTTATCGACCTCAACCCCGGCTCAACCCTGGGCGTGTTCGGCGGCAGTGAAACCAATCTTCGTCTCGGTCTTGAAACCCTGCTTGGCGTGCTCAACGCCAGCAGCCGTCAGGGGTTAAACGCAGAGCTGACCCGCTACACGCTAAGCCTGATGGTGCTGGAACGTAAGCTGAGCGCGGCGAAAGGCGCGCTCAACACCCTGGGCGATCGCATTGCCGGGCTACAGCGTCAACTCGACCATTTTGACCTGCAGTCCGAAACGCTGCTGAGCGCCATGGCTGGCATTTATGTTGACGTCATCAGCCCGCTGGGCCCGCGTATTCAGGTTACCGGCTCCCCTGCTGTGCTGCAAAGCCCACAGGTACAGGCAAAGGTACGCGCTTCTCTGCTGGCAGGGATCCGCGCCGCCGTGCTGTGGCATCAGGTTGGCGGTGGCCGCCTGCAGTTAATGTTTTCTCGTAATCGCCTGACTACTCAGGCAAAACAAATTCTTGCTCATTGTTAACCTCCCGGAGTTGCGAATTATGGAATTATCCTCACTGACCGCCGTATCCCCTGTCGATGGACGCTACGGCGATAAAGTCAGCGCGCTGCGCGGGATCTTCAGCGAATATGGTTTGCTGAAGTTCCGTGTTCAGGTTGAAGTACGCTGGCTGCAAAAGCTGGCCGCCCAGGCAGCAATCAAGGAAGTTCCTGCTTTTGACGCCCAGGCAAACGATTACCTCGATAAAATCGTTGCCGACTTCAACGAAGAAGAAGCTGCGCGCATTAAAACCATTGAGCGCACCACCAACCATGACGTAAAAGCGGTTGAGTATTTCCTGAAAGAGAAAGTGGAAAGCGTTCCTGCGCTGCATGCGGTGTCCGAGTTCATTCACTTCGCCTGTACCTCTGAAGACATCAACAACCTGTCGCACGCCCTGATGCTCTCCGCCGCACGCAAAGACGTGGTGCTGCCTTACTGGCGTAAAATCATCGACGCGGTGAAAGCGCTGTCCGTGGAATACCGCGATATCCCGCTGCTTTCCCGTACCCACGGTCAGCCAGCCACCCCATCCACGATGGGTAAAGAGATGGCGAACGTGGCGTACCGTATGGAGCGTCAGTACCGTCAGCTGGAGCAGGTTGAGATCCTCGGCAAAATCAACGGTGCGGTCGGTAACTATAACGCCCACATCGCCGCGTACCCGGAAGTTGACTGGCACCAGTTCAGCGAAGAGTTCGTGACCTCGCTGGGCATTCAGTGGAACCCGTACACCACCCAGATTGAGCCGCATGACTATATTGCGGAGCTGTTTGACTGCATCGCGCGCTTCAACACTATTCTGATCGACTTCGATCGTGACGTGTGGGGCTACGTCGCGCTGAACCACTTCAAACAGAAAACCATCGCCGGTGAGATCGGCTCGTCAACCATGCCGCACAAAGTGAACCCAATCGACTTCGAAAACTCCGAAGGCAACCTGGGTCTGGCAAATGCCGTGCTGCAGCATATGGCAAGCAAACTGCCGGTATCCCGCTGGCAGCGCGACCTGACCGACTCCACCGTGCTGCGTAACCTGGGCGTGGGCATTGGCTATGCGCTGATCGCTTATCAGTCCACCCTGAAAGGCGTGAGCAAACTGGAGGTGAACCGCGATCGTCTGCTGGACGAGCTGGATCACAACTGGGAAGTTCTGGCAGAGCCGATTCAGACCGTGATGCGTCGTTACGGTATCGAAAAACCGTATGAAAAACTGAAAGAGCTGACCCGCGGCAAGCGCGTTGACGCCGAAGGGATGAAACAGTTTATCGACGGTCTGGCCCTGCCAGAAGAAGAGAAAACGCGCCTGAAAGCGATGACCCCTGCGAACTACATTGGCCGTGCCATCACTATGGTCGACGAGCTGAAGTAACGTCCCCTCCCCCCTTTCCACCCGGAAAGGGGGTTGCTTTTCCCCGGTTTACTCAATGTTTATCCCCACAGCAACATAATCAGCGTTAAACTATTCATACTATTAATTCTGGGAGAAAAGATGATGCGCGTACTGGTTGTTGAGGATAACGCATTGCTACGCCATCACCTGAAGGTTCAGCTTCAGGAGATGGGACATCAGGTGGACGATGCTGAAGATGCAAAAGAAGCCGATTATTATCTCAATGAACACCTGCCGGATATCGCCATCGTCGATTTAGGGTTGCCTGATGAAGACGGCCTGTCGTTAATTCGTCGCTGGCGCAGCCATGATGTTTCCCTGCCGGTTCTGGTTCTGACCGCCCGTGAAGGCTGGCAGGATAAGGTCGAAGTGCTCAGTGCGGGTGCAGACGATTACGTCACCAAGCCGTTTCATATTGAAGAGGTGGCGGCGCGCATGCAGGCGCTGTTACGCCGCAACAGCGGGCTGGCTTCACAGGTTATTTCCATCCCACCTTTCCAGGTCGATCTCTCCCGCCGGGAATTAGCGATCAACGACGAAGTGATCAAGCTAACCGCCTTCGAATACACCATCATGGAAACGCTGATCCGTAACAGCGGCAAGGTGGTGAGCAAAGATTCCTTAATGCTCCAGCTTTATCCTGACGCCGAACTGCGCGAGAGCCATACCATCGATGTGCTGATGGGACGACTGCGTAAGAAAATTCAGGCACAGTACCCACAGGATGTGATTACCACCGTCCGTGGCCAGGGCTACCTGTTCGAATTACGCTAAATGAGACGGATTTTGCGCCATATTTTGCCCCTCTCGCTGCGGGTACGTTTTTTACTGGCAACGGCCGCCGTTGTGCTGGTGCTGTCGCTCTCGTACGGCATGGTCGCCCTGGTGGGCTACAGCGTCAGCTTTGATAAAACGACCTTTCGCCTGTTGCGTGGCGAAAGCAATTTGTTTTATACCCTGGCGAAGTGGGAAAACAACAAAATCACCGTCGAAATGCCGGAAAACCTCAACCAGCAGAGTCCTACCCTGGCCCTGATTTATGACGAAAAGGGCAAGTTGCTCTGGGCACAGCGGGATATTCCCTGGCTGGTCAAAAGCATTCGCCCGGAGTGGCTTAAAACCAACGGGTTTCACGAAATTGAAGCCGATCTCAACACCACCAGCTCGCTGATCCGTGAAGATCGCTCCCTGCTGCAAAAACTCAACGAGATCCGCGCGGATGATGCCGAAACGGAAATGACGCACTCCGTTGCGATTAACCTCTATCCGGCGACGCTGAACATGCCGCAGCTGACCATCGTGGTGATCGACACCATCCCGGTCGAGCTGAAGCATTCTTATATGGTCTGGAGCTGGTTCATTTACGTTCTGGCTGCGAATCTGCTGCTGGTGATCCCGCTGCTGTGGGTGGCGGCGTGGTGGAGCTTACGCCCCATTGAATCACTGGCGAAAGAGGTTCGCGAGCTGGAGGAACATCATCGCGAGAAGCTTAATCCGGAAACCACCCGCGAGCTCACCAGCCTGGTGCGTAACCTCAACCGCCTGTTGAAAAGCGAACGCGAGCGCTATGATAAATACCGTACAACCCTTACCGATCTTACCCACAGCCTGAAAACGCCGCTGGCCGTCATGCAGAGTACCCTGCGGTCAATGCGCAGCTCAAAGCTGAGCGTCGATGATGCCGAGCCGGTGATGCTGGAACAGATCAGCCGTATTTCCCAGCAAATTGGCTATTATCTGCACCGCGCCAGTATGCGTTCAGGCAGCGCGTTGCTGAGCCGGGAACTGCATCCGGTGGCACCGCTTCTGGATAACCTCACGTCCGCCCTCAACAAGGTGTATCAGCGTAAAGGGGTGAACATCAGCCTCGATATCTCGCCTGAGATAAGCTTTGTTGGTGAGAAAAATGATTTCATGGAAGTGATGGGTAACCTGCTGGATAACGCCTGCAAATACTGCCTGGAGTTTGTGGAAGTCTCGGCGCGTCAGACCGATAACGAACTGCATATTATCGTTGAGGATGATGGCCCGGGGATCCCGCGCAATAAACGTGATGTGGTGTTCGACCGCGGTCAACGCGCCGATACGCTGCGTCCCGGCCAGGGCGTTGGGCTCGCAGTCGCCCGGGAAATTGTCGACCAGTACGACGGAAAAATCGAAACCAGCGAAAGTTTGCTGGGCGGGGCCAGAATGGAGGTCATTTTTGCTCGTCAGCAGCCCACATCGAACGATAGTTAACCCGTTATGTGAAAAATGCGAGGATCTCGCAGCCGGGGGGCCGAGCTTCCGTTATAATCCGAGTCAGTAAGAGCCTGCGGAATAAAAAAATATGGATTATCACTTAACACTTAACTGGCCCGAGTTTATTGAACGTTACTGGCAAAAGCGCCCGGTGGTTCTTAAACGCGGGTTCAGCAATTTTGTCGACCCCATCTCGCCTGACGAACTGGCCGGTCTGGCCATGGAAAACGAAGTCGACAGCCGTCTGGTCAGCCACCAGGACGGGAAATGGCAGGTTAGCCACGGTCCTTTCGAAAGCTACGATCACCTCGGTGAAAACAACTGGTCGCTGCTGGTGCAGGCGGTCAACCACTGGCATGAGCCCACTGCCGCATTAATGCGCCCGTTCCGTTCCCTGCCCGACTGGCGCATGGACGATCTGATGATCTCCTTCTCCGTGCCGGGCGGCGGCGTAGGCCCACACCTGGACCAGTACGACGTGTTTATCATCCAGGGGACGGGCCGCCGCCGCTGGCGCGTGGGCGAAAAAGTGCCAATGAAACAGCACTGCCCGCATCCGGACCTGCTTCAGGTCGATCCTTTTGAAGGGATCATCGACGAAGAGCTGGAGCCGGGCGATATTCTCTACATTCCGCCGGGATTCCCTCACGAAGGTTACTCCCTGGAAAACTCGCTCAACTACTCCGTCGGCTTCCGCGCGCCAAGCGGCCGCGAGATGATCAGCGGATTTGCCGACTATGTTCTGCAGCGCGAGCTGGGCAGCTACCGTTATAGCGATCCGGACGTGCCTGCGCGCGAGCATCCGGCGGATATCCTGCCCGCAGAGCTGGATAAGCTGCGCGGCATGATGCTGGACCTGATCAACGAACCGGAACATTTCCGTCAGTGGTTTGGTGAGTTTATCAGCCAGTCTCGCCATGAGCTTGACGTTGCGCCACCAGAGCCGCCTTATCAGGCCGACGAGATTTATGATGCCCTTCAGCAGGGCGATAAGCTGGTACGTCTGGGCGGGTTGCGCGTGCTGCGCATTGGTGGAGAGGTCTTCGTTAACGGCGAGAAGCTGGATTCCCCGCACCGTCCGGCGCTGGAAGCCATTGCCAGCCATCTGGTGTTGACTGCCGAGACCTTTGGCGATGCGCTGGAAGACCCGTCCTTCCTCGCGATGCTGGCCGCGCTGGTCAACAGCGGGTACTGGTTCTTTGAGGACTGAGTCGTAAGCATTTGCCGGGTGGCGGCTACGCCTTACCCGGCCTACATTCAGATCGTAGGCCGGGTAAGCGCAGCGCCACCCGGCGTTTTTATCGCCGCTCACCCGCCGCAAAATCCTCGATCTCTCCGGCCCAATCGACCGGATACAACCCTTCCTGCACATCCCGATGAAACGTTGAATACGGCCAGTCGCTGACCTTACTGACATAGCCATGTTTCACCGGATTGATGTAGATGTAATCCACATGCCGACGGTAGTCCTCTTCGTTACGGACGGTGTGCTCCCAGAAGCGTGGCTGCCAGATATGGCGCATGTCGATGTTACGGCTAAATGTCTTTTTGATGTCGCGCCAGCGAGCGGAAAAATCACTGTCTCCTTCCGGCAAGGTCCAGATACAGTGCATATGTTCAGGAAGGATGACCCAGGCATTGATTGTAAAAGGCTTTGCACATTTAACCGCGGCAGTTGCGGCACGGATGCTATCGATATGACGGGTAAGCAAATCGCTCTGACGGTTTTGCAGATTAACGGTAAAAAACCAGGTGCCGCCGGGAACGTAGTGGCGACGATAGTTTGACATGGGCGCTCCTTGCCTTTGTGCCCGGTGGCGCTTCGCTTACCGGGCCTACAATTTGAACGTAGGCCGGGTAAGGCGCAGCCGCCACCCGGCTTAAAGCGGCTACCGCTTCGCAGTTAACTCCGCTATCCGCACAATCACCTTCACCGCCTTTTCCATGCCTTCCAGGGTGACGAATTCATGTTTACCATGGTAGTTATATCCCCCGGTAAACAGATTCGGGCACGGTAATCCCATGAATGAAAGCTGCGAACCGTCGGTTCCGCCGCGAATCGGTTTTAATTCCGGTTCAATGTCGCAGTCGCGCATGGCCTGCTGGGCAATATCAAGAATATGCGGATGGGCCATCACCTTCTCACGCATATTGTAATAGCTGTCTTCAATGATCAGCTCGATATAGCAGTCAGGATGTAATCCTTTGCCCACTTTCTTCGCAATTTCCATCATCTTGCGCTTACGCGCCTCAAAAGCTTTGCGATCGAAATCGCGGATGATGTAGTGCATCTGCGCACTGTCCACGGTGCCTTTAATGCTGGTCAGATGATAGAAACCTTCATACCCTTCGGTCTGTTCAGGGCTCTCTTCCGCCGGGACTTCCGCATGAATTCGCGACGCCAGCGACAAGGCGTTCACCATCACGCCTTTCGCCGAACCGGGGTGAACGTTGTTGCCGACAATTTTGATCGTGACGGACGCGGCATTGAAGTTTTCATACTCCAGTTCACCGACGCCGCCGCCGTCAACGGTATAGGCCCACTGCGCGTTGAAGGCTTCCACGTCGAAATGTTTCGCGCCTTTACCGACCTCTTCGTCCGGCGTAAACGCCACCCGGATATCCCCGTGCGGGATGTTTTTCTCTTTCAGCACCGCCAGCGCCGTCATGATTTCGGCTATACCGGCTTTGTCATCGGCACCCAGCAGCGTTTTTCCGTCGGTGGTGATCAGCGTCTGGCCCAGCAGCTGGTGCAGCACCGGGAACATCACCGGAGAGAGCACTTCGTCACCAATGCCCAGCGCAATGTCGCCGCCGCGGTAGTTTTCAACAATCTGCGGGTTCACATGCTTACCGCTAAAATCCGGAGAGGTGTCGACATGGGAGATAAAGCCAATCGCGGGAATGTCGCCCGGGACATTCGCCGGCAGCGTTGCCATCACAGTGCCTTTCTCGCTTAACGTGACGTTGACCAGCCCCATGGCGTCAAGCTGCTCTTTCAGCAGGTTTAATAGCTTCCACTGGCCTTCGGTGCTCGGCACCTGGCGAACACCCGGTTTAGATTGGGTATCCAGCGAAACGTACTGTAAAAAACGCTCAAGTAATTTATCCATGCAGTCACCCTCACTTTTTGTGACAACATTATCAATAAGCATCAAAACGCAAATATTGCGTCAGGTCACTTTTATCCCGCAAACGAGAATATTTTCCGTTTATATCGTTATACGTAAATAAATGTAGCTTATGAATCAGTGACAAGGATTGGCGATCGCGGGGGATTGCCGTAGAATGTCCGCCCTCATTACGAGTCACCAAGGTGGTTACACACAAACCCCGCTTCAGTCTGCTGCCTGAGGCGTCTATATGGGACAGCGCAAAAATTGAATACACAATCCCGTTCACGTTCGCCGCTGGTGAAACTGGAACGAATTCGTAAAAGTTTTGATGGTAAAGACGTCATTTCCGACCTCAATCTCACCATCAATGACGGTGAGTTTCTTACGCTGCTTGGCCCCTCTGGCTGCGGCAAAACAACCGTACTGCGCCTTATCGCCGGGCTGGAAAGCGTCGATAACGGCCATATCCATCTTGAAAACCAGGACATCACGCGGGTTCCCTCTGAAGATCGCCACGTCAACACCGTCTTTCAGAGCTATGCCCTGTTCCCGCACATGACCGTGTTTGAGAACGTGGCGTTTGGCCTGAGGATGCAAAAAACCCCGGCGAATGAGATCGAACCGCGCGTCACTGAAGCCCTGCGCATGGTGCAGCTTGAGACGTTTGCCCAGCGTAAACCCCATCAGCTTTCCGGCGGCCAGCAGCAGCGTGTGGCCATCGCCCGCGCCGTGGTCAACAAGCCTCGCCTGCTCTTGCTGGATGAATCCCTCTCCGCGCTGGATTACAAGCTGCGCAAGCAGATGCAGAACGAACTCAAGGCCCTGCAGCGCAAGCTCGGCATTACCTTCGTCTTCGTCACCCACGACCAGGAAGAGGCCCTGACCATGTCCGACCGCATCGTGGTGATGCGTGACGGCAAAATCGAGCAGGACGGCACGCCGCGTGAAATTTACGAAGAGCCGAAAAACCTGTTTGTGGCCAGCTTCATTGGTGAGATCAACCTCTTCAACGCCACGGTGATTGAACGCCTGGACAACCAGCGCGTGCGGGCCAATGTTGAAGGTCGCGAATGCAATATCACGGTGAATTTCCCGGTCGAAAAGGGACAAAAGCTCAACGTTCTGCTGCGCCCGGAAGATCTGCGCGTCGACGAAATTCACGGCAACACCGAGGCCGAAGGACTGATCGGCTATATTCGCGAGCGCAACTACAAAGGGATGACGCTGGAATCTGTCGTCGAGCTGGAGAACGGCAAAATGGTGATGGTCAGCGAGTTCTTTAACGAGGACGACCCTGACTTTGACCACTCTCTCGACCAGAAAATGGTTATCAACTGGGTAGAAAGCTGGGAGGTTGTGCTGGCTGATGAAGAACACAAGTAAGTTCCAGAATGTGGTGATTGCCACGATCGTCGGTTGGCTTGTGCTCTTTGTCTTTTTACCCAACCTGATGATCGTCGCCACCAGCTTCCTGACCCGCGACGATACAAACTTCGTGAAGCTGGTCTTTACGCTGGATAACTACGCACGCCTGCTCGATCCGCTCTATTTTGACGTGCTGCTGCACTCGCTCAATATGGCGCTGATTGCCACCGTTGCCTGTCTGGTGCTGGGCTACCCTTTTGCGTGGTTTCTGGCGAAACTGCCGCAGAAGGTGCGCCCGCTGCTGCTGTTTTTACTGATTGTGCCGTTCTGGACAAACTCGCTAATTCGCATCTACGGGCTGAAAATTTTCCTCAGCACCAAAGGCTATCTCAACGCGTTTCTGCTGTGGCTGGGGGTGATTGATACCCCAATACGCATCATGTTTACCCCGAGCGCGGTGATTGTGGGCCTGGTCTATATCCTGCTGCCGTTTATGGTGATGCCGCTCTACTCCAGTATTGAGAAGCTGGATAAACCGCTGCTGGAAGCGGCAAAAGATCTGGGTGCCAACAAGCTTCAGACGTTTATCCGCATTATCATCCCGCTGACCATGCCCGGCATTATCGCGGGGTGTCTGCTGGTGATGCTCCCGGCGATGGGCCTGTTCTACGTGTCTGACCTGATGGGCGGCGCGAAAAACCTGCTGATTGGGAATGTGATTAAAAGTCAGTTCCTCAACATTCGCGACTGGCCGTTCGGATCCGCGACCAGCATTACGCTGACCGTGGTGATGGGGCTGATGCTGCTGGTCTACTGGCGCGCGTCACGGCTGCTGAACAAGAAGGTGGAACTCGAATGATCGGTCGACTGCTTCGCGGCGGTTTTATGACCGCTATTTACGCTTACCTTTATATCCCGATTATCATTTTGATCGTGAACTCGTTTAACAGCTCGCGCTTCGGCATCAGCTGGCAGGGCTTTACCACCGACTGGTATAGCCTGCTGATGAACAATGATAGCCTGCTGCAGGCGGCGCAGCACTCGCTGACGATGGCGATTTTCTCCGCCACCTTCGCCACGCTGATTGGCTCACTGACCGCCGTGGCGCTGTATCGCTATCGCTTTCGCGGCAAACCGTTCGTCAGCGGCATGCTGTTTGTGGTGATGATGTCACCGGACATCGTGATGGCCATTTCGCTGCTGGTGCTGTTTATGCTGCTGGGCGTGCAGCTTGGCTTCTGGTCACTGCTGTTCTCGCATATCACCTTCTGCCTGCCGTTTGTGGTGGTGACGGTCTTTGCACGCCTGAAGGGGTTCGACGTGCGCATGCTGGAGGCGGCGAAAGATTTGGGTGCCAGCGAGATGACCATTCTGCGCAAAATCATCCTGCCGCTGGCGATGCCCGCCGTCGCGGCGGGATGGCTGCTCAGCTTCACGTTGTCGATGGATGACGTGGTGGTTTCCTCCTTCGTGACGGGACCGAGCTACGAAATACTGCCACTGAAAATTTACTCAATGGTAAAAGTCGGCGTCTCGCCTGAGGTGAACGCGCTGGCGACCATTCTGCTGGTGTTCTCGCTGGTGCTGGTCATTGCCAGCCAGCTTATTGCTCGTGATAAAACAAAATCTCAGGGGACAATGAAATGAAAAAAATGCTCGCCGCTGCGGCACTAGTACTTGGCATGGGTGCCGCACACGCCGATGACGGCAAAACGCTCTACTTCTACAACTGGACCGAGTACGTGCCGCCGGGCCTGCTGGAACAGTTCACGAAGGAGACGGGTATCAAGGTTATCTACTCGACCTACGAGTCGAATGAAACCATGTACGCCAAGCTGAAAACGTACAAAGACGGCGCGTACGATCTGGTCGTTCCTTCCACCTATTTTGTCGACAAAATGCGCAAAGAGGGGATGATTCAGAAGATCGATAAAACGAAGCTAACCCATTTTTCAAACCTCGATCCGGAGATGCTCAACAAGCCATTCGATCCCAATAACGACTACTCTATTCCGTATATCTGGGGCGCGACCGCAATTGGCGTCAACGGCGATGCCCTCGATCCGAAAACGGTGACCAGCTGGGCCGACCTGTGGAAACCGGAATACAAAGGGAGCCTGCTGTTAACCGACGACGCGCGTGAAGTGTTCCAGGTGGCGCTGCGCAAGCTGGGCTACTCAGGCAACACGACGGATCCAAAAGAGATTGAAGCGGCGTATAACGAGCTGAAAAAGCTGATGCCTAACGTGGCGGCGTTCAACTCAGATAACCCGGCAAACCCGTATATGGAAGGTGAAGTGAATCTGGGAATGGTGTGGAACGGCTCCGCGTACGTGGCCCGCCAGGCCGGCACGCCGCTTGAGGTGGTCTGGCCGAAGGAAGGCGGGATCTTCTGGATGGATAGCCTCGCCATCCCTGCCAACGCGAAAAACGTGGACGGTGCGATGAAGCTGATTAACTTCCTGCTGCGCCCGGACGTGGCGAAACAGGTTGCCGAGACGATTGGCTACCCGACGCCAAACCTGGCCGCGCGCAAGCTGCTGAAGCCGGAAGTGGCTAACGATAAATCGCTTTATCCGGATGCCCAGACCATCAGCAAAGGTGAATGGCAGAATGACGTCGGCGACGCCAGCCGACTCTACGAAGAGTATTACCAAAAATTAAAAGCGGGCCGATAAACGGTGACGCGCGCTTCCTCACGCCGCCTGGACGGCGTGAGGAAGGATTAACTGGCCGCATTCTCCCCAGCCCAGATCGTTGCCTTTCTCATCGCCTCCACCACGTCCTCATCGGACAGACCCAGCGCCTGACGGATTCGGGTTGCTTCGTCCCACTGCTGCTGTTCATAGTAACGGCAAAGGCTGATCATATCGGCTAACCGTCCCTCCTGATGGCACAGCGCGTTACTCACACTCTGCGGCACCGCAATTTGCTTCATCAGCTCTGCCATCGGCAGCTCAAGCAGGGTATCGAGCAGTGAAAACAGGCCGCACATGAATGCATTTTCAGCCAGCGTCGGTTCGTTGATGGTCTCTGCAATCAGCTCGCAGAACTTACCGCGCATCATGCTCAACGGATAAAGCTCGCTGACGGTGTCATTGCCCGCGCTTGCCAGGACCACGACGGCAACAAACCGCCTCAGCTGGTTTTCTCCGAGGTATCTGAGCACCTCACTCAGGGTTAACTTGCTGAAATTACAGGCACCGATATGCTTAAATGCGGTGTGCTTCATGTAGCGCATGATTTTCCAGGACAGCGTCAGATCGGTTTTTATCAACGACTCGATAATGCGAAAATCAGGTTTATTGCGCCCAACTTCCATTTGCAGGCGGAAAATCGCCAACTGGTTTTGCGATAGCCGTTTATATTTAATGACCTCAGGACGGCAGAAAAAATAGCCCTGAAATAGAGAAAAACCTTCTTGCCTGTATTGTTCGAATTCCTCTTTAGTCTCAATTTTTTCAGCGAGATATTTAATATGCCCGGTCAGATTATTACGTTCTTTCAGATACGCTTTAATTTGCGCTAAGGAATAATTTCTGACATCGAATTTCAGTATCGAAATATAGGGTAAAAAAGCATCCCATTCAGGTGCAAGGGTGAAATCATCAAGCGCAAACTGATAGCCGTGCGCATTCATCTCCTTGACGGCCTGCAGCAGCTCTGCCCCCGGCACCGCATCTTCAAGGATCTCAATGACCACGCTCTCTTTATCGAGCGCTTCACCACTGCGGTCGATGACCATTCTTGACGGGAAATTAATAAACGACGTATGTGTGCCTGCGATGCGCTGGGACGGCACGCATAAAAACTGGTCCGATATCATTCTGGATGTGGCATATTCCGCCGACACATCCGGAAAACGGTTTGTCATCCCATCTCTGAAAAGCAGCTCATAGGCCACCGTCTTCATCTCAGGGTTAAAAATGGGTTGTCGCGCGATAAATCCGTACATATCCCATCCTCCTCTACAACTTTATATTTATTAGCATCCTCTTTCTACACCACGATAACGAGCATTATCGAGCGCTATTTTGATTGAATGCACAAAATAAAAGCATCCACACTAATTAACGGGATTTAATATTATGGAAATTTAAATTAAATATTTCCGGCGCTCTACAGAAAGAGGACGAAATATCCGATAAGTACTGAGTGCCTGCCCGACATGCACGCCTTACGGGAGATGAGAATGAAAGACGCCATGGTCCGGAAACAAAAAATAAGAGTCAAGACGTTGATGCTATTGTCCATTTTCCTCACCGTGACGGTGGGCTTTACGGCAACGATCGGGTTTATGATGTGGCAGTGGATGGCGCAGCAGGAGGTTCTGGCCAAAAAGCATATTCGTCAAATTGCCGAGGTGCAATCCTTGCACGTCAGCAAACAGCTGGATTCTGCCCTGGCTGCCGCCCGGGATATGGGCAACAGCGCCCTGGCGCTGCGCGAGGCGGGCGTGAGCGATCGTCAGAGCCTTAATCAGCTGCTCATCCACTACCTCTCCGCTCACCCACAGTTTCTCTCCATGTCGATGGCCTTTGAGCCCAACGCGTTCGACGATAAAGATGCCACCCTGGCCGGTCAAAGCGGTGAAGATCCTGCCGGGCGTTACGCCCGCTACGTCGACCGCGACGCCACCGGCAAACCGGCATTACACCTGCTGACGGATATCGAAACGCCCGGTAGTGGAGATTACTATCTGCTGCCGAAACAACGGCATAAAGACGTGATCATCGAGCCCTATATTTACCCCTACAACGGCGTAGACGTGATGCTCACCTCGATTGCCGCCCCCATCATGCGTGACGGTCAGTTCCTGGGGTCGGTCACCTCTGACTTCTCCCTGGCTACCCTGCAATCTACGATCGGGGCGATTAAACCGTGGAACGGCACAGGCTACGCCCTGCTCCTTTCAGCCGGTAACAACGTGGTGTCCAGCCCGGACAAACGAGCGGCAGGCAAGCCTTACGCGGGCCAGATTGCGGGTCATGAGGTTATACAAGCTAACGATCCGCTGCTGAAGGAAGAGGTGTTTATCACCTGGCAGGAGATCGCCGTCGGTAACAGCCAGACGCCGTGGAAGCTCGCCATTGTCACCCCGGTCAGCGAAGTCATGGCCGAAGCGCGCGCATTTTTACTGAAAGCCATCGTCCTGATGGTGTTAAGCATCGTTGCGGTGAGTCTGGTGATGGCTCAGATCTTTACCCGCAAAGTTGACCGTCCGGTTGGAGGGGAGCCTTCGGAGGCCGCGGGGATCGCCCTGGCCGTTGCCCGGGGGGATCTGAACAACACCATCCCGGTTCGCTCCGGGGATACCCACAGCATTTTTTATGCCCTGCACACCATGCAGACGCAGCTCAAGCGCATCGTCGGCAACATCAGCGAGGCCAGCCATTCCGTGCACGGCGGCACCAGCGAAATTTCGGCGGGCAACCTTGACCTCGCCTCACGTACCGAAGAACAGGCGGCGGCAATTGTTGAAACGGCAGCCAGCATGGAGGAGATTTCGGTCACGGTTAAGAATAACGCCGACAACGCGCACAAGGCCACCACGCTGACCGATCGCGCCGCGAGCCTCGCCGGGCATGGCGAAACGCTGGTGAACGACGTGGTCGTTGTGATCGGAGAGATTGATGAGAGCGCGCGTAAGATCGGTGAGATTAACAGCATCGTCGACGGCATCGCCTTCCAGACCAATATCCTGGCGCTGAATGCTGCCGTTGAGGCGGCGCGCGCGGGCGAACAGGGGCGCGGCTTTGCGGTAGTCGCAGGGGAAGTGCGCAATCTTGCCCAGCGAAGCGCTAACGCGGCAAAAGAGATCTCTCAATTGATTGCCGAGTCCTCAGGCCGCGTCAGCAAAGGCGTTGAGCTGGTCAATGAAACCGGCGTGATGATGAAGCAGGTGATTGAGGCGGTGTCGCACGTGCATCTGGTCATCAACGATATTGTTCAGGCGCTGGACGAGCAGAATCGGGGGATTAGCCAGGTCAGCACCGCCGTGAATCAGATGGACAGCACCACCCAGCAGAACGCCTCTTTGGTTCAGCAGATCTCTGCGGCGGCGCTCTCACTGGATGAGCAGGCTAAATCGCTGGAGAAGACGCTGGCGTTCTTTCATTCATAAATAATAAGGCACCCGCAGGACGGGTGCCTTTTCACGCGATTGCCGTTACAGCCCCTTCAGGAGCTTGTCGACAAACTCCGGAACGACCGCGCTTGCCAGGCCATAGTGTTTCTCTTCAAACTCGCTGCCCACCTGACTGGGTTCGAGGTTGAGTTCTACCGTATGCGCACCGTGCAGTCGCGCTTCGTGAACAAACCCCGCAGCCGGGTAAACATGGCCGGATGTGCCAATCGCGATAAATACGTCAGCCATGGCCAGCGCGCTGTAGATCTCATCCATGCCCAGCGGCATTTCGCCAAACCAGACCACGTGCGGTCGCAGGCGCGACGGGAACTGGCAGCAGTGGCATTTATCCTCTGGCAACACATCCTCTTTCCAGTCCAGAACCTGACCGCTCCAGGCGCAGCGAACTTTGAGCACCTCGCCGTGCATATGGATGATGTTTTTGTTGCCGGCACGCTCGTGCAGGTTGTCGATATTCTGCGTCACCAGCAGAAAACGATCGCCCAGCGCCTCTTCCAGCTTCGCCAGCGCCAGATGCGCGGCATTCGGGGCAATCTCTGGCTGGAGAAGCTGGCGACGGCGGGCATTGTAGAATGCCTGCACGAGATCCGGATCGCGGGCAAAGCCCTCCGGCGTGGCGACATCCTCCACGCGGTGCTCTTCCCACAACCCGTCCGCCGCGCGGAAGGTTCGAATTCCTGACTCGGCGGAGATCCCCGCCCCGGTCAGCACCACCACTCTGGGTTTATCCATCGCTTCTGGCATCATTCTGTCTCTGAAAAAGATCCGCTGGCGCAAGCGCTCACGTAAGCGGCGTTTATTTTTGCGAAAACGGCTGAGTCGACCCTGGCGACGCGACAGCATAGAAACCTCGTAAACTAATCGGTGAGATGAAGGAATGCGGCTCCGCGCATGCCTCCTGCGTCCCCGTGTCGCGCGCGTTCAATACGCGGCACGCGGGCAACCGGCAATAAATGTCGGGGCAAACGCCCGGACAACCGTTCCGTAATCGCGGTAAAGTTTGAAAGCCCTCCCCCTATCACCAGCAGATCCGGGTCAACGATGGTGAGAATATTTCCCAGACATACCGCCAGCAGATCCAGATAGCGCTCGACGTGCTCACGCGCCTGCGCATCACCTTGCTCCCACAGGGTAATGATTTGAGGGGCCTCAAGTTTCTGATGATAGAAGTGTTCGTAAAGCCATGCAAACCCGCGGCCGGAGAGATAGTTTTCAATACAGCCGTGCTGGCCGCAGCCGCAGCGGGTCAGCGGAAAATCACGCCCGACGACGTCCAGCGCGTCCACCGGCAGGCGG
The DNA here is from genome assembly GCF_058788735.1 of Enterobacter sp. FW301-JW81. Taxonomy (NCBI): domain Bacteria; kingdom Pseudomonadati; phylum Pseudomonadota; class Gammaproteobacteria; order Enterobacterales; family Enterobacteriaceae; genus Enterobacter; species Enterobacter sp. FW301-JW81. The sequence goes on along the minus strand of NZ_JBYTBA010000001.1, from coordinate 452,512 downwards.
ATATGGCCAAACTCCCCGGTGATGTAGCTGCGCCCGGTGATGGGCTTCCCCTTGATCACAATCCCCCCGCCGACGCCGGTGCCGAGGATCAGCCCCATCACCAGCGGATAGTGACGGAATTCATCGTCCCAGGCTTCTGAGAGGGCAAAGCAGTTGGCATCGTTGTCTAAACGCACGTCGCGTTCAAGGAGGGCAGAGAGATCGGCGCGCAGCGGTTTGCCGCTGGCAGCAGGCACGTTAGCGGCATACAGCGTGCCGTCGTCGGTTTCGGGCATCCCCGGAATGCCAATGCCGACGCTGCCTTTGACGCCAAAGCGTTCATCAGCCTGCGCCACCAGCGCGGCAATGGCAGTTAAAAACTCGTCGTAGCTTTCGCGCGGCGTGGGAACGCGGGTTTCCCACTGCAGCTTAAGGTCTTTATCAAACACGCCGAGCGCAATCTTGGTGCCGCCAATATCAAATCCGTAATACATAACGCATTCCTCTTTTAACCTGGCGGCCCGAAAGCCGCTAGATCATGACGTAATTACTGGCCACTTAATACCCTCGCCGGATCAATTCGGCTTGCGCGACGCGCCGGATACCAGCTTGCCAGCAGACTCAGTAAAAGTGCTGTAACCAGCACATAAAAAACGTCCAGCCAGTGCAGTTCAGACGGCAGGAAGTCAATAAAATAGATGTCACCCGACAGGAACTGGTGGCCAATGAGCTTTTCAATGCCGTTGATAATCGGCGTCAGCTGCAGGGAAACCACCACACCAATCACCACGCCGCAGAGGCTGCCGAACAGCCCCGCCAGCAAACCGTACCAGACGAAGATGGCGCGAATAAGACCATCTTTTGCCCCAAGGGTACGCAGCACGGCAATATCACCGCTCTTGTCTTTGACCGCCATCACCAGCGTCGAGACGATATTAAAGCACGCGACGCCGATCACCAGCACCATCGCCAGATACATAATGGCGCGGATCATCTGGATATCACGGTACATATAGCCGTAAGTGCCGATCCAGCTCTTGATGTAGACGTAGTTATTGGTCACGCTGCCCGCGTCACGTACCAGTTTGTTGGCGTTAAAGACGTCGTTCACCTTGATGGCAATGCCCGTCACGCTGTCGGCCATGTCGAGATACTGGCGCGCATCCTCCATCGGCACCATCGCAAAGCTATGGTCAAGCTGACCGCTCAGCTGAAGAATACCGGTGACGTGCAGGCGCACGCGTTTAGGCTGCTGCAGTTTGTGATCGGCGCTGGCGTTGGGGATCATGATCGACACCCAGTCGCCCTGCTTTACCTTCAGCGCATCCGCGACGCCTTTACCCATGATGATTTGCTGCTCGCCGGCCTTAAAGTTCGCCCACGCGCCGTTCTGCACATATTTCGGCAGCGCGCTCAGACGTTCCTCCTGGGCGGGATTCACCCCTTTCACCTGAATGGCGCGCAGGTTTACCCCGCTCTCCACCAGCCCGGTAAAATTAATGTAGGGCGCAGCAGCGGCGATGCCCGGGACCTTTTCCACTTTGGCGAGGGCGTCGCTCCAGTTGCTCCAGGGCTGGTTAACCGGTTCGATTTCCCCGTGCGGCACCACCGCCAGAATGCGGTTATTCAGCTCTCGCTCGAAGCCGTTCATGGCGCTCAGGCCAACAATCAGCACCGCCACACCCAGCGCGATACCGATGGTCGAAATGACGGAGATCAGCGACACCATGCCGCCGCGACGGCGACCGCGGCTAAAGCGTAGCCCGATGAGTAACGATAACGGTGAAGCCATTACTCCGCTCCCATCAGAGTCAGTTCTGCATTCAGATGGCCGTCGCGCATCTCAAGCTGGCGCCCCATGCGTTTTGCCAGCTGCAGATCGTGGGTTACCACCAGAAACGCGGTGCCCTGCGAGGCGTTCAGCTCGCCCAGGAGCTGGAAAATACTGTCCGCATTGCGCGCATCCAGGTTACCGGTAGGCTCATCCGCCAGCACCAGACGCGGGTTGTTCACCAGTGCACGGGCAATCGCCACGCGCTGACGCTCGCCGCCGGAAAGCTCCGACGGACGGTGGTTACCGCGATGGCCCAGCCCTACCGCTTTCAGCATGTCGCTGGCGCGGGCGTTAATTTCTGCCGGTTTCTTTTTGCCAATCAACAGCGGCATCGCCACGTTTTCCAGCGCCGTGAAATCCGGCAGCAGGTGGTGGAACTGGTAGATAAAGCCCAGCTCGCGGTTACGCAGCTCGGCCTTCGCCGCGGAGGACATTTTGCTCATCGGCTGGCCGGAGAAAATCACGTCGCCGTTGGTTGGGGTATCCAGCCCGCCCAGCAGGTGTAATAAGGTACTTTTGCCGGAGCCAGAGCTACCGACAATCGCCATCATCTCGCCTTCGCCCACGCTGAAGCTCACATTGTGCAGCACGTCAGTCTGCACAGAGCCTTCCTGATAGCGTTTGGACAGGTTGTCGCATTGCAACAGGATCTTATTCATAACGTAAAGCCTCAGCGGGTTGGGTGGCGGCGGCGCGCCAGGAAGGATAAAGCGTAGAAAGCAGCGCAATGGCCATCGCGGCCAGCGCAATACCGACCACCTGCAGCGGCTCGATAGCCACCGGCAGCGCCGCGCCATCAAGCAGCGCGCCAATGATCGGCATTAAGTTATTAAGCTGGCTGGCAAGCAGCGCGCCCAGCGCCGCCCCGAGCAACGCCCCGATAATCCCGGCGCTCGCGCCCTGCACCATAAAGACCGCCATGATCTGGCGCGGCGTGAGCCCCTGGGTTTGCAGAATGGCGACTTCGCCCTGTTTTTCCATGACCATCAGGCCCAGCGAGGTGATGATGTTAAAGGCAGCTACGGCCACGATCAGGCTCAGCAGCAGCCCCATCATGTTTTTTTCCATGCGAACGGCCTGGAAAAGTTCGCCTTTACGCTCGCGCCAGTCCTGCCATTTCGTGCCGTCCGGCAGCTTTTGCTGGCTGAGCGTATCGACCTTCAGCGGCGCGTCGAGCCACAGGCGCCAGCCGGTGATATTCCCCGCCGGATAACGCATCAGGCGTGATGCGTCCTGGATGTTAACCAGCATCTGGTAACCATCGACTTCGCTGTTGGCAGCAAAGGTACCAATTACGGTGAACAGACGCTGGCTTGGCAGGCGCCCCATCGGCGTAAACTGGCTGGCTGAAGGCACCATCACGCGCAGCTGATCGCCACGGTTGACGCCAAGCTGGCCGGCAAGCTGTTCACCCAAAATAACGTTGTATTTTCCGGCTTCGAGATCGGTCTGCTTCACGTTAACCAGGTATGGCGTCAGCGGATCGTTTTGCGCCGGGTCGATACCCAGCATCACGCCGACCGCCACGCTGCGGGCACTTTGCAGCACCACGTCGCCGGTCGTCAACGGCGCAACGCGCGTGACGCCCTGTAACTTCGCCGCGCTTTCCGGCAGCTGCTGCGGGTTAACCGAACCGTTGGTAGATGAGAGTACGGCCTGCGGCATCAGCCCCAGGATGTTGTTTTGCAGCTCGCGCTCAAAGCCATTCATGACGGAAAGCACCGTCACCAGTGCCATCACGCCAAGCGTGATGCCAATAGTCGAAAGCCAGGAGACAAAGCGACCGAAGCGGTCCGCGGCGCGCCCACGCATGTAGCGTAAGCCTATAAAGAGTGCGACAGGTTGATACATGAAATCCGTCTGTTTGCTGATAGCAGACCCACGAGTATATAAGCGAATCCGTTAAGCGTAAATGACTGAAACCGTAAGCTTTGGTAATCATTTTTCCGAAAAATTCAGATAAATCAGGGTGCTAATAGCTGAAAGTGCACCTCGCAACCTCCACCTTTTCCGAAAAACCTCCTGATACAGACTGTTACCCATTACATCCTGGTTTCGTTTTAGAACAATTGCTCGTTCGTTTATGGCAATAAGGTAGTTGCGAACAATGAAGCAAAAAGCATTATGGATTAACCAGATAAAAGGGCTGTGCATCTGCCTGGTGGTTATCTATCATTCGGTCATCACGTTTTATCCGCATCTGATCGGGCTACAACACCCGTTCTCTGGCCTTCTCGCCAAATGCTGGGTCTATTTTAACCTCTACCTCGCACCGTTCCGTATGCCGGTCTTCTTCTTTATTTCTGGCTACTTGATCCGTCGCTATATTGACGAGGTGGGCTGGCGCGCCAGTCTCGACAAACGCATCTGGAGCATTGTCTGGGTCCTGGCGCTGTGGGGCGTCCTGCAGTGGCAGGCGCTGAGCCATCTGAACGCCTGGCTGGCACCAGAGCGTGAGCTTGCTACCTCGTCGAACGCGGCCTATGCCGACTCGTTCTCAGGATTTGTGCGCGGGATGCTCACCGCCAGCACCAGCCTGTGGTATCTGTATGCCCTGGTGGTCTACTTCACGCTGTGTAAACTGCTGAGCCGCTGGAAGCTGCCGGTACTGGGACTGCTGGCGCTGGCAAGCATCGCGATCAACTTCCTGCCGCTGCCGTGGTGGGGAATGAACAGCGTGGTACGCAACATGATCTACTACAGCCTTGGGGCGTGGTATGGCGCAGAGCTGATGGCATGGATGAAAAACGTCAACCTGCGCCGCATCTGGCTGGCGACAGCCGCTTTCGCTGCCGTCTCGGTGGTGCTGTGGTTTGCTAACGTTCCGCTGCTGCTCTCCTTGTTGTCGATTGTGCTGATCATGAAGTTGTTCTACAGCCTTGAGCAGCGCTATGCCGTTCATCCGCATAACCTGCTTAACGTGATTGGCTCAAACACTATTGCGATCTATACCACCCACCGCATCTTAATCGAGGCCTTTAGCCTGTTCCTGATTGGCGAGATGAATGCCGCATACTGGCCGGTCTGGGCTGAGCTGACTTTAATTCTGGTCTACCCGTTTGCCAGCCTGCTTATCTGTACCCTTGCCGGGCTTGGGGTGCGTAAACTCTCCACCGCACTGTTTGGGGACATTCTCTTCTCTCCTCCCTCAACGCTAAGTCTGTCACCGACCACCCGTTAATGCCCTCTCCGCCCCCGCTTCGGGGGCGTATTGCCCCGCCGTGCGGTTCCGATTTGCTTATGCAAAACGATCGAGGATAATAAAGACATTGCGTATCAGTGATATGCCCCAATACTGTTGGTATATCCATAAGAGACTCTGACATAGCCATGCCTGAACACTATCGTTATTCCTTGCCTGTCAAAGCGGGCGACCAGCGCCAGCTGGGTGAACTCACGGGCGCGGCGTGCGCCACGCTGGTGGCAGAAATCGCTGAGCGTCATCCTGGCCCGGTGATACTGGTTGCCCCGGATATGCAAAACGCCCTGCGCCTGCACGACGAAATTCGCCAGTTCACCGATAGCCTGGTGTTCAGCCTGGCCGACTGGGAAACGCTGCCGTATGACAGCTTCTCTCCGCATCAGGAGATCATCTCCTCGCGCCTGTCGACGCTCTATCAGCTGCCAACCATGCAGCGCGGCGTGCTGATTGTGCCGGTGAACACCCTGATGCAGCGCGTCTGTCCGCACAGCTACCTGCATGGCCACGCGCTGGTGATGAAAAAGGGCCAGCGCCTGTCCCGTGATGCCCTGCGCGCGCAGCTTGACGGTGCCGGCTATCGCCACGTCGATCAGGTGATGGAGCACGGGGAATACGCGACCCGCGGCGCGTTGCTCGACCTTTACCCAATGGGCAGCGACCAGCCGTATCGTCTGGACTTTTTCGATGACGAAATCGATAGCCTGCGCGTATTCGATGCCGACACGCAGCGCACGCTGGAAGAAGTGGAGTCGATCAATTTACTGCCCGCGCATGAGTTCCCGACGGACAAAACCGCTATCGAACTGTTCCGCAGCCAGTGGCGCGACAGGTTCGAGGTGAAGCGCGACGCCGAACATATTTACCAGCAGGTCAGCAAAGGCACGCTTCCTGCCGGGATCGAATACTGGCAGCCGCTGTTCTTCAACGAGCCGCTGCCGGCCCTGTTCAGCTACTTCCCGGCGAATACGCTGATTGTTAACACCGGCGATATCGACGCCAGCGCCAGCCGCTTTGAAAGCGAAACCCGCGCCCGCTTTGAAAACCGGGGCGTTGACCCGATGCGTCCGCTGCTGCCGCCGGAAGCGCTGTGGCTGCGAACCGATGAGCTCAACGCCGAGCTGAAGCGCTGGCCGCGTATGCAGCTTAAAACCGATTCGCTTGCCGATAAGGCCGCCAACACTAACCTCGCCTTCCGGACGCTGCCGGACCTCGCCGTTCAGGCACAACAGAAATCACCGCTGGATAATCTGCGCAAGTTCCTCGAATCCTTTACCGGCCCGGTAGTGTTCTCCGTTGAGAGTGAAGGCCGTCGTGAAGCGCTCGGTGAACTGCTGGGGCGCATTAAGGTTGCGCCGAAACGCATCCTGCGTCTGAGCGAGGCGACCGGAAACGGTCGTTACCTGATGATTGGCGCCGCCGAGCACGGGTTTATTGATACGCTCAACAACCTGGCGCTGATTTGCGAAAGCGACCTGCTGGGCGAGCGCGTCGCGCGTCGCCGTCAGGACAGCCGTCGAACCATCAATCCGGACACGCTGATCCGTAACCTGGCCGAACTGCATCCGGGCCAGCCGATTGTTCACCTGGAGCACGGCGTTGGCCGCTATCAGGGGATGACCACGCTGGAGGCGGGCGGCATCAAAGGTGAATACCTGATGCTGACCTACGCCAACGATGCCAAACTGTACGTTCCGGTCTCCTCACTGCATCTTATCAGCCGCTATGCGGGCGGTGCCGAAGACAATGCGCCGCTGCACAAGCTGGGCGGCGACGCCTGGGCACGCGCGCGCCAGAAAGCAGCGGAAAAAGTGCGCGACGTGGCGGCCGAGCTGCTGGATATCTACGCCCAGCGCGCGGCTAAAGAGGGCTTTGCCTTTAAGCATGATAAAGAACAGTACCAGCTGTTCTGCGACAGCTTCCCGTTTGAAACCACGCCGGATCAGGCCCAGGCCATTAACGCCGTGCTGAGCGATATGTGCCAGCCGCTGGCGATGGACCGCTTAGTCTGTGGCGACGTCGGCTTCGGTAAAACCGAAGTGGCGATGCGCGCCGCCTTCCTTGCGGTTGAAAACAACAAGCAGGTGGCGGTGCTGGTGCCAACCACCCTGCTCGCTCAGCAGCACTTTGACAACTTCCGCGACCGCTTTGCCAACTGGCCGGTACGCATCGAGATGCTGTCGCGTTTTCGCAGTACCAAAGAGCAGACCCAAATTCTGGAGCAGGCCAGCGAGGGTAAAATCGACATTCTGATCGGCACCCACAAGCTGCTGCAAAGCGACGTGAAGTGGAAAGATCTGGGGCTGCTGATCGTCGACGAAGAGCACCGCTTCGGGGTACGTCACAAAGAGCGCATCAAAGCGATGCGCGCCGACGTCGATATCCTGACCCTGACCGCGACGCCTATCCCGCGAACCCTGAATATGGCGATGAGCGGCATGCGCGATCTGTCGATTATTGCCACGCCGCCGGCGCGCCGTCTGGCGGTAAAAACCTTTGTCCGCGAGTACGATAATCTGGTGGTCCGTGAGGCCATTCTGCGTGAAGTGCTGCGCGGGGGACAGGTCTATTACCTCTACAACGATGTGGAAAATATCCAGAAAGCGGCGGACCGGCTGGCGGAGCTGGTACCGGAAGCGCGCATTGCTATCGGTCACGGGCAGATGCGCGAGCGCGAGCTGGAACGGGTAATGAACGATTTCCACCACCAGCGCTTTAACGTGCTGGTGTGCACCACCATCATTGAAACCGGTATTGATATCCCGACGGCCAATACCATCATCATCGAACGTGCGGATCACTTCGGTCTGGCGCAGCTCCATCAGCTGCGCGGCCGCGTCGGACGTTCGCACCATCAGGCCTACGCCTGGCTGCTGACGCCGCATCCGAAAGCGATGACCACCGACGCGCAAAAGCGTCTGGAAGCCATCGCCTCGCTGGAAGACCTCGGCGCAGGCTTTGCGCTGGCCACGCACGATCTCGAGATCCGCGGTGCCGGTGAACTGCTGGGTGAGGACCAGAGCGGCTCGATGGAGACCATCGGTTTCTCGCTCTATATGGAGCTGCTGGAAAATGCGGTCGATGCGCTGAAGGCCGGACGCGAGCCGTCGCTGGAAGATCTCACCAGCCAGCAGACCGAGGTCGAGCTGCGTATGCCTTCCCTGCTGCCGGACGATTTCATTCCGGATGTGAATACCCGACTGTCGTTCTACAAGCGCATCGCCAGTGCGAAGAAGGAAAACGAGCTGGAAGAGATCAAGGTTGAGCTGATCGACCGCTTTGGTCTGCTGCCCGATGCGGCGAGAAATCTGCTGGATATCGCGCGCCTGCGCCAGCAGGCACAGAAGCTGGGCATTCGTAAGCTTGAAGGCAACGAAAAAGGCGGCGTGATTGAATTCGCCGAGAAGAACCACGTCAACCCGATGTGGCTGATCGGTCTGCTGCAAAAACAGCCGCAGCATTTCCGTCTGGATGGGCCGACGCGCCTGAAATTTACCCAGGAGCTGACGGAGCGCAAAACCCGTATGGACTGGGTGCGTAACTTTATGCGTCAGCTGGAAGAGAACGCGATCGCGTAATCGTCTCCCCGGCAGCACGGCGCTCGCTGCCGGGGCATAATTTACAAACTCTTTGCACTTCCCCTGGATTTCCCGACACGCTCATTCGCCATAATTATCGTTAACTGCTTATAAAACAATAACCTTATCATTTACATGGATTATGGTGATGATGACCTCTACGCGTTTTACCCGATGGATTTGTTTTTTCGCGCTGGCCGCAGCGGTAGCGATAACCCTTCCTGCGCGCGCCAATACCTGGCCTCTTCCGCCTCCCGGCAGCAATGTGGTCGGGAAAAACCAGTTTCACGTGGTGGAAAATAACGGCGGGTCGCTGGAAGCAATTGCCAAAAAATATAACGTCGGCTTTTTGGCTTTGCTGCAGGCCAACCCCGGCGTTGACCCTTACGTGCCGCGCGCCGGTAGCGTGCTGACGATCCCTCTGCAGACCATACTCCCGGATGCGCCGCGTGAAGGGCTGGTAATAAACCTTGCCGAACTGCGTCTTTACTACTATCCCCCAGGCAAAAATGAAGTGACCGTCTACCCGATAGGCATTGGCCAGCTGGGCGGCGACACCCTAACGCCAACGATGGTCACGACCGTATCGCAGAAGCGGGCAAACCCAACCTGGACACCAACCGCCAATATTCGTGCCCGTTACAAAGCGCAGGGTATAGAGCTACCGGCAGTTGTCCCTGCGGGGCCAGACAACCCGATGGGGCATCATGCAATCCGCCTTGCCGCATACGGCGGAGTGTATTTGCTGCACGGAACCAACGCTGATTTCGGGATCGGTATGCGCGTCAGCTCCGGCTGTATCCGCCTGCGCGATGACGACATCAAGAAGCTGTACAACGTCCTGGCGCTCGGCACGAAGGTCAATATAATCAACACCCCGATTAAGGTCTCTGAAGAGCCTGGCGGCGTACGGCTGGTTGAAGTGCATCAGCCGCTGTCGAAAAATATCGGCGACGATCCGCAAACGTTGCCAATTAACCTTAATGCAGCACTGATGAGTTTTAAAACCAGTGCCAGCACGGACGAGACGGTGATGGAGTCCGCGATGACGACGCGGTCCGGCATGCCAACGGACGTCACGCGACACCACGATAACGCACAGCAGTCGATATAAAGCACTGCTCTGCTAGCGGCCCCCTCCTGCAGTAAAAGAGACAGGCATAGCGTGATTACGCCATGCCTGTCTCTGAATATGTCAGACTGACTTCCATCATGTCCTGGTACCGGAAAGCGTATTTGCATACAGGCAAAAAAAAGCGTGTAGCGTGGAACGTAAAAAAAACAGTGAACCCTTATTTCTTAGGTATATCTTATTTCTGATGAAATACTGATAGTAACAGCAGGACAATATCTTAAAACCCGATTTTTATCCTCTGGAAAATGCGTAACGCCGTTTCATATTTCAGCCATGTCAGCATGAAGAATCACTACTACAAAAATGACGACACATAAGTCCTTACACTCTATATTTAATAGCATTTAATTCCACAAATCCAGTTAAAACCATTTCATTTGTGATTATTTCCTAAAACGGGAGAATTAGCTCAAGGCATAATAATCATTGTATTCGACAGCAAGCCTTGCAATAAGTCGAAATTAATTTTCAGCACTTTGGTTATAAATACTCAAATGCCTTCTTCTTTCAATTAAATAATTGCATACGATTGTTCGTCGTAACGGATAGTATATGAAAAGATTTAAACTAAGCACTACTGCGGTGTTAATCAGTAGCTTATTGTTCGTGAACAATGCTATTGCGCAAATCGAAGAAATCAATAATGCCAACGGCGTTATTTCCGGAAGCGGCGTGATTGCCAACGGTGGCGTTTACAAGGTTATCGGTACCGCAGGTGAAAATAGCGTCATTTCAGTTGCGGATAACGGCAGCGTTACCGTGAATCACAACGGCGGCTCTCCGCTGATCATGGGCTGGGGTGAGTTCGAGAATGGCGATCTTCTGATCACCAGCGGCAGCGTTATCGTCGCCAACAGCGGGACAATCAACTTAGGGAGTGGTTCGACTATTAATACCACGTATGGCGATCTGATCGAGGGCACGGTTCCCAACCGACCTGATCTTCCTCTGGATAAAGATTACCAGTTTGTGTTTGCCTTAGGCGTCACTACGACGGGCGCAATCAGCGCGGCTAACCTTGCTAAAGAAGGGAAAATCGTTGCCGACGACCTGACAATCAATATGAGCCACCAGCGTGACGATAAGTTTGTCGTTGGGATCCATGGTGAAAAGGCGAATGCGAACATTGATTTGACGGGGTTAACCACCGTTAATACTACGGCACTCGGTAACGAAAGCCTGGCGCTGGGTATTTATGCCAAAAACGGCACGCGGGTTACCGCTGACGATTTGCGCCTGACCAGCACGGGACAGATGTATGCTGTGGGGCTTTCTTCACAGTCCGTTGAAGAAAACGCTCGCTCCCTCATCACCTATAACAATGCGGTGATTACATCCGTGGCCGATGATTTTGCCGATGGTATCAGCACCGCTGGCGGTCACATCGTCGCTCAGGGCGATACGCAGATCGACATCACCGTCAATAAGACCGGCGCGATAACCTCGGGGATCTGGGTATCAGACGGACTCGACGATATCGATTTAGACTCCTACTTCACCAGCCACGGTAAAATAGCGCTCGCCCTGAACGCCGGTGCGGACGGTACGGAACTTCGCGGGGCGGAATCCGTTGGCTCGTCGGAACTGACCACCCAGGATCTGGCCATCTCGATGAATACGAACGGGCATCAACAGACCAAAGGCACGGGCTTGTTTGCCTCAAAAGATAGCGCGCAGACGCCGGGGAACCTCGTCGTTAATGGCAAACTGAACGTTGACGTTGCGGATACGACCCGCAGCGGCACATGGCACTACATCCACGCGGATAAAGGCGGCAGCATTGCGCTAAACGGCGAGGCGAGCCTGGGCGTGAACTACAACGATCCGGATACCATTGCCATTCTGGCGGAGAACGCCGATTCTCGCGTGTCGGCGGCTGGGCAGAACATGCAAGTCGTGGGTACCGTTGAAGCGAAAGATGCAGGGCTGGTCGATCTCAGCGCCGTCAGGGCGTCCCGTTTCGACGGCGGCTTCCTGACCAGCACTGGCGGGACTAACAACCTGTCGCTGGCAGAAGACTCGGTCTGGAATATGACCAAAGATTCTCAGCTGACTAACCTGACGCTGAATGAATCGACGCTGAATTTTATGCATACCTCCGCGCGGACGCAGCGACAGACGCGTGACGCTGCCACGTTCAAAACCCTGACGGTGGACGGTGATTACGCGGGCAGCAACGGCAACCTGGTGATGAATACGGCGCTTGGCGATGACAACTCCCCTACCGACCGCATGATTGTCAACGGTAATACAAGCGGCACCACCAACGTGATGGTGCTGAACGCAGGCGGGACAGGCGGCCTGACGACGAACGGGATTGAGCTGATCGCCGTTAACGGTAACTCTGCCGGTGAGTTTAAACAGAATGGCCGTATTGTTGCCGGGGCGTATGACTATACCCTGCAGCGCGGCGCGGGTCAGAACGCCGCAAACTGGTACCTGAGCAGCGCGCTGACGCCTGAAATACCAGAAACGCCAGAACCTCCAGCACCGCCGGAACCGACAGAACCAACAGAACCTCCGGTGAAGCCTGAGCCACCAGCGCCGGTCAATCCGCCCGATCCGGTGACGCCAGCCTCTCCGACACCGTTACCGGCTGTTGAACACGCGGTGCGTCCAGAAGCAGGTCTGTATGGTGTTAACCTGGCTGCGGCTAACACGCTGTTCAACACCCGTTTACATGACCGTCTGGGTGAAGCCCACTACGTTGATGCCCTGACCGGTGAAGCACGCGCGACCAGCATGTGGCTGCGTAACGTGGGCGGACATACCCGCCAGCACGACAGCAGCGGCCAGCTGAGCATGCAAAGTAACCGCTATGTAATGCAGCTTGGCGGTGACGTGGCGCAGTGGAGCAGCAATAACGCGGACCGCTACCATCTGGGCGTGATGGGCGGCTATGCCAACCAGAAGAGCCGTGCAGAAAACCAGCGTAACGGTAACCGTGCTACCAGCAGCATCGACGGATACAGCGTCGGCGTCTACGGTACCTGGCTGCAGGACAACGAAAGTAAAGAAGGCGCGTATGTTGATACCTGGATGCAGTACAACTGGTTCAACAACACCCTTTCTGGTGATGACGTTGCTACGGAGACGTACAAATCAAAAGGCTTCACCGCTTCTGTGGAATCTGGCTACACCTGGAAAATGGCGGATCTCAGCGAGCGTAGCGCGCTGTATATCCAGCCGAAAGCGCAGATAACCTGGATGGGCGTGAAGGCGGACTCGCACAAAGAAGTCAACGGTACCCGTGTAGAAGGTAACGGCGACGGCAATATTCAAAGCCGCGTTGGCGTGCGTCTGTACGGCCATGCTCACAACAAGCTGGACGATGGCAACGACCGTAACTTCCAGCCGTTCGTGGAAGCCAACTGGATCCACAATACTAAAGACTTTGGCGCATCGCTTAATGGTGAAAAAGTGAATCTGGCGGGCAACCGCAACATCGGTGAACTGAAAGCGGGTGTTGAAGGTCAGCTGTCGAAGAATGTCTCTCTGTGGGGCAACGTAGCTCAGCAGGTAGGTACCAAGGGATACAGCGATACGCAAGGTATGCTGGGTATAAAATACAGCTGGTAAGCAGTATGAATAAAAAAACGCCCTGCTCATGCAGGGCGTTTTTTATTGCAGTGGCATAAATGAGGGTTTATGCGTGGCTTATTTGTAGATTACAGCCGTGCCGTGCAGCGTGTTAGGGCCGGTCACAGAGGTAATACGGAAAGATTTCGCCCCCATCTCATCAGCTTTTTGCGCCAGCTGGCTTTCCAGTGAACCCAGGTTAGTGCCGGCAGATGCGGAGATAGTCCCGACTTTATGCTGGTCAGCAGGTGTGGATTGCACTTCAACGGCGGCAAAGCTTGCGAAAGAAAGTGAGCTCAGAACGGCGGCAGCGATGAGGGTTTTTACGTTTTTCATGATTTTTACCTTTAGGCAGATGATTGTTTAGGTCGTTAGTTATTTACTTAACGATCGATAGGTAAATCATAAATGTGATCCAGGTCACGCGTCAACATAATTTTATAATGAGCGTTAACTTAATTTTAAAGTCGTTATTTTTCATACTCATATGATTAATTTATTTTTAAGCATTCAGCGCTGGTGGTGGCTTGCGTTTATTTTTATAATGATTATTCAACAAACCAACAGAGGACCAACGGCAAATGACAACCGATGTCACGAGTTGTGCGAAGAAAAGCCGTGGCCGACCAAAAGTGTTCGACAGGGATGCAGCGCTTGATAAGGCCATGACTCTCTTCTGGCAACATGGGTATGAAGCAACCTCGCTTTCCGATCTGGTAGAAGCCACCGGAGCCAAAGCGCCGACGCTGTATGCTGAATTTACCAATAAAGAGGGGCTGTTCCGGGCGGTGCTCGACAGGTACATTTCGCGCTTTGCGGCGAAACACGAAGCCCAGCTATTTTGTGAAGAAAAAAGCGTTGAGCAGGCACTGAGAGATTATTTCACCGCCGTTGCCACCTGCTTTACCAGTAAAGACACGCCTGCGGGCTGCTTTATGATTAACACCTCTGCCACCCTTGCGGCATCGTCTAAAGAGATCGCCAATACGGTGAAATCGCGTCACGCCATGCAGGAGGATACGCTGAGCGCGTTTTTGGCTCAGCGCCAGCAGCGCGGTGAAATCCCCGCGCACTGCAACCCTCAGGTGCTGGCGCAGTATCTGAGCTGTATTTTGCAGGGGATGTCGATCAGCGCCCGCGAAGGGGCTTCACTGGAAAAACTGCAGACTATTAGCGACACCACGCTGCGGCTGTGGCCTGAGCTGCTCAAAATCTGACGCAAAAAAAAGCTCCTCAGCCTGAGCGCATGAGGAGCTAAGTTCAGAGAACATCTTTTTTACACTTTGTTATTCAGAACCAGCTGGCCATTACCGTCCAGAGGGATTTGCGTGCCTGGGTCTTTATCCATGCGGATTTTGCCCTGCTGATCGCCAATTTTGTACGTCACGTCATAACCCAGCATTTTCTCCGACTTGTCATAGACGGTTTTGCAGCGCTGCTGAGTTGTGGTGTAGGTATCGTTATCCTGCATCGCGCCCTGCACCTGGTTACCGGCATAGCCACCGCCCAGCGCGCCGACCACGGTCGCCACATCTTTACCGCGGCCACCGCCAAACTGATGACCAATGACCCCACCGGCTACCGCACCCAAAACAGAGCCGGCAATACGGTTTTCATCCTGAACAGGACGACGGTGAGTCACGGAGACGTTGCGGCACTCCTGACGAGGGGTTTTCACGGTTTCTTTAATCGGAGTAGCAGAAACCACCTGTGCATACTGCGGGCCGCGATCTAATACGTTCAGACTGGCAACGGCAGCCACACCTAACGCAGCCGCGACGCCAATCCCTATACCCGCCAACATTGATTTATTCACGGGACTTCCTCCTTTGTTGCTATTGGTAACAATTTTGCAATGGAGGCACGGCTTCGCCAATCAGATAAAGGATCAAAAAAGAGGCGTTGAGGGGGGATATATTCTATTTAGGAGAACTCTTAAGCACGCATTCTGTGATCTGCAGCACGATATGCTAAAAACTCCCTCCAGAAGGCCCGGAGGGAGTGAAAGATTAGTGCAGCTTCAGACGCGGACGGATCACGCGGTTGATTCTGCCCACCAGCATCATCAGCCCGGTTTTGAAGTAGCCGTGCAGCGCAATCTGGTGCATGCGGTACAGGGAGATATACACGAAGCGTGCAATGCGCCCTTCTACCATCATCGAGCCACGCATCAGGTTGCCCATCAGGCTGCCGACGGTTGAGAAGTTAGACAGCGATACCAGAGAACCGTGGTCTTTGTAGACATAGGCTTTCATTGGCTTACCTTTGGTCTGCGCCAGAATGTTGTGCAGTACCAGGCTCGCCATCTGATGCGCCGCCTGGGCGCGCGGCGGTACGAAGCCGCCTTCAGGACGCGCGCAGGAAGCGCAGTCGCCGATAGCAAAGATGTCAGGGTCGCGGGTAGTTTGCAGCGTCGGCTCAGTCACCAGCTGGTTGATGCGGTTCGTTTCCAGGCCACCGATCTCTTTCATAAAGTCAGGCGCTTTGATACCTGCCGCCCAGACCATCAGATCCGCTTTGATGTACTCGCCGTCTTTCGTGTGCAGGCCACCTTCGTCGGCGCTGGTCACCATGGTCTGCGTCAGCACCCGCACGCCCAGTTTGGTGAGTTCATTGTGCGCCGCACCGGAAATACGCGGCGGCAGCGCAGGCAGAATACGTTCACCGGCTTCGACCAGCGTCACGTTCAGCGCTTCGTTGGTTAACCCTTTGTAGCCGTAGCTGTGCAGCTGCTTCACCGCATTGTGCAGCTCAGCGGACAGCTCAACGCCCGTCGCACCGCCACCAACAATGGCGATATTCACCTTACCGTTCGCACCCATATTGTTGGTGTACTTCAGGAACAGGTTCAGCATTTCCTGATGGAAACGACGCGCCTGATGCGGGTTATCGAGGAAGATACAGTGCTCTTTCACGCCAGGCGTGTTGAAGTCATTGGAGGTACTGCCCAGCGCCATGACCAGCGTGTCATACGCCAGTTTGCGCTCAGGGACCAGAAGCTCCCCTTTTTCATCACGCAGCTCTGCCAGGGTAATGGTTTTGCTTTCACGGTTGATGTCCACCACCGAGCCCAGCTGGAACTGGAAATGGTGGTTGCGCGCGTGCGCCAGATAGCTAAGCGCGTCCACGCCCTCGTCCAGAGAACCGGTCGCCACTTCGTGCAGCAGCGGTTTCCACAGGTGACTGTGGTTACGATCCACCAGCGTAATTTTGGCTTTTTTACCGCGGCCCAGCTTCTTGCCCAACTGTGTCGCCAGCTCCAGCCCGCCTGCTCCACCGCCTACAATCACTATCTTTTTCAATGGCGTAGTCAACGTGACCCCCTCAAATTATTAACCAATTGTTAATTAAAAGTTATAAAAATAACCCTTAATTAACAACAGGTTACAGCACTGAAACCATTCAGGTGCATTGAGAATAACACGTCAGGCGCATTGGTCATACCAAAATTGATATGCATCAAGTTTTGATGGCTTAAAAGTAGACAATTCTGGTCAAAAAGAAAGCCCGGCACGCTTTCGCGTCCGGGCTTCTGGACCTGCTTCAGGGGCTTAACCCAGCGTTTTAAAGGCTTTGATACGCTGCAGGTGCGGAGAGATGTTCTTGAACTTGTGGGTCTGCTCTTCGTCCCAGACGATCTCATAGTAATGATGCAGCAGTTCTGCAGCCCGATGGCTGTTAAGCGCCTCATCGTTACGCGACAGGATCACCAGACAGCGGTCGCGGTTTTTCTCCCGAAAATTGCTGACGCACTTGGTCGCAATGTCGACGTACTCTTCCGGGCGGTCAATTTTGCCTTCCATGTTCTCGTTCGGGAACAGGTTAGGATTGAACACCACCTGGCGGATGTCGCACAGGAAGCCAATCCGCTCCGCCCAGTAGCCGCCCAGCCCCACGCCGCAAATCAACGGGCGATCGTCGACGTTGAGCTGCAGCATCTTGTCCACTTCTTTGAGCAGATGCTGCATATCATGCTTCGGGTGGCGCGTGCTGTAGCTGATCAACCGGACATCCGGATCGATAAACTGCAGCTGCAGCACCTTCTCATGATTACCAGGACTGTTAGAGTCAAAACCGTGTAAATAGATGATCATCGTCTTCTCACCACGCTACGCCTTCCGGGAGGGTTTACAGGCTGGCTTTATGTGCCTGCCAGCGCTCATTCAGGTCTTCAAGCCGGGCGTTGACCGTCTTCCAGCGCGCCGAATCCATCAGCTCCTGACGGCTAAATGAACCTTTATGATACAATTGTGTAACACGCTCTGCATTGATCGGCGACAGGTTATCCAGCACGCTAACGGCACCTTTACGATTATTGCAGACCAGGATCATATCGCAACCTGCGTCCAGCGATGCCTGACCGCGTTCTGCGTAGCTGCCCATAATCGCCGCCCCTTCCATCGATAAATCGTCGGAGAAAATCACGCCATTGAAGCCCAGCTCCTGGCGCAGAACGGTTTTCAGCCAGTGCGGAGAGCCGCTGGCAGGACGTGGGTCAACGTCGCTGTAAATCACGTGCGCAGGCATAATGGCATCCAGCTTGTTATCGGTGATAAGCGACTGGAAAACCGACATATCTTTGGCGCGAATTTCCGCTTCCGGGCGCGGATCGCGCGGCGTCTCTTTGTGGGAATCCGCCGTCACCGCCCCGTGGCCCGGGAAGTGTTTGCCGGTGGTCTTCATCCCGGCATCATGCATGCCGTCGATAAACCGGGTCGCCATTGCCAGCGCAATACGTGGATCTTCATGGTATGAACGCTCGCCAATAGCGGCGCTGATATGCCCCACGTCCAGAACCGGGGCAAAACTGATGTCGATATCCATGGCGATCATTTCGCTGGCCATCAGCCAGCCGGCGTCCTGCGCCAGTTTTCCACCCTCTTCCGTGCCCAACAGCGCGGCAAAAGACTGGGCTGCCGGCAGACGGGTAAACCCTTCGCGAAAACGCTGCACGCGTCCGCCTTCCTGATCGACGGCCACCACCAGATGATTGCGCGACGCGGCGCGGATCTGACGCACCAGCTCACGCAATTGCGCCGGATCGTGATAGTTGCGGGTAAACAGGATCAGGCCACCCACCAGCGGATGCGCCAGAATTTCACGCTCCTCCGCATCCAGCTCAAACCCTTCTACATCCAACATGACTGGACCCACATCCACCTCTCTTATCCTTTAGTTTGTAACTGACGCCAGGCATCGTCTGCCAGCGCAATAAATTGTTTGTCTCTGGACTGCTGGTAGCGCATTTCAAACCAGCCGGCCATTAACATGATGACCCAGGGACGCCAGCGCCTGACCTGCCGCGTCAGCGCGTCGACGTCAATTTTTGCCGCGTGGGCATAGTCGCTGATGAGCGCCCGCCGCGCGGCGTCACTCTCCGTCCAGACCGCCGCCAGATCCAGCGCCACATCGCCGTCTCCGGCATATTCCCAGTCGATAAGCCGGATACCCGCTGACGTATGCACAATATTTCCGGCATGAACATCCATGTGCAACGGCGAGAGCCGGATCGGCTGTGGCTCACCCGCTTTACGCAACCGTTTGAGATATGCCAGCCACGTTAGGGTGCGTCTGTCAGGCAGGGCTTGCTGCCAGTAGTGTTCAAGCAGCGGGAATAGCGTGATTCGCCATCCCAGACGTGGCTGCCGGTGCAAATGATACAGCATCGCCGCAAGCGCTGAAGTGTCCGGCAGCGCGCTTTTAACTTCCCCTTCCAGATACTCGACGGCCATCCAGCCCTGTCTGAAAAATCGGGGTTCAGGCACGAGATCTGACGCAAGACGTCTCAGGGCTCGAAACTGACGACGGAAATGGAAAGCAGGCGCGAAGGGATCGTGATTCTGCCGCAAGACCAGACGATGCTCGCCCTGCGCTATAATGCAACTCGCGCCGCCAAGCCCGGAGTGGGCCTGCGGCGCGATAAGGCGATATTGAGGAAAATAGCGTGTCAGAATCTCTTCACGCGTGCTGTCATTGTTGCGTAACCGCACCTTTACCTGACCAGATAATTTCGCCTGTCTGAACCAGCATCAGCTGCATCTGCAGGGCTGGCGTATTCACGTTACCGGTGGCGTTAGAGTACAGCACATACTGTGCGCCAACGTTTCGGGCAATACCGATCGCCTTGCTGCGTGAGCCGAGGCTATCCTGCGGCGACAGGCCCAGCTGCTGTTTCGCGACCGCGAGCTGTTGAGCCGAAACCAGCGTAAACTTACCGTTGTTTGCCAGGGCATTGCGCAGGGTTTCCGTCGCTTCGCCCGCGTTCAGCGAACCGTTGGTACGGTTGTTCACGCTATCGACCAGCAACACGCTGCCTGCCGTCACGCCCTGAGCCTGCAGCATTTTACCGACCATCGGCTGCATTGCGCCGTTCCAGTCGTAATGGCGCACGCGCGGCGTGGGCTGCGACGTTTGGTCCGGATGCTCAATTGGACCCGGCTGTTCCGGAATAGACGGCACAGATGGCACGGTTGGCTGCGGCTGCGCGGGCTGCGTCGGCTGTTCAGTACCCGGTTTAGCCTCTTCCACAGGCGCTGGCTGTTCAGTACGCGTCACACACCCTGCCAGAAACAGAGCGAAAGCTGTCACGAGCGCATAGCGGCTCAAATTTTTAATCAAGATTCACCCCTTAGAGATAAAGATAAAGTCTCACCTTATGCGCACCCAGATAGTTGGCGCTGCCATAGAGCGTTACCGACGATCTTGCCGGAATGGTGACGCTTCGCGGCGCTTCCAGCGGATGCATTTCAAGACCTCTTACGTCATACCAGAAAAAGCGGTAGTGGACCGTCACTGGTTCATGTCTTTCATTGAAGAGCGTAGAGGAGGCAGACGAATTGATTTCACTGATGGTCAACGCGGGTTGCTGCGCCGTGATGCCTGCGGCAAGTACGGAGGATTCCATCACCAGCGTCTGTTCATCATTCACGGGGATCGCCGGGCGCGAGCTGCATCCTGCGATCATCATCGTCACTACCAGCGCTGCAATACGCCCTTTAAGCATGTTAAAGACCTTTGTGTGCCAGCATCGGTCCCAAAGGACGCCCGCCCAGCAGATGCATGTGAATGTGATAAACTTCCTGCCCGCCATGACGGTTGCAGTTCATGATCAGACGGTAGCCGTCTTCCGCAATGCCTTCCTGCTCAGCAATTTTCGCGGCCACCGTCAGCATACGACCTAACGCCACTTCGTGCTCGGTTTTTACGTCGTTTACGGTAGGAATCAGAATATTAGGAATGATAAGGATGTGCGTCGGGGCCTGAGGGGAAATGTCCCGGAAAGCCGTCACCAGTTCATCCTGATAGACGATATCCGAAGGGATTTCGCGACGGATAATTTTACTGAAAATCGTTTCTTCAGCCATGACCTTTTCCTTTTTTGTTTAGTCTGGTGCGATGCGTCCGCTGTTGACACACTCTCTGGATGAGCGCGTGACACAATTCAAGAGTATGAGCGAGTTTCTCCTGTCCTTTCAACCTCCTCCCCCGATTTCTTTCCTGAATGTTTATCAGCTGGATGAAGAGTGACCGCTCCTGCGTCCTGGTGATGTTTTTTAAGACATAAAACCGCACCAATAAAAAAGGCAGCCATTCGGCTGCCTTAGTCTCCCCAGGTCACAACTTAGTTGCTGCGGATGTACTCATCCATTTCGGTTTTCAGGTTATCGGATTTAGTACCGAAGATTGCCTGTACACCCGAACCTGCAACAACAACACCTGCTGCGCCCAGTTTTTTCAGACCCGGCTGGTCTACTTTCGCTACATCGGCAACGCTCACACGCAGACGGGTGATGCACGCGTCCAGGTTAGTGATGTTCTCTTTACCACCGAACGCTGCGACCAGTGCTGGCGCCATTTCGCTGGTTGCGCCTGCTTTGCTGTCTTCTGTCGCATCTTCACGACCTGGGGTTTTCAGGTCCAGTGCTTTAATCAGCACGCGGAAGATGGTGTAGTACGCAACCGCATAGCACGCACCAACGATTGGGAACAGCCACAGCTTGCTGCTGTTACCGGACAGAACGATGAAGTCGATCAGACCGTGAGAGAAGGACGTACCGTCACGCATACCCAGCAGAATACAGATTGGGAACGCCAGGCCCGCCAGAACCGCGTGAATAATGTACAGGATCGGCGCAACGAACATGAAGGAGAACTCGATCGGCTCGGTGATACCGGTCAGGAACGAGGTCAACGCTGCGGAGATCATGATACCGCCCACTTTTGCACGGTTCTCTGGCTTAGCAGAGTGCCAGATAGCAATCGCCGCAGCTGGCAGACCGTACATTTTGAACAGGAAGCCACCAGACAGTTTACCTGCAGTTGGGTCGCCCGCCATGTAACGTGGGATATCACCGTGGAATACCTGACCTGCTGCGTTGGTGAATTCACCAATCTGCATCTGGAATGGAACGTTCCAGATGTGGTGCAGACCGAATGGTACCAGGCAACGCTCGATGAAGCCGTAGATACCAAACGCCACAACTGGGTTCTGGTAAGCAGCCCACTGGGAGAAGGTCTGGATAGCGGAACCGATCGGTGGCCAGATGAAGGACAGGATCACGCCAGTGAAAATCGCTGCCAGACCAGAGATGATCGGAACGAAACGCTTGCCCGCGAAGAAGCCCAGATACTCAGGCAGCTTGATGCGATAGAAGCGGTTAAACATGTACGCTGCAATCGCACCGGAGATGATACCGCCCAGCACACCGGTGTCCGCCAGGTGTTTCGCAGCGATCTCTTCTGCCGGTAAATGCAGAACCAGCGGCGCAACCACAGCCATGGTTTTCACCATGATGCCGTAAGCAACCACTGCAGCCAGCGCAGAAACGCCGTCGTTGTTGGTGAAGCCCAGAGCCACACCGATCGCGAAGATCAGTGGCATGTTAGCAAAGACTGAACCGCCTGCTTCGGCCATCACGTGTGAAACTACGGCTGGCAGCCAGCTGAAGTTAGCAGAACCGACACCCAGCAGGATACCTGCGATAGGCAGTACGGATACTGGCAGCATCAGCGATTTACCGACCTTTTGCAGGTTAGCAAATGCATTCTTAAACATAATTGAGAGTGCTCCTGAGTATTTGTGCTTTTTTTACGCTTTCACGCATTGGCCCGGGGGGAGTACCGTGCCGTGGACAGGACATCTAAGCGCCCTTTATTTATTACACAGAGTAAAATAATTCCCTCTGAGTTTGTTTGACGGCTATCACGTTTCAGCTTAAGGCGGTCGAAAAACTTTCAGTTATTTACAAAAAGCATGTCCGGATGTGTCTAAAAACACCCTCACCGCCCCAAATGAGGCGGTGAACTTTACTCGTTTTACTTATTAATTACGAGCCTAAAAAAAACAGGTGTATCAAACAGATTGCAGGCGGGCGGGGTCGATATGGAACAGCGTAGAGAAGTTTTCCGTCGTGACGCGGGCCAGTTCTTCGATACTGACACCTTTAAGCACGGCCATGTACTCCGCAACGTCTCTCGTCATGGCCGGCTGGTTCTCTTTACCGCGATGCGGTACCGGTGCCAGATAAGGAGAGTCTGTTTCCACCAGGATGCGATCGATCGGAACATAGCGTGCAGCATCACGAAGCTGCTCTGCGTTACGGAACGTCACGATCCCAGAAAACGAAATATAAAACCCTAAATCAAGCAGTTTACCCGCCGTTTCTCTGTCTTCTGTGAAACAGTGTAGTACGCCACCGCAATCCGTCACATTTTCTTCCCGTAGGATCGCCAGCGTATCGGCACGCGCATCGCGGGTATGAACAATGACCGGCTTGTTAAGCTCGCGGCCAATGCGGATATGATGGCGGAAGGACTCCTGCTGGCGCGGTTTGGTTTCCGGCGTGTAGAAATAGTCCAGCCCGGTTTCCCCCATTGCCACCACGCCCTCTTCCGCTGCCAGTCGGCGCAGCTCCTCAACGTCGTACGCCTCGTCCTGATTCAACGGGTGCACGCCGCAGGAGAACACCACGTTATCGCGAACGCCCACCAGCTCGCGCATCGTGCGATAGCCCGGCAGCGTCGTCGCCACCGCAAGGCAGAATTTCACATCGCGGGCAGCGGCTTTTGCCAGCACGTCATCCACGTTTTTATGCAGGGATTGATAATCCAGGCCATCAAGATGGCAGTGTGAGTCGACTAAAAACATAATGTCTCTCTCAGAGATGGGAAACAGGCGGCTTAACGCCTGGTTGCAGGTAGTGTTCAATACGCAGTAGCTGGTCGGTCAGTAAAAGCTCGCGATTAAGACCAGTCACGGTTAAAAGCTGTTCGCGGCTCTGGCAAATGTCATGAAGCATCGCGTGTAGAACCGCCCCTGAGAGGCGGTTCGCCAGCGTATTCACCAGTGGCCATACGTCCGGGTTAGTCAGCAGCGTTGCTCCTTGCTGGAGTTTGAGCGCATCCAACAGCAAGGAGGCCAGCCAGTGCAGACGCTCATCGGCCGGATCGCCGTTCAGTGCCGGCAGCAAACTTAGCCAGTCCTGGCTATTGAGTGAAGATTCGACGGCACGGCAGAGCGTTTCTCGCTGTGACCAGACGTCAGGTTGCAGTAGTGTCAGTGCCGCCGCGGGCGCACCGCTGCTCAGACGCAATGCGGACAACGCACTTTCAGGTGACGTTGTCACCTCTCGTTCAAGCCAGCTCAGCGCCCACGATTCCTGAGGCACCGCTAGGTGATGAAGACGGCAGCGGCTGCGCAACGTTGCCAGTAATCGTCCCGGATCGCGGCAGGAGAGGAAAAACCACGTTTTTTCCGGCGGCTCTTCCAGGGTCTTAAGCAGGGCGTTAGCCGCCGCCTCGGTAAGCAGCGTGGCGTCTTTGAGCCAGACCACTTTAGCGCCGCCCAGGCGCGCGTGTTCGTACAATTTTTCACTGACTTCACGAACGGCATCAATACCGAGCGCGCTTTTGCCCTTCTCCGGCTCAAGCGTGTAGTAGTCAGGATGTGTGCCCGCCTGCATCAGCTGGCAGCCGCGGCATTTGCCGCAGCTTTTGTGCCCTTCGGGCTGCTGACACATCAGAAAACGGGTGATGGCATAAATCAATGCATCCTCACCCATCCCTGGCAATGCCTGAATCAGTAACGCATGATGCCCCCGCCCCGCCTGATAGCTGCCGATCAGCTGTTCAAAGTGCGGACGCAGCCATGGATACCATTTCATGCCTGTTGCTCCTGTACCCACTGCGTAACGGTCTGCTGAATGTCGCGCGTGACGTCTTCCAGGGATTTCGTCGCATCAATGGTGCGAATAGAGCTGTCCTGTGCGGCCAGTTCAAGATAGCGCGCACGGGTGCGGTTAAAGAAATCAAAGGACTCTTGTTCAATGCGGTCCAGCTCGCCGCGCGCACGCGCACGCCTGAGGCCCACTTCCGGGGTAACATCCAGATAGAGGGTCAGGTCGGGGCGAAAATCACCCAATACGGCATTACGCAGCGTTGCCAGCATCGTCTGGTCAATACCGCGACCTCCACCCTGATACGCCTGAGTAGACAGATCGTGACGGTCGCCGATAACCCATTTGCCGTCGGCCAGAGCGGGCTTGATCACCGTCTCAACCAGCTGTACGCGCGCCGCGTAGAACATCAGCACTTCCGCTTTGTCAGTGATAACTTCGTCGCCAACGGATTTAATATCCAGCACCAGGCTGCGCAGCTTCTCGGCCAGCTGTGTGCCGCCCGGCTCGCGGGTAAATACCATATCCGCCACGCCAAGCGCGTTGAGCGTATCCACCACCACGTTGCGGGCGGTGGTTTTACCCGCCCCTTCGAGTCCCTCAATGACAATGTATTTACTGCGCATTTTTTTCCTTAAGTGCCTTCAGATAGTCCTGAACAGAGCGATTGTGGCTGGCAAGGTTGGTGTTAAAGGTATGCCCCCCTTTTCCATCAGCCACAAAATAGAGATACGGTGTTTTAGCCGGATGCGCGGCTGCCTTGAGCGAAGCCTCGCTCGGCGTGGCTATTGGGCCTGGCGGTAAACCGCTAATCACGTAGGTATTATACGCCGTTGGCGTCTCCAGATCTTTCCTGGAGATCTTACCGACATAGCTTTCGCCCATGCCGTAGATGACGGTAGGGTCGGTTTGCAGGCGCATGCCGATGCGCAGCCGGTTGATAAACACCGATGCCACGCGATCGCGCTCAGCGGCGACGGCCGTCTCTTTCTCAATGATTGAGGCCATCGTCACAAACTGGTTCCGATCGCTGTATGGCAGCCCTTCCATTCGCCCTTCCCAGGCGGAATCCACTGCGGCAACCATTTTTTTGTGCGCCCGCTTCAGAATCGCCACATCGGTCGTCCCCGCCGTGTACATCCAGGTATCTGGCCAGAACCAGCCTTCTACCCAGTCTGGATGTTCAAGCTTCAGCACCTCGGCCACCGTCTGATAGCTATCGTCTTTTAACGTGTGTTTGATATACGGCGCGTCACGCAGCTGTTTGAGGTAATCGCTCAGGCGCATCCCTTCCACAAACCGCAGAGGGAACTGCGCTTCTTTGCCGCTTTCCAGCAGCTGCAACATCTCTCTGACGGTCATTCCCGGCGTAAAGCGATAGGTACCGGCTTTAAAATGGGACAGTTCAGGTTCCACGCGCAATAGCCACTGGAATACGCGGGGACGATTGATAATCTTGTCGCCATAGAGCTGTTCCCCAAGCGCATGGCGGCCGGTTCCCGCTTTCAGGGTAAAGATCGTCTCGTCTTTAATCAGGATCTTACTGTTCGCCAGCTGACGAACTTTCCATACGCCTGCTCCGCCAGCGACGCCCAGCGCAACGATGAGGATAAGGACAAAGCGCAACATTTTTTTCATGACTATCTGGTTTGCTCACATATCGGGGCTAAAAACTGAAACAGCTCGCGCGAAGACCAGCGGTGTTGGCCATACGCACGGACGGGTATAACAGGCATCAGCGCGTTACAAATGACGACTTCATCTGCGGTCTGCAGCGCCGCTTCGCCTGCGCTTACTTCGACAACGCGAAAGCCAGAGCGTGCCAGCTGCTCCAGACAAAACTGACGCATTATCCCGTTAACGCCAGCCTGATCCAGCGACGGAGTAAACACCTCACTCCCCTGCCGCCAGAGTAAATTAGCCGCACAGCATTCCGTAATGAACCCTTCGCTGTCAAGAACCAGCGCCTCATCGGCGTCCGTCTGTTCAAGATGAGTACGAATGAGCACCTGCTCCAGGCGATTGAGATGCTTAATGCCGGCCAGCATAGGGTTTCGTCCCAGACGGATCGGGCTCAGCGTCAGCGTAACACCCTCATCTCGCCAGCGAGAGTAATGCGCAGGACAGGCAGACACGGAGAGGATACGCGTTGGGCTAAGACACGATGCGGCGCTATAACCCCGCCCACCGCTGCCGCGGGTGATGATGACTTTGAGTACGCCGCTCTGCTTCCCGGATGCCAGCTTGCACATTTCCTGATGCAATGTGTCCCAGTGCGTAAATGGGATCATTAGCGTTTCACAGCCATGCCGCAGGCGTCGAATATGCGCCTCCAGCAGGCAGACATTGCCGTCCAGAATGCGCGCGGTCGTAAAGCACCCATCGCCGAACTGTATCGCCCTGTCGCTGGCAGGTATGGTGTCCTGCTCAAGGCCATTGATTAAAAACATGGTGGCTCCTATGCGTAGGCGTTTAGTCTGGCAGGATGTCCTGCAGCCAACAAGAAGAGTAGACGTAATAAAAAAGGTCCGGCAAGCGGACCTTTCTTAAGTGCTATCGGGACTTCAGGATCAGATCTTTTTGAAGATCAGAGAACCATTCGTGCCGCCGAAGCCAAAGGAGTTACACAGGGTGTACTCCATACCGCTAACCTGGCGCGCTTCGTGAGGAACGAAGTCCAGATCGCAACCTTCATCCGGGTTATCCAGGTTGATGGTTGGCGGAACAGCCTGATCGCGCAGCGCAAGGATAGAGTAGATAGATTCTACTGCACCCGCCGCACCCAGCAGATGACCGGTCATGGATTTCGTGGAGCTTACCATTACGCGGCTGGCAGACTCGCCGAAGATAGACTTAACTGCCTGAGCTTCTGCTTTATCGCCAGCTGGTGTAGAAGTACCGTGCGCGTTGACGTAGCCAATCTGAGCTGGGGTAATACCCGCATCACGGATTGCGTTTGCCATCGCCAGCGCAGCACCCGCGCCGTTCTCCGGAGGAGACGTCATGTGGTAAGCATCGCTGCTCATACCAAAGCCAACGACTTCAGCATAAATTTTCGCACCACGTTTTTTCGCGTGTTCGTACTCTTCCAGCACGATCATGCCCGCACCGTCGCCCAGCACGAAGCCATCACGATCTTTATCCCACGGACGGCTTGCCGCCTGAGGATTGTCGTTGCGGGTAGAGAGCGCACGAGCCGCGCCGAAACCACCGACACCCAGAGGAGTACTGGCTTTTTCTGCACCGCCCGCCACCATAGCATCTGCATCGCCGTACGCAATAATGCGCGCGGCCTGGCCGATGTTATGCACGCCAGACGTACAAGCGGTCGCGATAGAAATGCTTGGCCCACGCAGGCCGAACATGATGGTCAGGTGACCCGCCACCATGTTAACAATCGTGGACGGAACGAAGAACGGGCTGATCTTACGCGGGCCACCATTCATCAGGGATGTATGGTTTTCCTCGATCAGGCCAAGACCGCCAATCCCGGAGCCGATAGCGGCGCCGATACGGGATGCGTTCTCTTCCGTAATTTCAAGGCCAGAATCCTGCATGGCCTGAACGCCAGCGACAATTCCATATTGAATGAAGGCATCCATCTTGCGCTGTTCTTTGCGCGAGATGATCTCTTCACAGTTAAAATCCTTTACTAAGCCAGCAAATTTCGTTGCATAGGCGCTAGTATCGAAATGGTCGATTAGGCTGATGCCGCTCTGACCGGCAAGGAGAGCTTTCCAGGTGGACTCTACGGTATTGCCGACAGGAGACAACATGCCAAGTCCGGTCACAACTACACGACGCTTAGACACGTTTGTCCTCCAGGGAGGGATAAAAAAAGAGATTCGTGGGACTAAAAAAGATAAAACTCAGGCGGTCGAATGACCGCCTGGAGATGTTCACTTACGCCTGGTGACCGTTGATGTAATCAATGGCAGCCTGAACGGTGGTGATCTTCTCAGCTTCTTCGTCCGGAATCTCAGTATCAAACTCTTCTTCCAGAGCCATTACCAGCTCAACGGTGTCAAGAGAATCTGCGCCCAGGTCTTCAACGAAGGAAGCGGAGTTCACAACTTCTTCCTGCTTAACGCCCAGCTGTTCGCCGATAATTTTCTTAACGCGTTCTTCGATAGTGCTCATACTCTTAAATTTCCTATCAAAACTCGCTTTCGCGATGGTTTTCGTAGTGTATAAAATGTTGAAAAATTTGCAACTAAATCCCGGCAGTTCGTACCACGATTTTACGTTATTTTGAGGCCATTCGCCCTAATAACGCAAATATTTTTCATCGTGGTTAAACCATATACATCCCGCCGTTGACGTGGAGGGTCTCACCAGTAATGTAACCCGCTTCGTCAGAGGCTAAAAATGCAACCGCACTGGCAATTTCTTTCGGGTCGCCTAAGCGGCCCGCAGGAACAGCTGCCAGCGTACCCGCACGCTGATCATCAGTCAGCGCACGCGTCATGTCCGTTTCAATAAAGCCCGGAGCAACAACGTTTACAGTAATACCGCGGGACGCGACTTCACGCGCCAGCGACTTACTGAAACCAATCAGACCTGCTTTCGCCGCAGCGTAGTTAGCCTGACCAGCATTTCCCATGGTACCAACCACAGAACCGACAGTGATAATACGACCATGACGCTTTTTCATCATAGCGCGCATTACCGCTTTTGACAGACGGAATACAGATGACAGGTTGGTTTCGATGATATCGTTCCACTCGTCGTCTTTCATTCGCATTAACAGGTTATCGCGAGTGATCCCGGCATTGTTTACCAGAATATCCACTTCCCCAAACTCTGCGCGAATATTTTCCAGAACAGATTCGATAGATGCAGGTTCGGTCACATTCAGTACCAGACCTTTACCATTTGCACCCAGATATTCGCTGATGGCCTGAGCGCCATTCTCGCTGGTTGCTGTACCAATCACCTTCGCGCCGCGCGCAACCAGTGTTTCAGCAATTGCACGCCCGATACCGCGGCTTGCGCCAGTCACCAGGGCAATTTTTCCTTCAAAACTCATGGTATTCCTCTTTTATTGCGAGAGTGCCGCTGACATCGCTTCCGGCTCGTTAATCGCCGAGGCTGTCAGGGTGTCAACAATACGTTTTGTCAGACCGGTGAGGACTTTCCCTGGGCCGACTTCATACAGATGCTCAACGCCCTCCGCTGCCATAAACTCAACGGTTTTGGTCCACTGTACCGGGCTGTAGAGCTGGCGAACCAGCGCGTCACGGATAGCTTCCGGCGTGGTTTCGCATTTCACATCGACGTTGTTCACAACGGAAATCGTCGGTGTGTTAAACGTAATTTTTTCCAGCTCAACCGCCAGTTTCTCGGCAGCAGGCTTCATCAGCGCACAGTGAGACGGCACGCTAACAGGCAGTGGCAGTGCACGTTTAGCACCCGCCGCTTTACAGGCAGCACCGGCACGTTCAACCGCTTCTTTATGCCCGGCGATAACCACCTGGCCCGGCGAGTTAAAGTTCACCGGAGAAACAACCTGACCTTCAGCGGATTCTTCACACGCTTTTGCAATCGCGGCGTCATCCAGACCGATGATCGCAGACATGCCACCCGTACCTTCCGGCACCGCTTCCTGCATGAATTTTCCGCGCAGCTCTACCAGACGTACCGCGTCAGCAAACGCGATCACACCGGCACAGACCAGCGCAGAGTATTCACCCAGGCTATGGCCCGCGAGCAGCGCTGGCGCTTTACCGCCCTGCTGCTGCCAGACACGCCACAGCGCAACGGACGCGGTCAGCAGCGCTGGCTGGGTCTGCCAGGTTTTGTTCAGTTCTTCGGCCGGACCCTGCTGGGTCAGCGCCCATAAATCATAACCCAGTGCATCGGAAGCTTCACGGAAAGTCTCTTCAATGACCGGATAGTTTGCTGCCATTTCAGACAACATCCCAACGGTTTGAGAACCCTGACCCGGGAACACAAAAGCAAATTGCGTCATTTTTTATTCCTTATCCTAGAAACGAACCAGCGCGGAACCCCAGGTGAACCCGCCACCGAAGGCTTCAAGCAAGACCAGCTGGCCCCGTTTGATTCGCCCGTCGCGTACCGCTTCATCAAATGCGCACGGTACTGACGCCGCAGAGGTGTTGCCGTGGCGATCCAGCGTCACCACAACGTTATCCATCGACATGCCCAGCTTTTTAGCGGTCGCGCTGATGATACGCAGGTTCGCCTGATGCGGCACCAGCCAGTCGAGTGCGGTGCGTTCAAGGTTATTGGCTTCCAGCGTCTCATCGACAATGTGCGCAAGCTCAGTCACCGCCACTTTGAATACTTCATTACCTGCCATGGTGAGGTAAATGGAGTTATCAGGATTAACGCGATCGGCGTTAGGCAGCGTCAGCAGCTCACCGTAGCTTCCATCGGCATGCAAATGCGTGGAGATGATACCCGGCTCTTCAGACTGCCCCAGCAGCACTGCACCCGCACCATCACCAAAAATAATGATCGTTCCGCGATCGGTCGGATCGCAGGTACGCGCCAGCACGTCAGCACCGATCACCAGCGCATATTTGACGGCACCGGATTTAACATACTGATCGGCAACGCTCAGTGCATAGGTGAAACCTGCACACGCGGCAGCGACGTCAAACGCCGGACAGCCCTTAATGCCGAGCATGTTTTGCACCTGGCACGCCGCGCTTGGGAAAGCGTGCGTGGCAGAAGTCGTGGCGACCACGATCAAACCAATCTGTTCTTTATCAATGCCCGCCATGTCGATAGCACGCAGTGCGGCTTCGTAACCCATGGTCGACACGGTTTCGTCTGGCGCGGCAATACGACGTTCACGGATACCTGTGCGCGTGACAATCCACTCGTCAGACGTATCTACCATTTTTTCCAGATCGGCGTTGGTACGCACTTGTTTTGGCAGGTAGCTGCCGGTACCTATAATCTTCGTATACATGTACGCTCAGTCACTTTTAGCTAATACAGATTCCAGGCGAGCGGCAATCCGCTGAGGGACTTGTCGCTGCACCGCCTGCACTGCCTGTTCAATCGCGACAGCAAATGCTCGCTGATTGGCAGCACCATGACTCTTAATCACGATGCCGCGCAATCCTAACAGACAGGCGCCATTATACTGGTCGGGGTTGAGGTGACTGAATCGCCGCGTCAGGCTTTTTTGTAACCAACGCTTTAATAAAATCAGCCACCAGGCGCTTTTTTTACCCTCTCCCTGCGATTTCAGCAGAGAAAGAAACATGCGCACAACCCCTTCCATGGTCTTCAACGTCACGTTTCCGGTGAAGCCATCGCACACCAGAACATCCGTTTTACCCGTCAACAACTCATTGGCTTCGAGATAACCAATATAGTTGATGGAGGGAACCTGTTTGAGCAATTCAGCGGCTTCGCGAATGCTGTCCAGGCCTTTGGTCTCTTCTTCACCAATGTTCAGTAACGCAACACGGGGATTGTTGATCCCGACCACTTCTTCCGCCAGCACCGATCCCATCACGGCAAACTGAGCCAGCATTGTACTATCACAATCGACGTTAGCGCCCAAATCGAGCACCACCGTCTTACCCTTTTGTTGGTGCGGTAACACCGTCACCAGCGCCGGGCGCTCAATACCGTCAATCGGCTTGAGCAACAATTTCGACAGCCCCATCAGCGCGCCGGTATTTCCCGCACTGACGCAGGCCTGAGCGCGCCCTTCTTTCACCAGCTCCAGCGCTATTCGCATAGAACTGCCGCGGCTATTACGAATAGCCTGCGAGGGTCGGGCATCACTGGCAATAACTGACTGCGCAGGAATAATCTGCAGACGTGAACGTTGTTCAAAGTCAGCTTTTGCAAGTAATGGCGTGATTGTGTCGGGATTGCCGACTAATAGAAGAGTGAGTTGCGAATTAGAATTCAGTGCCTGCAATGCTGCAGGCACTGTCACGGAAGGGCCGAAATCTCCCCCCATGACATCTAACGCCAGGGTTAGACGTGTCAAGGTATCGTCGCAGCCTGGTTCGGTAAATTCCCCGTTTGCACGGGGAAATCCTCACTAAGCCTAATCACGCTGACGCGTGATTACTTAGTGATAACCTTGCGGCCGCGGTAGAAACCGTCAGCGGTGATGTGGTGACGCAGGTGTTTCTCACCAGAAGTCTTGTCTACAGACAGGCTGGTAACTGCAGTCAGCGCGTCATGGGAACGACGCATGCCACGTTTGGAACGGGTTGGTTTATTCTGTTGTACGGCCATGGACCTTACTCCTCAATTACTTACGCTTTAAGCTGGCTAATACGGCAAATGGGTTTGGTTTTTGCGCTTCATCAGGCAGTTCCCCAAAGACCATGTCCGCCTCGGACACTTCACAGTGTTCAGAATCATGCACCGGAACGACTGGCAAGGTGAGGATGATTTCATCTTCAACCAGAGCCAGAAGATCGATTTCACCGAATTCGTTAACCTCAATCGGCTCATACGCTTCCGGGAGTGCTTCAGCCTGTTCGTCAGAACGAACCGGACTGAAACAATACGTTGTGTGAACATGCTGTACAAACGGTTTCCCGCAACGCTGACACTCGAGCGTTACCGTCACCTTTGCATCACCGGTTAAAACGGCGAGACGCTGGTTGTCGATAGCGAACGACATGGAGCATTCTACATCACTGTCCACACTGACTACGGATTCGGCAATACGCTCAGCCTGATCGGAAGTATAGATACCTTCGTAATCGAGGCGTTTTTGAGCCGTACGAACCGGATCAAGAGTCAGGGGTAATTTTACCTTTTGCATAGGGCGCGCATATTAACTTTGTAACGTCATAGAGTCAAAGAAAAAGGCAACCTGAGCTGCCTTTTGCCAATTATTCGCACACATTGCGGCCTGTAGTTTAAAATGGCTGGCATCGATACGCTATATCTGGTGATAAAAATATGCCAAATCTCGTTCTCGCCTCCACGTCCCCCTACCGCCGAATGCTATTGGAAAAACTCGGAATCCCGTTTGAATGTGCCGCGCCAGAGGTTGATGAGACGCCACAACCGGGCGAGTCACCGCGTCATCTGGTGACGCGTCTTGCTAAAGAGAAAGCACAATCGCTGGCAGCACGCTACCCTTCGCATTTGATTATAGGCTCCGATCAGGTTTGTGTACTGGATGGAGAAATCACCGGCAAACCCCATACGGAAGAGAACGCCTGCCAGCAGCTTTTGCGTGCGCGAGGCAGTATCGTCACCTTTTATACGGGTCTGGCGCTCTATAACTCCGCTTCTGGCCACCTGCAAACGGAATGCGAACCCTTCGACGTCCACTTCCGCCATCTCAGTGAGCAAGAGATTGTGGATTACGTGCGCCGTGAGCGTCCGCTGAACTGCGCGGGGAGCTTTAAAAGTGAAGGCCTGGGGATTGCGCTGTTTGACAAGCTGGACGGGCGAGACCCGAACACGCTGGTGGGACTGCCGCTGATTGCGCTGTGCCAGATGTTAAGGCGAGAAGAGTGTAATCCGTTGACGGTGTGAGCTTTGCGGCCTGATGCCCTCACCCCGCCCCTCTCCCATCCGGAGAGGGTGCAAACATTTAAAACGGCAACTTCGTTGCCGTTTTACTTTTACCTTAGCCGCGCAGAACCCTAAGACAGCGTTTCAACTGCTCGTCGAGCGGCGCTTCAATACGGATGATTTCACCCGTATTAGGATGGGTGAACTTCAGCGCTGCCGCATGCAGGAAGAGACGCGACAGCCCGGTGCCCGCCAGCTGCTTATCAAATTCCCTGTCGCCATAGCGGTCATCAAACGCGATAGGATGCCCTGCAAACTGCGTATGCACGCGGATCTGGTGGGTACGACCGGTGACGGGGCTACAGCGCACCAGCGTGGCAAATTCATACCGCTCTTCAACTTTAAAGCGCGTTTCGGACGGTTTCCCTTCCTGATTGACGCGCACAATGCGCTCGCCGCTTTGCAGAATATTTTTCAACAGCGGCGCCTGCACCACCTTCACGTGAGACTGCCACTGTCCGCGAACCAGCGCCAGATAATCCTTCTGCATCCCTTTTTCGCGAAGCTGCTCGTGCAAGGAACGCAGTGCAGAACGTTTTTTCGCCACCAGCAGCACGCCGGAGGTGTCACGGTCCAGACGGTGCACCAGCTCCAGGAAGCGGGCTTCCGGGCGCAGCGCACGCAGCCCTTCAATCACGCCAAAGCTCAGACCGCTGCCGCCGTGTACGGCTGTACCTGACGGCTTATTCAGCACAAGGATATAGTCATCCTCATAAAGGATGACGTCACTCAGCGCGGCCACTTTTTGCAGCTTAGGGGAAACCACTTCTTCTTCACGTTCAGCCACGCGCACCGGTGGAATACGCACTTCGTCACCGGCTTCGAGCTTATACTCAGGCTTGACGCGTTTTTTGTTCACCCGCACCTCGCCCTTACGCAAGATGCGATAAATCATGCTCTTTGGCACACCCTTCAGTTGGGTGCGCAAGAAGTTATCGATGCGTTGCCCCGCGTAGTCATCCGCGATAGCAACCATTTTTACGGCTGGAGTCTCTGTTTTCATGGTTGGCGATTCTAAATATCGTCAGCCATTAGCGCCACTCATTTTTCTATGCTTATATTTACTTTTATCCGGCCTGTCCCCCGTTTCGCGCAATCGATTTGGTGGTTATTAAACCAATCACCACCTTGAAGTGAAGAAACTGTGAGTAACCGGGTGATAATTGGTAAAAGTCATCTTGCTATAACCCGGCGAGCAGTGGAATAATGAAGCCGTTTTCCGTGTTTAATCCAGGTTTTGTAAGGATGTTGACGGAATGACCAATTTTGTCTGACCGATCATCCACGCAGCAATGGCGTAAGACGTATTGATCTTTCAGGCAGTTAGCGGGCTGCGGGTTGCAGTACTTCCCGGTATAAGGA
This sequence comes from Enterobacter sp. FW301-JW81, assembly GCF_058788735.1. Classification (NCBI taxonomy): domain Bacteria; kingdom Pseudomonadati; phylum Pseudomonadota; class Gammaproteobacteria; order Enterobacterales; family Enterobacteriaceae; genus Enterobacter; species Enterobacter sp. FW301-JW81. The sequence continues at coordinate 417,135 of NZ_JBYTBA010000001.1, read as the reverse complement.
TTGTTCTCTGGAGAGTTCTTCCCAGGCAATTCCCCTGATAATTGCGCTGTGTTTCCGTATGAAGCACAGGCAACCGACACTCTGCGCCTCTTAAGCGAGCGACAACCGTGAGGTTGGCGACGTGAATAGACACGAGGCCATCGGTTCATACCCCGGAAAGCGTCACCTTGCCCGCAGCTTTGTCGTCAATGTAAGAATAACGAGTAAGTTACGATGAAAAGAATGTTAATCAACGCAACTCAGCAAGAAGAGTTGCGTGTCGCCCTTGTGGATGGGCAGCGCCTGTACGATCTGGATATCGAAAGTCCTGGACACGAACAGAAAAAAGCGAACATTTACAAAGGTAAAATCACCCGCATTGAACCAAGCCTTGAAGCTGCATTTGTCGATTACGGTGCTGAGCGTCATGGTTTCCTCCCTCTGAAAGAAATCGCCCGCGAATATTTCCCTGCAAACTACAACGCCCATGGCCGCCCAAACATCAAAGATGTTCTGCGTGAAGGTCAGGAAGTTATCGTTCAGATTGATAAAGAAGAGCGTGGCAATAAAGGCGCCGCACTGACTACCTTTATCAGCCTGGCGGGGAGCTATCTGGTTCTGATGCCTAACAACCCGCGTGCGGGTGGTATCTCTCGCCGTATCGAAGGCGATGACCGTACCGAGCTGAAAGAAGCGCTGGCGAGCCTCGAACTGCCTGATGGCATGGGGCTTATCGTGCGTACCGCAGGTGTGGGCAAATCAGCCGAAGCGCTGCAATGGGACCTGAGCTTCCGCCTGAAGCACTGGGAAGCTATCCAGAAAGCGGCGGAAAGCCGCCCTGCTCCGTTCCTGATCCACCAGGAAAGCAACGTTATCGTACGTGCCTTCCGTGATTACCTGCGTCAGGACATCGGTGAGATTCTGATCGATAACCCGAAAGTGCTTGAGCTGGCTCGCCAGCACATCGCCGCGCTGGGTCGTCCGGACTTCACCAGCAAAATTAAACTGTACACCGGTGAAATCCCGCTGTTCAGCCACTATCAGATCGAATCCCAGATTGAGTCCGCCTTCCAGCGTGAAGTGCGTCTGCCGTCCGGCGGTTCTATCGTTATTGATACCACCGAAGCGCTGACCGCTATCGACATCAACTCCGCGCGTGCAACGCGCGGTGGCGATATCGAAGAGACCGCCTACAACACTAACCTCGAAGCCGCTGATGAAATCGCCCGCCAGCTCCGCCTGCGCGACCTGGGTGGTCTGATTGTTATCGACTTCATCGACATGACCCCTGTACGCCACCAGCGTGCGGTTGAAAACCGCCTGCGCGAGGCGGTGCGTCAGGACAGAGCGCGTATCCAGATTAGCCATATCTCACGCTTCGGCCTGCTGGAGATGTCACGTCAGCGTCTGAGCCCGTCGCTCGGTGAGTCCAGCCATCACGTTTGTCCGCGCTGCTCCGGCACCGGTACCGTGCGTGATAACGAATCTCTGTCCCTCTCTATTCTGCGTCTGATTGAAGAAGAAGCGCTGAAAGAGAACACCAAAGAGGTTCACGCCATTGTGCCGGTGCCCGTTGCCTCTTACCTGCTTAACGAAAAACGTGCGGCGGTAAGTGCCATTGAAGCGCGTCAGGGTGGCGTTCGCTGCATCATCGTGCCAAACGATCAGATGCAGACCCCGCACTATCACGTGCTGCGTGTGCGTAAAGGCGAAGAGACGACCACCCTCAGCTACCTGCTGCCGAAGCTGCATGAAGAAGAGATGGCTCTGCCATCCGATGAAGAGCCTGCCGAGCGCAAACTGCCAGAGCAGCCTGCATTAGCGACCTTCATCATGCCAGAAGCACCGCCGGAAGCAGCTCTGGAAAAACCTGCTGCAAAACCTGTGGCACAGAAACCAGAAGCCAGGGTGGCGAAAGCCGAGCCAGAGCAACCGGGTCTGCTGAGTCGCTTCTTTGGCGCGCTGAAGAAAATGTTTGCCGGCGAGGAAGTTCAGCCAGAGCAACCGAAAGAAGAGCCAAAAGCGGCCAAACCTGAGCGTCAACAGGACCGCCGTAAGCGTCAGAACAACCGTCGCGATCGTAATGACCGCAGCGACCGTAATGACCGCAGCGAGCGTCGCGACAACCGTGACAACCGTGACAACCGCTCTGAGAATAACGAAGGCCGCGAGCAACGCGAAGACAACCGTCGCAACCGTCGCGAGAAACAACAGCAGAACGTTAATGTTGAAGATCGTGAAATTCGCCAGCAGGCGGGCGATGAGTCTGAGAAGAGCAAACAGCGTGACGACCAGCAGCCACGCCGCGAACGTAGCCGTCGTCGTAACGACGAGAAGCGTCAGGCGCAGCAGGAAGTCAAAAACCTGAACCGCGAAGAGCCTGCTGAACAGCAGGACGGCGAGCAGGAAGAACGTACTCAGGTTATGCCGCGTCGTAAGCAGCGTCAGCTTGCTCAGAAAGTACGCTTCGCCTCCGAAGCAACCGAAGAGTCAACCATTGTCGCCGCTGAAACAAACGAGAGCGCAACCGGTACACAGCTGGCAAAAGTCGACCTGCCAGCGGTCGTTGAAAACAGCGCTGAACAGGATGAAAACGGTGAAAACCGTGATAACGCCGGCATGCCGCGCCGTTCACGTCGTTCTCCACGTCATCTGCGCGTCAGCGGCCAGCGCCGTCGTCGCTATCGTGACGAGCGTTACCCGACTCAGTCGCCAATGCCGCTGACCATTGCCTGTGCTTCGCCAGAAATGGCCTCCGGCAAAGTCTGGATCCGCTACCCGGTTGCTCGCCCGGAGCAGGTAGTTGAAGAACAGCCGGTGACCGAAGAGGTGCTTGCACCTGTTGCTGTCGCTGAAGAGGTCGTGACTGAAGCCGCTACCGTGGTTGAACCGCAGGCCGTTGAGGTTGAAGAAACCCCACACGCGATAGAAGTGGAAACCACGCACCCAGAAGTGATTGCCGCGCCGGTTGATGCCGCACCGCAGCTTATTGCTGAAGAAGATACCGTAGTGGCTGAGGAAATTGCTGAAGAGGCAGAACCTGTAGCAGCAGTGGAAGAGACAGCTGAAGTTATCGTTGAAACGACGACTGAAGAAGTTGTTCAGGACGTTGAGATTGCCGTCGAACCTGTTCGTGAAGCCGAAGAAGCGAAAGCGCCTGAAGTGAAGCCAGCGCCGGTTGTTTCTGCACCAGCCGCTGCCCACGTGGCGACCGCACCTATGACGCGCGCTCCGGCGCCGGAGTACGTGCCTGAAGCCCCGCGTCACAGCGACTGGGTACGCCCGGAGTTCAACTTCGAAGGTAAAGGCGCTGCAGGCGGCCACAGTGCAACGCATCAGGCGACTGCACCGGCGACGCGTCCGCAGTCTGTCGAATAACGACACAGAAAGTAAAAAGCCGACCTTCGGGTCGGCTTTTTTTATGGCTGCTGCACGGGCTTTCTCATCCCGGTGACCTCCGGCATTATCTGCCGCATCAGCTCCAGAAAACGCCGCAAGCGCGCCGGATAATAACGGGACCAGGGGTAAACCAGATGCACCGGTAACGCCGCTGGCTGCCACTCTGGCAGTAAATGCACCAGCCGTCCTTGCTGAATATCATCCTGTACCGTCCAGCTGGATACAACCGCCACGCCAAGCCCGGTGAGCGCCGTATTGCGTGCAACATACAGGCTATCGGTGCTGAGCCGTGGGGTAATAGCCACTCGCGCGGGAGCGGGTGATGCATCGTGAAAAAGCTCCACATGGCGCTGGTAGAAAGAGCTGATGGCAATCCAGGGGAACTGCTGCAAATCCTCTGGGGCGTTAACCGCCGGGAAGCGGGCCAGCAGTGCCGGAGAAGCCACCACCGAACGCGGCACTTCGGCCAGCAGCACGGATACGGTCGCCGGATCGACTTCCACGCCCACCCGAATCGCGCAGTCAAGGTTGTCGCCGAGGAAATCCGCCGAGCGATCGTTAAGCATCCACTCAATCGAAAGCTGCGGGTAGCGCTGCAAAAATTCGGTTAACGGTTTCAGAAGCTGGTCCTGACCAAACGCGTGCGGCGCCCGCACCCGCAATACGCCTACTGGCTCATCTTCCGTCTGCCCCACCTCATCTTCCAGCGCCAGCCAGCTGTCAATCACCCGACGGGCGTGCTGATAGCAGCGCTCACCGTCATCCGTTAGCCGCGTCGTGTGGGTAGTGCGTAACATCAGACGCACCCCCAGCATTGTCTCAAGCGACTGTAACCGTCGGCTCACCGTGGCCTGGGTTGTTGCCAGCTGCCGTGCCGCCGCAGAGAGTGACCCCGCCTCAACAATCCGGACAAACGTCCGCATGAGCTCTACCCTGTCTATACGCTCAGCTCTTTTCATCGCATTTTCACTTATACGTCCAACGTATAAGCGTTTTACCACCGGGCCCGCTACCGTCGCAAGGCGTACTGATAAAAAATAGCCTCACACGACGAATGAGGAACAACGTATGAACACAACAACTACTCCCCACGCTGCAAGCCGCTGGGTGATTTTTATGCTGGCCCTGGGGGCTGGTTTCAGCGTGGCATCAATCTACTACGCGCAGCCCCTTCTGCCGCTGATGGGCGCCGATCTTCATCTGAGCATTGAAGGCATGGGGCTGGTGCCCACCTTGACTCAGGCAGGCTACGCGCTCGGCATCCTGTTCCTGCTACCGCTCGGCGATCGCCACGACCGCAGGACGTTAATCCTGATTAAAAGTGCCGCGCTGGCGCTGTTTCTTCTCGGCTGTAGCCTGACCGGACAGCTCCATTCTCTGCTGCTGGCAAGCCTGCTCATCGGCATGGCCGCCACCATGGCACAGGATATCGTCCCCGCCGCGGCAATCCTTTCCCCGGAAGGCAAACAGGGGAAAACCGTGGGCACGGTAATGACCGGGCTGCTGCTGGGTATCTTATTATCAAGAACCGTGAGCGGCGTGGTGGGCGAGGCATTTGGCTGGCGCGTCATGTACCAGCTGGCGGCGGCGAGCATTGCGTTCATCGGGGTGATGATGTGGTTTGTGCTTCCCCGCTTTGCCATTCACTCCACGCTGAGCTATCCGGCGCTGCTGCGCTCAATGGAACATCTGTGGCGTCGTTACCCGGCCCTGCGCCGCGCGGCGCTGGCTCAGGGTTTTCTGTCGATTGCCTTCAGCGCCTTCTGGTCTACCCTTGCGGTCATGCTGCTGGAACGCTATCACCTTGGTAGTGCCGTCGCGGGGGGCTTTGGTATTGCAGGTGCCGCCGGTGCGCTAGCTGCTCCGCTGGCGGGGGGGCTGGCGGACAAACTGGGTGCGGGAAAAGTCACGCAGCTTGGTGCAGTCCTGGTAACCGTCTCCTTCGCCCTGATGTTCCTGATGCCCGCGCTGGGGGTCCATGGACAGCTGATTCTGATCGCCCTCTCCGCCGTCGGGTTCGATCTGGGCCTGCAGTCCAGCCTGGTCGCGCATCAGAACCTGGTATACAGCCTTGAGCCGCAGGCGCGCGGTCGCCTGAATGCCCTGCTCTTTACGGTGGTGTTTATCGGGATGGCGCTGGGTTCAGCGTTAGGCAGCAATATCTACTCGCTGGCTGGCTGGACGGGCGTGGTCGCGCTGGCAACGGCCTGTGGCGTCATTGCGCTGGCCATCCGTCTGATTGAAAGCGCGCGCGTTGCCTCCGCACCGGCAGAAGCCGCATAAAAAAAATGCCCAATCCAGACGGATTGGGCAGTAAAACATGCCCAGTTTCAAGACATGTTCTAAGAGGTCAAGATGTTATTTGTTCAGCTGGAACAGGGACATGCCCTGCATATCGCTAAACGCTTTATAAGAGGCCTGCAGGGCCGCCTGCTGCATGATGTAAGACGAAATCGCGCTGTTCCAGTCAACATCGATCAGGTCGCTCATCTGCTGGGTCTGCCCCAACGCGCGGTCGTCACCCAGGTTATCGAGTTTTTCCAGTTCATTCATCTTGGTACCCACATCCGCCACAACGGTAAGGACATTATTCTGGGTATTGGTAATGCCGACCTGCGCATCAGAAATAGCTTTATTCTGCACTTCAGCCGCGGCGGAGTCGTTATCAACTGGAACCTTGAGGGCGGAAATTGCCGTGTCGAGGATCTTGAACATATTCGTCTCACCATAACCGCCGCCAGGAAGTTCTTTAGCATTACTGGTAATACTTTCAAAGATCTGCTGACCGGTATGGCTAATAACCATATTACGGGCGGTATCAACCTGCTGAGAAATGGCCTGCGTCCCCCCATTGTAATCACCGGTAGCGGCATCAAAGGGCGGTGCTTCGGTCTTATAGCCAGCAAAAATATAACGGCCATTACCATCCGCCGAGTTTGCCAGGTTCATGAGCTGGTCGCGGATACCCTGCAAGTCACTCGCCAGAGACAGGCGGTCGTCATCACTTAGCGTTCCATTTCCCGCATTGACGAGCTTCTCTTTCGCACTGGTTATCGCAGCGTTAACCTGACTCAGCACGTTATCTTCCAAAGAAACTTTTTGCGAGGCGAACGTTCTCGCCAACGCAAACTGGCTATTCTGGGATTGCGATTGTGACAGAACTACAGCCTGCGATGCCGCGATAGGATCGTCAGACGGGCGATTGACGCGTTTTCCGGTAGACATTTGTTCACCGTAGCTCAGCCACTTGCCCTGAGAATCGGTGATACCCCGCATGTTCTGATCGTACATCATCTGGGTGCTAATACGCATTCTTCACCTCAGCCTTAGCGGATATTGATAATTGCATCGAAGAGTGCACTGGCCGTTTGTAATACCTGCGCATTGGCAAGGTAATACTGCTGATAGCGCTGCAAATTGCCATACTCTTCGTCGAGGTTGACCCCGGAAATGGACTGCTGCTGTTTGGTTAACTGCGTCGCCACATTCGCTTTTGTTTCGCTACTGGTTTTCAGTGCTGCCGTTGAGCTCCCGACCGTGCTGACAAGAGAAGCATACGCATCGTTGAACGTTTTATTTCCGCCAACCACCTTGCTGTTTTGCAGATCCAACAGCTTTTGACCGTTGCGGTTGTCGCTTTCACCGCCATTGCTTGCCGAAGCCATTGCCAGCTTTGATTCATCCTTGAACTTAAGTTCCATATTGACGATGACGTCAGAAACAGGCTTCAGGATGAAACTGTCTTTTGTGTTTGCAGTACCGCTCACGTTGACATTCAGGCCATCAAAGGACAGATTGCCGCTCGCGTCCGGAGCCATGGTGAAGCTGGTTTTGTCCGAACGCGTAATGGTCCAGTCCGTTCCGTTAAACTGCAATTTGTAATCGGTCGCCTGCACTTTCGTGCTGTCTGCCACCGAGGCCGTCATTACGGCCGTACCGGTATTGCGGCTGTTGGTCACAACGGACGGCGAGCCAAAGTCGAACAGCTTACCGCCGGCATCACCATTGGCATCAAATCCGGCTTCGTGCTGCTTATTCATCGCATCCGCAAAGGCCAGCGCCAGCTGGTTCAGGTTATTACGCGCTTTATCCAGATCTTCAGAGCGGAACGTTAATAATCCGCCCAGAGAGCCGGTGGTGACCATTTTCTCAGGAATTTCGATATTGCCGGACACCTCATCGCTGAAGGCAATCGTCGTCCGGCTCGGATCGGCACTCGATTTCACCGCCGCCAGCTGGTTCGCTTTGCTGCCCTGCACCAGGCTGTAACCGTTGCCAAAGGAGACGTTATAGGTGCCGCCATCCTGGACTGCAACTTCAACTCCCACGATTTTGTTCAGTTCGCTAACCAGTTGATCGCGCTGATCGAGCAGGTCGTTTGGTGATGAACCCGCCCCTACGCCGGTCAAACGGGAGATCTGATCGTTCAGATTCGCAATCTGTTTTGCGTAGTTGTTAATTTGCTCAACGCTTGACGCTATTGCGGTATTGACCTGAGAATCCTGGTCGCGAAGATACTGGTCGTTCGTTTTGAACTGATTGACCAGACCATCCGCTTTACCGAGCACCGTCTGACGCGCAGCCGGATCTTCAGCGTTGCTGACCAGCGTTTGCATACTTTTGAAGAAATCCTGCAGCGTGGTCGACAATGAATTGGTGGAGTCAGAGAGCACATCGTCGATTTTTGACATCTGCTGATAGCGCGTCGTCAGACCGCTGCTCTGCGTCTGTGCGGCACGCAGCTGGTTGGTAATGAAAGCGTCATACTCACGCTGGACACCGGAGACATACACCCCGTTACCCACCCAGCCGCCGCCGGTCAGCGTGCTGTTAGAGGCACCCAGCACGGTCGTCTGGCGGGTGTAACCTGCCACGTTGTAGCTTGAAATATTATTACTGACGGTATTGAGTGCCGACTGCGCAGCACTGAGGCCACTCATGGCGCTGTTAATCAAACTGGACATGGGGGTTCCTTTTATACGTTCAGACACGAGTCCTGATGAAGGTTATCGGCAACCTCCACCGGGACTTGAGAACTTTCAGAACAGATTTTCAATATCTGTGCTATAGGCTTTGCTGACCTTCTCGCCCATGGATTTCAGCTGCTGGATCATGCTGGTGAGCTTGCGCGCATAGTTCGGGTCGGTCGCGTAGCCCGCATTTTGCAGAGCCTGCGCCCCCTGCTCCGCCGTCGCCGCCTGCGTAACGGCGGTATAGCGCGGATTGCGGCTCAGCAGGCCCACATAATCGGACAACGCTTCCAGATAAGAGCTGTAGACGCGGAATTTTGCTTTGACCTTCACCGCCGCACCGTTCTCGTACTCGGTGGTGGTGATCTCCGTCGTCGGCCCTTTCCAGCTGGAAGTGGCTTTCACGCCGAAGATGTTGAAGCTCGGCTCACCGTTTTCCTTGCGGATCTGGCGCTGACCCCAGCCCGACTCCAGCGCGGCCTGCGCCAGAATCAGGTGATGCGGCACGCCGCTCTGCTGGCTGGCAAGGCGCGCAGGCAGAGAAAGCTGCGCCAGGAAGTCTTTGCTGTCACCCGAGAGCGGCTCATCGCCACTGTCCGTCGCTTTAGGTATGGCTTTACGCACCATTTGCGTCAGGGCCTGGTTCTGATAACTGGTCACCGTTTCCAGGTCGAACTTCATCGGCACCTGCTCCGGCCGATCCTGAGGCTGAATACCCTGCGCGGCTTCGGTCTGTTTCACAATCATGTCAGCCAGACCGAGGCCTTTCCCGGCGGTCATCTGCTGCGCAATCTGCTGGTCATACATGCTGGTGTAGAGACGCGTTGAATCACTGCTGAACATCCCGTCTTTCGGCAGGGTTTCACGCATGCTCTTCAGCATCATCTGTACAAACATCCCCTCCACCTGGCTGGCGACCGGGCGGATATTCGCCGCCGGGTCTTTGCCTGCTTTGGTTTTCAGTTCGTTGAGCGACTGGGCATCCCAGGCTGCACTGGTCAACAGTTTGCTATCGGTCAGCATTAGATGATTTCCAGTTTGGCGCGCAGGCAGCCCGCGCTTTGCATGGATTGCAGGATGGACATCAGGTCCATCGGCGTTGCCCCCAGAGCGTTCAGGGCGCGCACCACGCTGTTCAGGTTGGCGCTGGAGCGAACGCTCTGCAGTGAGCCGCCGCTCTGGCGCATATCAATCTGCGTTTGCGGTGTCACTACGGTCTGACCGCCACCAAATGGCGTGTTAGGCTGGCTCACGTTCGCAGAGCGGTTTACCGTCACGGAGAGGTTACCCTGCGCGACGGCACAGCTGTCCAGCGACACTTCCCGGTTCATCACGACCGAGCCGGTACGGGAGTTGATGATCACCTTGGCGTCCTGTACCGGAACGTTCACTTCCATATTCTGGATATCTGCCAGCATGCGCACCTGGTTGCTGCTGCCCGTGGAGGTACGGATCTGCACGGTGCGCGCATCCAGCGCCGTTGCATTACCGTAGCCGCGGCTGCGGTTGATGGTATCGGCAATTTGCTGGGCCATCGTGAAGTCTTCATTGTTGAGCTGCAGGTTAATGGTATTGCCCGCGCCAAACTGGGTAGGCAGTTCACGCTCAATGATCGCACCGTTGGTGATACGTCCACCGTTAAGCTGGTTCACCTGCACGCTGCTTCCGCCTGCGGATGCACCCGCACCGCCGACCAGAATGTTACCCTGCGCCAGCGCATACACCTGGCTGTCGACGCCCTTCAGCGGGGTCATCAGCAGCGTACCGCCGCGCAGGCTTTTGGCGTTACCCATTGAGGAAACCACCACGTCAATGGTCTGCCCCTGACGCGCGAACGCCGGGTAGGACGCGGTGACCATCACCGCGGCCACGTTTTTCAGCTGCATGTTGGTTCCCGCCGGCACGGTAATGCCGAGCTGGGAGAGCATGTTGTTCAGGCTTTGGGTCGTGAAGGGCGTCTGGGTCGTCTGGTCACCGGTACCATCCAGCCCCACCACCAGGCCATAGCCAATCAGCGAGTTCTCACGTACGCCCTGGACGCTGGTGAGATCGCGAATACGGTCAGCCTGGGCAAACGTTGCCACCAGCGCGAGCGCCACGGCGAAGATCGATTTAAACATGGGTCACCTCGCTTACATCGGCGATAAATTAAGGAAGAAGCGCTGCAGCCAACCCATATTTTGCGCTTCATTGATATAGCCGTTACCGACGTACTCAATGCGCGCATCCGCCACCTGAGTGGACGGAACGGTGTTGGTGCCGCTGATGGTGCGAGGGTTAACCACGCCCGAGAAACGAATGAATTCAGTGCCCTGGTTGATGGCGATCTGTTTTTCACCCACAACGTGTAAGTTGCCGTTAACCAGCACCTGGTCAACCGTGACCGTCAGCGTGCCGCTGAAGGTATTGCTGGCGTTCGCGCCGCCTTTACCATTGAAGGTGTTGCCGCCAGAGGCATCGACATCAGCACGCGCATTGCCGAACAGGCCCTGCAGATAGCGCGGTACGGTATCGAAGCCAAAATTCGTTTTGCCATCGCGGCTGGCATTCGCCGACGAGCTTTTGCTCGCGCTGACGTTTTCCTGCAGCACAATGGTCAATGTATCGCCGACATTACGCGGGCGGCGATCTTCAAACAGCGGCTGATAGCCGTAATTAATCGGCTGCGCGGTCTGGAAAATGGAGCCGTTTACCACTGGCGCGGGGCCAGGAACGGGTTGGGCAGTCGTCGCACCCTGGACCAATGGTTTAGACGGGATCAAAGCACACCCGCTGAGGGTGACAGCCAGAACAGTCAGTATCGGATAACGAAACGCCGCGTTTTTTTGCATTGCCTTCATCTTCGAAAACAGGGAGCCGGTGCGGCGTTTACCGCACCGGACTACACCTTAGAGTTGCGTCAGTTTCTGCAGCATCTGATCGGTCGTCGACACTGCTTTACTGTTAATTTCATACGCGCGCTGGACCTGGATCATATTCACCAGCTCTTCCGCGACGTTTACGTTGGAGGTTTCAACATAGCCCTGATACAGCAGGCCCGCGCCGTTCAGGCCCGGGGTGCTCTCATTTGGCGTACCGGAGGATTGCGTTTCGGTGTAGAGGTTCTCACCAATGCTTTCCAGACCGGTATCGTTCATGAAGGTGGTCAGGTTGAGCTGTCCAACCTGAACCGGCGCGGCCTGTCCCTGCTGAGTCACGCTGACCACGCCGTCACGTCCAATGGTAATGCTCAGGGCATTCGCCGGAATGGTGATCGCAGGTTGAACCTGGAAGCCGCCCGCCGTTACCAGCTGGCCGTTCTGATCGACCTGGAACGAGCCGTCGCGGGTATAGGCAGAGGTCCCGTCAGGCAGCTGCACCTGGAAGAAGCCCTGGCCTTTGATCGCCACGTCTTTGCTGTTGTTGGTCTGAGACAGGTTCCCCTGGCTGTGCAGACGCTCGGTGGCGACCGGACGAACGCCGGTACCGATCTGCAGGCCTGACGGCAGCGTCGTCTGTTCAGAAGACTGCGCACCCGGCTGGCGGATGGTTTGATAAAGCAAATCTTCGAAAACGGCGCGCTGACGCTTGAAACCATTGGTACTCACGTTTGCCAGGTTGTTGGCAATTACGTCCATATTGGTTTGCTGGGCGTCCAGGCCAGTTTTCGCGATCCATAAAGAACTGATCATAAGGAGTCCTGTTAACTCATAGCCAGAAGTTGGTTAGCCTTGCCCGCGTTTTCATCCACGCTGCTGATGATTTTCATCTGCATTTCAAAACGGCGGGCGCTGGCGATCATGTCGCTCATGGCGGCTACCGGCTTAACGTTGCTGCCTTCCAGCACGCCCGACATCACGCGAATGCTCGGATCGGCCTGTAGCGTGGCACCACGCGTCGCCTGAGCCGCCTGGGTCAGACGGAACATGCCGTCGTCACCACGCTGTACGTCTTTACCTTCCGCTTTAACCAGCTTCAGACGTCCGACGGGCGCAACGGTATTGGCCGGATCGCCCGGGTTCAGCGCCGAAATGGTGCCGTCCGCGGCGATAGTCAGCTCCGAGCCTTCCGGCACGGTCAGCGGACCCGCTTCACCCATTACCGGGTGACCCTGAATCGTTAACTGGCCCGTCGCGCTCACCTGGATATTCCCGTTACGGGTATAGCCTTCGCTGCCGTCCGCCGTCTGCACCGCCAGCCAGCCGTCCTGCTGCAGAGCAACGTCCAGCGGGCGTGAGGTGTAATCCATCTGCCCTGGCGTCATATCTGCGCCAGGGGTCGATGCGGTGACCAGCGTACGGGTCGGCAAGGAGAGCCCTTCCACCGGGACCGCGCGCAGCGCATTAAGCTGCGCGCGAAAGCCCGGCGTAGAGGCGTTTGCCAGGTTGCTGGCGGTAACGGCCTGCTGATTGAGCGTCTGGCTTGCCGCGCCCATCGCGGTATAGATTGCGTGATCCATTGCGCTTTCCTGTTAGCCGCTTAACGCAGGTTAACCAGCGTGTTGAGGATCTGGTCCTGGGTTTTGATGGTCTGCGCGTTCGACTGATAGTTACGCTGCGCGACGATCATGTTCACCAGTTCTTTACTCATATCCACGTTGGAAGCCTCCAGCGCGCCGTTGGTCAGCTTGCCGAAGTTACCGGTGCCCGCTGTACCTAACAGCGCCACGCCGGATGACTGGGTGGCAGACCAGACGTTATCGCCTTCCGATTTCAGGCCTTCGTTGTTGGCGAAGTTTGCCAGCACGATCTGACCGAGAACCTGAGACTGTTCGTTGGAGTAGTTTCCTACCACGGTGCCATCGTCGTTGATCTCGTAGCTCACCAGATCGCCAGGCTTGTAGCCATTCTGCGTGGTATTCACAACGCTGTTCGCGCCGGTGTTCTGCTGCATGGAATTCTGGAAGCTGAGGGAGAAGGTCGCCGCCGTCGCACCGCCGACAGAGCCGGTGGTGATGTTAATGGCCGGCGTGGCGTTTGGCGTTGCGCTCAGTACACCCGCAGCGTTGTAGTTGTAAACGCCCGCCAGGTTACCGTTCGCATCGAAGTTCATCTGCGCCGCTTTCGTCGCGGTAGAACCAGCTACGCTGCCGTCCTGCGTGTAAAGATCCCATTTATTGTCAGCTGTCTTCACGTAGTAGACATACATATTGTGGGCGTTACCCTGGCTGTCGAAGACGGTCACGGTACCTTTTTTGTTATAGGTATCCGAGTTGGTCGCATCGAACGGGGCAGTTTGCACAGGATCGGTTGAGTTCAGGTTGATCTGCTGCGCCGCGGTAGTAGTGGCTTTCGCCGACATCAGCGTATTCGGAATGGTGATAGCCTGAGGGTTCGCACCGGTCTGAATCGTCGGAGGGGTGCCTGCTGCCGGATAGCCTGTGACCTGCATACCCTGCATGTTCACCAGCGTACGGTTTTCGTCCAGCTTGAACTGGCCGTTACGGCTGTAGAATACAGAACCGTTGGAATCGACCATACGGAAGAAACCGTTCTGGCTAATGGCAACGTCCAGACCGCGACCGGTATTGGTAGTAGTACCGTCGGTGAAGTCCTGAGTGATACCTGCGACCTTCACGCCGAGGCCGACTTTGGAACCGGCAAACATGTCTGCAAAGGAAGCAGAACCGGATTTAAAACCATAGGTCGCGGAGTTGGCAATGTTGTTGCCAATGACGTCCAGGTTGGTGGCCGCAGCATTCAGGCCGCTGACCGCTTGAGAAAAGGCCATGACTTACTCCTGATAAGTGTTAGGGCTTAGATAATCTGCCGAACTTCGTCGAGTGTGGTGGTACCAGAGGTACCCAAATCCAGTTTGTTGCCGTCGCTACCTTTAATTACGCCCTGGACCAGCGCGAACTGCAGCGGCTGTGCCACCAGTTGGGTGGTCCCTTTGCTGGCGCTGATTGCCACTTTGTAGGAACCGTTCGGCGCTTTGGTGCCGTCGGTCAGGGTGCCATCCCAGGTAAAGGTGTGAACGCCTGCCTTCAGTTCACCAATTTCGATGGTGCGAACCACCGCGCCGGTTGAGTCGGTGATCGTCGCGGTCACTTTGTCAGCCGGCTGCTGCAGTTCAACGCCAAACGGCGTGGTGGTCGTGGTGGCGTTGCCATCGGTGGTGCTGGTGCCCGCCAGGATCGTGGTACCCGGGATCATCACCCCGTGACCAATCAGGCTTGCCGCCTGCAGAGACTGGGCGCTGTTAATCTGGCCAGAGACGGAACCGAGGGTGGTGTTCAGTTTCTCAATGCCGCTCACGGTACTGATCTGCGCAAGCTGCGTGGTCAGTTCGTTGTTCTGCATTGGGTTAGTCGGGTCCTGGTTCTTAAGCTGAGCCACCAGCAGCGTCAGAAAGCTGCCCTGAAGGTCGGCGGCGTTACTCCCCGTCAGGGAGTTAGAACCTGTCGAACTGCTCGTGTTATTAACACCCGAGTTCGTAGGATCATTCACATTTACGGCGATGGACATGCATGTCTCCTTTACTGGCCGAGAGTGAGTGTTTTGAGCATCATGCTCTTCACGGTATTAAGCACTTCGACGTTGGCCTGGTAGCTGCGGGAAGCCGACATGGAGTTCACCATCTCACCCACCACATCCACGTTCGGCATTTTCACGTATCCGCTGGCATCCGCGAGCGGGTTACCTGGCTCATACACCAGCCGGTCCGGTGCCTGGCTCTCTACCACATCCGAAACCTTCACGCCGCCCGTCGCCGCGCCTGGCGCAGCATCGACCTGAAAGACAACCTGTTTGGCACGGTAAGGCTGCCCGTCAGGTCCGGTCACGCTGTCGGCGTTAGCCAGGTTACTGGCGGCCACGTTCAGACGTTTGGATTGAGCGGTTAACGCCGAACCGGCGATATCAAAAATATTCAGCAAGGCCATCTATCAGTTGCCCCCCTGCAGGACGTTCATCATGCCTTTGATTTGTCCGCCGAGTACGGTCAGGCCCGTCTGGTATTTCAGGCTGTTATCGGCAAACTGTGTACGCTCCCGGTCCATATCCACGGTGTTACCGTCGAGTGAGGGCTGATCGGGAATGCGATAAAGTAAATCGGTCGCTGGCACGGTCATCGCCTGAGCAGGAATATGGCGAGAGGATGTCATGGCGAGTGCAACACCCGTTCCTTCGGCACGTCCACGCTCCATCACCTTTTTGAGCTCACTGGAAAAATCAATATCGCGCGCCTGATACCCCGGCGTATCGGCGTTAGCGATATTGGCGGCTAAAATCTCCTGCCGCTGGGCGCGTAAATTGAGCGCTTCCTGCTGAAAACGTAACGCGGCGTCGAGTTTATCGAGCATGTCTCCTCCGCTGATGGCAAAATTTCAGTTCACAGCTTAAATCTCACCCGGTCTCCCCTATCGACGGAATAAGCGCAAAATGCGTCGCTATTTATTCCGTTGATGCAAAACCACTGCAGGTAGAATTCACTCAACTCTGGAAACGGTGGAACTTGCGATGCAAACGTTAAAACGTGGCCTGGTGGCGACTTTCTTGCTGTTTAGCCCTCTGGTGCAGGCTGAGGGTTTACAGGAGCAGTTAACGACCTTTTTTGCTGAAAAACTGGCAGGCTTTAGCGATGACGTTACCGTTAGCGTGCGCACGCCACCGAATCTGTACCCGACGTGTGACCAGCCGTCATTCAGCGTGGTGGGGTTCACCAAGCTGTGGGGAAATGTGAACGTGCTGGCACGCTGCGCCAATGAAAAACGCTATTTACAGGTTGCAGTTCAGGCGACGGGCAATTATGTTGTCGCCGCCGTGCCCATTGCGCGCGGCAGCGTGCTGCAGGCAAACAGCGTGACGCTGAAACGCGGGCGTCTGGATCAGTTGCCTCCACGAACCATGCTCGAAATAAATCAGGCACAGGATGCCGTCAGCCTGCGCGATGTCGCGCCCGGCCAGCCGATACAGCTCTCAATGCTGCGTCAGGCATGGCGGGTAAAAGCGGGCCAGCAGGTGATGGTCGTGGCCAACGGAGAGGGCTTTAGCATCAACAGTGAAGGGAAAGCATTAAACAATGCCGCGGTGGCGCAAAACGCCCGCGTCAGAATGTCTTCAGGCCAGGTGGTGAGCGGAACCGTCGATGCTGATGGGAATATTCTGATTAACCTATAATCTTTTTAAAGATTTCGCGGCGCTTGCCGATAAATATTCAACTAATGATGATGTCAGGCGCAAACGCCGCGAACCCTCGATGAGGACAACACTATGAGCATTGATCGTACATCAGCCCTGAAGCCGGTAAGCGCTGTACAGCCTCGCGAAACGAATGACGCTGCCCCGCAAAAAGCGCGTCTGGAAAAACCGTCAACGGCCAACAGCACCAGCGTGACCCTGAGCGACGCTCAGGCAAAACTGATGCAGCCAGGCAGCAACGATATCAACATGGAACGTGTTGAAGCGCTGAAAACGGCTATTCGTAACGGTGAACTGAAAATGGATACCAGCAAGATCGCTGATGCCCTGATTCAGGAAGCACAGAGTTTCTTACAGAGTAACTAAGCGTATGAGTCGACTGTCAGAAATACTGGATCAAATGACGGTTGTCCTGAACGACCTGAAAACGGTAATGGACGCTGAACAGCAGCATCTCTCTTCCGGTCACATCAACGGCAGCGCGCTGCAGCGTATTACTGAAGACAAAAGTTCGCTTCTGGCGACGCTGGATTATCTGGAGCAGCAGCGCCGCGCTGAGCAAGATCCTAAGCGTAGCGCCAATGACGATATTATTGAGCGCTGGCAGACCATTACTGAAAAAACACAGCACCTGCGCGATCTTAACCAGCACAACGGCTGGCTACTGGAAGGTCAGATTGAACGTAATCAGCAGGCGCTTGAGGTGTTGAAACCGCATAAAGAAACCGGACTGTACGGTGCGGATGGTCAGACAGCGACTGCGCGCATTGCGGGTGTTAAAAAGATTTCGATTTGAAGCATAACCGACAAATCATGCAGCGGGGAGCACCATAAGGTGAACTCCCCTTTTGGCGTTTATGCCGTACGGCGGGCAAACTCTTTCACCTTGAAGCCCAATACGGCGAGCGTGGCAAAGTAAGCCACCACCCCAACCCCCACCACGGCCATCAGGCGCATCAGACGGTAGGGCATGGTGCCCAGGGACCACTCAGGCATCACGTACAGCATCCCAAGTAACGCGGCAGACATCACCAGTACCGCAACGATGAGACGCACGAGGAAGCTCCCCCAGCCCGGCTGCGGCGTGAAAATATCCTGCTTGCGCAGCTGCCAGTACAGCAGCCCGGCGTTCAGACAGGCCGCCAGACCAATCGATAATGACAGACCTGCATGCTTCAGCGGGCCAATAAACGCGAGGTTCATCAGCTGCGTCATAATCAGCGTCACAATGGCAATTTTCACCGGCGTTTTAATGTCCTGACGCGAATAGAAGCCCGGTGCCAGCACCTTGACGACGATCAGCCCCATCAACCCGACCGAGTAGGCAATCAGCGCGCGCTGCGTCATGGCAGCATCAAACGCGGTGAATTTCCCGTACTGGAAAAGCGACACCGTCAGCGGTTTGGCCAGAATCCCTAGCGCCACTGCGCTTGGCAGGGCCAGCAGGAAGCAGAGACGTAACCCCCAGTCCATCAGGCGGCAATATTCGTCGTGATTGCCGCTGGCAAAACTTTTCGACAACGACGGCAGCAGGATGGTCCCCAGCGCCACGCCCAGCACCCCGGACGGAAACTCCATCAGACGGTCTGCGTAGTACATCCAGGAAACCGAGCCGGACACGAGGAATGAGGCAAAGATGGTGTTGATGATAAGCGAGATCTGGCTGACGGAGACGCCAAGAATGGCGGGCCCCATCTGCTTAATAACGCGCATCGCCCCGGCATCTTTTAAATTAATGCGCGGCAGCACCAGCATGCCAATTTTTTTCAGATGCGGCAGCTGATAGGCCAGCTGCAGCACCCCGCCCACGGTGACCGCCCAGGCCAGCGCCAGCACCGGCGGGTTGAAGTGCGGCGCGGCGAACAGGGCAAAACCGATCATGCTGACGTTGAGAAACGTCGGCGCAAACGCCGGGACAGAGAAGCGGTTCCAGGTGTTCAGGATGGCTCCCACCAGCGAGGCCAGCGAGATCAGCAAAATATAGGGAAAGGTAATACGCAGCAGCTGCGAGGTCAGGGCAAATTTATCTGCCGTATCGGCAAAACCGGGCGCGGTCACCATTATTACCCAGGGCGCGGCCAGCATCCCGATGACGGTTACCACGGCCAGGGCCAGCGTCAGCAACCCGGAGACATACGAAACAAATATGCGCGTCGCGTCTTCACCCTGCTTGCTTTTATATTCCGCAAGGATAGGAACGAACGCCTGGGAAAACGCCCCTTCAGCAAAAATACGGCGCAGGAGGTTCGGCAATTTAAACGCGACGAAAAAGGCGTCCGTTGCCATCCCTGCACCAAAGACCCTTGCCACAATGGCATCACGCGCAAAACCAAGCACGCGGGAGAACATGGTCATCGAGCTGACGGCTGCCAGCGATTTTAATAAGTTCATTAACGTGAATTTCCAGAACCATACGGATTTGTAGGCCAGGTAAGCGAAAGCGCCACCCGGCAAAGCCAACAAGCGGCGCTTAGTCTAACCCGATTTCAACGAATTACTATCCGCAGATGTTACAGCGAGTTATTCACTCATGGCTTCGCGCCAGAGCCGTTCCACAATGCGCTGCGCCATAATGGCCTGCTCGCCGGACGTTTCAGGAACCGTCTGATTTTGCACGCAGGTAATAAAGTGGCGGGCGCATCCTGCGAAACCGCGCTGCTCCAGGGTACTCTGCCAGCCGGGCGCCGGGAGCGTCACCACGCCATTCCCCTTCTCCTCGCGCCACGCCCGCATGTCGGTAATGTCGTACAGCGCGCCGTCAGTGACGGCCTGAACGCATTCGCGCTGGCTGCCCGCGCGACGATGCATGCTGGTCGTTACCTGCAGATGGTCAATTGCGAAGTGATGTTCGGCATAGACCATCTCGCCCTGTTCGTTCGTCAGGAGCGTCCCGCTTTGCAGATGCGCATTGCCGCCGGCGAGCCACAGCGCCGTATCCACAACGTGCAGATAGTCATCCAGCAGCGTGAAGCGCAGATCGTTTGGGCCAATGCTGTCGGTACGGTGCTTATCCATCCGCAGCGAGGCAAGCGTGCCGGACTCCGCCTTCAGCTGCTGGTAAAGCGGCGCGAAGCGGCGGTTGAAACCGACCATCAGCGTCAGGTTTTTACGTGCCGCCAGCTCAATCAGCCGTTCCGCGTCCTGAACATTTTCAGCCAGCGGTTTATCCACGCAGACGTGGACACCCGCATTAAGCAGCTCGCTCACCACCTGATAGTGGGTTGCCGTTGAGGTATGCACAAAGACCGCATCGCACTCGCGGGCCAGATCCTGCAGAGAGGCGGCATACGGGATGCGCCAGGTTTCGCAGATGCGCTCGGCCTTCTCGCGCGTGGGCGACCATGCCCCCTGAAGCGTCCAGTCCGTCGCCGCACCTAATACCGGTAGCCAGGCTTTTTGCGCGATCCCGCCCAGCCCCACTACGCCTACACGTAATTTTTTCACCGTTAGTCTCCCAGGTGTGCCAGCAACGCATCCAGACGCTGTTTCAGCCCGGCGACCTCTTCTTCCAGCGCGTCCACGCGGGCAGCCAAATCGTCATTTCCATCAGTAACATCGGTGATAATGGAATTAACTGAAATATCAATTTCGCCGCTGAAGAGATGCATATAGCGGCTTTCACGCTTGCCCGGCTCGCGCGCCAGACGCGCCACGTAAGGGCCGTCTTCACGTGTGGCCAGCCCTTCCAGGACCTGTTCAACTTCCTGCATATCCGCGAACTCGTGCATGCGGGAGGCTCGCGTGCGCAGCTCGCCCGGTGTTTGTGCCCCACGCAGCAACAGCGTGGTGATGACCGCCACTTCCGCACTGCTCAGCTTCAGGTCGCCAAATTCGGAATTACAAAACCGCTGTTCGTATTTGGTGACGCGGTTGCCGAAGCCGCTCACGGTGCGCAGATAGTGGCGTTTTACCAGCGCATCCAGCACGTCCTGAACGTCATCCTCGCTAAGGTTCATGACCGGCTCGCGGTTGGTCTTCTGGTTGCAGGCCATGGTCACGGCGTTGACGGAGAGCGGATACTGCTCCGGCGTGGTGACCTGTTTTTCAAGTAAGCACCCAATCACGCGCGCTTCTGTACCGTTTAGCTGATACTTCATCTTTTCTCCTTAACGACCTGCAGTCCAGTCCCGGGTGGTTAATGCTGTCAGAACGTGGTCGCGCCACTCTCCGTCTATCAGCAGATAGTCTTTGGCATAACCCTCTTTCTCGAACCCTAAACGCGCCAGCAAATTCCCGCTGCGCTGATTATGCGGCATATAGTTCGCCATAATACGATGGATATGTTGCGTGCGTTGCATGTAGCGGATCGCCACCGTCAGCGCCTCATACATTAGCCCCTGCCCCTGCCATTTCTGACCAATGGAGTAGCCCAGGTAACAGGCGTGAAACGATCCGCGCACCACGTTTGAAAAATTGGCGATCCCGATAATCTCTTTCTCTTCAGGATCGAGCAGCGCGAAATAAAACGCGCTGCCCTGCTTGTGAAATTCCGTAATCATGCTGAGGCGCGCCTGCCAGCCGGAAGGGTAACAATGGCTCTCATCCCGAACGGGTTCCCAGGGTTTTAAAAACTGGCGATTCTCGGCGTAATAATCCGCCAGACGCCAGGCATCACGCTCATGCACCAGACGAACGACCAGCCTGTCCGTTGTCAGACGCACTTTTGGCACATTACTGCGATAGCCAAACATCGATACCACTCCTTCCCGTCACTTCTGCTTACCCATTAGCTTTACTATACCTGCGCCTGTGCCGTCTGTGAAAACAGTGACATACCATTTTGCCCGCTTTTCACATTTTTCGATGAGAACTCTCTATCAAAGCGCGCTTTTGATAAAAAAATATTGTCACGTGCAGGGGTGGGAAAAAACGCAGCGACACCGCAGAATGTTAGCGTGCTCACCATCCTATTTTCCCTGGAGGGAAAATGTCCCGCGTATCACAGGCCAGGAGCCTGGGTAAATATTTCCTGCTGGTCGATAACATGCTGGTCGTACTCGGCTTTTTCGTCGTGTTTCCTCTCATCTCGATTCGCTTCGTCGATCAAATGGGCTGGGCGGCGCTGATGGTCGGTATCGCGCTAGGGTTGCGTCAGTTTGTTCAGCAAGGCCTGGGCGTATTTGGCGGTGCCATCGCCGACCGCTTTGGTGCTAAACCGATGATCGTCACCGGCATGCTGCTCCGCGCGGCAGGCTTTGCCACGATGGCGATTGCCCAGGAGCCCTGGCTGCTCTGGTTCTCCTGCTTCCTCTCCGGTATAGGAGGCACCCTGTTCGATCCGCCGCGCACCGCGCTGGTGGTGAAGTTGATTCGCCCGCAGCATCGCGGCCGTTTCTTCTCGATCCTGATGATGCAGGACAGTGCCGGGGCGGTTATCGGCGCGCTGTTGGGAAGCTGGCTGCTGCAGTATGACTTCCGCCTGGTCTGTGCGGCTGGCGCGGTGCTCTTTATCCTGTGCGCGCTGTTTAACGGCATGTTCCTGCCGGCGTGGAAACTGTCGACCGTTAAAGCACCGGTCCGGGAAGGACTTGGCCGCGTCCTGCGCGACAGGCGTTTTGTCACCTATGTACTGACCCTGACGGGGTATTACATGCTTGCTGTGCAGGTCATGCTGATGCTGCCGATCATGGTCAACGACATTGCAGGTACCCCTGCTGCCGTTAAGTGGATGTACGCCATTGAAGCCGCACTTTCCCTGACGCTGCTCTATCCGATTGCCCGCTGGAGCGAACGGCGTTTTCGTCTCGAGCATCGCCTGATGGCTGGCCTGTTCCTGATGACGCTGAGCATGATGCCGATCGGCCTGGTGAACTCACTTCAGCAGCTGTTTACGCTGATTTGCACGTTCTATATCGGCTCCATCATCGCCGAACCGGCCCGTGAAACGCTGAGCGCCTCGCTCGCGGATGCACGCGCCCGCGGCAGCTATATGGGGTTCAGCCGGCTGGGGCTGGCCCTCGGTGGCGCATTAGGTTACGCCGGCGGCGGCTGGTTGTTTGATGCCGGCAAAGCGTTACATCAACCCGAGCTCCCCTGGATGATGCTCGGCGCGGTGGGCTTTATGACGCTCCTTGCCCTGTGGTGGCAGTTCAGCCCGAAACGCAGCGCGAGCGGTATGCTCGAACCCGGCGCATAGCCTTTTCCTCGGGCGGGAATCTCTCCCGCCCCACTTCTCAGTTTTTTCTGCTGGTTTCTGCTATTTCACACTGACATACTGGCGTAACAGGACAGAAGCGCCGATTTTTCGTTGAGGAACACTATGAAGAAAATTGTCTTTGCTGCTGCATTAATTGTCAGCGGTCTGCTGGTTGGCTGTAACCAGCTCACGCAATATACCGTCAGTGAGCAGGAAATTAATCAGGCGCTGGAAAAACATAACAATTTTTCTAAAGACATTGGCGTACCGGGGCTTGCGGACGCGCATATCGTGCTCACGAATCTGACCAGCCAGATTGGGCGGGAAGAGCCAAACAAAGTCACCCTGGCCGGTGATGCGGACCTCGATATGTCATCCCTCTTTGGTAATCAGAAAGCCAACATCAAGCTCAAGCTGAAGGCCCTGCCCGTTTTCAATAAAGAGAAAGGGGCCATTTTCCTGCAGGAAATGGAAGTCGTCGATGCGCAGGTTTCTCCGGACAAGATGGCGCCGGTTCTGCAAACCCTGATGCCCTATCTGAACCAGTCGCTGCGTAACTATTTTAACCAGCAGCCCGCGTACGTCTTAAGTGAAGACAAAAGCAAGGGTGAAGCTCTGGCGAAAAAATATGCAAAAGGCAT
Source organism: Enterobacter sp. FW301-JW81 (assembly GCF_058788735.1). Taxonomy (NCBI): domain Bacteria; kingdom Pseudomonadati; phylum Pseudomonadota; class Gammaproteobacteria; order Enterobacterales; family Enterobacteriaceae; genus Enterobacter; species Enterobacter sp. FW301-JW81. The sequence goes on along the minus strand of NZ_JBYTBA010000001.1, from coordinate 393,890 downwards.
AGAGGTGAAACCGGGAGAAATTATCATTCCTTTCACCGATTAACCTGAAGGGCGCTGCGGCGCCCTTTTTTTTACGGAAAAGTGTGCAAACGAAAACGTTTCCGCTTATGATTTGTGTCCGGCAAAAACAGCCATCCTTATGACTGATTCCTGACAAGCCGGAGCTTCCATGACTGCACAACCCCAGGTTCTTAAAATCCGCCGCCCTGACGACTGGCATATCCATCTGCGTGATGGCGATATGCTGAAAACCGTCGTGCCTTATACCAGCGAAATTTATGGCCGCGCGATTGTTATGCCTAACCTGGTTCCGCCAGTCACCACCGTCGATGCCGCGATTGCCTACCGCCAGCGCATCCTTGATGCCATTCCCGAGGGGCATGATTTTACCCCGCTGATGACCTGCTATCTGACCGATTCACTGGATCCGAACGAAGTGGAGCGCGGTTTTAACGAAGGCGTATTCACGGCGGCGAAACTCTACCCGGCGAATGCTACCACCAACTCCAGCCACGGCGTCACCAGCATTGATGCCATCATGCCGGTTCTGGAACGCATGCAGAAACTGGGCATGCCGCTGCTGGTCCATGGTGAAGTGACGCATGCCGAGATTGACATCTTCGACCGTGAAGCGCGTTTTATCGAAACCGTGATGGAGCCTCTGCGCCAGCGTCTGCCAGCGCTTAAGGTGGTCTTTGAGCATATCACCACCAAAGACGCAGCAGAGTATGTACGTGACGGCAATGAACTTATCGCCGCCACCATTACGCCACAGCACCTGATGTTTAACCGTAACCACATGCTGGTGGGCGGGGTGCGCCCTCACCTGTACTGCCTGCCCATCCTCAAGCGCAACATCCACCAGCAGGCGCTGCGCGAGCTGGTTGCCAGCGGGTTCTCCCGCGCCTTCCTTGGCACCGATTCCGCGCCTCACGCCCGCCATCGTAAAGAGGCGAGCTGCGGCTGTGCAGGCTGTTTTAACGCCCCAACGGCACTTGCCAGCTACGCGACCGTATTTGAAGAGATGAACGCCCTGGAACATTTCGAAGCGTTCTGCTCCCTCAACGGCCCGCGCTTCTACGGCCTGCCGGTCAATGACTCCTTCATTGAACTGGAGCGTAAAGCGAGCCACGTTGAGGAGTCCATTGCGCTGACGGATGACACGCTGATCCCATTCCTGGCCGGTGAAACCGTAAACTGGACGGTAAAACGTTAAAAAACCGAAGCCCCTTGTTGTCAAACCCATAATATACCTGTATAAATAAACAGTATATTACACAGGGGGCATTTATGCGTATTGAAGTCACCATAGCCAAAACTACCGTTCTGCCTGCCGGCGCGCTTGATGCCCTGGCAGGCGAACTATCCCGTCGTATTAACAACACTTTTCCCGACAACGCGGGTGCCGTAACGGTGCGTTACGCCGCGGCAAACAACCTGTCCGTCATTGGCGCTGCGAAAGAAGATAAAGATCGCATCAGCGAGATCCTGCAGGAAACGTGGGAAAGCGCAGACGACTGGTTCATCACTGATTAACACTGCTCCCTCATTGTGTTTTTTGCCGGGTCGCCCCGGCTTTTTTTCGTCTGAACATTCTGGAAGTTCAAATTAATTCGGTATCTTCTTTAAGAATCGTGAACAAGATGGTGTTTTATTGCTCGAACAATCCTAAAAAGCAGAAAAATGTGTTGCCAGCTGTTTATTTTTCCCTTCGGAACCCTTATTACTTGATATACTGAAGATGCTTTCAGAAAAACATGCATTGAACCTCAGAGCCGTTGTCTTCTAACACGCATTAAGGGGGTTATAATGGAAAAGAATAGTGAAGTGATCCAGACCCATCCACTTGTTGGCTGGGATATCAGTACCGTAGATAGCTACGATGCGCTGATGCTGCGTTTGCACTACCAGACCCCGAATCAACTCAACCGTGAAGAAGCGGAAGTTGGACAGACGCTGTGGCTAACAACAGACGTCGCCCGTCAGTTTATTTCTATTTTAGAAGCAGGTATTGCAAAAATAGAATCTGGCGACTATCAGGAAAATGAGTATAAGCGGCACTAACCGTATGCCCACTTTTCACTCAACAGGCACCCTCGCGGTGCCTTATTTATTTCTCCCTTGTCTAACCCCGCGTTGTTAATTACTCTGCTAACAAAACGTAAGTTTACGAGACGCATATGAGATACGACTTAATCATTATTGGTAGCGGCTCCGTGGGTTCCGCCGCAGGTTATTACGCGACACAGGCAGGTCTGAACGTCCTGATGATTGACGCCCATCGTCCTCCCCATGCGGAGGGTAGCCATCATGGCGACACCCGCCTCATACGCCATGCGTATGGTGAAGGCGAGCGCTATGTGCCGCTGGTGCTTCGCGCCCAGACGCTGTGGGACGAGCTGGCGAAACAGACCGAAGAGCGTATTTTCGACCGTACTGGGGTTATCAATCTTGGCCCGGCTCATTCGGAATTTCTCGCCGGCGTCGAACGCAGCGCGACTGCCTTTAATCTAGAGGTTGAAAAGCTTGACGCGGCGGGCATTACGGCGCGCTGGCCTGAAATTACCGTCCCGGACGATTATATTGGCCTCTTTGAAGCCAACTCCGGCGTGCTGCATTGTGAAACGGCGATCAAAACCTGGATCGACCTCGCCGCAAACGCCGGCTGCGCGCAGCTGTTCAACTGTCCGGTGGATGCCATCACGCATGACGCTGATGGCGTTACGGTGACCACCCTTGACGGCGAATACTCAGCGTCCCGCCTGCTGGTCAGTGCAGGAACCTGGGTCACGCGCCTGCTGCCGGACCTGCCGATCCAGCCGGTGCGCAAGGTCTTCTCCTGGTTCCAGTCGGACGGTCGTTACAGCGCGCAGAATAAATTCCCGGCCTTCACCGGGGAATTACCGAATGGCGATCAGTTCTACGGTTTCCCGTCCGAGAAAGACGCGTTGAAAATCGGTAAACACAACGGTGGCCAGGTTATCTCCTCTCCTGAAGAGCGTAAACCCTTCGGCGCCTTCCCACAGGATGGCTCAGAAGCCTTCTCGTTCCTGCGTAATATTCTTCCAGGCGTCGGTGGCTTACTGTATGGCGCGGCCTGTACCTATGACAATACGCCGGATGAAGACTTTATCATTGATACGCTGCCAGGACATGACAACACCCTGCTGATTACCGGGCTTAGCGGCCACGGCTTTAAGTTTGCTTCCGTGCTGGGTGAAATCGCCGCGCAGTTTGCCCAGGGTATCACGCCGCAGTTTGATCTGGCGCCCTTCTCCCTCTCGCGTTTTAACGGATAATCTCAAACGGGCTCCGGACATCGGGGCCCGTTTCATTCACACTGCTATTGCGGAGCGTTATGCGCAGGATCGTTAACTTTCTGATGAATAATATTCGCGAGCATTTTATGCTCTATCTCTTATTGTGGGCGCTGCTGGCGATTATTGATTTTGTTTACATTGTATTTTATTGAAAAGCCACATTGACAATAATTGACATTAACTTAGCTTTATTGAAACTCTCAATTTCATCTTGCACGAAGACATTGAATTACCTTTATCGATCCTATTCAAAAGCACTGAAATAAATAAAATAAAAATCAATATACATTTATTTCAGTTGCAATATCACGCCTTCCCGTTCATTTTTACCCTTCGGTTAATGTGAAAATGGACATTCTAATGCAATTGCGTAACTCCTCTCGGCGCTACGGAATAATATCCATAAGTTTGCACTGGATATTTGCTATTGCCGTCTACGGTATGTTTGGACTTGGGCTCTGGATGGTCACGCTCAGCTATTACGATGGCTGGTATCACCAGGCGCCGGAGTTACATAAAAGCATCGGTGTCCTGCTGATGCTGGGGCTGGTTTTTCGCGTGGTCTGGCGACATATTTCCCCGCCGCCCGCCGCGCCGAAAACCCACGGTAAAATGACCCGCCTGAGTGCCGTTGCGGCGCATATCGCGCTCTATGCGCTGCTCTTCGCCATCCTGATTAGCGGCTACCTCATCTCGACGGCCGACGGTAAGCCGATTAGCGTCTTTGGTTTATTTGACGTCCCGGCAACGCTCAGCGATGCGGGCGTGCAGGCCGACACCGCCGGGGTTGTTCACCTCTGGCTTGCCTGGAGCGTCGTGATCCTGTCCGTGCTGCACGGGCTGGCCGCCCTCAAACACCACTTTATTGATAAAGACGATACGCTAAAGCGCATGCTTGGCCGCTCGTCCGTTGACTCTGGAGTATAAAATGAAAAAACACCTGCTGGGTATCGCACTGGGTTCTCTGTTATTTACCACCGGTTCCGCGGTGGCGGCTGATTATAAAATTGATAAAGAGGGCCAGCACGCTTTCGTCAATTTCCGTATTCAGCATCTGGGCTATAGCTGGCTATACGGGACCTTTAAAGATTTTGACGGCACGTTCAGCTTTGACGATAAAAACCCTGCCGCCGATAAAGTCAATGTGACTATTAATACTAACAGCGTCGACACGAACCATGCTGAACGCGATAAGCACTTGCGCAGCGCGGAATTCCTGAATGTGTCGAAATTCCCGCAGGCCACCTTTACCTCTACGGACGTGAAGAAAGACGGTGATAAGCTCAATATTACCGGAAACCTGACGCTTAACGGCGTAACTAAACCGGTCACCCTTGATGCTAAATTAATTGGTCAGGGGGACGATCCCTGGGGCGGGAAACGTGCAGGTTTTGAAGCCGCAGGTAAAATTCACCTGAAAGATTTCAATATCACAACGGATTTAGGCCCGGCGTCGCAGGACGTTGAGCTGGTTATTTCGGTCGAAGGGGTTCAGCAGAAGTAATCATTGCGCCCGGCAGGCATTCACCATGCCGGGCGTTATTATTATTCCGGGTCGGGGATACCCAGTTTGGTATTCAGACGGCCGCGTGATTTATTGAAAATCTTATTGCCGTTTTCACGTCCCGCGCGACGACGACGCTGCTCTTCTTCCGGCAGGATGCTCTCTTCACTGCACAGCTCGCTACAGCAGCCGTTAAACTTCTCGGCACAGGCCGGGCACTGAATGAACAGCAGATGACAACCGTCGTTTTTACAGTTGGTATGGGTATCGCACGGCGCGCCACACTGGTGGCACTGGGCAATGACGTCTTCGGAAATACGCTCCCCCATACGCTCGTCAAAGACAAAGTTTTTGCCGATAAAGCGTACCGGTAAACCCTGCTCGCGGGCGCGGCGGGCATACTCAATAATGCCGCCTTCAATGTGCCAGACCTTATTAAAGCCGTTGTGCTTCATCCACGCGCTGGCTTTCTCACAACGGATACCGCCGGTGCAGTACATAACGATTTTTTTATCTTTATGTTCCTGCATCATCTCAACCGCTTTCGGCAGTTGCTCGCGGAAGGTGTCGGCCGGGATTTCCATCGCGTTCTCGAAGTGCCCCACTTCATACTCGTAGTGGTTACGCATATCAATGAACACGGCATCCGGGTCGTCCAGCATCGCATTAACTTCCGCAGCTTTCAGATATTCACCGACGTCCGCCGGGTTAAACTCAGGGTCGTCAATGCCATCCGCCACGATGCGCTCACGCACCTTCATGCGCAGCACCCAGAAGGATTTCCCATCATCATCCAGCGCAATGTTTAGGCGCAAGCCGTTTAGCGCCGGGTCGAACTGATAAAGACAGTCGCGGAAGGCGCTCACTTTGCTTTCCGGTACGCTAATCTGCGCGTTAATGCCTTCGCGGGCAAGATAGACGCGGCCGAAGACGTTAAGCGCCGTGAATGCCTGATAAAGCGCATCGCGGGTCGCCTGCGGATCGTCGATAGTGAAATATTTGTAGAATGAGATGGTGGTGCGCGGTTCGGTTTCAGCCAACATACGCGCTCTTAACATCTCATTCGATACGCGGTTGTGTAACACTGGCATGGTGTACAGTCCTGGAATCGTTAGAGAGAATGAAAAAACGGTCGGCATCATATAGCAAACAAAACCAATTTACATCCACACAATTTACGCTACATTTCACACACCCTGATTAATCAGGCATAACAATTGCTGTATTCGTGCACGTTTCGAAAGCAGATATTTTGGCTATGTCTCAAAAAATGAGACACTAGCAAAACAGGACGTTTGAACACAGGAAAGACATGACCCAGTTACCAAAATTTACTGCTGCGCTTTTGCATCCCCGCTATTGGTTGACCTGGCTTGGCATTGGCTTTTTATGGCTACTGGTACAGCTTCCCTACCCCGTTATTTTCCGGCTGGGCAAATCTCTGGGCCGTTTCGCGCAACTCTTTATGAAGCGCCGCGCCAGAATAGCGTACCGCAACCTTGAACTGTGTTTTCCGCAGATGAGCGAATCAGAACGTCACGACATGGTCTCGAAGAATTTCGAATCCGTCGGGATGGGGCTGATGGAAACCGGCATGGCGTGGTTCTGGCCGGACAAACGCATGGCCCGCTGGAGCGAAGTGACGGGAACCGGCATGGAGCCGGTGCATACGCTTCAGGCCAATCAGACGGGGGTTCTGCTGATCGGCGTCCATTTTCTGACGCTGGAAATCGGGGCGCGTATGTTTGGCATGCAGGCGCCGGGCATCGGCGTTTATCGTCCAAACGACAACCCGGTCATCGACTTAATCCAGACCAACGGCCGCATGCGCTCCAACAAAAGCATGATCGACCGTAAAGATCTGAAGGGCATGATCCGCGCGCTGAAATCCGGTGAAGTTGTCTGGTATGCCCCCGACCACGACTACGGTCCGCAATCCAGCGTATTTGTCCCCTTCTTCGCCGTTGAAGAGGCTGCCACAACGACCGGCACCAGGATGCTTGCGCGCATGTCCAAAGCCGCCATCGTGCCCTTTGTTCCCCGCCGTAAGCCGGATGGTTCGGGCTACGAGCTGATCATGCTGGAGCCGGAACTCGCGCCGCCGCTTGACGATGCAGAAACCACCGCGCGCTGGATGAACGGCATTGTCGAGAAGTGCATCATGCGCGCGCCGGAGCAGTATATGTGGCTGCACCGCCGCTTTAAAACCCGCCCAAAAGGCACGCCGTCCCGCTACTGATTTTCAGCATGCGGTCCTTCGGGCCGCATGCTGTTTTAGCTTTAAAAGCGCCTCCTCATTGCGGCAATCATAACCCAGGCGCATAATTAGCAGGCTTATTACTCTATGCCTCAGGTGCTCTGCACCTCATTATGCGGATTGTTATGTCACCCTCAGATGCCCCCATAAACTGGAAGCGTAACCTCACGGTTGCGTGGCTTGGCTGTTTCCTCACCGGCGCGGCGTTTAGCCTGGTCATGCCTTTCCTGCCGCTCTACGTCGAACAGCTGGGCGTAACGGGCCACAGTGCGCTCAATATGTGGTCCGGCCTGGTGTTCAGCATCACGTTTCTCTTTTCCGCGATTGCTTCGCCCTTCTGGGGCGGCCTTGCCGACCGCAAGGGGCGAAAGATCATGCTGCTACGCTCGGCGCTGGGGATGGCGATTATCATGGCGCTGATGGGCGTGGCGCAGAACGTCTGGCAGTTCCTGATCCTGCGCGCGTTGCTGGGCCTGCTGGGGGGATTTATTCCCAATGCGAACGCCTTAATCGCCACGCAAATTCCTCGCCATAAGAGCGGCTGGGCGCTGGGGACGCTCTCAACCGGCGGCGTGAGCGGTGCCTTATTGGGCCCCCTGGCCGGTGGATTACTGGCGGATAGCTACGGGCTGCGGCCGGTCTTCTTTATCACCGCCAGCGTGCTTTTCCTCTGCTTTATCGTCACCCTGCTCTGCATTCGTGAAAACTTCACGCCCGTCGCCAAAAAAGAGATGCTCCACGCCAGGGACGTGCTGGCCTCGCTTAAAAACCCCCGACTGGTGCTGAGCCTGTTCGTGACGACTTTGATTATTCAGGTCGCAACCGGTTCGATTGCCCCTATTCTGACGCTGTACGTTCGCGATCTGGCGGGCAACGTCAGCAATATTGCGTTTATCAGCGGACTGATTGCCTCCGTGCCCGGCGTGGCCGCGCTGATTAGCGCCCCGAGGCTAGGGAAGCTGGGCGATCGCGTCGGTCCGGAAAAGATCCTGATCTGTGCGCTGGTGATTTCCGTGCTGCTGCTTATCCCCATGTCGATGGTGCAGTCCCCCTGGCAACTGGGCGTTCTGCGCTTTTTGCTGGGTGCAGCCGACGGGGCGTTACTGCCCGCCGTGCAGACCCTGCTGGTCTACAACTCCACGAACCAGATTGCCGGGCGTATCTTCAGCTATAACCAGTCGTTTCGCGATATCGGTAACGTCACCGGACCGCTTCTCGGGGCTGGGATCTCCGCCAGCTTCGGTTTCCGCGCCGTCTTTATCGTGACGGCTGGCGTCGTGTTGTTCAATGCTATTTATTCGTGGTTCAGTTTATCCCGCGCGTTACGGCCCGTGACGGAATAAGACGAACGCCTGACGGCTTATTTTCGCATTCATACTTGCAGAATCTGATATTCAGCTATTCTTTCCCTAAAACCATCTGAAAAACAGGGAGACACCGATGACCATGTACGCCACGCTGGAAGAAGCTATTGATGCCGCTCGCGAAGAGTTCCTCGCCGACAACCCCGGCGTTGAGGAAGAAAATGCTGACGTGCAGCAGTTTAATATCCAAAAATACGTTCTGCAGGATGGGGATATTATGTGGCAGGCCGAATTCTTTGCCGATGACGGCGAAGAAGGAGAATGTTTGCCGGTCCTGAGCGGTGAAGGTGCGCAGGCCGTCTTTGATGGCGACTATGATGAAATCGAGCTACGGCAGGAGTGGCTGGAAGAAAATACCCTACACGAGTGGGATGAGGGCGAATTTCAGCTCGAGCCGCCGCTGGATACGGAAGAAGGTCAAACCGCAGCCGACGAATGGGACGAGCGTTAATTTACGCTATTCGTACGGGCCGTGGCTGGCATCGATGGGCAGCAGCAGCGTGTCGAAAATCAGCGAGAACGGCAGATCGAGCACGGTCAGGTAGCGCCATGCGGAATCGCGGACATCCCATTTCACGCCCGGGTAGTACTGATTCCCGTGGCCTTGCCCTGGAATGGTGCGACTGATGATACTGCCGCAGCCGCTGAGCAGGCATGCCATCATGACGACGATGATTATTCTCATGAGTAACCTCTAAAAAAATACCGGCGATTAAGCCGGTATTTTATTTGGCGGGTAGCGCTTTGCTTACCCACCCTGCTTAACAACTTACTTCGCCTTCAACGCCAGCGGGTTCAGCTTCAGTTCTTTATAGTAGTTTACCCACGAAGAGTATCTCTCCGGAGCAGACCACACCCGATAGTGAAGTCGCGCCATCGTGACCGGGTCGCTCAACAGCACCAGACGACGGTCGCGGTTGAGTTTTTCCGGGGTCTCGTTCAGCGCTTGCTCAACGTGACGATCGCGGGCAATCTCCAGCACGTGGCTGGCACGGTGACGCGCCGTCGCCATTGCCGTTGCCAGGGCGTTGAATGACGGGTTAAACACGGCGTGCATAAAACCGTCATCCAGCGAGCGATTGCGGTTCTGCTCAAGATAGGTGTCGGTATCCACCAGCACCTGCGGCGGGGAGTACTCTTCCGGGATCAGGAACAGCTTCCAGCGTTTCGTGCGCAGCCCTACCGTTGAACGGCTGGAGATGACAGACACAAACGGCGACAGGATCAGCGAGAAAACAATCGGCGCCAGCCAGAACAGGAAGCGCAGATCCAGCCAGGCCATCCCGGCCGCCCACACCAGACCCAGCAGCAGCTGAGAACCGTGGCGCATGAAGGCTTCACTCCACGGCGTGGAGTCGTCATCACGCTGCGGTGAGTTCCAGACCACTTCCCAGCCCAGGAACGCGCTGACCACAAACACGGTGTGGAACAGCATACGCACCGGTGCCAGCAGCACGGAGAAGAGCACTTCAAGCAGCAGTGAAAGGGTCACGCGGAAGAAACCGCCGTACTCTTTCGAGCCTTTGCACCAGATCAGAATGATGCTGAGCAGCTTAGGCAGGAACAGCAGCACCATGGTGGAAGCAAACAGCGCAATCGCCAGCTCCGGGCGCCACTGCGGCCACACCGGGAACAGCTGGCGCGGCTGCAGGAAGTATTGCGGCTCCGTCAGGGCATGGACGACCTGCAGCGCGGTCGAGAGCGCGAGGAACATAAACCACAGCGGTGCGGAGAGATACGACATCACGCCCGTCAGGAACACCGCGCGGTGAACCGGGTGCATCCCTTTTACCAGGAACAGGCGGAAGTTCATCAGGTTACCATGGCACCAGCGGCGGTCGCGCTTGAGCTCGTCCAGCAGGTTCGGCGGCAGCTCTTCGTACGATCCCGGCAGGTCGTAAGCAATCCAGACGCCCCAGCCAGCACGACGCATCAGCGCCGCTTCCACGAAGTCATGCGACAGAATAGAGCCGGCAAACGAACCCTCACCCGGCAGCGGCGCCAGCGCACAGTGTTCGATGAACGGCTTCACGCGGATAATGGCGTTGTGACCCCAGTAGTGCGATTCCCCCAGCTGCCAGAAGTGCAGACCCGCCGTAAACAGCGGCCCGTAAACGCGAGTGGCGAACTGCTGGCAGCGCGCATACAGCGTGTCCATACCGGACGCTTTTGGCGAAGACTGAATGATGCCCGCATTCGGGTTGGCTTCCATCAGACGCACCAGACCGCTCAGGCAGTCACCGCTCATGACGGAGTCAGCATCCAGCACTACCATATAGCTGTACTGGTTACCCCAGCGACGACAGAAGTCATCGATGTTACCGCTTTTACGCTTCACACGACGGCGGCGACGACGGTAGAAGATCTGCCCTTCGCCCTGCACTTCTGCAATCAGCTCCATCCACGCTTTTTGTTCTGCCACGCAGATATCCGGGTTGTAGCTGTCGCTCAGGATGTAAACGTCGAAATGCTCCGCGTTGCCGGTGGCCTTGACGGACTCCCAGGTCGCGCGCAGGCCCGCAAACACGCGGTCAACGTCTTCGTTACAGATAGGCATAATCAGCGCGGTACGGTGCTCAGGATTGAGGGGTTCATCCCCGACCGTCGACGCTGAAATGCTGTATTTGTCACGCCCCATCAGCAGCTGCAGGAAGCCCATCAGCGCGGTCCAGAAACCGGCCGATACCCAGCAGAAGAGGACAGCGAACAGCAGGAGGATGCCGCTCTGCAGAATATACGGCAGCAGCTGCATGAAGGAGACCCAGAGATCCTGGCCCATCATGTCCGTTGGGTTGATAAACGCCCAGCCCTGGTAAGGCAGGATGGTTTTCATGTACCAGGTCGCGACGACCGTCTGCGCCAGCGTCAGAAGCAGCAGGATGTAGCGACGGATGGTCCCCACGGTACGCCATTTCTGTTCGGACGCCTGCTCTTCTTTCGTCAGGCGTGACAGATAGCGCGGCGTCACATCGCGCCCGCGCAGGCGATCCCAGAAGCGACCAACCGGGTTGGTGCGCCATGGATCGGGGAACATCGAGGAGCGCGTGGCCTTCGGCATCGCCTGAAGCTGATCGCGTCCTTCGTCGTCTTTAATCAACTGCCCTTCTGCCAGCGAGTCTGGCCATGCCTGCTCCAGACGCGCCTTTACTGACCCGAGCGGCGTATCATCATCACGGGAAAACTGACGATGTTCACCATCCAGCGCGGTGTGAACCGCGCGGATGTCGCTCTTAGGCAGCGCCGCTTTCTCAATATCCGTCAGCGGCATGGCATCAATATATTCAGATGTATTATTCATTGGCAGGTAGCTGGTAGCTCCAGGTTTCACTCAGCGGCTGATCGTTACTGACCAGCGCAGCACGCATTTCAGTCGTCTGTTTCGGATCTTTCACTTTCACGCGCAGGGTCAGGCGCCAGCCTTTGGTGACCGGGTTGTAACGCACGGCGTTCTCAACGATTTCACCGTTATCACCGATGCTGGCCTGAGCGGTAACCGCAGTATCCGGCGACAGTTTCTTCATATCCTGGCCTGCGAAGTCCACGACAAAGGCCACGGTACCGTCAGGCTGACGGATAAGATTAGACTGCTTCACATCACCCGTTGAGCGGCGAGTCTGCATAACATACGCGTTATCCGGCGCATGCAGCTTATCTTCGTCGCGGCTGAAGGTAATGGTGTACTTGAAGTTCATCTCTTTACCGGCTTCCGGCAGCTGATCCGGCGTCCAGTAAGCGACGATGTTATCGTTGGTTTCGTCGTTGGTTGGAATTTCAACCAGCTCAACCTTACCTTTACCCCAGTCACCGTTTGGCGTGACCCAGGCGCTTGGACGCTGGTCATAGCGGTCGTCCAAATCTTCAAAGCGGGAGAACTGACGACCACGCTGCAGCAGGCCGAAACCTTGTGGGTTTTCCATCGCGTAGCTGCTAACGGCCAGATGTTTAGGGTTATTCAGCGGACGCCAGATCCACTCGCCGTTACCGGCATGAATAGACAGACCGTTGGAGTCGTGCAGTTCCGGGCGGAAGTTGGTTGCCGGCGACGGCTGGTTCGGCCCAAACAGGAACATACTGGTCAGCGGCGCAACGCCCAGTTTGCCCACTTTATCACGCAGGTAAACCTTGGACTGCACGTCAACTACCGTGTCGCGACCCGGCATAATCACAAAGCGATAGGCGCCGGTTGCACGCGGGGAATCCAGCAGCGCATAAATGGTCAGACGTTTGTCCGTTGGTTTTGGACGTTCAATCCAGAACTCGCGAAAACGTGGGAACTCTTCACCTGATGGCAGCGCGGTATCAATGGCCAGTCCGCGCGCAGAAAGCCCGTACACCTGTCCCGCGCCAATCACGCGGAAATAGCTTGCACCGAGCATGCTGACGATTTCGTCGTTTTTATCTTTGCTGTTGATCGGGTAAAGCACCTTGAAGCCTGCGAAGCCCAGGTCTTTCACCGTATCTTTGTCGTGTTGCACATTGCCGAAATTGAAGTAATCCGGGCTGTATTTGATCTTACGTACCGCTGTCGCCGTCACTTCATTGATGGCAACAGGCGTGTCGAAGTACATACCCTGATGATAAAATTCAAGCTTGAACGGGGTCTTAATATTGCTCCAGTATGCTTTGTCGTGATTGAACTGGATCTGCTGATAGTCCGCATACTTCATGTCGCGGAAAACGGAGGGCAAGTTACTTTTCGGCGCTTCGTAGCTCTTGCCTGCCATCGATTTTGCCTGTTTTGCGACATCGTCGATGTTAAAGGCCAGTGCCGATGAGGTATACAGTGATAACACTACTGCAGCACCTAACCAACGCATTTTCATCATCTGTGGTTTATGTTTCATAATAAGTAAGCACTTCCCCCTTTGTGTGCTTATATCGATCCGATCCATTTTAATGGAAACTCAGGCAATCCGACAACATTATCACTGCTTTGTTCAGCTGCTGGCTCATGGAATAAGCAAATGAAAGAACCCGCTATTCACTTTGCGTGCTTATCCTGGAGACAGGGTGTCGGTCTTGGTGTAGGGTTGCCTTCGAATGTAACCATTATGAGTCTTAGGGATAAGACGAAAAGTCTGAGAATGCACAAAGTTATATGAGCACATCACCAACAGAACGTGAATATTTCCTCGACTCGATCCGGGCATGGCTGATGCTATTGGGCATCCCGTTTCACATCTCACTGATTTACTCCAGCCACACCTGGCATGTTAATAGTCAGATGCCCTCCTGGTGGCTGACGCTGTTTAATGACTTTATTCACGCCTTCCGTATGCAGGTGTTTTTTGTCATATCCGGCTATTTCTCTTACATGCTGTTTCTGCGCTATCCGCTCAAACGCTGGTGGAAGGTGCGCGTGGAGCGCGTGGGGATCCCCATGCTGACCGCCATTCCGCTGCTGACGCTGCCGCAGTTCATTATGTTGCAATACGTCAAGGGCAAGGCGGAGAACTGGCCAAATCTGTCACTTTACGAAAAGTACAATACGCTGGTCTGGGAGCTGGTGTCTCACCTGTGGTTCCTGCTGGTCCTGGTGGTGCTCACAACGGTCAGCATGTTGATTTTCAGCCGCCTGCGCCTCCATTTGAGTCATAAAGCCGACTCCTTCTTCGCCAACATCACGATGGGCAAACTGACGGTGCTCTTTTTGCTGCTCGGGATCGCCTATGCCGCCGTGAGACGAACCCTGTTTATCGTCTATCCGCCGATTTTGAGCGATGGGTTATTTAATTTCGTGGTCATGCAGTCGCTGTTCTACATTCCGTTCTTTTTAATCGGCGCGCTGGCCTTTATTCATCCGAAGCTTAAATCGCTGTTTACCACCCCGTCACCGTGGTGCGCGCTGGGGGCTACTCTCGCCTTCGCGGCCTATCTGCTGAACCAGCGCTACGGCAGCGGCGACGCCTGGATGTATGAAACGGAAAGCGTGATCACCATGCTGCTGGGCTTGTGGATGGTGAATGTGGTATTCGCGCTGGGCCACCGTTTGCTGAACTTCAAGTCCAGCCGCGTGACCTACTTCGTTAACGCATCGCTGTTTATCTATCTGGTGCATCACCCGTTGACGCTGTTCTTTGGGGCTTACATTACCCCGCATATCGCCTCCAACACGCTGGGCTTCTTTACCGGCCTGGTGTTTGTGGTGGGGATTGCAATCCTGCTCTACGAAATCCATCTGCGGATCCCGCTCCTGCGTTTCCTCTTTTCAGGAAAACCACAGGCGAAAGCCTCATAAACAACGCGGCGCACAAAGTGCGCCGCGTTTGCTTCAGGTGTCCAGTTCCTGCCCGCGCTGGGTCAGCAGCCGTTGATAAAGGTGCGTGGTTTCTTCATCAAAACAGACAAAGATAACTTTCTCCGGCATCGGTTTTAACGACAGATAGCGGTAAACGGTTTCGACGGCAATCGTTGCAGCGGCCGCTTTTGGGTAGCCATACACGCCGGTGCTGATGGCCGGGAACGCCATGGTTTTGTAACCGTTGTCGGCGGCAAGCCGCAGACAGTTTCGGTAAGCCTCTTCCAGAATACTCGCTTCGTGCCGATCGCCGCCGTGCCATACGGGGCCTACGGCGTGAATGACCGCTCTGGCAGGCAGGTCACCCGCAAGCGTAATCACCGCATGACCGGGAGGACATTCGCCCTGTTGTTGCCGTACGGTTTTACAGGCTTCCAGCAGCTGCGGGCCAGCCGCCCGGTGAATAGCCCCGTCCACTCCGCCCCCTCCCATCAGGGATGGATTGGCCGCATTGACGATGACGTCGACGTGCATTGTCGTAATATCACCATGGATAACTTCAATTTGCGGTTTCATAAAGCCCCTCTGCAACCCGCCTTTTTTGTAAGTGTATCGCAGTGGCGTCAGGGAGAAAAAACTATCAGAAAAAATCCTCTTCCGCCCAGGGACGGAAGAGAGAGCATTAGCGATACTGGATTTCGACAACCGCGAGCGTTTTTTCAGGATTAAGGTATTTCATGCTCAGCGTCGCCAGGTTCGAATCGGACGCCTTGCCGTTAAGCGCCTCTTCATAACTGACCATACGCGTTTGCATACGGTTATTTTCAGGGCATGACATGGCAAATTGTCGCTGTTGCGGTGTGACTTCACAGGGGTCGGCGACAATTGCCCCGCGAAAATGAATCACACCGCCCTCAGCAAAGGTGGCTGAATATGCAGGGAAACTAAAAGCAGAAACGATCAGGCCCAGACCCGCCGCGAGTTGAGCGAAAGAGTTATTCATTACAGGTACTCCTCAATGAAAATCGTCCTTGAGGGGTAAACGCGCTTCATTATGACAAACGAAGTGTCACGTTAAGGAACATAATGACTTGCTCCCTGATATCAGCATAGCTCAACGGCACAGCCCCGCCACATTCTCAACTCATTGATTTAGTGAATGATTATAGCGAGCGCTCCGCTGGCGACCACTGCTGTGATAGATGAAGCGATTTACCATCAGAAACGGTGACAACGATTTTTACCGTGTCGCCTGCGTGAATATTTAAACTCAACCTCATCAAATCAATCGTCTGATTAGCGGGGATAAAAAGTGTGTTTTGCTGTCGGGAAGAACTTTGTCCCCCCTGCCCTTCCCGCACTGAGACAATCTGGACCTGACAATCACATGATTCCGTCAGCATCACCTGCGGAATAATGGTGGTCATATTTTCCTGCTGGGATGTTTTAAAGGTTATCTGACTGGAAAGCGCAGCAAGGAGAATTAAGGTATTCATGATGAACTCCCGAAAAAAAACAGGGCGCATGCCCTGTTTTTTTGTAGCACAGATTTCAGTATTAATACTGATAAGCTGATGCGTGGTTACCTAAACCAATCTGGGTAACGTTGACAGTAGAATTAGAGGCAGTCTGGTCAACAAGTGCACCGTTAAATCCACCGTACTGGCTCACATTCATAGTGGAGTCGTGACTGTTCCACTGGTCAAGTGTTGCGCTGTTGGCAAAACCATTCTGGGTCAGAGAAATGGTGCTGTCATCGGAACCTTGTCCAACATCCGCGCCATTACCGCCACCACTCTGGCTAATAGACAGAGTTGAATTTCTGGCATTAGTTTGCAAGGCGACAGCTGAGTTACCGCCACCGCTCTGGTAAATATTCAGGGTTGAATTTGGGCCATAGCCGCCATGACCGTGACCGTGTCCATGGCCCCAGCCACCTTGATCAATAAGACCGGCCATAGCACTACCAGAAACTACGATTGCTGCAAGAGCTGCCACTTTGATAAATTTCATGGTAAAACCCCCATCGGATTGATTTAAGTCGCCGCGAATAACTAACGTTGAATAACGCGAATGGCCATTTGCGACTGTTTTTGCACTACAACTGCGGTTTTCTGTGTACCGTACTGCGTGATGCTTGCTCTATTACCCGACCCTTTCTGGATAATTTTCGCACTATTTCCAAATCCGTCTTGCGTAATATCAGCATCATTGGCGAAGCCGCTCTGAGAGATATACGCAAAATTATAAGTCCCTGATTGATCAACTCGCGCTCTGTTACCTGACCCATCCTGGGAAACGATGGACAGTAATTTTGAACCGCCCTGGCGAACCTGCGCATCATTTAATACGCCCTGCTGACCAATAATGGCTGCCTGATTTAATGACAAACGGCTTAATTCATTAACCGCAAAGTTATATTCAGCGTTAGCCAAATCTGTATTCGCTGCGGCTACAAACCCAGGCACCCCCAGTAATGTAAACATCATAAATAACGATGTGTTTTTCATGTTGTCACCCTGGACCTGGCTATTTTAAATTTCCATCACCGTATAGCTATGGCTTCATGTTAGAACGACTTGTATTTTGTTAACGCGTCGTTACGGTGAAGAGTATGTCGGCTGAAACATTTTAAATATCTCACCCACGCGGCTTATTTTTATTTATCAGGTCACCACAAAGTCGTAATTTTCAGAAAAAATCACTTTAATCAGGCCAGCTTATTTTTTTATAACGCATTTCCTGAAAGCGGGTTGTACAACAGGGGAAAGGCTGTCCACGCTTCTTCCCGCGTTGTTTAAACGTAACGGCACCAGAACATTTTTTCTCATCACGTGACACGAGACCTGTTTTCTTAAGCTCAAGCCTCGCTCATTAGAGGACTTAGAAATAATCAGTAACTCATACTTGATTAATGTGATTAAAAAATATCAAATAATGTTAAGAATCAATCAAATAAAAATATTTGTATGATTTTTAAAATCTGTGCATCTATATTTATGTGTACAACTTTTTTATCAAATCCCGCCATTCAACACGACGTCATTTTACAAGTTAATATTGATTATTACATTTGGTTACATGTTTAACACTTGCTTTAAACTTCGTAAAAGCTAGATTGAAATTAGATGTACGAAATTGGTTTTATATTTACCTCCCTGTGGAGGTTATGGTTAGTTTCTACACACAGCAGTGCATCATCTGTCAGTATTTCTGGGGTCCTCTTTTAAACAGGAGGACGGCTGCCAGGTGCCAAAAAAAAGTGGGGTTTCATCATGTATAATGAAGTCCATAGTTTACATGGTCATACATTACTGTTGATCACAAAACCTTCTTTGCAAGCGACCGCTTTATTACAACATTTAAAGCAAAATTTATCACTGAACGGGAAATTGCATAATATTCAACGTTCTTTTGATGATATTGCACCTGGCAGCATCATTCTTTTCGATATGATGGAAGCTGATAAAAAGCTTATCCATTACTGGCAGGATACTTTAAGCAGGAAAAACAATAATATCCGCGTGCTATTATTGAACACGCCTGACGAGTACCCGTTCAGAGATATTGAAAGCTGGCCGCATATCAATGGCGTTTTCTACGTCACTGAAGAAGAAAATCGGGTGGTAGATGGCCTGCAAGGTATATTGCGCGGAGAGTGTTATTTTTCGCAAAAGCTTGCCAGCTATCTCATCACGCACTCCGGAAACTATCGCTACAACAGTTCAGAGTCAGCGCTGCTCACGCACCGCGAGAAAGAGATCCTGAACAAATTGCGCATTGGTGCTTCAAATATTGAAATCGCCCGTTCGTTATTTATCAGCGAAAATACGGTAAAGACTCACCTTTATAATCTTTTCAAGAAGATAGCTGTTAAAAACCGAACTCAGGCGGTTTCATGGGCAAACGATAACCTCAGGCGTTAATCATATGAAGCGCACCTTGAGTTGGATTGCCGCAGCGGGCTTTCTGCTCGCTGCCGGGAACCTGCAGGCCGTCGAGGTCGAAGTTCCTGGATTGTTAACAGACCATACTGTCTCATCGGTCGGGCACAATTTTTACCGTGCTTTCAGTGATAAATGGGACAGTACCTATACCGGAAATATAACAATCAACGAGCGGCCCAGTGCACGATGGGGAAGTTGGATAACAATAACGGCTAACCAGTTCGTTATATATCAAACGTTTTTATTCCCCACGAAAATAGACTTCGATAAAAACGTAGCCTTAGCGCTGGCACAATCAGAAGACGCTATTAATCGCCTGCAAATAGATAAAGCCCTATTAAGCACCCGCGATTTAGCAAAAGACGAGTTCTAGCGAACCAATATCCGGAGGCTGTCATGCGTATTGCATATGCAGTTGTTTCGATAATGCTGATAACCCCTATAAGTTGGGCCGGGAATATGACGTTTCAGTTCCGTAACCCCAACTTTGGTGGTAACCCTAACAACGGCGCGTTCCTGCTGAATGAAGCTCAGGCGCAAAACTCCTATAAAGATCCCAGCTTTAAGGATCTTGGCGTGGATACCCCCTCCGCGCTGGATAACTTCACTCAGGCTATCCAGTCGCAGATTTTGGGCGGTTTGCTGACCAACATTAATACCGGCAAACCCGGCCGAATGGTGACGAATGACTTTATTGTCGACATCGCTAACAGGGACGGACAGCTCCAGTTGAACGTTACCGATCGTAAAACCGGAAAAACCTCCACCATTCAGGTTTCCGGCCTGCAAACTAACTCAACTGACTTCTAAACAACCACAAAATAAGGACAACGATCATGCAGCGCTTCCTGATATTTGTTGCAGTGTGCTTATTGAGCGGTTGTTTAACTGCTCCACCTAAAGAAGCTGCAAAACCAACATTAATGCCTCGGGCCCAGAGTTATCGTGATTTATCGCATTTACCTTCCCCTACGGGGAAAATATTTGTCTCCGTGTACAACATTCAGGATGAAACCGGGCAGTTCAAGCCTTATCCGGCAAGTAACTTCTCCACGGCAGTGCCGCAAAGCGCCACCGCCATGCTGGTTACCGCGCTCAAGGATTCACACTGGTTTATTCCTCTGGAACGTCAGGGGCTACAGAACCTGCTGAATGAACGGAAAATTATCCGTGCCGCACAGGAAAATGGCACCGTCGCGGACAATAACCGGACGCCTCTGCAATCGCTGGCGGCGGCAAACGTGATGATTGAAGGATCGATTATTGGTTACGAAAGTAACGTTAAATCGGGCGGTGCGGGTGCACGTTACTTCGGTATCGGCGCAGATACCCAGTATCAGCTCGACCAAATCGCCGTAAACCTGCGTGTGGTCAACGTCAGTACGGGCGAAGTGCTCTCTTCGGTGAATACCAGCAAAACCATACTGTCTTATGAAGTGCAGGCCGGGGTGTTCCGCTTCATCGATTACCAGCGTTTGCTGGAGGGTGAAATCGGCTACACCTCTAACGAACCGGTCATGATGTGTCTGATGTCAGCCATTGAAACCGGCGTGATCTTCTTAATCAACGACGGTATCGATCGCGGGCTGTGGGATCTGCAAAACAAAGCAGACGTGCAGAACCCGATACTGGTGAAATACCGCGATATGTCAGTACCTCCGGAATCCTGACAGGAGGCGTATAAAAAAGGCGAGATACCTATCTCGCCTTTTTTTATTCACTCACCGCAGTGATGTTTTGCGCTTTTTCCCGCCGCGACGCCAGCCAAAGACCGCTGTTTTTCATGGCATAGCCAAACAGCAGCCCCAGCACCAGTGAAGGGACAACCAGCTTCCAGTCACCCTGCCCTGCAAAGGTCGCGCACGCTCCCATAAAGGTGCCCGGCACAAACGAAAGCAGCAGATGCTTAGCCTGAATGCACATCAGGAAGGCGACGACGCCCGTCATGATATACCCCAGCATCTCCAGATGCGGTGCCAGCGCGCTGCCTTTCATGATAACCAGCGCCCAGATAACACCGCTCATCAGCGTGCAGCCTGAGATAAACAGCCCTTTGACGCCGCCCTGCGGACAGGCGAAGTAGGCCGTACAGCCGAGGAACCCGGCCCAGCTGAGCAATCCGAGAGACACGGCCACCCAGCCCCACAGCCCGGAGAGAATGCCCGTCGTTAATGCGATACAAAGTAATATGTTCATGGTGCGCATCTTAGCAGAAGCGCACCATGGAAATGAGATCATTCGCACATTACGTGCAAATCAAAATGAGACGTTGCAGAATTTATGTGATCTAAATCACTCTTCGTTCTCTTCTTCCAGCTCATCCCACATAGCCGCGATCGCGTCGCGGGTCAGCGGAGCCAGCGTTCTCCAGAATGGCGAGGTAGCATGCGCTTCGACCTTACCCAGGAATGTCCCGACCCACGGCAGCAGGTACGTTTCGAACAGGGTTTCGATGGCTTCGTTCTCATCATCCCCGGCGTTGTCTTCAATCCAGGATGCGGCCAGCAGCAGCGTACCGATATGGTCCGCAGGCGTATCGGTCAGCGGCATACCGCGGGTGGAGAGGAAAGCGCGGACTTCCGCTTCCGTTGCCCCTTCCTGCCAGGCAGAACGGTATGGCGAAACGCGGCACTCATCACCGACGAACAGCGCATTGTAATCCGTCGCAATCTGCTGCATGTCGCAGCTTTTTTGCAGACGCTCCAGTAAATCATCCTGCTCCAGCGGCCAGTTCTGCGCCAGCTTACCTTCACGAATTAACGTAAAGAGCGGCACCAGCAGCGGGTCTTGCGGCTGGCGATAATAGAGCGTACCCAGCACGCGACAAAGGATGGAGAACTCATTCATTTTTTTATTCCATTACACAATTAAAGATCGGCAAATTCGGCAATCGGTTCCATTCCGCGCGACTCGAGGAAATCGAGCATGCGGCGCGGAGTCACGTTCAGGATTTGGGCTTCCGGGAAGTTAACGTCATTCAGTACTTTCAGACACTCGCTGAAATCACCCAGCGTGAACGCGGTGTGGGAATCTGAGCCCAGCGCCACCATGCCGCCCGCATCGCGTACGGCGGCGGCCACTTCGCGGCAGTTGGCTTCACTGCCCTTACGCGAGTGAACAAAGGAGGAGTTGTTAATCTCCAGCGCCACGCGGTGCTTCGCAGCCGCCTGCGCCACAGCCTGAATATCAATCGGGTACTTCGGGTTACCGGGATGACTAATAATATGTACGTTGCCGCTGGCAATGGCGGCAATCATCGCCGCGGTGTTGGTCTCTTTATCCTGGGGCGCAAAGACTGGCTCGTGAAAGCCGGCAAGAATCAGGTCAAGGGAGGTCAGCATCGGGCCGGTGCAGTCGATCTCACCGTCGGTATTTTTGATGTTCGCCTCAATGCCGCGCAGTATCCCAATGCCGTCCACCAGACGTGGCCAGATCCGCATATTCACAAAATGCCAGTAGTGCGGCGCATCCGCCATGTCCGGGCCATGATCGGTGATCGCAAAAAGCTTGATGCCTTTAAGCTTCGCCTGGGCGATATAATCATGAAGGTTGCTATACGCGTGGGTACTGGCGACGGTGTGCATATGCAGGTCAACGGGATACATCTTTCTCTCCTCTGCGGTTTTTCCAAAGGATAGCAGTTATCAGCGGCGAATATTAGCAAAAACCCGGCGAACGCCGGGTTTCTCTCAGTATCCGCGCTGTCTGTCGACCTGGCCGGTGACCGCGTTGCCCTTTTCCATTTCGCTGATGGTATGCGATATATACGCCACCGCTTCTGCCGGACGCGTCACGGCGGCCACGTGCG
Organism: Enterobacter sp. FW301-JW81; assembly: GCF_058788735.1. Lineage (NCBI taxonomy): Bacteria > Pseudomonadati > Pseudomonadota > Gammaproteobacteria > Enterobacterales > Enterobacteriaceae > Enterobacter > Enterobacter sp. FW301-JW81. The sequence goes on along the minus strand of NZ_JBYTBA010000001.1, from coordinate 371,452 downwards.
GGGTCATTGCCACGCGCGGATGTGCCCACAGCGGGCTTTCCGCCGGCAGCGGCTCGCGGCTGTAGACATCCAGCATGGCACCTTTTAGCTTTCCGCTGTCCAGCGCCTTCAGCAGATCGGCCTCGACCAGATGCACCCCGCGCGCCAGGTTCATCAGGTAGCTCTCATCGGCTAACTGGCCGAGCAGGGCTTCATTGATGATCCCCACCGTTTCCGCCGTGTTTGGCAGCAGGTTGATGAGCACGCGCGTGCCGTTCAGAAAGGCCGGGAGTTCATCCGTTCCGGCAAAGCTCTCCACGCCCGGATAATCTTTGCGGCTGCGGCTCCAGCAGCGCAGCGGGAAACCCCACGGGGCGAGGGCTTCAGCCACTTTTGAGCCCAGCACGCCGGCGCCGAGAATGCCGATGGTAAACTCATCGCGCTGGTAATCCGGCAGCGGCTCCCAGTGGGCCTGCTGCTTAAAGGCCTGATAATCATCAAAGCGGCGGAACCAGTGCAGTACCTGGCTCACGGCATATTCCTGCATTTGCTGGCCCATACCAGTATCTTCCAGGCGGAACAGGGGAATCTCTTCCGGCAACATTTCAGGGTGGGCCTTCAGCTTGCTCAGAATGGAATCCACGCCGGCTCCCAGGGCAAAAACGGCCTTCAGCTTACGACCCTGCAGCATTTCTACCGGCGGATGCCAGACCAGCGCGTAGTCAGCGTGTTCGTTATCACCGCGCTTCCACTCGCGAACGTGTGCGCCGGGTAGCGCCGCCGTAAGCGCCTTGATCCAGTAAGCCGTATCAAACGTGGGGTGATAGAAGAGTATATCCATAGTCATTCCTGCCTTTTATTGCGCTGATTTATTTTGCTTTTTAACTGGATTGTCAGCATAACAAATTTATTGCGCGTCTGTGTTGCTGATAAAAAAGGCGCTTTCAGCACATTTAAGAATCAGGTTGCCTGAAGTTTGTCTAAACGCGCTAAATTACTGAAAAAGTGAGTTGACGGCAGTTCGGCTTTTCCTTACATTAGCGCCCGTCCCGGTAACAACGGGATGACAATATGGTGAGGTGTCCGAGTGGCTGAAGGAGCACGCCTGGAAAGTGTGTATACGGCAACGTATCGGGGGTTCGAATCCCCCCCTCACCGCCATATTTGAGATGAGAGCTCGTACGAAAGTACGGGCTTTTTTCTTTTGGATCTCCGCCAGGGAATTCGAACCCTGATACTCCCTGCGCTCTTTATGTCGGGTGGAGCTACGCTTACCCGACCTACAAAAAGCTACTCCTCCACCATCTTCGCATACTCTTCCGTCAGAAAATCCACCAGCGTTCTGACGGACGGCAGCAAACCGCGTCTGGAGGGATAAACAGCGTGAATCACTTCCCGCCGCGGTTCCCACGCCTCAAGCAGCCGAACCAGCTCCCCCGACGCCAGCTGATCCTTCACCATCAAAATCGGCAGCTGCACCACGCCGATACCTGCCATCGCAGCTTCACGAAGCGCGAGCATATCGGTGGTGATCAGCCGGGGATGGTAATGGATCTCCGCTCTGGCGCCGCCGGGGCCGGACAGTTCCCATTTATGGATATGTTTACCCTCGTTCATGCTTAGCCCGGGCCAGGCGCTGAGTTCAGACGGGGCAACCGGTTCTCCCATGCGTTGAATCAACGCCGGACCGGCGACCAGACAATGCCCCCTGTCGGCCAGGACCCGTAATACCAGGTCGCTGTCATCAAACGGCCGCGGGCGCACGCGGATCGCGATATCCACCCCCTCACCCACCAGGTCAACCCGCCGGTTGGTCGCCTCAAGCTGAAGATTGATCCCGGGGTAGCGCGCCATAAATCGCGCCAGCATCGGGCCAACGTGGACATGCAGCAGCGTTATTGGGCACGTGATCCTGACGATGCCGCGCGGTTCAGCCTGCAGCGCCGCCACGGCTTCCTCCGCGGCCTCCGCCTCCACCAGCATCGCTTTACAGTGCTGATAGAAGGTCTGCCCGACCTCGGTCACCGTGAACTGTCGGGTTGTTCTATGGATAAGCCGCACGCCAAGGCGCTCTTCAAGCTGGGCTATCCGGCGGCTTAGCCTGGACTTGGGCAGGTCAAGCGCCCTTCCCGCCGCCGCAAAGCCACCGTAGTCGACCACCTTCACAAACCAGACGAAGTCATTGAGATCCTGCATAAATCCTCATCGTTCTATTTTCAGAACAGTGAATGCCATTTTCACTATCTACCGGGATATTAACTCTGAATATAAGCTAATTACATCAACAGAACATCAGGAGTTAATCATGAAAAACGTAACAGGCGTTTATACCGCTCCTCGTCAGCACTGGGTTGGCGATGGTTTCCCGGTACGTTCAATGTTCTCTTATCAGACGCACGGCGAGCCGCTCAGCCCGTTCCTGCTGCTGGATTACGCGGGCCCGTACACCTTTCCGGCAGATGGTGCGAAACGCGGCGTAGGCCAGCACCCTCACCGGGGTTTTGAAACGGTCACCATCGTCTATTCCGGTGAAGTGGAGCACCGCGACTCTACGGGCGAAGGCGGCGTCATTGGCCCCGGCGACGTGCAGTGGATGACCGCAGGCGCAGGCATTTTGCACGAGGAGTTCCACTCCAACGCCTTCTCGCAGAAGGGCGGGGAACTGAAAATGATGCAGCTTTGGGTCAACCTGCCGGCGAAAGACAAGATGGCGACGCCGGGCTACCAGAGCATCACGAAGGACGCGATCCCGGTGGTAACGCTACCGGACAACAGCGGCACCCTGCGGGTGATTGCCGGTCGCTACGACGCGGTTACCGGCCCGGCGCACACCTTCTCGCCGCTGAACGTCTGGGATATCACCCTGAATCAGGGCAGTCACGTCACGCTCAATCAGCCTGAAGGCTGGAGCACAGCGCTGGTTGTGCTTGAAGGCAGCGTCTCGGTAAACGGCACCGCTCAGGCAGGTGAAGCCCAGCTGGTCGTCCTGAGTCAGGAAGGCGACAAACTGCACCTGGAAGCCAGCAGCGATGCAAAAGTGCTGCTGATGGCCGGCGAGCCGCTGAATGAACCTATCGTGGGCTATGGCCCGTTTGTGATGAACAGTAAAACCGAAATCAACGAAGCCATTCGTGATTTCAACTCCGGCCGCTTCGGCCAGATCCGATCGTAATAAAGGAGAGGAAAATGTCTACACCTGCGAATTTTAATGGAGCACGTCCGGTCATTGATGTGAACGATGCGGTGATGCTGCTTATCGATCACCAGAGCGGCCTGTTCCAGACCGTTGGCGATATGCCAATGCCGGAGCTGCGCGCCCGTGCGGCAGCGCTGGCAAAGATCGCTACCCTGGCGAAAATCCCGGTGATCACCACCGCATCCGTCCCGCAAGGGCCGAACGGACCGCTTATTCCGGAGATCCACGCCAACGCGCCGCATGCGCAATATGTTGCCCGTAAAGGCGAGATCAACGCCTGGGATAACCCGGAGTTTGTGGCGGCGGTAAAAGCGACCGGACGCAAGACGTTGATTATTGCAGGCACGATCACCAGCGTCTGCATGGCCTTCCCGTCGATCAGCGCGGTGGCAGACGGGTATAAAGTCTTTGCGGTGATTGATGCCTCCGGTACCTACAGCAAAATGGCTCAGGAGATCACCCTGGCGCGCGTGGTGCAGGCTGGCGTAGTGCCGATGGACACGGCGGCGGTAGCCTCTGAGATCCAGCGGACGTGGAACCGTGAAGATGCCGCAGAGTGGGCTGAGGTATACACCCACATCTTCCCGGCTTACCAGCTGCTGATTGAGAGCTACGGCAAAGCGCAGGAAGTGGTTAAAAACAGCGAAGTGCTCGATTCACAGCGTTAATCCCCTGCTCCACGGCGTAAAAACCGTGGAGCTGATTATTGCTTAACCGAACAGGCACTAAAGCTGAAAATCTGCTTGACCGTGTTAGCGCAACTCCCTATAGTAGCGCCCCGTTGCCCCCCAAGCGGTCAGGCAGCAAAACAATATGGTGAGGTGTCCGAGTGGCTGAAGGAGCACGCCTGGAAAGTGTGTATACGGCAACGTATCGGGGGTTCGAATCCCCCCCTCACCGCCATATTTGAGATGAGAGCTCGTACGAAAGTACGGGCTTTTTTCTTTTATATTCTCCGAAAGGGGGGGATGAGAATCCCCGACCGGGGTTCGACAACTGGCGACAGCCAGTTGGACAGACTGAGAGCGAAGCGAACAGGCTGCCCGCAGGGCGAGCGCAGCGAGTCAATCCCCCCCTCACCGCCATATTTGAGATGAGAGCTCGTACGAAAGTACGGGCTTTTTTCTTTTGGATCGCCACCAGGGGATTCGCCCCCTGGAACTCCCGCGTTCTTCATGCCTGGTGGCGCTGCGCTTACCAGGCCTACGGTCAGGTTTTTGTAGGTCGGGTAAGCGCAGCGCCACCCGACAAAAAGCCCGCACAAAAAACAAAGCCCGGTTTCCCGGGCCTTGAACACAACAGCAAACTCAATAATACGCTTGCAGCGTGCGCTGACAGAGCGCCGAGCGCACGCAGTCATCTTTGGTGAAGCGTACCACCCCAATCATCTCATCTTCCTCAAAACGTGACATGGCGTCGCTCAGCCCGGATTTCACGCCGGACGGCAGGTCACACTGGGTAATATCGCCGTTAACGATAACCGTCACGTTCTCCCCGAGGCGCGTTAAAAACATCTTCATTTGCGCAGCGGTCACGTTCTGAGCCTCGTCAAGAATGACGACCGCATTTTCAAATGTACGTCCGCGCATATAGGCGAACGGCGCGATTTCCACCTTGCCAATCTCTGGTCGCAGGCAGTACTGCATAAAGGATGCGCCCAGACGTTTTACCAGTACGTCATAGACGGGCCTGAAGTACGGGGCAAACTTCTCCGAAATATCGCCGGGCAAGAAACCGAGATCTTCATCAGCCTGCAGTACAGGACGGGTAACAATGATTCTCTCCACGTCCTTATGGATCAGCGCTTCCGCCGCTTTGGCCGCACTAATCCAGGTTTTCCCGCATCCGGCTTCACCGGTTGCAAAGATGAGCTGTTTACTCTCGATAGCATTCAGGTAGTGCGCCTGAGCCTCATTGCGCGCCACAATTGGAGAATTATCACGGCTGTCTCGGGCCATGCCAATTGCTTCTACGCCACTCATCTGCACAAGCGAGGTGACCGATTCTTCTTCACGCTGTTTATGGCTACGTGAATCCCGTCTCAGCACACGTTTTGCTTCGCGACGAGCTTTGATCACTGCTTTTTGTCTTCCCATGGATAGCACCTTGAGTTGTTGGTATTCATCACACGCGCCAGCTTTGGCACGATTATGCGCACGAACATCAGAGGGTTGGCTTCCTTGTAAGCCATTGCTTGCTTTATCGGATGACGATACGGAACAGCTACGCGCACCGTTCTGCACGTCGGTCGAATCAGATTCTTGAGGGTGGGGGGAGAATTTAGTGGTGAGGAAATCGCTGCCGGAGTCTGAGCCTCCGCGCCGGGTGCTGCGGTTGTTATGTTTACCTTGTCCAGTACAGGACGCAACCATTCGCGATCTCCATAGTGATTCAGCATCACTGCCGGGAACTACCGCTGTCTTATCTTAAGTACATCAGGAGTTATCATAAATGCAACATTTATTTTACCTGAATGCAACTTTTAAGACTGTCCCTACAGGTGGAATCAGTCTCATATAGAAATATTACAGAAATATAACAGCAGGATAGTCATATGAAAAAATAATGTCCCCGCGAACGGTTGCGGGGACGATTATCAGGCTTCAATAAGACCCTGAGCGAGATATGCGTTGCTGTCGCGCACGCCTGGCAAGGCAAAGAAATAGCCGCCGCCGATAGGCTTAATGTACTCTTCCAGCGCTTCGCCGTTTAAGCGCTTCTGCACGGTCAGGAAGCCCTTTTCCAGATCGTGCTGGTAGCAGACGAACAGCAGCCCCATGTCAAGCTGACCGGCGTTGGTCACGCCGAGTGAGTAGCTGTATCCGCGACGCATCATCAGGCTGGACTGCGTCTCTTTGGTACGCGGATTGGCCAGACGAATATGGCTGTCCAGCGCAATCACATCGCCGTTCGGGTCGCTGGCGTAGTCGGGCACGTCATGCTCGTTCTTCATGCCGAGCGGCGCGCCGCTTTGCTTATCGCGACCGAAGATCGTCTGCTGCTCTTTGAGCGGCGTGCGGTCCCAGAACTCCACGTGGAACTGAATGATCCGCACCGCCTGATAGCTTCCCCCCACCGCCCACGCCGGTTCGCCCTGATTTGCGGTTACCCACACCACGTCTTTCATCAGTGCAGCATCGCTGCTGTCCGGGTTGGCCGTGCCGTCCTTAAAGCCCAGCAGGTTCACCGGCGTCTCTTTCCCCTTGCTGCGGGCGGCGTGATCCGAGATAAACCCTTCCCGCTTCCAGCGCACGCTCAGCAGATCCGGCGTGTGCTTGATGATATCGCGCAGGGCGTGGATCACCGTGTCCTGGGTATTGGCGCAAATCTGCAGGAGCAGGTCGCCGTGACAGAGGGCGGCGTCCAGCGAGTCGTTCGGAAAGCGCGTCATTTTTTGCAGCGCTTTCGGCTTCTGTTTTGCCAGGCCGTAGCGTGCATCAAACAGCGATTCACCCAGCGAAACGGTAATGGTCAGGTTATCCGGGGCGATAAACGGCCCCAGAATGCCGGAGTCCATCGGCGGCAGGCGCGGGTTCGGCGTATCGGGCGCCGGTCCGCCGGCGGTGAGAAACGCGATGCGCGTCGTCAGCAGGCGGAACAGGCGCGCCAGATCGGCTTTATCGCTGGCCAGCGAATCAAAGGCCACCAGCATCATTGACGCCTGCTGCGGCGTCAGTATGCCCGACTGATGCTCGCCATAAAACGGCTGCGTCTCCATGCGGGCATTGGGGGACAGCGTGCCGGGCGCGCTTTGCGGTTTCGCCGCATGCGCTACCGGACACCCGCCAGCCAGAGCAAGCGCGCCACCCAGCGCCCCTACTCCTTTTAACAATCGACGACGCGAAGGCTCAACCGCGTCGTTCTCGCTATGCTTGTTCATCGTGCTTAGTCCAGACCCAGTACGCCACGCAGCAGAGAGAGATCTTCCGCCAGGGCGGTAATCGGGCCTTTCAGCGCGTTACGGTCGCCATCGGTCAGCTTGTCGTAAGTTTCAAAGCCGTCTTTGGTACGGTACTTCGCCAGAATGGTGTCGACTTTTTTGAAGTTGGCATCCACTTTAGCCAGCAGTTCGCCGTTCTCTTTCTGCAGCTGGGGACGCAGCAGGTTAACAATTTTCTGCGCGCCGTCGACGTTAGCCTGGAAGTCCCACAGGTCGGTATGGCTGTAGCGATCCTCTTCGCCGCTGATTTTGCTCGCGGCCACTTCTTCAATCAGACCGGCCGCGCCGCCCACCACTTTTGACGGCGGGAAGGCCAGCTCGCTGATGCGCTTTTGCAGCTCCAGCACGTCGCTGTTCAGCTGATCGGCATATTTCTCCATTCCTTTGGCAGAATTATCCCCAAACAGGGCTTTCTCCAGCCGATGGAAACCGGTGAATTTCGGATCGGCGGCTTTCTGCTCGAAATCATCTTCGCGGGCATCAATGCTGCCATCGAGGTCAGAGAACAGCTCGGCAATCGGCTCGATACGCTCGTAGTGCTGACGGGTTGGCGCATAGAGGGATTTCGCTTTTTCGATGTCACCGGCTTTCACCGCATCGGTAAAGGCTTTGGTTGCCGCCGCCAGGTCCGCCGTCTCTTTCGTGACATACGCTTTATACGCGGTAATGGCATCACCCAGGCTCAGCACCGCAGCGCCTTTCGCCGCATCGGCCGTTGCTTCACCTTTGACGATCAGCTTCCCTTTAGGGTTGGTCAGCAGGCCGCAGGTCATCTCATACTCGCCCGGCTGCAGGTTGGCGGTCATCTTCTGGCTGAAGCCAGGGGCGATGTTTTCGCGCTCTTCCACCACCAGAACGCCTTTCAGGATCTCCCATTCCAGCGCTTTCTGGCTGTGGTTCTGAATAATGAACTGGGTTTTGCCGCTGTTAACCGTGAGGGTCATCGGCTCACACTGCTTGTCATTGACGGTGACTTTAACCTGAGGAACATCCGCGCCCCAGGCGGAGAATGCAGAAGCGAACAGCGCGGCAATGCCTGCGCATAACGCACTACGACGGAACTGAATTGCCATGACTCTTCCCTTTAAAAGTATGTTGTAACTAAATCACAAATTACGGCGCAACGCGCGACGCCTGCGTGCCGGTACGCGGCGGCATGGCGAACAGCACCAGCGCCGGAACCAGATAAATAAAGTACATCGCTACTTCGCTGACGCTCGGCGTTTCCTGATAGCCGAAGATACCTTCAAGCAGGGTGCCGGTCAGAGAGTGCGTGGAGAGAACGTTGCTGAGGTCGAACGCCACGTCCTGGAAATGGTTCCACAGGCCCGCTTCATGGAAGGCGCGGATCGCCCCTGCCGCCAGGCCCGCAGCCACCAGCAGAATAAACAGGCTGGTCCACTTGAAGAAGGCACCCAGGTTCAGGCGAATACCGCCCCAGTAGAGCAGGAAACCGAGCACCACCGCCGTGGCAAGACCCAGCACGGCCCCCAGCGGTGGCCAGATACCCACATCCTGCTGAAACGCCGCCAGCAGGAAGAAAACAGACTCCAGCCCTTCGCGCGCCACGGCGAAAAAGACCATCATAATGAGCGCCCAGCCGTGGTTATTGCCCTTTTGCAGCGCGTTATCCACCGCCTGCTCCAGCTGCACCTTGACGTTGCGGGAGACCTTACGCATCCAGAACACCATCCAGGTGAGGATCGCTACCGCAATCACGGCGACGATACCCTCAAACAGCTCCTGCTCTTTCTGCGGGAATTCTCCGGTGGTTTCGTTGATGAGGATACCCAGGCCCAGACAGAGCGCCGCGGCAAGGAATACCCCGACCCACATGACACCAATCCAGCGTCCGCGCTGGGTCCGCTTCAGGTAACTGGCGATGAGGCTAACGATAAGGGCGGCTTCGAGCCCTTCACGTAACATAATGAGAAATGGAACAAACATGCCGACACCTTAAATGTTTATCGCGGTCAACTGATGCAAAGAAAGGTAAATTCTTGTGATAGTGATTATCATTACGGCGTAAAGAAACACAAGCGAAATATGTGGTGTTTTGATGACGAGTTGTAAACGCCAAGCCTGATAATAGTTACCTACGTAACGTTCAAGTTTATAAGTTATAACGAAAATGCCCATTTACGCTGATTCAGGGCTGTGGCTAAATATCCGCCTCAAACACCTGGTGAAAATAAATTATGTTTAAAATTGTCCATTTCCTGCTGGCGCTGGTCATTATTCTTGCGCTTGCCTGGCTGGTGAGTTTCGACCGCCGAAAAATTCGCATTCGTTTTGTTTTACAGCTGATTGTCATAGAAATTGCCCTGGCGTTCTTTTTCCTGCACGCCGAAAGCGGGTTATTCCTGATTAAATACGTCTCGGGATTTTTTGAGTCACTGCTTAAATTTGCCGGCGAAGGCACCAATTTCGTCTTTGGCGGAATGGGGGAAAAAGGGCTGGCGTTCATTTTCCTCGGCGTGCTTTGCCCGATTATTTTTATTTCCGCGCTGATTGGTATTCTTCAGCACTGGCGAATTCTGCCGATTTTTATTCGGGTAATCGGCACGCTGCTGTCAAAACTGAACGGTATGGGCAAGCTGGAATCCTTTAACGCGGTGAGTTCGCTGATCCTCGGCCAGTCGGAAAACTTCATTGCCTACAAAGGCGTGCTGGGCGATCTCTCCTCTCGTCGTCTGTTCACCATGGCGGCCACGGCCATGTCGACGGTCTCCCTGTCAATTGTCGGCGCGTATATGACCATGCTCGACGCCAAATTTGTCGTCGCGGCGCTGATTCTGAACATGTTCAGCACCTTTATTATTCTCTCCGTCATCAACCCGGCGCGCCCGGAAGCGGAGCCGGATATCCGGCTTGAAAAACTGCATGAATCGCAGAGCTTCTTCGAGATGCTCGGCGAGTATATTCTGGCCGGTTTTAAAGTGGCGATGATTATTCTGGCGATGCTGATTGGCTTTATCGCCCTTATTAGCGCCGTTAACGCCCTCTTCTCCAGCGTATTTGGCATGAGCTTCCAGCAGATCCTGGGCTATGTATTTTATCCCCTGGCGTGGCTGGTGGGGATTCCGCTAAGTGATGCCTTAAACGCGGGCAGCATTATGGCAACCAAGCTGGTGGCGAATGAATTTGTGGCGATGATTGAGCTGCAAAAAATAGCGCATCAGATGTCCCCGCGTGGGCTGGGCATTTTATCCGTCTTCCTGGTATCGTTCGCGAACTTCGCCTCCATCGGCATCGTGGCCGGGGCGATTAAGGGCCTGAACGAACAGCAGGGGAACGTGGTATCGCGGTTTGGTCTGCGTCTGGTGTACGGCGCGACGCTGGTGAGCCTGCTGTCGGCGAGCTTTGCGGGGTTGGTGCTGTGATGTAATGCCCGGCGGCGCTTCGCTTGCACGGGCCTACGATACAATAACGGCGGGTTATCCCGCCGTTTTTATTAGAACTGCACGCATACCGGCTGGTCGACGCGCATCACCGACTCCTGCGCGAAGCGGGACTTATAAATCCCGCGCAACGCTTCGATGTTCTTCTCGCTCTGCGCATCTTTCCCGTGGATCAGCATCAGCGCTTTGCTGGGCTCACGAGCCACTTTTCCGTCGTTCCCCAGCCACTGCCCGCGCGCGTCAAATACCGTCAAGCCATCGCGAAAGCGTGGCGTCACGTCCTGGTCAACAAACTGCTGCCATTCGTTGCCGGTAATCTGCGCCCCGGCCGGACGATTCAGTCCGAAATAGAGCGTGGTCTGCTGCATCTGGTTTTCCGCTTTGCAGGTTTCCACCGCAGCGTGCTGCGATGGCGCGGTGCAGCCAGCCAGCATCAATAATGCCGCCGCCATTAACCCTGTTTTGATTGTCATGCTTCGCTATCCTCATTGTTATAAGCACATGGATATCACAGGAAATTACGGATTTTGGCAAGAAAAAAGCCGGGTGCGCTTGCGCTTACCCGGCCTACGGTGTTCCGTGGGGAAATTATTCAGGCTGCAGCTTAGACGGCGGCGCGGAGTGGTAATGCGCGTCTGCTTCAGCAAAGCGTTTCTGCATGGCGGCAGACGGCGCTTTACCCAGCAGGCTGAAGACCACGATGCCAATGCTGCCGAAGATGAAGCCAGGAATGATTTCGTACAGGCCCAGCCAGGCGAACTGCTTCCAGACGATAACGGTCACCGCACCGATAATCATCCCCGCCAGCGCGCCGTTACGGGTCATACGTGACCACAGCACGGAGAACAGCACCACCGGACCAAATGCCGCACCAAAGCCCGCCCATGCGTAGCTCACCAGACCCAGCACGCGGTTATTCGGGTTGGCCGCCAGCGCGATCGCAATCAGCGCCACCACCAGCACCATGAAGCGCCCTACCCAGACAAGCTCTTTCTGGCTCGCGTTTTTACGCAGGAAGGCTTTGTAGAGGTCTTCGGTGATTGCGCTGGAGCAGACCAGTAGCTGGCAGCTCAGGGTGGACATCACCGCCGCGAGGATCGCGGAGAGCAGAATACCGGCAATCCACGGGTTAAACAGAATCTGCGCCAGCTCGATGAACACGCGCTCGGCGTTCTGGTTGACCGCGCCCGCCTGCGCCGGGTTGTTGCTGAAGTACGCGATACCGAAGAAGCCGACCGCACACGCCCCTGCCAGACACAGGATCATCCACGTCATGCTGATGCGACGGGCATGAACGATGGTGTGGTGAGAATCCGCCGCCATAAAGCGCGCCAGAATGTGCGGCTGACCGAAGTAGCCCAGACCCCAGCCCATCAGCGACACGATGGCAACGAAGTTCAGCCCTTTCAGCATGTCGACGTTTTCGATGCTCTTCTGCTTAATCACTTCCAGCGAATCGCCAAAGCCGCCAACGGTGAAAATCACAATCACCGGGGTCAGGATCAGGGCGAAGATCATCAGGCTCGCCTGCACGGTGTCGGTCCAGCTTACCGCCAGGAAACCGCCCACGAAGGTATAGAGGATGGTCGCCGCCGCACCGGCCCACAGGGCGGTTTCGTAGCTCATGCCGAAGGTGCTTTCGAACAGGCGCGCGCCGGCCACGATGCCGGAGGCACAGTAGATGGTAAAGAACAGCAGGATAACCACCGCAGAGATAATGCGCAGGATGCGGCTGTTATCCTCAAAGCGTCCGGTGAAGTAGTCCGGCAGCGTCAGGGCGTTGTTGTTCGCCTCGGTGTGCACGCGCAGACGGCCCGCCACCAGCTTCCAGTTGATCCAGGCGCCCACGGTCAGACCGATGGCGATCCAGCTTTCAGAGATACCGGAGATGAAAATCGCGCCCGGCAGCCCCATCAGCAGCCAGCCGCTCATGTCCGATGCGCCCGCAGAGAGTGCGGTGACCATAGGGCCTAAACTGCGTCCGCCCAGAATATAGTCGTCAAAGTTTTTCGTTGACCGCCACGCCAAAAACCCTATCAGGATCATGCCAAAGATATAAACGAGAAATGTCACCAGCATCGGTGTGCTAATTGCCATTCAAATTCTCCAAAAGTGTCGAGCGACAACCGTCCGGGTTGCCTTGTTATATAATCACCGGAACGAGGTGACGGTATCTTGTGTTTCGGTTGGGCGCGCTATCCTGCCGTATGCGCCTTCCGCTGACAAACGATTTAACACTGCATTTACATCAATTTCATCCCTGGTTTGATACGAGTTTCCTATAGGTTGCACTCGCTCACGCTTTTGCGGGTTGCACCTTTTAAAAGTGTTAACTCCCGCATAAAAACAGGCTTCCCGCCCAAAAGCCAGTGCGTTTTTCCAGCTAACCATTCGTTAACAATCCATTCATTTTCCGGGTTGCAAACCAGGTCACATTTAACACGGTTGCACAAAGTTGCAACATGGTGGATATTTCACGCTAACGACCAAACACGATGAAAGAACAACAGGAGCTTTGGCATGGGTATGACCACCATGGGGGTTAAGCTGGATGACGCCACCCGCGAACGGATTAAGACCGCAGCAACCCGCATTGACCGCACGCCGCACTGGTTAATTAAGCAGGCGATTTTTAACTATCTCGAAAGGCTCGAGAGCGATGAGGGCCTGCCGGAGCTGCCTGCCCTGCTGGCCGGTGCAGCGAACGAAAGCGAAGAAGCCCCGGCCGCTGGCGACGAGAATCATCAGCCGTTCCTCGAATTCGCCGAGCAGATCCTGCCGCAGTCCGTCAGCCGTGCCGCCATCACCGGCGCATACCGCCGCGCCGAAACCGACGCCGTACCGATGCTGCTGGAGCAGGCTCGCCTGCCAGAAGCCATTGCCGCACAGGCGCACAGCCTGGCGTACCAGCTTGCCGACAAGCTGCGCAACCAGAAAACCGCGACCGGCCGCGCCGGCATGGTTCAGGGCTTGCTGCAGGAGTTCTCCCTCTCGTCTCAGGAAGGCGTGGCGCTGATGTGCCTGGCGGAAGCGCTGCTGCGTATTCCGGATAAAGCCACCCGCGACGCGCTGATCCGCGACAAGATCAGCAACGGCAACTGGCATTCCCACATTGGCCGCAGCCCGTCGCTGTTCGTCAACGCCGCGACCTGGGGCCTGCTGTTTACCGGCAGACTAGTCTCGACCCATAACGAAGCCAACCTCTCCCGCTCCCTGAACCGCATTATCGGCAAGAGCGGCGAGCCGCTGATCCGCAAAGGCGTGGACATGGCGATGCGCCTGATGGGCGAGCAGTTTGTGACCGGGGAAACCATTGCCGAAGCGCTGGCGAACGCCCGCAAGCTGGAAGATAAAGGTTTCCGCTACTCCTACGACATGCTGGGCGAAGCGGCCCTGACCGCCGCCGACGCGCAAGCCTACATGGTCTCTTACCAGCAGGCGATCCACGCCATTGGTAAAGCGTCTAACGGTCGCGGTATTTATGAAGGCCCGGGCATCTCCATTAAGCTCTCCGCCCTGCACCCGCGCTACAGCCGCGCGCAGTACGACCGGGTGATGGAAGAGCTCTACCCGCGCCTGAAGTCCCTGACCCTGCTGGCGCGCCAGTATGACATCGGCATCAACATCGATGCCGAAGAGGCCGACCGCCTGGAGATCTCCCTCGATCTTCTGGAAAAACTGTGCTTCGAGCCGGATCTGGCGGGCTGGAACGGTATTGGCTTCGTTATCCAGGCCTACCAGAAGCGCTGCCCGTTCGTCATTGATTACCTGATTGACCTGGCCAGCCGCAGCCGTCGCCGCCTGATGATCCGTCTGGTGAAGGGCGCCTACTGGGACAGCGAAATCAAACGTGCCCAGATGGAAGGGCTGGAAGGCTATCCGGTGTATACCCGCAAGGTTTACACCGACGTCTCTTACCTCGCCTGCGCGAAAAAGCTGCTCGGCGTGCCGAACCTGATCTATCCACAGTTCGCCACCCACAACGCCCACACCCTGGCGGCGATCTACAGCCTGGCCGGGCAGAACTACTACCCGGGCCAGTACGAGTTCCAGTGCCTGCACGGCATGGGCGAACCGCTGTACGAGCAGGTGACCGGTAAAGTGGCGGACGGCAAGCTGAACCGACCGTGCCGTATTTACGCTCCGGTAGGTACTCACGAAACCCTGCTGGCATACCTGGTGCGTCGCCTGCTGGAAAACGGCGCGAACACCTCCTTCGTTAACCGCATCGCCGACACCACGCTGCCGCTGGACGAGCTGGTCGCCGACCCGGTGCAGGCCGTTGAGAAGATGGCGGCGCAGGAAGGTCAGATTGGCCTGCCGCATCCGAAGATTGCCCTGCCGCGCGAACTCTATGGCGCAGGCCGCGTCAACTCGGCGGGCCTGGATCTCGCCAACGAACACCGCCTGGCGTCCCTCTCCTCTGCCCTGCTCAACAGCGCATTGCAGAAATGGCAGGCCAAACCGATTCTGGAGCAGCCGGTTGCTGACGGCGAAATGCAGCCAGTCATTAACCCGGCGGAGCCAAAAGACATCGTCGGCTACGTGCGTGAAGCCACCGAAGCGGAAGTGGATCAGGCCCTGGACAGCGCGGTGAACAACGCCCCTATCTGGTTTGCCACGCCGCCGCAGGAGCGCGCCGCGATTCTGGAACGCGCCGCGGTGCTGATGGAAGATCAGATGCAACAGCTCATCGGCATTCTGGTGCGCGAAGCGGGTAAAACCTTCAGCAACGCCATCGCCGAAGTGCGCGAGGCCGTCGACTTCCTGCATTACTACGCGGGCCAGGTTCGCGATGACTTCGATAACGAAACCCACCGTCCGCTTGGCCCGGTCGTCTGTATCAGCCCGTGGAACTTCCCGCTGGCGATCTTCACCGGCCAGATTGCCGCCGCCCTGGCCGCAGGCAACAGCGTGCTGGCCAAGCCGGCAGAGCAAACCCCGCTGATTGCCGCACAGGGCATCAGCATTCTTCTGGAAGCCGGCGTGCCTGCGGGCGTGGTCCAGCTGCTGCCGGGCCGCGGTGAAACGGTCGGCGCTAAGCTGACCGCGGATAACCGCGTGCGCGGCGTGATGTTTACCGGCTCGACCGAAGTGGCCTCTCTGCTGCAGCGCAATATCGCTACCCGCCTGGATGCGCAGGGTCGCCCGACCCCGCTCATCGCGGAAACCGGCGGCATGAACGCCATGATCGTTGACTCCTCCGCGCTCACCGAGCAGGTGGTGGTTGACGTGCTGGCCTCCGCCTTCGACAGCGCCGGTCAGCGCTGCTCCGCCCTGCGCGTGCTGTGCCTGCAGGATGACGTGGCCGACCACACCCTGAAGATGCTGCGCGGCGCGATGGCCGAATGCCGCATGGGCAACCCGGGCCGTCTCACCACCGACATCGGGCCGGTGATCGACGCGGAAGCCAAAGCCAATATCGAAAACCACATTCAGGCCATGCGCGCGAAAGGCCGTCCGGTGTTCCAGGCGGTGCGTGAAAACAGTGAAGATACCCGCGAGTGGCGTACCGGCACCTTTGTGCCGCCAACGCTGATTGAGCTGGCGAGCTTCGACGAGCTGAAAAAAGAGGTCTTCGGTCCGGTCCTGCACGTGGTGCGCTACAACCGTAACAACCTCAACGAGTTAGTTGAGCAGATCAACGCCTCCGGCTATGGCCTGACGCTCGGGGTGCATACCCGTATCGACGAGACCATCGCGCAGGTGACCGGCAGCGCCAAGGTGGGCAACCTGTACGTTAACCGCAACATGGTCGGCGCGGTCGTGGGCGTGCAGCCGTTCGGCGGTGAAGGCCTTTCCGGCACCGGTCCGAAAGCGGGCGGTCCGCTCTACCTGTACCGCCTGCTGGCGAACCGTCCGGAGAACGCGCTGGGCGTAACGCTGGCGCGTCAGGATGTGGACTATCCGGTGGATGCGCAGCTGAAAACCGTGCTGACGCAGCCGCTGGAAGCCCTCATTACATGGGCGGAAAAACGTCCTGAACTGCGTAGCCTCGCGCAGCAGTACGGCGAGCTGGCGCAGGCAGGCACGCAGCGTCTGCTCCCGGGGCCAACCGGCGAGCGCAATACCTGGACGCTGATGCCGCGCGAGCGCGTGCTGTGCGTGGCGGATAACGAGCAGGACGCGCTGGTCCAGCTGGCCGCAGCTATGGCAACCGGCTGTGAAGTGCTGTGGCCGGAAGATGCGCTGCATCGCGATCTCGCCAAACAGCTGCCGAAAGCGGTCTCTGCCCGCATTCACTTCGCCAAGGCCGATGCGCTGCTGACGCAGCCGTTTGACGCCGTGATTTATCACGGTGATTCTGACCAGCTGCGCGAACTGTGCGAGCAGGTTGCAGCCCGCAGCGGGCCGATTGTTTCGGTGCAGGGCTTCGCCCGCGGTGAAACCAACCTGCTGCTGGAGCGCCTGTACGTTGAGCGCTCGCTCAGCGTCAACACCGCGGCGGCAGGCGGTAACGCCAGCCTGATGACCATCGGTTAATCGTGTAAACTCTCCCCGGTGACGCTACGCTTACCGGGGCTACAAAATCACCGTAGGCCGGATAAGCGCAGCGCATCCGGCTTTTTTACACGGAGGGAATGATGAAAAGAGTATTTCTCGCAGGCGCAGCACTGCTGCTGAGCGCCAGCGCGCTGGCCGACGAGTGCGACAAGGCGACCACCCAGACAGAACTCAGTGCCTGTGCGGCAGAGCAGTACCAGGCTGCCGATAAAAAGCTCAACCAGACCTATCAAGCCGCCATCAAGCGCGCGGCAGCCCCTCAGCGCGACCTGCTGAAAAAAGCGCAGCAGGCGTGGATTGCCCTGCGCGACGCAGACTGCGCGTTTATCGGTTCGGGTACGGAAGGTGGCAGCGTTCAGCCAATGATTGTTAACCAGTGCCTGGCGGAAAAAACCGCGGAGCGCGAAGCGTTTCTGGCCTCGCTGATGCAGTGTGAAGAGGGCGACTTAAGCTGTCCTCTCCCGCCGGGCTGACGAGGCACGGAACTATTCCCTCTCCCCTTGGGAGAGGGTTAGGGTGAGGGGAACTAACGCACGCGGATCCCTTCAATAATCATCCGCTGCACGTTTTCCAGCGTGCTGTGGAAAAACGCCTCGTCCTGGAGCGTTTTCCCGGTCACCGCCTCAACCTGGGCCGCAAAGTCAGCGTAATGCTGGGTGGAGGCCCAAATCATAAAGATCAGATGATGCGGGTCGACCGGAGCCAGCTTTCCGCTGGCGACCCATCCGGCAATAATGGCCGACTTATCGTCAACCAGCTGCTTTAAATCTCCGGTGAGTTCCGCCTGCAACAGCGGCGCGCCCTGCAGCATCTCAAGACAGAATAGCCTTGATGCCTGCGGGTAATCGCGCGACACCTCCAGCTTCAGGCGAATATACTCTTTGATCGCCACCAGCGGGGCCAGCTCTTCGCGAAACGCCTTGAGGGGCGCCAGCCAGATATCGAGGATCTGCTGCATCACCGCGATATAGAGCGCCTCTTTCGACGGGTAATAGTAGAGCAGATTGGTTTTGGACACCCCGGCCTGCTCCGCCACCTGCTCCAGGCGCGTGCCGTGAATACCAAACTGTGAAAAAGTCTCCAGGGCCGCGCTGAGGATGGCCTGCTTCTTGGCGCTCACGGCCTGCGAACGTTTACCTGGTGTTTTCACTGCGCCTTGTGCCATTCCCGCTCTCCTTATTCTGCGTTGCCCTCAGCATAGCAAAACCCCCGTCTCGCCACGACATCCTGCACTCCGATCGCGCATGAGTGCCTGTTTTCTGTGCAATGTTTTTGACCATTTAGTCCACTTTCACACGCATCAACTCACCAACTTCTGATTAACACGTTAATAACACTGCCATTTTCAAAAGTGGCACTGCCTTTGCAAAAACGTATTCACCTGCAATGTAGTGAAGAGAGGTTCGTGATGAAAATTGGCGTATTTGTACCGATCGGCAACAACGGCTGGCTTATCTCGACCACGGCACCGCAATACATGCCCACCTTTGAGCTGAATAAGGCCATTGTGCAAAAAGCGGAGCACTACCATTTCGACTTTGCGCTCTCGATGATCAAGCTGCGCGGCTTTGGCGGCAAAACCGAATTCTGGGATCACAACCTGGAGTCCTTCACCCTGATGGCCGGGCTGGCCGCGGTTACCTCGCGTATTCAGATTTACGCGACCGCCGCCACCCTCACCCTGCCCCCGGCGATCGTGGCGCGCATGGCCTCGACCATTGACTCCATCTCCGGCGGGCGCTTTGGCGTCAACCTGGTCACCGGCTGGCAAAAGCCGGAGTACGAGCAGATGGGGCTCTGGCCGGGTGACGATTACTTCTCTCGCCGCTACGACTACCTGACCGAATACGTGCAGGTCCTGCGCGACCTGTGGGGTACAGGCAAAAGCGATTTCAAGGGTGACTTCTTTACCATGAACGACTGTCGCGTCAGCCCGCAGCCTTCGGTCCCCATGAAGGTGATTTGCGCCGGGCAGAGCGACGCGGGAATGGAATTCTCGGCGAAATACGCCGACTTCAACTTCTGCTTCGGCAAAGGCGTCAACACCCCTGCAGCCTTCGCCCCGACCGCCGCGCGGATGAAAGAGGCCGCCGACAAAACCGGGCGCGACGTAGGCTCCTACGTGCTGTTTATGATCATCGCCGACGAGACCGACGACGCCGCGCGCGCCAAATGGGAGCGCTATAAGGACGGCGCCGACGAGGAAGCCCTGAGCTGGCTCACCGAGCAGAGCCAAAAGGATACGCGCTCCGGCGCGGACACCAACGTTCGCCAGATGGCCGACCCGACGTCCGCCGTCAATATCAATATGGGCACGCTGGTCGGCTCATACGCCAGCGTCGCCAGAATGCTTGACGAAGTATCGGCCGTTCCCGGCGCGGAAGGCGTCCTGCTGACCTTTGATGATTTCCTTACCGGCGTGGAAACCTTCGGCGAGCGCATTCAGCCGCTGATGCAGTGCCGCGCCCACATCCCTGCCGTTACCAAGGAGGTGGCGTAATGACGACCCTTAACGCTCGCCCGGAAGCCATTACCTTTGCGCCACAGCAGAGCGCGCTGATCGTGGTGGATATGCAAAACGCCTATGCCAGCCAGGGCGGCTATCTGGATCTGGCGGGGTTCGACGTCTCCGCCACCCGGCCGGTGATTGAGAACATCAAAACCGCCGTCGCCGCCGCGCGCGCTGCGGGCATACTTATTATCTGGTTCCAGAACGGCTGGGACGACCAGTACGTCGAGGCCGGCGGCCCCGGCTCGCCCAACTTCCACAAGTCGAACGCCCTGAAAACCATGCGCAAGCGGCCCGAACTGCAGGGCAAGCTGCTGGCAAAAGGCGGCTGGGACTATCAGCTGGTGGACGAACTGGTCCCGCAGGCGGGCGATATCGTCCTGCCCAAACCGCGCTACAGCGGCTTTTTCAACACGCCGCTCGACAGCCTGCTGCGCAGCCGGGGCATTCGCCACCTGGTGTTCACCGGCATCGCCACCAACGTCTGCGTGGAGTCGACCCTGCGCGACGGCTTTTTCCTGGAGTATTTCGGCGTGGTGCTGGAAGACGCCACCCATCAGGCCGGGCCGGAATTCGTCCAGAAGGCGGCCCTGTTCAATATCGAAACCTTTTTTGGCTGGGTCAGCAGCGTTGCGGAGTTCTGCGACGCCCTGAATCCCCCGCTCGCCCGTATCGCCTGAGGAGACATCTGATGCCGAAATCCGTGATTATTCCGCCGGGCACCAGCACGCCCATCGCCCCGTTTGTTCCCGGCACGCTCGCCGACGGCGTGGTGTATGTCTCCGGCACGCTGCCGTTTGATAAAGACAACAACGTGGTGTTTATCAACGACCCAAAGGCGCAAACCCGCCACGTGCTGGAGACGATCAAAACCGTGATCGAAACGGCGGGTGGCACCATGGAGGATGTGACCTTCAACAGCATCTTTATCACCGACTGGAAAAACTACGCCGCGATTAACGAAATCTACGCGGAGTTTTTCCCCGGCGATAAGCCGGCCAGGTTCTGCATTCAGTGCGGGCTGGTAAAGCCGGAGGCGCTGGTTGAGATCGCCACCGTTGCGCACATCGCGAAGTGAGGCAGCCATGAAACTCTCCGTCTCGCCGCCCCCGTATAAGGGCGCACCCGCGGTGGTCCTGATTGCCGGTCTCGGCGGCAGCGGCAGCTACTGGCTGCCCCAGCTGGCCGCGCTGGAGCAGGAGTATCAGGTTGTCTGCTATGACCAGCGGGGAACGGGCAATAACCCCGATGCCCTGCCGGAGGGTTACAGCCTTGCCCAGATGGCGGACGAGCTGGCCCGGGCGCTGGCGGAAGCCGGGATTGCCCGCTACAGCATCGTGGGCCATGCGCTGGGGGCGCTGGTCGGCCTGCAGCTGGCGCTGGATCATCCCGACGCCCTCACCGCGCTGGTGTGCGTCAACGGCTGGCTGACCCTTAACGCGCACACCCGCCGCTGCTTTCAGATCCGCGAGCGCCTGCTGCATTCCGGCGGCCCGCAGGCGTGGGTCGAGGCACAGCCTCTGTTTCTCTACCCGGCAGACTGGATGGCGGCCCGCGCCCCCCGCCTGGAGGCCGAAGAGGCCCTGGCGCTGGCCCATTTTCAGGGAAAAACCAACCTGCTGCACCGGCTCAGCGCCCTGAAAAAGGCCGACTTCAGCCGCCATGCCGCGCGCGTCCGCTGCCCGGTACAGATTATCTGTTCCGCCGACGACATGCTGGTGCCGTCCGTCTGCTCGTCCGAGCTGCAGGACGCGATCCCGCACAGCCGCAGCGCGGTGATGCGCCAGGGCGGGCACGCCTGCAACGTCACCGAGCCGGACACCTTTAACACCCTGCTGCTAAACGGGCTTGCCAGCCTGCTGCACAGCCATGAACACGCTTTATAAGGAGCTGTAATGAGCGAAGCCATTAACCCCACCGCGCTGGAGACGCTGTTCACCGGCGCACGCACCCACAACGGCTGGCAGGATCTGCCGGTCAGCGACGACGCGCTGCGCGAGATCTACGAGTTGATGAAATGGGGACCAACCTCCGCCAACTGCTCCCCGGCGCGGATCGTGTTTGTGCGAAGCGCGGAGGGAAAAGAGAAGCTGCGCCCGGCGCTCTCCAGCGGCAACCTGGAGAAAACGCTCACGGCCCCGGTCACGGCCATCGTGGCCTGGGACGGCGAATTCTACGAGCGCCTGCCCGCGCTGTTCCCGCACGGCGATGCCAGAAGCTGGTTTACCTCCAGCCCCGCGCATGCCGAAGAGACCGCCTTTCGCAACAGCTCGATGCAGGCCGCCTACCTGATCCTCGCCTGCCGCGCCCTGGGGCTGGACACCGGCCCGATGTCGGGCTTTGACCGGCAAAAGGTCGACGACGCCTTTTTCACCGGCACAACGCTTAAAAGCAATCTGCTGATCAACATTGGCTACGGCGATACAGCCAAACTGTACGGACGCCTGCCGCGTCTGGACTTCGACGATGCCTGCGGGCTGGCGTAAGGAGGTTCGTGATGACACCGGATAAACAAACCTTTCGCGACGCCATGGCCTGCGTGGGCGCGGCGGTCAATATCATCACCACCGACGGCCCTGCGGGGCTGGCAGGCTTCACCGCCAGCGCGGTATGCAGCGTCACGGACTCACCGCCCACCCTGCTGGTGTGCCTGAACCGCGGCGCGTCCGTCTGGCCCACGTTCCGCGAAAACCGCACGCTGTGCGTGAATACACTCAGCGCCGGACAGGAGCCGCTCTCGAACCTGTTTGGCGGCAAAACGCCGATGGAAGAACGCTTCGCCGCCGCCCGCTGGCAGACAGGCGACACGGGCTGCCCGCGGCTGGAGGATGCGCTGGCCTCGTTTGACTGCCGCATCAGCCAGGTGGTGAGCGTCGGTACCCATGACATTCTGTTTTGCGACATCGTTTCGATTATTCGCCACCCGGCACCGCAGGGGCTGGTGTGGTTTGACCGTGGCTACCACGCGCTTATGCGACCCGCCTGTTAACCCGCCTTAAGGAGACAGACCATGTTCGGATTTCCCCACTGGCAGTTGAAATCGACCTCCACAGAAACTGGCGTGGTCGCGCCGGATGAGCGGCTCCCGCTCGGACAAACACTCGTCATGGGCGTGCAACACGCGGTCGCCATGTTTGGCGCCACGGTGCTGATGCCGATGCTGATGGGGCTGGACCCCAACCTCTCGATTCTGATGTCCGGCATCGGCACACTGCTGTTCTTTTTTGTCACCGGCGGGCGCGTGCCCAGCTATCTTGGCTCCAGCGCCGCCTTTGTCGGCGTGGTGATTGCCACCACCGGGTTTACCGGCCAGGGGCTTAACCCTAACCTGAGCGTGGCCCTCGGCGGCATCAT
Organism: Enterobacter sp. FW301-JW81; assembly: GCF_058788735.1. Lineage (NCBI taxonomy): Bacteria > Pseudomonadati > Pseudomonadota > Gammaproteobacteria > Enterobacterales > Enterobacteriaceae > Enterobacter > Enterobacter sp. FW301-JW81. Next base: position 348,569 of record NZ_JBYTBA010000001.1, on the reverse strand, counting down.
CGCCTGCGGCCTGGTGTACACCCTGATTGGTTTAGTGGTGATGAAGATCGGCACGCGCTGGATCGAACGCATGATGCCCCCGGTCGTGACCGGCGCCGTGGTGATGGCGATAGGCCTGAACCTCGCGCCGATTGCGGTCAGGAGCGTCTCCGCCTCGCCGTTTGAAAGCTGGATGGCGGTGATCACCGTGCTGTGCATCGGTCTGGTGGCGGTCTTTACGCGGGGGATGATCCAGCGGCTGCTGATTCTGGTCGGGCTGATCGTTGCCTGTCTGGCTTATGCCCTGCTGGCGAACGTTTTTGGCCTCGGCAAGCCGGTTGATTTTACGCTGCTTCATCAGGCCGCCTGGTTCGGCCTGCCGAAGGTCACCTCCCCCACCTTCAACACGCAGGCGATGATGCTTATCGCGCCCGTCGCCGTTATCCTGGTGGCGGAGAACCTGGGCCACCTGAAGGCCGTGGCGGGCATGACCGGACGCAGTATGGACCCGTACATGGGCCGCGCGTTTGTCGGTGACGGTCTGGCGACCATGCTATCTGGCTCTGTGGGCGGCAGCGGCGTCACCACCTATGCCGAAAATATCGGCGTGATGGCGGTGACCAAGGTTTACTCGACGCTGGTGTTCGTGGCGGCGGCGGTGATGGCGATGCTGCTCGGCTTCTCACCGAAGTTTGGCGCGCTGATCCACACCATTCCTTCACCGGTTATCGGCGGCGCATCGATTGTGGTATTTGGGCTGATTGCCGTGGCTGGGGCGCGCATCTGGGTGCAGCACCGCGTCGATCTCAGCCAGAACAGCAACCTGATTATGGTGGCGGTCACGCTGGTGCTGGGCGCAGGCGACTTCGCCCTGACGCTGGGCGGATTCACGATTGGCGGGATTGGCACGGCGACCTTTGGGGCAATTCTGCTTAACGCCCTGCTGAGCCGCCGGGAAGCGACCGCGCCGCAGGGCGAGGTAGTGCATCAGGATTCGTGATTTAACGTCGCGCTGTCATCTCCTGGCAGCGCGTTTTTCTTCCGCTTGAGCTTCAGCTCGCTCACCAGCACCCCGGCGACGATAAATGCCGCACCCACCAGGGCCAGCAGCGGCAGACGCTCCCCGGCCAGCCGCCCGAAAATGCCCGCCCAGACCGGTTCGCCGGTATAAATCACCGTCGCACGGGTTGGCGACACGCTGCGCTGCGCCCAGTTCATGGTGACCTGAATAATGGCGCTAAAGATGCCCAGCCCCAGCGCGACCACGATCAGGCCGGTGGACATCGGCGGCACGGACTCCCCGGCAGGCACCATCGTCGCAAACGCCACCAGCGACGCCGTGGCGAGCTGCACCACCGTCACCCGTTTGACGTCGACATCACCCGCCCAGGCGCTAATCAGAATAATTTCCGCCGCAATGGCAATCGCCCCGATCAGGGTAATGATCTCGCCCGGCCCCAGCGCCAGCAGGTTGTTTTCCGGCCCGGCGAGCATGATCAGGCCGATAAACGCCAGCACGATCCCGATGCAGGACATCAGCCCCGGGAGCCGCCCCAGGCACAGCCATTGTAGCAGCGGCACCAGGGGCACATACATGGCGGTGATAAACGCAGATTTACTGCTGGAGATGGTCTGTAATCCCCAGGTCTGCAGGCTGTAGCCCATCGCTATCGCCACCCCAATCGCCACGCCGGCCTTGAGCTCTTTTAGCGTCAGCCCGCGCAGGGTTTTAAGCGATATCAGCGCCACGGCAATCGCCGCCGTCGCAAAGCGCAGGCCGACAAAGAAGAAGGGATCGCTCAGGGTCACCGCGTACTGGACGGCCAGAAACGTCCCGCCCCAGAACATGGTGATGAGAATCAGGATGGCTTCCTGCGGCTTAACGGAGAATTTGAAACGGGAAACAGACATGCGGCACTCGCAGTTAACAACAATTCTCTAGTGTGCGTTGCCTTTGGTTACAGTTCAATGTTGCAGAAATAAAAAAACCGCCGGGATATCCCGGCGGCAGGGGTTCAACCCGGCGTGTTACTTGCTGCTGCCGTGGCTGTTTTTACCCCCTTTCTTGCCAGCTTCAGATGCGCGTTGCGGGTCATTCTTGAAGTTGCCCCCGCTATGCTGGCCACCTTTACGGCCTGCTTCTGATGCTCTTTCACGGTCTTCTGCGAAATTACCTGAACCACCACGATGGTTTGCCATCTCTAACCTCCAGAATGTGAAACATTAGACATCATATTGCATTCAGTAAAAGAGGATTCTTTCACCTCGCGACACAAGGGCAGTGCCTTTATCTGCGCCGCGTGAAACTAAGCTTAGTGGAATGCCGCTATCCGGCAAGCCGCAGGTAATATTCTGCAACATGAACTCAGTCTTTCGGGTGAGATAACGCGTCGGTGATTCATAAGCCTTTCTTATCGTTTTAAAAATCCGCCGCCGAAAAGTTGTTTCATTTTGCTACAAAGCCTTTTGGTTACCATATTGTTATAAATCAAAGAAATGGCGTTCATTTTTGCAGTCTGGCCGTGATGACATATCTTTAAATGAGCGCAGCGATCCGCTGTCAGAAAAAACAAACGAGGAGTGATGCAAAATGGCAAAAGTTCTGGTGCTCTATTATTCCATGTATGGACACATTGAAACCATGGCTCACGCGGTAGCAGAGGGTGCAAACAGGGTGGACGGCGTTGAGGTTGTGGTGAAGCGCGTACCGGAAACCATGCAGGCGGAAGCCTTCCTGAAGGCCGGGGGGAAAACGCAAAATGCCCCGGTTGCTACCCCGCAGGAACTGGCTGACTACGATGCCATCATCTTTGGCACCCCAACCCGCTTCGGCAATATGTCCGGCCAGATGCGTACCTTCCTCGACCAGACGGGCGGCCTGTGGGCTTCAGGTGCGCTGTACGGCAAACTCGCCAGCGTCTTCAGCTCCACCGGAACCGGCGGCGGCCAGGAACAGACAATTACCTCCACCTGGACTACCCTTGCTCATCACGGAATGGTGATCGTGCCGATTGGCTACGGCGCACAGGAGTTATTTGATGTGTCTCAGGTACGTGGCGGCACGCCGTACGGCGCAACCACCATTGCCGGCGGCGATGGCTCCCGACAGCCGAGCAATGAAGAGCTCGCTATCGCCCGTTACCAGGGTGAACACGTCGCGGGCCTCGCCAAAAAACTGAACGGCTAACCCAACAGGAGGACAAGCATGCCAACTCAAGAATCTAAAGCCCACCACGTGGGCGAATGGGCAAGTTTACGCAACACCTCTCCGGAGATCGCCGAAGCCATTTTTGAAGTCGCGAAATATGACGAGAAACTGGCAGAGCAGATTTGGGAAGAAGGCAGCGATGAAGTGCTGGTGCGCGCCTTCGAAAAGACGGACAAAGACTCGCTCTTCTGGGGCGAGCAAACCATCGAACGTAAAAACGTCTAATCGTTTCCCCCCCGCTGCCGCGGGGGGTTCTCTTCTTACTTCGCCGCGTTGTTCATCACCGCATTGAATTTATCGACAGGGCAGAAGCCGTTCGCATCCACCGGGCAGCCTTTCAGCTCCAGCGTCACGCGCTGCGCAGGCGACTGCAGCGACAGCACGCTGGCGTTACGCAGCTGCTCCGAACTTTGATAGACATACTCAATTTTCATCAGCTCCTGATTGGCATTTTTGTCATGCCAGCGCTGGAAGACGATTTTGCCGCCAATCGGGGTGCGCTCCTGCTGATCGTGCAGCTGGTACGGTTTGAAATCCAGCGCGGTGAGCAGGGAAGCAATGTTCGAATCATGCCCCACCAGCACGGTAATTTTCGGCGCTTTTGCCTGTTCGGTGACCAGCGTTTTATCGATATATTTCACCAGCGGTTTCGCCACGTTTTGCGCCACCTCGGTGGAGGTAAACAGCGAGTCCTGGTAACCGTTTTTCAGCTTCGACAGCACGCGCCACTGCTGGTCGGTTTTGATTTCCCCCCAGGCCACCTGGTCGGCCGGGAAGCCCTCGTAATACTGCAGCGTGAAGGCATCAACCAGCGAGTTACCCACCTTCAGCGGCCCGGATACGCCAGGCTCTTTTTCATAGTCGGCGCTGAAGGTATCTTTCGCGTCCGCCAGCGAGCAGACCTTTTTCTCTTTGCACGACGGCGAATCGGCGTAGTTCGTCATCTGCTCCAGCAGCTTATAGCTATCTTCGAGCTGCATTTTCTGGCGCTCGGCCTCCATCGCCTTCAGCGCTTTTTCGCGGAATTCAGGTGAGTTATCGGTAATCACCGGGTTGAAGGTCGGGTCCATGGTGCCCATTTTTTCCTGATGGTGCACGGGCACGTCGCAGCCCGGGAACGCGCCGGTAATGAAGAACTGCGCGGTGGCGACGGTACGCTGCAGGCTGTTGGCATAGGCATAAACAGTATCTGCTGGCGGGCATTCGCCGGTCTTGATCATCCCCTGCTGGGCCAGCCACTCGCGCATATAATGGCCCATATAGACCTCCAGCACGCCGCCTTTCGTGGTGAGCTGCCCGCCCGGCACCTCCCACTCAGGCCACTGCTTTGGCGTCGATTGCTCCAGCACGCTGCCGTTGTTGGCAAGCGGCGCGCGCAGGTTGTGACGACTCATGATTAAAACTTGCTCCAGCTGATACCCTTCCGGCGTCTCTTGCGCCTGCACGCCAAACGTTGCTGAAATGGAACCGGCGACTGCCAGCGCGAGTAGTGCTTTTCTCATCCCTAATTCCTCACTCGTTTTAAAATGTCGCGGTCAGTGTGACAGATTGGTGACAATTTTCCGGGAAGCATTTCTCAAACTGATGATTAACCTGCTTACGGTGTGAACCAATTAGTTTTATAATAAAACCACACCCCACCGGAGAATTCGCTGTGAAACGTACCCGCCTTGAAGAGAGCACCTGCCCCGTCGCCCGTTCGCTGGATATCATCGGCGACTGGTGGTCGCTGCTGATCGTGCGCGACGCGCTGCGCGGGATTAAACGCTTCGGCGAGTTCCAGAAAAGCCTCGGCATTGCTAAAAACATGCTGACCACGCGGCTGAAGCTGCTGGTTGACGAAGGCATCCTCACGCTGCGCCCCGCCTCCGACGGCAGCGCCTGGCAGGAGTACGTCCTGACCGACAAGGGACGCGCCCTGCAAACGGTGCTGGTTGCCCTGTCGCAGTGGGGCAATGAATTTTTGTTCGCTGAACACGAATGCGGCACCGTGCTGGTCGACGCCGAACAGCGCAAACCCCTGCGCAGGCTGGCGCTTATCGCCGACGACGGGCGCGAGCTGACGCCTGAGCAGATCGTGGCAAAACTCCCCTCCTGATCGCGCCCGACGGCAAAAGCACAAAATGGCCACCAAAATGGTTGCATTATAAAACCAAATAGCAGAGAGTTTATTCAGTTTCATATTGAAACCAATTAACCCACTCTGCTCCGAGGTAACACACGATGACTACGCAAATCACGAATGCCCTGATTACGGGCGCGTCTTCCGGAATTGGTGCCGTTTATGCCGATCGTCTTGCCGCACGCGGGGTCAACCTGGTGCTGGTCGCCCGTCGCGAAGAACGGCTGCAGGCGCTGGCCGCCGAACTGCGCGAACGCTATGGCGTGGCGGTCGATGTTCTGGTGGCCGATCTGACGGATGAAGCCGGGATCCGCGCCGTGGAAGAAGAGCTGCGCAGCAATACCGCCATCGATACGCTGGTTAACAACGCGGGCACCGCGCAGATGGCACCGTTCCTCGCGGGTGATGTGGCCCAGCATCAGGCGATTAACACGCTCAACACCACGGCGCTGATGCGCTTAACCTACGCGATCCTGCCGCGTCTGGCGCAGAATAACCGCGGCACGCTGATCAATATCGCGTCCGTTCTGGCCCTGCACGTGCGGGCGGGCAGCGCGCTCTACAGCGCTACCAAGGCGTGGGTGCTCAGCTTTACCCGCGGGCTGCAGGAAGAGTTTGCCGACAGCAACGTGCGCATTCAGGCCGTGCTGCCTGCCGCCACCGCGACGGAGATCTGGAGCCATTCGGGCGTCACGGTTAACGATCTGCCGGAAGGCTCGGTAATGACCACCGACGATATGGTAGATGCGTCGCTGGCGGGTCTGGATCAGGGCGAACCGATCACCATCCCGCCAATGCATGACGCCGGCCTGTGGGATCGCTACGAAACGGCGCGCCTTGAGCTGTTTAACAGCGCGCGCACCGGTATTCCGGCACCGCGCTACGTGAAGCGGTAGCCTAACGCTCCAGCTGGTCGCCGTACTCGCTCATCCAGGCGGCCAGCGGTGAGAGCGCATCCTGCAGGGTTAACCCCAACTCGGTTATCTGATACTCCACGCGCGGCGGGATTTCCGGGTAGACCGTTCGCGTAACCAGCCCGCGCTGCTCAAACAGGCGAAGCTGCTTCGTTAGCTCTTTCTGCGTAATCGGCGCTGCCGCCCGCAGCAGGTCGCCAAAGCGAACGGGCGTATTGAACACAATCAGGCGATAGAGAATGGGGATCGCCCATTTACCGGAAATCAGGTTGACAAACTGCGTCATCGGGCAGGTATACGCCTCAGATTTTTTTTCGCAGGCCACGTCCAGCATTTCTGCCATAGCACACCTCTTGCCTCGTTAGTATCCATTTGGTACCTGGTTTCCTTTCGATACTAACGTTTCTATAGTGCTTTCTCCAGAGACATTTCAGGAGAAAAACATGGGTCGTTTAACAGATAAATATACGCTGATTACCGGCGGCACCAGCGGCATCGGTCTTGCCACCGCGCAGGCGTTCATCGCCGAAGGCGCACGCGTTGCCGTCACCGGGCGCAACCCGGACACCCTCGCCGAAGCAGAGCGCATTCTGGGCGATAAGGCCTGGGTGATCCCGGCCGATGCGGGAGATATTGCTTCGCAAAAAGCGCTGGCGGAGACCCTCGCCGCCCGCTGGCCGCGCCTGGACGCGGTGTTTCTCAACGCCGGCGACGTGACGCACGCCCCGCTGGAAGCGTGGCAGGAGGATGCCTGGGATCGTCTGATGGGCATCAACCTGAAGGGACCGTTCTTTTTAATTCAGGCGCTGCTGCCGCTGCTGAATAATCCGTCCTCGGTGATCCTCTGCGGCTCCGTCAGCGCGCGCATCGGCCTGCCCACCAGCAGCGTATATGCCGCGAGCAAGGCCGCCCTGCTGTCGCTGGCGCGTACGCTGTCGGCGGAGCTGCTGCCGCGCGGGATCCGCGTCAACGGCCTGAGCCCCGGCCCGGTGGAAACCCCGGCCTTTACCAAAACGGGCTTAAGCGAGGAGGCGCTTAACGCAATGATGTCAGAGGTCATTAAGCTGGTGCCGCTGGGCAGAATGGGCTCGACGACGGAGCTGGCAAAAGCCGCGCTCTATCTGGCCTCCGACGAGTCCAGCTACACGGTGGGCACGGAGCTGCTGGTGGACGGCGGGATGGGAAGTTTGTAACTCAAAAGGCGCTGATGCCGGTAGCAATGCCGACATACAGCGCCGCCCAGACGGCGGCAGAGAGCAGGCTAACCCCGTAAACCTTCGCCACATTGAGCCTGAGCATGCCTGCCGCCAGCGGCACGATATAGCGCAGCACCGCCAGGAAGCGCGCGGTGAACAGCACCAGCACACCGTTTTTCTGCAGCTGATGCTGCACCCGCAAAAATTTACCGGCGTGCTTTGCGGTAAAGCGGGTCACCCATCGCGTGTGCCCCATCCGCTGACCGATGTGGTAGTTTAGCCCCGACCCCACCGTTGCCCCCATCACCACGGCCAGCCACGCCAGCGCCGGATGCATGCTCGTCTGGCTGACGGTAATGCCTGCCAGCAGCATCACCGAGGCGGGAGGCAGCACGGAGGAGATCAGCACCGTCGATTTGCTCAGCGCCATCATAAATAACAGCGCGAAAAGATGTGCCGGATAGAGCGCAAAGTGATTCAGCAAAGTATCAAGCCACGTCATTTACCCTCCTCCGATGTAAATATCACTCTTCATTTAAAATGAATTAACTTAAATAAACCCTCAACATCTTATTAATAAGATTCTTCTAAACCGTTCTTAAACATTATTTAAATTCCTGAGCGGCAAAATTAAATAGGCGTATTATCCCTCTCGTTTTATAACGATCTCGTTATGGCGAGGCTCCTGTACAAATACACGTTATCGCTCTGGTGGGTTCGAGAGAACCGGCACAGGGTAAAACAGGCACTGTCGAATCAAGGCTTTGTCAGTATAACTTCCCTCACGGGATACGGTGTACAGTGCTGAACCCAGGACGTGGGGATCTCCTCTTCGACATGCCCTGTCTTGCTCGCCCCTGAGAGATTTTATTATTCAAAGGGAATTCACTATGTCTTACGCTATTCATAACCAAAACCTGGCATTCAATGACAGCGCTATCGCGCAATATATGAATACCGATTTTATCGTCCTCGATATTTCATTATGCGTGGCGCTGGCGCGCGAGCAATTCTTCGAAAAATTAAAAGACGATGATATTCCGTCGCATATTTTTATTGAAGACAATGGCCGCCTGGCGGGCATGATTGCCGTGCGCAAATTGCTGCAAACCGCCGATACGGTACAGCCGGTGAAATCGCTGATGATTTCTCAGTTTTTGCAGGTCAAACCGGAAGATGAACGTGCCGATGTCGCCGGACTGCTGGCGCACGGCGGCGCGGATGTGGTGCCCGTGGTCACCCACGGCAAGCTCGTCGGCTGCCTGACCGAACGCGAAATTGCGCATCTGCTGGAAGATGACGTCACCGAAGATGCCCAGCTTCAGGGGGCGACGCTGCCGCTGGAAAAGCCCTATCTGGAAACCAGCGCCTATAGCCTGTGGAAAAAACGCTCCGTCTGGCTGCTGCTGCTGTTTGTCGCCGAAGCCTATACCAGCTCGGTCATTCAGCATTTCGAGGAGGCGCTGGAGTCCGCCATCGCGCTGGCGTTCTTTATTCCGCTGCTAATCGGCACGGGCGGCAACAGCGGTACCCAGATTACCTCAACGCTGGTGCGCGCGATGGCGCTGGGAGAAGTCCACCTGCGCGACGTAGGCCGCGTGCTGCGTAAAGAGATGACCACCTCGCTGATGATTGCCGCCACGCTGGGCATCGCCGGGTGCATCCGCGCCTGGATGATGGGGATTGGGATGGAAATTACGCTTATCGTCAGCCTGACGCTGGTGTGTATCACGCTCTGGAGCGCGATTGTGTCGTCCGTGATCCCCATGGTGCTTAAGCGCTGCGGCATTGACCCGGCGGTCGTCTCCGCGCCGTTCATCGCGACGCTTATCGACGGTACCGGGCTGATCATCTACTTTAAAATCGCGCAATATACGCTGGGGCTGGAGTAAGCTTGCGAGCACCTCACTCACGTGATTGAGGTGCTCACTGCGCTACGCATCGCCGAGCTGATGCGCGATCTCACGCAGCTGCTGGGCAAGCGCCTGCAGGTTTTTCCCTTTCTCCCCTTTTGGCCCGGTAGACTGTCGCACCACCAGACGGGCAGGTAAAATCGAGGACATGCGCTGGGCATTCTCTTCACCGCTGTCGAGAATACGGCGCACCGCCTCTTTACCCTGCAGATCTAAATCCAGCGATACCGTCGTCAGCGCCGGGTAGAAGAACGAGCTTTCATAGGTGTCATCGTAGCCAATCACCGACTTCTCGCCCGGAATTGAAACCTGCTGCTGATGGAACGCGCTCAGCACGCCCAGCGCCATCTGGTCGTTAGCCACCAGCACGGCGGTAAACTGCGCCGTTTCCCTCAGCATCTGCAGCGCGCCTGCATACCCGCTCTGCGCATCCCAGTTGCCGCGAATGACCGATGCCGGCTCCAGGCCGTAACCCTTCAGGGTCTCGATCCAGCTTTTCAACCTCAGCTGCGCCGACACGGAAGACGTCGGCCCCGCCAGCAGGGCAATGTCGCGATGGCCGAGCTCATAAAGATATTTAACGCTGGCGCGGGTGCCGTCCGCCGGGTTAAACGAAACGTTAAACACGGAACTGTACGGGTCCACGTCGAGGAACAGGCAGACAATATCATCGTTGTCGGTGGCGATTTTATGCGCCGCTTCAGCCTCCAGCGGCACGTTGATGATCACTTTGCTCACCAGCTGGGATTTCAGCTCGTTGATGGAATTCTGGATGCTGTGGTTGACGTTCTCATCAATCATTGAGATCAGTACCTGGTAGCCTTCCACATTGGCATAGCGTTTCACCGCCGCCGCAACCTGCGAAGGCGCGTGCAGCGCCAGCGAAATGGTCACCAGCCCAACGGTCTGGCTCTGCTTGCCCACCAGCTGCTGAGCCAGTCGGTTGGGTACATACCGCAATAACTCTATGGATTTCTCCACCTTGCTGCGCGTGGCGTCGGATACATTGGCAGATTTATTCAGTACCCTGGACACGGTCTGATAGGAGACGCCCGCATGGCGTGCCACGTCCTCTAACGTTGCGCTTTTCGACTTCATGGTCCGGTTCCTTATGTTGTTATGCGCTGATTGTAACAGGGGTGCTGAAAAAAAACGCTTACCACCCTCTCCCTGCGGGCATAACACCATCAAAAAGTATGACGCTCACAATGCCATAATTTGTGTCCAATCTCATTACTCGTAACAAAATTGTCTATTTTATTTGCAGTTAATCACACATTTCAGATCGTACAATTGCCAGCCAACGGGTTTAGGCATTTTATGACAGCGGATTTGTGAACGTATTACAAAACAATAAGAGGGTTACAATGAACACGACGATCCGCTCTGTATCTGTTGCGTTAGCTGCCGCGCTGGCATCTCCTTCGCTGTTTGCAGCGTCTTCAGTACCGATTGATTTTCATGGATATCTTCGCTCCGGCGTGGGCGTCTCACGGGATGGTGGGATGGAGGAGTGGCAGAAGAACAAAATTGGCCGTCTGGGTAACGAAGCCGATACCTATGGCGAGCTGGAGCTGGGTTCTGAGGTCTACAAAAAGAACGACGTAAGCTTTTATCTCGACAGCATGGTGAGCATGGTGTCTGACGGTTCAAACGATAATGAAACCACCTTTGGCGACGATGCCCAGTTTGGCCTGCGTCAGCTGAACCTGCAGATCAAGGGGCTCATTCCGGGCGATCCCAACGCGGTGATCTGGGGTGGGAAGCGCTATTACCAGCGCCACGACCTGCACATCATCGACACCAAATACTGGAATATCTCGGGATCCGGTGCAGGTATTGAGAACTATACGCTCGGCCCCGGCGCGGTCTCCGTGGCGTGGATCCGCGGCGATGCCAACGACGTGGACTACCGCGTTGACGGTGATAACGACGTGAACATCAACTATATCGATCTCCGCTATGCGGGCTGGAAACCATGGGCAGGCGCCTGGACCGAAGTCGGCATCGACTACGCCATGCCAAACCCGACCAACAAACAGAAAGAGTACGGCGGGCTGTACGAGGCCGACAACGGCGTGATGGTGACCGGTGAGATCAGCCAGGACATGCTGGGGGGATACAACAAGCTGGTGCTGCAGTACGCTAACAAAGGCCTGGCGCAGAATATGGTGTCCCAGGGTGGCGGCTGGTACGACATGTGGAACTATGTGAACGATGCCAGCGGCTACCGCGTGATCAACACTGGCTTAATTCCCATTACCGACAAGCTCTCTTTCAACCACGTGTTGACCTGGGGTTCGGCGGACGATACCACGCAATATACCGATAAATCGCGCCTGATTTCACTTGTCGGCCGCGCGCAGTACCAGTTTACCGAGTATGTCCGCCTGATTGGCGAAGTGGGTGGTTTCTACCAGAAAGACACCTACACCGACGGGTCTGACTACAAGCAGAGCGGCGAGAAATACACCATTGCCCTGGGCCTGGCCGATGGACCTGACTTTATGTCGCGTCCGGAACTGCGCGTGTTTGCTTCTTATCTGAATGATTCCGAAAAAGGGAAATCCTTCGAAGATGGCACGGCCAACAATACCTGGAACTTTGGTGTGCAGGTCGAGGCCTGGTGGTAAGTCTTAATTCATAATTTGCGTTAATCGTTATCGTATCTCCAGCAACCTGCAGTCTATTTTACTGCTTTGGGATAGCCATTACTTTGGCTATCCCTTTTTTATATTTACTGATTAAAATGTTCGTCTAATAATTTCCGTAATGTATCAGACTGCCTGCCGAATATAGCGTGCACTTGCTGACCGATAATAATTACGCCCAGCGCCCCTTCGTTCTGTAACGTCTGTGAATCAACCTTATTTAAATCTTTTACCGTCACGCGCAGGCGGGTAATACAGGCTTCGACGTGTTCGATATTATCGTCACCGCCAAACGCGGGGATTAAACGCTGGGTAATTTGACTGTCCATAATACGCCTCATTATATGCAGATAAAAAAATGCCTGCTCGTGGAGCAGGCGTTCTGTGCCTTGTTGCCCGGATGGTGCGGTCTGATGCCCTCACCCCAACCCTCTCCCACAGGGAGAGGGAGAAAATCAACTACGCTTTACGCCTGAGCACCCGACAGTCCCACGGCAGCAGCACGGTATCGCCCGCTGCGGCGGCATCGGTTATGCAGTCGGTATACCCTTGCGGCAGCGTGATGTACTGCTGCTGTGCCGTGTAGTTCTGCACAAACACCCAGATGGTTTCGCCATCCGTGCGCGCCGTGGCAACCACGCCCGGCGGGAGTTCACCCTCGATGGCGCGCGGCAGCGCCAGCTCGCTGATAATCCCGGCGAAGAAATCGCGCTGGAACGGCAGATCGTTACGCGAAGCGACGTGCCACGCCTTGCCTTTCCCGACGCGGTTGACCGTTACCGCAGGGCGACCGGCGTAGAAATCATCGCGGTAGGTCGCCAGCACCTGTGCAGACTCCGCGTGGATCAGCTCGCATAAATGCCGCACCTGATACGGCCCCTGCAGGCCTGCCGCGTTGCCCGCCAGCCCCTGAATCAGGTTGCGCTCCCCCTCGCCCAGGCAGTCAATCTCTTCCGCCCAGATGCCCAGGAGCTTGCGCAGCGGCCCAGGGAAACCGCCCAGATGACAGAGGTCGGTCTCATCCACCACGCCGGTCCAGTAGGTCGTCACCAGATGCCCGCCATTGGCCACAAAGGCTTCTGCCCGCTCGGCAAATCCTTCGCGTACCATGTAAAGCATCGGGGCAATCACCAGCGCGTAGGGGCTCAGATCGCCGTCAGCGTCAATGACGTCCACCGCGATGCCTTTTTCCCAGAACGGACGATAGTGCTCGTTGACGGTTTTTTCGTACTCCATTCCCATATTTCGCGGACCTTCGGCATCGTCCAGCGCCCAGCGGTTTTGCTGGTCGAAGACGATCGCCACCCGGGCCTCGGTACGGCAGCCTGCGACCTCCGGCAGGCGGGCCAGCATCTCGCCCAGGCGCGTCACTTCACGCCCGACGCGGGTATCCAGATGACCCACGTGATCGATAACCGCACCGTGGAATTTCTCCACCGACCCGCGGCTTTTACGCCACTGGAAGTACTGCACCGAATCCGCCCCGTGCGCCACCGCCTGCATCGACGAGAGAATATGCATCCCCGGCTTTTTCAGCTTGCTGGTTGGCTGCCAGTTGGTGGTGCTCGGCGTCGACTCCATCAGCACGAAGGGTTTGCCGCCCTTCAGGCTGCGCATCATGTCGTGATACATGGCGGTGTAGCAGGCAAGCGCCGTTTCGTCTTTCTCCCTGTGCCACATCGGGTAACTGTCCCAGGAGATAAAGTCGATCGCCTTCGCAAGCTGCCAGTAGTCGTAATCGTAGAAATACTCCATAAAGTTGGTCGTCACCGGCAGTTCGGCATTGGCGGCCTTCAGCGGTGCCACCTCATGCTGGCAAAAATCGGTGACCTGCGCGGTATTGAAGCGGCGCCAGTCGAGGTTCAGGCCGTGAATCGACACTTCGCCCTGCGGCGCGGGGGACTCAATCTGCGACCAGTCGGTGTAGGTGTGGCTCCAGAAGGTGCTCCACCACGCGTGGTTCAGCGCGTCCAGGGTTTTATAGCGCGCCTTCAGCCAGTCGCGGAAGCGTGCCTGGCACAGGTCACAGTGACATTCACCGCCGTATTCATTGGAGATATGCCAGCCCAGCACCGCCGGATGGTGTGAATAACGCTCCGCCAGCAGGCGGTTAATGGTGAAGGTCTTCTCGCGGTACACCGGAGATGACATGCAGTGGTTATGCCGTCCTCCGTGCAGCGCGGGGACGCGGTTGCGCCCGACGCGCAGCACCTCAGGGTATTTTTGCGACATCCACGCCGGACGCGCGCCGCTTGGCGTCGCCAGGAAAATATGAATACCTGCCGCATAGAGTTTTTCAATAATATTATCCAGCCACGCAAAATCATATTCCCCTTCACGCGGCTCCAGCTTTGCCCAGCTAAATATGCCTACCGACATCACATTGCATTTCGCCTGCTGCATCATGGCGATATCTTTTTCAATAATACCGGGGTAATTTTCCCATTGCTCCGGGTTATAGTCGGCGCCATGCAATAACGCCGCGACCTTTGGGCTTAAAGGCGCAAATTTATTCATATTAAAAACATCCTGAATGAAGATACAAATTATTTAAATACCGTTATTGATGGCAGCACTTTTCCCTGGCAATCAAATAACGCCTGATTCTCGCGGGCATTCCCCTCTTTCCATTCGTCATGGATATATTTCATGCCGGCTTTGGTCGCCCACGTGGTGCCCGGGACGGCAATCCAGGTCGGTTCCCAGTAAAAGATGCCCTTGCCGCGATGGTCCGGAACATCAATAACGGACTGCATTAAATCGTGAATATAATCGTACTGGCCCTGAACGATGCCCGGATAGCCGCCGTCTTTTTCTTCTTTCGCCTGGAAGCTGTTCTCGGCGTTATCGCAGTTCTCCAGCGTATAGCCGTATGCCGCTTCCACCACAATCACGTCTTTGTTATAGCGCTTGCTGATGTCATCCATATTGGCCTTCAGCGCGCTAATCGGGCCGTTCCAGTAGGTGTACATCGACAGGCCGATAATATCGAACGGCACGTCGCGCTTCGCGATCTCGTCAAACCACCAGCGGAAGGTGTCATTTTTGGTGCCTTCGGCCAGATGCAGCATGATTTTCACCTGCTCGCCGCCGGTCAGGTTCTCTTTTAGCCCGCCAATCGCGGCGTTGAGCAGCCCGGCCAGACGGTCAAATTCGCCGCCGCCCTGCCCCCAGCTTTTACCTTCCGGCCACAGCATGCCGCCGTTGATTTCGTTCCCGATCTGCACCATGTCCGGCAGGACGCCCTCTTTCTTAAAGCGGGCAATCGTGTCGCGGGTGTAGTCATGGATCGCCGTTTTGAGCTGCGGGTAGTCCATCTTCTCCCAGGCTTTTGGCTTGAACTGTTTGCCCGGATCGGTCCAGAAATCGCTGTAGTGGAAGTCGAGCAGCAGCTTCAGGCCCTGCGCCTTAACGCGCTTCGCCAGCGCAATTGTGTTTTCGAGATTATTACTGCCGCCGCCGTAGGTATTGCCGCTCGCATCCTGCGGGTCTACCCACAGGCGCAGGCGCACGGTATTCACGCCGTTAGCTTTGAGGATAGCAATCGCGTCCTGCTGCTGGCCGTTCTGGTTATAGAATTTCGCGCCGTGTTGTTCGGCTTCCAGCAGGGTCGAAATATCTGCCCCCTTAATAAAATCCGCCGGCATGGCGTTAAATGGACGCGTTTTCACCGCCTCCGCAGCAAAGGCGCTGGCGGCTAGACCGCAGGAGAGGCAAACGGCGAGCAAAGCGGGTTTGAGTCTTTTCATGATTATCCCTTTGTGCTCCCGGAGGTCAGTCCGGAGACGAAATATTTTTGTAAGGCGAGGTAGAGGATCGCCACCGGTACGGCAATCAGTACCGCGCCTGCCGCGTAGGTGGTGTAGCTGGCACCCATTTTTTGCGCCACCAGGTTATAAAGCCCGATGGGTAAAGTGTATTTGTCCGGGGTGCGCAAAATGGTGCTGGAGAGGATGAAATCCCCCAGCGGCCCGGTGAAGGAAAACAGCGCCACCACCGCCACAATCGGCTTCGAAAGCGGCATGATAATTTCGATGAAAATCCGGAAGTTGCTGGCCCCGTCCATGCGCGCGGATTCATCCAGATCTTTCGGAATGGCATCGAGGTAGCCTTTCATCAGGTAAGTGTTCATCGGGATCATGCCGCCCACGTAGATCAGCACCAGCGCCAGATGGCTGTTGATGAGGCCCAGCAGCTGCGAGAGCACGAAGATGGCAATCAGCGCCGAGAACTGTGGGATCATCTGCAGCAGCAGGAACAGCATCAGCCCGTTCTGGCGTCCCTTAAAGCGGAAGCGCGAAAAGGCATAGGCGGTAAAGCTGACGCTGATTAAGGTCAGCACCATGGTCAGGAAGCTGATTTTCATCGAATTCCAGTACCAGGTCATGTAGTTCACCTGGCCGTTGAACAGGTCGGCATAGTGCTGCACCGAGAAGTTCTCGGGAATAATTGAGGAGCTGAGCAGGCTATTACCCGCGTTAAACGACGCGCCGACCGTCCACACCAGCGGGTAAATGATGATTGTCGAGACCAGCACGATAACCAGCCAGGAGAGCGAGAGGCGTACCCACTTCTCACGTTTAATACTTTGTGATTGAGCCATTGTTGCGTTCCTTACGCCATGTCGTCATTTTTGAACGATTTCGTGGCGCGGAACTGCCACAGCGCCAGCCCGACGACAAAGATCGACAGCAGGATAGTGATTGTCGCCGCAATCGCGTATTGCGAAGAGGACATCGTCAGTTTATAGATCCACGACACCAGGATATCCGTCCCACCCGCATTCGACCCCACCACCGCCGGTCCGCCGTTATTGAACAGGTAGATGATGTTGAAATTATTGAAGTTGAAGGTGTATTGGGTGATCAGAATCGGCGCAATCGAGTAAAGCACCAGCGGCAGCGTGATGGTACGCAACTTAGTCGCGCTGCTTGCGCCGTCCATGGTCGCCGCTTCGTACAGATCGTCCGGAATGGCCTGCAGCACGCCGGTGGTCATGGCGAAAACAAACGGGAAGCCGAGCCAGGTCTGCATCATAATCAGCGCCGTTTTGGTCCAGAACGGATCGGTCATCCACGCTTTTGGCGCGATGCCGAAGAAGGCCAGAATGGCATTGTTTATCACACCGAAAGAGTCGTTGAACATTCCGGCAAACACCAGAATGGTGACAAAGCCCGGCACCGCCCACGGCAGAATGAAGATGGTACGGATAAGCGGCTTAAAGCGCAGGTCTTTCTGGTTCACCAGAATAGCCAGCAGCACGCCCACGGTACATTGCAGCGTGGTGGCGAGCAGCGTCCAGACCACCGTCCACTGCAGGACGTCAAAGAAGGTTGAGCGCCAGATGGAGAGCGTGAAAATATTGATGAAGTTCTTAAATCCAACCCAGTCAACCAGCTTAGCCGGCGGCGTGTGGTACAGGTTGTAGTTGGTAAAGGCGATGGCAAAGCCAAACAGGATCGGGAAAACCACCACAAACACCAGCAGAATAAAGCCCGGCGTGATCATCAGATACGGGAAGCCGTCGCTCAGCAGCATCTGGTACTGCTTGCGCACGCTGTTAAGCCGTAAGCCTTCATCACGTTTACGACCATTTGCCCACGCATCGCGCATCGACAGGTAATACACCATCACGCCAAACGCGGCGATCAGCACGCTAATGATCCCTTCTGCCAGCAGGAAGATGGAGTTATCCCGCGGCACTTCCTCCCCCAGCGTCACCAGCCCCCACAGCCCTTCGCGCAGGAAATCGGCAAAAACGCCGATAAAACTGGCCAGCAGCACCAGGAAGATAACGCCCTTCAGCCACTGGCGGTGATAAAACTGGCCGAAGCCGGGGATGACCGCCAGCAGCAGGCCGGTCCAGGCGTGACGCCCGGCCCCGTGTGGTCTGGCAAAATTTTCCGGGATGATACTCACAGACAACTCCTTTCAATAAAACGGGAGAGTGGCCTCCCGTTCTGCGACGTCAGAAAATTACTGGTTGCTGGCCTGCATGGCTTCGATTTGCATCTGGACCTGCTTTTCTGCGCTGTCCAGCGCGGCTTTGGGATCCTGTTTGCCGGTCAGGCTTAGCTCCAGCGCGGCATTGGCCGGCCCCCAGACTTCGCCCATTTCAGGGATACCCGGCATGGCGGTTGCTCGCGCGGCCTGCACCGCAACGGCGCTCGCCTTCTCGTCGTTCTTGATTACCGGGTCGTCGATCATTGCGATCAGCGGCGGGATCTCCCGCGTGGCCACGTAGCGGGTTTTCACGTACTGCGGCTGGTTGATGAATTCGATAAATTTCTGCGCCAGCGCTTTGTCTTTGCTCCACGTGGAGACAACGTAGCCTTTCACGCCGAGGAAGGAGCTCATTGGCTTACCGTCCGGCAGCGTGGGCAGCGGCGCCACGCCGTAGTTGATGCCTGCCGCTTCATACGGCTGGAACGCCCACGGGCCGTTGATGACGGCTGCCGCTTTCTTCTCGGTGAACAGGGAGTCGATAGCGTTCAGGCCGTTGTCACCGACTATCCCGGCCGGGAAAATATCGTCAGCGTAGAATTTTTTCAGGTACGTCACGGCTTCTACTGCGCCCGGCTTGTTCAGGCCGACGTCGCTGGCGTTATAGCCGCCCTTGCCGTTTTGACCAAAGATGTAGCCTCCCATCGGGGAGATCGCCCCCCAGCTGTAATAAATCTGATCGAACTTGGCGAGCAGACCGTACTGGTTTTTTGCGCGCTGCTGTTTAGAAAAGTCGTACCAGTCCTGCAGCGAGTTGAGCGGCTTGTCGATGAGATCTTTGTTGTAGATCAGCACCAGCGTCTCAACCGCTTTCGGCACGCCGTAGAGGGCGTTATCCATTTTGAAGGCGTTAATCGAGGCCGGGGTGTACTGTTCGGTCTGCTTAGCCTCCAGATTCAGGGGGGTCAATAACCCTTGCACGACGGCGCCGCCCAGCTGATCGTTAGGAATGACCAGCACGTCCGGGCCAATGCCTGCCGGGCCGTCCAGGCGCAGTTTTTCCAGCTGCTGTGCGTAAGGTGTTTCCTGCACGTTGACCTTAACGTCGTACTGTTTTTCAAAGTCCGCTACCGCATCTTTAATACCGGACGACTTCTTGATGTCTTCCCAGACGTTAAGCTGCGCGGTGGCGTGAGCCTGTACCGCGAGCGTAGAGAGGATCAGAGCAGCGAGTATATTTTTTTTCATTATCAACCTCATGTGAAGGTATAACAATTTTATGGTTGTTATCGCATCTGACGCCCTACAAACCCCGCTATATATCCTGATTAAACTGGCGTTGTACGTCTGACAGCAAATGCCTTTGGTTTGTTATACGCTACCCTTCACATCATGATAACTCTACATAAAACTGTAAGTTGTGTGATCGTCATAACATTAATGGAATATCTATATAGGGCGCATGAATGCTGGAAGTTATAGTCAAGGCAGACAAATTGCACCGTCCGGCCACGTTGAACACAATTGTTATACGTAAAACATACTCGGCGGTTTACCTGGGGAACACTGATGTCGAACATACAATTGAGGAATGTCACCAAGCGCTTTGGCGACACCGTCACGCTCCACAACGTTAATCTTGATATTGAGGACGGTGAGTTTGCCGTATTCGTCGGGCCTTCCGGCTGTGGCAAATCCACTATGCTGCGCATGATTGCCGGGCTGGAGGAGATAAGCGAGGGTGAAGTGCTGATCGGTAACGAGGTGATGAACGACATCGCCCCTTCCCATCGGGGTGTGGCGATGGTCTTTCAGTCCTACGCGCTCTATCCGCATATGACGGTGGCCGAAAACATGGGCTACGGGCTGAAGGTGAATAAAGTGCCGAAAGATCAGATCCGCCATCAGGTCGAGATGGTCGCCAAAACGCTGCAGCTCTCCCACCTGCTGGACCGCAAGCCTAAACAGCTCTCCGGCGGCCAGCGCCAGCGCGTCGCGATTGGCCGCGCTATCGTGCGGAACCCGCGCGTCTTTATGTTCGATGAGCCGCTTTCCAACCTGGATGCCGAACTGCGCGTGGAGATGCGCCTGCACCTCGCCCGTCTGCACCAGGAGCTGAAAACCACCATGGTGTATGTCACCCACGATCAGATTGAGGCCATGACGCTGGCAGATAAAATTGTGGTGATGAACTACGGCAAAGTGGAGCAGATGGGCGCGCCGATGGATCTCTACTACAAGCCGGTGAACAGGTTCGTGGCCGGTTTTATCGGCTCGCCGAAGATGAACTTCATGCCGGCCACGGTTGAAGCATGGCAGCCGGGCGCGCTGACGGTGAGATTGTCGCAGCAGAAGTCACTGACGCTCGCCGTGACCACCACGCCGCTGCAGCCGGGCAGCCAGGTTACGCTGGGCATCCGTCCGGAACATTTAACCACTGACCTTCACCGCGGCACGCGGCTGGAATTTAGCTGTGAAGTAGTGGAGCGGCTGGGGAACAATACTTACCTGTTTGGACAATGCTACGGCCATGACAACGTGAAGATCTTGCTGCCGGGCGACGTGAAGTTCGCACCCTGGCAGAAGATAGACGTGGCCTTCGACGATCGCCACTGCATGGTCTTTGACGAGCAGGATGTCCGGGTGAGCGCGGATATCGAAGATGCGGTGCGTTCGGTGGCTTAACGCGCGCCACCGTCAGCGAGCGTTCTCACCGCCCGCCCAAACGCCTCAATCGCCAGGGCAACATCCTCAGCCATCACCGATTCCGCCGGATGGTGGCTGACGCCCCCTTTGCAGCGCACAAACAGCATCCCGACCGGCCAGCGCTCTGCCAGCGCGATGGTGTCATGCCCGGCACCGCTCGGCAGCGATAATGCGCGCCCCTGCACCGACGCAATGGCGTCCCCTAGCAGTTGCCTCAAGCGCGCATCGCACGGCGTGGCGGCGATCCGATAATACTCCTCGGCGCCAAAGCTCAGCCCGCGGCGGGCGGCTATCGTCTGCGCCTGCGCCAGCAGTTCCGCGAGCAGCGCGTCCAGCAGGGCATCCTGCGGGCCGCGAATATCCAGCGAGAGCGCAACCTCGCCGGGGATCACGTTGACCGCACCGGGCAGGCAGCGCAGTTCGCCCACCGTCGCCACCAGATTGCCGCCGCGTTGTTGGGTGGTGTTTTCAATCAGCCCCATCCATTCGGCAGCAGCGGCCAGCGCATCCTTGCGGTGATTCATCGGCACGGTGCCCGCGTGTCCGGCCTCGCCGGTAAAGCGGCAGCTGAGGCGGCGCGCGCCGTTGATGGCTTCCACCACGCCCAGTGCCAGCCCTTCCTGCTCCAGACACGGCCCCTGCTCAATGTGCAGCTCCAGACAGGCGCTGAAATCGTCCTGATGGCGTGCCGCCAGCGCCACGCGGGCGGGATCGAGCCCCGCCTGCACCATCGCCTGCGCCACGCTGATGCCACTGGCATCACACGTCTCCAGCCAGCCCTGCGGCCAGGTGCCCGTAATGCCCCGGCTGCCTAGCAGGGTGATCCCAAAACGGGTGCCCTCTTCGTCGCCAAACCCGACAATCTCGATCGCCTGGGCCAGATGCCGCCCCTGCTGATGCAGGCTATCCACCACCTCAATGGCCGCGAGCACGCCGAGCATGCCGTCGTAGCGCCCGGCGTTGCGCACGGTATCGAGATGCGAGCCGAGCAGCACTGCCTGCGCCCCTTCCTGCGCGCCCTCATAGCGTCCACAGATATTGCCCACGCTGTCCTGCCAGACGGTCATTCCCGCCTGGCGCATCCACTCGCCGACCAGCTGGTTGGCCTGCAGATGCTGCGTGGAGAGATATACCCTCGTCAACGCATCCGGGGTTTCGCTGATGGCGGCCAGCGCGTCGGCGCGCGCCATCACCCGTTCTGCCGCCGGGCTCATTGCGGCGTCTCGCGGCGATAGTGGTCCCACGCGGCCTGCATGGCGGCGCCCTGCGTGGTGGCGAACTTCAGGTAGTTCAGCACCGACTCCAGCGCGCTCAGGGTGGTCATCACGCAGTCCTTGCGCGCGTTGTAGCCCATGGTGCCAATGCGCCACACTTTGCCGTGCAGCGGGCCAAACGAGGTGCCGATTTCAATCCCGAAATCCTCCAGCATCAGCTTGCGCACCTGGTCGCCGTTGACGCCCTGCGGTATCACTACGCCCAGCACGTTGTTCATCTTGTGCTTCAGATCGCCGAAGGTCTCCAGCCCCATCGCCTGAATGCCCTTCAGCAGCGCATCGCCGTGCAGTTTGTGACGCGCGATGCCGTTATCCAGCCCTTCTTGCAGGATCAGCCGCGCGCATTCGCGGGCGCCGAACAGGGCGGTGGTGGCTTCGGTGTGGTGGTTCAGTCGCTCCGGCCCCCAGTAGTCCATCACCATGCCGAGATCGAAGTAATTGGAGTAGATCATCTCCTCATCGCCGTCTCGGTGGGCGTCGGTGCGAATGCCCTCCTCAACGCACTTGCGGCGGCGGATCGCCTCCTCCATGCGCGCGCTCAGGGTGATCGGCGACGTGCCCGACGGGCCGCCGAGGCACTTCTGCATCCCGGCCGAGACGGCGTCCAGCCCCCAGGCGTCGGTCTCCAGGGCGTTACCGCCGAGCGACGCGGTGGCGTCGGTGTAGAACAGCACGTCGTAGCGGCGGCAGATGGCCCCGAGCTCCGCGAGCGGCTGCAGCATAGTGGTGGAGGTGTCGCCCTGCACGGTCAGCAGCAGGCGCGGGCGAATACGCTTAATCGCATCCTCAACCTGGTCAGGCGTGAACACCTCGCCCCACGGCACCTCAATGGTATGCACCTCCGCGCGGCAGCGGCGGGCAATTTCGCACAGCAGGTGACCAAAGCGGCCAAAGACCGGCACCAGCACCTTATCTCCCGGGCGAATGGCGGAGACCAGGACGGCTTCAATTCCCGCGCGGGAGGTGCCGTCCACCAGCATCGTCCAGCGGTTCTCGGTGCGAAATACCCCGCGATAGAGCGCCATCACCTCGTTCATGTAGTGGGTCATGGCCGGATCGTACTGGCCGATCAGCTGGCTCGACATGGCGCGCAGCACGCGCGGGTCGGCGTTGATCGGGCCCGGCCCCATCAGCAGGCGCTGGGGCGGATTGATTTGCGGAAATTGTGCGATATCCATTGTTAAGTCCTTATCAGTTGAGGCCGCGCACGGAGGAGATGAACTGCTTCAGCTCGGTGGTCTGCGGGTTGGCGAACAGCGTTTTGCTGTCGCCCTGCTCCCAGACTTTCCCCTGGTGCATAAACACCACGCGGTCGCCCACTTCGCGGGCAAAATTCATTTCATGGGTCACGAGGATCAGCGTCATCCCCTCGGCGGCCAGCTGCTCCAGCACCTTGAGCACTTCGCCCACCAGCTCCGGGTCGAGCGCGGAGGTGATCTCGTCACACAGTAATACTTTAGGCGACATGGCCAGCGCCCGGGCAATCGCCACGCGCTGCTGCTGGCCGCCTGAGAGGCTCGACGGGTAATAATCCAGACGGTCACCGAGGCCCACTTTCTCCAGCATCTGCTGCGCCAGCTCGCGGCATTCGGCGGCGCTTTTTTTCAGCACCCGACGCGGAGCCAGCATCACGTTTTCCAGCGCCGTCATGTGCGGGAACAGGTTGAAGCTCTGGAACACCATCCCGACTGAGCGGCTGATTTCGCGCGCCTGTGAGTCCCGGTCGGTAATGGTCATGCCGCCCAGCTTGATGCTGCCGTCCTGATACCCTTCCAGGCCGTTGATGCAGCGCAGCAGCGTGCTTTTGCCCGACCCGCTGCGCCCGATAATGGAAATCACCTGGCCCATGTCGATATCCAGATCGACGCCCTTGAGCACGTGGTTATCGCCGTAGTACTTCTGCACCTGATTAATGGTGATGAGAGGCATTGAATTTCGTCTCCAGATAGCGGCTGTAGCGGGACAGCGGGTAACACAGAATAAAGTAGCCGAGCGCCACCAGCGCAAAGACCTTAAACGGCTGATAGGTCACGTTGGTCAGCATCGTCCCGGCCTTGGTCAGCTCGATAAAGCCGATAATCGACGCCAGCGCGGTGCCTTTGATCACCTGCACGGCAAAACCGACCGTCGGGGCGATGCCGATGCGCAGCGCCTGCGGGGCGACAACGCGAAACAGGGTCTGGCCAAAGGTCAGCCCAAGGCAGCGTGAGGCTTCCCACTGCCCTTTTGGCAAGGCGCGAATGCTGCCAAACCAGATGTCGAGCAGAAACGCGCTGGTGTAGAAGGTTAACGCCAGCGAGGCGGCGGTCCACGGCGAAACGTCGATGCCGAACAGCGCCACGCCGAAGAAGGCCAGGAACAGCTGCATCAGCAGCGGCGTGCCCTGGAACAGCTCAATGTAGCCACGGATGATGCGCTTCACCGCGCGCCCGCCCGTCAGGCGCAGCAGCAGGAGCGGCAGGGTCACCACCGCGCCGCCGACAAACGCCACCAGCGACAGCAGCACCGTCCAACGCCCGGCCAGCAGCAGATTGCGAATAATGTCCCAGTCGGTAAAGGTGGTCATCATGCCTGCACCCCCAGCCATTTGCGTCCTGCCGCCATCATCAGCTGGCGCAGGGTAATCGACAGCGCTAAGTAAATGCCGGTTGTCACCAGATAAACCTCAAAGCTTAAAAACGTTCTCGACTGGATCAGGTTGGCGGCGAAGGTCAGCTCTTCATACGAGACCTGCGACACCACCGACGAGCCGAGCATCACGATGATGCACTGGCTCACCAGCGCCGGGTAAATGCGCTGCAGCGCAGGCGGCAGCACCACGCGGATAAAGGTCTGCAGGCGGGTCAGCCCCAGCACGCGTCCGGCTTCCCACTGCCCTTTCGGCGTGACCTGAATGCCCGCGCGGATAATCTCGGTGCTGTACGCGCCGAGGTTCACCACCATGGCCAGCAGCGCCGCTTCCCCCGCCGTCATCTTCAGCCCCAGATTCGGCAGGCCGAAGACGATGAAAAACAGCTGTACCACAAACGGCGTGTTGCGGATGATTTCCACGTAGCCGCCCCAGAGCCGGCTGAACCAGGTGGTGCGTCCGCTGCGGATCGCCGCCCCGAAAATTCCTGTTGCCAGCCCGCCGACGATTGCCATCACCGTCAGCTGAACGGTGACCCACAGCCCCGCCAGCAGCTCCGGCCAGTACGGCCAGAGCGCTGAAAAATCGAGTTGCTCAGCCATAACCTTAAACGCCGAGGCTTGCCGGCAGCGGGGCCTTCAGCCACTGCTCGGACAGGCCGTTCAGCGTGCCGTCCTTAATGCCCTGCTCAATCAGCGCGTCCACTTTTGCCTTTAGGGCCGGTTCGTTCTTCTTCAGGCCAATAAAGCACGGCGAGTCTTTCAGCATAAAGCTCGGCACCGGGGCTTTAGCCGCGTTCTGGCGCGAAATGGCCGCCACCACGAGGTTGCCGGTTGCCACGTACTGCACCTGGCCGGAGAGGTAGGCGGAGAGCGTGGTGTTATTGTCTTCGTAGCGCTTCACGTCCGCGTCTTTCGGCGCCAGGCCGGTCAGCACCATGTCCTCCACCGCCCCGCGCGTCACGCCGATGGTTTTTCCGCTCAGCGCGGCGGCGTCTTTCAGCTCGGCACCTTTCGGGCCAAACACGCCGAGGAAGAACGGCGCGTAGGCGCGGCTGAAGTCGATCACCTTCTCGCGCTCCGGGTTTTTACCGAGGCTTGAAATGACCAGATCCACCTTATCGGTTTGCAGGTACGGCACGCGGTTGGCGCTGGTCACCGGCACCAGCTGCAGCTTGAGCTTCATCTGTTTGGCCAGATAGCGCGCCATGTCGATGTCATAGCCCTGCGGCTGCAGATCGGTCCCCACCGAGCCAAACGGCGGGAAATCCTGCGGAACGGCAATGCGAATGGTACCGCGCTTCTCGATATCCTGAAGCTGGTCAGCCTTTGCCGGCAGCTGTGTGAAGAGACATGCGGCCCCGGCCAGTGCAATCAACAATTTTTTCATGGTGCTTCCCCGTAACGTTAACATGAAACAAAAGATTCTTTGAATGTGATTTTGCAACTAATGTGCCAGATAAGGCGAAGCGGGGAATTTTCTCTTAAAGCCTGATAAAACGCAGACGGGGCGAAAATGCTCTCCATTTTCGCCCCGTCCATCTGCACCATTTTAATGCAAAGCACCAGTCTGATGCCCCATTATCGCTGTTCGAGTTCGTCCAGCTGCTGGTAGAGGGAGGCAATGTCGTGAATGCGCGGACGGCCTTTATCGAGGATCTCATGCAGAAAAGCGTTCGCCAGCAGGTTGATCAGGCTGTTGACCGATGAATAGCTGTCATAGGCCGAGACGCTGTCCAGCGGCGCGCAGAGCTGCCAGCTCGCCAGCGGGAACAGGCTGTGGGCCTGCGGCTCGCACATCAGCAGCACCGGAATGCCGCTGCTCTGAAGCTGCTGCATCAGCGGGCGGATAATGCGCGGGCGGCGGCGAAAGGCCATCATGACCACCAGATCGTCCGGCGTTAAATCCACCAGCTCCTCGCTTAGGCTCTGCCCCGGCTGCGGCAGCACCAGCACCTGACCGCGCGCCTGCAGCAGCTGCTGGCGCAGGTGCAGCGCCGCCGGATAGGCGTTACGCATACCGATAATGACGATGCGCCGCGCCTTCACCATGCAGGCCATGGCGTCGGCAAACTGCTGCGCGTCGAGGGCATTGACCCACTGGGTCAGGTTCGCCATCTCCTGCTTATAGTGGCGCGCCAGCAGCGTATTACCCTGCACCGCATCGCGGTTATCGGTGAGCGGCATCCCGCTCTGGCGCAGGGTGCGCAGCTCGTCGCGCATGTCCTTATATTTCTCATAGCCCAGCCGCTTAAACAGACGGCTGACCGTCGCTTTTGATACTCCGCTCAGCTGCGCCAGTTCGGCGCTGTTGTAGCTAATCAGGTCGTCAAAATGATCGAAAATAAAATCCGCTACCCGCTGCTCCTGCGGCGACAGCGACGGATATTGTGCCTTCAGACGTTCATCCAACTGTTCCATAGCGCCTCTGTAACTTTTGTTTCATCACATTGTACCTTTTATGGTACGTATTCATTATGCATGCCAGTTTACTGAAACTTTTCTTTCAGAACTGGAACAGCTTTTGCAGCGCCTTGTGACCTTCAGGGTTATGAGGACTCTCTATGCACAGTAATGTCTCCACACGCGGGATGGCCGTTGCGCCCCATCATCTTGCCAGCCAGAGCGCGCTGGCGGTGCTGCGCGAAGGCGGCAGCGCCATTGAAGCAATGGTCGCGGCTGCGGCTACCATCGCCGTGGTTTATCCGCACATGAACGGCCTCGGCGGGGACGGCTTCTGGCTTATCGTTCCCCCGCAGAGCGACCCGATCGCCATTGACGCCAGCGGCGCGGCCGGCTCTCTGGCAACCCTTGCCGCCTACGATGATGTGGCGCAAATCCCCCATCGTGGCCCCCGCGCGGCGCTGACCGTCGCCGGAACGGTGAGCGGCTGGGACGAGGCGCTTAAGGTCTCGCGCGAGATGACCGGCAAGGCGTTGCCGCTGGCCCGCCTGCTGGCCGACGCCATTGACTATGCGCAAAACGGCACGCCGGTCACGCCGTCGCAGGCCCATGCCACGGCGAGCAAATTCGACGAGCTGAAAGATATCCCCGGTTTTGCGGAAACCTGGCTGGTGAACGGTAAGCCGCCAGAGGTCGGCAGCCGCTTTTATCAGCCGGCCATGGCGTCTACCCTTAAACGCCTGGCGGAAGACGGTCTGGATAGCTTCTATCGCGGCCCGCTGGCTGACGTGCTTGCACACGGTATGGAGACGCTTGGTCTGCCCGTGACGCGGGATGATTTACGCGCCCACGTCGCCCGGCGCACCGCGCCGCTGAAGCTGCAGCACCAGAAGGGGGAGATCTTTAACCACGCCCCGCCGACGCAGGGGCTGGTTTCGCTGGCGATACTCGGCATCACCGATCGTCTGAACATGGCGGAGGCCGACGATGCCGACACCATTCACCGCATCGTTGAAGCCACCAAGCTGGCCTTTAGCCTGCGCGATGCCCACATCGCCGACCCGCGCGAGCTGAAAACCGATGTTCAGAAACTGCTGGACCCCGCCGCTCTGCAGGCGCTTGCCAACAGGGTTGACGATAGCCGCGCCGCGCCGTGGGGCACCGGAAAAGGCCCCGGCGATACGGTGTGGATGGGGGTGATGGATAACAGCGGGCTCGCCGTGTCGTTTATCCAAAGTATCTATCACGAGTTCGGCAGCGGCGTGGTGCTGCCCGACACCGGCATCGTCTGGCAGAACCGGGGCGCGTCCTTCAGCCTCGATCCCAATCATCTTTTAGCCCTCGCGCCGGGCAAACAACCTTTCCACACCCTGAACCCGGCGGCGGCGCGCCTTAAGGACGGGCGCGTGATGGTCTACGGCTCAATGGGTGGCGACGGGCAACCGCAGACCCAGGCCGCGCTCTTTACCCGCTTCGCGATCCAGGGCGTGCCCCTGCAGGAGAGCATCTCCCGCCCGCGCTGGCTGCTGGGACGCACCTGGGGGCAAACCTCGGACACGTTAAAGCTTGAAGGACGCTTCACCGCTGAGACGGTCGCCGAGCTTCGGGCGCGGGGGCATGAGGTGGAGCGCTTCCCGGACTTTAGCGAAGCCATGGGCCATGCGGGGGCGATTGTTCGCCACCCCAACGGGCTGTTCGAAGGGGCATTTGACCCGCGCAGCAACGGCGCGTCCGCCGGATTCTGAGGAGAAAACAATGACGACACCACAACCCGACTGGCAGGCCTATCTGACGCAGATGGAGTCCGTGCTCGGCGTGGCGCTGGACGATATCCGCCGCGCCGAGCTGCAGCTGCAGTTCAGCCGCATTGCCACGCTGGCCGCTCCGCTGATGGCCCTGCCGCTCGACGACCGCCTGGAGATTGCAGGAGTATATAAAGCATGAGGCTACACGAGATGAGTATCGGCGACATTCAGCAGGCGCTCAGCGCAGGCGAGCTGAGCGCCTGCGACATCGCCCGCCAGACGCTGGAGGCGATTGCGCGCGTTAACCCGCAGATCGGCGCCTGGACCGCGGTGACGGAAGAGCGCATGCTCGCCGAGGCCGGAAACATCGATACCCTGCGGCGCGAGAAGCGCCCCCTCCCGCCGCTGGCGGGCGTGCCCTACGCGGTGAAGAATCTGTTCGACGTTGCCGGGCATACCACCCTCGCCGGGGCTGAGCTGTTCAGCCAGCGCCCTGCCGCAGCCGCTGACAGCTTCGCGGTGCGCCAGCTGCGCAGCGCGGGCGGGCTGCTGACCGGCATGGTGAACATGGACGCCTACGCCTACGGCTTTACCACTGAAAATAGCCACTACGGCACGACGCGTAACCCGCACGACCTCGCGCGCATTGCGGGCGGCTCGTCCGGCGGTTCGGCCGCCGCCGTGGCCGCCGGGCTGGTGCACTTTTCGCTCGGGACCGACACCAACGGCTCGATTCGCGTTCCGGCGTCCCTGTGCGGCATCTATGGCCTGAAGCCCACCTTTGGCCGCCTGTCGCGATCCGGCAGCCATCCGTTTGTCGCGAGTCTGGATCACATCGGCCCCTTCGCCCGCCGGGTGTGCGATCTGGCGTCCGTGTACGACGCGCTGCAGGGGCGTGACGGCAGCGACGGTTTTCAGGTTGACCATCCGCGCGAGCTGACGCGCCCCCTGCTCGACCGCGGCCTGGAGGGCCTGCGCTGCGCGGTACTGGGCGGTTATTTCACCACCTGGTGCAACAGTGATGCGCGCGACGCCGTGGCGCGGGTGGCGAAGGCGCTCGACGTGCAGGATGAGCTGCAGTTTCCGGACGCCGAGCTGGCGCGCGCCGCGGCGTTTATCATCAGCGCCTCCGAAGGGGGAAACCAGTACCTGCCCGCGCTTCGCCGCGAGCCCGAGCGTTTTGAGCCGCACTCCCGGGAAAGGCTGCTGGCAGGCGCAATGATCCCCTCCGCCTGGTACATTCAGGCCCAGCGGTTTCGCGCGCACGCCCGGCAGGCGTTTAAAACCTTATTCGCCAAGGCCGACGTGCTGATCGCCCCGGCAACCCCGCGCAGCGCCACGCTGGCGGGCGAGCAAACCATGGACATTAACGGCCAGCCGCTCCCCATCCGCGCCAGCATGGGCATGCTGACCCAGCCGATTTCGTTTTTAGGTTTGCCCGTGACCACCGTTCCGCTGCGCACCGCGCAGGGAATGCCAATTGGCCTGCAGCTGATTGCCGCGCCGTTTAACGAACAGGCCTGCCTGCGCGTCGCGCGCGCGCTGGAGGAGAGTGGAATCACCGATGCCCGCCCGGCGGAGGTTGCCGCATGATGAATCACGATGACATTAACCTCCCGTGGGTGGTTGCAGAGGTGACGGCCGCGTTTTACCGCTATGAGGACGCGCTGGTGAGCAACAACGTTGCGGTGCTGGACGAGCTGTTCTGGCACGACAAAAACACGGTGCGTCTGGGGGCGGGTGAAAACCTGTACGGGATTGATGAAATCCGCGCCTTTCGCGCGGCGCGCCCATCCGCCGGGCTGCAGCGGACGCTGCGCCACACCGTCATCACCACCTTCGGTGAGGATTATGCCGTGTGCAGCACCGAGTTTACCCGCGAGGGCACGGAACGCATTGGCCGCCAGCAGCAGACGTGGGTGCGGTTTGCCTACGGCTGGCGGATAGTGGCGGCGCAGGTGAGTTTGATGGTGTAACGCCAACGGGCATGCGACGTCCTGTAGGCCGGGTAAGGCGCAGCCGCCACCCGGCAAAACACGGCACAATTATTTCTGAAACGGATGCACCTCCCGCCAGTGGTCAGCAATCTTCTGGCGGGTACAGACCCACACCCGCTCATGCTGCTGCACATAATCCAGGAACCGCTGCAGCGCGCGAAAACGCCCCGGCCGCCCCAGCAGGCGGCAGTGCATGCCGATGGACATCATCTTCGGCGCGCTTTCCCCCTCTTCGTACAGCACGTCAAAACTGTCCTTCAGATACGTATAAAACTGCTCGGCGGTGTTAAACCCCTGCGCGGTGGCGAAGCGCATGTCGTTTGCATCCAGCGTGTAGGGCACAATCAGGTGCGGTTTGCGGGTGCCGTCGCTGCAGGCCACTTCCGTCCAGAAGGGCAGGTCGTCGCCGTAGTAGTCGCTGTCGTAGTCGAAGCCGCCGTGCTCCACCACCAGCTGGCGGGTGTTGGGGCTGTCGCGCCCGGTGTACCAGCCGGTTGGCGGTTTGCCGAACAGGTCGCTCAGAACGTGCACCGCTTTATGCAGGTGTTCGCGCTCCTGTTGGATATCCATGTGCTGATAGTGGATCCAGCGCCAGCCGTGGCTGACCACGTCGTAATCCGCCGCTTTGATCGCCTCGACGATCTCCGGGTGACGCGCCAGCGCCATCGCCACGCCAAAGACCGTCAGCGGCAGGCCGCGCTTTTGAAATTCATTGTGGATCCGCCAGAATCCGGCGCGGCTGCCGTATTCGTAGAGGGAGTCCATCGACATGTGTCTGTCCGGGTAGCTGGCCGCGCCGATGATGTCCGACAGGAACTGCTCGGAACCGGCATCGCCGTGCAGAACGTGGTTTTCCGCCCCCTCCTCATAATTGAGCACAAACTGCACCGCGATGCGCGCCTGATTCGGCCACCGCGCGTGCGGCGGGTTGCCCGTGTAACCGCGCAGATCCCGCGGGTAATCCTGTTCAAAAAGCCCCATGCCACCCCCAAAATTTAAAATGGATTCAATGCCTGAAATTGTCCGCTTAACGCTTTTTTCTCCGGGAAGGCCAGGTCCCCGTGCTTGCTGGTCGACAGCCCCAGCGCCACCAGCGATTCCACCATTTTTACCGCCGCGCTGACGCCGTCGATCACCGGCACGCGCAGCTCGCGCGTTAGCTCCTGCGCCAGCGTCGCCATACCGCCGCAGCCCAGCACAATGGCACCGCAGCCGTCCTCTTTCAGCGCCTGTATACAACGCGCGCGCACTTTCTCCTGCGCCAGACCGGAGCCGTCCTCCAGCGCCAGCACCGGGAGATCGATAGCGTGCAGCGCCGCGCAGCGATCGTGAAAGCCATACTGGTGCAGCAGATGACGGGCAATGATCAGCGTGCGCGGCAGCGTGGTGACTACCGAGAAGCGCGTCGCCACCAGCGCCGCCATATGCATGGCGGCTTCGGCGATGCCGACCACCGGCCCCTGCGCCAGCTCGCGCGCCGCCAGCAGGCCCGGATCGCCAAAGCAGGCGATGACGTGACCGTCCACGCCCTGCTCTCTGCCAAGTTTGACCTGTTCAAGAACCCCCACGGCGGCGATGGCCTCGTCAAAGTGGCCCTCTATAGACGGCACGCCCGCGCTCGGGCAGACCGCGAGAATTTCCGTGCCCGGTGCCGCCACCGCGCGGGCCGCCGCGCCGATGGTCTCCGTCATCGCGAGGCTGGTATTGGGGTTGATCACTTGTATACAGACAGACATTACGACTCCTTGTGGCCGGCAAACAGCCGGGCAAAATCAGGCAGGCACTCGCCCGCCCGCTCGAAGCAGAGGCTGGCGACGATATGTTCAAAATGGTGCATGAGGGCATCGCTGAGCGGCTGGAGCGCCTTCTGGCGCAGCAGATCCACCAGCTGTTCGTGATCGTTGCAGCGACAGCCCTGACGCCACGGCGCGCCCCAGGTGGCAATCACCAGCGAGGAGCGCTGGCTCAGGCCGGTCACCATCTCCGTCAGCACCTGGTTGCCGGAGATCGCCTGCAGCTGAATGTGGAAATTGGCGGAGTGGCGAATCGCCGCCGGGCCGTCGTACGCCTCGTGCGCCTGCTGCTCCTGGCGAATAATGGCCTCCAGCGCGGCAAGGTGCGGCGGCTGACAGCGGGCCAGCACGTCCGGCAGGTTGGCCACCTCCAGCAGGGCGCGGGTGCGGAAGATATGCTGCGCCTCTTCGACCGTCGGGCTGGCCACGTGTGCACCACGCTTGGGCGTTAGGGTGACCATTTGCACAGCGGCGAGTCGTTGCAGCACCTTGCGGATGCCCGTGCGGCTCACGCCAAAGACCTCGGCCAGCGCCTCTTCCGGCAATTTACTTCCCGGCAGCAGCTGATGTTCGACTATCGCGGTCATCAGCGCCTGGAAGATGGATTCGTCTTTGTCATGCAGGTCTGGCGCGGTCTGCAGGGCATTTATGTTGTTCATTAACCACTCCGTCTTTTACTTTTCGTTATCGAATCGTATACATAAAAATAAAATATTGCATACAAGATTTATTATTTTGGCCTGGATCCTGCAACACCGTTTGTACTCCCACTCAACGGGTTTTCATTCACAGGAGCAGGTTTCATGCCAAACAGTCAAAACGCGCAGCAGGGTACGGCCGCTGATTCCGGTGCGGTTTACAGCCCACGTCTTTGCAATGAGGATCTGGCACCGACGCGTGACCAGAACTGGAGCTGGTACAACATCTTTTCGTTCTGGATGTCGGACGTCCACAGCATGGGGGGTTACGTTGTCGCCGCGAGCTTCTTTACGCTAGGGCTGGCAAGCTGGCAGGTGCTGCTTTGCCTGCTGGTGGGGATTTGCATCGTGCAGCTGTGCGCCAACCTGGTGGCCAAACCGAGCCAGATGGCGGGCGTGCCCTATGCGGTGATCAGCCGTCAGGCCTTTGGCGTCTTCGGGGCCAATATTCCGGCGGTGATCCGCGGCCTTATCGCCTTTGCGTGGTACGGCATCCAGACCTATCTGGCCGCCAACGCACTGATGCTGGTGGCGCTGAAGTTCTGGCCGTCGCTCTCTTCGCTCACCACCGGCGCGTTCCTCGGCCTGTCGCACCTGGGCTGGATCTGCTTTGCCATTATGTGGGTCCTGCAGGCGATGGTCTTCTGGCACGGCATGAGCGCCATCAAGCGCTTTATTGATATCGCCGGTCCGGCGGTCTACGTGGTGATGCTGGCTCTTGCAGGCTGGATTGTATACAAGACCGGTTTTGACGGCATTTCCTTCACCCTCGCCAGCAAATCCCTGAGCGCGGGCGAGCAGACCTGGCAGATGATCACCGCGACCGCGCTGGTGGTTTCTTACTTCTCCGGCCCGCTGCTCAACTTTGGCGACTTCTCCCGCTACGGCAAAAGCATGGGCGAGATCCGCCGCGGCAACCGCTGGGGCCTGCCGTTTAACTTCCTGCTGTTCTCCATCGTCACCGTGGTGATTGTCTCCGGCACCCAGTCGCTGTTTGGCCGCATGATCACCGACCCGATCGAGACCGTCAGCCGCGTGGGCAACGATCTTGCCGTGGCGATTGGCCTGCTGACGATGATCACTGCCACCATCGGGATCAACATCGTCGCGAACTTCGTCTCCCCGGCGTTTGATTTCTCTAACTGCTCGCCGCAGAAGATCAGCTTCCGCACCGGGGGGATGATTGCCGCCGTCGGCTCGATCCTGCTCACCCCGTGGAACCTGTTCAACTCGCCGGAGCTTATCCACTACACCCTGGACGTGCTCGGGGCGTTTATCGGCCCGCTGTTCGGCATTCTGATTGCCGACTTCTACCTGATTAAACGCGGCAAGGTATCGGTCGACGATCTGTTCGACGACACGCCAAAGGGCAAATACTGGTACCGCAACGGCTTTAACCCGAAAGCCATTGGCGCGCTGATCCCATCCGTTGCCGTCGGTCTTGTGATTAGCTTTATCCCGGCCCTGCATGAGGTGGCGAACTTCAGCTGGTTCATCGGCGTCTTCCTCGGCGGCGTCACCTACCGCTGGCTGGCGCGGGAAGATCGCGAGACGGCAGGCGCGACGTCGTTCAGCACCCGCGTGGCGACGCAAAAAGAGTAACCCCTCTCTTCGGGCCGCAGCTTATCTGCGGCCCGTTCATTCTGGCACCGTTCTTGCTGAGCCTTATCACCCCGTGATGTACACAATAAGGCAGGAACCATGATGGATTACCAGACAGCGATCCGCGGCGCATTTTTTGATATAGCCCAGGTCAGCGACAGCGCAGACGAGATTGCCCAACACGCGCGCTATCTTGAGGACGGGGTGCTGTTTATACAGAACGGAAAAATTCTGGCGCACATGGCGTGGCAGGAGGGCGAGCAGTATCTTGACCCTCACAAAGGCTATACCGACCTGCGCGGCAAGCTGCTGCTGCCCGGTTTTGTCGACACTCACGTCCATTACCCGCAAACGGAGATGATCGGCGCCTTTGGCGAGCAGCTGCTGGAGTGGCTGACCACCTACACCTTTCCGGTGGAGAGCCAGTTTGCCGATGAAGCCTACGCGAAAGAGATCGCCGAATTTTTCATTCAGCAACTGGTGAGCAACGGCACCACCACCGCGCTGGTGTTTTGCACGCTGCATCCGGAATCGGTCGAGGCGCTGTTTACCGAAGCCCTGCGCCTGAACATGCGTCTTATCGCCGGCAAGGTGATGATGGACAGACACGCGCCGGACTACCTGAGCGAAGACGCGAAGCAGAGCTACCGGCAGACGCGGGCGCTGATCCAGCGCTGGCACCACCGGGGGCGGCTGGGCTATGCCATTACGCCGCGCTTTGCCCCGACGTCATCCCCCGAGCTACTCGCCGCGGTCAGCCTGCTCAGAGAGGAGTTCCCGGATACCTGGCTGCAGACCCATCTAAGCGAAAACCCTAACGAAGTGGCCTGGGTGAGCGATCTCTGGCCGGAGCACGAGCGCTATCTGGACGTGTATCACCACTACGGCCTGACCGGCGAGCGCAGCGTGTTTGCCCACGCGATTCATCTTCACCACAGCGAGTGGCAGTGCCTGCATGACACCGGTTCGGCGGTGGCGTTTTGCCCCACCTCTAACCTGTTTCTCGGCAGCGGGCTGTTTCGCCTACCCGCCTGCTGGCAGCACCGGGTGCGGATGGGCATCGGCACCGACGTCGGTGCGGGCACCACCTTCAGCATGCTGCGCACCCTGGGGGAAGCCTACAAGGTGGGGCAGCTCCATAGCTACCGCCTGCGCGCCAGCGAGGCGTTTTACCACGCCACGCTGGGCGGCGCGCACGCCCTCAGGCTCGACGATAGGATTGGCAACTTCGCGCCCGGCAAAGAGGCGGATTTCGTGGTGATCGACCCCGACGTGACGCCGCTGCAGCGCCTGCGCAACCGCCGCTGCAAGGATATTTACGAGCAGCTTTTTGTGCTGATGACCCTGGGCGACGAGCGCAACATCAGCGAGACCTGGGTCAACGGCGAGCGGGTATGGTCAACTGCCCCGGTAGGTTGACCACCCGCCGGGCGCAATCACAAACGGCAGATGGAAGTGCTCGTCTGCCGTTTCTCCCGTCACAAAATCAATTTGCGCGCAGGGGTAGAGCGTGTCGCGACCGGTGTCGCGAAACCACGCGCCGATCTCCGCCACCAGCCGGTAACGGCCTGCGGGCAGAGAGGGAACGAATACGGGGATACGCCCCTGCGCGTTGGTCACGCCCGTGGCGAGCGTCTTCCCCTCCTGCTGGAGATAAACCGTTACGCCCTGCGCCGGTTTGCCCGTCGAGATATCCAGAATATGCGTGCTTAACGTACTCATTCGCTAATGACTCCTTCCAGCCGTAGCAGCGTTATTTCCCGCAGCTGTTCCAGCGCGGCACGGACTTCCTGCGCATCGCTGTTCTCCAGCCGCGCGTGCAATGCCCGTAAAATGTCTTCACCGCTGCGGCCCTTCGCGCGGATCAGAAAGACCCGTCCAAAGCGGGCTTCATAGCGGGCATTGCCCTCGCGCAGCGCCTGGGCAAGGGCGGCATCCCGGTCATTCACCGCGCCCTGTTCCTCACGCGACAGCGCCGCCTCCGCCTGTGAGCCCGCGGGCTTTTCCCCGATGCGCGGATGCGCGCTCAGGGCTTGCGCGAGCGCCGCGTCGTCCCAGGCTTGCGTCAGCGATTTCGCCGTACTGAACAATTCGTCCCGGTTGGCGTAGGGCCGCCCCAGAGCCAGCGCGTCGGCCCAGCCGGGGAGCGCCACGCAAGGGTGAATCAGCGATAACGCCTTTTCGTGGGGAAGATGATTGAACTCGTGCAGTGCGATCATAGCGTCTCCTTTATTGTCATCCTCCAGGCTCTTGCACAAACCACGCCATTCTAAGCGCAGGTGTGAAACAGTCGATTCCGTATAACTCAACAGGAAATTTTTGATTCATAAAAAGGCACGCTCACCGCGTTTGCGCACCTTAGCAGTGCAAATGCCCCTCCCACAACGCCGTTTTCCCCGCTCTGCAGCCTGGTACGCAAATTGCTGAATGTTTTTTACACCCTGCAAAAGGAGAGAAGCATGAGAGCAATCGTCATTGGCGCGGGTATTGGCGGCCTGAGCGCCGCCGTCGCGCTGAAGAAAGCGGGCATCGACTGTACCGTATTTGAAGCCGTAAAAGAGATCAGGCCCGTCGGGGCGGCCATCTCCATCTGGCCTAACGGCGTGAAATGCATGCAGCACCTCGGCATGGGCGACATTATCGAGACCTACGGCGGGCCGATGCGCTTTATGGCCTACAAGGATTACCGGCGCGGCGAGACACTGACCCGCTTTAGCCTTGCGCCGCTGGTTGAGCGTACCGGCGGGCGACCCTGCCCCGTTTCGCGCGCTGAACTCCAGCGCGAAATGCTGGACTTCTGGGGGCGCGACAGGGTGCAGTTCGGCAAGCGCGTGGAGCGCGTCAGCGAAGACGACGCGGGCGTGAGCGTGACCTTCACCGACGGCACCACGGCAACCGGTGATTTTCTGATTGCCGCCGACGGCAGCCACTCGGCGGTTCGCCCTTACGTGCTGGGCTACGCTCCGGAGCGCCGCTACGCCGGGTACGTGAACTGGAACGGGCTGGTGAAGATTGACGAAGAGATCGCCCCGGCGCACCAGTGGACCACCTTCGTTGGCGAAGGCAAACGCGTGTCGCTGATGCCCGTCTCCGGCGGTCGTTTCTACTTCTTTTTTGACGTGCCGCTGCCCGCGGGCCTGGAAGAGGATCGCACCACCCTGCGCGCCGACCTCACGGGCTACTTCCGCGGGTGGGCGCCGCCGGTGCAAAAGCTTATCGCGGCGCTCGACCCCGAGACTACCAACCGCATTGAAATCCACGACATTGAGCCGTTCGACAGCCTGGTGCGCGGCAACGTCGCGCTGCTCGGCGACGCCGCGCACAGCACCACGCCGGATATCGGCCAGGG
Organism: Enterobacter sp. FW301-JW81; assembly: GCF_058788735.1. Lineage (NCBI taxonomy): Bacteria > Pseudomonadati > Pseudomonadota > Gammaproteobacteria > Enterobacterales > Enterobacteriaceae > Enterobacter > Enterobacter sp. FW301-JW81. Next base: position 310,448 of record NZ_JBYTBA010000001.1, on the reverse strand, counting down.
CGGCTGTGCCGCCATGGAGGATGCCGTGGTGCTGGGGGAATGCCTGCGTGAAAACCACAGCATTACGCTGGCGCTGCGGCAGTACGAAGCGCTGCGCTGCGACCGGGTGCGCGACCTGGTGCTAAAGGCGCGTAAGCGCTGCGACGTCACCCACGGCAAAGACATGGCGCTGACGGAAGCCTGGTATCAGGAACTCAAAGAGGAGACCGGCGAGCGCATCATCAACGGTCTGTGCGACACCATTCAGGGCGGCCCGCTAGGCTGAACGAGGGATAACGATGAAAAGAGAACCGACTCCACCCGCCCACTGCACGTTTGAGCCAGAGGACTGGCTGCGCCTGGCGAAATGCTGGCATCCGGTCGCGCGCGCCAGCGACATCGGCCCGGCACCGGTCAAGGCGACCCTGCTGGACGAACAGCTGGTGATTTACCGGATCCACGACCAGGTCGTGGTCGCCCGGGACGTCTGCCCGCACCGCGGCGTGCCGCTGACGCTCGGCTTTCACGACGAGCACGGGATTATCTGCCCCTATCATGGCTTACGCTTCGGGGAGGACGGGCGCTGCAACCGCATTCCGTCCAGCCCCGACCAGCCCGTTCCGGCGAAGCTGAACCTGATTAACTATGCCGTGGAAGAGCGCTTCGGCCTGATCTGGACCTGCCTGGCCTTTGACCCGGACAATCCTGCGCCACTTCCCACCATGCCGCACTGGGATGACGACGGATTTCAGCAGATCAACTGCCCGGCGTTTGAGGTGAATGGCTTTGCCGGGCGTCAGGTGGAAGGGTTTCTCGACGTGGCGCACTTCGCCTGGATCCACACCGATACCTTTGCAGATCCGGATAACTCGATCGTGCCGACCTACCAGCCGCAGGAGACGCCGTTCGGCTTCGTGGCGGATTACTGGAGCTCGGTGAGCAACTACCCCGCCAGCTCGGACGTGCAGGCGCCAGAAGGGTTTCAGTGGTTACGCCACTTTGAAATGCACCTGCCGTTTACCGCCACCCTGACGATTCATTTTCCAGGTGAATCCCGGCTGGCAATCATGAACGCCGCGTCGCCCGTTTCATCACGCGTGACCCGCATGTTTGCCCCTATCGCCCGCAATTTTGACCTGCATATTCCGGTGGAGGATGTACATGCCTTTAACCTGCGCATCTTTGAAGAGGACCGCCTGATGGTCGAAACCCAGCGCCCGGAAAACCTGCCGTTGGATCTCACCCTGGAAGCCCATATCCCGGCGGATAAAAGCTCGATTGCCTACCGCCGGGGGCTGAAGAAGATGGGCTTTGGCGAGTTTTTCCTGGTATGACGGAGGCCGATATGCTGAGCGTAATTGTTGACGGGCTGTGGCGCGAGGGCGATAAATCCCTCGCCGTCAGGCTGGTGGCTGAAGACGGCGAAGCGCTGCCGGCGTGGCAGCCCGGCGCGCACGTTGACGTGCACCTGCCCTGCGGGGTTATTCGCCAGTACTCCCTGACCGGGGCTTGCGAAGATAAGGGCTATCTTATCTGCGTGGGCCGGGAAACCGCCTCGCGCGGCGGGTCGCGCTACGTGCACGAGACGCTGCGTCCCGGGCAGAAGCTTATGATATCGACCCCGCGCAACCTGTTTCCGCTTCGTCAGGCAGAGCGGGTTTTGCTGCTGGCGGCGGGGATTGGCATTACGCCGCTGTATGCGATGGCCCTACAGCTCAAGGCCGCCGGAACGCCGTTTACGCTGCACTACTACGTCAGAAGCCGCGAAAGTGCGGCGTTTGCCCGCGCGCTTTCCGGGTGCGACGACTGCGTCATCCATACCGACAGCCCGCGCACCGCGCTGGCAGAACATCTCCCGGTGGCGCAGGCGGGGCTTCACGCCTGGGTCTGCGGACCCGCAGGATTTATGGAAAAAGTGCGTGAAGTCGCCACGGCGAAGGGTTGGGATGACGACCATATCCACAGCGAGGCGTTTCAGCCCGCAGCCCCTTCCGCAGGCGGTGAAACCGGCGAGATCTTTACGGTCAAGCTGGCCTCCACCGGGGAGCGCTGGCCTGTGCCTGCCGATAAAACCATCGCCCAGGTGCTGCAGGAACACGGCGTGGAAGTTCCCCTCTCCTGCGAAATGGGGATCTGCGGGGCCTGCCTGACGCCAGTGATCGACGGCGTGGTGGATCACCGGGACAGCGTGCAGTCGGAGGCGGAAAAAAGCGCGACGGCGCAGCAGGTGGCGCTGTGCTGCTCGCGGAGCCATTCGGGGGAGCTGGTGATCGGGCTGTAAACCACCTGCACAGTCTTTCTTGCCGGGTGGCGCTGCGCTTACCCGGCCTACATTGCGCAGCCTTTTCAATTGGTTGCACGTTTTATTGTAGGCCAGTGCAAGCGTAGCGCCGTCGGGCGACACTCACAAATCGCACTTTGCCAGCCCGTAAACGGGCTCGCTATCCTGCCACGCGTACTCAATATGACTGGCCTGCTCGCGCGCCAGTGCCCCATCGCCCTGTAATCGCGCCGCCAGGGTAAAGGCAAAATCAAACACGTTGCCCAGCCCGCGGCCGCTTAGCAGATTGCCGTCCTCCACCACGTCGGCATCGACGTAAATGCCATCACTGACCGTTTTCCACAAATCGCCGGAACAGACATAGCGGCGCCCCTTGAGCAGTCCGTTACCGCCCAGCACGCGGGCGGCGGCGGAGCAAATCGGGCAGATATATTTGCCCGCGTCATCATGGCGGCGAACGAAGGCGATCGCCTCCGCGCTTTTCGCCAGGTTGGCGCTGCCTTCCGGGCCGCCCGGCAGCACCACGGCGTCAAAGGTCCGATCGAGGCTGGCTTTCAGGGTGCTATCCGCCACCATTGAGATGGCGTGATAGCTCACCACTTCGCGACCCTCGCCGCAGGCAATCGTCTGCACCGCAATATTCAGGCGGCGCAGGATATCGATGGTGACGATCGCTTCTCCCTCTTCAAAACCGGGGGCTAAAAACACGGCTACGCTTTTCATCTTGCTCTCCATGGCTTCAGGGTTACCAGTACGGGTGCCAAATCTGTCGCAGCCGCGCCAGCAGCTCCAGATAGAAATAGTCCCCCCAGCTACAGCACTGATCGACGCCCTTACCGCTGCCCATATGGTAAACCGAGTGCTGCAGCAGCCCTTCGGTCGGATCGTCGTCGTGAGCTAGGTAGTTATCGGTCAGCGACTGCGCAATACGCAGCGCCATCTCCTCATAATACGCGCGGTTTGCGTCGAGCGTCGGCAGCGCCTTGACCAGCTCCAGCAGGCCGCAGGCAGCAATCGCCGCCGCTGAACTGTCGCGCACGGCGTCGGTACCGAGCAGGGCCAGATCCCAGTGGCAAACGTCATCTTCCGGCAGGCGGTTGAGGAAGTAATGCGCCAGGCTGCGCGACAGCTCAACCATCTGCTTATCGCCGGTGTGCTGATAGCTGAGCAGGAAGCCGTAAATGCCCCACGCCTGGCCGCGCGACCAGCACGAGGTATCGCTGTAGCCCTGATGGGTGTTGCCAAAGCGCGGCTCGCCCGTCTGCACGTCCATATACCAGGTGTGATACGTCGAGGCATCTTCACGCACGATATAGTTCGCTGCCTGTCCGGCGTGAGCCGTCGCCGCCTGCGCATAGCGCGGATCCCCGGTCTGTTCGCTGGCCCAGTACAGCAGCGGCAGGTTCATATTGCAGTCGATGATCATTCGCCCCTGCTGCTCCGGGTCGTTTAAATCACCCCACGCCTGAATAATGCTGGCCGTCGGGTTAAAGCGCTCCATCAGGCGATCGGCAGCCAGCAGCGCCGACCGGCGAGCGGCCTCGTTGCCGGTGAGCCGCCAGGCGCTGATGCAGGAGAGCGAATAGAGGAACCCGAGATCGTGCGTTGCGGTGTCGATACGCTGCTCAATGCGCCGGGCGAACGACGGTAAATAGCGCTCGGCGGCTTCGCGATAGTGCGCTTTGCCGGTCATCTCCCACGCCAGCCACAGCTGGCCAGGCCAAAAGCTGGTGGTCCACTCCACGTTATCGGTGCGCGGCCAAACGCCCTTCTCGCAGGCTTCGCCGGGGAACTTATCGCCGAAGGCGACAATATTTTTGTCGAGCTTGCGCGTTACGCGGGCCAGCGCCGCTTCCAGCTTCTGGCTCAGCGCCAGGCGATCGACCTGATGCAGTTCGATCGGCCGCAGCGCTTCGGTGATAACAGATTTGGTCATAACAACTCCTGAACTAATGTTTGGCCGGTTCAACCGGGGCGGTATCTAAAGCCGTAGCAAAAGGCCGTGAGGCATCGCGCGTCGACTGGCAGCGCGACAGCGTAAAGGCGGAAATCAGCGTAAATATCAGGGCGCAGCAGCCCATCAGCAGATAGGTATGCTCAAAGCCTATCCTGTCGTACAGATAGCCGGCAGGCGGGGCGACCACAATCGAGCCAACGTAAATCATCGCCTGGTAGCCCAGCAGGTACATCGTGGCGTTAACCCGACGATGGAAATGCTCGGCGATGTATTTGAAGACCGAAATCAGCAGCAGCGCGATCTCGACGCCATAAAACGGTTTGATGATGGAGATAACAATCGGGTCGCTGGTCAGTCCGGAGGCGATCAGCCTTGCCCCTACCACGCAGCCACAGAACAGCAGGCCCCGCTTGGCGCCGTAGTGGTTCACCAGCCACGGGATAAACATCATCATCACGAACTCCATCCCCGACTGGACGGTGCTCAGGTAGCCGTACCAGGCATTCCCCTGCTCTTTGGTGGCGAAGAACGACACGAAGTAGCGCGGGAACTGCTGTTCGGCGATAAACATCATCCACGCCACCCCGGCGACGTAGAGGCTGAACATCCAGAATTTGCGGTTTTTCAGCAGCATCAGCACATCGGCAAAGACGATCTTATTGGCGGAAATAACGCTGTTATTGCGCAGCTGCTCGTCGCCGATTTTGAGGCTCATCAGCACCAGCAGCATCAGCACCGAGGTACCGCTGCTGAGCAGAAAGTTGGCCAGCGGCGTGAAGTTAAACAACAGCCCGGAGACCGAGGCCGCCATCGCCCAGCCCAGCGAACCCCACATTCTGATGCGGCCAAACTCCAGCCCGTACAGGCGGCTAAAGCGGTCGGCGTAGGATTCAGACGCCGCCACGCCGGCGTACCAGCCCAGGCTCAGATACAGCGCGCCGATGATAATCCCCGCCATCGCATGGCTTTGCAGCAGCGGCTGGTACACCAGCGCGAAGAACGGCGCCATCAGCGCAGAAATGGCGCAGACAAAATAGAGCAGCCACTTGCTCATGCCGATTTTGTCCATGATGTAGCCGTACACCGGCTTCAGGACCACCGCGAAGACGCCGTTGATGGCGAACACGCTGCCGATGGTGACGCTGTCGAGCCCCACTTTCTGGCTCAGCCACAGGGCGTACAGGCCAAAGCTGGATGACCAGGTGAAGAAGTAGAGAAAAATAAAGGTACTCATTTTGTACTGCGCGGCGCGTACGGACGATGATGTGCTCATAGGGATGCCTCCGGGGCCAGAACGAGCGTCGTTTCCTGTCGCGCCGTCACGAAGCGTACCGCGTCATCGCTCCTGAAGGCCTGCGGGCAGCATTGCGGATCGAAGTCGGCGGCGTTTCCCGCCCACACCGCGCTTATCAGCAAATGCGTGCCGGGGTCGAGCTCGCCGCGCAACAGCGGCACCGCTGCGCGATCGGCGAACAGCAGATTACTGTTTGGCGGCGTCAACACCGTCTCGCCACGGCGGGCGTGCGGATGTAAACAGAAGATGGCCGAGACGTCCTGAGCACTGCGTAACCAGCAGGTGCCGTCACTCTCGTGTGCCTGCGGCTGCGGGCGGTTTGCCAGGCTAAAGCCCCCCTCCGCGCAGTCCAGCGCGCGCCGGGTATTGATGCGATGGACGCGCAGCTGCCAGTCGCCCAGCGCCAGCAGCCAGCTATCAATCACCACGTCACGCCACGGCAGCCAGCGGCTGTAAATGGTGCCGTCAGCGGTGACCACGCGCTGGCATTCGCGGCGGCCGCGCCAGTAGTTGTCCTTTTCGGCCAGCAGCAGCATCGAATCGGGCGCAGCATGGTTCAGGCCGTAGCGCCCACGTTCAATGGTGAAGCCAAAGCGGGTGGAATAGGCAAACTTGCAATATTTCGCTTCGGTATTCACAAAGTTGTTCAGCTCCAGCTGGCCGGAAGTCAGCATCCACAGGTGATCGGCCTGATGCACCACCACCTGATCCGCGTGGGCTATCGTGTGCTGCGCGGGCAGCGTCGGCAGTGGCAGCTCAGCCGCCTGCCAGAAGGCATCGCCCTCATCTAATGCCAGCACCAGCAGGGTCTTCAGACCCCAGTACGGCGAACCCGGCGCGTTGTAGTCTTCCGCCATCGCCAGATTGGGGTAGCTGTAGCCAACGCTCAGCACGCCGTCGCGGTCGAATATCGGCTGCTTCAGCCACCAGCGCAGATGGCGCAAAACGATGCCCTTGATCACGCCGGGAGAAAAGACCTCCAGCCCGGCGAAGGCCGCCGCGCTCCAGAACGCCGCTTCGGCAAAGCGGTAGGTCAGGCTACGGCCAAACGGGATCGCCGCGCCGTCTTCGGCAAAGAAATGGATGAAGTCAGAGGAGAAACGCGCGGCCCGGTGACGCAGCGTTGCGCAACGCGTTGGATCGACATCGACCATGAGCTTCGCGTAAATCAGGCCATAGAAATGGAAGCCCATCGAGATGTAATAGTCGCGCGGCCGGCCCGGGCCATCGGAGTACCAGCCGTCGCCAAGATAGTAGTGCTCCATGGCAGCAAAGTGGTCTTCCAGCGCCTGTTGGTTGGTGGGCATGCCGCAATAATGGAAGCCGACCTGAACCAGAATCGGAAAGAAGTGCCAGTTGTTATCGGGGATGTCCTGGGTCTCGCACTGCTTTAGCCAGCGCCATAAATTCGCTTTTTCCGCCTCAGTGAAGTGTGCCAGTACGGTTTCGCCCGCCAGCGCCAGCAGCAGCCCGTAGGCCGCCATCTCGACGATTCGCTGATCGTAGGGCGCGACGTCGCCCCAGTAATCGGCGTGCTGCGGATTAGTGCCGTTTTTTATCGCCTGTAAGTAGAAAGTGAAGCGTTGCGGCTCACTGCCGCCGGCCAACAGCGGCGTCACGCCCCACAGCAGGCGGGAAAAGGTTTCCATACTCGCGACCTGCTGGCCGTAGTGAGCGGTAAAGTTCGCTAAATCAATGCGGCTGGCGTCATTTTTAAAATAAGGCGCCACCGCGTTCAGCATGTCGTTGACCAGCCGTTGCACCTCTTCCCGGCTTGTCAGTGGATTATCCAGCTTAATGTTTTCAGGTTGCACAGGGTCCTCCCGCATTACACGAGGGTAGAGATAAGTTATTGTTATTAGGCTTTTTTAAAGCCACGCGTGCGACGTCTGAATGCAGAGTAACTGCTTTTATTCCCGGCGCTGAGTGAGCGGACTCACAAAATTAAACCGCCATTTCATTTTTTCTGGATTTTGTCGATGGGGAGGGGGATAAATTACAAATGATGGCCTAAAAATTTAAATCTGTTGTCCTGGAGGCAAAATGGGTGAAACGCAGCTGCTGGAACGCATTACGCTCGATCGGCAGGCCATTTCTTTTAACCGCATGTATACCACCAGCGCGATTTACTACCACTGGCATCAATGCGTTGAATTGCTCTATATTTCCAGCGGCTACGGCATCGTGGTGGTGGATAATCAGCACTACACCGCACGTCCGGGGCGATTATTTATCTTCCCGCCCTTCCGTTTGCACAAAGTGCAGGTCGATCATAGCGATAAAAACCCCTATCACCGCACCACCATGCACATTGAGCAATCGGTCGTCGAAAGTGCGCTCAGCGCCTTCCCGCGCCATCAGGCCCGGTTTGCCGCGCTGGCCGCCAGCAATCTGCCGGCGCAAATCTACGATCTCAGCGAGCACGCGGCGTTTATCGAGAGGATCCTTGAACAGTTTCAGCGCCTGGAGGGCAACGAGCAGACCGTGGCCTGCGAGGTGGCATTTCTGGTAATGCAGCTCATGACGTTTCTGCCCGAGCAGCCGCAGCCCTATCCGCCGCGCCAGCAGACCGTCGCCTCGCGGATTATGAGCTGGGTCGAAGCCCACTATGCCAGCAAGTTTTCGCTCGACCAGCTAGCCCACGACCTGCGGCTCTCGCGCAGCTATACCTCACGAATTTTCCGCCAGCAGACCGGCGGTAGCATCCACGAATATTTGCTGACCCGGCGGATAAAAAGCAGCTGCGATCTCTTGCGGTACAGCGATGAGAGTATTGACGCCATTGCGCTGGCAGTTGGGTTTAGCGAGGTAACCTATTTCATTACCTGCTTTAAAAAGATGATGCGCCAGACGCCGCTGCAGTATCGACGAAGTCACCTCAGCGCCAGAACGTCCTGTTCCTGTATTTGAACGTCATTAACAGATCGAAAGGGGTTTTCTGTGCATAAAAAAACCCAGGTCGCATAACGACCTGGGTTTCAAATTTGGCGGAAGCGTAGAGATTCGAACTCTAGAACCCTTTCGGGTCGCCGGTTTTCAAGACCGGTGCCTTCAACCGCTCGGCCACGCTTCCAAAGTGAGGCGCACTATAAACATCTATTAGCGCCTTGTAAAGCAGGAATTTTTCTATTTTTACCCACAGGCGTTTGACTGCGCAAAAAGTCACCCGGTCGCGTCTCCGGCCCCCGCTTCCGCTCTCTTGTACATACCGTAACACAGCAACGCTCATCCTTTTAAATCGCTCTGGTATAGAATGCCCAAAAAAATAAACGGCCATTTGTTGTGTAATTGTTGTAAATCTGATTACCCACAGATTGTAGAAATTACTGCCATGTAGTCTTACTGGTTGATGATGAAAATCAAAAATACGCTTTGCTTACATATCCTGATGGCGACCCTGGCCATATTGTTTCTCTGTGTTCATCCGTTAGTGTCGAGCTTCAACCCGCCGCTCACCTTCCAGCCGCTGATTAAATCAATGGCGGGCACGCCTAAAGAACAGGCGGAAAAAATTGCCACCATTTCTCATGCCCTGGAAGGGAATGCTATTTTCTTCATTGGCGCCTCTGAAGTTGCCACCTCAGAAGATGAACATTACGCGGTATATAATTACTTTAATAAGCAATTACACAAACCCGTTGTGGCGTATGGCGATGCGTTTGTTGATGACGAAACGCAATTTTTACTGTTCTCACGTTTTAAAAATAGCCTTAACGCAAACAGTAAAGTTGTTTTACTTCTGGCACCCGACAGTTTTTATTCAAAAGGTCTGCCCCCTGCTATCTATGCAGATAATTTCCCGGGTTCTGTTTTTAATCCTCTGATGAAGGATCCGCAGGCGCGCCCGTTACTGGTTAATTACTTAAAACATATTGATGCGAAAGAGATAAGCCATTTAACCTTCGGCCAAATGCGCGTCTTTGGCTGGCACCCCGGTCTGATGTGGGACGAGCTGAGCTTCCAGTTTGCCAACGTCTGCACAATGATCAAAAACGACTGGCTGGCCCTGCTCCACGTGACGCCCGAGGCGGTACGTCCATGGCCGCAGCAGCCCACAGCCCACATTGCGCCTGACTGGAATAAAGAGCTGGCGAATGCGCGCGAGTTAAATAGAAAACGCCAGCAGAGCGCGGCCACCCTATGGATGGACAAAGCGATTTACGAAGAGGACGGTAAGCCGCAGCAGTGGGATGACACGCCGGTGGTGCCTGCGCAAATCGCCGCGTTCAGAAAAACCGTCCAGTTGCTGAAAGATCGTCACGTACAGGTCATTGCTATCGTCGACCCGGTCAACCCCTGGGCGCTTTACAATACCGATACCTTCCGCCCGGTGGATAAGCAAATTAAAACCATTCTGGAAGACAACCAGATCCCTTATTTAGATATGTACGCAATGCCTTATCAGAATGGCTGGAACTGGGATCGTCTGCACCCTTCCGAACTGGCCTGGGTTCCTATGATTCGCTTTATTGCACAGAGCTTTAAATAATGAAAATTGCGATCCGTCTTTTTTTCCTTTATCTCCTGCTGGCGATCACCATCGTCGCGTGGACCTCTGTCGATGACAGCATGAGTATGCAGCTGCATTTTGAATATCAAAAGTTCTGAGGCCGAATGATGTACAGCTCAGGCATGTTTTTTGTCTATTTATTTTCATCCGCCCTGGCGTTTGCGCTGGTTAATCGCGTATTGCGCCATCGCCTGACCGGGTTGTCGGCGCTGTCGGTACTGACGGCGGTCGGCTGGGGCTATATATTTCAGGGGGACTATATTGTCCCGGCGGCCGTTTTTATCACTTTTTATGTGCTCGCGACTTTTAAAGAGAAAGGCTGGTTAAAAACCTGGCAGGCAATCATTTTAACGCTGCTGCCCTTATTTTTAGTGAAGCTGCATTTAAATAACCACTGGGGAATGATCGGCCTCTCATTTATGACGTTCCGCGCGGTAGACGTATTGCTCTATCGCAGTAAAAAAGAGGAGCAGAATTTCCTGCACTATTTCTGCTATCTGTTTATGCCCTTTATTATCCTGGCCGGTCCCATGTACCGCTGGCGGACATGGATGAGCGACGTCAGCAAGCCCGTATTTTCTCTTAACCGCGAGCAGTTTTTGGTGGCGCTAGAGCAGATCGTTACCGGCATTATCCAGAAGTTCCTGTTTGCCATGCTTGTCGATACGTTCGTTGTGCAACCGTGGAGCCACAAGCCGTTTACGCTGACCGTCGGCGTGGTGATGTCGATTGCCTATAGCGCCTACCTCTACTTTGATTTTGCGGGTTACAGCAATATGGCCATCGGTGCAGGCCGCTTATTCGGCCTGAACATTCCGGCAAACTTCAATATGCCGCTTCTGGCAAAGAACCCGCAGGATTTCTGGCGCCGCTTCCACATCAGCCTGTCTGAATGGCTGCGCGATGTGGTCTTTATGCCGGTGTACATGAACCTGATGAAGTTCAACTTTTTCCGCCAGAACAAAACGCTTGCGCAAAATATCGGTATTTTTTGCACCCTGTTCTGCATGGGCGCGTGGAATGGCCTGGAGCGCCATTACGTCATCAGCGGCGCGCTGTTCGGCGCGATTTCCGTCGCGCATAACATGCTGCTGTGGTCAGCCAAACGCAGCCCGGCGTTACACCGTGGATTGCAGTATCCGGCTGTCGCATTTTTGGGGCGAATTCTGACGCTGGGAAGCGCCGCGGGCTCCCTTTACATCTTCAGTGGAATGTCACCTCTATGAAAAATCACTCCGATCTTCAGGAACTGCAGGATTTCTTGCGTGCGGCATTTTGCGACCCGGCCTGCCCGCAGCAGTTGGCCATCAGCGGCAGCGACGACGCCTTAAGCTGGCTACAGCTTTCTGCTGCCGTGACGGACTGGGCGCAGCGCTATCGGCGTTGCCAGCCTGCTGCAGGTACGCCGGTTGTACTGTATGGACACCAGCAGGCCGAGTTCGCCGTGGCGATTTATAGCTGTCTGCTGCACAACATTCCGTACATCCCGGTGGACTGCATTTACCCGCAGGAGCGCCTTCGCGAGATCTGCCATCTGGCCAGTGCCCCTTACTATTACGACGTCGCGACCCGGGAGTTCATCGCCACCGGCGAAGCGGGCAAGGTGCTTGAGGAGCAGGATCTGGCCTACATCATGTTTACCTCAGGCAGCACCGGCAAGCCTAAAGGCGTGCAGATTGGGCGTGAAAGCGTTTGGCACTTTATGAAATGGGTCAGCCGGGACTTTTCACTGCCGGAAAAACCGGTGCTGATGAACCACGCGGTGTTCAGTTTTGACCTTTCCCTTATCCCTTTACTGGCGAACCTGGCGATGGGTGGACACATCGTGCTGAACGCCAAAGAGGATATTCATAAAGAGAACTGGCTGGCGCGACTGAAGGCCAACGCGGTCTCCGCCTGGGTTTCTACCCCCTCTTTTGCGTACCAGCAGCTGCTGTCCCCGCAGTTCAACAGTGAGTATTTGCCGGCGCTCAACGTGTTTATCTTCATTGGTGAAGTGCTCAATAAGGCGCTGGTTAAACAGTTACGCCGCCGTTTCCCGCAGGCCAAAATCATTAACTCCTATGGCCCAACGGAAGCGACTGTCGCGACAACCGTGGTTGAGATTACGGATGAGATCCTCAACAGCGACAGCGCCGTGCTGCCGGTAGGGGTCATGATGCCCGAAAGCAAAATGGAAATTTCTCCCGAGGGCGAGCTGATTATCTGGGGTAAAAACGTCATGCGCGGCTACCTCGGCCTGCCGCAGGAGAACGCGGAAAAATTACTCCGTCGGGAAAATGAAGCGTTTCGCGGCTACCGGACCGGCGACCTGGGGTATGACGCGGGGCTCATCTATTGCCAGGGGCGCAACGATAGTCAGGTCAAGCTGAATGGCTACCGTATTGAAATCAACGAGATTGAAAACCGCCTGCTGGCCATGTCCGGCATCAGCGAAGCGGTGGTTCTGCCGCTGATGAAATCCTGCGGCAGCGTGCTGCGCATTGCCGCGTTTTGCGTGACGGAGCTGCCACCGGATGCGATTAAAACCTCGCTGTCGAAGGTGGTTCCGCACTACATGGTGCCTTCACAAATTATCGTAAAAGACGCTTTGCCGCTGAACCCTAACGGCAAAATTGACCGCAAGCTGCTGGACGCTTACGCCCGCACAAATTAATGACCCCAGGAAAAATTATGGAACAAGAAATTCTCGCCCTGTTCGAAAAAGTGTTATCCCGTAAGGTGGGCTTTCACGATGAGCTGATTGAATCCGATATTCTCGACTCCATCCTGGCAGTCGATATGGTGCTGGAAGTGCAGGACGTTTACGGCTGTATGATCCCACCAACCGACGTGGCGACGGTGCTGAAAACCCCGGCGGACCTGGCCCGCTATATCGAAGAAAACCGCTAACCCGGCAGGCTCTGGAGGTATGCTCCAGAGCCCGTTTCATATCTATTGCCCAAATTACCTGCAAGCCTCCTGCCGTTGTCCAGCCATAATCCGGGTACAAAAAGTTATCTAAAGCACCATAATTGACAGGTGCTTAACCCTTTTGTCAGGAATTCATTATGCCGCCACGTACCGCCAGCGACCTCTATTCAGAAATGAAAAATATGTCCGTTGAAGAGCGGATCCGCTTCTTCTCCCTTTCGCTGGCGGAAATACACCGCGAACTGCAGGAAAGCATCAGCCAGATAGAGTCGATGAAGCAGGCGCTGGAAGAGAGTGAAGAGTACCATCGCCAGCTGGTTGAGACCGCACAGGACGCGGTGATCACCATCGATCACGCTGGGATCGTCGTGAACTGGAACCAGGCAGCAGAACGCATGTTCGGCTGGTCAGCCGAAGAAGCGACAGGCAACAGTCTTGGCGATATGATCGTGCCCGAGGAATTTCGCGAGCAGCACGCGCGCGGCCTGATGCGCTTTAAGGCCGCCCAGCCGTCGAATATTCTCAACCGCACTATCGAGATCGCTGCGCTACATCGCACCAAGGGCGAGTTCCCTATTGAGCTGTCGATATGGCCGCATCAGCAAGCGGGTAAGCAAATCTTTTCGGCATTCATCCGCGATATTACCGATCGCAAACAGCGTGAACATATCGCCTGGCTGCACGCCAACTTTGATGCCCTGACCGGGTTACCGAACCGGAGATTATTCGTTAACCGTCTTGAGCAGGCCATCACACAGGCTATCGCTAACGACCGGGAAGTGGCGCTGCTGTTTATCGACCTCGACCGGTTTAAACCGGTGAACGATCTCCACGGCCATGCCGTCGGTGATGAATTGCTGCGGCTCGTCGCATTTCGTCTGCAAAGCGTACTGCGCGAAGGCGACACGGTTGCCCGCCTCGGCGGCGATGAGTTTGTCGCCCTGCTCCCCGATTTAACGACCAGCGATCCATTACCCCTGCAAACGGCGGAAAAGGTCAGCGCTGCACTGGCACAGTCATTTTTGATTAACGAGCTTGTGATTGCCATCTCCGGCAGTATCGGCATCGCACGCTTTCCTCATGACGCTGCCGATGCCGATACGTTGCTCAATAGCGCTGACAAGGCAATGTATACGCGTAAGCGGTCATCGCCGGGGGAACGCTGACGGGGTTGAGGAATGCCTTTAACCAAAATGAAACCAACCGCTTTAACTATTTCACCTACACTTTAGGGGTACTGTCGGTACGGAAAATAGAAAAAAGTCAACTTAATTAAGGCATTAATGATTCGCTGCGCGGTCAGCCGGCGATCGTTTTGTCTTTAACAGAGGAGTCTGCGGTATGGCATTCGTAACAACGAAAGACGGCGTCAACATTTACTACAAAGACTGGGGCCCTAAAGAGGCTCAGCCTATTGTCTTCCACCACGGCTGGCCGCTGAGTGCCGATGACTGGGATAACCAGATGCTCTTCTTCCTTGCGGAAGGCTATCGCGTTATCGCTATCGATCGCCGCGGTCATGGACGTTCGGATCAGGTGAGCGAAGGGCATGATATGGATCACTATGCGTCCGATGCGTCGGCCGTTGTTGAAAGCCTGGACTTACGCAATGCCGTGCACGTCGGCCACTCCACCGGCGGCGGCCAGGTCGCCCGCTACGTAGCCAGGTACGGCCAGCCGCAGGGGCGCGTCGCCAAAGCGGTGCTCGTGAGTTCCGTCCCGCCTCTGATGGTAAAAACGGACGCTAACCCCGGCGGAACGCCCGTCGAGGTTTTCGACGGCTTCCGCAAAGCGCTGGCGGCTAACCGCGCCCAGTTTTACCTCGACGTCGCCAGCGGTCCTTTCTACGGGTTTAATCGGGATGGGGCAGACGTTTCGCAGGGTACGATCCAGAACTGGTGGCGTCAGGGAATGATCGGCAGCGCCAAGGCCCACTATGAGGGGATCAAGGCGTTTTCAGAAACCGACCAGACTGAAGATTTGAAAACCATCACGATTCCCGTTCTGGTGATGCAGGGCGACGACGATCAGGTCGTGCCGTATAAGAACGCCGCTCTTCTGCAGGACAAACTGCTTGCGAACAGCGTACTGAAAATTTATCCGGGCTTCCCACACGGGATGCATACCACCCATGCGGATACCATTAACGCCGACATTCTGGCCTTTATCCGCTCATAGACGTTACGTTCAACGCCACCCAGGGGTGGCGTTGTTTATTACCTCTTAGCGCTTCTGCGCAACCAGTTGGATCATGTTGAAATAGGCCCCGGCGCCCGCGTCCATAATGGGCACCATCATCTCCTGGGCTATCTCGCATTGCATAAACTCATCCCACGCCTGCTGGCAGGTGTCCATTTCCCGCACGGTGGTCAGAATCGCACCGGGCTCTTTTTCCCACAGCGCTTTCCACCAGCAGAGCGGATAGAAATACCACTCGGGGGTCCAGAAAGGTTTAACCACCTCCGGGAGATGCGTTTCGCTGTACTCTCCGATAAACCCGGGAACGGCAACCGCAATATGTCCTCCGGGTTTCAGGAAAGGTAGCAGCGTGCCCAGCATGGCGTCATTGTTGCCAAAGTATTGATAAGCATCCACGCTGACGATCAGGTCAAAGTAGTCATGCGCAAACGGGATCGCTTTTGTGGCATCAACCAGAAGCGGAAAGATTTTCCCGTCCAGACCCCGTTCACTGAAGCGCGCCGCATTTTCACCCGGCGTAATCCACAGATCGGCGGCAAACACCGTGGCGTCATATTTTTCGGCGAGCAGGATAGAAGAGATCCCTTTCCCGCAGCCGAGATCGAGAATGCGCATCCCGGGAGTAATTTGCAGTTGAGCAACCAGCTCCTCGGTAAGCCGCATGGCGTTTGGGCCCATCATGGTGTCGAGCAAAAAAGCGCGGTCATAGCTATCTGTGTAAGGTGTATTCATCACTGCTCCTTAGCGATTATCCAGCTGGGCGCGAACGTTGTTCAGCCCGGTGGTGTTGATGCGGTAAGGCTGCCCGTTCACGGATCGGATCAGCTTTTTAGTACGGAGTTTTTTGAAGACGTTAAGCGTGCAGTCGCTCAGCACCACCCCTTCTCGGGTATAGCACTCAACGGACGTGATGCGGCCAGAACTGTCGCGGACGTGCACAATACGTCCACCTTTGGCGAGAACGTGTAAGGTACGTTGTTCCTGACGGGATAAATTCATACTGGAAAACCTGTGTAATCATCATGCGTAAAAACGAGCCCACACCCAAAGGTGCGTGCGTAAGGTTTAAGCGCAGCGATAACCAGTCCGTCCTGAAGAGGGCGGGAAACTGATTATCTGATGAAAACATTCTCCAGCATCAAAGCCTCGGTAAGAGATAAATAGGTATTTACGGGGTGAATGATAACGCCTGGTTTTTACAGGGGAATAGCGGGAGGTTAAAAGTGTGATCTGGATCGGTCTGTGAAATCGTCATTAGTCCCTTTTACTGCCAGACTGGGGCATCTTACTGAACGCTGACTGGAGCTTTTTAATGCCTGACTATACCGTGGTTGAAACCGTCCCCGCTGCGGAGGACTTTTGCCGCCTGCGCGAAATCTCGGGTCTTAGCCCTCGCCCGCTGGAGGCGGCCCGAAAAGCGCTGCCCGGCAGCTGTTATGGCATGCATATTCTGTGTGAGGGTAAACCGGTGGGTATGGGGCGAATCGTGGGGGACGGTGCGTTGAATTTCGATATTGTCGACGTCGCCGTCGATCCCCTTCATCAGGGGAAAGGGCTCGGCAGAGCGATCATGGAAACGCTGGTTGCCTGGCTGGATGACCATGCCTGTAAAGGGGCGTACGTTTGTTTAATGGCAGATGTGCCCGAGCTTTATGCCAAATTTGGTTTTACGCTCGTTCGCCCGGCAAGCGAAGGAATGGCCAGAGTCTGGTGAAGGGGAAATCCGCGGTAGGACAAAAAGAAAAACCCCAGGTTCACGAGTAACCTGGGGTTTATATCTGGCGGAAGCGCAGAGATTCGAACTCTGGAACCCTTTCGGGTCGCCGGTTTTCAAGACCGGTGCCTTCAACCGCTCGGCCACACTTCCTAAGTGAGGCGAACTATAAACACCTCACCGCGCGCTGTAAAGAGTCGCGCCATTCGTTCGCTGTAAAAATAGTCAAAACGTGTTTAATCGGTTGAACTGACGACACATCGACGATTTTATCAGCACAGGCTTAGTGCTTTTTAATGTACATATCTTTCGTGAAATAGTACCCCAGCTTATCCGGCGTAAATCCGCCCACCCACGATTTCACCAGGTGCGTACGAACGTAGTGATAAACCGGAATGGCCGGCACATCGCGTCCCAGCAGATCTTCCGCCTGCTGGTAGTACTTACCCCGCTCCTCGGCTGTTTTGGCTTTTGCGGCATTCACCAGCGCCCCGTCGTATTCCGGGTTGCTGTACTGGCTGGTATTTTCGCTGTCGCCGGTGCGGAAGTTGTTCAGGAAGGTCGCCGCGTCGTCATAATCGGCAATCCAGGCGTAGCGCACCGCATCGAAGTTGTGGGTATGCATGGTGTCCAGCATGGTTTTCCACTCCTGATTCTGCAGCTTTGCCTCCACGCCAAGGTTTTTCTTCCACATGGAGCTGGCAGCAATGGCGATACGCTGGTGCGATTCAGAGGTGTTATAGAGCAGGTTGAAGCTCAGAGGATGGCTGGCGTTATACCCGGCCTCGTTCAGCAGCTTTTTCGCCTCAGCGATACGCTTGTCCAGCGGCCAGCTGGCGTAATCCGGGTTCTGTAGCTTAACGCCGCCGATATCCGGCTGGCTGATGAGCCACGCCGGGCGCTGCCCCTGCCCTAAGACTTTCCCGGCAATGATGTCTTTATCCAGCGCCATGTTCAGCGCCTTGCGCACGCGCGCGTCGTTGAACGGCGGCCGGGTAGTATTGAATTCGTAGTAATAGGTCGCCAGCTGCGGAGAGACATCCAGCTGGCTGCCCAGGGTTTTCTTCAGCTGAGCAAACTGGTTAATCGGCACCGTATACACAATATCAATCTCGCCCGCTTTGAAGCGGTTCACGTCCGAGGCCTCGGACGTGATGGGCAGATAAGTGACCTTGTTAATCACGGTATGCGCGTTATCCCAGTAGCGCGTGTTACGCTCCGCCACGATGCGTTCGTTGACCACCCACTGCGACAGCTTGTACGCCCCACTGCTGACGAAATGCTCCGGCTTGGTCCACTTATCGCCGAAACGACCAATCAGCACTTTATCCACCGGCACCAGCGACGGGTGCGCCAGCATCGCGAGGAACGCGGCGTTTGGCTGGGTGAGCGTCACTTCCAGCGTGGTGTCGTTAATCGCTTTTACGCCCAGCGTGTCGGGCGCTTTTTTCCCCTGAGCGATATCGGCCGCGTTGGCGATATGCATGTTGCCCGGATAGCTCGCGTACGGCGAAGCGGTTTTCGGGTCGATCAGGCGCTGCCAGCTCCAGACCACATCTTCTGCGGTAATCGCCGTGCCGTCGCTCCAGGTGATGCCCGGGCGCAAATGGAACGTCCAGACGGTGTTGTCCTTGTTCTCCCATTTTTCTGCCAGCCTCGGCTGGACTTCGCCTGCCGGGGATACGCTCACCAGCCCTTCGAATAAATCACTGATAATATTGAATTCGACATCGCTTTCGACTTTGTGCGGGTCGAGCGAGGCCGGTTCACTGCCGTTATTCCTGACCAGTTCCTGCTTATCGGCCAGCGCGGTTCCTGCCGGCACGTTCGCCGCCCAGGCTGCCGTGCTGGCGCACAGGATCCCGGCGGTGAGTAAAGAGAGCGTAAAGTGAGTGCGTGCTTGTGGTTTCATTTCCTTCGCCTTATTGTCTGTTTTATGACGATCCGGAAATAACTCTTAGCGCCCGAACGGTAATAACGCAATATTTTTCAGTAACCTATAAGAGCTTGATCTGGTAAATACTTTTAAACCGCTGTTCATCCTGGCGAAATGAACTTTCGCAGAAGAAACCACCACCTCCGGCGCTAAGGTGCTGAGTAAAGATGGGTAAAACCACTTTGAGACTGACGCGCCGTTTCCTATTCTTTCCGTTAATTACATCTGTCATAAGAGAGTGACTCATGGATCGTATAATTACTTCTTCGCGCGACCGCACATCGCTACTCAGCACCCACAAGGTGCTGCGCAATACCTATTTCATGCTCAGCCTTACGCTGGCATTTTCAGCGATCACCGCAACCGCCAGCACCGTGCTGATGCTGCCATCCCCGGGGCTGATCCTGACGCTGGTGGGCATGTACGGTCTGATGTTCCTGACCTACAAAACCGCTGACAAACCGGTCGGTATTCTGTCTGCGTTTGCCTTCACCGGCTTCCTGGGCTACATCCTGGGGCCAATGCTGAACGCGTATCTGTCTGCCGGAATGGGCGACCTTATCGGTATGGCGCTGGGCGGTACCGCGCTGGTGTTCTTCTGCTGCTCGGCCTACGTGCTGACTACACGTAAGGACATGTCCTTCCTCGGCGGTATGCTGATGGCGGGTGTTGTGGTGGTGCTGGTGGGTATGGTGGCAAACATCTTCCTGCAGCTGCCGGCCCTGCACCTGGCGATTAGCGCCGTGTTTATTCTGATTTCTTCCGGCGCGATCCTGTTCGAAACCAGCAACATCATTCGCGGCGGTGAGACGAACTATATCCGCGCCACCGTGAGCCTGTACGTGTCGCTGTACAACATCTTCGTCAGCCTGTTGAGCATCCTGGGCTTCGCCAGCCGCGACTAAGCCGACCTGCTGAAACATTAAGGAGAATGCCGCTGGCATTCTCCTTTTTTTATGCCCTACTCACCCCGGCAAATATAGGTCGGGTATCGCCGGTCCTGTATTAGCCACACGGAAGGCGCGAGCTCAGAGATGGTCAGGTAGTAGCGTGCGGTCGGATACGCGAAGCTACCCCACTGTTCATCCGGCGTATTGTCATTGTGCCGCCGCCAGGTTTTGGTGTAGCTCAACACAATGACCTTATCATCGTCCCGCTGCTCCCAGGTAAAGTCCACATCCCGGTCAACGATCAAATTTTGCCCGCCGGCCCTTGCCGCGCCTTTATAGGTGGTCACTCCTGTTCCATCGCGATGAAAATAGAACTGGGCAACGGCATTGACCTTCACTTCACTGGCTTCTCCCTCATTGCGCGTAAAGTTAAATTCCGTGCCGCAGGCCAGCACATCCTTTTTAACCGCACAGCCGGAATAGTAAAACAGCGCCAGGGCACCACCGACCAGCGCACCGCCCAGCCCAAAAAGAAGTTTTATTTTCATTTTTGTGCCCCGCTTTTATAACGTATGGTCTTACACAGGCTGGATTGGCTGACCGGGCAGGCGCCAATGAACACCTCATCTGCAGCGGAAAGAGAAAAACGGGCGCTGAAATAATAAATGTCGTACTCCTCGCGTTCGCACGCCACGTTACTGGCCTCCAGCCGCTCCGCTAACTTCGATAACACCAGCGGTCTTCCGTGATCGTTAATAATCCAGATGCTGCAACGCGCGATTTTATCCTTAACCGGCTTGAGTTTCGCCGGAACGAAAATCTCCTGCTGTCGGCTAAAATAGAGGGTCGCCCCCAGCGCAGCGACGATCAATACGGCCACAATCGCCCATTTTTTCATGGACGCGCGTCGAGGCTTTACCTCATGCGGTACGGACGAGGGATGAGGAGCGGTGGATTTATTTTCTCCGGGCTGAAAAATCACATCGGCCTCAAAACGAAACCCGTAACGGGGCACGGTCACGATAAATTCGTGCCCTTCTCCCAGTGACTGGAAGCTTTTACGTAATTCGCTAACCGCTTTATTAAGGTTATTTCCCGATGGCGTAAAGCCAAATTCCTCCCACACCCGAGCGATCAATTCCTCCCGACTCAGGTCGCGTCCTTTGTGTTTAATAAATTCCTGCAAAAGCCGAACGGCTGGCGCCGAAAGCGTTAATACAGTTTCTGGTTGTCCAACAAGACTTATTGCATGTGCTTCAGGATCGAATAACAACGAATTATTGCATATAAAAAACATCTTTTATTCTCGGCTGTTACCGCATGCTTTTTTATCCCTGGTACATCGACATGAAAAACGCCTCCTGAACTGCTTATTTTTTCATCAGAAGGAATTTTCTTCCCATCCCTGGTCGCGGTATTTTCGCTTAACTATACAACCTTAATGCCAGAAAATCAGGATAAAAAACTGTATTTAACGAGTTAATTAATACAAATTTTCACAAACTGCTGTTCTGGTTAAAGTTTCCCTGCCCTGAAGCGATACGAAAGCAGACGGTGACCTGGTGTTAACGCGCCGCCGAAGAACTCAGAGCAGGCAGACTGAATGTGAAACAGAAAAATAGAGTGAACGTGAAAACAGCCTTTTATGTCGCCGCGCTGTCATTGCCATTTTTCTCAGAAATGACACTGGCCAATATGAGCGTGTACCCCATGGAACTTAACGTGGATAAGTCCGGTGCGGCGCAAATTAAGGTGGCTTCGAAAACGGATGATATTCAGTTCATTCGGGTGAGGCAAAAGAAAATTCTTAATCCCGGCACCGCCCAGGAAAAAGAGATTGATGTGGCCTCGTGGAAAGAAGGCGGCGTTGTTGTCACGCCCGAAAAATTTGCCCTTGCGGCAGGCGCAATGCGCGTGGTGCGCCTGGTATCGCTAACGCCACCGGAAAAAGAGACCACCTGGCGCGTCTATTTTGAAGGGGTTAAGCAACCTGACAGCATTATTCCGGGCAAGGCAGAAAACCCTGCAGCGACGGCGACGCTGGGCGTCAATGTCATTTGGGGTGCCTTGATCCACCTTGCGCCAGAAAAAAGCGTGGTTTCACTGTCGATTGACCCTCTCAGGGGAACGATTAAAAACAACGGCACGCTGCGGGTGCCGCTGAGAGAGATTGGTATTTGTGATGCAAATTCATCGTGTAAATGGATTAAAGAGGACGCGACGATTTATCCGGACACCGAACGGAAATTAAAAACGCTCACAGCGATACACGGCCAGAAATATAAATTCCGCTACTTCAACTGGGTGAATAAAACCGCTGAAGAAGCTGATTTACCCGTCGTGCAATAACACGACGTCACTGTAAAACCCCATGTGGGTTGTTTAAAGAGCCAGGGTGCTCATTTGTAAATATGGAGATATCAATGCGTAAGTATTTTAAACCCCTGATGATTGTTGCCGCGATGACCACGTCCTTTAGCGCGCTGGCAATTCAAAAAGACATTACCGTTAACGCCAGCGTTGATTCACAGCTGGATATGACCCAGGCCGATAACACCCCGCTGCCGGCAAGCATCGATATGCAGTACCTGCCAGGTCGTGGTCTGGAAAGCTACCGCCTGAATACCAAGGTATGGTCTAACTCCGCCACCAGCAACGTGAAAGTCCGTCTGGTTAGCGCAGCGCAGCTGGCGAACGCCGACGGCGCTGAGACCATCCCTATGACGGTGAAGCTGGGCGATAAAACCCTCACCACCGCAGATGTTGAATATACCGGTACTGAACTGTTCCCGGGGAGCATTGAAAACGGCTCAGCGGTACTGCCGCTGACCATTTCTCAGACCACCAAAGGCATTCTGAAAACCGGTCAGTACAGCGGCGTAGTCAGCCTGATGCTGACGCAGGCGACCACCACGGAAGGCGGTGCATAACACCACAGCACCTAAGGAATAACGTCAGAGGGTGCCCACCCTCTGACGTCAGGATGATGTCGAGGCTCGTTCATGGCGTTTCACAGAAATACTCTCCTCTTTGTTGCTTTGTTACCCGCATCCATCCAACTCGCCTGTGCCGGGATGGCCGTCCCGCCAGGTTTTGAAGATCTGGCGAAAACGCAGCGCCTGTGGACCGAGGTGAACCTCTACGGCGAGTCGCTTGGCCTTTTTGAAACGGATATTACGCTTGAAACGGTGAGCTTTGTCGCGCCTGACAACGTGGTTGCGGCCATCAAACGCCGCTTCAATGACGATCCTGCCCTCGTTGCCACCGTGTCGGCCGCGCTGGCCGTTCCGCTTGCCCGTAACGGCAACCTGGCGTGCAGCAGCAACGGCTCCGCAGCGGGATGCGATTACATAGACACCGACCGCGCGGCCATTATCTATGACGAAAATAACGCCCGCATTGGCCTGTTTCTGGACAAGAAATTTCTGCCTAAGCCGACATCGGACAACCAGTGGTATCAGCCGACTCAGGGCACCGAAAATGCGCTGATCCATCAGCAGAATATTAATTTTGTTGCCGACAGGGATTATCAGTCAGCCACCGTGCAGGGCAATGGCGCACTGGCGCTCACGCAGGACGGCTATGTTAACCTCGACTGGACGTGGCTTGGGCAGCGTTCAAGGCACCAGCAGGAACAGGAGATCACCGTCAACAACGCCTGGTTCCGCCAGGATATTCTGCGTCAGTACTACGTCCAGGCCGGCGAGATGGATACCCGCGATCTGTTCAGTAATGCCGGCGGAAATATCAACCTCAGCCAGCTGCCGCTCGGCAAGATCCGCGGGCTGCGCACGGGTTCGACGCGGGCGTGGATCAATCCGGTGCAGCAGTCGAAGGGAACCCCTGTCACCGTGCTGCTGTCCCATGACGCGCGTATTGACGCCCGCCGCGGTAATCAGCTGCTGGCGAGCTTCTACCTGAATGCCGGGGCGCAAACCCTGGACACGCGCTCGTTCCCGGACGGGAGCTACACCGTGACGCTCTCCATCTATGAAAATAACCGGCTGACGCGCACCGAGCAGGTGCCGTTTACCCGAACCGGCATTACGCCATTCGACCGCGTCGAGTGGTTCCTGCAGGCGGGCGAAACCGACAATAGCGATCGGAACGAAGAACGCAGCGCGGTTGCGCAGGCGGGCGTACGTGTGCCCGTCACCCCGACGCTGGCGCTGACCAGCGGTGCAACGTTCAAGAAAAACCAGCATTTCCTGGAAAATGCGCTCGACTGGAGCCGGGGCTTCAACGCGGGCCCGATCGACGGCGTGCTGAGTACCCGGTTTAGCTACCTTTACGGCAGCGAAGGTCAACGCGGCAATATTCAGCAAATCAGCTACAACGACGGTTTTTCACTGAGCCTTTATCGCAACGCGCTATCAGCGGAAAACTGCAACACCCAAAGCGCGGGGTTTGATGCCGTGAACGGCTGCTATCGCACCCTCTCGGTGATGTTCTCCGTCCCTGTCGGCACCTGGTATGCGAGCCTGGGGTATTCGGATAACCGCAACGAAGGACGGTACGTTTCACGCCGGGAGCTGCCGGACAGCGACGATCGCCACGATGCGGGTTTGCCGTGGGAATCGGTCTATATGTCCCGCACGCGCACGCGCGCCTGGCAGGGTGGGCTGAGCAACGCGTTTAGCACCCATGGGCTGAATATTAACAGCAGCATTAACCTGTTCATGCGTAACGATGACTCCCGGGAAGGCAGGGATAAAGGCGGCTACCTGAGCGTGAGCCTGTCCATGGCGCATAACCGTCAGGGCGATGCGTCAAGCTATACCTCTCTGGGCGCAACGTGGCAGCACCAGCAGCGCGAAAAAAATCAGCTGAGCTACAACGTGGCGCATAACTGGTACGCCGATGCGCGCGGGGAAAATGAGTATGGCCTGAGCGCGTCGGGCATTAACAGCGATTCGCTGAACGCTTCAGCCTATACGCGCCAGGGCGGACGATACGGCAACGGCAGCCTGACCGTGAGCGATGCCTGGAATCGGCAGGACAACCGCCACACCCTGAGCAGCAGCGGCAACTACAGCTCGACCCTTGCGCTCTCGCGCTCTGGCCTGTGGCTGGGCCGCTGGAGCGACGGTCGTCCCGCTTCAGCCGTCACGGTTAACGTTGCCACACCGGAAGATACCCAGGACTCGGGCGTCGCCGTGTCGCTGGATAACAGCGGCAGCGCAGACATTCCGGGCAACAGCCGCGCGCTTTTCGCCGTACCGGGCTATCAGCAGACAACATTGACGATAAACGAATCGCTGGATGTCTCACGGGGAGCCAGCAGTGAAATTACGCAGGGCTCAGGCAGCAGAACGCTGTTTATGGTGCCGGGCAAACTGCTGCGTCGGGACGTACATACCACCGCCAGCTACACCTGGCTCGGCCAGCTAACCGACGAGCGTCATTTGCCGTTTATCGGCGGCGTGCCGCTGAACGTGAACGGCTGGAGCGACCTTGGCAACGGCGGGTTTAGCGCCCAAAGCGACGCCCTGCTGCATAACCTCTACCTGGTGCGTCAGCAGCAGTTTTATCAGTGCGCGCTGAACGTGAAGAGTATGCGCGACGTCGTGCGCTACGTCGGGTCGATCCCCTGCCGGGAATTAACCTTCTCTGCCCTGCCGGATGCCGTCCAGCAGCAGGCGCAGCTGATGCTGGCCGGACGAACGACCCCAGCCAGCCCGACAGCCATGAACGCCGACAACCTCGTGAAAGGGAAATGATGTGATTAAGTACCTCTTTATTTTACTATTTTTAAGCCTGTGGGCCGGCCAGACGCTGGCGGGCGCCCCCGCGGGACGCAACACCAGCGCAGGGATCAGCTTCGACCGCACGGCACCGCCTGCGCGTTTTGATATCTGGCTTCATGAATCGGGTGGCTATGACGCCGCCGACCCGCAAAAGTGGGGGCGTAATACCCTGACCTGTCAGTCCCGGACCGACACCACGTACGGGGCCTGCATGAACGCCCCGGTCTGGTTCTCGGCGAACCCGGCCGCGCCCTATGCCATCAATTTACGTTTTACGCATTCCCTCACCGGCAAGACGGTGGATATCAAGGTTTATGGCGATCACTACATGTTTATCAACAACAGAGTGTTCACCTTTGCGAGCTTTGTCACGGGAGGGACGGCGGACATTCCGAACTGGAACAGAGAGCCCTACTTCGATTTCTATATCGTGAAAAGCGAGCTGGATAAGCTCGCCCTGCCGGGGATCTGGACCGCAACGCTGAAGCAGGACTTGCGTCAGTGGGGGAGCGCCGACTGCGGCGGGAACTTCAATGACGTGAATGTCGGCTGTCCTGGCTATCTCACCATCGCCAGGTGGCAGGCAAATATTCGCATTGAGGTGGTCGATCCGGGTAATCAGCAGATCTATCTGCCGGCCTTTCCGCACTCAACGCCCGTCGTTAACCTCAACCTGACCAACTTCCCGGGGCGTCCCGGGGGCAGCGAGATCCAGGGGGAAAACTCGCTGGATATGTGTCTGTACGACGGCAAGAACAGTACCAGCACCCGCGCCTATCTTCGGTTTGAGGATGACGGACTCCCCTCAGCGGATCGTGCCGAAGGCGCGTTTTCTATCAGGCGGCGCGGTGGAAGCCAGACCGACGCGCGGGATCGACTCGATTATCGGGTCTCCGTCACTAATCCCATCACAGGCGCAACCGAAACCGTCGCGAACGGTAAAACCCTGGTCTGGCAAGGTACCAACGATCCGCAGTATCTGCGCCAGGTCGTGCTGCCCGGCGGGCGCGAGAGCGTACTGTGCATTCCTGCACCTATTATCCTGAAAACCCCTGCGTTTACCGCCAGCAGCAAAAACGCGGGTGACTATACCGGCACGCTGCGCGTTATCTATACGCCCAGCACGTTATAACGAGGTCATCGTGAGTTACGCCATTCTCGACAATAATCGATTTTACGCCGAGGGGTTGCGCTATGCGCTGCTGCGTCGGGGCGTTCAGTTAGAGATCCAAAGCGACACCGTAAAATGGCAGCCAGCGCTGCTTACCCGTCGCGTGCTTGTCATCCGCTGCCGCTTTTCCGTAGCGGCAACGCATCAGTCGCTGATCAACATTTTGCTCAGGCTGGAAGCCGCCCGCTGGAAAGGGAGCCTTTATCTGGTGTGCAACGAAAAGGGATGGGCGCTGGCGACGCATTTACGCAAGCGTTTCGGTACGTTAACCCTTTATATCATCGATGACAGGATCGCCGTTGCGGATGCGGCATATCTGCTGGCCAAAGAGCCGCGTCGCGTTCGAAGCCTGGACTGCTGCCTTACCGTGCCTGAATTCAACGTGCTCGATCTCATGCTGACGGGGTTGCCGGTACGCCACATTGCCATCGTGACGCACATGTCAGAGAAACAGGTTTCATCCCATAAGTGCAACGCGCTGAAGAAGCTCAACGCCAACAATCTGCTGCAGCTGCTCCTGTAGGCCACGGTTTATCCTGAGGCCGCTTTTTTGCTACACTGTCGCCGATTTTTTCACACACGACAGAAGACTATGTTCATTTTTGCAGGCCAGGAAATTGAGACCGATAGCGAAGGCTATCTGAAAGATACGACGCTCTGGAGCGAACCGCTGGCGGAGAAAATTGCGGAAAACGAAGGGATTGCCCTTTCGCCCGAACACTGGGAAGTGGTGCGTTTTGTCCGTGAGTTCTATCTTGAATTCAACACCTCTCCGGCCATCCGCATGCTGGTCAAAGCGATGGCCAATAAGTTCGGTGAAGAGAAAGGCAACAGCCGCTATCTCTATCGTCTGTTCCCTAAGGGTCCGGCAAAACAGGCCACCAAGATTGCCGGCCTGCCTAAGCCGGTGAAGTGTATTTAATAGCGAATACCGAAGTTCATGTATTCCCGACCGGGTTGATGCGGTTCCGTGAGGACTTTATCAACCCGGGCGCTGCGCGGCCCACCCGCTTTCAGCCACGCCACCAGCTTGTCGACCTGCTCCGCTTCGCCACAGGCGACCACCTCAACGCTGCCGTCATCCATGTTTCGCGCATATCCCGTTAGTCCAAGCTCAATTGCTTCGCGCTGGGTGCTGTAGCGAAATCCGACCCCCTGAACGACGCCGTGAACCCAGGCGATGGTGCAGACTTTAGACATATTTCTTCTCCTTAACGTAGCGCTTTCGGCAAACAGCCATAGTGTTGCCGGAAACGGGCGGTGAAACGAGAGCTGGAAAGATACCCACATTGTAATGCGATTTCGCCAATCGGTAATCGGGTTGACTGCAGCTGCGACAAAGCAACGGCCATTCTCACCTCCTCCACAATCTGGCGAAAACTCTGCGACTCTTCACGTAGCCGTCTACGCAGCGTCGGCACGCTCAGGGCCAGACGGCTGGCGACATCATGCGCGGTCCAGGCTCTGGCGGGCGACAGCATAATGAACTGCCGCACCTGCTCGGTCAGGTTATTGTTTCGCTCAATAAGCAGCGGGCCTGCCGCGCCGTCATGCAGCAATGCCAGCAAAAGCCCGAAGGCCTGATGCTTTTGCAGCGCCTCCGGTAAATCCTGACGCACGGCATGCAGCAGGTTATCCCACATAAACGCCAGCCCCTCGCTCAGCGGGGCGCAGAGCGAATGCAGCGTCGTGCGCGGCCAGTATTTCAGGTAATGCGCTTTGAACTCGGCAACAATTTCCGGCGATAACATCAGCAAGTCCGAGTGAAACAGACCGTTTGCAGGCTGGTTGATAATCTCCATCGCCGTATTGGCAGGGATAATGATGAGCTCATCCCGGGTTGCCACCAGGCGGTTGTCGTCCTGCACAATCACCTTACTGCCGTGAGTGATATGACAAATCGCCGGAAAAAAGAGTTTAACCTGGTGCAGGCGATGCATTTTGCTGGCACTCACTTCACCCGCCGTGAGATGTTTATGTCGAAAATGAAACTCCTGCACCCCGCCATCCTTATCTGCTGTAGGTTGCTGTTAACTGAGCCTTTGCCAGAACGTGACTATTGAGCATAAAGCCGACCAGCGCGCCGCTGGCATTTTTATCGACGGGCAGTTTATCCACGTCCAGCGCCCAGACGGTAATCTGATAGCGGTGAGGCTTATCCCCTGCGTGGGGACATGCGCCACCGAATCCAGAATAACCGAAATCATTACGCCCCTGCACAACGCCTGGGGGTAATTTTTCGCCGTTCGGGTTACCCGCATCAGCGGGCAGCGTCTGCGTCTTCGCGGGAATGTTGGCTACGGTCCAGTGCCACCAGCCGCTTCCGGTAGGCGCATCCGGGTCATAGACCGTGACGGCAAAACTTTTCGTACCGGCGGGCGGATTGGTCCATGCCAGCTGCGGTGAGGTATTCCCGCCATGGCAGCCAAATCCCTCAAACACCTGCTGTTGCGCTAACCGCCGTTCGCCGGAAATATCCTGACTGGTCATGCTGAAAGGCGTTGCGGCTAAAACCTGAAAATTCATCGCCGTCAGAGCGGCTATTGCAATTACACTGCGTTTTTTCATGGGGATTTCCTTTGCTGAACCGGAAGTCCACTGTATATCCCGCCGTAGTGCCGTAATGTGCCTAAGCGATTTGATTTTGTGCCGAAACGCTCAACGGCATCCGCAGATGATTGCGCCTTGCTGAATGTGGTAATCTACGCGCCATTTCCTGAAACCGACAGAACAGCAAATTATGAGTGTACGTTTAGTGTTAGCCAAAGGGCGCGAGAAGTCATTACTGCGCCGTCATCCCTGGGTCTTTTCCGGTGCGGTTGCCCGTATGGAAGGCAAAGCCAGCCTCGGTGAAACCATTGATATCGTTGACCATCAGGGGAAATGGTTAGCGCGAGGTGCTTACTCGCCAGCGTCCCAGATCCGTGCCCGCGTCTGGACCTTCGATAAAGATGAAACCATCGATATCGACTTCTTCGTTCGCCGCCTGCAGCAGGCGCAGCAGTGGCGCGAGTGGCTGGCAAAACGCGACGGGCTGGACAGCTACCGCCTGATTGCCGGTGAGTCCGACGGTCTGCCGGGCGTCACCATTGACCGCTTCGGTCACTTCCTGGTGCTGCAACTTCTGAGCGCCGGGGCGGAGTATCAGCGTGCCGCGCTGATTAGCGCGCTGCAAACCCTGTTCCCGCAGTGCGCCATTTACGACCGCAGCGATGTGGCGGTGCGCAAAAAAGAGGGCATGGAGCTGACGCAAGGCCCTGTGACCGGCGAACTGCCGCCTGCCCTGCTGCCGATTGAAGAGCACGGAATGAAACTGCTGGTGGATATTCAGGGCGGGCATAAGACGGGTTATTACCTCGACCAGCGCGACAGCCGTCTGGCTACGCGTCAGTACGTTGCCGACAAACGCGTGCTGAACTGCTTCTCCTATACCGGCGGTTTCGCCGTTTCAGCGCTGATGGGCGGCTGTGCCCAGGTTGTCAGCGTGGACACCTCGCAGGAAGCGCTGGACGTGGCAAAACAGAACGTCGAGCTCAACAAGCTGGACTTGAGCAAAGCCGAATTTGTTCGCGATGACGTCTTCAAGCTGCTGCGTAAATATCGCGATGGGGGCGAGAAGTTCGACGTCATTGTGATGGATCCGCCAAAGTTTGTGGAAAACAAAAGCCAACTGATGGGCGCCTGCCGCGGGTACAAAGATATCAACATGCTGGCCATCCAGCTGCTGAACCCGGGCGGGGTTCTGCTTACCTTCTCCTGCTCCGGCCTGATGACCACAGATTTATTTCAGAAAATCATCGCCGATGCCGCAATAGATGCTGGCCGTGATGTACAATTTATAGAGCAGTTCCGTCAGGCCGCCGATCACCCGGTGATTGCTACCTACCCGGAAGGGCTCTATCTGAAAGGGTTTGCCTGTCGCGTCATGTAACTTGAAAAGAGAAATATTGCCCGCACATAACGTGTAAGTCGTATTTCCCGGGAGGTGACTATGATTGCCAGCAAATTCGGTATCGGCCAGCAGGTCCGCCACACTTTGCTAGGGTATTTGGGTGTGGTCGTGGATATCGACCCGGAGTATTCCCTTGATGAACCGTCAGCAGACGAGCTGGCGGTGAACGCAGAGCTTCGCGCTGCGCCCTGGTACCATGTGGTGATGGAAGGTGATGATGGACAGCCCGTCCACACCTATCTGGCCGAAGCGCAGCTGAGTAGCGAGCTGCAGGAAGAGCATCCGGAGCAACCCACGATGGATGAACTTGCTCAGACTATCCGCAAACAGTTACAGGCCCCGCGCCTGCGCAACTAAGCGTGTAAAAAAAGCCCGATGAACGGGCTTTTTTTTATTACTTCGCCAGCCCCAGACGAGGGATATCGATCGCCGGACAGCGATCCATGACGACGTTCAACCCCGCATCCCGCGCCAGCACGGCGGCCTGTTCGTTAATTACGCCCAACTGCATCCACAGCGTTTTCGCGCCTACAGCAATCGCATCCTGCGCCACTTCCCATGCCGCCTCGGAATTGCGGAAGACATCGACCATATCAATTTTTTCCGGCACCTCAGCGAGCGTGGCGTAACCCTGCTGGCCCAGTAAGGTTTTCCCCGCTACTTTTGGCGACACCGGGATAACGTGATAACCCTGATCGAGAAGGTATTTCATCACCCGATAGCTTGGACGATCGGGTTTGTCGCTCGCGCCCACCAGCGCAATGGTGCGCGTGGATGTCAGAATCTCGGCAATATCGTTCTCTTTCATGGTTTTTCTCCTGGCTTTTTTAAAAGTGTACGCCAAACCGCAGATCTCAACCATCCATCCCATACAGATGTATGAGGGCAAAACGGCGAAATATGTCTATATGTTAGTAAACGTGATTATCGAAAAATTTAGATACATTAATGCGGCGACAGGATTTCTGACAGGAGCCTTCTATGAAAACCGGTATTGCCACTGCTCTGATTGCGTTAGTGATGCCGGTCTGCGTTTTTGCTACCACGCTTCGGCTCTCTACCGACATCGATCTCCTTGTATTGGACGGAAAAAAGGTCTCCAGCTCGTTATTGCGCGGTGCAGACAGCATTGAGCTGGATAACGGGCCGCATCAGCTGGTATTCCGGGTAGAAAAATCGATCGGGCTGGCTAATCGTGAGCAAAGGATATATATCTCCCCACCGCTGATTGTCAGCTTTAATACCCGGCAAATCAGTCAGGTGAACATTACCCTGCCTCGCCTTGAAACGGAGAAAGAGTCTGCGGCCTTTGACGCCGCGCCGCGCGTTGAGCTGCTGGATGGCGATGCAATGCCGATACCGGTAAAGCTGGATATTCTGGCGTTGACGACCTCACCGAAAGGCGTGGATTACGAGGCCGCGACACAGTCCTACAACAAAGCGGGTAAACGCGCCTCGCTTCCGCAGTTTGCCACCATGATGGCTGACGACAGTACGCTGCTATCCGGCGTGTCTGAGCTGGACGTCATTCCTCCCCAGTCCCAGACCCTGACGGAACAGCGCCTCAAATTCTGGTTCCAGCAGGCCGATCCCGACACGCGAGCCCGGTTTTTACAGTGGGCAAAACAACAACCTTCATCATAAACCACATTTTTTACGCCTTACTCTTGCAGCGTCAGACGGTTCCCGTCATCGTGTAGTCAGTTAACCTGATGGATATGATTATGGAACTGACAACACGCACGCTGCCGGAGCGCAAACACATTGCTCTGGTTGCGCACGATCATTGTAAACAAATGCTGCTTAACTGGGTTCGCCGCCATCAGTCTTCGCTGGAAAAGCACGCCCTGTCGGCGACCGGCACAACCGGTAACCTGATCCAGCGCGAAACGGGTCTGGAGGTGAATGCGATGCTGAGCGGCCCGATGGGCGGCGATCAGCAGGTAGGCGCGCAGATTTCCGAAGGAAAGATTGATGTGCTGATCTTCTTCTGGGACCCGCTGAACGCGGTGCCGCACGATCCGGATGTCAAAGCGCTGCTGCGCCTGGCGACGGTGTGGAATATCCCGGTGGCGACGAACCTGTCGACGGCGGATTTCATCATCGAATCTCCGCAGTTCAACTCACCGGTTGATATTCTGATTCCGGACTATCAGCGCTATCTTTCCGACAGACTGAAGTAGCTTTTTTGCCGGGTGGCGGCTACGCCTTACCCGGCCTACAAAATCTTGCCTGACGTCGTTATGGTTTACGCGCCACCGGCACATCAATACTCTTCAGAATATCGACGAATACGGAAGGCTCCTCTTTATTGAACAGCAGCCACACGCGATGCCGCGCGCGGGTCATTGCCACATACAGCAAACGCCGCTCTTCGGCATCCGGGAAGTCTTCCGGCTCCGGCAGCAGGGCCTGCTCCATGACCGATTCACGGGCCGGAGCCGGGAAACCGTCGCTCCCCTCTTTCAGTCCCAGCACAATGACATAGTCGGCCTGCTGCCCTTTGCTGGCGTGAATGGTCATAAACTCAAGCTGCAGCTTCGGCCAGCGGGTGGCGGCTTTTTCCAGCGCCGCGGGTTTGAGGTGATGATAACGCGCCAGCACCAGGATACGTTCATCAGGCTTCGCATAGCCGCTAAGCTTGTCCAGCAGCGGCTCCAGCTGGTCATCCGCCAGCAGGGTGACGGCTTTTTTATCCCCCGGCCGCAGGCTATTGAGCGGCTTTGCCAGCTGATGCGGGTTCTGCTGGATAAAGCGGTTGGCGATTTCCCCAATCCGTGAGTTGAAGCGGTAGGTGGTATCCAGATCGCTGCGATCCCCTTCGCCAAAATAGTGGTGAAACGCGGTCGTCAGGGAGAGCTGCGCCCCGCTGAAGCGATAGATGGCCTGCCAGTCGTCCCCCACCGCAAACAGCGACGTATGTTTATTTTGCGCCCGCAGCGCCGAGAGCAATGCGGCACGCTGCGGAGAGATATCCTGGAACTCATCCACCAGAATATGTTTCCACGGGCTGACAAAACGCCCCTTCTCAAGAATGATAATGGCCTGATGGATCAAACCGGAGAAATCAACGGCATTTTCCGCTTTCAGCGCGGTTTTCCAGGCCTTCAGCAGCGGTGCCATCAGCTTGACCCGCTTCGAAAACAGATCGCGGATCTCCTCCGGTGCGCCCTCAATCATCTCCGCCTGCGATCCGCCGTGCATTCGCATCAGACTCACCCAGCGGTCAAGCCGCGAGCCCAGCCGACGCGCCAGCTTGTCATCCTGCCAGAAGCTGCCCTCTGGCACCTCCCAGCTAAGCTCCTCCTCCAGCCACTGCCGCCATCCTTTCGCCTGCGCCTTTTTCTCATTGCACTGCTGGCGCCACGTTTTGATAAACAGAGCCTGCCGCGCCTGCGTGTCGTTTTCCAGCTTACTGATGGACGGCACTTTTTTACTGCCCTGCTGAATAATGTGCAGCGCAAGCGCGTGGAAGGTCCTGGCGGTAATATCCCGCGTGTGCAGGCGTTCCTGGATACGTTCGTCCATCTCCTGGGCTGCCTTGCGGCCAAAGGCCAGAAGCAGAATTTGATCGGCGACCGCTTCCCCGGTCGTCAGCAGCCAGCCTGCACGCGCCACCAGCACCGACGTTTTACCGCTACCGGCGCCCGCAAGCACCAGCAGGGATTGCTCGCCGTTAACCACCGCGCGCGCCTGGGCCGGATTAAGCGGTGAAGATTCCACCGTACTGAAAAAATCGGCGTAGCGGGTGAGCATAGCGTCCGTCCACGCCTGGTTATGGGCAAGCCGGCTTTTATCCTTGTCATTCAGCCACGCCTGACACTGCCGCCAGGCGTCGCGACAATTGTCAAACTCATCGAGACGCGTCACCGATATCGGCAGCGCCGCGAGCGCCTGCCTGATTTTTTGCTGTAACCCGGCGGTCTGCTGACGGGTCAGCCACGCATGCTGCGCGTTGCTTTGCGCGATATCGTCCAGCACCTGCTGCAGCACCTGGGCGGCAATTACGCTCATATCCTGGCTCCACTGCTGCCAGAGCGCGTTCAGGTGGTGATGAAAACGCTGGGTTTCCGCCCACTCGGTGCCGTGAAGACGCACGACTTTATCGTCAGGCAGAACGAACTCCAGCTCGCCCCACACCAGCCCGCGTTTGCAGTGGATAGCCAGAAGCTGATTAAACGGAATAAGGTATTCGTGGCGTTCTCCGGAGACTTTCACCCCGGCATTAAGGAGAACAACCCTGTCGTAAGGGTGTTGCGCCAGGCGTTTGCCTAACGAAGTTGCTTTCAGTTCCATGTCCCGCCAAATCCACGAAGAGATAATTTACCTGACAGTTTAACTGCCAGTTTTAAGGTGCTCCAGCCTAAAAAAACGTTACAATCATTGGGCGTTAATTTTATCGAAAGGAAGTGAGGGTTTATGCGTACCGTTCTGAATGTGTTGAATTTTGTGCTGGGCGGTTTTGCCACCACCCTTTCCTGGCTTTTTGCCACGCTGGTGAGCATCGTCCTGATTTTCACGCTTCCCCTGACCCGTTCCTGCTGGGAAATCACAAAACTCTCCTTGATCCCCTACGGGAATGAAGCCATCCACGTTGACGAGCTGAATCCGGAGAGCAAAAACGCCTTGATGAACACGGGCGGGACCCTGCTGAACATTCTTTGGCTGATTTTCTTCGGCTGGTGGCTGTGCATCATGCATATTTTTGCGGGTATTGCGCAGTGCATCACGATTATTGGCATTCCGGTGGGGATCGCGAACTTTAAGATCGCCGCTATCGCTCTTTGGCCCGTCGGGCGCAGGGTTGTTCCGGTAGAAGTGGCTCAGGCGGCGCGTGAAGCAAACGCGCGTCGTCGTTTTCAGTAAATAAGGACTGGCCGCGTTTATGCTAAGCCCACTGCTTCGCCGTTATACCTGGAATAGCACCTGGCTTTATAACGTCAGGATATTTATCGCGCTTTGCGGCACGGTTGCCCTGCCCTGGTGGCTGAATGATGTCAAACTCACCATTCCGCTTACGCTGGGGGTGGTGGCCGGGGCGCTTGCGGACCTGGACGATCGTCTGGCCGGGCGCTTACGTAACCTGATCATTACGCTCATCTGCTTTTTTATTGCGTCAGCTTCCGTTGAGCTGCTTTTCCCGTGGCCCTGGCTGTTTGCCCTGGGTCTTACGCTCTCAACCAGCGGGTTTATTTTGCTGGGCGGCCTTGGGCAGCGCTATGCCACCATCGCGTTTGGCGCATTGCTGATCGCCATCTACACCATGCTGGGCGTGTCCCTTTACGACCAGTGGTACCAGCAGCCGGTTCTGCTGTTGCTGGGCGCCATCTGGTATAACCTGCTGACGTTAACCGGTCATCTTATCTTCCCGGTTCGCCCCCTGCAGGATAACCTTGCCCGCAGCTTTGAGCAGCTAGCCCACTATCTGGAACTGAAGTCCCGGCTGTTCGACCCGGATATCGAAGAGGAAAGCCAGGCGCCGCTCTACGATCTGGCGCTGGCAAACGGTCAACTGGTCGCCACCCTTAACCAGACAAAAGCCTCTCTGCTTACCCGTCTGCGCGGCGATCGCGGTCAGCGCGGAACGCGACGGACCCTACACTACTATTTTGCCGCGCAGGACATTCATGAACGCGCCAGCTCCTCACACGTTCAGTATGCCGCCCTGCGCGAGAAGTTCCGCTACAGCGACGTGATGTTCCGCTTCCAGCGCCTGCTGTCCATGCAGTCCCAGGCATGCCAGCAGCTCTCGCGCTCCATTCTGCTGCGCACGCCCTATCAGCATGACCCGCGCTTTGAACGCGTATTTAGCCATCTTGATGCGGCACTCGACCGCGTTCAGGCCAGCGGAACGTCGCCGGAGAACATCAAAGCACTTGGGTTTCTGCTCAATAACCTGCGGGCGATTGATGCTCAGCTGGCGACCATTGAGTCCGAGCAGGCAATGGCGCTTCCGGGCAGCGAGGTGGACAATCAGCTTGCTGATGACAGCGTGCACAGCGTTAGCGATATGTGGCTACGGCTGAGCCGCAACTTTACGCCGGAGTCGGCTCTTTTTCGTCACGCGGTGAGAATGTCACTGGTGCTGTGCGTGGGTTATGCCTTTATTCAGATAACCGGGCTGCATCACGGCTACTGGATCCTGTTGACCAGCCTGTTCGTCTGCCAGCCGAACTATAACGCTACGCGGCATCGTCTTGCGCTGCGTATTATCGGCACGCTGGTCGGCGTCGCGATTGGGCTACCTGTGCTCTATTTCGTGCCCTCCATTGAAGGCCAGCTGATTCTGATCGTGATCACCGGCGTGCTGTTCTTCGCGTTTCGCAACGTGCAGTATGCGCATGCCACCATGTTCATCACGCTGCTGGTGCTGCTCTGCTTTAACCTGCTGGGTGAAGGGTTTGAGGTCGCCCTGCCCCGCGTGATCGATACCCTGATTGGCTGCGCTATTGCCTGGGCTGCGGTCAGCTTTATCTGGCCGGACTGGCGTTTTCGTAATTTGCCGCGCGTGGTAGAGAGGGCGATGAACGCCAACTGTCGCTACCTTGACGCCATCCTTGAGCAGTATCATCAGGGCCGCGATAACCGTCTTGCATACCGCATAGCACGTCGCGATGCGCACAACAGCGACGCAGAACTGGCCTCTGTTGTCTCTAATATGTCAACGGAGCCTCGCGCCACGGCAGAGATTCGTGAGACCGCTTTCCGCCTGCTTTGCCTGAACCATACCTTCACCAGCTATATTTCGACGCTGGGTGCCCACCGTGAGAAACTCACCAACCCCGGTATCCTTAACCTGCTGGATGACGCCGTCTGCTATGTCGATGACGCGCTTCATCACCGACCAGCCGATGAACCACGCGTTCAGCAGGCTCTGGATGAACTGGCTCAACGCATTGCGCATCTGGACCCGGGAAACGACAGCAAAGCGCCGCTGGTTCTGCAGCAAATAGGCCTGCTCATCGCTTTGCTGCCTGAAATTTGCCGGCTGCAACAGCAAATCGCTACCTGGAAGAGTGATTATCCTGCGGCTCAGGCAGCCCATTAAACCACTCCGTCAGCTCCCGGCGAATGCCTGCCGGGAGCGCCGCCTCATGCAGCCCTTCAATAGCCCCTTCAAGTGCGAAGAGCACTTTAATACTGAGCGCTTTATTTTTAGCCCGCATTTTCAGCCAGCTTGCCCTGGCACCCAGCGTCCGGAGTGTTTCTTCATTGGTAATGCCTGCTTCAAAAAGCAAGACTTCAAGCTGAAACGTCAGGTTCGGCAGATCCTTAAGCCGGTTTCGTTGATGGCGCAGGTAGCGCTCTTTTCTTGCTGCACTGAGCGCGAACGAGGAGAGCTGGAGCAGTCGCTCCCTGTCCTGCCATAATCCGTCATCCACGCGATAGTAATTGAGCAGCACCGGACGGCCTCGCTTCATCAGCGTCAAAAAAGAGGCAGCACTTTTTACACAGTACTTCGCACTCTCCTCGCAGGCGCGAAGATAAAGCTCGCCATCTGACACCATGGCAAAAACTGCATCATCCACCGCCAGGGTGTAGCCGCCAAACAGCGCCCGATGATGAATTTCGCCCAGCGGAGAGAGGTATTCTTGTGATTTATAAATCCGTTCATAAGATATCTTTTTCATGATATTTCCTTTTAAAATCATTCACTAACAACGAAATTTCTTACTAGCGGATCCGTTAGCAGGAAAATAGGCAACTTATCGCCGTTGAGCAAGATGATTTTTCGACGGGCATCAAGATTGAATGAATTTTGCGAGTCGCTTTCCGAAAATGAGGTTGATCTTTATGCATACAGGGGTTACTGTATATCCATACAGTAACTACAGGGCTGGAATGAATATGCACACTTCAGGCTATGCAAATCGCGCAATCTCTCTCTCTTCTGCCGCAGGCAATGTCGCGCAGAATTCCGTCGAGCGTGTTTCCACAGGGCTTATCAGTGAAGTGGTTTATCGTGAAGACCAGCCCCTGTTGACGCAACTTCTGCTGTTGCCGTTATTACAACAGCTCGGTCAGCAATCGCGCTGGCAGCTTTGGCTCACGCCTCAGCAAAAGCTGAGCCGTGAGTGGGTTCAGTCCGCCGGCCTGCCGCTGACGAAGGTCATGCAAATTAATCAACTCTCGCCTTGCGACACCGTTGAGTCGATGATCCGCGCTTTACGCACCGGAAATTACAGCGTGGTGATTGGATGGTTATCAGAAGAACTGACGGAAGAGGAACATTTCCGTCTGACTGAAGCGGCCGAAGAAGGGAGTGCGATCGGGTTTATTATGCGTCCGGTTCGATCGAATTCTTACGGCAGAGGACAACTTTCTGGGCTAAAAATTCACTCAAATTTGTATCATTGAGTGAAATTAAGATTTTTCCTGGAATTTTTTTTGACCTCAGGATGCGGTTTTAGTTCCCGGCCTTAAAATTGCGGCAAGGCTTGTCTGGTGCGGTTCTCCTTAATTTTATTGCACAAAATTCGTTCACGAAATGTTAAATAATAGGTATACGGAACTTTTTTTTTCATATGCCTGACGGACTTCACACTTGTAAGTTTTCAGCTACGTTGTAGACTTTACATCGCCAGGGGTGCTCGGCCTAAGCCGAAGATATCGGTAGATTTATATTTGACCACGCCCCCCGGTGAAGGATTTAACCGTGATTCTCTCTTGAGACTTTCATGGCGAATTTTGGATGATAACGAGGCGCAAAAAATGAAAAAGACAGCTATCGCGATTGCAGTGGCACTGGCTGGCTTCGCTACCGTAGCGCAGGCCGCTCCGAAAGATAATACCTGGTATGCAGGTGGTAAACTGGGCTGGTCTCAGTTCCACGACACCGGCTGGTACAACAGCAGCCTGAACAATGATGGCCCTACTCACGAGAGCCAGCTTGGTGCAGGTGCGTTCGGTGGCTATCAGGTTAACCCGTATGTTGGTTTTGAAATGGGTTACGACTGGTTAGGTCGTATGCCATACAAAGGCGACACCGTAAACGGCGCTTTTAAAGCACAGGGCGTTCAGCTGACCGCTAAACTGGGTTACCCAGTAACTGACGATCTGGACGTGTACACCCGTCTGGGCGGCATGGTATGGCGCGCTGACTCCAGCAACAGCATCGCTGGCGACGACCATGACACCGGTGTTTCCCCAGTATTCGCTGGTGGCGTTGAGTGGGCTATGACCCGTGACATCGCTACCCGTCTGGAATACCAGTGGGTTAACAACATCGGCGACGGCAACACCGTTGGTGTTCGTCCAGACAACGGCATGCTGAGCGTAGGTGTTTCCTACCGTTTCGGCCAGCAGGAAGATGCAGCACCAGTTGTTGCTCCAGCGCCGGCTCCAGCTCCAGAAGTACAGACCAAGCACTTCACTCTGAAGTCTGACGTTCTGTTCAACTTCAACAAAGCTACTCTGAAACCAGAAGGCCAGCAGGCACTGGATCAGCTGTACACCCAGCTGAGCAACCTGGATCCTAAAGACGGTTCTGTAGTGGTTCTGGGCTTCACCGACCGTATCGGTTCTGACGCTTACAACCAGAAACTGTCTGAGAAACGTGCTCAGTCTGTTGTTGATTACCTGATCTCTAAAGGTATCCCAGCTAACAAGATCTCCCCACGTGGTATGGGCGAATCTAACCCAGTTACTGGCAACACCTGTGACAACGTGAAAGCTCGCGCTGCACTGATCGACTGCCTGGCTCCAGATCGTCGCGTAGAGATCGAAGTTAAAGGCATCAAAGACGTTGTAACTCAGCCAGCGGCATAAGTTATCGTCTTATAAAAAAACCCCGCAATGCGGGGTTTTTTATTGTCTGAAGAAAATAAAAATCTACTTTTTACCCAACAGAGCCTGAAGATCGTTCTTCAGTGTCGACATCTGGTTGGCGTACTTCTCTTTATGTTCGGCGTCCTCAATCAACTGCACGATAGTTTCGGACAGCGTTTTGCCACGGCGTTGCGCCAGTCCCGCCAGGCGTTGCCAGACAACGAACTCCAGATCGATTGATTTTTTGCGCGTGTGCTGATGCTCAGCGTTAAAATGCCGTTTGCGTCGCGCGCGGATAGTTTGCTTCATCCGGTTTAACAGCGCAGGATTAATGTGTTTTTCAATCCAGCCGTTAACCTGTACCGGTTCATTTTCGAGGGTCAGCAAAATATCCACGGCCTCTTGCGCAGCGCTGGCTTCGATGTAGCAGGTGATCAGCTCCCCTTCACGGTGCTTTTTGACCAGGTACTTCCATTTCCAGCCGCTTTCGAGATTTTCCAGTTGTTGATATTTCATTGCGATCTCAGTGTTACCACGTAACTCTGTTCAGAATATCAGTTTTTTAGCAATCTGCTGAAAAGAAATCATATCCTGTGAGTGAATGCAGCCAATCCCCCTCTCGAAATCCCCAATCCTGCTTGGGTAGAGCCCCCCGCTTACGGTATACTCCACGCTTTTACATCTGACTAAAAAACATCAACTTTGACCATTACGAAACTTGCATGGCGTGACCTTGTTCCGGATACCGAAAGTTATCAGGAACTGTTTGCACAGCCAGATCTCGCAAAAGAAAACGAATTCATCCTTAGCGATACGCAGCCACGTTTGCACTATGCGCTGGAGCAGGTGTTAAGCCCGTGGGCAACAGCGCCCTTCATGCTGCTCAAAGCCCCGGAAGAAGCGGAATACCTGACGCTGCTTGGGGATGCCGTGCGCCAGCTGCAGCCGGAATCGAACGCAGTCTTTGGCGGCCAATATCGTATCGCGGGACATGATGTCACTTTCGAACCATCCGCTCAGGCTGATGGCCGTTTTGCCGCTAAGGGCGAGGTGATTACCGCTAACTGGGTCGAGGCTGAACAACTCTTTGGTTGCCTGCGCCAGTTTAACGGCGAACTGTCGCTGCAGCCGGGGCTGGTACATCGCGCAAATGGCGGTGTCCTCATCATTTCATTGCGCACCCTGCTCTCGCAGCCGCTGCTGTGGATGCGTCTGAAAACCATCGTGCACCAGCAGCGCTTCGACTGGGTCGGCTACGATGAGTCACGTCCTCTGCCTGTCTCTGTTCCGTCTATGCCGATGTCGCTGACCGTCGTGCTGACGGGCGACCGCGAATCTCTGGCGGACTTCCAGGAAATGGAGCCAGAGCTGGCTGAGCAGGCGGTGTATAGCGAATACGAAGACAACATCCAGATTGCCGATGCCGACGATATGGCGCAGTGGTGCCAGTGGGTGATGGCCGTTGCTGAACGTTTTGCATTGCCAACGCCAGCGGCTGACGCGTGGCCGGGCTTGATTCGCGAAGCGGTGCGCTATACCGGTGACCAGGAAACGCTGCCACTCTGCCCGCTCTGGATTGGCAAACAGCTGCGTGAAGTGGGTGTTATCAGCGGTAACGGTGCTTTCAGCGGAGAACAGCTCACCCAGATGCTGGCTCAGCGAGAGTGGCGAGAAGGCTATCTTGCTGACCGTATGCAGGATGAAATTCTGCTGGAACAGATTCTGGTAGAAACCGAAGGCGAACGCGTTGGGCAGATCAACGCCCTGTCGGTGATTGAATTTCCTGGCCATCCGCGCGCGTTTGGTGAGCCTTCCCGTATCAGCTGTGTTGTGCATATTGGCGATGGTGAATTCACCGATATCGAACGGAAAGCCGAGCTGGGCGGAAACATTCATGCGAAAGGCATGATGATCATGCAGGCGTTTTTGATGTCAGAGCTGCAGCTCGAGCAACAGATCCCCTTCTCCGCCTCGCTGACGTTTGAGCAGTCCTACAGCGAAGTGGATGGCGATAGCGCCTCTATGGCAGAGCTGTGCGCCTTAATCAGCGCCCTGGCGGAAGTGCCGATCAATCAGAACATCGCCATCACCGGTTCGGTGGATCAATTCGGTCGTGCTCAGCCGGTAGGTGGCCTCAACGAAAAAATTGAAGGTTTCTTCTCCATCTGTCAGCAGCGCGGTTTAAACGGCAAGCAGGGTGTGATCATTCCTGCTCCCAACGCACGCCATTTAAGCCTCAGCCAGGATATTCTGGATGCCGTTGAACAGGAGCAATTCGCTATCTGGGCCATCGAAGGAATTGAGGATGCACTACCCTTACTGACAAACCTGGTATGGGATGGCGAAGGGCAGACCACCCTGATGCAGACTATCCAGGAGCGAATTGCTCAGGCGACGCAGCAGGATGCTCGTCATCGTTATCCATGGCCGTTACGCTGGTTGGGCTGGTTCAGTTCGAACTGATCGGACTTGTTCAGCGTACACGTGTTAGCTATCCTGCGTCCTTCACTAAAATAAGGCTTATTGAGAACATGGTAGATAAACGCGAATCCTATACAAAAGAAGATCTTCTTGCCTCTGGTCGCGGTGAACTGTTTGGCGCTAATGGCCCGCAGTTACCGGCCCCGAACATGCTGATGATGGACCGTGTCGTGAAAATGACCGAAACCGGCGGCAACTTCGATAAGGGTTACGTAGAAGCAGAACTCGATATTAATCCGGACCTGTGGTTCTTCGGTTGCCACTTCATTGGCGATCCGGTAATGCCTGGCTGTCTGGGCCTCGATGCAATGTGGCAGCTGGTTGGCTTCTATCTGGGCTGGCTGGGTGGTGAAGGTAAAGGCCGCGCGCTGGGCGTGGGCGAAGTGAAATTCACCGGCCAGGTTCTGCCTACTGCGAAGAAAGTGACCTATCGTATTCACTTCAAGCGCATCGTTAACCGCCGTCTGATTATGGGCCTGGCGGATGGCGAAGTGCTGGTAGACGGTCGTCTGATCTATAGCGCGAGCGACCTGAAAGTGGGC
Organism: Enterobacter sp. FW301-JW81; assembly: GCF_058788735.1. Classification (NCBI taxonomy): domain Bacteria; kingdom Pseudomonadati; phylum Pseudomonadota; class Gammaproteobacteria; order Enterobacterales; family Enterobacteriaceae; genus Enterobacter; species Enterobacter sp. FW301-JW81. The sequence goes on along the minus strand of NZ_JBYTBA010000001.1, from coordinate 267,114 downwards.
CTGTTCCAGGACACTTCCGCGTTCTGATATTGCTTTTCGGGACCCCGGAAAGGCGAAACCTCCGCATTGCGGAGGTTTCTTTTTTTAAAGAGACGTTATCAGGCTATGAGTGCCCTGTCGCCGATGGCTTCTCGCCAGCCTCCAAGCCATTGTGACCTTTGATTTATCGTCTGATAAGGACACATTTCTTTAGAACGTCCAGCGATGCCGGCCTGATAACCACGTTGATGAGCCCGTTCCAGGCGATCTCGTTTCTGTCTCTTCATGCCTCGTTTCCCTCATTCTTTTGTCTGGTGGAAAGAAAACAGTGTCTGCACTAAATGCACAGGCACAGATAACGAATACCCCGAATTAGTCGCAGCGTCAATGTTCAAAATTCATACGGGTGTCATATTTGTGAGCTACCTGGAAGATCATTTGTACAAAAATTGTGACGCAGCACAAGTAACAACCTGAAGTGAAAACGAAAAAAAAAACCGCAATCAGCGACAGGCGAATTGCGGTTTTTGATGATGAATTTTACTTATGGCAGCCGGGAAATTTCCCTTGCGATACTGGCCGACTCCTGTGCCCAACCCTGAGCCAGCACTTTCACCATTTCGTCATAGCCATCTTTCTGCTGTTTGAGCTCCAGATGGAAAGGACGCTTAATCAGCTGTCCCTGATGATTCAGCAACCACTCCCCGCTGATCACCACCGCACCGTCATAGCGACCGTGGAAGCCCGTTACCGTGACGTTCAGCGTATCCTGATCGTTGCCCAGCGGCTGCGAAGCGACAACCCATCCCGGAAGCTGGCTGCCCAGATTGGCCACCAGCGTGTTGCGCAGCTGCTGATCCAGCGGGCTGGCCCACAGATTGTTCGTCGCAATCACGTACTTAACGTCGCTGGTCTGATAGACCACACCGTTTCCCGCCAGATAATCCGGCACGGCAACCTGTTCAACCCACAGCTGACGGTTTCCCTGGCTGGCCGTGCTTTGCCCCCCGCTCTGGGTAGCCACGGGCAGCTGATAGTAGCTTTTGTTATCTACACCTGAACTGCACGCCGTTAACAGCAGAGCGCCAGCCATCAATAGCCATTTATTCATTCTTTTGCCCTCTTCGGCTCAGGATCCTTTTTATCTTTCGCTTCGAACACCAGCGCGTTGCTCTTCTCGTTGAGCGTTTTCAGAACTGGCTGCAGTTCACGCAAGACCTGATCGAGACGCTGCATATCCGCCACCATCTTGTTGTATGCCGCTGAGCCTGGCTGGAAGCCCTGCATACTGCGGTTCAGTTCACGCAGCGTTTTCTGCATGTCCTGCGGCAGCTGCTGCATACTCTGGCTCGCCGTGATCTTGTTGATGTTATCCAGCGTGGTTTGCAGACGGCGCATCGTTGCCTGGCTTTCGCTCAGCGAGTTCGTCGCCGCTTCAATCATCGGATTCAGTGGCAGATTGTTAATCTTATCCAGCGTTTCCATCAGACGCTGCTGGATCTGGGCCAGACCACTGCTCACCGTTGGGATGATTTTGTAACCACCAAATTCACGGATACCAGTAATCGGCGGCGCTTTTGGATAGAAGTCCATATCCACATACAGCGCACCGGTCACCAGGTTGCCGGTTTTCAGCGACCCGCGCAGACCGCGTTCCATCAGTTGGGTGATATGGGCGGCAATATCCTGATTTTCGCCAATCTGATTAAGCAGACGCTCCGGCTCAATACGAATCAGTACCGGAATGCGGTAATCATCATCCAGCACCTGCTGAAGCCCCGGAACGAAGAATGGAACTTGTCCAACCGTACCGAGACGAATGCCACGGAACTCAACGGGCGCCCCCGGCTGCAGGCCGCGAACGGAGTCTTTAAAGAACATCAGGAAATCAACGTGATCGGTATAGAGCGCATCCTGAATGCTTCGCTGATCGTCAAACAAGCGGAAAGCGGTGTTCTCAGCAACCGGCTGCCCCAGATCCAGTCCTTCCGGCACGTCAAAGCTCACGCCGCCGCCAAACAGCGTGGTCAGCGAGCCCATTTCAACTCGCATGCCTGCCGAGGTCAGATCCACCGCAATACCGCTGTCTTTCCAGAACCGGACGTTGCTGGTCACCAGGCGATCGTTTGGCGCATTAATGAAGAGCTGATAGCTAATCGCACGTTTCTGCGGATCGAACGTGCTTTTCTCAACCGACCCGACGCGGTAGCCGCGGAACAGTACCGGGTCGCCCGCCGTGAGCTGACCCGCTTTTTTGCTGTCGAGGATCACGCGGATACCCTTAGCGTCAGGCGGTGCGAGCGGTGGTGAATCCAGAAGCTGGTATTTGGCTGGCTGGTTACCCTTAGCGCCAGGCTGCAGCTCAATATAAGCGCCCGACAGCAGAGTCCCTAAGCCGCTAATCCCTTCACGCCCTACCTGCGGTTTAACGACCCAGAAAACGGAATCACCATGCAGCAGTTTTTCCATGCCGGCATTAAGGCGCGCCTTAATCTCCACATGGGTTAAATCGTCGGTCAGGGTTGCGCTTTCGACCACGCCCACATCCACGCTACGGCTTTTGATGGTCGTTTTACCGCCCTCAATCCCCTCGGCATTGGTGGTGATAAGCGTGACTTCCGGTCCCTGATGGCTGTAGTGATAAAACAGGATCCATGCACCAATCAGCGCCGTCACGATGGGGAAAATCCACACCGGTGACCAGTTCTTGACCTTCTGCACTTTCGCCTCTCCACTCTTATTTTCCATGCTCTTACTCTTCCTCATGGCTTGATTCAGGCTCTCGATCCCACGATAAACGAGGGTCGAAGGTCATGGCCGCAAACATGGTCATAATCACGACCAGCGCAAACATTAAAGCCCCCATCGCGGGATAAATACTCATTAAACCGCCCATCCGCACCAGGGCAGAGAGGACGGCAATAACAAACACGTCAATCATTGACCAGCGTCCGACAAACTCGACAACTTCATAAATCAGGTGCATGCGTTCGCTGTCGCGTTTTCCGTGGCCTTTCGCATCCCAACAGAGCCAGGCGATCGCGATCATTTTTAAGGTTGGCACCATAATACTGGCGATGAAAATCACGCCGGCGACCGGATAGGATCCCTCGCCCCACAGCAGTATCACCCCGGCGAGGATCGTCGAGGGCATTTTGTCGCCGAGCAGATCGGTAATCATGATCGGCAAAATATTGGCCGGCAAATACAGCATGATGGACGTGACCAGCAGCGCCATCGTCCACTGCAGACTATTTTTACGGCGCACGTGACCTTTGGTTTCGCAGCGCGGACAAACGTCGAGATCGGCAGGCAGCACGGCGGTACAGCACGAGCAGGAACGCAGTCCCTGACGAATACCCGGTACGCCGACTTTCACCGTTTGCGAAAGCGTGGGAGCCGGGGCGATATCGTCCCACAACCAGCGCCGGTCCACGCACTGGAATGCACGCAGCTGGAGGACGCAGTACAAACACCAGGGAATAAAGCTACTGCCGATCCCCACGTCACCGTACGCCATCAGCTTCACGAAGCTGACCAGAATACCCGCCAGGAAGATCTCGGCCATCCCCCAGCTTTTGAGCTGAAAAAGGATACGCGCGAGTTTGATTTTCAGTGACGACGGCATCCTGACGCGGTTCACCAGCATCAGGATAACGACCAGGCAAAAAGCCGGGACTATCTGGACGAAGAGCAGAAAAAAGGTGCCGAGGCTGGCGTAATCTTCAGAGAACATCACGCCCGGGATTTCGAGCAAATCGACCTGGCTGGTCATTCCGCCCACCTTCATATAGATGAACGGGAAGAGATTGGAGAGCAGCAGCATGAATAATGCAGCCAGAGCGTAAGCAGTGGGACGCTGTCGCGGCGCGTCCCACTCGGTTGTCAACGTTGCGCCGCAACGTGGGCACAGGGCTTTATGTCCGTGACCAAGCTCTGGCAACGCCACGAGCATATCGCATTGCGAGCATAATATATGCCTGTCGGCATGGTGCTGGTCACACATATTTTATCCCTGCTTATGCGCCGTTTTTCAGAGACTCAAGGTACTCCCAGCGCTCAAAGGCTTCCTCCAGGGCTTTTTCAGCCGCGGACATATCAGCCAGTACTTTTTGAGTATAGTCATGCGATTGGGTAAAGAATGACGCATCGGCAACCTGTTTTTGCAGATCCTCAAGCGCCGCCTCCAGCTCTTCAAGACGCTGCGGTAGCCCCTCCAGTTCGCGCTGCAGGTTATAGCTTAGTTTAGCCGATGTTTTCTTGACAGTTTCTGCTTTTGCTACAGCAGGTTCGGAACTTGTTTTGGACTTTGACTGTTTCTGCGCCAGAGACTGCGACTGCTGCCCTTTTGCATCGTGATAACCGCCCACGTATTGTCCAATTCTGCCCTCACCTTCGAAGATCCAGCACTCGGTCACGGTATTATCAACGAACTGACGATCGTGGCTGACCAGCATCACGGTCCCCTGATAACCGTCAATCAGCTCTTCCAGCAGTTCCAGCGTTTCGACATCCAGGTCGTTCGTTGGTTCATCGAGGATCAGCAGGTTGCTAGGCTTCAGGAACAGACGCGCCAGAAGAAGACGATTTCGCTCACCGCCTGACAGCGCGCGCACCGGCGTCATTGCGCGTTTCGGATGGAACAGGAAGTCCTGCAGGTAGCCCAGCACATGGCGAGGCTTACCGTTTACCATCACCTCCTGCTTACCTTCGGCGAGGTTATCCATCACCGTTCTGTCCGGGTCCAGCTCCGCGCGGTGCTGATCGAAGTAGGCCACTTCGAGTTTTGTGCCGCAGTGAATGCGCCCGCTGTCGGCCTGAAGCTGGCCGAGCATCAGTTTCAACAGCGTGGTTTTACCGCAGCCGTTCGGGCCTATCAGGGCGATTTTGTCTCCGCGCTGAACCTGTGCCGAGAAGTCTTTCACCAGCACTTTACCGTCAACCTGATAGTTAACGTTTTCCATTTCAAAGACAATCTTGCCGGAGCGGGAGGCTTCTTCCACCTGCATTTTGGCGCTGCCCATCACTTCGCGGCGTTCGCTACGCTCGCGGCGCATTGCCTTCAGGGCACGCACGCGTCCTTCATTACGGGTGCGACGGGCTTTGATGCCCTGGCGGATCCAGACCTCTTCCTGCGCCAGCTTGCGGTCGAATTCCGCATTCTGCAGCTCTTCCACGCGCAGGTTTTCTTCTTTCTCCAGCAGATACGTATCGTAATCGCCAGGATAGGTGACCAGCTTACCGCGGTCGAGATCGACAATACGCGTCGCCATATTGCGAATAAACGAACGGTCGTGAGAGATAAAGATGATGGTGCCGCTGAAGGTTTTCAGGAACCCTTCCAGCCAGTCAATCGCTTCAATATCCAGGTGGTTCGTCGGTTCGTCCAGCAGCAGCACTTTCGGCCCGCTGACCAGCGCGCGGCCCAGGGCCGCTTTACGCAGCCAGCCGCCGGAGAGCGCGGACAGTTCCATATCCGGTTCCAGACCGAGCTGCGCCAGCACTTCATTAATGCGGTTTTCAAGCTGCCACAGACCGTGGTGATCGAGCATCTCCTGCACTTTCGCCAGTTCGTTGAGGTTCTTGTCGCTCGGGTCGGTCATCACCAGATGCGAAATCTCGTGATAGCGCTTCAGGTATTCGGCCTGCTCAGAGATGCCTTCCGCCACGAAATCGTAAACGCTACCGGTCACGTGACGCGGTGGATCCTGCTGCAAACGGGAGACAATCAGATCCTGCTCGTAAACAATACGCCCGTCATCCAGGCCCTGTTCGCGGTTGAGGATCTTCATCAGCGTCGATTTACCCGCGCCATTACGGCCTACCAGACAAACGCGCTCGTTATCTTCGATGTGCAGCTCTGCATTATCGAGAAGCGGTGAGTCGCTGAAAGAGAGCCACGCGCCGTGCATACTAATTAAAGACATTTATTTTTCCTTTCAGACCGCGGTAATCAACCAGCAGTTATGAATTTGACGGTTACGGGCAAAGTCCTGAGACAGCGTTTTTTGGCTGATTTCTTGTGCTTTCAGTCCCAGGGCGGCTAAGCCGTCATGATCCATACGGAAACCGCGTTTGTTGTTCGAGAACATAATGGTGCCGCCTTTACGCAGCAGGCGCTTCAGGTCGGTCATCAGGCGCAGGTGATCGCGCTGCACATCAAAGCTATCTTCCATGCGCTTGGAGTTGGAGAAGGTCGGCGGATCGATAAAGATCAGGTCGAACTGCTCGTCGGTATCACGCAGCCAGCCCAGCACGTCGGCCTGCATCAGACGATGCTGACGCCCGGTTAAGCCGTTAAGGCGCAGGTTGCGCTCCGCCCATTCCAGATAGGTGCGGGACATATCCACCGTGGTGGTGCTCCGCGCGCCGCCCAGACCCGCATGCACGCTGGCGCTACCGGTATAGGAAAACAGGTTGAGGAAATCTTTGCCCTTGCTCATCTGGCCGAGCATGCGGCGAGCAATACGGTGATCGAGGAACAGGCCGGTATCAAGGTAGTCAGTCAGGTTAACCCACAGGCGGGCGTTGTATTCGCCCACTTCGATAAAGTCACCCTTCTCGCCCATCTTCTGATACTGGTTTTTCCCTTTCTGACGCTCGCGGGTTTTCAATACCAGCTTGTTTGGCGCGATACCCAGCACGGCGATGGTCGCCGCAATGACGTCCAGCATGCGCTGACGCGCTTTTTGCGCATCAATGGTTTTCGGCGGGGCATATTCCTGAATCACCACCCAGTCCGCATAGCGGTCAACCGCCACGTTGTACTCCGGCAGGTCAGCATCGTACAGGCGATAGCATTCAATTCCTTCCTGCTTCGCCCATTTTTCATATTTCTTGAGATTCTTGCGAAGACGGTTGGCGTAATCTTCCGCCACGCCCGATGGCTTACTGTCCGCCGCTTTCTCCGCCAGATGGTAGTTTTTCTGCACGCAGTCCAGCGGGCCGTTTTTCGCCTTAAACTGGCGATCGGCACGCAGCTGCAGGCAGCTCAACAGTTCCGGTGAGGCGCTAAACAGAGAAAGATTCCACCCGCCGAAATAGTCTTTCATGTTGCGTCCCAGCAGGCTGTGCAGAGCAATCAGCGCAGGCTCGCTGTCCAGACGCTCGCCGTATGGCGGGTTGCTGATAACGGTACCGTACGGGCCTTTTGGCAGCGGGTTGGTCAGGTTCGCCACGTCTTTCACCTCGAAGGTGACCAGCTCGCCGATACCCGCACGGCGGGCGTTGCTGCGCGCGCGTTCAATGACGCGAGGGTCGCTATCTGAGCCGTAGAAGTGGGAGGTGTACTCCGCCAGGCCTTTACGCGCGCGAGTCTGCGCATCGTCTTTGACCTCTTTCCAGAGTGCTTCATCGTGCTGCGCCCAGCCTTTGAAGCCCCAGTGACCGCGATGCAGCCCCGGCGCGCGGTCAGTTGCCAGCATAGCTGCTTCTATCAGAAGCGTACCAGAACCACACATCGGGTCGAGCAGCGGCGTGCCCGGCTGCCAGCCGGAGCGCATTACGATGGCGGCGGCCAGGGTTTCTTTGATTGGCGCCATACCGGTGCGATCGCGGTAGCCGCGCAGGTGCAAACCCGCACCGCTCAGATCGAGAGAGATACTCGCCGTGTCGCCGTTCAGCCAGACGTTAATACGCAGATCCGGATTTTCGCGATCGACGTTTGGACGTTCCTTATTTTTACGCGTGAAGCAGTCCACAATGGCGTCTTTGACGCGCAGGGCACCGTACTGGCTGTTGCGGATCTCGTCGTTCACGCCGTTGAAATGCACCGCAAAGGTGGCATTTGGCGTGAAGATCTCTGTCCAGTCGATCATCTGTACGCCGGTATAGAGGTCCAGGTCGCTATAGACCTTGCACTCCTTCATCGGCAGCATGATGCGCGACGCCAGACGGCTCCACATCAGGCTCTGGTAAATAAGCCGCGTGTCGCCCTCAAAATGGACACCACCCTGAACTACCTGGCACTCTTGCGCGCCCAGGGCTTCCAGTTCAGTTTTTAACAGCTCTTCCAGCCCACGGGCCGTACTGGCAAACAGAGAATTCATATCGTCACTTTTACTCTTAGAAAATTGTCGCGCATTATAGCTAATATGGCGTGTATGTCATAAAGTTGAAGGCTTATTTTCATTCGAGGGACTGTGCAGTGGAGACGTTATCCAGGCTTTTTATTCATCCGGTGAAATCCATGCGCGGTATCGGCGTCTCTCACGCCCTGGCCGACATGAGCGGATTTGCCTTCGATCGTATTTTTATGGTCACCGAGCCGGACGGTACGTTCATTACCGCACGCCAGTTCCCGCAGATGGTTCGCTTTACCCCTTCCCCGCTTCATGACGGTTTGCACCTGACCGCACCGGACGGTTCCAGCGCGGTGATCCGCTTTGCTGATTTTGCGCCTGTCGATGCGCCAACGGAAGTGTGGGGCAATCATTTTACCGCGCGCATCGCCCCGGAGGAGATTAACCGCTGGCTCAGCGGCTTCTTCTCCCGCGACGTGCAGCTGCGATGGGTTGGGCCTGAACCGACGCGTCGTGTTAAGCGCCATGACGCGGTTCCGCTCTCGTTTGCCGATGGCTTCCCCTTCCTGCTGACTAACGAAGCCTCTCTGCGTGATTTACAAGGCCGCTGCAAAGCCAGCGTGCAGATGGAACAGTTCCGTCCGAACCTGGTGGTGACGGGTGCCGACGCCTGGGACGAAGACACCTGGAAAGTCATCCGCATCGGCAGCGTCATTTTCGACGTGGTGAAGCCTTGCAGCCGCTGTATCTTTACCACCGTAAGCCCGGAGAAAGGCCTCAAGCACCCTTCCGGCGAGCCGCTGAAAACGCTGCAGTCATTTCGTACCGCACAGGACAACGGCGACGTCGACTTCGGTCAGAACCTGATCCCGCGCTCCAGCGGCGCGATCCGCGTCGGTGATGAGGTTGAAATCCTTGCCCGAGGGCCTGCAAGAGTGTACGGATCAGGCCAGGAGGAAGAGTTCGTCGACGTTGAGACGCCGGTCAGCTCGGCGGTCGATATTCACTGGCAGGGTAACGTCATTCGGGGGAATAACCAGCAGGTGTTACTTGAGCAACTGGAACAAGCGGGGATCCGCATACCCTATTCCTGTCGCGCGGGGATCTGTGGCTGCTGTCGAATCAAGCTGGTAGAGGGCGAGGTCAGTGCGCTGAAAAAATCAGCGATTGCAGAAGACGGGACGATTCTGTGCTGCAGCTGTATTCCAAAAACATCGGTACAGCTGGAGGCTTAAACGGCCTGTTCCAGGCTAAAGGCATCCACGCGAAGCTGGGGCTTCAGCCTGTCGTTCATCACCTTAATGGCATCTCCAAGCTGCATCGTCCGCCCGGCAATCGTCACGCCGGGTTGCGCCAGCAAACAGAGCGCAGCATTTTCGCCAGGCTCTACCACCAGCAGACTCACCTCTTCTGCCGTATCGCTCAGATTGACGCTGGCCGCATCGCCCGTTGCCGGGGTCCAGCTCAGCCCGTGCGCAAGGAAATGCCAGCTTTTGGGCATTTGCGGTTTCAGGAAACGGATAGCCACCAGGGCATTTAATACCAGTTCGGCACGCTGCTCTTTAGAGAGAACCAGATCGCGGCATTTTTCCTCAAAGGAAAAATAAAGCGCAGCGTCATCAACGCAAAAGCCTGACGGGGAAAACGCGTCCGGGGTCAACATTCGGCGAGCAAAACGAGAGCGAAACAACATGCCATTGGCTAAATCGAGCATCATTCGATCATGCTCTTCGCAAAAATACCAGCGCCAGTTATCGTCAGGTTTAATTCGCATGTTTCTCTCCCGTCCCCGAAACGTCCTGTACTAAAAATGTCCTGTTCGCCGCTTCGTTTATAACACCATTAATAAAAGACTATAATGTCTAAATAAGCAACAGTGACGGAATATAAAACAACCAGGGCCGGAAATAAAGCCCTGGTTGTCTGATTAGGAGAAAAGATTAGATATGAGTAACGATTTCTTTAATCAGCTGCGGCCCTTTAAAAATAAAGCCGGAATAGATTTGTACCAGTGACGCACCCGCCGCCATCTTCTCGCGTGCAGCAATCACGGAGTCAATGCCGCCAACGCCAATAATCGGCAGACGCCCTTTTAATTCCGCAGACAGCGCGCGAATAATTTCGGTGCTTTTTAATTGTACCGGACGACCGCTTAACCCACCCGCTTCGTCACAGTTTTTCATTCCCTGAACGAGGGAGCGATCGAGCGTGGTATTGGTTGCAATCACGCCATCAATATTATGGCGAACTAAACTGTCGGCAACCTGGATCAATTCTTCAGCGGAAAGATCCGGCGCGATCTTAACCGCTACCGGAACATATTTATGGTGGATCGCCTGCAGCGCATTTTGTTTATTTTTAATGGCGCTCAGAAGATCGTCCAGCGCTTCGCCATATTGTAAGGAGCGCAGACCTGGGGTATTGGGTGAGGAAATATTCACCGCAATATAACCGGCATAGGCGTAGACTTTTTCCATACAAATCAGATAGTCATCTTTTCCCTGCTCTACCGGCGTATCTTTATTTTTGCCAATATTGATGCCTAATATCCCATCGAAATGTGCTTTTTTGACGTTCTCAACAAGATGATCAACACCGTGGTTGTTGAAGCCCATCCGGTTGATCAGCCCTTCGGCTTCGACCAGGCGGAACAGTCGCGGCTTGTCATTTCCCGGCTGCGGGCGCGGGGTAACGGTACCGATTTCGATGGAGCCAAAGCCCATCGCGCCCAGGGCGTCAATGCACTCGCCATTTTTGTCCAGACCGGCCGCCAGACCCAGCGGGTTTTTAAAGGTCAGACCCATGCACTGCACAGGTTTTTCCGGCACATTCTGACGCACCAGCGCGGCCAGCGGCGTTCCGGTAATACGACGTAATTGCTGGAATGTAAATTCATGAGCGCGCTCAGGGTCGAGCTGGAAAAGGGCTTTACGAACGAAGGGGTAGTACATGAACTCTCCTGGATTCCCGGTGTGCAAACCGGGAGGGGATTATGGGCGATCCCGGCGCGAAAGGGAATTGACCTGCGGCAAAAAAAGCAGCGTAAAACGCAATCGTTTACCTGGCGGGATACTTCTTATGCTCTTTTTCGCATTTTAATTGCAGATAAATCATTTAGTGGAATAACCGCGCGGTGTCACACTCCTGAAAATTGTTATGAATGTTAGATAAAAGCAAACAATTGGTTATAAGGAGGAAGTATGCGCGTCATTACTCTGGCCGGAAGTCCACGATTCCCTTCGCGTTCCAGCGCCCTGCTGGAATATGCCCGTGAAAAGCTCAATGCCCTGGATGTGGAAGTGTGCCACTGGAACCTGCATAACTTCGAACCTGAAGATCTGCTCTATGCCCGTTTTGACAGCCCTGCTCTCAAAACCCTCATTGAGCAGCTTAAAGGCGCTGACGGCTTAATCGTGGCAACGCCTATTTATAAAGCCTCTTTTTCCGGTGCCCTGAAAACCCTGCTTGACCTGCTTCCCGAGCGTGCTCTGGATGGCAAAGTGGTGCTGCCCCTTGCCACAGGCGGCACGGTGGCCCATTTACTGGCGGTGGATTATGCACTGAAGCCGGTCCTGAACGCGCTGAAAGCACAGGAGATACTCCACGGCGTTTTCGCAGATGACTCCCAGGTCATTGACTATCAGCACAAACCTCACTTTACGCCAAATCTGCAAACCCGCCTCGATAACGCCCTGGAAACCTTCTGGCATGCCCTGCACCGCAGGGATATCCAGGCTCCGGCGTTTAGCCAGCCTCAAGGAGTCGCCCATGTTTAAAACGTTAACCCGCATCGGCCTGGCAGGTTTGATGGCGCTTTCATCGCTGGCCCACGCCGCCGATACGGCGCCTGAAAGTTTACGCATTGGCTATCAGAAAGGCAGCGTGAGCATGGTGCTGGCGAAAAGCCACCAGCTTCTGGAAAAACGCTTCCCGGACACCAAATTCTCCTGGGTTGAGTTTCCTGCTGGCCCTCAAATGCTGGAGGCCCTGAACGTTGGCAGTATCGATATCGGCAGTACGGGCGATATCCCGCCGATATTCGCCCAGGCCGCCGGAGCGGACCTCGTCTACGTTGGCGTTGAGCCGCCCAAACCGAAGGCTGAAGTGATTCTGGTCCCTGAAAATAGCGACATTAAAAGCGTCGCCGATCTTAAAGGTCATAAAGTCGCGTTCCAGAAAGGTTCCAGCTCGCACAACCTGCTGCTGCGCGCCCTGCAGGAAGCCGGGCTCAAGTTCACCGACATTCAGCCCGTCTACCTGACGCCTGCCGACGCGCGCGCCGCATTCCAGCAGAAGAACGTTGATGCCTGGGCCATCTGGGATCCGTACTACTCCGCCGCACTGCTGCAGGGCGGCGTTCGCGTGCTGAAAGACGGCACCACGCTGAAGCAGACAGGTTCGTTCTACCTTGCCGCAAGACCGTATGCGGAAAAGAACGGCGCATTTATTCAGGGCGTCCTTGATACCTTTACCCAGGCCGATGCGCTGACCCAGAGCCAGCGTCAGGAGAGTATTGCCCTGCTGGCAAAAACCATGAGCTTACCTGAACCGGTGATCGCGAGCTATCTCAGCCACCGTCCACCAACCACCATTACGCCCGTAGACGCGCACGTCGCCGCACTTCAGCAGCAAACCGCTGACCTCTTCTATCAAAATCACCTGGTTCCTAAGCAGGTGGATATTCGTGAACGCATCTGGCAACCCGCTGGCAAAGAAGGAACAAAATCATGAGTCTGAATCTTTTCTGGTTTTTACCCACCCACGGTGATGGACACTATCTTGGTACAGAAGAGGGTTCACGCCCGGTTGACCATGGCTATCTGCAGCAGATTGCTCAGGCGGCAGACCGAATCGGTTTTACCGGGGTGCTGATCCCGACCGGACGGTCGTGTGAAGATGCCTGGCTGGTTGCCGCGTCGATGATCCCGGTCACCCAGCGTCTGAAGTTCCTTGTTGCGCTGCGCCCGAGCGTCGTCTCGCCTACCGTGGCGGCGCGTCAGGCGGCAACCCTGGACAGACTGTCTAACGGACGCGCTCTGTTCAACCTGGTAACGGGCAGCGATCCGCAGGAGCTGGCGGGCGACGGTGTGTTCCTCGACCACACCGAGCGCTATGAAGCCTCCGCCGAATTCACCCGCGTCTGGCGACGCCTGCTGGAAGGGGAAACCGTCACCTTCGAAGGCAAGCATATTCACGTTCGCGACGCGAAGCTCTACTTCCCGCCGGTGCAGCAGCCGCGCCCACCTCTCTACTTTGGTGGGTCGTCGGATGTGGCGCAGGACCTGGCGGCGGAGCAGGTCGACCTTTATCTGACCTGGGGCGAACCGCCCGAGCTGGTGAAAGAAAAAATTGCTCAGGTACGTGCTAAAGCGGCCGCCCACGGTCGTAAGGTGCGCTTCGGCATTCGCCTGCACGTGATTGTGCGTGAAACCAATGAAGAAGCCTGGCAGGCGGCCGACCGTCTGATCTCCCATCTGGATGATGAGACCATCGCGAAAGCCCAAGCCGCGTTTGCCAAAACCGACTCCGTCGGACAGCACCGGATGGCGTCCCTGCACAACGGCAAGCGCGAGAATCTGGAGATCAGCCCGAACCTGTGGGCGGGTGTTGGCCTGGTGCGCGGCGGTGCGGGCACGGCGCTGGTCGGCGACGGACCGACCGTGGCAGCACGCATTAATGAATACGCAGACCTGGGTATCGACAGCTTTATTCTCTCCGGTTATCCGCACCTGGAAGAGGCCTACAAAGTGGGCGAGCTGCTATTCCCGCATCTGGATGTTGCCATTCCGGAAATTCCGCAGCCACAGCCGCTCCAGCTTCAGGGCGAAGCCGTAGCGAACGAATTTATCCCGCGAAAAGCCGCGCAAAGCTAAGGAGTGACCATGTCTGCCACCTCACACAAATGGCTGCTGCGCGCCGCGCCGTGGTTTTTACCCGTCGGCATTGTGGCTATCTGGCAGCTCGCGTCGTCCACCGGCTGGCTGTCGAGCCGTATTCTGCCCTCCCCGGAGGGCGTTGTAGAAGCGTTCTGGTCGCTGAGCGTCAGCGGCGAGCTGTGGCAGCATCTGGCTATCAGCTCCTGGCGCGCGGTAATTGGTTTTTCCATCGGCGGCAGCATCGGGCTGGTGCTGGGTTTGATAAGCGGCCTTTCCCGCTGGGGCGAGCGGCTGCTGGATACGTCCATTCAGATGCTGCGCAACGTGCCACATCTGGCGCTGATCCCGCTGGTGATTTTGTGGTTTGGTATTGATGAAAGCGCCAAGATCTTCCTCGTGGCGCTGGGCACGCTGTTCCCAATTTACATCAACACCTGGCACGGCATCCGCAACATCGATCGCGGCCTGGTCGAGATGGCGCGCAGCTACGGCTTATCAGGCTTCGCGCTTTTTACTCATGTCATTCTCCCCGGCGCCCTGCCCTCCATTATGGTCGGGGTACGTTTTGCGCTCGGCCTGATGTGGCTGACGCTGATTGTCGCGGAGACCATCTCAGCCAACTCCGGCATTGGCTATCTGGCGATGAACGCCCGCGAATTCCTGCAAACGGACGTGGTTGTGGTCGCCATTATCCTTTACGCCCTGCTCGGCAAACTCGCCGACGTCAGCGCCCAGTGGCTGGAGCGCAGCTGGCTGCGCTGGAATCCGGCCTACACCACTCAGGAGGCGAAAGCATGAACACGTCCCGACTGACTCAGGGTACACCGCTGCTGCTCAGCGGCGTGACCAAATGCTACGGTGAAAACACCGTTCTTAACGGGCTGGATCTGCACATTCCAGCCGGGCAATTTGTGGCCGTTGTCGGGCGCAGCGGGGGCGGCAAGAGTACGCTGTTGCGTCTTTTAGCGGGGCTGGAGCCCCCCAACGGCGGCGAAATTCTGGCCGGCACGACGCCGCTTGCCAATATTCAGGACGATACCCGCATGATGTTTCAGGACGCCCGTCTGCTGCCCTGGAAGTCCGTCATCGATAACGTCGGGCTCGGCCTGAAGGGCAGCTGGCGCGATGAGGCCCGTCAGGCGCTTGCGGCCGTCGGGCTGGAACACCGTGCGGGCGAATGGCCTGCGGCGCTGTCGGGTGGACAGAAACAGCGCGTGGCGCTGGCCCGGGCGTTAATCCATCGCCCCGGCCTGCTGTTGCTTGATGAGCCGCTCGGCGCGCTGGATGCCCTGACGCGGATCGAAATGCAGGATTTGATTGGCTCCCTGTGGCAGGAGCATGGTTTTACGGTGTTGCTGGTCACCCATGACGTGAGCGAAGCCGTCGCAATGGCCGATCGGGTGCTGTTAATAGAAGAAGGAAAAATTGGCCTGGACCTGACGGTCGATCTTCCTCGCCCTCGTCGCGTCGGTTCGGCAAGACTGGCGGAGCTGGAGGCAGAAGTGCTGGATCGGGTGATGAAGCGTGGGGTGAATGAGCGCGCGTTGATTACGGCTAATGCCTGATGCCCTCTCCCCCCTCTCCCACAGGGAGAGGGGGGTTAAGCTTTCTATCAGGCCAGCGCCTTAGCAATCTTCTCGTACAAATCACCAGACAGATTTTCCAGCCCTTTCAGTTGCTCAAGCGCGGCACGCATCTTCGCCTGACGCTTCGCGTCGTAGCGCTTCAGGCGGATCAGCGGCTCAATCAGGCGCGACGCCACCTGCGGGTTACGGCTGTTCAGCTCGGTCAGCATTTCCACCATAAACTGATAGCCGCTGCCATCTTCGGCGTGGAACGCGGCCGGGTTGCTGCTGGCAAACGCACCAATCAGGGAACGGACGCGGTTTGGGTTGCTCATGGTAAAGGAGCGATGCTTCAGCAGGCTGCGGACGGTGCTGAGCGCATCTTCCGCCGGGCTGGTTGCCTGCAGAATAAACCACTTGTCCATCACCAGACCATCCTGATGCCACTTGTCGTCGTACTCCTGCATCAGCGCATCGCGGCAGGACAGTTCGGCGGCGACGCTTGCGCCAAGCGCTGCCAGCGCGTCGGTCATGTTATCCGCTTCGTGATACTGCTTGCTCACCAGAGTGTTCGCCAGTTCGGTTTCACCAAATGCCAGATAGCGCAGGCAGGTGTTACGCAGGGAACGTTTACCGATGTCCGCATGCTCCACGCGATACGCGTCAAGCTTATTGGCGTTGTAGATTGCGAGGAACTCATCGGCCAGCTCGGTCGCCAGCGTGCGGGTCAGCGCTTCACGCACCGCCACGATGGCGATCGGGTCGATGATATCAAACAGTTCGGCGATTTCGCTGGCGGACGGCAGCGTCAGGATTTCAGCCGCCAGTGCCGGATCAATCGTCTCATCCAGCAGGATCGCGCGGAACGCGTCAGCTACATGAACAGGCAGCGACAGCGGCTGGCCCTGCTGATGACGGTTCACGTTCAGCTTGATGTAGGTTGCGAGCAGGCTTTGCGCCGCATCCCAGCGGGAGAAGTCGTTGCGCGCGTGACGCATCAGGAACGTTAGCTGCTGATCGCTCCACTTATATTCCAGCTTCACTGGCGCAGAGAATTCGCACAGCAGCGCTGGCACCGGCTGGAAGTAGACGTTATCGAAGATAAAGGTCTGCTCGGCCTGGGTCACGTTCAGCACGTGGTGTACCGGGTGGCCGCCTTTCTGCAGTGGGATCACTTTGCCTTCGTTATCGTACAGCTCAATGCTGAACGGAATGTGCAGTGGATATTTCTCTTCCTGCTCGGCCGTTGGCGGCGTGCGCTGGCTGATGGTCAGGGTGTACTGCTCGGTTTCCGGATTGTAATCGTCTTTGACGGTCACAACTGGCGTACCGGCCTGGCTGTACCAGCGGCGGAAATGCGAGAGGTCGACATTAGAGGCATCTTCCATCGCCTGAACAAAATCGTCGCAGGTGGCCGCGCTGCCGTCATGACGCTCAAAGTAAAGCTGCATCCCTTTCTGGAAGTTCTCTTCCCCCAGTAGGGTGTGGATCATACGGATAATCTCAGCGCCTTTCTCATACACCGTCAGGGTGTAGAAGTTGTTCATCTCAATGACTTTATCCGGGCGGATCGGGTGCGCCATAGGGCTGGCATCTTCCGCAAACTGCAGGCCGCGCATCGTACGTACGTTGTTGATGCGGTTCACCGCGCGTGAACCCAGATCGGAGCTGAACTCCTGGTCACGGAACACGGTCAGGCCCTCTTTCAGGCTCAACTGGAACCAGTCGCGACAGGTGACGCGGTTACCGGTCCAGTTATGGAAATATTCGTGTCCGATGACGCGTTCGATATCGAGATAATCTTTATCGGTGGCGGTATCGGTACGCGCCAGCACGTATTTGGAGTTAAAGACGTTAAGGCCTTTGTTCTCCATTGCGCCCATGTTGAAGAAATCGACGGCGACGATCATATAGATGTCGAGGTCATATTCGAGGCCAAAGCGCTCTTCGTCCCACTTCATGGAGTTGATGAGCGAGGTCATCGCCCACGGTGCGCGGTCCAGGTTGCCGCGGTCAACAAACAGCTCCAGCGCCACCTCGCGACCCGAGCGCGTTTTGAATGTGTCGCGCAGCACGTCGAAATCTCCCGCTACCAGCGCAAACAGGTAGCACGGTTTCGGGAACGGATCCTGCCACTGAACCCAGTGACGGCCATTGTCCAGCTCCCCTTCCCCCACGCGGTTACCGTTGGAGAGCAGGAATGGGTAGAGCGCTTTATCGGCGATAATTTTGGTAGTGAAGCGCGCCAGGACGTCCGGGCGGTCCAGATACCAGGTGATGTGGCGGAACCCTTCCGCTTCACACTGGGTACACAGCGCCACGCCAGACTGGTAAAGCCCTTCCAGCGCCGTGTTGGCGGCAGGGCTGATTTCATTCACGATGCGCAGCGTAAACTGTTCCGGCAGGTTGTCGATGACCAGCTGGTTGTTTTCTTCTTTATAGTCAGACCACGCTTCATCATTAATATGCAGGGAGACCAGAGTCAGGTCTTCACCATCCAGACGCAGCGGTACGGCAGTCGCGCTGTGGCGCGTCACCTGACTCACCGCCGTCACAACGGTTTTAGTGGCATCCAGGTCAAAAGTCAGGTCGATATCGCTAATCAGGTAATCCGGCGCACGGTAGTCGTGGCGGTATTTGGCTTGTGGCTGTTGTGTCATAGAAAACCTTATGCATCGTTTGTCGAGTAACGTTTCAATATATTCCTGTTGTGTAAAACGCGCTATGCAGAATGTTCATCTTTTCAGGTACAAAACCCTTTTTTGCTACATTTATATAACACGGGGCACAAAATGCCCTCGACCATAAAACGCGCTTATGTTGTGATCGGGGTTCAATAAATCACTAAACAAGGTATACTCCGGAGTTGTTTATTGTACTAAACGCTCCTGTGAGAGGATGCTACTGCGCACCTATGACTCAATTCGCTTCCCCTGTTCTGCATACGTTGCTGGATACCGACGCGTATAAACTGCATATGCAGCAAGCCGTTTTTCACCACTACTATGACGTGCATGTCGCGGCGGAATTCCGCTGCCGTGGCGACGACTTGCTCGGTATCTACGCAGACTCCATTCGTGAACAGGTCGATGCTATGCAGCATCTGACGCTGCAGGACGACGAATATCAGTGGCTTTCCGGCCTGCCTTTCTTCAAAACCGACTATCTGAACTGGCTGCGCGATTTCCGCTATAAGCCGGAGCAGGTCACCGTGGTTAATGACAATGGCAAGCTGGATATTCGCCTTGAAGGCCCGTGGCGGGAAGTGATCATGTGGGAAGTGCCGCTTCTGGCGGTGATCAGCGAGCTGGCCCACCGCTACCGCTCACCGGAAACGGGCGTAGAGCAGGCGGTTGCCTCGCTGGAAAACAAACTCGCTGCCTTCTCCACGCTGACCGAAGGGCTGGATATGTCCCGCTTCCGCCTGATGGACTTTGGCACCCGTCGCCGTTTCTCTCGCGACGTTCAGGAGGCCATTGTTAAACGTCTGCAGCAGGAGCCGTGGTTCGTGGGCACCAGCAACTACGATCTGGCCCGTCGCCTCAACCTGACGCCAATGGGCACCCAGGCGCACGAGTGGTTCCAGGCGCATCAGCAGATAAGCCCAGATCTGGCTAACAGCCAGCGCGCGGCACTGGCCGCATGGCTTGAGGAGTACCCGAATCAGCTCGGGATCGCCCTCACCGACTGTATTACGATGGACGCCTTCCTGCGCGACTTTGGTCCCGAGTTCGCTGAGCGTTACCAGGGGTTACGCCACGATTCCGGGGATCCGGTTGAGTGGGGCGAAAAGGCGATTGCCCATTACCAAAAACTCGGGATTGATCCGATGAGCAAGGTGCTGGTCTTCTCAGACAACCTCGACCTGGCGAAAGCGGTCGAACTCTATCGCCATTTCAGTACCAGAGTGAACCTGAGCTTCGGGATTGGTACCCGTTTGACCTGCGACATTCCTCAGGTAAAACCTCTGAATATCGTTATTAAGCTGGTGGAATGTAACGGCAAGCCGGTGGCAAAACTCTCCGATAGCCCGGGTAAAACCATCTGCCATGACAAAGCGTTTGTCCGCGCGTTGCGCAAAGCGTTCGATCTCCCCCAGATCAAAAAAGCCAGTTAAGCACTAAAGGGAGCCTTGATGGCTCCCTCTCTCCTTATTTTTTCTTAAATCTTCTCTTTTGACTGCGAAATTTGCTTGTCTGATAGCGGATGGCAGGTAACATAGATATCCCCCCATAAGGGTGGACAAGTGTTTATTTTTTCCGACTATTAACAGAGAGAATATTATGAGCGTTGTGCCTGTAGCCGACGTACTCCAGGGCCGTGTCGCCGTTGACTCAGAAGTCACCGTGCGCGGATGGGTGCGTACCCGCCGAGATTCTAAAGCTGGCATCTCCTTCCTTGCCGTCTATGACGGTTCCTGCTTTGATCCTGTACAGGCCGTCATTAATAATTCTCTGCCCAATTACAATGATGACGTTTTGCGCCTGACAACGGGTTGTTCCGTAATTGTGACCGGCGTGGTTGTGGCATCACCGGGCCAGGGCCAGAGTTTCGAAATTCAGGCCTCTGCCGTTGAAGTCACCGGCTGGGTTGACGATCCGGACACCTATCCGATGGCGGCAAAACGTCACAGCATTGAATACCTGCGTGAAGTCGCACACCTGCGCCCGCGCACCAACCTGATTGGTGCGGTGGCGCGCGTGCGCCATACGCTGGCTCAGGCGCTGCATCGTTTCTTTGATGAGCAGGGTTATTTCTGGGTGTCTACCCCGCTGATCACCGCTTCTGATACGGAAGGTGCAGGTGAAATGTTCCGCGTCTCAACGCTGGACATGGAAAACCTGCCGCGCACGCCAGAAGGTAAAGTGGACTATGACAAAGACTTCTTCGGTAAAGAAGCCTTCCTGACGGTATCTGGCCAGCTCAACGGCGAAACCTATGCCTGCGCACTGTCCAAAATCTACACCTTTGGCCCAACCTTCCGCGCCGAAAACTCCAACACCAGCCGTCACCTGGCGGAATTCTGGATGCTAGAGCCTGAAGTGGCGTTCGCCAACCTGGACGATGTTGCCGGCCTGGCGGAAGCGATGCTGAAGTATGTCTTCAAAGCGGTTCTGGAAGAGCGTCCGGACGACATGAAATTCTTCGCTGAGCGCGTAGACAGCGATGCGGTGGCCCGTCTGGAGCGTTTCGTCTCTGCTGACTTTGCCCAGGTAGACTATACCGACGCGGTGGCGATCCTCGAGAAATGCGGTGAGAAGTTCGAGAACCCGGTTTACTGGGGCGTTGACCTTGCGTCTGAGCACGAACGCTATCTGGCCGAGAAACACTTCAAAGCGCCGGTTGTCGTTAAAAACTATCCGAAAGACATTAAGGCCTTCTATATGCGCCTTAACGAAGACGGTAAAACCGTGGCAGCGATGGACGTTCTGGCGCCGGGCATTGGTGAAATCATCGGTGGCTCTCAGCGTGAAGAGCGTCTCGACGTGCTGGACGCGCGTATGGAAGAGATGGGGCTCAACCCAGCTGACTACAGCTGGTACCGCGATCTGCGCCGCTACGGCACCGTGCCGCACGCCGGTTTTGGTCTGGGCTTCGAGCGTCTGATCGCCTACGTTACGGGCGTTCAGAACGTACGTGACGTGATTCCGTTCCCGCGTACTCCACGTAACGCCAGCTTCTAAGCAACAAAACAGAAAATGGCCAGCATATGCTGGCCATTATTTTATTCTGCATTGTCAGTTTTCGTCAGCGCAAAGTCAGCATCTTTAAACCTTCACCCCGTCACAACCACTAGCTGTTACGTTTTGTTTCCGTGAAATATCCAGCCACAAAAAATAAACCCCATTCTTATTGCGATTACTGCCCCCTCAAGCAATAGCACAAATTTCAACCACTTTTTCAGCCATCCAGAAGTCTTTTTTGGGGCATAAGAAAAAACGAGTCGTTTAACGTCTGTTTATATGAATTGCCTTTATCCAAATTAATCATAAGGAATTCATATATATAGGAATCAAGCTGTCGCTTAATTCGCCAAGGAGGTCTGAAGTTTGAGATGGTTCACAAAGTTCCCAAAAATACATATTTGGTTACACATATTTTCTTGTTGTTACTTAATCTTGAAAATTGTAGCACTTTGAGGCTAGCGAAACGCTTCGGTGAATGGAAAGATGCCTGACAGATACATAAAGACACCAAACTCTCATCAATAGTTCCGGAAATATTTATTGACAGAATTTATTGACGGCAGTGGCGAGTGTCATAAAAAAACCAATGAGGGTAATAAATAATGATGAAGCGCAATATTCTGGCAGTGGTTATCCCTGCTCTGCTGGTAGCCGGTGCAGCTAACGCTGCAGAAATCTATAACAAAAACGGCAACAAACTGGATCTGTATGGGAAAGTGGTTGGCGAGCACGACTTCGTGACCTCCGGTGACAACACCGACAGCAACGACGCTACCTATGCGCAGATCGGTTTCAAAGGTGAAACTCAAATCAATGACCAACTGACTGGTTACGGTCAGTGGGAATACCGTGCTCTGGCAAGCCAGGCAGAAAGCAACCAGACTCAGCGTACCCGTCTGGCGTTCGCTGGTCTGAAAGCCGGTGATGCAGGTTCAATCGACTACGGCCGTAACTACGGTATCGTATACGATGTAGAATCCTACACCGATATGGCCCCATCCTTCTCTGGTATGACCTGGGCTAACTACTCTGATAACTTCATGACCGGCCGTAACTCTGGTCTGCTGACCTACCGCAACTCTGACTTCTTCGGTCTGGTTGATGGTCTGAGCCTGGGTCTGCAGTATCAGGGCAAAAACGAGCGTACCGACGTTAAAACCGCTAACGGTGACGGTTTCGGTACCTCTCTGGGTTATGATTTCGGCGAAGGTTTCGGTCTGATCGGTGCATACAGCAACTCTGACCGTACTAACTTGCAGACCGCTGACGGTAAAGGTGACAAAGCTGAAGCATGGGCAGTTGGCGCGAAATACGATGCGAACAACATCTACCTGGCAACCACCTACGCTGAAACCCGCAACATGACCCGTGAAGCTGACGGCTCATTCGCGAACAAAACTCAGAACTTCGAAGTGATCGCTCAGTACCAGTTCGACTTCGGTCTGCGCCCTTCCGTGGCCTACGTTCAGTCTAAAGGTAAAAACCTGTCACAGCGTGGCACCTTCTCTGGCGGCGATGCTGACCTGCAGAAATTTGTTGAACTGGGTGCAACTTACTACTTCAACAAAAACTTCAACGTCTATGTTGACTACCAGCTGAACCTGATCGACGACACCGACTACTCTCGTAGCGTGGGTATCGTGAACGGTAAAGACGACCAGGTTGCAATGGCTGTTACCTACCAGTTCTAATCAGAACACCACTTTGTTATATGCTTAATGAACAGGGCTTCGGCCCTGTTTTTTTATGCCCGACAGAAAATAATGGCGACTTTTGAAAAGCCGCACGCTTTTCGTCGCAAACGGTTGGCATTTTGTAAATCTACCGTTAACCTGATAGCGGATTTCACTTCTGTAATCACAATGGAACTTCGTCATGTTTGAGAACATTACCGCCGCTCCTGCCGACCCGATTCTGGGCCTGGCCGATCTGTTTCGTGCCGACGACCGCCCTGGCAAAATCAACCTGGGTATTGGTGTATATAAAGATGAAACCGGCAAAACTCCGGTACTGACCAGCGTTAAGAAAGCTGAGCAGTATCTGCTGGAAAACGAAACCACCAAAAACTACCTCGGTATTGATGGTATCCCTGAATTTGGTCGCTGCACCCAGGAGCTGCTGTTCGGTAAAGGCAGCACAATCGTCAGTGACAAACGTGCCCGTACAGCGCAGACCCCTGGCGGTACCGGCGCGCTGCGCGTGGCGGCGGATTTCCTTGCGAAAAACACCTCTGTGAAGCGCGTCTGGGTAAGCAACCCGAGCTGGCCGAACCACAAGAGCGTCTTCAATTCCGCGGGTCTGGACGTGCGCGAATACGCCTACTACGACGCGGCAAACCACTCTCTCGACTTTGACGGCCTGCTGGCAAGCCTGAGCGAAGCGCAGGCGGGCGACGTGGTGCTGTTCCACGGCTGCTGCCACAACCCAACCGGTATCGATCCGACGCTTGAGCAGTGGGAACACCTGGCGAAGCTGTCCGTAGAAAAAGGCTGGCTGCCGCTGTTTGACTTTGCCTACCAGGGCTTCGCCCGTGGTCTGGAAGAAGATGCAGAAGGCCTGCGCGCGTTCGCCGCCGTGCATCAGGAGCTGATTGTTGCCAGCTCCTACTCCAAGAACTTCGGTCTGTACAATGAGCGTGTGGGTGCCTGTACGCTGGTTGCGGCAAACGAAGAGACCGTTGACCGTGCGTTCAGCCAGATGAAATCGGTTATTCGCGCGAACTACTCTAACCCACCGGCACACGGTGCGTCTGTTGTTGCCACTATCCTGAGCAACGATGCGCTGCGCGCAATCTGGGAACAAGAGCTGAACGATATGCGCCAGCGTATTCAGCGCATGCGCCTGCTGTTTGTGAACACCCTGGCGGAGAAAGGCGCTGACCGCGACTTCAGCTTTATCATCAAACAGAACGGTATGTTCTCTTTCAGCGGCTTGACCAAAGAGCAGGTTCTGCGCCTGCGCGAAGAGTTTGGCGTGTACGCCGTAGCGTCTGGCCGCGTGAACGTTGCGGGCATGACGCCTGACAACATGGCGCCACTGTGCGAAGCGATTGTCGCCGTACTGTAATCTGCGCCCATAAAAAAGCCTGCGTTATGCAGGCTTTTTTTATTCGGGTTACCAGACAGGCATCTCATCCTGAAGGAACGGATTATTAAGCCGTTCATAGCCCAGCGTCGACATCGGACCGTGTCCAGGGATAAACGTCACATCATCACCCAGCGGCAAGAGTTTCTGTTTAATCGACTGAATCAACTGCCCGTGATCGCCGCGCGGAAAATCGCTGCGTCCTACGCCACCTTTGAAAATCACATCGCCGGAAATCAGCAGACGGGACTGGTCATCAAAGAAGACAATATGGCCTGGCGTATGCCCAGGACAATGCAACACCTGTAAAGTCACATTCCCTACGTTAACGCGCTCTCCTTCGTTTAGCCAGCGATCGGGCGTCAGGGGCTGACACTCATCAAGGCCAAACATGCGGCTTTGGGCGGGTAACCCCTGCAGCCAGAACTCATCTTCTTTTTCCGGACCAATCACCGGCACACCATAATGTTGCGCCAGTTCCGCCGCTGCGCCAACATGGTCAAGGTGACCATGCGTCAGCAAAATTTGCATCAGCGTGACACCGCTGTCAGCGACTTCCTGCTTGATTTTCTCAGCGTCGCCACCGGGATCGACAAGCGCGGCCAGTTTAGTTTGTTCGCACCAGATCAGTGAACAATTCTGGGAGAACGCGGTAACCGGAATAATACGATAGTTCATACTGCTCCTGTGTTTCGTTATTACCAGTGCCGAACCGGACCGGTATCAATATGCACAAAGTTGCTGCTGGGGTAATATCCTACACCACCTGCGCGCATAGATAACGCAGCTTTGCGAATATTGGCTAACGAAACGCCTTCAATATGGAAATCCATTGCCTGTCCCTTCGTGTGATAGCTCTTTTTGGCTACCCCGCGACTGTGGGCGCGCAGTTCATTATTGGTATCAATTGAGCGATAGCCAGAAATAAGCTGCACTGGCTTGCTGGTGCCCAGCAGGCCCTGAAGGCGGAAAAGCTGATCAAACAGTCCTGGATCGATGGCTTTTATTTTATTCGCGCGGAAATCACGGAAAAAATGGTTAAGTCTTGCTAATTCATCCTGAATATAGCCTCTGCCATCGAAGAACTCCGCTTTTAGCGACTCACCGGTATGAAGATTGTTGAGCGTTAAAACTCGCGGACGAGGTGTCGAGAGGGTGGCAAATGCTGGCGTCGGCAAGATGGCCGCTGCGCCAAGCGCAACACCACCTAACGCCAGCAGTTTGCGGCGATTAGCGTCAAATTTGTCCATGATAATCAGGTCTACAGGTAAAAGAAATCGTAATATGCTTAGCGCACGAAGGGCACCTTAACTGGCAAAACCAGGTACGTCAAGGCGCCCAACCCCAGTGAATACGCGGCTTACAGCGATATTGCCCCGTATTCACCCTAACTTACGACAATCTTTTTTCCCGAACTGCTTCATTTACCTGATTAATTGTTCCGCTTTTGGCAAAATTTGTGCGCCGGATCGCGCGGTGAGATCATAATTGTAAATATCTGTACGATACTGAGTCCGCCCGTCTTCGCCCACAAACGCGGTCAGATAGTAAAGATTGACCGGAATATTGTGCCGAATATTCACGTAACGCGTATCCCCTTGTTTTAGGGCATCCGAGATGCGCGTATCGTTCCAGCCCGCATCCTGCAACAGCATATTCGCCAGTTCCGAGGCTTTATTGACGCGCACGCAGCCAGAACTCAGCGCGCGAGTATCCTTCTGGAACAGGTTGTGGTTCGGGGTATCGTGCAAATAGATAGCGTCTGAACTCGGCATATTGAACTTGTAGCGCCCCAGCGAGTTATGCGCCCCGGGAGCCTGCTGGAAACGGAACGGCAGATTTGACGCCGTGATCGTCGACCAGTCGACCATATAAGGATCGATGGCCTCTTTGCTGTTCCATCCACGCATCACCGTATAGCCATGACGTTCCAGATACCCCGGATCGTTCCAGACCTTCGGCAGAATGTCCTTACGCGCCAGGGTCGGCGGTACGTTCCACGGCGGGTTAACCACCACGTTATTTAACGCACTGCTCATCATCGGTGTTTTACGATCCGGACGTCCGACAATCACGCGCGACGCCAGCACTTCGCTACCGTTCTGGTAATAGACCAGCGAATACGCCGGAATGTTGACCATAATCCCGGTTGAGAGCGTACCCGGCAGCAAGCGCAAACGCTGGATATTCAGCGCCAGCACCCCTGCCCGCTGCGCAGGCGACACGTTTAGCCAGTCACGCGTTGTCTGGCCAATAACGCCATCGGCCCCCAGCCCCTGAACGGCCTGGAACTGCTTAACTGCCGCAACCAGCTCGCGGTCGTATGCTGCAGGTTTATTGCTGACGGCGACCGCTTTTTTCTCTTTCACGGGGGCTGACGGGCTGACCACCGCGTTTTGCGGATCGTCGCCGGGCAAGGCGATATGTGGCCCGCCGTCCAGAATACCGGAACGCGCCAGGATCTCACGCAGGGCAGGAACATCGCTGCTCCACTGCCCCGGACGCAGCGTCGTGGTACCGCGCATTTGCGGCCACGGACGGGAGTCACCCACCAGCGCAAGAAGCGACTGGTGCAGGGTGGCATATTGCGGATGTGCCGGTGCGAGGCTGGCAATAAAGCGCGGCAGCTCGCCATTATCCAGGGCTAACTGCCACTGGTTAATGACCGACAGCGCCGGTGTCGCCAGCTTGTACGGCTTATCGCTGTACAACCAGCGGTTGCCGTTGACCGGAATGCCTGCCACAAACTGCAGGTAGCCCATCATGGCATCGGAAAGCACCACGTCACGCGCCTGTCCGGTGACGGCAGGATCGGTTAACAGCTCGACCCATTTTGTAAACTGCGGCTGAACCCCGGCAATGGCCACTTCCGCCAGCTGCTGCTGGAAGGCGCGCACGGCATCGCGGTTTTCCCACATCGGTTTCATATCACGGGCAGCATAAAGCAGCGTGAGCTGATTGAGATAGGCAGGCGTGTAGCCTGACGGCAGCCCCGACTGCAGCTGCTGACTGAGAGATTCGGCGTCGATGCCTTCCGGCAGCGGCTTAATACCGGCCATGACAGCCGTCGCCGGAGACTGCTCCAGCGGCTCAGACAGCGACGTTGGCTGCGCACCCGTCGTTGCAGAGCTGTCAGTCGGCACAATTTCAGGCTCGTCGGCCTGGGCGGTTAACAGTGGAGCAAATGTCACTGCCAGGCATAAACTGAGCGCAGACAGCTGACGACCACATTTTTTCTTTAGCAACATCCCTTGCCCCCTGTTTTCACGACATGCCCATCACGGTGGGGCTTTCTTTATTATAGGTAGCCGGCAAACCTGTTGCCTTACCTTATGTAAAGAAGTTTAAAGATAACGCAGCCCTAAGCACAAGTTAAGTTTAAAAAAAAAGCGGCGCCAGGGCGCCGCTCTCGTTAAGGAGACGCGTCAGGATGCGTCCGCCGTAGTTTCCTGCAAGGACTCTGGCGGCTGCGGAGCAAAGCCACGCAGGCCGACAACGTGAACGTGTTCGCTGTTCTGGAACACTTTACGCACCAGTTTGTAGGTGGTGCCTTTTTCAGGGCTGATGTTTTCCGGTGCCGCAATGATGAGCTGCATATCAAGACGTTCACACAGCTCAAACAGCGTGGCAATCGAGCGGGCATCAAGACGCGCCGCTTCATCCAGGAACAGCAGGCGACATGGGGAGATATCTTTCCCGCGCAGACGACGCGCTTCATCTTCCCAGCTCTGTACGACCATCACCAGAATCGACATCCCGGTACCGATCGCTTCACCGGTAGAGAGCGCCCCGGATTCTGCACGCAGCCAGCCGTCGGAACCACGGTTTACCTCAACTTCCATTTCCAGGTAGTTACGGTAATCCAGCAGCTCTTCACCGATGGTTTGCGGCGTACGCTGCCCCATATCAATCTGCGGGTTCAGGCGCTGATACAGCTTCGCCAGCGCTTCGGAGAAGGTCAGACGGTTGCTGTTGAACAGATCCTGATGCTGTTCGTGCTGCTCAGACAGCACCTCCAGCAGCGTCGCGTGGGCTTCACGCACGTTGACGTTGAGGCGCACGCTATTCACCTGACCAAACGACACGCTCTGCAGGCCCTGGTTCAGCTGGCGGATACGGTTCTGCTCGCGCTGAATGGTTTTGCGAATGATGTTCGCCACGCTGCGGGAGCTGATCGCCAGCTTCTGTTCACGGGAGGTCAGCTCCTCCGTCAGGCGTCCCAGTTCGATTTCCATCTGCTCGATGGCTTCCACCGGATCGTCGGTACGGATGATGTCCTGACGAATGCGCTCGCGCAGGTGCTGATAAACCGCCACGAAGAACTGAATTTTACGCTCAGGACGTTTCGGATCTTCTGACATACGCAGTACATCGCGCAGGTGTTCGTTATCTGCCACCGCCAGACGCAGCGCACCCAGCGCCTTATCCGACATAGAACGCAGCTCATCGGCAGAGAGGTAGGCCAGCTCGCGACGGTGCAGACGACGTTCGACGTTATTGTCTTTCACCATCCGCATCACCGCGCACCAGCCCGCCTTGGCGGTCACGACCTGCTCACGCATCTCAAAGTAGTCACGCTCCAGCTTGCGCAGGCGACGGGTCAGGTTATCCATTTCCGCTTCACAGAACGTCAGCGCTTTTTCCAGCTGGTTGCGACGCGCGCGGTTATTGCTGAGCTGAGCATGCAGCTCGTCACGACGAATACGCGCGCGCTCCTCTGCTCCGCTGTCGGCACGGACGCCGATGTCCTGAAGCTCTTTCTGCAGGTCGTTTAGCAGCTCTTTCTTGGTGTCGAAGGAGCTTTTCAGCGAGGCCAGCACCTGATTGTACTGGTTCAGCTGCGCAGAATGGCTGCGCATCGCTTCACGGGCGCGAGTACGTTCCGCTTCGGCCTGCTCAAGGCGCTGACGCAGTTTTTCATTCAGGTCGCTGTTACCGCTCAGCATTTCAGCCGAATCAGAGTAGCCGAAGTGGGCGCGACGCTGCACAACTTCCGTCAGGGCAAACGCCTGCTGACGCGCTTCGCGCTGCACCTGCTGCGACCAGGCATAATCTTCTTTTAACTGCTCGAACTGTTCCGGATCGCTCTGAAGCACCGAAACAACCGGCTCCAGCTTCGCCAGCTGGTTGCCGTGCTGCTGTACGAAACGCGCGGCTTCCTGCGCTTCATCCAGACGCTCCTGGATCTCATCCACACGGTCCGCCAGCGTGTCGTCTGCCAGCAGATTCAGGCGCGGAAGGATGCGGTTAAGCGCGGCGACGCCCTCTTTCGCCTGCTCAAACTGGAGGCGACTCTGCTGGTTATCACTTTCATGACTGGCAATCGCACGTTCCAGCTCGCCGCGGCGGGTAGTGAGTTTGCGAATTTCCGCTTCCGGGTCGGCATCAAAGGCCACGGCCAGATGGCTACCGATAAAGCGGCTAAACGCCTGGTGCAGACGCTGGGTTTTCTGCACGTCAAACGACAGTGTCGCAAAGCGTTCGGACAGCGTTTCACGCTCGGCGTGCAGGCTTTCAATGCGGCTTTCACGCGCGGCGCGGCCAAACAGCGGCAGTTCCGGGAAGCGGGAATAACGCCACTGACGATCGGCGATTTTCACCACCACCGCTTTTTCCAGCTCGTCGACGCTAAATACGCTGTCATCGAACGACTGCGGATCCCCTTCGATCAGGTAGAGATCTTCCGGGCAATCTTCCAGGCCGGCAAGCTGCTCAGAAATCAGCGACAGATCCGGAACCACAATCGCGTTACGCGACGGGCCATACAGCGCGGAGAAGTACGGGGCATCATCCAGGCCGACATCGTCATAAATTTCGGACAGCAGCACGCCGCCAAAACGCTCGGCCAGTGCATTCAGGCGCGGATCTTCTGACCCGCCCGGCTGGCTTAAGCGCTCAATTTCTTCATCGACGTCGCGCTTTCGGGCGCCCACTTCGTCACGCTCAACAATGGCTTCGCGCTCGCGCTCCAGCAGCTGCTGCAGATATTCGGTCACGTCCTGGCTGGATTCGAACTGCTCGCCGCACTGCTCGCTGAGCTGATTCAGGCTGCTTTGAGCCGCCAGCCAGACCGGTGCACGCTGGAGCAGTGCCTGAGACCGAGACTGAAGCTGCTCCAGCTCCTGACGCAGCGTCATACGCTGTTCGCTGGCGTTTGATACGGTATCGGACAGGGCCGCAATACGCGCTTCCAGCTCCTGATGCAGGGCCTCAAGCTCGTCGAAATCGTAGCGTTTACCCTGCCGCTTGCAGAATTCCGCCAGCAGACGCTCGGCTTCCTGCTGCTCGCGCAGGCGCTGCTCAAGCTCGTTCAGACGCATACGCAGCGGCTGGACCTGCTCGGCCAGATGGCGCTGGTTTACGCCGTCGCGCAGAAGCTCACGGGCAACGTCCCACGCTTCGTTACGCGCCAGCGGGCCGTTAATTGCCACCACCAGCTGATAGGCCTGCTCAAACTGGCTGTGCGCCGTTTGCGCGACGCTCATCTTCTGTTCGAGAGACAGCAGTTTCTCGGTGGCTTCCTGCTCTTTGGCCTGGAAGGTGTCCAGCCACTCGTCGGCGCTATCCGGCGTGAGGTCAGGCAGATGGCACAGCTCTTTGGCACGCTGTAACGCCTGCAACGCCTGAGTATACTGAATCGCTCGCGTCTGCTGCACGTCAAGAGCCTGCTGGTAATCGGCAAGCTGACTTTTCAGCTCATCCACTTCCAGCTCGGCCGCTTCCGCGCGGGCTTCGTTCTCTTCCTGCATATCGGCGGCTTCGGCCACCACTTCATTTTGCTCTTCGAGACGAATTTGCAGCTCGTCGAGATCCGCTTCATAGCGCTCGATTTTTTCCTGCTGACGCAGCGCGGTCTGAACCAGGTTCAGGTGATCGCTGGCAGCCTGATAGTCGGCTTCCAGGTCGCCTTCAGCACCGTTGTGCTCACCCAGCTCGCGCGCCATTTCGACATGCTTGTACTGCTCGGCCACCAGCTGTTTACGGGAGGTAAACAGTTCGCGGCGGTACTCTAATGCCTGATCGAGATGCACGCGGCGCTCGTTGGCGTGGCGCATGTAGTCCGCCGCCACGTAGTTGGTGGCTTCGCTGATCAGGTGTTTAAACAGGTCGCGGTCAGACTGGGTCACGCGAATCGCTTCCAGCGTCATGCGGTTTTCACGCAGTGCCGCTTCCATATCCTGGAACGCCTTACGCACGCCGCTGTTTTCCGGCAGCAGGTAGTCGCGCAGGGAGCGGGTAATGGCGCTGGAGATACCGCCGTACAGGGACGCTTCGATCAGACGGTAGTATTTGCTACGGTCTGAGGCGGTGCGCAGACGACGCGCCACCACGCCCAGATCGAACATCAGGGAGTGGTAGTCGGTGATGGAGTTGAACTGTTTGAACTGTACGCCTTCGATAGCTTCAAGCTTATCTTTCAGCTCCTGCAGCGTCAGCACGCGCGCCTGGCGTTCGTTCAGGGTTTCCGTCAGCAGCGCCGTCGGCTGCATAGAGGTCGGTAGCCCCTGAATGGCGAAAGGCTTAATATCGACTTTACGGTCGCGACCGGCAACTTGCTGCAGGCGCACGCCCACGACCACACGCTGATGGCGGGAGTTGATAACGTCCAGAACCGAATAACAGACCCCGGCCTTCAGCTTACCGTGCAGACCTTTATCACGGGAGCCGCTTGTAGCGCCCGCCTCGGTGGTGTTACGGAAGTGAAGCAGCGTCAGGTCAGGGATCAGCGCCGTGACGAAGGCCGCCATGGTGGTTGATTTACCCGCACCGTTACCACCGGAAAGCGTCGTAACCAGCTCGTCCAGATCGAAGGTTCGGGCAAAGAAGCCGTTCCAGTTAATCAGCGTCAGTGAGCGAAATTTACCGCGTTCAATCATTACTCTTCCTCCCCGCTATCCGGCAGATTCTCTTCATGCTCGTCATTGAGCAACAAATGGTTTTCCACCGGCATCGCTTCACCGTCGCGGATCATGCGAAGCTGTGCTTCACGCGCGTCATCGCCCGCACGCACATCGGCGCCGAAGCGGAAGACAGACTCCGTAATGCGGAATTTACTGCTGTCGTGGCCCATAAACCAGACCATCCCCAGACGACGCAGACGGTTTAGGGAAGAACGAACCTTTTCCTGTAATTTCTGACGGTCAAGATCCGACCCCGTGGAGCGGTTGTTCACCAGCTTGAGCAGCTTGCTCTCATCCGCCAGCGTCAACAGCTCATCGTAAAGTTCCTGCTGGGTGAAGATACCTTCATTCGCCAAACGCTCGGGGCTGAGATAGAGATAGCAAAGAATTTTGCCGACCATCATATCCAGCTCGGAGAGCACGGAACGCGGAATCAGCGTTGTGGAGCGCGGGCGCAGGTAGAAAAACCCTTCCGGCGCGCGGATAAGCTCAACGTTGTAACGTGCGTAAAACTCTTCCAGATACTCCTGGAAGTCCATCAAAAAGGCGTGATTATCCAGCTCGTCTAAGCCAATGTGACGACCGGCACGCAGCTGGCTGTCCAGCGCCGGAAATAACGGATTCGCCAGCGCCTGTGCCAGCTTAACCGGCATCACTTGTTCAATATTTGTCAATGACATGCGCCTGTACCTTGGCTCCGTAATCGTTAATTGGCTGCCACTTCGGCGGCAGTCCGGTGAAATCTGCTTGCGCGACGCCCAGACGCACCGCCTGGTCAACCACGATGCGGGCAATGTCGAAGTGGCGCGCGCGTGGATATTGCGCCAGATAATCGCGCACCACGAGCCCCAGATCCAGCGGCACTTGTCTGGTTTTGTAGACAGCGAGCTGCTCTTCGATCATCGCGGCAAGCTGCTCGCGAATTTCGTTAAATTCTTCATATTCCAGATCCGGCGGCAGTTCACCGGTGACCTCTTCATCGCGCAGGGCCATCTCTTCGTCGCGCATATCCAGCAGACGATCGGCACTGGCGTAGGTCAGCGCCCACGGCGCATCGAAATAGGTCTGCACCGACTGACGCAGACGCTGAGCAAAGACGCGGTTTTTATCCATATCAATCGCGGTACGGATAAATTTATGCACGTGTCGGTCGTAGCCGATCCACAGGTCGATCGACTGCTGGCCCCAGCTGATAATGCGGTCGAGTTTGCTTTGCAGGTCAAAGACCAGACGATCGATAAAATGCAGATCGTCATGCGCCAGGGTCGCGTCCTGAATGCGCAGCAGGTTCGCCTGCAGCTTGTCCCCTGCCGCTTCCAGCGTATCCTGCAGCTCACGCAGCGTGCCGGAAGTTTCTGACAGCAGAAGCTCACAGCTGGAGATGGCGGCACGCCAGTCTTTATTCAGCAGCTGCGCGATATCGTCTTTCACCTGCTGCTGCTGTTCGTCCATCAGACGCTGGGTCAGATCGATGCTGTCGAAGATTTCCGCCACCGAATACTTCAGCGGCGCGTAGACGTTACGGTGCCAGTGGAATTCGTCACCGTTTTCATCCGCGGCATCGGCGGCGCGCTTAAGCTCACCCGCCACGATCGAGAGCTGCATGGAAAGACGCAGCGTGGAAAATTCACGCTGGCGAATATAGTAATCGGTGATACCGATGCCCAGTGGCGTCAGGCGATAGATGGCGTTTCCTTCCGCCTGCTCGCTGGTAAAGCGGTTCAGCAGACGTTGACGCACCATATCGTTAATTGCGTTGTTGGCACGCACGCTAATGGTTTCGCTGGTTTGCTCAAACGCATCACTGACGTGGCGGAACGCATCCACCAGTTCACCCTCGCTCATCTCACCATCCAGCCGTTCGCCGTTCAGCGTGGCAACCGCCAGCAGGAAAGAGAGTCTGTCTACCGGCAGCGAGATGGAGAAATCGTTTTTCCTGGCCCAGGCAACCAGTTCGGGGACTGTCTGGGAAAATTCACTCATAGGTTATCCTTGCATCTGCGGCTTGTGCGCGGTGACGTGAATATAGCGGCCAAGACTGACAAAAGGCTCCTGACGGCAATACCGCGTTTCTAATTCTGTTAAGGTGTCAAAACAGTCACGCTGTTTGTGTTTTTCACGCAGATAATCATGAAACACCCTGACGCCCGTCTTCCCGACGATCTTCCAGCCAATCGCTTCCAGCCAGCCATAAACCTGCTGCGGATCGCGCGGATAGTCCGGGGAAAGCGTGCGCTTTTTCTTTTTAGGCATCCCGACCTGAACATAGTCAAAGTTACCCGCAACCATGTTGTGCATCAGGAAGCCGTTAGCATTGTAGAACATCAGCGACAGCGTGCCGCCTGGGCGCAACATCGACCACAGGGTTTGCAACACGCTTTGCGGATCGGCAACCCACTCCAGCACCGCATGAAACAATATCAGATCAACCTGGGTTTCCAAATGCTGTGCGATGTCCTGAGCGGCGCATTGTATAAAATGCATGTTGTCGCTCACACCTTTCTCTTCTGCAGCACGCGTCGCGCGGGAGACCATTTCAGCAGATAGATCGCAAAGCGTGACGTGATGACCGAGCCCGGCCATTTTTATCGCCGTCTGCCCTTCACCGCCACCTGCGTCCAGCACGCGCAACGTTTGACCGCCGAAGGTCGCCAGAATGGTGTCCAGATCCTGCCAGAGGATCGTCTGACGGAGCTGTCCTTTAGTGGTGCCATAAATGTTGCGCGAAAACTTTTCCGCGATGTCATCAAAATTGCGATCCCGCATTGGGAGAGTTCCACTCGCTAACTGCAAAACCGCTATTTTGTCACACCCGCGCGGAGAATGAACCTCTCTGGTGTAATATCACCGGTAATCACCTGCTATATGGTCAAAAAAGGAACCAAAAAGGATGCTTTTTACCCTTAAGAAATACATTGGAGGGATGATGCTTCCCCTTCCGCTACTGCTGCTCACGATCGCGCTGGGGCTGGCGCTGGTCTGGTTCAGTCGCTTTCAGAAAAGTGGCAAAACGCTTATCACGCTCGGCTGGTTTGTCCTGCTGCTGTTAAGCCTGCAACCGGTCGCGGATGGTCTGTTACGCCCTATCGAAAATAAGTACCCGACGTGGCAGGGAAATCAGAAAGTGGCGTACATCGTGGTGCTGGGCGGCGGGTATACCTGGGATCCTGACTGGGCGCCCAGCTCGAACCTGATCAACAACAGCCTGCCACGGCTAAACGAGGGTATTCGCCTGTGGCTGGCGAACCCGGGTTCAAAAATGATCTTCACCGGCGCGGCAGCAAAAACAAACCCGGTGAGTACGGCTGAGGCGGGCGCCCGAGTCGCGGAATCCCTCGGCGTGCCGCGTAGCTCAATCATCACCCTGGACAGTCCAAAAGATACCGAAGAAGAGGCTGCCGCGGTGAAGCAGGCGATTGGCGATGTCCCGTTCCTGCTGGTGACCTCCGCCTCACACCTGCCAAGGGCAATGATTTTCTTTGAAAAACAAGGCCTGCACCCGCTTCCCGCACCGGCAAACCAGATGGCCATCGACGCGCCGCTCAATCCGTGGGAACGGGCAATCCCGTCCCCCGCATGGCTGATGCATAGCGACCGCGTCGGCTATGAGACGCTCGGACGCCTCTGGCAGTGGCTGAAAGGTTCCTCAGGCGAGCCAGGGCAAGAGTGATTTTGTCGCCAGATCGAAGTTCGCGCGATTGAAACGTCCGGTATTAACCAGCTGCGCGACTTCGTCCCAGAGCAGATAGAGCCAGCGCCGCCAGAGGAATGCTTCTGCAACGGGCGCACGCTGAAGGTAGTGCCACAGTAAACCTTCCGCCGCCCCGCTGTCGCTGAGCCTGAACAACTCATATTCGCGCGGCGCCCAGAGCATGATCCCCGGTCCGACCATCGCCAGGAGCTGATCGCTGCGGGAGTCTTTGAGCATGCTGCGCAGGGTGAAATTACCGTGGATCAGCACGCAGTTGTCATTAAAGCCCTCGAACAGCGCCGGCAGGCACTCGCGGGTACGAAACAGAATGCGTTTGTCCTGCATGGTTAAACCGGTGTTATTGAACTGATTAAGCGTGCCCCACAGCACTTCAACCCGCTGGCGATACCACAGCGGCCACAGGTTTTCCTGCGTACTGTCGACAGGCCCCACGAGTCCACGGCTATCCTGACGATGCCAGGCCAGCAGCGCCTCAACAATCTGGTCTTTCAACTGTTCCCAGCGCTCCGGCGTGCGCGCCGGGGCTTCAACAGACACGCCGCGTAAACGCTCAATCAGCAGCACGTCCGGGCCGGGGTGTTCCTCATGCGTCATCACGCCATATACCGTCGGCATACGGACTGTCCCTTCCCGTGCCAGCATCGACATTTTCCATGCAAGCTGCCTGGCGACGCCCGGCGAGGTAAAACTTCTGGCCATCAGCGGCATTGGGTTGCCCTGACTGTCGTACAGCGACCAGAGCGCGGTATCGGCCTTTTCACTCACGCATTCGACCCGGCTTAACTTCTCACCAAGCAGATGGCTAAGTTCGGCACGCAGCTGTTCCATATGAGATTACCCCCATTAAGACTACTGCTTTTATAATGAGCGTCCTGGATGAAGATGTCACCCGGAAGAGATCAATTATGGAGAAGAAAGGGAAAGGCGTGGCGAAAAGACATCCCCCCAAAAGGGGGGATGCAGGCGGTATTAACGCAGTTCGGCGCGGACGCGCTCAAGATCTTCCGGCGTATCTACGCCCGTTCCAGGTACTTCTCTGGCAACGGCAACGTGGATTTTTTCGCCATACCAAAGCACGCGAAGCTGCTCCAGCATTTCGATATGCTCCAGCGGGCTCGGCGCCCAGGTGACATAGCGGCGAATAAAGCCGGCGCGATAGCCGTAGATCCCAATATGACGCAGGAAGGTATCACCAATGGTCTCTCTAGAGAGCGCAAAGCGATCGCGATCCCACGGAATCGTGGCGCGGGAGAAATAGAGCGCATAGCCTTCGGCATCCATAACCACCTTCACCGCATTTGGATTGAATGCCTCTTCAGCGTGGTGAATAGGTACCGCGAGCGTCGCCATACCAACCTGACGCTGAGCCAGGTTTTCTGCCACCTGACGGATAATAACCGCCGGGATCATCGGCTCGTCACCCTGCACGTTCACGATAACCGTATCATCACTGAAACCGCATTTCTCAACCACTTCCGCCAGACGTTCAGTGCCGGACTGGTGATCGGCGCGGGTCATACACACTTCCCCGCCTGCGGCCTCAACCGCGCGGGCGACGTCCGGATGATCGGTAGCGACAATCACGCGTTCGGCTCCGGATTCACGCGCCCGCTCAAGGACATGCACAATCATCGGCTTGCCGTTGATATCCACCAGCGGTTTACCCGGCAGACGCGTAGACGCGTAGCGCGCAGGAATAATGACAACAAAACTCATGGTTTGCTCTCTTCTGCCACCAGGGAACGGGCTTCATTTTCCAGCAATACCGGAATACCGTCGCGCAGCGGGAAGGCCAGGCTATCCAGCTTACAAATGAGCTCTTGTTTGTCCTGGCTGTAGTAGAGTTTGCCGTTGCATACCGGGCAGGCAATAATTTCTAGTAAACGGTGATCCATAGTTCCTCCGTATGGGTAATCGCTAAAGCTTAACACATTCCTTTTTCAGGGAGTGCCTGTTTCCCAGCCACTTCGACAGGATGTAAACAGCCCATCGGGCAACCGCCCCAGCGTCACGTCTTGAGCACCCTGCCAGCGTGCGAATTCGCTAATGGCTAACGTTAACCCTTTCTCCAGGGTTGCTGTCACCCTAACGCCCTCTTCCAGATAAAGGGCAATGATTTCAAGCGTGCCGGTCTTGCGGTGCATTTTGGCGTCCATACGCCCAACCAGCTGTCCCTTATGCAGCAGAGGTAACACAAAATACCCATACTGACGCTTTGGCGCAGGGGTATAACACTCCAGCCGGTAGCTGAAATCAAACAGCTGCTCGGCGCGTTTTCTGTCCCAGACCACCGGATCGAAAGGCGACAGCACCGTGCTGTGAGTTGCCTGCAGTTTCCCTTCCAGCGCCAGAGGCAAGAGCGGGAGAAGATCCTCATGCAGCCACATTTCGCCCAGTGTTTCCACCATGACGGGAATGATTCGCCGTTCCTGCTGCCACTTTTCCAGCAGCGGTTTTAGGGCGGGCTGGCGTAGTCGGTAATAATCTGCCAGCCATTGCGAACGGAAAATGCCCAGACTGCGGGCGCTGTTCTCCAGCATGATGGCCTCAGCCGCTTCCTGCGAGAGTAGGTCACGCTCGTCGTTCCAGTGCGGCATCACGCGATGCGTTAGGTCGTATACGCGCTGAAAATTACGCCGTTCTATCACCATCACTTTACCTGACGTGAACAGCCCTTCAAGATGACGCTTGTGCGGCTTCCACTCCCACCAGCCGCTTGTGCCTTTACGGGGGTGTTCAAAATCGGCGGAGCGTACAGGGCCGTTTTCCTGAATATGCGCGATGAGCTGCTCGATTTCAGCCGAGTGCTCCAGCATCCACGCCTGTCGGTACTTCCAGCCCATCTTATCCGGTGAGAGCATACGGTGACGGACCAGCGCAAAATCGCTGCGGGGCAGGAAGCAAGCTTCGTGCGCCCAATACTCCATTAGCTCTCCCTTGCTGAGCGCCTCATCCAGCCACTGCGATGGATAACTTCCCAGACGGCTAAACAGCACCAGGTAAGGGCTGCGCGCCACAATGTTAATGGTGTCGATTTGCAGTAGCGACATGCGCTGGACGGTAGAGAGAATATCGGCGGGCTTCGCGCGGCGGCGGGGCTTTTTGAGCAGCCCCTGCGCGGCAAGGTGTAAATGACGTGCGGCTGAAAGCGAGAGTTGCGGTAAAGACATGCGTTTTCCTGTCAGTCAAAGCGCCACCAGAACCGCGTAAGCGTTTATTTTACCAACGCAATCAGTTCCTTGAGCAAACGTTCCGGCTGCTCGCCGCTGAGTTCAGCGTCAACCGGCAGATACCACCAGTTTTCTTTCGCGAAGGCACGGCATTTCACCGCATCTTTTTCGGTCATGATCAGGCTCTGACCAGGCACGGTGAGCGCATCGATCTGCTCTTCCATCAGCGCCTGGTGGTCGGCCAACGGAACGCGTTTCTCAAGCCGTGCGCCACACTGCTCCAGCGTAGCGAAGAAACGCGGAGGATGACCAATACCGGCCATCGCCACCAGCGCAGGTAGTTGAGAAACCGGCTGACGTTCACCCGTCACCAGATTGACCGCCATGCCCGGCAGGAGACGCATGGGGATTTCACCCGCTGTTGCTTCACCACCGTTCACAATCACCGCATCAACGGACTTCAGACGTGAAGCGCGTTCCCGCATTGGCCCCGCCGGCAGCCACCAGCCGTTACCGAAACGGCGAACCCCGTCGATCACCACAATTTCTTTATCACGCGCCAGGGCATAATGTTGCAGACCATCATCCGTAATGATGATTTGCACCGCGTGCTCGGTAACC
Source organism: Enterobacter sp. FW301-JW81 (assembly GCF_058788735.1). Lineage (NCBI taxonomy): Bacteria > Pseudomonadati > Pseudomonadota > Gammaproteobacteria > Enterobacterales > Enterobacteriaceae > Enterobacter > Enterobacter sp. FW301-JW81. The sequence goes on along the minus strand of NZ_JBYTBA010000001.1, from coordinate 227,498 downwards.
AGAGCCTGCACGGCGTCGCTGCGCACTGGAGAGACCGCAACCGGCGCGCCGGTACGCTGATATATCAGGACCGGTTCATCGCCCGCTTCAGCGGTTGTCGTTTCCGCCGTCAGCAGCAGAGGATACTGCGCCGCTTTACCGCCATAACCGCGAGAGACAACCCCAGGACGAATACCGCATTTTTGCAGTTGTTCCACCAGCCAGATAACCACCGGCGTTTTACCGTTGCCGCCCGCCGTGAGATTACCGACAACCACAACCGGAACTGGCGCACGCCAGGCCCGCTTAAGCCCCAGACGGTAAAGCAGACGGATAATGCCGCTCACCAGACCATATAGCCAGGAGAGCGGCAAAAGCAGCAGCCACAGCGGGGACTCACCGGACCAGATGCGTGCAATCATTGTTGACCGAACTGCATCTTATGCAACTGGGCGTAAACGCCGCGGTGTTCCAGCAGATCGGCATGGCTTCCGCGTTCAACAATGACGCCATCCTCAACCACGACGATTTCATCAGCCTGCTCGATAGTTGACAGACGGTGCGCAATCACCAGTGAGGTACGGTTCTTTTGCAGTTCATCCAGCGCCGACTGGATAGCGCGTTCAGATTCGGTATCCAGCGCGGACGTCGCTTCGTCCAGGATCAGAATTGGGCTATCACGCAGCAGCGCGCGCGCAATCGCAATACGCTGGCGCTGGCCACCGGAGAGGAGCACGCCGTTTTCACCAATGATAGTATCCAGACCGTTATCCATCTTGTTGATAAAGTCCATTGCGTAGGCCATACGCGCGGCGTTCTCAATCTGCTCGCGGCTGTACTCATCAGTGCGTGCATAAGCGATGTTGTTGGCGACCGTATCGTTAAACAGATGCACGTTCTGAGAGACCAGCGCAACCTGGTTACGCAGCGACTGCAGGGTATATTCCCGCAGGTCGTGACCATCTAACAGGATTTCACCTTCGTTAATGTCGTAGAAACGGGTCATCAGGCTGGCAATAGTCGATTTACCCGAACCAGAACGGCCCACCAGCGCAACGGTTTTACCCGCCGGAATAGACAGGTTGATATTACGCAGCGCAGGCACTTCTCGGCCAGGATAGGTAAAGGTCACGTTGCGGAATTCAACGTCGCCGTTTGCACGCTCGATCACGCGCTTACCTTCATCCTTTTCCTGCTCGGAATCCAGAATGCTGAACAGGGTCTGGCAGGCGGCCATCCCGCGCTGGAATTGCGCGTTCACGTTGGTCAGAGATTTCAGCGGGCGCATCAGCGCAATCATAGAGGAGAAAACAACGGTGATAGTCCCGGCTGTCAGGGTCTCCATCACGCTCGGGAAGCTTGCCGCATAGAGAACGAACGCCAGCGCCAGAGAAGCAATGAGCTGAATGACAGGGTCTGAAATTGAAGAGGCCGAAACCATTTTCATTCCCTGCAGACGCATTTTGTTGCTGACTTTATCGAAGCGCTTGGTTTCGACTTCCTGACCGCCGAAAATCAGAACTTCTTTATGGCCTTTCAGCATCTGTTCCGCGCTAGTCGTGACCTGCCCCATCGTGTTCTGCATATTCTTACTGATATTGCGAAAACGCTTAGACACGACGCGGATAGCGATGGAGACAATCGGAGCCAGCACGATAAGGATAATCGACAGCTGCCAGCTGTAATAGAACATCATCGCGAACAGGCCGATGATCGATGCCCCCTCACGCACAACGGTAATCAGCGCGCTTGAGGACGAGGAGGCGACCTGCTCTGAGTCGTAGGTAATGCGAGACAGCAGCGTCCCGGTCGACTGTTTATCAAAGAATGAGACCGGCATGCCCATCATGTGACTGAACAGACGACGGCGCATGGTCATCACCACTTTCCCTGATACCCAGGAAATACAGTAGCTGGAAATATAGCTGGTGATACCGCGTAAGATCATCAGTCCGATAACCACCAGAGGCATCCATAGCAGCACTGAGCGATCCGTTTTACCAAAACCGTCGTCCAGTAACGGTTTGAGAAGCGATAGCATAAAAGTATCGCTGGCTGCGTTGAGGATTAACGCTACACCCGCCACGATCAAGCCTGGTTTAAAGGGCGCAATCATCGGCCAGAGTCGGCGGAACGTTTGCCACGTGGAGAGATCTTTGTCGTTATGCATTCAAAAAACCAGCATTCGTTGAAATAGCCGCATATTCTACCCGTTATCTACGGGCGCGCCAAACCACTGATGATACCAAAAGGGTAAATATTGCTCTCGCAAGCGCCGGATTTGCCAGTGATGTTGCGAGAATGTCACCGATATTTGTCCAGAATGAGGGGTGTCGTGCCAGATGCACCCCTCTTTTCGATAACGTTGGACAACTTTTGCCGACGGGAATCGCCATGCGTTATAGCGTGCCGCTGAATCCAGGGCGATCTGTCCTGCCACCCGCTGTACCAGCGGCAATGACGAAGACGTATTGCTGCCATGATGAGGTACCTGTATGAGCGTGGAGGTCATATGACGCCAGTAATGGCTAAGCATAGCCTGTTCCGCCTGCGCTTCAATGTCGCCTGTTAGCAGCACACTCTGCTCACCGTCGTCGACTTTTACCACGCAGGAAGCGTTATTCCCCTGGGAGTGGGAATTTTCAGGCGGCCAGTGGACGGTAAAGGTGAGCCCCTGCCATTCCCAGCGCTGTCCTCTAAAACACGGACGGTGTCCTGCCTGACGTAACGCGCTTCTTATCCACGCGTCTGGCCATGCTTTTTTGAGCGATGCCAGTCCCCCCGCGTGGTCGAGATGGTCATGACTCAGAATAACGCCTTCTGGCCGCAGGTGATGCCAGCGTAGCCACGGGATAATTAACCGCTGCGCGCTATCTCCGCCCGGCCATGCGAGGCCGGTATCATAGAGAATGACTTTTCCCTGCCGTTCAATAACCATTGCCAGTCCCTGCCCCACGTCCAGCATATGTAGCGTCCAGCTATCGTTTTTTGTCGGTTGCCAGAAGGGAAATGTCAGTAAGACACTTCCTGCCAGACAAACGGCAGGAACGGTTTTCCAGGCACGAAAACGCCAGCCAATGACGCTAAGCCAGGGCAGTAATGTCATGTATTGCCAGCGTTGATCCACATTTTGCCAGCCATCAGGCAGGCGCATCAGCAGCCAGAACAGCCCCGCAAGCGATTTATCGGCTGCAAACCAGATGGCACCTTCTACTGCGGCAAGCGGCATTAGATGGAGCAGCATACCGAGCAGAATGAGCGGCACGGAGACAAACGTCACCAGCGGAACAGCAAAGAGATTAGCGACCAGAGAGGAGATGCTGACGCCATGGAAAATCAGAACCTGCAATGGCATGAGCAGCAGCAACATGCCGACCTGCAGATAAATGAGATTCAGTAGCGGCCTTAACCAGCGTGCCCGATGCCAGTGAGGAAGAGGCAGCCACTGAAACCAGAAAATCAGTGCGGCGACGGCAAATGCTGACAGGGCCAGACTCTGCGAAAGTATCGCTAATGGATCGCTTACCAGGATTGCCGCGATACAGCAAAACCATACCTGCCAGGGAGACCATTGACGGGCAGCGATCCGCAACGTCGCGAGCACGGCAAGCGCGATGGCCGTTCGCAACGCTGGAGGCTGCAAACCGGTAAGCCAGGCGTAAAAAGCAGCAAAGCACAGGCCGGCGAAGAGAGGCATTTGCCAGTGGATCCGGTGGCCAGGTAGTAAAAACTGGAACCCACGTGCCAGTAACCAAACGATGGATGCTGCCAGCGCGATATGCAGACCCGAAATCGCCATGAGATGCAGCGTGCCGGTTTCACGCATCAGGTCGTTTATTTCCCGGGGTACATCCAGACGCTCACCCATCCCTAAGCCAAGAATAACCGATCCCCATTGATAAACAGTAAGTCGGTTTTGCAGTGACACCAGGTACTGGGCCCGCAGACTGCAGCGCCCATCGACGAGTTCTGCATGGGTGAATCGCCCACTCAGCGTTTGATGCTGAGCAAAAGCGCTTCGCTGGGCATCATAACCTCCGTCGTTCAGTTCACCATGAGCAGGCCTGAGCCTGAGGCTCATGGCCCAACGCTGGCCGGCACACGCCTTCTGTGGCAGATAATTGCCATACAACGTTATGCCAGTGGATGCCCACCAGCGTTGACCATCAACGCTGAGAATTTTTCCCTGATGCAGGGTTGCGCCATCGGTCGCGGTGATGGCAACCTCAGCCCGTACCGCACCGGAGGTTAAATGCGTCATCGGCCAGACGCTTTCTTGCGCGGCAAGAATACCCCATACACAAAATAGTACCCCGATCCCCACATACTTCAGTCGTACGTTTCGCAGTGCAGCCAGCCCTATCCCAGCCATAATCATCATCCACACGATACGACGCGATGGCAGTTCAGGTAACCAGAGTAAAGGGGTTATCGCCAGAATGGCGCAGATACTCAGCGCGGGTATGCCCATTACTACCTCCCTGTTTCAGAGGGGCAGTATGCAAGCCGACGGATCGCGTTGTCAGGTGAGAAGAATGCGTTTTACAGCAAACGCTGTACTGTTTTTATCGGTTTGCAGAAGCTGAAACGAAAAATGCGGGGCATCTTCAGATGCGATAACGTTAAGTATAAAAAAAGCACCCGCAGGTGCTTTCTTTCAAACCCAGTTTAACCCGATGGTTAAACTCAGTTGCCGTAAATATTGGCGCGATCGCGCAGTTCTTTACCCGGCTTAAAGTGTGGAACGTACTTACCTTCCAGTTCGACTTTATCGCCAGTTTTCGGGTTACGCCCGGTGCGTGGAGCACGATAGTGCAGAGAAAAACTACCGAAACCGCGGATTTCAATGCGCTCGCCCTGGGCAAGAGTGGAAGCCATATGCTCCAGCATCTCTTTTACGGCATCTTCCACTGCCTTGGCAGGGATATGCGGTTGCTGACTGGCAAGTCTTTCAATCAATTCTGACTTGGTCATGATTCCTCCGGTTCCTTTCAAACCAATTAGCTGAACAGCTCATTAAACAAGGGCGGCCGTAGCCGCCCTTTGTTATTGATTACAGGACGAATCCTGCAATCTGTCAAGTTTGCTCCTCATCCTTCGCACTGTAAATATGTTACAGGTCAAACGATGCTGAGAACCTGATATTACTCGCCTTTAGCTGCTTTGAAAGCTTCAGCCATTGCGTTGTTAGAGAAGTTTGCATCTTCCTGTTTGTTAACAGTTGCGATTGCATCTTTCTCATCAGCTTCGTCTTTAGCACGAACAGACAGGCTGATTGCACGGTTCTTACGGTCAACACCGGTGAACTTAGCTTCTACGTCGTCGCCTACGTTCAGAACCAGAGTGGCATCTTCAACGCGGTCACGGGAAGCTTCAGAAGCGCGCAGGTAACCTTCAACGCCGTCAGCCAGTTCTACGGTTGCGCCTTTAGCGTCAACTGCAGTCACTTTACCGTTTACGATTGCGCCTTTCTTGTTCAGTGCAACCCAGTTGTTGAACGGATCTTCTGCGAGCTGTTTAACGCCCAGGGAGATACGCTCACGCTCTGCGTCAACCTGCAGAACAACTGCAGCGATTTCGTCGCCTTTTTTGTATTCACGAACTGCTTCTTCGCCTGCAACGTTCCAGGAGATGTCAGACAGGTGAACCAGGCCATCGATGCCGCCGTCCAGGCCGATGAAGATACCGAAGTCAGTGATAGACTTGATTTTACCTTCAACACGGTCACCCTTGTTGTGGGTTTCCGCGAACTGCTGCCATGGGTTGTTTTTGCACTGTTTCAGGCCCAGGGAGATACGACGACGTTCTTCGTCGATATCCAGAACCATCACTTCCACTACATCACCAACGTTAACAACTTTGGATGGGTGGATGTTTTTGTTGGTCCAGTCCATTTCGGAAACGTGCACCAGACCTTCAACGCCTTCTTCGATTTCAACGAAGCAGCCGTAGTCAGTCAGGTTGGTTACGCGACCAGTCAGTTTAGTACCTTCTGGGTAACGCTTAGCGATAGCTACCCATGGATCTTCGCCCAGCTGTTTCAGGCCGAGGGATACACGAGTACGCTCGCGGTCGAACTTCAGCACTTTAACAGTGATTTCGTCGCCCACGTTCACGATTTCGCTTGGGTGCTTAACGCGTTTCCACGCCATGTCGGTGATGTGCAGCAGGCCATCAACGCCGCCCAGGTCAACGAATGCGCCGTAGTCAGTGAGGTTCTTAACGATACCTTTGACTTCCATGCCTTCCTGCAGGTTTTCCAGCAGCTGATCGCGTTCTGCGCTGTTTTCGGATTCGATAACGGCACGACGGGAAACAACAACGTTGTTACGCTTCTGGTCCAGCTTGATTACTTTGAACTCAAGCTCTTTGCCTTCCAGGTGCAGGGTGTCACGAACTGGACGAACGTCTACCAGAGAACCTGGCAGGAACGCACGAATACCATTCAGCTCAACAGTGAAGCCACCTTTAACTTTGCCGTTGATAACACCGACCACAGTTTCAGCTTCTTCGTAAGCTTTTTCCAGCGTGATCCATGCTTCGTGACGTTTAGCTTTCTCACGAGAAAGCAGGGTTTCACCGAAGCCGTCTTCTACTGCGTCCAGAGCAACGTCAACTTCGTCACCTACCTGGATTTCCAGCTCGCCCTGGGCGTTTTTGAACTGCTCTGCCGGAATGGCGGACTCAGATTTCAGACCAGCGTCAACCAGTACTACGTCTTTGTCGATAGCAACAACAACACCGCGAACGATGGAACCCGGGCGGGTTTCGATTGTTTTTAAGGATTCTTCAAACAGTTGAGCAAAAGATTCAGTCATGTTTAATCTTCAGGTTAATATTAACGTCCACCTGGCTCCGTGCCGGATGGGGTTGTTTCACATACCCGCCGTCAATCCATTGCAGCGGGGGTACTACTAAATCGGTCGCGATTACGCGAGTGCCAGTTTTTGGCGCGCATATTGTAGCGCTTTTTCAATCACTTGCTCAATAGTTAAACTGGTTGAATCCAGAACTAATGCATCTTCTGCAGGAACAAGTGGGGCGACGGCGCGGTTACGATCGCGGTCATCGCGCTCTTTTATCTCGGATAAAAGGCGATCAAAGTTAACACTAAACCCCTTTTCCTGCAACTGAAGCATGCGGCGTTGAGCACGTTCTTCCGAAGAGGCGTCAAGGAAAATTTTCACAGGCGCATCAGGGAATACCACGGTTCCCATATCACGTCCGTCAGCAATCAGACCCGGGGCTTCACGGAAAGCGCGCTGGCGACGTAACAGCGCCTCGCGAACGCGAGGGAATGCCGCCACCTGGGAGGCGGCATTCGCCACTTCCTGCGTACGGATTTCGCCGCTCACGTCTTCCCCTTCAAGGATGACCTCCAGATTGCCATCGGTCGACACGAAACGCACATCCAGATGCGCAGCCAGCGGAACCAGCGCCTCTTCAGACGCCACATCCACGTGATGATGCAGCGCAGCCAGAGCCAGCACGCGATAGATTGCTCCCGAATCTAAAAGATGCCATTGCAATGCTTCCGCCATCGCTTTGCACAGAGTACCTTTCCCTGCGCCACTTGGCCCATCAATGGTGATTACCGGGGCAACTGCCGTCATCTTTTTCTCCTTAAATAAGGCATACCGTTTACATGAACGCCGCGCATTATACGCGCCAACGTGCGCAACTGTTACCTTTGCGTGCAAATTACGGAATGATTGAAGCAGAGTGTAGAAGAAATGAGCGGAGGTGTTCGTAATGAAGCGTAAGCAAATGCCGCATCGGGTGATGCGGCAACATGTTATCAGGCCAGCGTGCTAATGCGTGCCAGCTGTTCGAAGTAGTCCGGGAAGGTTTTCGCCGTACATTTCGGATCGAGAATTGTGACAGGCGTGTCGGACAGCGCCACCAGCGAGAAGCACATCGCCATACGGTGATCGTTATAGGTTCCGATTTCCGCAAACTGCAGTTTTGCCGGAGGGGTTACGCGAATATAGTCTTCGCCCTCTTCCACCTCTGCCCCCACTTTACGCAACTCGGTCGCCATCGCGAACAGGCGGTCCGTCTCTTTTACGCGCCAGTTATAGATATTACGCAGCGTGGTGGTGCCTTTGGCGAACAGTGCCGCTGTAGCAATGGTCATCGCCGCATCCGGGATATGGTTCATGTCCATATCGATGGCGTTCAGCTCGCCGTGGGTACAGGAGATGAAGTCATCACCCCAGGTCACAACGGCCCCCATTTTCTCGAGCACATCGGCAAAGCGGATATCACCCTGCACGCTGTTGCGGCCAATACCGGTCACTTTTACCGTGCCGCCTTTAATGGCCCCTGCGGCCAGGAAATAGGAGGCGGATGAGGCATCCCCTTCAACGAGATAGTTGCCCGGAGACTGGTACTGCTGGGCACCGCGCACCACAAAGCGCTGATAGGCCTGGTTTTCAACCTCGACGCCGAAGGTCTTCATCAGGTGCAGTGTGATATCAATGTACGGTTTGGAAACCAGATCGCCCTTAATGGTGATAAGGGTATCCTGCGGTGCCAGCGGTGCGGTCATCAGCAGCGCCGTCAGGAACTGGCTGGACACACTGCCATCCACCTCAACGTTTCCGCCGGTAAAGCCCCCGCGCAGACGCAGTGGCGGATAATTTTCCTGCTCCAGATACTCAATCTGTGCGCCACCCTGGCGAAGGGCGTCCACCAGATGGCCAATCGGACGCTCTTTCATGCGAGGTTCGCCGGTCAGCACAATGTTGTTGCTCCCCAGACACAGGGCTGCCGCCAGCGGGCGCATCGCCGTACCGGCGTTGCCCAGGAACAGCTCAAGCTCTTCACCCGCGTGCAGCGCGCCGCCATTGCCGGTCACTTCGCAGCGAGTGCGATCGTCAGACAACGTGTAATGAACTCCCAACGCTTTCAGCGCATTGAGCATATGGCGCACGTCATCGCTGTCCAGCAGGTTTGTAAGGACGGTGGTGCCGTTTGCCAGAGCTGCCAGCAGCAGAGCGCGGTTCGAGACACTTTTTGAACCAGGCAGATTAATGGTGCCATCTACCCGCGCGATAGGTTGTAACGTCAGGGATTCCATGAAACTTAACTCTCAACTCAACATAATAAAAACCCCGCAGCAGCGCTGCGGGGGTGAAAACAGCGCAATTAACCGTGGCGACGTTCGAAATCGATCATGAAATCAGTCAGGGCTTTAACGCCTTCCAGCGGCATCGCGTTATAGATAGAGGCACGCATGCCGCCGACAACGCGGTGTCCTTTCAGCGCATGCAGGCCTGCCGCGAAGGACTCTTCCAGGAACACTTTGTCCAGGTTGCTGTCCGCCAGCTGGAACGGCACGTTCATGCGGGAACGGTTAGCGTTCGCCACATCGTTGCGGTAGAAGTCGCTCTTGTCGATCACGCCGTACAGCAGTTCGGCTTTCTGCTGATTCACTTTGTCCATCTGCGCCACGCCGCCGTTTTGCTTCAGCCATTTAAAGACCAGGCCGGAAAGGTACCAGGCGAACGTTGGTGGGGTGTTGAACATAGAGTCGTTATCGTTCAGCACGGTGTAATCGAGAATCGACGGACAGGATTTATGCGCTTTACCCAGCAGGTCGTCACGCACGACGACGATAGTCAAACCGGCCGGGCCTATATTTTTCTGTGCGCCCGCATAGATAACACCGTAGCGGCTGACATCAATTGGCGCAGAAAGAATGGTGGAGGAAAAGTCGGCGGCAACCACGACATCGCTGCCGAAGTTTGGCGTCTCGTCGATGGCAATCCCGTCAATGGTTTCGTTCGGGCAGTAGTGCAGATACGCTGCGTTATCTGAAAGCTGCCACTCGCTCATTGGCTTCACGGCGCGCAGACCGTCAACGGTTACTTTGGCGTCAATAACATTCGGCGTGCAGTATTTATGCGCTTCTTTAACGGCGCTTGCCGCCCAGTAACCCGCATCAACGTAGTCGGCCGTCGTTTTGTCTCCAAGGATATTCAGCGGTACGCCAGCAAACTGACCGCGCCCACCGCCGTGACAGAACAATACTTTGTAGTTCGAGGGGATATTCAGCAGATCGCGAAAATCCTTTTCTGCCTCTTCCGCCACCTGAATAAACTCTTTACCCCGGTGGCTGATCTCCATCACCGACGTCCCCAGACCATTCCAGTCACAAAGTTCCTGTTGAGCCTGTTTAAGTACGTCTGCCGGTAACATCGCCGGACCTGAACTGAAATTAAAGACTTGAGCCATTTCCCCTCACCACGCTAAAAGCCATAAGTTATAACTGTGGATATCGGTTTTATCATTCAGTGACACGCGCCGCAATGTCTAAAACTTATGACCCGTGAAATGTGCCCTACGTCACACAAAACAATCTGCCGCCTCGCTATGACAAAACCGACAAAATGGCTGTCAGGTGATGCGTTTAGCACGGCTAACCTTCGTCCATTCCGGATTTGCACAGCGAGGGCATAATTGACGATCCCCCGGCTGCATTGCAATCACGTGGCTACATCTCACGCAGGCATACTCGCCCGATTCGGGTACGGTTCTGAAACGCTCGATAAGCATATCCGGCAGGATACACAGTCCCGGCTTCACCTCGTCGTCAGAATAGTAATAGACGCTGATTTGACCGTTAGTTTCCATTATTGCCAGACGCACCTGCCCGAGCTGTTCAACGCTATTCAGACGAAGCTCCATAAAGAACTCAAACTCGGTCATATTGGCGCTCTGTACATTTTCCCAGGCCAGCTGTCCGTTCTCGACGATAACGACCGGCTTCCCTTCAAGCAGATCTTCCAGCTTTTCGCTTTTCGACATCAGCCACATGACAAGGCGGTAAAGCAGCGCCAGTGAGACAAAGACGATAAACACCGGCACCATCGGTACATCATCATAAAAGGCGACGTCCCCCGCTGCTGAACCCAGCGTCAGGATGATCAACACCTCAAAGAGCGACATCTGCCTTACGCCGCGACGGCCCGTAATCTTGAGAAACAGAAAGACCAGAACGAAGGTATACAGACTGCGCAGAGCGACTTCGCCTAAAAACTCAGGAGGGACTTTATCAAACGCCATCCGCTGGAGATCAAACGCTTTCATTTTTCTATGCCTTAACAGTAGGTTACTGAATGTAAGCATAGCTCAGGCTTTTATTTTCGCCGAAGATAGCACCCGTCACGCAAAACCCGTATCATTGCGCGCTTTACGTACGATAAAAGTGAACGCCATGACTCAAACGTTTATCCCCGGCAAAGACGCCGCTCTGGAAGATTCCATCGCTCGCTTCCAGCAAAAACTGACCGACCTGGGTTTTAACATCGAAGAAGCCTCCTGGCTCAATCCGGTGCCTCATGTCTGGTCCGTGCATATTCGCGATAAAGAGTGTGCCCTGTGCTTTACCAACGGTAAAGGCGCGACCAAAAAAGCGGCACTGGCCTCTGCGCTGGGTGAGTATTTTGAGCGTCTGTCCACCAACTATTTCTTCGCTGACTTCTGGCTGGGCGAAACCATCGCTAACGGCCCGTTCGTTCACTATCCAAATGAAAAATGGTTCCCGCTGACCGAAGATGACGAACTGCCGGAAGGTATTCTCGACGCTCGCCTGCGTGCCTTCTACGATCCAGACAGCGAACTGACGGCCAGCATGCTGATCGATCTGCAGTCCGGTAACGAAGATCGCGGTATTTGCGCCCTGCCGTTTACCCGTCAGTCTGATGAGCAGACCGTCTATATCCCGATGAACATCGTCGGCAACCTGTATGTGTCCAACGGTATGTCCGCCGGTAACACCCGCAATGAAGCACGCGTACAGGGTCTGTCTGAAGTCTTCGAACGCCATATTAAAAACCGCATCATTGCCGAATCTATCAGCCTGCCTGAAATTCCGGCCGACGTGCTGGCGCGTTATCCGGGCGTGGTGGAATCCATCGCCAAACTGGAAGCAGAAGGTTTCCCTATTTTTGCGTATGACGGCTCGCTGGGCGGTAAGTACCCGGTTATCTGCGTTGTGCTGTTTAACCCCACGAACGGCACCTGCTTCGCCTCCTTCGGCGCGCATCCTGACTTCGGCGTGGCGCTGGAACGTACCGTTACCGAGTTGCTGCAGGGCCGTAGCCTGAAAGATCTCGACGTGTTCACCCCGCCAACGTTTGACGACGAAGAAGTGGCCGAGCATACCAACCTCGAAACCCACTTCATCGACTCCAGCGGTTTGATCTCCTGGGATATGTTCAAGCAGGAGGCAGACTATCCGTTCGTGGACTGGAGCTTTGCCGGTACAACCGAAGAAGAGTTCGCCACGCTGATGGCTATCTTCAAAGCCGAAGATCAGGACGTCTATATCGCCGACTACGAGCACCTCGGCGTCTACGCGTGCCGCATTATTGTTCCCGGCATGTCCGACATCTACCCTGCCGAAGATCTGTGGCTGGCGAATAACAGCATGGGCGCGCATCTGCGCGAAACGCTGCTGGCTCTGCCGGGCAGCGAATGGGCGAAAGAAGATTATCTGAACCTGATCGCCCAGTTGGACGAGGAAGGCCACGATGACTTCACGCGCGTGCGTGAACTGCTGGGCCTGGCGACCGGTAAAGATAACGGCTGGTACACCCTGCGTATCGGTGAGCTGAAAGCGATGCTGGCCCTGGCGGGTGGCGACCTGGATCAGGCCCTGGCCTGGACCGAGTGGACCATGGAGTTCAACCAGTCGGTCTTCTCTGCCGAGCGCACCAATTATTATCGCTGTCTGCAAACGCTGTTGCTGCTCGCACAGGAAGAGGATCGCGAGCCGCTGCAATATCTGAATGCTTTCGTGCGTATGTACGGCGCTGAGGCCGTAGAAGCAGCCAGCGCGGCCCTGAGTGGCGAAGAGCCATTCTATGGTCTGCAGGCTGTGGATAGCGATTTGAAAGCCTTCCCTGCGCATCAGTCGCTGCTGAAGGCCTACGAAAAGCTGCAGAAAGCAAAAGCCGCTTACTGGTCAAAATAAGCGCACATAACATTACCAGCAGTAGGCGTATTCAATCGTCTGGGCTATATTACGGGGCAATTTCATTGCCCCGTTTTTTTATTTTCTTCGGCAATGATTGTTGAATGTAATAATAAAGTTAAACGTGGGTAAATATAATAATATTTACCTGGGCTTTACTGTTACTTTTTATGGTAAATACTCCATATTAATTAACTGTTTCAGAGGTGGCCGGACGAAAAAATTCAACTCTTTTCATAACTTTTAAAATTTATTTTTATACGGATAATCAAACACTTACTCCGCATTTGCTGTAAAACCATACACAGTGCGGGCCTATAAGCCAGGCGAGATATGATCTATATCAATTTCTCTTCTATAATGCTTTGTTAGTATCTCGTCGCCGACTTAATAAAGAGAGAGTTAGTGTGAAAGCTGACAACCCTTTTGATCTTTTACTCCCTGCTGCGATGGCGAAAGTTGCCGAAGAAGCGGGTGTCTATAAAGCAACGAAACACCCGATGAAGACGTTCTATCTGGCGATTACGGCTGGTGTGTTCATCTCTATCGCTTTCGTCTTCTACATCACCGCCACCACCGGTACTGCCGGAATGCCTTTCGGCATGGCCAAACTGATTGGCGGCATTTGCTTCTCACTGGGTCTGATTCTTTGCGTTATCTGCGGTGCCGACCTCTTCACCTCAACGGTGCTGATTGTCGTGGCAAAGGCCAGCGGAAGAATTACCTGGGGTCAGCTGGCACGTAACTGGCTTAACGTCTACGTGGGTAACCTGGTTGGCTGTCTGCTCTTTGTTTTGTTGATGTGGCTTTCTGGCGAGTACATGACCGCCAACGGTGGCTGGGGCCTCAACGTCCTGCAAACCGCCGACCACAAAATGCACCACACATTTATCGAAGCCGTTGCTCTCGGCATCCTCGCTAACCTCATGGTCTGCCTGGCTGTATGGATGAGCTACTCTGGTCGTAGCCTGATGGACAAAGCCTTAATTATGGTTCTGCCGGTTGCGATGTTTGTTGCCAGCGGCTTCGAGCACAGTATCGCGAATATGTTCATGATTCCGATGGGCATTGTCATCCGCGACTTTGCGAGCCCGGAGTTCTGGACCGCAGTTGGTTCATCCCCGGAAAGTTTCTCTCACCTGACTATTATGAATTTCATTACTGATAACCTGATCCCTGTCACTATCGGGAACATTATCGGTGGGGGTCTGTTAGTTGGGTTGACATACTGGGTCATTTACCTGCGTGGCGACGATCATCATTGATGGTTTTCTCAGGCAGTAAATAAAAAATCCACTTAAGAAGGTAGGTGTTACATGTCCGAGCTTAATGAAAAGTTAGCCACAGCCTGGGAAGGTTTTGCGAAAGGTGACTGGCAGAATGAAGTAAACGTACGTGACTTCATTCAGAAAAACTATACCCCGTATGAAGGTGACGAATCCTTCCTGGCTGGCGCAACTGAAGCGACCACCAAGCTGTGGGACAGCGTAATGGAAGGCGTTAAACTGGAAAACCGCACTCACGCGCCAGTTGATTTTGACACCTCCGTTGCTTCCACCATCACTTCTCACGATGCTGGCTACATCAACAAAGCCCTTGAGAAAATCGTTGGTCTGCAGACTGAAGCACCACTGAAACGCGCAATCATCCCGTTCGGTGGTATCAAAATGGTTGAAGGTTCCTGCAAAGCGTATAACCGCGAGCTGGACCCAATGCTGAAAAAAATCTTCACCGAATATCGCAAAACCCACAACCAGGGCGTATTCGATGTTTACACCAAAGACATTCTGAACTGCCGTAAATCTGGCGTTCTGACTGGTCTGCCAGATGCGTATGGCCGTGGCCGTATCATCGGTGACTACCGTCGCGTTGCGCTGTACGGTATCGACTTCCTGATGAAAGACAAATACGCGCAGTTCGTTTCCCTGCAGTCTGACCTGGAAAACGGCGTAAACCTGGAAGCGACTATCCGTCTGCGTGAAGAAATCGCTGAACAGCACCGCGCGCTGGGTCAGATCAAAGAAATGGCGGCTAAATATGGCTGCGATATCTCTGGTCCTGCAACCAACGCTCAGGAAGCTATCCAGTGGACCTACTTCGGCTACCTGGCCGCGGTTAAGTCTCAGAATGGTGCAGCAATGTCCTTCGGTCGTGTATCCACCTTCCTGGATGCTTACATCGAACGTGACATCAAAGCAGGTAAAATCACCGAGCAAGACGCTCAGGAAATGATTGACCACCTGGTCATGAAACTGCGTATGGTTCGCTTCCTGCGTACCCCTGAATACGATGAGCTGTTCTCCGGTGACCCAATCTGGGCAACTGAATCCATCGGTGGTATGGGCGTTGACGGCCGTACGCTGGTGACCAAAAACAGCTTCCGCTTCCTGAACACCCTGTACACCATGGGTCCTTCTCCGGAGCCGAACATCACCGTTCTGTGGTCTGAAAAACTGCCTCTGAACTTCAAGAAATTCGCCGCTAAAGTGTCTATCGACACCTCTTCTCTGCAGTACGAGAACGATGACCTGATGCGTCCGGACTTCAACAACGACGATTACGCTATCGCTTGCTGCGTAAGCCCAATGGTTGTTGGTAAACAAATGCAGTTCTTCGGTGCGCGTGCAAACCTGGCGAAAACCATGCTGTACGCAATCAACGGCGGCGTTGATGAAAAACTGAAAATGCAGGTTGGTCCTAAGTCTGAACCAATCAAAGGCGACGTTCTGAACTTCGACGAAGTGATGGAGCGTATGGATCACTTCATGGACTGGCTGGCTAAACAGTACGTCACTGCACTGAACGTTATCCATTACATGCACGACAAGTACAGCTACGAAGCCTCTCTGATGGCACTGCACGACCGTGACGTTATCCGCACCATGGCGTGTGGTATCGCTGGTCTGTCCGTTGCTGCTGACTCCCTGTCTGCAATCAAATATGCGAAAGTTAAACCAATTCGTGACGAAGACGGCCTGGCTGTAGACTTCGAAATCGAAGGTGAATACCCGCAGTTTGGTAACAACGACTCTCGCGTAGATGACATGGCGGTTGACCTGGTAGAACGTTTCATGAAGAAAATTCAGAAACTGACTACTTACCGTAACGCTATCCCGACTCAGTCTGTTCTGACCATCACCTCTAACGTTGTGTATGGTAAGAAAACCGGTAACACCCCAGACGGTCGTCGTGCTGGCGCGCCATTTGGCCCAGGTGCTAACCCAATGCACGGTCGTGACCAGAAAGGTGCGGTTGCCTCTCTGACCTCCGTTGCTAAACTGCCGTTTGCTTACGCGAAAGATGGTATCTCTTACACCTTCTCTATCGTGCCAAACGCACTGGGTAAAGACGACGAAGTGCGTAAAACTAACCTCGCGGGTCTGATGGATGGGTACTTCCACCACGAAGCGTCCATCGAAGGTGGTCAGCACCTGAACGTGAACGTAATGAACCGTGAAATGCTGCTCGACGCGATGGAACATCCTGAGAAATATCCTCAGCTGACCATCCGTGTATCTGGCTACGCAGTACGTTTTAACTCCCTGACTAAAGAACAGCAGCAGGACGTTATCACCCGTACTTTCACTCAGTCCATGTAACTGGAATTGACTGAAATCACGCGTTAAAAAGCGTACAATAAAGGCTCCACGTCAGTGGGGCCTTTTTAGCACCCTCTCCACCTCAGTCTCTTTTGTCCGCTATCTATACTCTATGGATATCAGCCAAAACAGACTTAAACACAGCCGGCTTTGAGCTGTGCATACACAGGCCCCGGACGGGCCGATGCTGGAGATATCACCGCAATGTCAATTATTGGTCGCATTCACTCCTTTGAATCCTGTGGCACCGTCGATGGCCCGGGTATCCGCTTTATTACCTTTTTCCAGGGCTGCCTGATGCGCTGCCTGTACTGCCACAACCGTGACACATGGGACACCCACGGCGGGAAAGAAGTGACCGTCGAAGATTTGATGAAAGAGGTGGTGACCTACCGCCACTTTATGAACGCGTCCGGTGGTGGCGTGACGGCGTCCGGTGGCGAGGCCATTCTTCAGGCCGAGTTTGTCCGCGACTGGTTCCGCGCCTGCCACAAAGAAGGTATCCATACCTGTCTGGACACCAATGGCTTTGTACGCCGCTACGATCCCGTTATCGATGAATTGCTCGAAGTGACCGATCTGGTCATGCTCGATCTCAAACAGATGAACGATGAGATCCACCAGAACCTGGTTGGCGTCTCCAACCACCGCACGCTGGAATTTGCCAAATACATTGCCGATAAAGGCATTAAAACCTGGATCCGCTACGTGGTTGTACCTGGCTGGTCAGATGATGACGACTCCGCGCACCGCCTGGGTGAATTTACCCGCGACATGGGCAACGTCGAGAAAATCGAACTTCTGCCCTATCACGAGCTGGGAAAACATAAATGGGTGGCAATGGGCGAAGAGTACAAACTCGATGGCGTGAAGCCGCCGAAGAAAGAGACGATGGAACGCGTCAAAGGTATTCTTGAACAGTACGGCCATAAGGTTATGTATTAAAGAAAAGCCCGGTGAAAACCGGGCTTTTTTAGATTCTATTTAAAGACGCCGTTAATAACGGACGTCACAATGGCTGTACTCAGCGCAATTAAGACCAGATCGTCACCCACGACCCGCCATTCATAGCCAGGATAGGAAGGAAGCTGGCCCAGCATAGAAGCCGGCACGGTTTTCTTCGCAATGCCCGGAGGCAGTGGTTTGCCGCGTGCAAGGTTTTTCGCAATGCCTGGAGGCAGTGATTCATACCCCGTTAACCCATAGTTCAGGGCCAGATGGCGTGCGTGATCGAAGCTCACGCGAGCGTTAACATCATCACTGACGCTTTTATTCGATTTACCAGGATTTTCTTGTCCATTATTTTGCTTATTGCCATGGGTACCGGAATTTCCGTTACCATGATTCCCGGAATTGCCATGATTACCACCATTACCTTGCCCGCCACCGTTTCCGTGACCATTGCCATTCCCGTTTCCGGGATTAGCCATGACCGGAGCCGTTGCAAACGTTAAAGACAACACTACGACAAGTGCGGTAGTGGAAAAACGACGAATAGACATGATTGCTGCCTTATAGTGGTAGGACTCACCTGAATTATCGCCTGGCGCAATAAACAAACAATAAGTAAAACTCTCAGTTGTGACAGTGACAAAAAAGCCAGTCGATGACTGGCTTTTAGTTAATCAGGCATGTGCCACAGGCGTTGGGTGTTCACCCGCTTTGCGCAGCAGCATCAGGAGATAAATAAAGGACACGCTGGCGATCATAATAAACAGCAAATTGTCGGAATAATTCTGCATCAGCATCGCGGTAAACGTCGGCCCTAATAAACTGCCGATGGTATAGCTCAGTAATAGCGCCTGGTTCATCGCCACCAGCTGGTGATGTTCAACTTTCTCACAGGCCCAGGCCATCGCGACCGGATAGAGCGTAAAACCGGCAGCCCCAAGAATAAACAGCGCAGGCGCCATTGCGGCGTTGCTGAGCATGGCAAGGCAGCCCATGATCACCACGAAGACCTGAACGCGCAGCACCAGCAGGCGACCGAAGCGGTCCGCCAGACGGCCAATCGGCCACTGCCCGACGATCCCCGCACTCACCATGACCGCCATCCAGAAGCCAATTCCGGAATCGCTAACGCCCTGATGATTCAGATAGAGCGGCATCAGGCCATAGAGCGAGCCCAGCACAATACCCGAGATAATGCAGCCGTTAACGCCCAGACGCGCCTGACGGAGCCTCAGCATCGGCCAGACGTGAGTCGCTTCCTGATGCTCGCTGTTCTGGTTCACAATGCGCGTGAAGAGCAGCGGCAGGATTGCGGCCAGCACCATGCCCGTCACCCACGGCAGAACGCTCATCAGGTCAGTTGGCAGCTTGCTGACCATCAGTTGCCCCAGCACGGTGCCCACGTAGTAAACCATCATATAGGCTGCCAGCAGGCGCCCGCGGTTACGCGAGGTACCGCTACACATCAGCGCACTTTCAACGACCACCCATATCATCGCGCAGCCTACGCCAGCGATAAAGCGCCATGCCATCCAGCTCCAGAAGCCAACCATCAGGCCCAGCCCAGCACAGCCAGCGGCGAAAATCAGCGAAGCCAGATAATAACTGCGGTTAAAGCCAAAGCGCTTGATCAGGCTACCGGTTAATAACGTGCCCAGCAGGTTCCCGGTAAAAAAGGACGAGCTGACCATACCCACCTGCCAGGTCGGTAAGTTTTCATGGGCAAGCCACAGCGGGACGAGCGTATTTAACACTGCGATCGCCAGGGTCAACAGAAGCAGGCCACAGAGCAACAGAAGCACTGGCCGGGTATAGGTGGTCATGGATTAAAAACCGTGAGGAAGTTCAGATTTCGTGCGCATCATGCCACTGGCAAAAACAAAGTCAATCCACTGATTTAGCCGCCTCGCACAATATGTTCCCTGTCGATTTAAAAAACTTATCCTGCTAATGCCACGCCTGCTAAAGATATTAATTATGTATCTGTTTTTGTTTATTAATGACCAAAATTAAAACAAAACGACAGTCGAAAAATTTCATGATCGAAAAAAGAAAAAGCCGGGCGCTGAGGCCCGGCTTTTTATACTCAAATACAGCGTTAACTGGCGATAGCCATACCCACGGTCATATGCAGGCCATAAAACACGCCGCGGCCAATCAGTTCACCCGCCAGCACCAGCACAAAGGCCAGCGACAGTAGAGGCAGCGCAGGTTGATAACCTTTAAGCTGAGGGGCAATCCAGAATACTAACGCCGCAACCAGCAGAACGATACGCCAGGCCATCAGAGAACCGTAATCCGGTACCAGGGCAGACGCCTGCTGAATCGAGCTGTGAATGGTTGCCAGTTCGGCCCCCTGCATCAGGGCAACTATCACACTTACCACCAGCGCCAGCAGCGAAACGGCGGGCAGCAAACGCATTGCCCACCCGTCGACACCCGCTACGCGCAGCAGCAGGAAGCCCAGCAGCGGCCCGCCGATAAACATTGTCAGGAAGAAGCTCATTGGCGTCCAGACGCTGTACCAGGTGGGCACCGTGTCGATGGTGTTATAAACGCGCACCATCATCCATACGAACACCACGCCCAGCACCATGGTCACGATTAGCCACAGGCTGCGCAGACCCGCAGGCAATTTCTTCAGCGCGGCCAGCAGCCAGCCGAGCCCACCGACGGCAAAGAAAATTGCCCCGCTGGCAATCTCATTACTGAGAGACGAGGCGCCTACGCGGTTCAGGGAGTTAAACGCGCGCATCGGTGAACCCAGGTGCAGCGTAGAGGCGATAAAGCCAATCCCCATGAGAACCCACAGGCCAAACATGCTCATCACTAAACGCTGCTGCTGTTCGGCATTCAGATTGCCTTTCAACAATGCCAGCGCGAGCACAATGAAGCCACCTGCCACGCACTGACCAAAGACCGTGAAGATCATCAGCGGCCATTCATGCCATCCACTTCCCATCTCACACCTCCTTCGGATTTGCCAGGTAGCCGGTGGTATCACCTGTAGGACGGCTGTTGGCGTTAGGTTTAATGACAATACTCGGCTTCGTGAAGTGTGCAGATGGCAGCGGTGCCACTGCGGCAAGCTGACCGTGTTTTTGACGCAGCTCTTCAATCGGGCCAAAGTCCAGCGCGCGCAGCGGACAGGACTCGACGCAAATCGGCTTTTTGCCATCCGCTACGCGGGTGTGGCAGCCGTCGCATTTGGTCATATGACCCTTCGCGGCGTTGTACTGCGGCGCACCGTACGGACAGGCCATATGGCAGTAGCGACAGCCGATGCAGACATCTTCATCGACCACCACAAAACCGTCTTCACGCTTGTGCATCGCTCCGCTCGGACAAACCTTCGTACAGGCAGGATCTTCACAGTGGTTACAGGCAATCGACAGGTAATAAGCAAAGACGTTCTGATGCCAGACGCCGTTATCTTCCTGCCAGTCGCCCCCGGCGTATTCGTAGATGCGGCGGAAGCTCACGTCCGGAGTCAGGTCTTTGTAATCTTTACAGGCCAGCTCGCAGGTTTTGCACCCGGTGCAACGGCTGGAATCAATAAAAAATCCATACTGGGTTGTCATCGGTTACTCCTTAAACCTTTTCAACCTGGACAAGGTTGGTGTGGGATGGGTTGCCTTTCGCCAGCGGCGATGGACGCTGCGTGGTCAGTACGTTAATACTGCCAGCCTGATCGATGCGGTTGGCATCCGGGCTGTACCATGCGCCTTCCCCCAGCGCTACAACGCCGGGCATCATGCGCGGTGTCACTTTGGCTTCAATATGAACCTCGCCGCGGCCGTTAAAGATCCGTACGCGGTCGCCATTGCTGATGCCGCGCGCTTTGGCATCCATCGGGTTGATCCACATCTCCTGTCGGCAGGCGGCTTTCAGTACGTCGACATTACCGTAGGTTGAGTGAACGCGCGCTTTGTAGTGGAAACCGGTCAACTGTAGCGGGAATTTCGCCGTCAGCGGATCGTTATAGTTTTCAAAGCCCGGCGTATAGATAGGCAGCGGATCGATAACGTCCCCTTCCGGCAGCTCCCAGGTGGAGGCAATTTTAGCCAGTGCTTCAGAGTAGATTTCGATTTTGCCCGACGGCGTGGTCAGCGGATTCGCCTGTGGGTCTTCGCGGAAGGCTTTGTACGCCACGTGGTGCCCTTCCGGGTCACGCTGTTTGTACATTCCCTGCTGGCGGAAGGTATCGAAGTCCGGCAGGTCGGGGATCGCTTTACGGGAGAGCTCATGAAGATGGCGCATCCACCCTTCCTGAGTGCGCCCCTCAGTAAACTGCTGCTCAACGCCAAGGCGCTTTGCCAGCTCGGAGGTCATCTCATAAATGGTTTTGCACTCGAAGCGTGGCTTGATGGCCCTATCGGTGAAAATCACGTAGGACATATTGCCGCAGGAGGCATCCAGCGCGAAATCCATCTGCTCAGAGGCGGTGCAGTCTGGCAGCAGAATATCGGCATATTTTGCCGAGGAGGTCATGTGGCAGTCGATCACCACAATCATCTCGCACTTCTTGTCGTCCTGCAGGATTTCATGGGTACGGTTGATTTCGGAGTGCTGATTGATAAGGCAGTTACCGGCGTAATTCCAGATCATCTTGATCGGCACGTCCAGCTTGTCCTTGCCGCGCACGCCGTCGCGCAGCGCCGTCATTTCCGGGCCACGTTCAATCGCATCGGTCCACATGAACATGGAGATACTGGTCTGCACCGGATTTTCAAGGGTCGGCATGCGTTCAAACGGCAGCGAATACGAGCCTTCACGCGCGCCGGTATTACCGCCGTGAACACCGACGTTGCCGGTCAGAATAGAGAGCATGGAGATGGCACGGGTCGCGATTTCACCGTTTGCATGGCGCTGCGGCCCCCAGCCCTGGCTGATGTAGGCCGGTTTGGCAGCACCTATTTCACGCGCCAGCTGAACAATGCGCTCGACCGGAATACCGGTGATGGTGGATGCCCACTCCGGCGTTTTCGCCACGCCGTCGCTGCCCTGACCGAGAATATAGGCTTTGTAATGCCCGTTAGCCGGCGCGCTGGCTGGCAGGGTTTTCTCGTCATAACCAACGCAGTATTTATCCAGGAAAGGCTGATCGACAAGATTTTCGGTGATCATCACCCACGCCAGTGCTGAGACCAGTGCCGCGTCAGTACCTGGACGAATAGGGATCCACTCATCTTCACGCCCTGCACCGGTATCGGTATAGCGCGGATCGATGATGATCATCCGGGCATTAGATTTAGCGCGGGCCTGTTCCAGGTAATAAGTCACCCCGCCGCCGCTCATACGCGTTTCACCCGGGTTATTACCGAACAGGACGACCAGCTTACTGTTTTCGATATCGGACGGGCTGTTGCCATCTGCCCAGCCACCGTAGGTGTAGTTCAGACCTTCGGCAATCTGTGCGGAAGAATAGTCACCGTAGTGGTTGAGATAACCACCGCAGCAGTTCATCAGGCGTGCCACCAGCGTTTTACCCGGCGGCCAGGAGCGGGTCAGCGTGCCGCCGAGCGTCCCGGTACCGTAGTTCAGGTAGATGGATTCGTTGCCGTACTCTTTGATCAAACGCTGCATGTTGGTGGCGATGATATCGTAGGCTTCATCCCAGCTAATCCGTTCGAACTTACCTTCCCCACGCTTGCCCACGCGCTTCATCGGGTATTTCAGGCGGTCCGGGTTATATACGCGACGGCGCATGGAGCGGCCGCGCAGACAAGCACGAACCTGATGTAACCCTTCATAGTTATCGTCCCCGGTGTTATCGGTTTCGACATATTTGATTTCGCCATCCACCACATGCATACGCAGCGGACAACGACTACCGCAGTTTACGGTACAGGCACTCCACACCACTTTTTCCGGCGAAGAGGCCGTGGACAGTGCATCTGCCGCCGACGCCAGTCGGGTGAAGGGAAGCGTGAAGGCGCTGCTGGCTACGGCCAGGCCGCCTATTGCCGTGGTTTTCATCAACCCACGGCGAGTGACCTCAGCAGCCATTAATGCTTCAGGCGCGTTGATTTTCATAGAGACTCACTTTGGTTGCTCACAAAGAAAAGAGAGGCGGCGCAAACCGCTATAAAGTTTTATATATATCGAATTTCTTGGTTATCAGCTGCTTATGCTGACTTTCATTCGCAGCAGTATTACTACTTTAGTGGGAGGGGGTATTGCGTCGTATCAATTCAGAGGCATAAAAAAAGCGCCCGCAGGCGCTTTTTTGTTTTGAGGCAAATAATTAGCCGATGTACTGCTGGCCTTTCATGTATGGACGCAGCACTTCAGGGATCTCGATGCGGCCATCTGCCTGCTGGTAGTTTTCCAGCACGGCAACCAGCGTACGGCCAACAGCCAGACCAGAACCGTTCAGGGTATGCACCAGACGGGTTTTCTTGTCAGATTTGCTGCGGCAGCGTGCCTGCATACGGCGCGCCTGGAAATCCCAGACGTTAGAGCAGGAGGAGATTTCACGGTAGGTGTTCTGCGCAGGTACCCACACTTCCAGATCGAAGGTTTTGCAGGCGCCAAAGCCCATATCACCCGTGCACAGAGCCATACGACGGTACGGCAGCCCCAGCAGCTCCAGCACTTTTTCAGCGTGGCCGGTCATCTCTTCCAGTGCGTCCATGGATTCTTCAGGACGGACGATCTGCACCATCTCAACCTTGTCGAACTGGTGCATACGGATCAGACCGCGCGTGTCGCGACCGTAAGAACCTGCTTCAGAACGGAAGCACGGTGAATGTGCCGTCAGCTTAATTGGCAAGTCGTCTTCGTCGATGATCTCATCACGTACGAGGTTGGTCAGCGGCACTTCCGCCGTTGGGATCAGCGCGTAGTTGCTGCTGTCCGCTTCCTCGTCCAGCGGACGGGTGTGGAACAGATCGCCGGCAAATTTCGGCAGCTGACCCGTACCGTACAGCGTATCGTGGTTGACCAGATACGGAACATAGGTTTCGCTGTAGCCGTGCTGTTCGGTGTGCAGATCCAGCATGAACTGCGCCAGCGCGCGGTGCAGATGGGCAATCTGGCCTTTCATCACCACGAAGCGAGAACCGGTCAGCTTAACCGCAGCCGCAAAGTCCAGACCCGCGTGCATTTCGCCCAGCGTCACGTGATCGCGCACTTCAAAGTCAAACTCACGAGGTGTACCCCAGCGTTTCACTTCAACGTTGTCGTTTTCATCTTTACCGACAGGGACGCTGTCGTCAGGAATATTCGGGATAGCCAGGGCAATATCACGAATTTCGGCCTGAAGAACATCCAGTTCAGCTTTCGCCTGATCCAGTTCTTCACCCAGTTTGTTCACTTCCAGGCGTAATGGCTCAATATCTTCCCCGCGCGCTTTCGCCTGGCCGATGGATTTCGATCGAGAATTACGCTCTGCCTGCAGATTTTCAGTTTGTACCTGCAGAACTTTACGACGCTCTTCAAGAGCGCGCAGCTTATCTACATCCAGCTTAAAGCCCCGGCGTGCCAGTTTTTCAGCGACTGCGTCTGGCTCATTACGCAGCAGATTGGGATCGAGCATGCTTATCCTGTGCTTATCGAATTAAATAGGAAAATGTGACCACAGCCTGCGGCCACAATATAACGGGTATACATTGCCAACATTACCGCAACGACTGAGCTAACGGTAGCGTTTTATAGGGCTATTTTGATCCTGTCCGGCAAGCCAGGTGAGCTTTTCACCAATCTTGCCTTCAAGACCTCTGTTTGTGGGGTGATAATAGCGCGTTTGTGCCATCTCCTGCGGGAAATACTCCTCACCGGCAGCATAGGCATTGGGTTCGTCGTGGGCGTAACGGTACTCCTGCCCATATCCCATCTCTTTCATCAGTTTGGTCGGCGCGTTACGCAGGTGAACCGGCACATCGTAGTCCGGACGTTCACGCGCGTCAGACATCGCCGCTTTAAACGCGGTGTAGACGGCATTGCTTTTCGGCGCACAGGCCAGATAAACAATCGCCTGCGCAATCGCGCGTTCGCCTTCCGCCGGGCCTACGCGGGTGAAACAGTCCCAGGCCGACAGCGCGACCTGCATTGCGCGAGGGTCAGCATTGCCGACATCTTCTGAGGCAATCGCCAGGCAGCGGCGCGCAACGTACAGCGGGTCGCCACCGGCAGTGATAATGCGAGCGTACCAGTACAGAGCCGCATCCGGCGCGCTGCCGCGCACGGACTTGTGCAGCGCCGAGATCAGGTCGTAAAAACGGTCGCCTTTATTATCGAAACGCGCGCTGCGTTCACCAGCAATTTCGGTGAGCAATTCCGGCTGCAGCACCCGCTTGCCGGCATCGTCGACTTCGGCCATATCGGCCATCATCTCCAGCGTGTTCAGCGCCCGACGCGCATCACCGTTGACCAGCTCCGCAATCGCACGCCGCGTGTCGTCAGGCAGAACAATATCCTGCCCACCGTAGCCGCGCGCTTTGTCATCCATCGCCTGGGTGAGAACTTTTTCGATGTCCTCAGCAGTCAGCGATTTGAGCAGGTAAACACGAGCACGGGAAAGCAGCGCCGAATTCAGCTCAAACGACGGGTTTTCGGTAGTCGCGCCGATGAAGAAGATCGTGCCATCTTCAATGTGTGGCAGGAAGGCATCCTGCTGGCTTTTATTGAAGCGGTGGACTTCGTCCACGAAGAGGATAGTCCGACGTCCGGCATTGCGGTTTTGCCGCGCACGTTCGATCGCTTCGCGGATCTCCTTCACGCCGGACGTAACTGCCGAGATGCGTTCAACATCCGCGTTTGCATAGCGGGCGATCACTTCGGCAAGCGTGGTTTTGCCGGTGCCAGGGGGCCCCCAGAGGATCATCGAGTGGAGATGCCCGGCCTCAATGGCGCGTGGCAATGGCTTACCGGCAGCCAGCAGGTGTTGCTGGCCGATGTACTGCGCTAAATTTTCTGGCCGCATACGGGCGGCCAGAGGTTGAAACGCGTTATCTGAAAAATCGAGCGACAGATTGCTCACTCACGCCTCTTACTTACGTTGGTCGTCCACCGTTACGCCCTGCGGCGGGGTAAAGGTGAATTTCGATGCATCAACGGCGCCGTTCTGTTGAGATTTGAGCTGGTAGCTGCTGCGCTGATCGTCCTGCTCAACCGCGCCAAACTGATTAATGGTACCGTTGGTGCTTACGTTAATGGTGAACTGCTTAAGGTTGCCGTTGCTGCCTTTCGGCGTCAGAACGAACTCGTCACCGGTCTGTTTAATATTGTACTGCTGCCAGTCGCTGGACTGGTTGCGAGCAATCAGCATAAACGGCGTATTGCTGGTGGCATCTTTCAGCCAGGTCGCGGTTGCCTGCTCAACGAACGGGTTGAAGAACCACAGCGTTTTACCGTCAGACACCAGGATGCTTTCATCCGGCTGGGTCATGTGCCAGTTAAACAGATTTGGGCGTTTAACCCACAAATCTCCCTGACCTTCCTGCACCGCATTGCCGCTGCCGTCAGTCACTTTTTGCGTGAAGCTAGCGTGGAAGCTGCTTACTTTATCCAGTCGGCTTTTAAGGTCGCTGGCTGCATCAGCCCAGACGCTGCTGGCGACAAAACTGGTGAGTAATGCACAGGCGATGGCGATTTTTTTCATTGTTATTCCTTAAAATACGTCTTCCCGATATGGGGTTTCCGTCTTCTATTCTGGACCTGCCCGAAGGCAGGCGACAGAAGAAAATGCTTAATTTTGGCTGATTTACCCTTCTTTGCAATCGCTGAAGGTTAATCAAAAGGCGGCGGAGCCAGCACCTCACGGTTACCGTTATGCCCCTGCTCGCTCACAATGCCCTGCGCTTCCATCTGTTCGATGATACGCGCCGCGCGGTTATAGCCAATGCGGAACTGGCGCTGCACGCCAGAAATGGACGCTTTGCGTTTTTCGGTAACGAAGTTAACCGCCTGGTCGAATAACGGATCCAGCTCTTCGCCGCCGTCGAAGCCACCGCCGCCGCCTTCGCTTTCCGTATCGCTGGTAATACCGTCAACGTATTGCGGGCGACCGCGCGCTTTCCAGTCCTGCACGACGGCGTGAACTTCCTCATCGCGGACGAACGCACCGTGAACACGCACCGGAGAGGTGGAGTTCGGGCCAGAATAGAGCATGTCCCCCATCCCCAGCAGCGACTCTGCGCCGCCCTGATCGAGGATGGTACGCGAGTCAATTTTACTTGATACGGTAAAAGCAATACGCGTCGGGATGTTCGCTTTGATAAGACCAGTGATAACGTCCACGGAAGGACGCTGGGTCGCCAGCACAAGGTGAATACCGGCCGCACGCGCTTTCTGCGCCAGACGGGCAATCAGCTCTTCCACTTTCTTACCGACGGTCATCATCAGGTCGGCGAATTCATCGACCAGCACGACAATGTAAGGCAGTTTTTCCAGCACCGGATGCTGGGCATCCATGCTATCACCCGGCTTCCAGTAAGGATCCGGAATCGGACGTCCCATGCGCACCGCCTGGGCGATTTTTTCGTTATAACCGGCCAGGTTACGCACGCCCAACGCAGACATCAGCTTGTATCGGCGCTCCATCTCATTCACGCTCCAGCGCAGGGCGTTGGCGGCGTCTTTCATGTCGGTGACGACTTCAGTCAGCAGGTGCGGAATACCTTCGTAGACCGACAGTTCGAGCATTTTCGGGTCGATCATGATGAAACGCACATCTTCCGGCTGCGCTTTATAGAGCATGCTGAGGATCATGGCGTTCACCCCGACGGACTTACCGGAACCGGTCGTACCGGCCACCAGCAGGTGAGGCATTTTCGCGAGGTCTGCCACAACAGGATCGCCGGCAATGTCTTTCCCCAGCACCACGGTCAGCGGAGAGGGGTTATCGCGGAACTTGGTGTTATCCAGCACTTCACGCAGGTAGACGGTCTGACGTTTCTTGTTCGGCAGCTCAAGACCAACATAGGGCTTACCCGGTATAACTTCCACCACGCGCACCGCAACGGTCGACAGGGAGCGCGCCAGGTCACGGGACAGGTTAGAAATACGCGCGGCTTTTACGCCAGGCGCCAGGTTCAGTTCGAAACGGGTAATGACAGGACCCGGTGAATAGTTCACTACATCCGCCTTGATACGGAAATCAGCCAGACGCGCTTCCACCAGTCGCGCCATCTGCTCCAGCGCGAATGTGTCGACCGGTTCTACCTCTGACGGCGGCGGTGTTAACAGATCCAGAGACGGCAGCGGCGTGCTTGGACGCTGCAGCGGGCGGCTATCACCGTTACGCATCAGCAGCGGGTGAATCAGACTTTCCTGCGGCTGCGGAGCAGGCTGCTGGAACTGCGGCGGTTGCTGCGGCTGTGCGTAAGCCTGCGGAGCCGGCTGCTGAGGCTGCGGGGCATAGGACTGCTGCACAGGAGCGGGTTGCTGGCGCACAGGTTCAACTTCAGGCATCACGCTCGGGGTAAATAACGGCTCGCTCGGGCCATCATCCACCAGATCTTTCATCGGTGAGAATTCAAAATCCGACAGCGAGAACGGATTTGCGCCAGCAGGTTGTTCACCGGAATAGCGCTGCTGCTGGGTAGCGGCAAACTGGCGCGCTAATTCGGCTTCTGCCGCGTCATCTTCGTCTTCGAGCACAGGCTCATCGTGCTGATATTGCTCACCGTAGCGTTGATTCTGCTGCGCAGCAAACTGGCGAGCCAGCTCTTCCTGCTGCATTTCATCGACGTCATCTTCGTACTCAGGCTCGCGTGCTTTTTCTTCGGCCATGCGCTGGGAAGGCAGCTTGATCCCATAAGAGGCAAGCTCACGACGGGTCGGAACGCGAACGCGGTTAGGACGAGGCAGTTGCGGACCAATCCCCTCCTTCACCTGAGGACGCGGCGCCCCACCGGTTGCCAGACTAAAGACAGGTGCAGCCACGGCCGCCGCCGCGGTAGCCTGCTTAACGCTTTCCGCTACGGGTGCAACAACAGGCGTCGCGTCGACCGGCGGAACAGAAACAGAAGGCGCTTTCGAAACGGGTTCCTGCACCGGTTCAGGCACCGGCTGATACCAGGCCGCCAGCTGCTCGCGTTCACGCGCTCGTCGCTCTTCGACTTCTTCGAAATAGTACAGCGGTGGGCGCGCGGGCTTCACCTCTTCCACAATTTCGGGCTCAGACTCAGGCTGCGGTGCGGCATAAGGTTGCACAGGTTCAACCGGTTCAGGCACATATTCCTGATAGGGTTGAGCCACAGGCTGCTCGTATTGTGGATAGCTTTCTGGTTCATACGCAGGCTGCGGCGGCTGATAAGGTTGCTGCCACTGCTCCTGCTGCACGGGAATATAGCTTTCTGGTTCAGGCGCAATGACCGGTTCCGGGGTGTGAACACCCGGAGCAGTCTGCCAGTCAACCTGCGGCTGCTGAATAACGGATTCCGGCGGTGAAACCGGCGCAGACGGCATCACGGCTTCAACAGGCGCGGCATAGGCCTGAGCAGCGGTCGTCGCGGCTGCGGCTGCGGCAACCGGCTCGGTGACCGAGTGGCCGTTTAACAGCGGATCGTATTCGTCAAAGTCGCCGGGGGTGGCCCGGCTGCCGGAGAAGAGCACATCGTCAGGATCGACGGCAGCGCCCGCAGCGCGGTACGCTACCTGCTCGTCTTCATCCATGCGTTTACCGGAGAAGAGCGCCGCATCGGTTTTACGGCCTAGCGGGTTAGCAAATTTCTCAGCAACACGCTGGCGACGCGCCAGCGCGCCACGCAGAATTCGAGCACGACGAGATTCGCGACGCTGCACAGGGGCATCGTCTTCCTCTTCATCTTCGTATTCATCTTCATCAACCCACGTATCGTCACGGCGGGTACGGTTGCTGGCGAAGGTCAGAATAGTGAGGATAAAACTGCCAATCTTTTCGGCAATGCTCACCCAGGACCAGCCGGTGAATAACGTCAGCCCCGCCGCCCAGATGCACAGCAGCGCCAGCGTGCCGCCGCTGCTGTGCAGCATTGGCTGCAGCGCAGAACTCAACAGGCTGCCAATCACCCCGCCCGAGGCGAAGTACCAGATATCATCCGCATTGATCGCCGCCAGACCACATGAGGTGAGGATCAGCGCCAGCGCGCCAATCAGGCGCAGCGACACGGCGAAATAGTCGATGTAATCATCGTTCTGACGATGACGCCACGCAAACCAGCATCCGCCAATGATAATGACCGGAAGGGTGTAGGCCATCACACCGAAAATGAAAAATAGCGTGTCCGCAAGCCAGGCACCGGGTACGCCGCCTAAATTATGGATAGGCTCATGCCATGCAGTTTGTGACCAGCTGGGATCTGAGGGGTTGAAACTGAGTAAGGCTGCCATCAGCCAGACGGCAAAAAGGGCAATAACAATCAGCAAAGCCTCGAGGAGACGACGTCCGCTGCTTAGCTTCGATAGTGTGACTTCTTTGTCTTCAGTGTATTCCTGGCTCAAGAAAGGCTCTCCAGGTATCAGGCATATCCTGCCTGTTTGCTAAAACGGACAACAGCGCCGGGACTCCCCGGCACTGTTGCTGTATGGATTAACAGGAGTGTAATCAAACTACGCTGATTTTGCACCTGTTCCGTGTTAGCGCGTCTTAATAACCAGACGATTGCTCTGTTTGACCTCTTCCATCACCACATACGTACGGGTGTCGTTCACGCCTGGCAGACGCAGCAGGGTTTCCCCCAGCAGCTTACGGTAGGCGGACATATCAGGCACACGGGTTTTCAACAGGTAGTCGAAATCACCGGAAACCAGGTGACACTCTTGAATTTCTTCAAGTTTTTGTACAGCGGCGTTAAATTGCTCAAACACATCCGGTGCACCACGATTCAGAGTAATCTCAACAAATACCAGAAGTGAGGCATCCAGATAATGCGGGTTCAGCAGAGCCGTATAGCCCTGAATAAAACCCTGTCTTTCCAGTCGGCGCACACGCTCAAGGCACGGCGTCGGGGAAAGTCCCACACGTTTTGAAAGCTCGACGTTGGAAATACGCCCATCCTTTTGCAATTCATTAAGAATGTTACGATCGATACGGTCGAGATCTTTGCCAGGGCGCTTCTTGCTATCTACCATTATTATTGTCTCTCTGTATTCCTTCCCTACTCCTGCCTGGACCCTGTGCACATCACTGTTCAGAGCCTGTACCCGTTAGTCATCACATCGCCTGGTTTTGTATTAGACGCGATGCGGATTCGGGTTCTGTTGGTAAGAAGACCGTTGCCCAAAGGCAGTCACCAACATCACGTATGGCGTCTGTCCACGCCATGCGTAGATTTCACTGACCCGGTAAAAATGGCATTTACGTGCATGCCTATGCGGCATACGGTTAACGCGGTTTTTTTTCTTCCTTGAATGTTTTCGCAAAAGCGCAGGGGATTGTCAAAGCAAAACATCGTTTTTTAGTACAACATGCCGGATATTCATTACGGCAGGGTATTAATCCTCATTTTATTGCCTTACAAACGACCGATTTTCAGGAGAAAGCCTGATGCTATCGCGCGTCATTCATCGTCCGTAGCTATTACATGGATTGATAACAAAATTGCTGCGCTCTTTTTTTACGACAACAAATTCCCTACAATCCTGCCAAATGTCTGCCAACAACAATGGGGATCTCATGGGCACGGCCAAACACAGTAAGCTGCTAATCCTTGGTTCTGGACCTGCGGGATATACCGCAGCGGTCTATGCTGCACGCGCTAACCTGCAACCGGTATTAATCACCGGCATGGAAAAAGGCGGTCAGCTGACCACCACCACCGAAGTGGAAAACTGGCCAGGCGATCCGAACGACCTGACCGGGCCGCTGCTGATGGAACGTATGCACGAGCATGCCGCTAAATTCGAAACCGAAATTCTGTTCGACCACATTAACAAGGTCGATCTGCAGAACCGTCCGTTCCGCCTGACGGGTGACAGCGGCGAATACACCTGTGATGCGCTGATCGTCGCAACCGGTGCCTCTGCCCGTTACCTCGGTCTGCCATCCGAAGAAGCGTTCAAAGGCCGCGGCGTCTCTGCCTGCGCAACCTGTGACGGTTTCTTCTACCGCAATCAGAAGGTCGCGGTCATCGGCGGCGGCAACACCGCAGTCGAAGAAGCGCTGTACCTGGCGAACATTGCCTCAGAAGTGCACCTGATCCACCGTCGCGACACCTTCCGCGCGGAGAAGATCCTGATCAAACGTCTGATGGATAAAGTGGCAAGCGGCAACATCGTGCTGCACACCAACCGTACCCTCGAAGAAGTCACGGGCGACCAGATGGGCGTTGCCGGTCTGCGTATCCGTGATACCCAGAACACCGACAACGTCGAAACGCTGGAAGTGGCTGGCCTGTTTGTGGCAATCGGTCACAGCCCGAACACCGCCATCTTCGACGGTCAGCTGGAGCTGGAAAACGGCTACATTAAAGTGCAGTCTGGCATTCACGGTAACGCGACCCAAACCAGTATCCCGGGCGTGTTCGCGGCCGGCGACGTGATGGACCACATTTACCGCCAGGCGATTACTTCTGCGGGCACCGGCTGTATGGCCGCGCTGGACGCCGAACGCTACCTCGACGGACTGGCTGAACAAGGTAAATAATCTTTACAAGTCAGTAACAAACGTAAATAAAGGCGGCGATAAGTCGCCTTTATTGTCTCCCCGTTGTAACATTGCGCTGCCCAACTTCTAATAACGTCACCTGCAAAGTACGCAATGGAAAAAACCCGTCAACAAGAGTTAACACGCTGGCTGAAACAGCAAAGCGTTATTTCCCGCCGCTGGCTTACGATTTCCCGTCTCCTGGGATTCGTTAGCGGTCTGTTGATTGTTGCCCAGGCATGGCTGCTGGCCCGCATTCTTAATCACATGATCATGGAGAACATCCCGCGCGAAGCGCTCCTGCTTCCCTTTATTGTCCTGATCCTGATTTTTGTCCTGCGCGCCTGGGTGGTGTGGCTGCGTGAGCGCGTCGGTTTTCACGCCGGACAGCATATCCGCTACGAGATCCGCCGTCAGGTGCTGGATCGTCTTCAGGAAGCCGGGCCCGCGTGGATCCAGGGAAAACCGGCCGGAAGCTGGGCGACGCTGATCCTTGAGCAGATTGACGATATGCACGACTACTACGCGCGCTATCTGCCGCAAATGGCCCTTGCCGTCTTCGTTCCGCTGCTGATTGTGATTGCCATCTTCCCGGTAAACTGGATGGCCGCGCTGATTCTGATGGGCACCGCCCCGCTGATCCCGCTGTTTATGGCGCTGGTCGGAATGGGGGCAGCGGATGCCAACCGCCGTAACTTCCTGGCATTGGGTCGCTTAAGCGGCCATTTCCTTGACCGTCTGCGCGGTATGGAGACGTTACGCATTTTTGGCCGCGGTGAAGCGGAAACCGAAAACATTCGCCAGGCATCGCAGGACTTCCGCCAGCGCACTATGGAAGTGTTGCGCCTCGCCTTCTTGTCCTCAGGCGTACTGGAATTCTTTACCTCGCTGTCGATTGCCCTTGTGGCGGTCTACTTCGGCTTCTCCTATCTCGGCGCGCTCGATTTCGGCCATTACGGCACCGCGGTAACCCTTTCCGCCGGGTTTCTGGCGCTGATCCTGGCCCCCGAGTTTTTCCAGCCGCTTCGCGATCTGGGGACCTTCTATCACGCCAAAGCGCAGGCGGTTGGCGCAGCCGACAGTCTGAAAACGTTCCTGGAAACGCCGCTGGCGCACCCTGAGCGGGGGGATGTGACCCTGAATGCCAAAGAGCCCGTGACTCTTGAGGCGAGTGATTTTTGCATCCTCTCGCCTGAAGGTAAGGTGCTGGCAGGCCCGCTGAACTTTACCCTGCCAGCCGGAAAGCGCGTGGTGCTTGTCGGCATCAGCGGTTCAGGGAAAAGTTCGCTGCTGAATGCGCTGTCCGGTTTTATGGCCTATACCGGTTCACTGCGGATAAACAAAACCGAACTGCGCAACCTCGATCCTGACGCCTGGCGTAAACAGCTCAGTTGGGTAGGACAAAACCCGCAGCTTCCGGCCTCTACGCTGCGCGAGAACGTGCTTCTGGCGCGCCCGGATGCGCGAGAAGATGAACTGCAATCGGTTCTCGACCGCGCCTGGGTCAGCGAGTTTCTGCCGCTGCTCCCGCATGGGGTGGATACCGTTGTCGGCGACCAGTCCGCCGGGCTTTCGGTTGGACAGGCGCAGCGTGTGGCCGTTGCCCGCGCGCTGCTGAACCCATGCCAGCTGATGCTGCTGGATGAGCCCGCAGCCAGCCTGGACGCTCACAGCGAACAGCGCGTCATGCACGCCCTGAACGCTGCCTCCCTGCAGCAAACGACGCTGATGGTCACCCACCAGCTTGAAGGCATTGCCGACTGGGACCAGATCTGGGTCATGGAAAATGGCCGTATCGTTGAGCAAGGCGATTACGCCTCTCTTGTTGCCGCGCAGGGGCCGTTTGCCACCCTGCTGGCGAACCGTCAGGAGGACATCTGATGCGCGCTCTGCTGCCCTATCTTGCGCTCTATAAACGCCACAAGTGGATGCTGACGCTTGGGATTGTGCTGGCGATTGTGACCCTGCTCGCCAGCATTGGTCTGCTCACGCTTTCCGGCTGGTTCTTGTCGGCCTCGGCCGTCGCGGGCGTTGCCGGGTTGTACAGCTTCAACTATATGCTCCCGGCTGCGGGTGTTCGCGGTACTGCCATCACCCGTACTGCCGGGCGCTATTTCGAGCGGCTGGTCAGCCACGACGCCACTTTCCGCGTGCTGCAGCACCTGCGCATCTACACCTTCAGCAAACTGCTGCCCCTCTCCCCTGCCGGGCTGTCGCGTTTTCGTCAGGGAGAGTTACTTAACCGCGTCGTTGCAGATGTCGACACGCTGGATCACCTTTACCTGCGCGTAATCTCCCCGATAGTGGGCGCGTTTGTGGTGATTGTGGTGGTCACGCTGGGGCTGTCCGTGCTGGACGTTTCCGTTGCGCTCACGCTGGGCGGGATCATGCTGTTGACGCTCATCATTCTTCCGCCGCTGTTTTACCGCGCCGGCAAATCCACCGGCGAAAACCTGACGCGTCTGCGTGGAGATTATCGCCAGCAGCTGACTTCCTGGCTACAGGGGCAGGCCGAGCTGACCATTTTTGGTGCCAGCAAGCGCTACCGCGCGCGCATGGAAAGTACGGAGCTGAACTGGCATGAGGCCCAGCGCCGCCAGTCGGAGCTGACGGCCTTTTCCCAGGCACTGATGATGCTGATCGGAGGCGTGGCCGTCATTGCCATGCTGTGGCTGGCTTCCGGCGATGTCGGGGGTAATACGCAGCCAGGTCCCCTGATTGCCCTCTTCGTTTTTTGTGCACTCGCAGCGTTTGAAGCGCTGGCACCGGTAACGGGCGCCTTCCAGCATCTGGGGCAGGTCATCGCCTCTGCCCTGCGCATCACGCAGATTGCCGAGCAGGAGCCTGAAGTCACGTTCAGCGCCAGTCAGACTGAGGTGCCAGAACAGGTTGCACTCGCGCTTGATGATGTCACCTTTGCCTACGACAGGCAGGCTCAGAATGCGCTGGACGGCATTACCCTGTCTGTTAATGCCGGTCAGCGAATTGCGATCCTCGGCCGTACCGGCTGTGGTAAATCGACGCTGCTACAGCTGCTGACGCGTGCCTGGGATCCGCAGCGCGGCCAGATTCGTTTTAATAATACGTTGCTGACAGATTTCAGCGAGCAGGCTCTGCGCCAAACCGTCAGCGTCGTTCCCCAGCGCGTGCATCTGTTTAGCGCCACCCTGCGCGATAACCTGCTGCTGGCCGCGCCGGA
Organism: Enterobacter sp. FW301-JW81; assembly: GCF_058788735.1. NCBI lineage: Bacteria > Pseudomonadati > Pseudomonadota > Gammaproteobacteria > Enterobacterales > Enterobacteriaceae > Enterobacter > Enterobacter sp. FW301-JW81. Next base: position 191,217 of record NZ_JBYTBA010000001.1, on the reverse strand, counting down.
CGCCTCTGATGATGCGCTTCGCGCCATGCTGGAACAGGTCGGCCTGCATAAGCTGCTGGAGGACGAAGGGTTAAACAGCTGGCTGGGCGAAGGAGGCCGTCAGCTCTCCGGTGGTGAACTGCGCCGTCTGGCTATTGCGCGCGCACTGCTGCACGATGCCCCGCTGATGCTGCTCGACGAACCTACTGAAGGACTGGACGCCACCACGGAGAGCCAAATCCTTGATTTGCTGGCAAAGGTGATGAGCGGAAAAACCGTGCTGATGGTCACGCACCGCCTGCGCGGTCTGGCGAACTTTGATCGGATAATCGTGATGGACAACGGACACATTATTGAGCAAGGTAGTCACACAGAACTGTTGGCGAAACAGGGTCGCTACTACCAGTTTAAACAGCGTCTGTAGACTATATTTGTAGCGTCCTCACTCGCGTACTGGAGTTCTGCTGTCATGCGCCTGGTCCAGCTTTCTCGTCATAACATCGCGTTTCCTTCTCCGGAGGGGGCGCTGCGTGAGCCCAATGGGCTGCTGGCACTTGGCGGTGACCTCAGTCCTGCGCGGCTATTGATGGCTTACCAGCGCGGTATCTTTCCCTGGTTTTCCCCGGGCGACCCGATTTTATGGTGGTCTCCCGATCCGCGTGCCGTGCTGTGGCCAGAGCAGTTTCATCTGAGCCGCAGCATGAAGCGTTTCCATACGAAATCACCCTACCGCGTCACCCTCAACCACGCCTTTGGTCAGGTGATTGAAGGCTGTGCCGAAGACCGCTATGAAGGGACATGGATAACCCGCGATATCATTACCGCTTACCATCAGCTCCATGAGCTTGGCTACGCCCACTCCATCGAAGTATGGGAAGGTGGCGCACTCGTCGGCGGGATGTACGGCGTGGCGCAAGGAACGCTGTTTTGTGGCGAGTCGATGTTCTCGCGCGCGGTTAACGCATCGAAAACCGCACTGCTGGTCTTCTGCCAGGCGTTTGCCCAACGCGGCGGACGCCTGATCGATTGCCAGGTGCTCAACGAGCACACGGCCTCCCTGGGGGCTGTTGAAATTCCGCGTCGTCAGTACATCGAGCATCTGGATGCCAGCCGTCAGGAGAAGCTGCCGCGCGACTTCTGGATACCGAGAACGCTCTTTATGCCCAATGCCTAAATGTTTTCCGCATATTTTTTTTGAGGGTGTTATAATTATGCCGCAGAGTAGCTTCTGCCTGTTGCCCCGCCGCCGTTTGGGACCCTCGCTTCAGATAACGTCCTGACGTTTATCCTGTTGTCTCCCCTTTACGAATGCGCTTCCTGTTCGGTTGTACCGTGACGCTTGGGCAATGCGCCGAAACTGTTTTGCTGCGTTTTAATCGCGCAATTCTTTACTTAATTGATGAATTTCGGCATTATCTTGCCGGTTCAAAACTTGGTAGTGATACCCCAGAGGATTAGATGGCCAAAGAAGACAATATTGAAATGCAGGGTACCGTACTTGATACGTTGCCTAATACCATGTTTCGCGTAGAGCTGGAAAACGGTCACGTGGTAACTGCGCACATCTCCGGTAAAATGCGCAAAAACTACATCCGCATTTTGACGGGCGACAAAGTGACTGTTGAACTGACCCCGTACGACCTGAGCAAAGGCCGCATTGTCTTCCGTAGTCGCTAATTGTTTTCGCCTGTAATGGCAGATGAATATTTAAAAGGTCGGGATAATCCCGGCCTTTTTTATTTGGGTCTTTAATGTGGCTGTGCGGGAAGATGTATTTTAGTGCGGTCCAATACCCTCACCCTGCACCTCTCTCCCACGGGGAGAGGGAGAAAAACAGGCACAAAAAAGCCGGGTTAAAAAACCCGGCTTTTTATTTAAGTTACGTTAGTGAGCCGCTTCCGGCTTGTGCTTCGCCGCACTCTGGAAATCGTACGTCAGCTCGTTCTTCGCCTGATCCAGCGCCACGGTCACCTGGCCACCGTCCACCAGCGAGCCAAACAGCAGCTCGTTCGCCAGCGGTTTCTTCAGGTTATCCTGAATCACGCGCGCCATTGGACGGGCTCCCATCGCACGGTCGTAGCCTTTCTCAGCCAGCCAGTTGCGGGCCTCCTGGCTCACTTCCAGCGAGACGCCTTTCTGATCCAGCTGAACCTGTAGCTCGACGATGAACTTATCCACCACCTGATGGATCACCTCGGTAGACAGGTGATCGAACCAGATAATGTTGTCCAGACGGTTACGGAACTCCGGCGTAAAGATCTTCTTGATCTCTTCCATCGCATCAGTGCTGTTATCCTGGTGGATCAGGCCGATGGATTTACGCTCGGTTTCACGCACCCCGGCGTTGGTGGTCATCACCAGCACCACGTTGCGGAAGTCCGCCTTGCGCCCGTTGTTGTCGGTCAGCGTCCCGTTGTCCATCACCTGCAGCAGGATGTTGAACACGTCCGGGTGCGCTTTCTCGATTTCATCGAGCAGCAGTACCGCGTGCGGATGCTTGATCACCGCGTCGGTGAGCAGGCCGCCCTGGTCAAAGCCAACGTATCCCGGAGGCGCACCAATCAAACGGCTGACGGTGTGACGCTCCATATACTCGGACATATCAAAGCGCAGCAGCTCAATGCCCAGCGCTTTGGAGAGCTGAACCGTTACCTCGGTTTTACCCACACCGGTCGGGCCGGCGAACAGGAAAGAACCGACGGGCTTGTGGTCATGCCCCAGTCCGGCACGGGCCATCTTGATCGCTTCGGTTAAGGCCTCAATGGCTTTATCCTGACCAAAGACCAGCATTTTCAGGCGGTTGCCGAGAGTGCGCAGCGTGTCACGGTCGCTCTGAGAAACGCTCTTCTCAGGGATACGCGCGATGCGGGCCACTACAGACTCAATATCCGCCACGTTAACGGTTTTCTTACGCTTGCTCGCCGGCATCAGACGCGCACGCGCCCCGGCCTCATCAATCACGTCAATCGCCTTATCCGGCAGGTGACGGTCGTTGATGTATTTCACCGCCAGCTCCACCGCCGCACGGACCGCTTTCGCGGTATAACGCACGTCGTGGTGCGCTTCGTACTTCGGCTTCAGGCCGTTGATGATCTGCACCGTTTCCTCGACGGACGGTTCAGTCACGTCGATTTTCTGGAAGCGGCGCGCCAGCGCGCGGTCTTTCTCAAAGATGTTGCTGAACTCCTGGTAGGTGGTGGAGCCAATCACGCGGATCTTGCCGCTGGAGAGCAGCGGTTTAATCAGGTTCGCGGCATCCACCTGGCCACCGGAGGCCGCACCTGCGCCGATGATGGTGTGGATTTCATCGATAAACAGGATGCTGTTGGTGTCCTGCTCCAGCTGCTTTAACAGCGCCTTGAAGCGTTTTTCAAAATCACCGCGGTATTTGGTGCCCGCCAGCAGCGAGCCGATATCCAGCGAGTAGATGGTGCAATCGGCAATGACTTCCGGCACGTCGCCCTGCACAATGCGCCAGGCAAGCCCTTCGGCAATCGCGGTTTTACCCACGCCAGATTCCCCCACCAGCAGCGGGTTGTTCTTGCGGCGACGGCACAGCACCTGGATCGCGCGCTCCAGCTCTTTATCGCGACCAATCAGCGGATCGATACCGCCAACGCGAGCAAGCTGGTTAAGGTTGGTGGTGAAGTTTTCCATACGATCCTCCCCGCCTGCTTGCTCTTCATTGTTATTGACCTGATTGCTGGAATCCGATGCCTGGTTAGGCTCGTCTTTGCGCGTTCCGTGAGAAATAAAGTTAACCACGTCGAGTCGGCTGACTTCGTGTTTGCGCAGCAGGTAGGCAGCCTGTGACTCCTGCTCGCTGAAGATGGCGACTAAGACGTTTGCGCCAGTCACTTCGCTACGTCCGGAAGACTGGACGTGGAAAACCGCGCGCTGCAGCACGCGCTGGAAGCTGAGCGTCGGCTGCGTGTCGCGCTCCTCTTCACTGGCTGGCAGCACCGGTGTGGTTTGTTCGATGAAGGCTTCGAGTTCCTGACGTAGCGCCACCAGATCCACGGAGCAAGCTTCCAGCGCTTCGCGGGCAGATGGGTTGCTAAGCAGTGCGAGCAGCAGGTGCTCGACGGTCATAAACTCATGTCGGTGCTCACGCGCTCTGGCGAAAGCCATGTTTAAACTGAGTTCCAGTTCTTGATTGAGCATAGGCACCTCCCCCAATTTTATGCCTTATCAGGCCTTTTCCAGCGTACACAGCAACGGATGCTCGTTCTCCCTCGCATAGTCGTTCACCATCGCCACTTTGGTTTCCGCCACTTCGGCTGTGAAGATGCCGCAGATAGCTTTGCCACGATAATGAACGGTAAGCATCAGTTGCGTTGCACGTTCTACATCATAAGAAAAGAACTTTTGTAGCACGTCAATAACAAATTCCATCGGCGTGTAATCATCGTTCATTAACATAACTTTATACATAGATGGCGGTTTTAGCGCGTCACGCACTTTGTCTTCCGCCAGCTGGTCAAAATCCAGCCAGTCGTTGGTCTTACCCATTTTGCATAACCACTTTGAATCTACCTCAGATGTTAGATAACAATCATCTATTACTGTCATCCGCGATGTCTGTCACAAACTGTTGCAATAGCGTTAACTGCTTCAAACTTTGGTTGATTATTGTCCCATCTCCAGCGCCAAACGCTTGACGACTTCTTTCGTTTCTCTAAATTGTACAAGCGTGAGATGGCGAGGTTTTGAACAGCCCCCACTCCACCACCGGTTCATTCCATCTTAACTTATAAGATTTACGAAGGATGTCGAAGCATGGAAATGGGTACTGTTAAGTGGTTCAACAACGCCAAAGGGTTTGGCTTCATCTGCCCCGAAGGCGGCGGCGAGGATATCTTCGCTCACTATTCCACCATTCAGATGGATGGTTACAGAACGCTCAAGGCCGGGCAGTCAGTCCGGTTCGATGTACACCAGGGACCAAAAGGCAATCATGCAAGCCTTATCGTGCCCATCGAAGCAGAGACGGTTGCATAGCTCTCTGTTTTATTGTGTACATCCCGCAGTCAAAATGCCAGCCCGATCGGCTGGCATTTTTATTTTCAGCCTATTCGCGAGCCAGTGCATCCACCGGATCCAGCCGCGCCGCATTGCGGGCGGGCAACCAGCCAAACAAAATGCCGGTAAAGGTTGAACACAAAAAAGCAGTAATAATGGCAACCGGCGAGAAACCGATCTCCCAGCCGGGTAAAAAGAGCTGGAGCGCAAACGCGATCATCATTGAGAGCGCAATTCCCATCGCGCCCCCCACCAGACACACCAGCACCGCCTCGATCAAAAACTGCTGCAGGACATCGCTGGCTCTGGCCCCGACCGCCATACGGATGCCAATTTCCCGCGTGCGTTCGGTCACCGACACCAGCATGATATTCATCACCCCGATGCCGCCAACGACCAGCGAAATGACCGCCACCAGCGTGAGGAACAGCTGAAGAGTACGTGTGGTCTTTTCCGCCGTTTTCAAGAGGCCGTCCATATTCCAGGTGAAGAAATCTTTCTTCCCGTGGCGCAGAGTTAACAGCCGCTCAAGCTGCTGCTCGGCCAGCGCGCTATCGTAGCCCTCCTTCACCCGCACGGTGATGGAGTTAAGCCAGGACTGCCCCATAATCCGCCCGGAGATGGTGGTATACGGCAGCCAGACGCGCAGGATCTTACTGCTGCCAAACATCGACTGTTTCTCTTCCGCCACGCCAATGACCGTGGCAGGCATGTTGCCGACCAGGATAACTTCCCCCACCACATTCGCTTTATTGGGGAAGAGCTGCCTGCGCGAGTTAGCGTCCAGCACCACCACCTGCGCCCTGCCCGCCAGCTGTTCGGCGTTAAAGGTCGCCCCTTCGCTGAAGGTCATGCCGTAGACCTTGAAGTAGTCCCCGCTGACGCCGTTAGCGCTGGCGGCTACGTCAACATTGCCCACGCGCAGCCGCAGGTTTTGCGAAACGGCAGGCGTAGCGGAGTTCACCCACGGCTGCTTCTGAATCGCCGCCAGATCGTCGTATTTCAGCGCCTGCTGATACTGCGGCTCGTCGTCGCCAAAGTCTTTGCCGGGATAGACGTCAATGGTATTGGTGCCGATGGCGCGGATATCTGCCAGCACTAACTGCTTGGCCGCGTCACCCACCACCACAATCGACACCACCGAGGCGATACCAATAATGATGCCGAGCATCGTCAGCAGGGTACGCATTTTGTTGGCCGCCATTGCCAGCCAGGCCATGGTCAGCGCTTCACGAAAGCCGCTGGAGAACTGCCCCCAGCCGGTTGATGCCGGTAGCGCTTCTTTCGGTGCAGCCGCCCGGGACTCGCGCGGCGGCGGGTTGCTCACCAGCTCGCCGTCGTGGATCTCAATAATGCGTTCCGCCTGCGCCGCAACCTGCGGGTCGTGGGTAACGATGATGACCGTATGCCCCTGATCGCGCAGCTGATGCAGGATCGCCATCACCTCTTCACCGGAATGGCTGTCGAGCGCGCCGGTTGGCTCATCCGCGAGGATAACCTGGCCGCCGTTCATCAGGGCGCGGGCAATACTCACGCGCTGCTGCTGTCCACCGGAAAGCTGCGAGGGCTGATACTCCACCCGCTCCGCCAGCCCCAGGCTCGTCAGCAGCATCTGCGCGCGCTCAAGACGTTTTTTCCGCTCAACGCCCGCATACACCGCAGGCACTTCAACGTTCTGCGCCGCATTGAGGTGAGAAAGCAGATGGTAGCGCTGGAAGATAAAACCAAAGTGTTCCCGGCGCAGCTTTGCCAGCGCGTCGCCGTCCAGGGTGGAGACGTCCGTTCCGGCCACGCGATAGGTACCGCTGGTCGGTTTATCCAGGCACCCGAGAATGTTCATCAGCGTCGATTTACCGGAACCCGACGCCCCGACAATCGCCACCATCTCGCCCGCTTCCACGCGCAGGGAGATGCCTTTCAGCACTTCCACCGGGCCATCGCCTGAGGGATAGCTGCGACGAATGTCGTTCAGCTCAAGCAGCGCCGTCATTTAGCGGCTCCGGGCAGGCTTTCGCTGGTGACAACCTCCTCGCCCTCTTCCAGCCCTTTCACTACCACCACATCGGTGTCGTTGCGCGCGCCAATCACCACTTCACGCTCGCGCGTTTCGCCGTTGCGCAGCACTTTCACTTTATAACGGCTCTCCCCGGCGGATTCACCCAGCGCAGAGAGTGGAATGGTCAGCACGTTCTTCACGCCGGTCAGCTGGATATGCACCTGGGCGGTCATATCCAGACGCAGCACGCCCTGCGGGTTCGGCACTTCAAAACGGGCATAATAGAAGATGGCGTCGTTAACCTTTTCCGGGGTTGGCAGGATGTCTTTCAGCACGCCTTCATAGCGCGTCTGCGGGTCGCCCAGCACCGTAAACCAGGCATTTTGCCCCGGTTTAAGATGGATAACGTCCGCTTCTGAGACCTGGGCCTTGACCAGCATAGTGCTCATGTCCGCCAGCGTCAGGATGTTCGGTGCCTGCTGGGCGGCAATCACCGTCTGGCCCTGCAGCGTGGTGATCTGGGTGACTTCACCGGCCATCGGCGCGACGATTTTGGTGTAATCGAGGTTGGTTTTCGCCGTATCCAGAGAGGCCTGATTGCGTTTGATTTGCGCGTCGATTGTGCCAATCTGTGCCTGTTTTACCGCCAGCTCAGTGGTGGCCGTATCCAAATCTTGTTTCGAAATGGCCTGGGTTTTAGCCAGCGCCTGCTGGCGGGTCAGCGTGACCTGGGCAAGATTACGCTCTGCCTGCGCCTGCGCACGCTGCGCGCGCAGCTCCATCAACGTGGCTTCCACTTCCCTAATCTGGTTCTCAGCCTGTTCAGGATCGATAACCCCAAGCAGCTGGCCTTTTTTCACTTTGTCGCCAATCTCGACCGACAGCGTTTTCAGCTGGCCGCTCACCTGGGCGCCAACGTCAACCTTGCGCAGGGCATCAAGCTTGCCCGTCGCGAGCACGTTTTGCTGCAGTTCGCCCGGGCGAACAATTAATGTCTGATACTGTGGTAGAGGCGCATTAAGCACTTGCCATAGCCAGTACCCACCGGCTAAAACCACGACCGCCAGCAGCAGAATCAGCGTTCTGCGTTTTCCCTTGAGGTTCATAAATATTCCAAATAAATGTTCTGGCATTGATAATGTTGATTCTATCTAAACGACTCCTCAACGAAACCACTTCTTCCCGAAATCGTCACAATTTGTTTACGAGACGTTGAGAGTTCGCCTGCTGAAATGAAGATCTTCATCAAGAAGCAGGATCTATCATGTCTTCCATCGTCGATACACCTTTTTCAAACCTGCAGCAGCCTAAATCTGGCTGGCAGCTCTTCAAAAATCTGGCTTTCGGTACGCTCACACCAGGGCTGGCGTGGCAAAACCCCTCCTATCGACGTAAATTCATGTTACGTTCGCTGGCGACACCCTTTAGCACCGCGCGCCTGTTAACGAGTCTTGCAAAACAACCGCGCCTGATGCAGATGCTGCAGGTACAGCCAGGACTGCCGTGCCGGCTGCATCGCCCCTGGCTGACGGTGAATATGGATCGTCAGCATGCGCTGGAATCGCTCAACTGGCACTATCAGACCATGAGCCGCCAGCTTCCCGCGACGCTGCTCACGGGGTACCTTTCTAAGCAGGGGTTTACCTTGCTGACCTTAACCGGAAAAGATGAACAGCAATTTACCGTTCGTCTGTGTGCTGATGCGTTCCTGGATAAAGAAGGGGAAGCCACCCTCGCGTTTTGCGACAGCCAAAACACGGTGCTGGCGGAAATGACCTTTACGCTATGCCAGTTTGAAGGAAAAGCGACGCTGTTCATTGGCGGTTTGCAGGGTGCAAAAGCGCACGTCCCTCATGAGCTGATCCAGGGCGCAACGAAAGCCTGTCATGGCCTGTTCCCGAAACGCCTGCTGGTCGAAGCCGCCATGACGCTCGGCACCGCTTTCCCGGTAGAGCAGATTGTTGCCGTCAGTAACGCCACCCATATCTATCGCAGCTGGCGTTACCGCAAGAAAAAAGAGGGGAAACTGTTGGCCGATTACGACAGTTTCTGGATCTCCATCGGGGGAGAAAAACAGGATAACGGTAACTTTATGCTGCCGCTTGCCATGCCGCGTAAACCCATGGAAGAGATTGCGAGCAAAAAGCGGTCCGAATATCGCCGCCGCTACGAGCTGCTGGATAGCCTGATTCAGCAGGTGAATCAGGCAACTCAACGCTAATCCGCTTTCCCGCGTGCCAGCCACAGCACGCGGGAGAACATCTTGCGCAGCAGAGTCGGTACCGCCTCCACGCCCCGCCTTCCCGCTTCCGTCGCCACTTCAATGGCTAAATCCGGCTTTGAAGAACGATGAATCGCTTTAGCGATCACGCGCCGCATGTTCATCGGGACATCGACCGGCACCATCGCAATTCGGTGGAAAACATCGTCGAACCCCTGACGATACATAAAGTGCTCCATGTCCATCGCGGGCAGCATAGTTAAATGATCGCGCTCTTCTTCTCGCTCGTTATTCAGCAGGCCACGCACGGTCGAGGCATATTTTTTGCCCGCCTCATCGCCGTCAACCAGCACGTGCCACTCGATCCCCATCCGGCGGGCAAATTTTATCAGCGGCTTTAATCCCGACTGGGCGAATTCGATCACCTTAATGCCTTCCGCATCAAAATGGTGGCCGCACTGGCGCGCCAGCTCGTTGATGACCCAGGTTTCGGTTTCTCCCTCCACCAGTAGCCAGCAGCGGGCAAAAAGGGACGACGCCCGGTTAAAGCGAATATGAAACGCAATACGCCGCCCGTCTTCCGCGTTCAACCCTCCCGGCCCCAGCCGGAAAGCGGAAACGCGGGAAGATTCACGCACCAGACGACAGACGTGCTCTACCGGCGTCAGCGATAATAATTCACCGGAATTGGTGGTGGTAATACGCTGGAGCGGCAGTAAATTCAGCAGATGCCATGCCACGGAGAGCATGATGGGATGCAGGCGCGTTTCGGGATCTTCCACCAGCAGAAGCGGTCGGGCGTCCCGGTCAAGTCGAACGGTGCCTTTGGCCTGCAGAAGCGTTGAAAACAGTCCCAGCAAAATCACCCGGTGCGTACGCCCGCCGGGCCGGTCGATCATCCGGTTAATGATGTCCAGATAGCGCCAGCTTCGCTGCTCATCATGAGAGCGTCGGCGCATCAGGCGATGGCGTGACGCCGACGTCCCCTGCTCGGAAAAATAGTGCTCCAGGAGCTGTACCATCGCGGACAATCCCTGACGGATTTGGCCATCGGTCAGATTCTGCGGGCGCGACACCAGCTCTCGCGCCAGGAAATCCAGCTCGCGAGCCGTCACTTCCACTTCAGGCATATTCGGTACGGTACCGTTGCGAATGCGCCGCATAAAACGCGCATCGCGCAGGCGTAATACCGGCGTCAGGCGGATCAGGTGGCGAGCCAGATCGTCGATATTGTCCAGCGGGATGGGGTTGGCTTTCTCATCGAGAAAATCACGCAGGGTCAGCACCCCTTCGTTCTCCGCCATCTCCCCTTCCAGACGATAAAATATCCGATGAAGACCGTCATCGCACGGCACCCAGCAGGGCGACAGCGGGCGGAAGCGACGCACGCGGTGACGGCCGGGCTCGGATTCCCGGAACGTCAGAATGATATGCAGATGCTTCTCGCGCCCCGTGACGTCACCGGGCGGGAACCAGAAATCGTCGCGAACGAAATGATACAGGTCGTCTTCGGGCGAAAGCAGTAACGTCAGCGCATCCAGCAGGCTGGACTTACCCCACGCGTTCTCGCCGATCAGGACGTTGTTTTGCTCAAGCTGGAGCGACAGACGGTTAATACCGCGAAATCCGACAATTTCCACACGTTCGAGAAGCATAAATCCCCCGACAAATGACCACTTTTTCCTTCAAGTTATCAGCAGTATAGCGGGAGGATGGTGGTGACGACAGTACAACATCCACCCATTGAAAAATGAGCTATGCTCTATTTACCGCCGGCTCGAACAAGGAATGACATCACATTGCCTGAAATCAAACCAATCTAATTTATTTAAGTGGCGAAGGGGTGTTGTTATTTTTTAAAATAGAGACTCTTTGAGTCGTCATCCCTTTTTGACGATATAACCCACACGCAGGAACGCGTGCGGAAAATTATTTTGAGGTGGTTATGTTTAGAAAATTAGCAGCAGAATGCTTTGGTACATTCTGGCTGGTATTTGGTGGCTGCGGTAGCGCCGTTCTGGCAGCAGCATTCCCGGAATTAGGCATTGGATTTGTCGGCGTCGCGCTGGCATTTGGTTTAACCGTATTAACCATGGCTTTTGCCGTGGGTCATATTTCCGGCGGACATTTTAACCCGGCCGTGACGTTAGGTTTATGGGCGGGCGGTCGTTTCCCGGCGAAAGAGGTTATCGGTTATATCGTCGCCCAGGTGGTTGGCGGTATTATTGCCGCTGCTGTTCTGTACGTGATTGCCAGCGGTAAAGCCGGCTTCGACGCGGCAGCCAGTGGTTTCGCCTCTAACGGCTTCGGCGAGCACTCTCCGGGCGGCTATTCCATGCTGTCTGCTATCGTGATTGAAATTGTGCTGACCGCAGGCTTCCTGCTGGTGATCCACGGCGCAACCGACAAACACGCGCCAGCCGGTTTTGCGCCGATTGCCATTGGTCTGGCACTGACGCTTATCCACCTGATTTCCATTCCGGTCACCAACACGTCCGTGAACCCAGCACGCAGTACCGCAGTCGCCATCTTCCAGGGCGGCTGGGCGCTGGAGCAGCTGTGGCTGTTCTGGGTGATGCCAATCGTCGGCGGTATTCTGGGCGGCGTGCTGTACCGCACTCTGCTGGAAAAACGCGATTAATTGCGCTCGGTGTCGGGTGGCGCTAACGCTTACCCGACCTACGTGAGAGTGCACTTGTAGGCCGGGTAAGGCGTAGCCGCCACCCGGCTTTTTTATTGCCGCTTTACTGAACAGCCTTTATTGGGTAGTGTCTCTGGCGCTCAACAGATACTCAAAAGGACCGGCTGTTCATGTTTTCAGGACTCCTCATTATTCTGCTGCCCCTGATTGTGGGCTATCTCATCCCGCTGCGTCAGGAATCGGCATTACGGTTAATCAACCGTTTTCTCAGCTGGATTGTTTACGTCATTCTTTTTTTTATGGGGATAAGCCTGGCCTTCCTGGATAATCTGGCGACCAATCTGCTGGCGATCCTGCATTATTCTGTCGTCACCGTTGCGGTTATTTTGCTGTGTAATATTGCCGCACTCTTCTGGCTTGAGCGCACTATTCCGTGGAAAAATCACCATCATCAGGAAAAACTCCCTTCACGAATTGCAATGGCGCTGGAATCATTAAAACTGTGCGGCGTCGTGCTGCTGGGTTTTCTTCTTGGGCTGACCGGCTGGGCGTTTTTACAGCACGCTACGGAGGCCAGCGAATATACCCTGATCTTCCTGCTGTTCCTGATTGGTATCCAGCTGCGAAATAATGGCATGACGCTGAAACAAATTGTCCTGAACCGTCGGGGAATGATGGTTGCCGTTATCGTTGTCGCCAGCTCCATGGTGGCAGGGGTCATTAATGCCTTTGTGCTCGACCTGCCCCTGAAAACCGGGCTGGCCATGGCATCAGGTTTTGGCTGGTACTCCCTCTCCGGTATTCTGCTGACCGAATCTTTCGGCCCGGTGATTGGCAGCACCGCCTTCTTTAACGATCTGGCGCGCGAGCTGATTGCCATCATGCTGATCCCGGGGCTGGTTCGCCGCAGCCGTTCCACCGCGCTGGGTCTGTGCGGCGCGACGTCGATGGACTTTACCCTGCCGGTATTACAGCGTTCAGGTGGCCTGGAGATGGTGCCCGCCGCTATCGTTCACGGCTTTATTTTAAGCCTGCTGGTTCCCGTTCTGATGGCCTTCTTCTCTGCCTGATACTTCTTTGGCGGTAGCGAACCTGCCGCCAAAATTGCGCTAAATCAATCTCCCTCTATTTTGTGGCAGAAAGCCCTTTTCACCGTTCCGGCACGAGCATAACCTTAAACATGTATATTAAATATAACTTTAACAGGTGTGATTATGTTTTGTGTGCAATGTGAACAAACTATCCGTACTCCGGCAGGCAATGGCTGCTCTTACGCACAGGGTATGTGCGGCAAAACCGCAGAAACATCTGACCTGCAGGACCTGCTGATTGCAGCCCTGCAAGGCCTTTCCGCATGGGCATTCAAAGCCCGCGAATACGGCATCGTCGACCACTACGTTGACAGCTTCGCCCCGCGCGCATTTTTCTCCACGCTGACTAACGTCAACTTCGATTCCCCGCGCATCGTCGGGTATGCCCGTGAGGCTATCGCCCTGCGTGAAGCGCTGAAAGCACAGTGCATGAAGGCGGATGCCGGCGCGCGCGTGGAAAATCCGATGTCAGAACTCCAGCTGGTGAGCGACGATCTGGGCGACCTGCAGCGTCAGGCGGCAGACTTCACCCCAAACAAAGACAAAGCGGCAATTGGCGAGAACATTCTCGGCCTGCGCCTGTTGTGCCTGTACGGCCTGAAAGGCGCCGCGGCCTATATGGAGCACGCGCACGTTCTGGGTCAGTACGACAATGAAATTTACGCGCAGTACCACAAAATCATGGCGTGGCTGGGGACCTGGCCTGCCGATATGAACGCGCTGCTGGAATGCTCAATGGAAATCGGCCAGATGAACTTCCGCGTGATGAGCATTCTGGATGCCGGTGAAACCAGCACCTACGGTCACCCAACGCCAACCCAGGTCAACGTCAAAGCGACCGAAGGTAAATGCATTCTGATCTCCGGTCATGACCTGAAAGATCTCTACAACCTGCTGAAGCAAACCGAAGGCACCGGCGTTAACGTCTATACCCACGGTGAAATGCTGCCGGCGCACGGTTACCCGGAGCTGCGTAAGTTTAAGCATCTGATCGGTAACTACGGCAGCGGCTGGCAGAACCAGCAGGTCGAGTTTGCCCGCTTCCCTGGCCCTATCGTGATGACATCCAACTGCATCATCGACCCTACCGTCGGCGCGTACGATGACCGCATCTGGACCCGCAGCATCGTTGGCTGGCCGGGCGTGAGCCACCTCGAAGGTGACGATTTCGGTCCGGTAATTGCGCAGGCGCAGCAGATGGCAGGCTTCCCGTACAGCGAGATCCCGCACCTCATCACCGTGGGCTTCGGTCGTGAAACCCTGCTCGGCGCCGCAGATTCGCTGATTGACCTCGTCAGCCGTGAAAAGCTGCGCCACATCTTCCTGATCGGCGGCTGCGACGGCGCGCGCGGCGAGCGGAACTACTTCACCGATTTCGCCACCCGCGTGCCGGAAGACTGCCTGATCCTGACGCTTGCGTGCGGTAAATACCGCTTCAACAAGCTGGACTTCGGCAACATCGAAGGCCTGCCGCGCCTGGTGGATGCCGGTCAGTGTAACGATGCTTACTCGGCCATCATTCTTGCCGTTACCCTCGCGGAAAAACTGGGCTGCGGCGTAAACGATCTGCCGCTGTCGCTGGTGCTGTCATGGTTTGAGCAGAAAGCGATTGTCATCCTGCTGACCCTGCTCTCGCTGGGCGTGACCAACATCGTGACCGGCCCGACGGCGCCTGGCTTCCTGACGCCGGATCTGCTGGCCGTGCTGAATGAAAAATTCGGCCTGCGTTCCGTGACCAACGTTGAAGATGATATGAAGCAGCTGCTGAGCGCGTAAGGAGTTATTCATGACCATGCCAACCTCACAATGTCCGTGGCGGATGCAGGTTCACCACATCCATCAGGAGACGCCGGATGTGTGGACGCTGTCGCTGCTATGCCACGACTATTACCCGTACCGCGCGGGCCAGTATGCGCTGGTTAGCATCCGCAACGCGGCGGACACCCTGCGCGCCTACACGATCTCCTCAACGCCGGGCGTGAGCGAGTACATCACGCTCACCGTCCGCCGTATTGATGACGGCGCAGGCTCGCAGTGGCTGACCCGGGACGTGAAGCGCGGGGATTATATCTGGCTGTCCGACGCCCAGGGCGATTTCACCTGTGACGACAAAACCGAAGATAAGTTCCTGCTGCTGGCGGCGGGCTGTGGCGTGACGCCGATTATGTCGATGCGCCGCTGGCTGGCTAAAAACCGCCCTCAGGCCGACGTGCAGGTGATATTCAGCGTTCGCTCTCCGGAGGACGTGATTTTTGCCGATGAATGGCGCAACTATCCGGTGACGCTGGTAGCAGAACACAACGCGACGCACGGTTTTGTCGCGGGGCGTCTGAGCCGCGAGCTGCTGCAAAGCGTGCCGGATATCGCGAACCGTACCGTGATGACCTGCGGCCCGGCGCCGTACATGGCTATCGTGGAAGAGGAAGTGAAAGCGCTCGGCGTGACCCGCTTCTTCAAAGAGCAGTTCTTCACGCCGGTAGCGGAAGCGGCAACCAGCGGGATTCAGTTTACCAGGCTGCAGCCCGCGCAGACCTTCTTTGGCCGCGTCGGGACCACGCTGCTGGACGTGCTGGAAAGTAACAAGGTGCCGGTGGTAGCAGCCTGCCGTGCAGGCGTCTGCGGTTGCTGTAAGACGAAAGTGGTCTCCGGTGACTACACCGTCACCAGCACCATGACGCTGACGGATGCGGAAATTGCCGAGGGTTATGTGCTGGCGTGCTCATGTCATCCGCAGGGGGATCTGGTCCTCGCATAAACGATAAACGTTAAATGTTCGATCGTAGGCCCGGTAAGCGTCAGCGCCACCGGGCTTTTTGTCGGGTGGCACTACGTTTACCCGACCCACAACAACCCTATCGCCACGCAGGACCTTTCCCCACCGCGTACCGCCCTGCCCCTAAAAACGCCACGGCCAGCGAGCCGATAAAGAAGTACACCAGGCTTTCAATCGCCCACGCCCCCACGGCATCGAGCGCAAAGGTTTTGCCCGTGCCCACCATCAGCCATGCCACGATCATCGTAAAGGCCAGCACCAGCGCCGCCGGGCGCGTAAAGAGGCCGACAATAATCAGCACGGGTGCCACCACTTCGCCAATCAACACCCCGTAGGCGATAAACCCCGGCAAGCCTTTTTCCACCAGCATGCCGCTGATAAATCCCACGCCGCCGAATAGCTTGTGTAAACCGTGAAACAGCATCAGCCCGCCGACGGCAACTCGTAACAAGAGTTTGCCGAGATCGTCGCACGATAGCTTTTCATTAACAGCAGTTAACAATGATTTAACCATTTGAAATAATTCCTGTTTTTACCCAATGTTCAGCCAGATTATGCTGAAGAGTAGTCTTTGAAAACCACCTTTTAATGAGGGGGTAAAGCGGGCAAGACAGAGACTTTCTTCTAAGCTTGTAAGCGATATCACAAAAAGGAGATGGACACCCATGAAACAAACCGTGGCTGCATACATAGCGAAGACCCTCGAACAGGCAGGCGTAAAACGTATCTGGGGCGTAACCGGCGATTCCCTTAACGGACTGAGCGACAGCCTCAACAAGATGAAAACCATTGAATGGATGCCGACCCGTCATGAAGAGGTCGCCGCCTTTGCCGCCGGTGCCGAAGCGCAGCTCACGGGTGAACTGGCCGTCTGCGCCGGGTCCTGCGGGCCGGGCAACCTGCATCTGATCAACGGTCTGTTCGACTGCCACCGCAATCACGTGCCGGTGCTGGCGATTGCCGCCCATATTCCCTCTTCCGAAATCGGCAGCGGCTATTTTCAGGAGACGCATCCGCAGGAGCTGTTCCGTGAATGCAGCCACTACTGCGAGCTGGTTTCATCCCCGGAGCAGATCCCGCAGGTGCTGGCAATCGCCATGCGTAAGGCGGTGCTGAACCGCGGCGTTTCCGTGGTCGTTATCCCGGGCGACGTGGCCCTCAAGGCTGCGCCTGAAGGGGCCAGCACGCACTGGTACCACGCGCCGCAGCCGGTGGTTACGCCTGCCGAAGAAGAGCTGAAAAAGCTGGCGCAGCTGCTGCGCTACTCCAGCAATATCGCCCTGATGTGCGGCAGCGGCTGTGCAGGCGCGCACAAGGAACTGCTTGAATTTGCCGGCAAGCTGAAATCCCCGATTGTTCATGCCCTGCGCGGCAAAGAGCACGTCGAGTACGACAACCCCTATGACGTGGGCATGACCGGGCTGATCGGTTTTTCCAGCGGTTTCCACACCATGATGAACGCCGACACGCTGATCCTGCTCGGCACCCAGTTCCCGTATCGTCCGTTCTATCCGGCGGATGCCAAAATCATTCAGATTGATATCAACCCGGCCAGCATCGGGGCGCACAGCAAGGTCGATATGGCGCTGGTGGGCGACATCAAATCCACCCTTGCCGCCCTGCTGCCGCTGCTGGAGGAGAAAACGGACCGCACGTTCCTTGATAAGGCATTGAACGACTATCGCGATGCCCGCAAGGGGCTGGACGATCTCGCCAAACCGAGCGACAAAGCCATTCACCCGCAGTACCTGGCCCAGCAGATCAGCCATTTTGCTGACGACGATGCCATCTTTACCTGCGACGTGGGCACGCCAACCGTCTGGGCGGCGCGCTATCTGAAGATGAACGGCAAACGCCGCCTGCTCGGCTCGTTCAACCACGGCTCGATGGCTAACGCCATGCCGCAGGCGCTGGGGGCAAAAGCGACGGCTCCAGAGCGTCAGGTAGTGGCGATGTGCGGCGACGGCGGGTTCAGCATGCTGATGGGAGATTTCCTGTCGGTCGTACAAATGAAGCTGCCGCTCAAAATCGTGGTCTTTAACAACAGCGTACTGGGCTTTGTGGCGATGGAGATGAAGGCCGGCGGCTATCTGACGGACGGCACCGAGCTGCACGACACTAACTTCGCACGCATCGCAGAGGCCTGCGGCATCACCGGTATCCGCGTTGAAAAAGCGTCCGAGGTGGATGAAGCCCTGCAGCGCGCCTTCTCCATTGACGGTCCGGTGCTGGTGGATGTCGTCGTCGCCAAAGAGGAGCTGGCGATCCCACCGCAGATCAAGCTGGAGCAGGCCAAAGGCTTTAGCCTCTATATGCTGCGCGCGATCATCAGCGGCCGCGGCGATGAGGTGATCGAACTGGCAAAAACCAACTGGCTCAGGTAAAAATATCCTTTTAAAGCCATACGCAAAACCATTCATGTCGCATCAAGGCGGCAAGCCCGAAAATCCCCAGGAGCATAGATAACTATGTGACTGGGGTTTGAGGACGAAGCCAACGCCGAGGCGGCGTGAAGGGTGAAGCGTATAAGGATATGACATGATTGATTTACGTAGTGATACCGTTACCCGCCCGAGTCGCGCCATGCTTGAAGAGATGATGGCCGCCCCGGTCGGGGATGACGTCTACGGTGACGATCCGACGGTAAACGAACTGCAGCACTATGCCGCAGAGCTCAGCGGTAAAGAGGCCGCCCTGTTCCTGCCCACCGGCACGCAGGCCAACCTGGTCGCGCTGCTCAGCCACTGCGAGCGCGGCGAAGAGTATATCGTCGGCCAGGGCGCGCATAACTATCTGTACGAAGCGGGCGGCGCGGCGGTACTCGGCAGCATTCAGCCGCAGCCGATCGACGCCGCGCCGGACGGCTCGCTTCCTCTCGACAAGGTCGCCGCAAAAATCAAAGCCGACGATATCCACTTCGCCCGCACCAGGCTGCTCAGCCTTGAAAACACCCACAACGGCAAAGTCCTGCCGCGCGAATACCTGAAAGCGGCGTGGGAGTTCACCCGCGAGCGCAAGCTCGGGCTGCACGTGGACGGCGCGCGCATCTTCAACGCCGTGGTGGCGTACGGCTGCGAGCTGAAAGAGATTACGCAATACTGTGACTCGTTCACCATCTGCCTGTCGAAAGGGCTGGGCACGCCCGTGGGTTCCCTGCTGGTCGGCAGTGCGGACTACATCAAGCGCGCCAACCGCTGGCGCAAGATGACCGGCGGCGGCATGCGCCAGGCCGGCATCCTGGCGGCGGCGGGTCTGTACGCCCTGAAGAATAACGTCACGCGTCTGCAAGACGATCACGACAACGCCGCGTGGATGGCGTCGCAGCTGCGAGAAATTGGCGCCGACGTGATGCGCCACGACACCAACATGCTATTCGTTCGCGTGGGCGATGACCACGCCGCTGCGCTTGGCGAATATATGAAAGCGCGTGGCGTACTGATCAACGCGTCACCCGTTGTGCGTCTGGTGATGCATCTCGACGTGAGCCGCGAACAGCTGGCGGACGTGGTGAAACACTGGCAGGCCTTTTTACAGCGTTAAGGAGCATCACGTGCCGCAGCGTATTCTGGTGCTTGGCGCCAGCGGATATATCGGTCAGCATCTGACCACGGCGTTAAGCCAGCAGGGACATCAGGTGCTGGCAGCGGCACGCAACACCGAGCGCCTGCAAAAGCAAAACCTGTCCGGCGTGACCTGCCACAACGTCGACCTCAACTGGCCAGTCGCGCTGCCAGCGCTGCTGGACGGGGTCGATACGCTTTACTACCTGGTCCACAGCATGGGTGAAGGCGGCGATTTTATCGCCCACGAGCGTCAGGTGGCGATGAACGTCCGCGATGCTCTGCTGCAAGTGCCGGTTAAGCAGGTGATTTTCCTAAGCTCGCTGCAGGCTCCCGAAAACGAGCAGTCCGACCATCTGCGCGCGCGCCAGCTGACCGCCGAGAACCTGCGCGGCGCGAACATTCCCGTCACCGAACTGCGCGCTGGCATTATCGTCGGCGCCGGGTCCGCCGCCTTCGAAGTGATGCGCGATATGGTCTACAACCTGCCGGTGCTCACGCCGCCGCGCTGGGTCCGCTCGCGCACCACACCGATTGCGCTGGAGAATCTCCTGCATTATCTGGTGGCATTACTGGATCATCCGGCGGAGCAGCACCGCGTGCTGGAGGCCGCCGGCCCGGAAGTGCTGAGCTACCAGGAGCAGTTCGAACACTTTATGCGCGTCAGCGGACGCCGACGCTGGCTGATCCCCATCCCCTTCCCAACCCGCTGGATTTCGGTGTGGTTTTTGAACGTCATTACGTCGGTGCCACCAACCACAGCAAAAGCGCTGATCCAGGGACTGAAACACGATCTGCTGGCGGACGATCGCGAGCTGCGGGCGCTCATTCCCCAGGATTTGATCCGCTTTGACGATGCCGTGCGCAACACGCTTAAAGAAGAAGAGCAGCTGGTGAACTCCAGCGACTGGGGTTACGACGCCCAGGCGTTTGCCCGCTGGCGGCCTGAGTACGGCTATTACCCGAAACAGGCGGGCTGCACGGTGGAAACCACGGCCAGCCTGGCCGCTCTGTGGGAGGTGGTGAACCAGATCGGCGGCAAAGAGCGTTATTTCTTCGGCAACCTGCTCTGGCAAACCCGCGGGGCGTTGGATCTGCTGGTGGGCCACCGGCTGGCAAAAGGCCGCCCTGCTCGTCCGTATCTTGAGGTGGGCGATGCGGTCGACAGCTGGAAGGTCATCATCGTCGAACCGGAAAAACAGCTGGCGCTACTGTTCGGCATGAAGGCCCCCGGGCTGGGCCGCCTTTGCTTTACCCTGAAAGACAAAGGCGATCGTCGTGAACTGGACGTCCGCGCATGGTGGCATCCGCACGGGATGCCCGGTCTGTTCTACTGGCTGTTCATGATCCCCGCGCACCTGTTTATCTTCCGCGGGATGGCAAAGCGGATTGCGCAACTTGCAGAACAAAAGACGGAAAAGATCTAAATAAAACTCTCTTTCTTTCACCTTTCCCATTGCATAGCGCCGTAATTCACGAAAGAATGCGCACGAAATTCTTTTCAACACAGTGGATTGATATGAAGGTACTGGTTACCGGGGCGACCAGCGGCTTAGGCCGAAATGCGGTCGAATTTCTGCGCAACAAGGGCATCAGCGTCAGAGCTACCGGTCGCAACGAAGCGATGGGGAAGCTGCTGCAAAAAATGGGCGCAGAGTTCGTCCATGCCGACCTGACGGAGCTGGTCTCCTCTCAGGCAAAAGTGATGCTCGCCGGTATCGATACGCTGTGGCACTGCTCCAGTTTCACCTCCCCGTGGGGTACCCAGGAAGCCTTCGATCTCGCCAACGTGCGGGCAACCCGCCGTCTGGGAGAGTGGGCCGTCGCCTGGGGCGTGCGTAACTTTATTCATATCTCGTCCCCGTCGCTCTATTTCGACTATCACCACCATCGTGACGTGCAGGAAGATTTCCGTCCTGCCCGTTTTGCCTGTGAGTTTGCCCGCAGCAAGGCGGCCAGCGAAGAGGTGATTGACCTGCTGGCGCAGTCGAACCCGCATACCCGCTTTACGGTACTGCGTCCGCAGAGCCTGTTCGGGCCGCACGACAAAGTGTTTATTCCCCGTCTGGCGCAGATGATGCACCACTACGGCAGCGTGCTGCTGCCGCGCGGCGGCGATGCCCTGGTGGATATGACCTATTACGAAAATGCGGTCCACGCCATGTGGCTGGCAAGCCAGACGGACTGCGATAAGCTGATTTCCGGTCGCGCCTACAACATCACCAACGGCGAGCCCTGCACGCTGCGCAGCATTGTGCAGCGCCTGATCGACGAGCTGCAGATTAACTGCCGTATCCGTTCGGTGCCTTATCCGATGCTGGATATGATCGCCCGCAGCATGGAGCGTTTTGGCAGTAAAACGGCCAAAGAGCCTGCGCTGACCCACTATGGGGTATCAAAGCTTAATTTTGATTTCACGCTGGATATTTCGCGCGCGGAGAATGAGCTGGGGTATAAGCCGATTGTGACGCTGGATGAAGGGATTGTACGCACGGCAGCGTGGCTGCGGGATCATGGGAAGTTGCATCGGTAAGCGCTCTGCCTCATGTAGGCCGGGTAAGCGCAGCGCCACCCGGCAAAAAACAGAACTCTGCGGCCTGATGCCCTCACCCCGGCCCTCTCCCACAGGGAGAGGGAGTAAAAACTAAAACGGCAACCTTTCGGTTGCCGTTTGCTGTTTATAATGCCGTCCAGGCTTCAGACCATGCCAGACCTGCGCCTGGTTCATAGTATGCCGGGGCGTTGTTACACCAGCCGCTGTACGGGAACGGTTTGCACTGGAACAGTTTACCGTGGTTGTTCACGATATCGCCTGCCTTGTACTTGCTGTTCGCGCTCCATGCTGCGTAATCGCCGGAAGTGCCTTCGTCCTGAGACGGGGTGGCTGCTTTGGCTTTTACGTTCAGCAGGTAGGTGGTGCTGTTGCTCAGCTCGCCATCGCTGACGGTCAGGCTCACTTCGTACTGCTGCGCTGTCGCCGCTTCTGGCGCGGTAAAGGTCACAACCGCTTTGTCATCGCCGGTGACGGTCTGGCCATCCTGGGAACGCCAGGTATAGGTCAGTTTGTTACCGTCTTCGTCGGTAGAACCTTCAGCGCTCAGAGAAACCTGCGCACCCGCTTCAACGGCACCGATTGGACCCGCAATCTGCGCCACTGGCGCATGGTTTACCGCTGCCGGGGTTTCGTCCGGCGTTGGTGCTGGCGTAACTGGAGTCTCATCCGGCTTGGTCGCTGAACCGTCGTCATTCACGATATTCACGTTATAGAACTTCTGTACACACTTGGTGTAATCGCCGTCTTTAAACGCGCTGAATGGCGTCTGGTAGCCCACCAGCTGGCAAGAGTAGGTTTTGCCGTCAGGCGTATCCGCGCTCCATCCCCAGTCCTGTTCCCAGTAGATCTTCAGTGCGCCCGCGCCGCCTTCATCGAACTGCTTCATGTTCGCACAGCCAAGCACTTCGTCAGCCGGAACAGGTACTTTCAGGTAGTTAGCAAACTCTTTGTAGTACTTGATACGGTTCTGAGACTGCGCAATTTCAGTCGGGCCACCGCACTCAACGCCGCCGTTGATGATCTGGGTGGTTACGCCGAAGCCAGGGACCAGGCCGTTGGCCTTGTCATGATCGTTCGGCTGCCAGGTGCCGTCGATAACCTGCAGCATGCTTGGTTTTGGCGGCTGTGGATAGGCGAAGAAGAAGATCGCACTCGCCAGGTTCAGCCAGGTGTCTGCCACCAGCTCGGGTTTTTCCAGCAGAACTTTAACGTCGCCGTACATCGCTTCGGAGAACGGACCGTAGTTATAGTTGTAGGACAGCTGCTTCGCGCCGCGGCCGAAGTAGCTCAGGAAATCACCGTCTTTGTCTTTACCGCACGGCCAGGTCTGACCCTGCCAGACGTCGGTATTACATTCGCCGTTATAGCCGCCCTTCTGGCCTTCGCTCCAGCCCATTTCGCGCACGTAGACCAGCGCCTGACGCCATTCGGCTTCCGGGCGCCAGCTTTCGTGGCCGCCGGTTTCCTGCGCAAAGTGGGCAAACATGGTTGCCAGCTCTTTACGGCAGATGGCGTCGCTGTCGCGGCCGTCTTTGTAGGTGTCGCACAGCGCCGGGAATTTACCCACCGCTTTCAGGAAGTTGCTGTAGCTGTAGTCCTTCGCACGCAGCGGGAACAGGTATTCCCAGTCGCTCTCTTTCAGGATCCCCTCAACGCGTTTAACGTTAACCGGGTTAGAGGCGCGGCCTGGCTCAATCTGCTCAACTGAAGCGTTGTCCAGCGTGCGGATGGTATCCTTCACGGACTGCATCAGGGGGAAATCAGTCAGCTCTTTTTCCTTTTTCGCCAGATCGCTGGCTTTCATGGTGTAAGGCTCGCTGCTTTCTGCCTTCAACATGGTGGCCTGAGCCATAACAGGTGCAATGCACGCACCCGCAATCAACACGCTCAGTAATGTCCTTTTATTCATTTCGGTTATTCCTGTTAATTCGATGGTTTAAAATAAAATCCCAGCTTATTTATTAATCCATTAATAAATAAACTCCAGACAGCTGTTTTTCACTTTCTGAAGCATACTTAACGGTACGCTTCAAAAAAGAAAAAACTCACCAGTCATTTCTTTCGCGTGCAACAGATTTTAATTGCTGATACTTCGCCCAGACTTTATGGGCATACACCATACGCTTTGGATAATTTTCTTTTTTAATCCCGGCGTTATAGGCGCCCACGGCTTCCCAGTTATATCCGTAGACGTTAATCATGCCTGACAGAATCGATGCGCCCACCATAATGGAGGTACAAGGTTCAGTCATCAGTCTACGTTCGCTGATACCGCGTCGTTCAAGCTCCGAAAAGTGCGAGCTGTTTATTTGCATTAATCCTACGTCATGCGTCCCGTCATGATTGGTCCCGACGGCGTAGGGATTCATTCCTGATTCCACATTCGCAATGGCATAAAGTAAATAAGGGTCAACATGATAATAATGCGCCGCTTTATCCCAGCAATTCGCCAATGCGCTTTGGCTTAATATTAATAACAGCAACAGTAAACGCTTCATTATTCACCTGCGGTGGTATTACTCAATTCTCCTCAAACACGTCCTGTAAAATTATTTGAAGTTACTGGTCACACCCGAAGCGGGGTGTGACCAGTGATTGTGGGCGGATATCACACCCACAATTTAAGGTTCAGAAGATTATTTGCAGTCAGCTGACGCGCCTTCTTTCACCCATACATCGCTGTTACCTGGTTTGTCGCCCTGAGTCCACCATTTCGCGCGGTACTCGAAGCCCTGGTAGGTCGTTTTGTCGCCGCCGTTGTAGACGGTGTCAGCACGCCAGTTCATTTTGACCTGGCTGACCAGTTCCCATGCATCTGCACCAAAGCCTGGCTTGTTGCCCTGAGTCCAGTACTTCGCTTTCCAGACCAGGTTATCAGAGCTTACCGTATCGCCGTTGTTGTAGACTTTGCTGGATTCCCACGCAGCATATTTGCTGGCGTTGGCATCAACAGGGTTGTCGCAGCTGCCGGTTGCAGATGGGGTGGTGCCTTCATCTGATGGCGTAGTTCCTTCGTCAGATGGGGTAGTCCCTTCGTCAGCCGGAGTGGTGTCTTCATCAGGCACAACCGGGGCCGCTTTCGGCGTTACGGTCACTTCAACGTTAGACTGTACGCTGGCTTTACCGTCGCTCACCATAACGCTCAGGGTATAAGTTGAATCAGTGGCGACTTCTGGAGCAGTGATCTGTACGCTTGAGGTATTGATACCCGTGGCGTGCATATCGGATGGAATGCTCCAGGTATAGGTCAGTGCATCACCGTCTGGATCCGCAGCCTGTACATTCAGGGTATAAGACTGGCCTGCTTCCAGGCTCACAGCCTGCATCTGGTTAACCACTGGTGCCTGGTTAGCCTTCGGCGCTTTGTTCAGAACCTGAACGTCAGCGGTGCTGCTCAGGCCTTTCGCATCGGTTACGGTCAGACGGAATGCCAGCGTCTGATTGCTGGTGACCGCGCCAACGGAGAAGGTCGCTTTCGCTTTGTTGCTGTTGGTCAGCGTGACGGATGGACCAGAGATCTGGGTCCATTTATAGGTGATTGCATCACCGTCCGGGTCAGTTGACGCAGAACCATCCAGGGTCACGGTTGCAGGGCCAGTGACGGACTGATCGGCCGCCACAGCAACGGGTACATGGTTAGTCACAACCGGCTCTGGCGTTGAGCTGCCCAGCAGGCTTTCGTTCATCGCGTTCAGGATATCGCCGTTATCGGAATCGATAGACCAGGAGAACAGTCCCCCCAGGTTTTTCGCCAGCACGTACTTACCTTTCGCGGTCGTTGAACGGGCATCTTCATAAGAGATCAGGTCGCCGGTGGATTTGTTAAAGACGTACGGTGCTTCCGCATCCGCGTCATAACCGTATTCCCAGCCTGGCTTGCCTTTGTACTCGTTCACAATCTGACGGTAGTCAACCACGCCCGGTTCCCAGGTGCCTTTCACCGCGCCCGTTGCGGTACCGGTGAACGGGTTGTCGCCGGTATAGCCGTGTACACCAGTCCAGCCGCGGCCGTACATGCCTGCACCCACAACGATCTTGCCTGGCTGTACGCCCTGCTCCAGCAGCGCGTCAACGCCATTAGAGGTGGTGTAGTTAGTCTCCGGACGCCATACTGGGGCATGCAGTGCCGCCTGGTGACCCAGCTCGGTGTTGCTCCACGCGCCGTAGAAGTCGTAGCTCATCAGGAAGATATGGTCGAGGTACTGCTGGACGGTGTTGTAGTCCACGTCTTCAATCTTATCTTTACCGGAACCAATTGCCGTGGTCAGCTCATAGGTGCGACCGGTTTCCGCTGACAGTTCGTTCAGCATGGTGCGCAGATCGTGCATTACTGCGGTGTAGGTGGCTTTATCCTGTTGAGGGTTACCCAGCGTTTCGTTCACGCCGCCGCCGCCCGGGAATTCCCAGTCGATATCCACGCCGTCAAAGAATTTCCAGGTTTTCAGGAAGTCTTTAACCGAGGCCACAAAGCGTGCACGGATTGCGGTATCGTTCATTTTGTAGAACGGATCGGACATGGTCCAGCCGCCGATGGATGGCAGCACTTTCAGGTCTGGATGCGCTTTTTTCAGCGCCATCAGCTGGCCGAAGTTACCTTTGTACGGGTCGTCCCAGTTAGACACGCCGGACTGCGGTTTCTGCAGCGCTGCCCACGGGTCGTGGATCGCCACGGTGAAGTCCTGGCGGCCAGCACACGCGCGCTGAAGCGCTGCGAAGCTGTTGCCATTTTCAACGGTTTTCAGACCGTCGTTAATGCCGTCACCGCCACAGATTGGGATGAAGCCGTACAGGATGTGGTTCAGGTTAGAGGCAGGGATTTTATCAACCGGGAAGTTACGGCCATATACGCCCCACTCAGGGAAGTAAGCGCCAACCACTTTATCGGTATGCTTTGCGAACGTTTTGTTATTTTCCTGCAGAGCGGTATTCAGCGGCAGCAGGTGGCTACCGTCGGTATCCGCAACGATAATCAGCTTGCTTGCGCTTTTGGAACATCCGCTGGCGTTACAGAGTTCAACCTGCTCCTGATAGCGGCCACCTTTTTTCACCTTGAAGGTCGCGGAACCGGATGCACCGGCAGCGCCAGACCATACGGTCTGACCGTCGAGCAGAACTTTACCGGTTGTCGGCGCATCACCGCTCCAGACGTTCCACTCAACTTTCACGTCCACACCATCGTTGTGCACTTTTACGAGCGTGC
Source organism: Enterobacter sp. FW301-JW81 (assembly GCF_058788735.1). NCBI lineage: Bacteria > Pseudomonadati > Pseudomonadota > Gammaproteobacteria > Enterobacterales > Enterobacteriaceae > Enterobacter > Enterobacter sp. FW301-JW81. The sequence goes on along the minus strand of NZ_JBYTBA010000001.1, from coordinate 164,180 downwards.
CGTAATCCTGCGCGGCCTGGTCTATTTCAACGAGGGCAAACTTATCATTCCCACTGCTGATTGAAGGCGTACCTGGCGCTGCGGCGAACGCGGTGCCGGAGACAGCCGCAACAAAGAGTGCCAGATATTTAGGCTTCATAAATTTCATTATTAATTCCTGATAACATTATTTGTGAAAATTTAAATAACCATGTATTCCATATAACATGGACGAGTCGTGAATAAGCTATTTCAATAAAACAGCGGATAATATTCATTTGTACAAAACATGTAGTACGCGAAAATACCCTCCCTATAAAAACATGAGCGATAATTCTTACAGCTTATGTTTATTAGAATACTGCGAGAATTTAAAAAGATCCTTTCATTCCCTTATCGAAAAAATTTCAGAAAAAACTTGACCGCGCAAATCAGAATGTGAATTGCAGAGTCTGAAGAATAAAAATAGCCAAACCAGCCAGTGACAACATGGGACCAAACGGAATAATGCTATTTTCTTTAAGAGCTTTATAAAAAAGAAAATACAATGCGATACCGCTTAATGCAGCCGCCAACAATAATGAAGGCAATGCCTGCCAGCCGCACCACGCGCCGAGCGCGGCCAGCAGCTTAAAATCTCCGTAGCCCAAACCCTCGCGACCGGTGGTCAGGCGAAACGCCCAGTAAATCAGCCACAGCGACAGGTAACCCGCCGCCGCGCCGTACAGGGCATCCGACAACGGTAGGGATTGAAAAATCGCATGATTTAACAGCCCCGCCCACAGCAGAGGCTGCGTCAGACAATCCGGCAGCAGCAGGTGCTTCGCGTCTATCGTCGCCAGCGGCAGCAGCCCGCACCAGAGAACCCACAGCGAAATCAGCGCGGCCGCAGACGGGGCGAACGCCGCCGTCAGGGCAAAAAACAGGGCGCTGGAAAGCTCAAGCAACAGCAGGCGCAGCGGGATCGCGGTCTGGCAGCAACGGCAGCGTCCGCGCAGGCAGCACCAGCTCAGTACAGGAATGTTTTCCCACCAGGAGAGCGCGTGGAAACACGCGGGGCAGTGGGATGCCGGAAACAGCAGGTTTCCGGCGCCCTCCTCTTCGTTGATGAGCGGAGGAATGCGTTCGACCACCACGCCAAGAAAGCTGCCGATAATGCCGCCAAGCGCGCCGCTCAGGAGGCACAGGGCGGGCATCTGGCTGCCCTGAAGCAGCGTCAGCGGGCTCATGCCGCTTTCGTCCACGAGAGTTTAATCTGCGCCTTCACGTCGCTGAGGCGATCCACCGGGGTAAGATCCATTTTTTCCAGGCGCACCCCGGAGGTTAAGTTCACCTCTCTGAGCCAGTTCTTTAATTCATACACGTTTATCCGGTCGATATTAAACGACATAGATTGACCGTCCTGCTGAATATTGCTCAGCGCAACGTGGATCTCTTTGGCGCTCTCTTCCACCACGCTTCGTGGGTTACTGGTTTTTAATACTTTGGCCTGAAGGTGGTTGTTATTAATTTCCTCACGCATCCAGTTCAGGGTCTGCTTTTGTTTCTGCAGCGTGCTTTGCTCATTTTTAATAATATTATCTAGAGGCGCTATTACCCCGTACCAGATAATGGCGCAGCAGAGCGCCGCGCCGCACAGCTTAAACAGATTACGCTCGCGCGGGCTGTAGCGCAGATAGCGAGCTTTTAATTGGCCAATTTTCTCTTTCATTTATATTTCCCTGTGATGATAGCGGTATAAGGCGCTTCACTGGAGACCGGCTGCAGCGTAAAGTCGAAAGTGTCGCTCGCCTTATTAACGAACGCCTGCAGCGCCGTGGGATCCATCGAACTGATGTTCAGCGTGAGCTGATTCTGCGCGTCGTCGTATCCCACTTCGCTCAGCTCGACAGAAGGGAGCGATTGCTTAACCTGATCCAGCGCGTCCAGCTGAAGAAAGAATCCTTTCTTCTCTTTCTTAATGTTCTGCCCGAAGTGGTATTTCAGGTTGGTGGTCTGGCGCAGCGTCGGGAAGTAGTGCTGGGCCAGCTCAACCATCTGCTGCTGGGCCAGATTTTCCTGGCTGCTCAGCATCCAGGCCATGCCGACGCGGGGGCCAATCAGCAGCCCCAGGCTCAGCAGCGCCGCGGCGGCAATGGCCGATTTCGCATGGCGGAAACCGGCGCGCTCGCCTTTGGCTGAAAATTCACCGTGCAGCAGATTGGCTTTGCAGCGCTTCCACTGCGGCTGGATCAGCACCAGCGGATGCTGCCAGGCCAGCTGCTCATCCACCTGCACGCCCGCTGGCGCATCGCCGTAGCAGACAATGTCACCTGTGCGCTGCTGGCTCAGCAGCAGCGGCAGCAGCGCGGCGTCGGTTTCACAGGCACCAAACGGCGAGTAGCGCATCCAGTAGCCGCTGTCGGTGGAAACCAGCGTGCTCCCGCCCTCGGCCACCGGCAGAAGGATCGCATCCGGCAGCACCTGCACTACCGTCAATCCGGCATCGGCGCAGCGGTCAAGCCAGTACTGCAGACGCGCAGACTCAATGGCCACCGCGTCAACGTCCCGCCCTTTCTTGCTGAGCACCGTCCAGTGAAGCGTGTCCACGTCGCCAATCAGCGTCTCCTCTGCCAGCCAGGAGAATTCGACGCTGCCTTTTTTAGGCAGTGTGAAGTGACGGAATATCGTTTCGCTGGCCGGGAGTAACAGACATACCCGTGCGGCGAGCGCGTGACCGGTGAGTTCCGCCAGTGACGCCAGTCCCTGGCGTTGTCCCACCTGGTCGCTACCGGACTCGCACCACATTATGTTCCCGTCCTCGTGCGTGTCGGGACGAATAAAAAGCACCTGTTTCATAGAGTTCGTCTTGTGTTATTCAACCATTCGGTAGCGACGTTGCCAGGTAATCACCTTCCCGGCTTCATTATCAACATGAAGCTGGCTGACGACGCGCAGCGTTAAATCGTCGGTATTGCCGGTACTGTTGACCCGGAAATAATTACTGTTCACCGCAAGCAACGCCTGAACCTGCTTGAGGGCGTCTTTGGTCTGAGGATAATTTGTCTCAAGCTCTTTCAGGAACGCCTCCATCGACTCCCAGCCCTCTTCGGGGCGGGAAGCAATCAGGCGGGCGGCCTCGTCCTCGCTCAGCGAACCGATAAACAGCGCGGCCAGCAGCGGCGCCTGTTCCCCGGTCAACGTATTCACATCCACCTTGCTGGCGCTGTCGGGCAATGCGCACAGCACTTTGCTGACCTTATCGTAGGCCGCCTGCGGAAACGCGGGCAGCAGCTTGATCTCGCCCGGGGTGCGCATCATCTGATTCGCGGGCTGCCGCGCAGGCTCCACGCTAGTCCAGGCATCCGTCTCCAGCCCCTCTTTTGCCGTGGTGGTATCGCCGTCGAGATAGTCCAGCAGCTGCTGGTAAATCTCTTCGGCGTCCCCCGCAGAAATGCCGCTGTCGGTCAGAAGCTGCTCGACGATGCGCTCCTTCACCGGTTTTTCCGGCAGGGCGCCTGCGGTCTGTACCGCGGGCGTTTGATCCGCCGCCAGCAGGTTATTGACGTTAAAGCAGGTCTGGGCATCCTCCACCTGGCTCACCACGGTGTAGTTTTCACCGTCGGTTTCCACCGGCTCTGCCCATTCGCCCTTCGGCGACAGCCCTTTGCTCTCGCCGCTGGCATACGTCTGGAGCCGGTCTTCTATCGTTTTTTGCTGGCTCGAAATGGACCAGCGCAGCTGCTGCTGGCTCACCTGATAGCGGGTTTTCTGCAGATTGCGGCAGAACTGCTGGCTAATTTTGGCCGCCAGGGCCGACATCATGACCAGCAAAATTAGCACCACCAGCAGCGCGACACCGCGCTGTTTCCGAACCGATTTTCCGCTCATTTGTTTTCTCCTGACGGGGCGGGTGTCGGCTGCGCTTGCGCAGGCGTCGCCGCATCGGTCGGCGCCTGCGTTTGTTCTGCGGGTGCCACTGGAGCAATCGGCAGCTCCCCCGGTGTGGTAAACACCCAGCGCCAGGTATCGCCGTTCTCCATCGTCAGCAGCAGCTCCACGCCGTCGGGCTGGTGCGCCGTGTCGGTCCATTTGTCCAGCCAGCTCGCTTTCCAGAAACGCCACGACATCTCTTTAATATCGCTGAGAATGGGCACCTCTTCCGGCTCCGCATCCGCCGGGCCGTCGATGACCGGCCAGATATCCCGCCACAGCTTTTTATCTTTTAACCGCCAGCGCACGCGCTCCAGCTGAACCTGACCGCTCACGCCGTTCAGCGTGGTCAGCTCCAGGCCGTCTTTGCTCTGGACAAATACGTCAGGCTCGTTGCGCGGGGCGCGCGCCTGAAGCTGGAAGAAATCCCGCTCCAGCAGGTTATAGGCGCGCTGAAGCTGGTTTAAGCGAGTCGCCGCCACGTCGGTGGCGTTCGACGTACGCATCGCCCCGTCAAGGATTTGCCAGGCAAGCAGGCTGATGACCGCGAAGATGGTCAGCGCAATCATGATCTCCAGCAGCGTAAAGCCCTGCTGACGCCGAGCGTGCTTACTCATTTCGCCTCTCCGGGTTCCATCACCTGCAGGGTAATCACCGGCTTATCTTCCTCGCCCTCGGCGTACACCTGCACCTCATCGGCAAAGCGATTTTCCGCGGTTTTGGCCCGCTGCTTGCGCCAGGTCCAGCTTCGGCCGCCCATGGTTTCCGTGCCCGTCTGCAGGGCATCGGGGAACGGCGCGTTGTTCAGTTTTGCCTCCGCCAGCTGGTTTTCCGCCACCCAGCTCGCCTGCAGCGAATCGCCCAGCCCGTGGGTAAAGCGCACGTTCAGCGAGACGGAGTTCATCAGCGCCAGCGCGGCGGTGGAGAAGATGACCAGTGCGACCATCACTTCCAGCAGGGTCATCCCCTGTTCTTTGCATTTAGTCATCGTTCTCTACCGATACCGGTGATGCCCCCTGCGACACCACGCTAAAGCGCTGCTTTTTGTCGACACTCTGCAGTGAAAGCGTGAAACGACTGATTTCGCCGTCCGGCAAAAAGACAATCTGCGGGGCGGTGTCAGTCGTGGCGGCAATGCGCTGAGGCGACAGCGAGACGTGCATCTCTTCCGGGAACTGGCCATGGGTGACAATGCGCCCGGCGGTCAATGGCTCCCAGTGACGCTCACCGGCTTTTTTGGCCCAGGTCACCAGCTGATATTCAGACGTGGTGACCACCAGCCCGACGATATTGCCGTCCATCACCGCACGGTCTGAACCATATTCAACGAGGGCTTTTAACTGCTGACCGAAAATATCCGCACCGCTGCGCGAGGGAATAGTCGACACCACCATCATGGCGCAGCTGGCAAATATCACCAGCGCCAGAATAATTTCCAGCAAGGTAAACCCACGTTGCTTATTCATTACTTCTCTTTTTTATCTAAAGACCAGTTGGTAATATCATCAGCCGTATTGGCTTCGGCATCCGGACCCGCAGAGAAAACATCTACCGCACCATGTTCACCCGGGCTGACCAGAATATAATCATTGCCCCACGGATCTTCCGGCAGGCGGCGAATATAGCCATCGTCACGATAGTTTTTCGGGATCGGCGCGATTTCAGGTTTGGTGACCAGCGCCTGCAGCCCCTGCTCTGTCGTGGGATAACGGTGGTTATCCAGCTTGTACATATCCAGCGAACCTTCCAGCGCCACGATATCGCTGGTGGCTTTCTGGGCATCCGCCTTTTCTTTATTTCCCATTAAATTGGGCACCACCATACTGGCGAGGACGCCAAGAATAACGATGACCACCATTAATTCGAGCAACGTAAACCCGGCCTGACGTTTCAGGCTATTTCTTTTTAAGGACATATTTAACCCACCATATTATTGAGCTGAAGAAGTGGTTGTAATATTGACAGCACGATAAATAAAACGACTGTCGCCATTGTCACCACCAGTGCCGGTTCAAAGACCGACAGTGTTAACGTAATGCGATGCTGTAATGCCGATTCCTGGTTTTCCGCGGCGCGATCCATTAATGAACCTAATTCCCCGCTCTCTTCGCCGGAGGCAATCATGTAAAGCATGGTTGGCGGAAAGAGCTTCGCCTGGTCCAGCGCGTTATACAGGGACGCCCCCTGACGCACGGTATCTGCCGCCTGCTCAAGCACCTGCCGGGCATAGAGATTTTCGATCCCGTCCATCGCGATATACATCCCCTCCAGCAGCGGAACGCTGCTGGCCTGCAGGATGCTGAGCGTGCGGATATAGCGCGCGCTGTTGATGGCGCAGACCAGCTTTTTGATCGGCGAGCCGTTCACTAGCCAGCTGTTCCAGCGAAAACGGTTCGCCTTTTTCTTCACCCACGCCTTAAAGCCGACAGCCGCGCCGAACAGGCCTCCGGCAATATATATCCCGTACGCCTGCAGGAAATCGCTCACCGCGATCAGGGTACGGGTGGTGATCGGCAGCTGCTGCTTCATATGCACGAACTGCTCGATCACCTGCGGCACCACCGCCACCAGCAGGATGCTGATGACCGCCACGGCGACCACCGTCAGGGTAATTGGGTAGACCATCGCCTGGGTGAGCTTGCTTTTCATCTTCTGACGCTGCTCGTTGTACTCCGCCAGCTTCTCCAGCACGTCGCCGAGGTGGCCAGTTTTTTCCCCGGCCATCACCAGCGTGCAGTAGAGCTTGTCGAAGGTGCGCGGGAACTGGCTGAAGGCGTCAAAGAGGGTATGGCCCTCCACCACTTTCTCGCGGATTTCAACCACCATCGCCGCCAGCTTTTTTTCCTCCGTCTGCTTCGAAATCGCCTTCAGGGCGCTTTCCAGCGGCAGCGACGCGTTAACCAGCGTCGACAGCTGACGGGTAAACATCGACAGCACCGGCACAGACAGCCTGGCCCCGGTTTTGGCTTTTGCGCTGGCCGCGTTTTCATGAGTTTCGGTGATGGTGAGCGGCATCAGCTTCTGCTCGCGCAGCGTCTGGCGCACCTGCTTTGGCCCTTCCGCCTGCAGCGTGCCGCGCTGGGTTTTCCCGGCGGCATCGGTGGCGGTCCACGCGTAGAAAGCCATTATTCATCGCCTCCACGCTCGGCGGTCACGCGCATCACCTCTTCCAGCGAGGTGATGCCGCTGATAACTTTCATCAGGCCGTTTTCGCGCAGGCTGTAGGCCTGTTTGAAAAGCTCGGTCTCAATGGACATTTCATCTTTGTCTTCATGAATGGCCCGGCGCATGGTGCTGTCGACCACCAGAAACTCGTGAATGCCCGCGCGTCCCTGATACCCGCTCTGGCGACAATGCTCACAGCCCACGGCGCGATAAATCGCTTTCGGCGGGGTATCCATAAAGCTGAATAACGCCTTTTCATTGTCATCCAGCGAACTGGTGGTACGGCAGTGCGAACACAGCCGACGCACCAGACGCTGGGCAATGACGCCAAGTAACGACGATCCAATCAAAAATGACTCCAGGCCCATATCCCGCAGACGGGTAATGGCCCCCGCCGCACTGTTGGTGTGCAGCGTAGACATGACCAGGTGACCGGTGAGCGACGCCTGCACCGCAATTTGCGCGGTTTCGCCGTCACGAATTTCCCCGATCATCACCACGTCCGGATCCTGACGCAAAATCGCGCGCAGGCCGCGGGCAAAGGTCATGTCCACGCGCGGGTTGACCTGCGTCTGCCCCACCCCTTCCAGCTCGTATTCAATCGGATCTTCGACGGTCAGAATGTTGCGTTCATGCCCGTTCAGCGCCGACAGAATGGCGTACAGGGTGGTACTTTTACCGGAGCCTGTCGGCCCGGTGACCAGGATAATGCCGTGGGGGCGACCAATCAGCCCTTTCAGTTTTTCCAGCTCTTCATCGATGAGTCCGAGCTTGTTGATGTCCGGCTTCAGGTTGCTCTTATCGAGCAGACGCATGACCACGCGCTCGCCGTACTGTGACGGAATGGTCGACACACGCACGTCGATCGCCTTGCGGCCGATGCGCAGGGAGATACGGCCATCCTGCGGCAGGCGCTTTTCGGCGATGTCGAGCTTCGACATGACTTTAATACGCGATACCAGCAGCGGCGCGAGCTTGCGCGCAGGCTGCAGTACCGGGCGCAGCACGCCGTCAACGCGAAAACGGATGCTCAGCGTGCGCTCAAAGGTTTCGATATGGATATCCGATGCGCCGTCCTTCACCGCCTCGCCGAGAATGGCGTTGATCAGGCGGATCACCGGCGAGTTTTCGTCGTTATCGAGCAGATCTTCGTTGTCCGGGATCTCCTCGGTTAACGCCATCAGATCGATATCCGCATCCATGTCGTCCACCAGCTGCTGCGAGACGCCGCTGTTTTGCTGCCAGATTTTGGCCAGCATTTCATCGAACGCTTCGGCGCTCAGCGTCTCGGGCACAAAGGCGCGCCCCAGCACCCGGCGCATCTCCAGCAGGGCGAACGCGGGCACGTCTTCACGGATGTAGACCGCGTCGTTCCAGTACAGAATGCCGTTGTCTTTCGCGAAGCTGCTGGTGCAAAGCTGTTTCGTCAGTTCATCCACGCGTCACCTCCGCTTATTCTTTGAACGGGTTGCGGGACGCTGACGTCGCGGTTACGCCTGCGGGCGTCGCGTGACTCTGCTTCGGATACGCCGGCAGAACCGGGCTATCGCTGTTTTCGAGAATGCCGAGTTTTTGCTCTTCCATACGCTGCTGCTGACGCGCGCGGATCTGATCGTATTTCTCCTTCGTCGCCGCGCTGTAGTTGTCGTCATCACGCAGCACGGTGGTGTGGATAAACACCATCAGGTTACGTTTCGACATGTCCTGCGAGGTGTAGCGGAACAGCTGACCCACCAGCGGCAGATCGCCCAGCAGCGGCACTTTCGAGACGTTCTGCTTATTGACGTTCTCCATCAGCCCGCCCAGCACGACCGTCTGGCCACTGTGGACCATCACTTCGTTATTGATGGTACGGGTGTTGAAGGTTGGGCCAAGGCTGGCGTCTTCGGTAGCGCTGGCGTCAACGCTGGACACTTCCTGCTCAATCTTCAGGTGGATCATGTCCCCGTCGTTGATCTGCGGAACAATCTTCAGCTTGGTACCGACGGTTTTACGCTCAACCGAGTTAAACACGTTGTCGCCGCTGGTGGTCTGGGAGCCGGACAGCACCGGCACATCCTGACCGACGTTGAACGACGCTTCTTTGTTATCCAGCGTGACTACGCTTGGCGTGGAAAGAATGTCGTTTTTGCCGGTGGTCGACAGCGCGGTCATCAGCGCACCAAAGTCGCCGTTAAAGAAGCCGGTCGCCAGGCCCGTAAAGGAAGCGCCTTTGATCGTGCCGTTTTTGATCTGGCTGATCGGCAGACCGGTCGAGCCAAACTGCACGCCGCCGTGCTTGCCGGTCCACTGCACGCCTAAATCCATGCCGTTACCGTCCTGCACTTCAGCAATGATGGCTTCCACCAGCACCTGCGGACGACGAATATCCAGCTTGTCGATCACCTTCTCCAGCGAGTTCATGACGTTTGGCTGAGCGGTGATCACCAGCGAGTTGGTGGACTCGTCGGCGGTAATATTCAGGTCGGTTGCCGTTGGGACTGTTTTGCTCTTCGGCGTCCCGGCTTTGTCTTTCAGCTGCTCGCCAATACCGGTCAGCACCGGCACCACTTTCGAGGCGTTGGCGTATTTCAGGTAGAAGACGCGGGTGTTGCCCTCGTTATTCTGCTCGCGATCGAGCTGGCCAATCAGCGAACGGGTACGCGCTCGCGCATCTTCGGTGCCGCTGATCACCAGGCTGTTGGTTTCGTCATCGGCCACCACTTTGGTCGCCAGCTGCGGCGCGTTCTGCCCTTTCTGCTCTTCGTTGTTGAGGTTGTTCAACATATCGGAAAGCTCTTTGGCGGACGCATAGCGCAGCGGCACAATTTCACGACGCTGCATGCCGGAACGATCCACGCGCTCAACCAGGTCCACCAGGCGGTTCACCACCGAGGCTTTACCGGTTAACAGCAGCACGTTGGAGGGTTCAAAGTGCACCACGTTGCCGATCCCCGAGGCATCGTTCAGCTGGCGCAGCAGCGGGGCCAGCTCGCGCACCGGCACGTTTTCCATGCGCACCACGCGGGTGATGATCTCATCCCCTTTGCCCGGGTTTTTGCTGTCGGCTACCGGAACGCCGGCGGTACGCGCCACGCTTGAACGCACCACTTTGACCATGCCGTTATCCATCGGGATAACCGACAGACCATAGAGATCCAGCACGCTCAGGAAGAATTGATAATATTCATCTTCCGACAGCACGTTATAGGTTCTCACCGACACGGTGCCCTGAACGGACGGGTCGACGAGAATGGTTTTATTCAGATTGCGACTTACCGTATCAATAAATTCGCGGATATCGGTATTTTTAAAGCTGGCGCTAAAGTTGGCTGCAAGCAGCGAACTGGAATATAACGACAATGCGGTCAGCGCCACGCACGCCCACGGAAATTTCTTCATGATGTACACTTGTTAATTGTTTAAAACATTAACCCGAATATTTTCAAGGTGAGCGTGCCGCCTTACAACGACCTCCGCCTCTTTCATTTTCGACCAGTTGGCGATGATATTTTTCGCCTGCGCTTCTTTCGTCATATCGACGTCGTTGACTTTCACTACCACATCCCCTTTTTCCAGCCCTGTATCGCTGTAAAAAGGAGACGCATTCCGTGGATTAATATTAAAGCCTTCCAGTTGGCCCTTATCGATTAACGGTTTTAACACCAGATAATCATCGAGATGCAGACTGTCGGCGCCTGCATCTTTTTTCGATTTGGTGACCGGGCCGCTGTCTACGCCGCCCTTAAAATAAGCCGGTTTCTTGAGGGCCAGCATCTGTTTCGCCCCCTCGTACTGCACAACCACATTATCTTTATTAATTTCATCTACATAAGCGCCATCGAAACCCACCAGCGACTCCCCTTCCCGGTAGCTCTGCTGCCCGGCTGGGGTCTTGATCACGGCAAACGACAGCCAGGATTCATCGCTACGAATAATGCCTTCGATTTCTGCGGATAACGGCGCTTTTGCTGCAACAGGCGCGTCGCTTTGACGCACTGCCGCGGTGAAAAGGCCAAAAATTTTTTCAGCGTCACGTTTTTTTAGCGCCGGCTTATCCGCATTCGCTAACTTATTCGTAACTTTCTTATAATCTTTATAAACGACATAACCCTGCTGGCTGCAAAATATCAGCATGACAAGCATAATGCAGGGTGTCATTACACGGGAAAGGAGTGCGTTCCTCATTATTTATCCGGCCTTTTAGCAAAGCAGTCATTCGCAGCGACGTGCTGCATCACTTAGTGAGCTAATAATAATCAGCCCTTTTAATATCGACTAACTGCTTCGTTATTAACTTTAATAAAGAAAATGATTGACCGGAAAAAAGAGGAATGTTAGAGCCCGACGGCAGGTTATTTTTACTCTGGTGTTAAATTGACCAGGACTGGTGCATCCCGTACTTTTCGCCCATTGCTATTAAAGAGAAGAGACGGTCAGTCGCTATGTATCAGAGTCATTTTAAATTCAGTACCCCTCCGTTCAGAACAATCACCCGTAAATCGGGCGATTTTCTGGTGCCTTATCATCAGGATGTGTTCAATCTTCTGAAAGAAAAAAGCCAGCAGGCAGGGATCACCGGGCTCTTTTACCACGACAGTGAACTGCTGGGGCAGTTCAGCGATGCGCTGAAGAGCAGCAGCGCCGTCGTCTCAATTAACGCGTTTCCAAAGCTGAGCGCCAACAGCCTGCTGTATAAGCTCAACCCGTCGGCGAAAGAGAGCAAAAATAAGCTGCAGGCCGTGGATGCCGTGCTGCGCCAGTGGCGAGATACCCGTGCAACGCAAAAGGTGCTGGTCATCACGCACGCTGAGGCGATGAAGAACAACAGCTACGACGTGCTGGCCATGCTGCTGACGCGTGCCCAGGAGCTGGACGTGCGTTTGTCGGTCATCCTGATGGGCAGTGAAGATCGGGAGACGATGCTGACGGACTCCGCGCTGCAGGAATTTGTTCTGACCAGCCACACCCTGCGCAACCTGACCTGCCGCGAATTCCTGAGCTATGTTGACGCCCAGTGCCAGGAGCACGGCGCTGACGTCTCCCCGCTGACGCCCGCTCGCGTGAAAAAGATCCACGCCCTGACCAAAGGCAACATCAGCAAGCTGAACGAGCTGGCGCACCTTTCCATGCTGGCCGCGTGGACCGAACGCGCGCCAAACGTCGGACCGCGTCATTTGCGTCTGGCCACCGGTGAAGCGCTTCCGGCACCGAAACGCGGTAAAGCGCTGGCGTCCATCGGGCTGTTCGCCTCCGTGCTGTTCGCCGCCTGCGGCTGGATGATGACCTCTTCTATCACGGCAAAACTGCCGGTCGCGCTGCCGGTACCGGCCAGCTGGAAACAGCAGGCTAAAACGCCAGACGCGCCGGTATTGCCTGTCATCGAGCACGAAGTGGTAAACCAGCCTGATGCCATGCACCAGCTTTACGCTATGTGGGGGTATGACGCGTCAGCAGACGACGCGCTGTGTCAGAATGCGGCAAAAGTGAACCTGATGTGTAAGCAGGGCAATGCCACCCTGGACTCGCTGGCGAATGACGGTTATCCGTGGGTCAGCGAAATAAAAACGGGCGATCATGTTAACTACGCCGTGGTGGCGCGCGCGGGGAAAGATTCCCTCGACCTGCTGATGAACAACCGAACCTGGCAGGTGAGCCGCACCTGGTATAACCAGCACGCGACGGGCAATTACACCGTCCTGCATCGCCTGACGCCGGAAGGCAAAGACGAAATTACCGCCGCCAGCGGCAGCAAAGATCTCGAATGGCTGGATCGGCAGCTGAGCGTGGCGCTGGGCGAAAGCGAAACGCACGATAAAAACTGGACGGCGGAGCTGATGAAACGCACCCGCGAATTCCAGCAGAAAATGCACCTTCACGTCGACGGTATTCCGGGTGAAGACACCCTGATGCAGCTGATGCGCGAAACCCATACCACACCGAGCGTGTTGATCCAGACAACCCAGGCCAACCCGACTACGCAAGAGAAACACGCATAATGTCTACCATCTGCCTTGCTGCCCAGCGCAGCTATACCACCGGGGAGCCGGTCTGGTTCTCATGGCGTTTACCGTCATTCAGTAAAATCCTCAGCGTGACTGCGCTATGGTGTCTTGGGCTGTGTGCGCTGATCGCGGCCGGCCTTTATGCGCACGTTTACTGGAATTTGCGCCACCCGACGCCCGTGATAAAAAAGGTGAGCGCGGCGAAACCGGAAACCACGCTGTCTGATATGCATTACGTGTACGTGACGAAGCCGTTCCCGCATCCGCATCCAAAACCCCAGCCGCTAAAAATGCAGGAAAATTTGCCGCCGATGGACAGTATGCCCATTAATAGCGATGAAAATGACTGGCAGCAGGCCCCCGATGGTGCGTTACCGGATAGCCCGGCCACGCAAGACACCTCGCGCGATACCTTGCCGGGCACCGAGGCACACGAACAGGCGATGAAATCGGATGATGACGGTTCGTTAAAAGAGTTGTTTATGCAGGCGTTAAAACAGCAGCAGGATGATATGTCGAAGGGAAAAATGCCCGCGCCACCGGTTGATGAAACGCAGAAAGCGTCTCCTTCTGTCATAAAAGGAGACGCCGGAGGGGATTAATATTTTTCGGGTAAGGTCGTCAGGCTGAGAAGTCGCCCTTTTTCCACCACAATATATTGACCTTTTTTCAGGTCTGAGAGGATTTTAATAATGGTACTGCGCGCCAGGTTAGTGTATTCCTGAATGTAATCGTAGATATTAATATCACGCTGCTGCTGAACAATTAGCTCGTTAATTTCAATCAGAAATTCACGCACCACGGAATAAGCGCTGCGGGCAACTAAAACGTCATCACGTTTGCTTAGCAAACAGATATACCATGCCAGCACTTTGGTTAACTCAGGCCACAGCCCATGCCGGGTCATTAACCGCTGAAATTCATCTTTATGAATGGTACGCACCACGGTATTGCTGCGCACTACGCCATGCATGTGCGCCGAGTTGTAAAAAATAGCGGAGAGACCAAAGATACACTGTCCCTGCAGCGTAAATACGCACAGGTCATCAGAGGTACGGCGGAATTCAACTTCGCCGCTGACAATAATGTGAATATTATCAGAGTCAGTTGTGGATATTCTTTGCCATTTCTTTAACGTTTTTTCTTCGTATCCAGACGTTGCAGAAATAATGGCATCCATTTCATCCTGGGGACGTGTTTTTTTACCAAAAATGCTTAACATTGTTATACCTAATTAAGATGTTTAAATGAGAAAGTGACCGACAAACATTGATGTTGCCGTAAAGTTAATTTTGTATTCTTTTAAAATTAAAAAAACCAAACCAGCGCTGGTTTTTTTAATTGATTCATATCGTGAATCGATGAGTCCATCTTAATTGAGGGCGATTTTAAATCAATTAACTTAAAATGAATTGAGAATGTACTTAAGATTAATCTGAAGCGCATGAATAGCTAATCTTTCGTTTCGGGGCATTCCGAAGAATTACCCCTGCCCGTATTTCTCTAAAAGTGCTTCTGCGATGGCCATCGTTTCTACATCAGCAACGCCGTTCCACAGCTGCGGCCTGAAGTGCATCTGGAATGCCATAATGATGCGCTTCTGCTGGGCGGGCGTGCTGTTGTCGGGCACCTCGTAACCATACCGCGCGAGTAAATCCAGCAGCACTGCGGTGTCCACCGCCTGATAGGGCGGTCGCCCGTTAATATAGAACGCGACGCGTCCGGCGTCGGGCCAGGCGCCAATCCCCTGCTGCGCCAGCTCGCGCCAGGGGAACAGCGGGCCGGGATCGTCTTTGCGCTGCGGCGCAATGTCCGCATGGGCCACCACGTTCTCAGGTTTGATGCTGTAGCGGGCGATAATATCTTTGGCGAGCGGCACCAGCGCCGCAATTTGCGCAGGTGCGAACGGCGTAAAATGCTTCACTCCGGCCGTTTTCTGCCAGCCGCGGTTCTCCAGCTCAATGCCCACCGACGTATCGTTAATCCGGTTGGTGCCGCGCCAGAAGCTGATCCCCGCATGCCAGGCCAGTTCGCTTTCAGGCACCAGCTGCCAGATGCGCGGTTTCCCGTCCGGTGCGGGAGGGCTGGCAGGGATCAAATAGTGAGAGCTGACGTTTTTATCCGTCAGCGTGGCCAGCGAGCTGTCAAAATCATCCGCGGTGTAGTGGATAACCAGCACCTTTATGCGCGGGTAAGCCGCCTGCGCCTGATGGCGCGTGTCCAGCTCGTAGGCACCTTTGTCGATAATCCCTTTTTCCGTGACGCATCCTGCCAGCAGCAGCGCCAGCAGGAGCGTGACAAACGCACGCCTCATCGGAGGGTTTTCACCGCCGTACCGCTTACGCTCACCATCAGCATGCTGGCATCTTTCCCGACCGTTTCGTAGTCGATATCGATCCCCACGACCGCATCAGCGCCGAGGGCTTCCGCCTGCTCGCCGAGCTCTTTGAAGGCAATCTCGCGCGCTTTGCGCAGCTCTTTTTCGTACGCACCAGAGCGGCCGCCAACGATATCGCGGATACCGGCAAAAAAGTCACGGAAGATATTCGCGCCGAGGATCGCTTCACCGGTGACCACGCCGCAATACTCGGTGATGGTCTGCCCTTCCAGGGTTGGCGTTGTTGAAAACTGCATGGTTTCTCTCCTTCTTTAGCGTTCAATGCCTTAGGCACAGCATTATCGGTTCGTTACGCTATGATTGAAAGGATAGTTAATAAATAAGGAAATCAACATGCGCTATTCTGCTTTAACACTTTTGGTGCCCTGCGCGCTGGTGCTCAGCGCCTGTACCACCACGGTCACGCCAGCCTTTAAGGATATCGGTACCCGCAGCGGCCCCTGCATCGAGGGCGGCCCGGACGCCGTGGCGCAGCAGTTCTATGATTATCGCATTCAGCACCGCAGCAACGATCTCACCGGCCTGCGCCCCTATCTGAGCGATGGGCTGGCAAAACTGCTTAACGACGCCACCCGTGATCCGCAGCACAACGCGCTGCTAAAATCCGACCCGTTCTCCAGCCGTACCACGCTGCCAGACAGCGCGGAAGTGGCCAGCGCGTCAACCATCCCGAACACGGATGCCCGCAATATTCCGCTGCGCGTGAAGCTGACGCAGGGTACCCAAACCTGGCAGGATGAAGTGCTGATGATCCGCGAAGGTCAATGCTGGGCGGTGGACGACGTGCGCTACGTTGGCGGCAGCGTTCACGCCCCGGCAGGCACGCTTCGCCAGTCGATTGAGAATCGCTAAACCTGCCGATACCACGCGGTTACCCCCGTAAAATGTGCGGCATTTCTTGCGGAATGCCGACATTTATACTCGCCGACCTTTCCGTTCGCTATTTTGTGCTATGTTTAAGTAGAAACACGGGTTATATTTAACTTTTAACGCAGAAATATTGCATAACTATTCTGTCAACGGTACTATCTGCGGCCTCAATTGCTATAGATTGCCTGGATGAGTAAAGACTGCCCCGATGAGTATTAAACTAAACGGCATTAACTGCTTCTACGGCGCACACCAGGCGCTGTTTGACATCACGCTGAACTGCCCGGAAGGCGAAACGCTGGTTTTGCTTGGCCCAAGCGGTGCAGGCAAAAGCTCCCTTCTGCGCGTCCTTAATCTGCTTGAAATGCCCCGTTCAGGTACGCTGGCCATCGCCGGTAACCACTTTGATTTTGCGAAAACGCCGTCTGATAAAGCGATTCGCGAACTGCGTCAAAACGTCGGCATGGTCTTCCAGCAATACAATCTCTGGCCGCATCTGACCGTACTGCAAAACCTGATTGAAGCCCCGTGCCGCGTGCTGGGGTTAAGCAAGGATCAGGCGATAGCGCGTGCTGAAAAGCTGCTGGAGCGTCTGCGCCTGAAGCCCTACAGCGACCGCTATCCGCTGCACCTTTCCGGCGGTCAGCAGCAGCGTGTAGCGATTGCCCGCGCGCTGATGATGGAGCCCGCGGTACTGCTGTTTGATGAGCCGACGGCCGCGCTGGACCCGGAAATCACCGCCCAGATCGTCAGCATCATTCGCGAGCTTGCGGAAACCAATATTACGCAGGTTATCGTCACCCACGAGGTGGAAGTGGCGCGTAAAACCGCCAGCCGCGTGGTGTACATGGAAAACGGCTATATCGTTGAGCAAGGTGATGCGGGCTGCTTCGCGAACCCGCAAACCGATGCCTTCAAAAACTATTTATCTCATTGATTGTGTCAGGGGAAATATAATGAAAAAAGTATTACTTGCCGTGCTGCTTGCTGGCGTTACCCTTTCCGCTACCGCAGCCCAGACCATTCGTTTCGCCACGGAAGCGTCTTACCCTCCGTTTGAGTCTATTGATGCGAACAATAAAATTGTGGGCTTCGACGTGGATCTGGCTAACGCCCTGTGTAAAGAGATCGACGCGACCTGCACCTTCAGCAACCAGGCGTTCGATAGCCTCATCCCAAGCCTGAAGTTCCGCCGCATCGATGCCGTGATGGCCGGTATGGACATCACCCCTGAGCGTGAAAAGCAGGTGCTGTTTACCACCCCTTACTACGACAACTCCGCCCTGTTCATTGGCCAGAAAGGTAAATTCACCTCTGTCGATCAGCTGAAAGGCAAAAAAGTCGGCGTGCAGAACGGCACCACGCACCAGAAATTCATCATGGATAAGCATCCGGAAATCACCACCGTTCCGTATGACAGCTACCAGAATGCGAAGCTGGATCTGCAAAATGGCCGTATCGATGGCGTATTCGGTGATACCGCTGTCGTGACCGAGTGGCTGAAAGCGAACGACAAGCTGGCGCCAGTGGGCGACAAAGTGACCGATAAGGATTACTTCGGTACCGGTCTGGGGATTGCCGTTCGTCAGGGCAACACTGAGCTGCAGCAGAAATTCAACGCTGCGCTGGAAAAAGTGAAGAAAGACGGCACCTACGAAACCATCTACAAAAAATGGTTCCAGAAGTAATTCCTGATGAATGAAATTTTTCCTTTAGCAAGCGCCGCCGGGATGACCGTCGGCCTTGCCGTTTGCGCACTGATTATCGGCCTCGTGCTGGCGATGTTCTTTGCGGTGTGGGAATCAGCAAAATGGTTCCCCGTCGCCTGGGCAGGCTCCGCGCTGGTCACCGTGCTGCGTGGGCTACCGGAAATTCTGGTGGTCCTGTTTATCTATTTCGGCTCCTCGCAGCTGCTGCTCACGCTGTCTGACGGCTTTACCCTCAATCTCGGTTTTGCACAGATCCCGGTACAGATGCAGATTGAAAACTTCGACGTCAGTCCGTTCCTGTGCGGCGTGATTGCCCTCTCCCTGCTCTATTCCGCGTACGCGTCGCAAACCCTGCGCGGCGCGCTGAAGGCCGTGCCGCAGGGACAGTGGGAGTCGGGTCAGGCGTTAGGTTTGTCGAAATCAGCGATTTTCTTCCGTCTGGTGATGCCTCAGATGTGGCGACATGCCCTGCCGGGGCTCGGTAACCAGTGGCTGGTGCTGCTGAAAGATACCGCGCTGGTGAGCCTGATAAGCGTTAACGATTTGATGCTGCAAACCAAAAGCATCGCCACCCGTACTCAGGAGCCCTTTACCTGGTACATTGTGGCGGCGGCTATCTACCTGGTGATCACGTTGCTCAGTCAGTACATCCTCAAGCGTATTGACCTGCGAGCGACGCGCTTTGAACGGAGACCAGGCTGATGCTTGAATATTTTCCCGAGCTGATGAAAGGGCTGCACACCAGCCTGACGCTGACCGTGGCGTCCATTATCGTGGCCCTGATCCTGGCGCTGATTTTCACCATCATCCTGACGCTGAAAACGCCGGTTCTGGTGTGGATTGTGCGCGCTTACATCACCCTGTTTACCGGTACGCCGCTGCTGGTGCAGATCTTCCTGATTTACTACGGCCCGGGACAGTTCCCGTCGCTGCAGGAGTATCCGGTTATCTGGCATCTGCTCTCTGAGCCGTGGCTGTGTGCCCTGATTGCCCTTTCGCTGAACAGTGCGGCCTATACCACCCAGCTGTTCTACGGGGCGATCCGCGCCATCCCTGAAGGACAGTGGCAGTCCTGCGGGGCGCTGGGCATGAGCAAGAAAGACACGCTGGCGATCCTGCTGCCGTACGCCTTTAAGCGCGCCCTCTCCTCCTACTCCAACGAAGTGGTGCTGGTGTTCAAGAGTACGTCTCTGGCCTACACCATTACCCTGATGGAAGTGATGGGGCACGGACAGCTGCTGTATGGACGCACCTATGACGTGATGGTGTTCGGCGCGGCGGGCGTGGTCTACCTTGTGGTTAACGGGTTGTTGACGCTGATGATGCGCCTGATCGAGCGTAAAGCGCTGGCGTTTGAGCGCAGAAATTAACCAGGCAAATGCATAAATCTGTATAGCAAAGGCGGGTAACCTGATGGGTTATCCGCTTTTTTTTGCGAAAGATATAATATTTAATCATATTTATTGCATATAAATTCATTAACTGGCATTGTACATCCATGCCGCAGACACGGCGCATAATGACAAGATAGACAGACGGGAGCATTACAATGAAAAAGTTAGTTCTGGCCGCATTACTGGCAACGTTCGCCGCTGGCGCATCCGCTGCGGATAAAATCAATTTCGGCGTTTCCGCCACCTATCCGCCGTTTGAATCGCTGGATGCCAGCAACCAGATCGTCGGTTTCGATATCGATCTGGCGAAAGCGCTGTGCAAACAGATGCAGGCCGACTGCACCTTTACCAATCATGCCTTCGACAGCCTGATCCCGTCGCTCAAATTCAAAAAATACGATGCGGTGATCTCCGGGATGGACATCACGCCTGAGCGCAGCAAGCAGGTTGCGTTCACTGACCCGTACTACGCCAACTCGGCGGTGGTGATTGCGAAGAAAGGGGCGTACACCTCTTTTGACCAGCTGAAAGGCAAACGCATCGGGATGGAAAACGGCACCACGCACCAGAAATACCTGCAGGATAAGCATCCTGAAGTGAAGACCGTGGCCTATGACAGCTACCAGAACGCGATTATCGATCTGAAAAATGGCCGTATCGATGGCGTGTTCGGCGACACCGCCGTGGTGAACGAGTGGCTGAAGACCAACCCGCAGCTGGGCACCGCCACGGAAAAAGTGACCGATCCGCAGTACTTCGGCACGGGTCTGGGTATCGCGGTACGTCCGGATAACAAAGCTCTTCTGGAAAAACTGAACGGCGCGCTGAAGGCGATTAAAGCCGACGGTACGTACCAGAAAATCAGCGAGCAGTGGTTCCCGCAGTAATGGTTTTTGCCGGGTGACGGCTGCGCCTTACCCGGCCTACGGGGGGAGTTGTAGGCCGGGTAAGCGCAGCGCCACCCGGCACTCACTCACAACGGTACGAAGAACCTGAACCGCGCCCCGCTCACCGACTCCATCAGCCTGATCCCGCCCCCGTGAAGCTCCAGCATTCGCTTCACAATCAGCAGCCCTAACCCGCCGCGATTCTCCCGCGAGGCCTGGGTCGTCAACGCCGACGGCCGCTGGAACAGATCGTCTCGCAGCGCGGCATCCACGCCCGTTCCGCTGTCCGCCACTTCGACCTGAAGCTGTTGATTCTCCTGCCAGACCGCCAGGCGAATTTCCCCGCCGGTCGGCGTATGGCGCATTGCGTTATCCAGCAGATTAGTCACCACCCGCTCGATCATTGATACATCGGCAAACACCTGCGGCAGCGGTCCCGGCACGTCAATATGCAGATTCACCTCGCGCGTGCGGGCGGTGAGCTCAAACTTCTGCGCCACGTCGGAAATCAGCTCTCCCATCGCGAAACGCTCGCGCTGCGGCTTAATACCGCCGTGCTCCAGGCGCGCCAGTTCAAACAGCTGCTGTGAAAGATGGCGTACCTTTTGCCCCTGTCGGAGCGCGGTAGCGAGATACTGCTGGTGCTCCTGCGGCGTCAGGGTCGCGGATTTTAGCGACAGGGTTTCCAGATAGCCGAGCAGCGAGGTGAGCGGCGTGCGAAGATCGTGCGAAATGTTAGCGATAAACTCCCGGCGCTGGCGATCGCTGTCGGCCAGCTGGTCCCACTGTTGGGTGATTTTACGTGCCAGCTCGATAAAGCTGTTGCGCAGGAGCGCCACTTCATCCTTTGCCGTCGCATCCGGCGTCTCTACGGCCAGCTGCCTGATTGCGCTCATGCTGTCCCGATCCAGCCCGGCGACCTCAACCGTCAGCTCTTTTACCGGGCGCGTGACCCAGTACCAGACCAGCAGGCCCGCCAGCAGGCCAAACAGCGCGACCCACAGCAGCGACCACAGCACCGTGCTCCACAGCGCCTTATGCCAGGCCATCTCCGCCAGCGCGTTCGACTCCTCGCCCTGCAAAATAATATACAGATAGCCTTTTAGCTCGCCGTCCTGCCGCAGCGGCGTGGCGCTAAAGACTTTTTTATTCTGGCTGCGCGGGTCGTCGCCCAATACCGGAATAGCGGTACCGCTCAGGAAAGTCTGAACCGGCGCCAGGTCGATTTTTTGCCGCTGAATGTGGCCCGGCGGTGCGGCATCGGCCAGGATATCGCCGTCCGGGGAGACGACGTACAGCTCAACGCTCGGATTAAAGGTCATCAGCCGGTCAAACAGCGGCTTGAGTGACGTTCTGTCGACCCTGCCCTGCGCGTCCAGAATCGGTTCGCGCTGGACTATCTGCTGCGCCAGCCCGCCCGACAGCCGCTGCACCATCGCATTACCGTACTGCGTACTGGTGTAGAGCTGTACCGCGCAGGCGACGGTGGCGCAGAGCATCATCAACAGGATAAACAGCAGCGTCAGCCGCTGGCTGAGACTAAAGCGGCGCATCATGGTGCGGCTCCGCAAATTTGTAGCCCTTGCCCCAGACGGTGCGAATAATCTCCGGCTCGGCGGCGTCCTTCTCAATCTTAATGCGCAGGCGGTTGATGTGGGTGTTAACGGTGTGCTCATAGCCCTCGTGCTGATAGCCCCAGACCTGCTCCAGCAGCGCAAGGCGAGAAAATACCTCGCCCGGATGACGGGCAAAGAAGTAGAGCAACTCAAATTCACGCGGCGTGAGATCCACTACCTGGCCGTGAAGCAGCACGCTGCGCGCCAGCGGATCGATAGTCAGCCCGTGGGCCTGAATTTGACCGTCGGTTTGCGCCTGCCCCATCGCCTGCTGGCGGCGGAACAGCGCTTTGATACGCGCAATCAGCTCCTGCACCGAAAACGGTTTTGCCAGATAATCATCGGCGCCGGTTTCCAGCCCGGTGATGCGGTCGGTTTCGCTGCTGCGGGCGCTGATGATAATGACCGGCAGGTAGCGCGTCATCTGACGGATGCGGCGGCAAATCTCCAGACCGTCAACGTTGGGCAGCATCAGGTCGAGGATCACCGCATCCCACGGCTGTTTTTCAAGACGCTGCAGGGCGTTGCCCCCGTCGGGCTCGTGGGTGATGGCGTAGCCTTCATCTTCTAAATTGAGTCGCAGAAGCGCCGCGATATCGTGGTCGTCTTCCACCAGCAGGATCTGCTTCATGGGTAAGCCTTATTCATTTCTTATGACGTAAGCTTACCTGATTTCGCAGGGATGAAGAGTTCACATTTTGTTTAAGATTTTACGAGCAACGTCAACACTTCATAATGCGCGGTATGCGGGAACATATCGAAAAGCTGAACGCGTTCAATGCGGTAGCCCGGCAGGCTGGCGATATCCTTCGCCATGGTCTGCGCGTTACAGCTGGAATAGATGATGTACTCTGGCGCCATCTGACTCAGATAGTCGCACAGCGCCTTTCCGATGCCGCGGCGCGGCGGGTTGACCAGCACCAGCTCCGGCACGTTGCCCTGGCCGGTCGCAAACTGGGTGGAGTCCAGCGCCTGGAAGTGCAGGTTCGTCAGACCCAGCTCGGCGGCGGACTGCCTGGCGCAGGCAATCGCTTCGGCGGAGATCTCAATCCCGGTGAGCTGCATTTCGGGCGTGGCGCAGTGCAGGCCAAAGCCGCCCACGCCGCAGAACAGGTCCCACATATGATCGATGCTCAGCCCGCGCACCCAGTCGCGGGCGGTAGCGTACAGGCTGCTAGCCACGGTTGGGTTAGTCTGGAAGAAGCTTTGCGGGCGGATCCACAGCGGCACGCCGTTGAAGTTTTCGGCCAGCGCGTGCTGTTCGGTGAAGAAGATCTCTTTCTCCCCTTCCATGATTGCCATATGCACCGGCTGAATGTTTGCGGTAATCACCTTCAGCGGCGGAAGCTGCTGCTGAAGCCACGGCAGCGCCGCGCGAAGCTGCTCCAGCTTGGCTTCCGAACGCAGCACGAAGCGCAGCATCATGCCGCCGTCAATCTGGCTTTCCGTCAGCAGAAGGTATTTCAGCTCGCCGCGCCTGCGGGCGACGCTGTATGGCGTTAACCCTGCACACGCAATAAACGGTTTGAGCGCGGCAAAAACGGGCTCAAAGGAGGCGGGATACAGCGGGCAGTCGGTTAAATCTTCCGGCGTGCCGTCGCGGTGCAGCATTCCCAGCAGCGGTTTTTCCACGCTGCCGCTGACCACCATCTTGGCTTTATTACGAAAACCCTGCTCCGGGCCGCTCACGGGCGCACACCACTCGCCTACCGCGTGTTCTGCCAGCAGCTGTTGCAGGTCGGCCATTTTGGCGGTGAGTTGTTGAGAGACCGGCTGTTCTATCCACTGACAGGAGCGGCAGCGTCCGGCGTCGAAGAGTGCGCACTGCATATGAAAACCTTAAGAATCACGAGGGCTGCGATTATACACATTATTGCAGGCGGAAGAACCGCCGACTGGAGGCGGGGATAAAAAGCAGGAACAGCACCAGCATATCCGGCAGTTTTTGCATAAACAGCGCGCGCAGGATCTCGCGTTTGGATTCACCGGCAATGCTGAACAGCTCCGGATAGCCATAGCCCAGCGAGGCGGCCCACAGATAGCTGGCGGCGGTCACCTGCGTAAGCAGATACACCCAGCGCGCCCAGTTGCGCCCTTTGACCAGCGAAAAGGCGCAGTAGATCTCGATAAACACCAGCACCAGGCTGCTCAAAAAGACCAGCGTCAGATTCCACGTCTGCACGCTGCGGTGAATGAATTCACCGATGCCGCGTACGCCCAGGGTGTTCAGAATCATCAGCACATCGAGGCAGCGGATCATAATAATGGCGAGCGCCGCCACCTGAACCAGCGCAGGGACGTTAGGACGCGCGTGCGTAATACGTGATTTTTTTAATAATCCCAATGTTTTACTTCCCTGAAAAACAGTGCCGCGTCATGCGCGGCACATCACTGGAAATTTTAAATCCTTCAGCCGCGTCTTGCACGCTGGATATCGCGCACGCGCTGCTTTTCCGCGCGCGCCATCAAATACCAGGCGATAAATCCGACAATTCCGACCACGCCGAGGATGATAGAGGCCAGGGCGTTAATCTCCGGATTCACCCCCATGCGCACGCTGGAGAAGACCAGCATCGGCAGCGTCGTCGCCCCCGGACCGGAGACAAAGCTGGCGATAACCAGATCGTCCAGCGACAGGGTAAACGCCAGCAGCCAGCCGGAGATCACCGCCGGCATAATCATCGGCAGGGTAATGATGAAAAAGACCTTCAGCGGCGTCGCGCCGAGATCCATCGCCGCCTCTTCAATGGAGCGATCCAGCTCGCGCAAGCGCGAGGAGATCACCACCGCGACATACGCGGTACAGAAGGTGACGTGCGCCAGCCAGATGGTGAGCATTCCGCGATCCGCCGGCCAGCCGATGGCGTGCGCCAGGGCCACGAACAGCAGCAGCAGCGCGAGACCGGTGATCACGTCCGGCATGACCAGCGGCGCGGTGATCATAAAGGCGAAGCCGTTCGAACCGCGAAAACGCCCGAAGCGCACCATCACCAGCGCGGCGATCGTGCCCAGCACGGACGCCATTGTGGCCGCCAGCGCCGCAATGGTCAGGCTAAGCCCCACCGCGCTCATCATTGCATCATCGTGGAACAGCTCGCTGTACCAGCGCGTCGACCAGCCCGCCCAGACCGTCACCAATTTGGAGCTGTTGAACGAGTAGATCACCAGCATCAGCATCGGCGCATACAGGAAGGTAAAGCCGATCACGAGGATCGCAATTCGCCACGGGGAGCGCACTACCGGTAAGTTGTTCATCCGTGATCTCCCATCTGTTTCTGCTGATGCTTGTGGAACCACATGATCGGCACGATCAGCAGCAGCAGCATGACAATCGCCACCGCCGACGCCACCGGCCAGTCGCGGTTATTGAAGAACTCCTGCCACAGCACGCGGCCAATCATGATGCTGTCCGGCCCGCCGAGCAGTTCCGGGATCACAAACTCCCCCACCGCCGGAATAAAGACCAGCATTGACCCGGCGATAATCCCGCCTTTGGTCAGCGGGACAATGACGCTGAAGAAGGTTTTTAACGGACGGGCCCCGAGATCGAGCGACGCTTCCACCAGCGAGTAATCAATACGCGTTAGCGCCGTGTAGATCGGCAGCACCATAAACGGCAGATAGGCGTACACAATGCCGATATAGACCGCGAGGTTGGTGTGCAGGATCGTCAGCGGCTGATCGATAACCCCAAGCCACATCAGCACGTTATTCAGCACGCCGTTGTTTTTCAGGATCCCCATCCAGGCGTAAACGCGGATCAGGAACGAGGTCCACGACGGCAGGATCACCAGCAGCAGCAGGATGTTACGCGTAGACGGCTTGCTGTGCGCCACCGCCCACGCCAGCGGGTAGCCCATCACCAGGCAGCAGAGCGTCGAGATCGCCGCCACCTGCAGCGACTGCAGATACGCTTCGAAATAGAGCGGGTCGTCCGTCAGCTGCAGGAAGTTGCCAAGATTAAGCGTCAGCGTCAGTTGCCCGTCGGCCCAGTCCAGCAGGTTGGTATAGGGCGGGATCGCCCGCGCCATTTCCGCCAGGCTTATCTTGAAAACAATCAGGAACGGCAGCAGGAACAGCAGGATCAGCCACACGTACGGCATGGCGATCACCAGCTTGCGGCCGTGTTTCATCTGCATGCGCGTCAGCCAGCTGGCAACGCCGCCCGGTTTGCCTGCGCGGGCTGGAGGTTCAAATGTACTCATTGGCCGCTCCTTATACCGTCAGCACAACGCAACTGTCAGCATCCCAGCACAGGCGCACTTCGTCGCCCCATGTCGGCTGGCCTTTGCGATAGCGATGTTCGTTCTGCAGCTGCGCGCTGAGCATCTGCCCGCTTTTCAGGCGCACGTGGTAGATGGACAGATCGCCCAGATAGGCAATGTGGACCACTTCGCCCACGGCAAAGTTATAGCCATCGGCAGGCGGATCGTCACAGAGCATGATCTTCTCCGGACGCAGCGCCACGTAGACCGGTACGTTATCCACCACGGAGTTATCCGGATCGACCTTTAGCGGATGCTGCAGCCCAGGCGATTCGATAACCAGACCATCCTCCTGACGATCTTTCAGCAGCCCTTCAAAGACGTTAACCGAGCCGATGAACTCCGCGCTGTAGCGGGTGGTCGGGTGCTCATAAATCTCTTCCGGCTCGCCGATCTGCACGAACTTGCCGCGGTTCATGATCGCGATTCGTCCGGCCATGGTCATCGCTTCTTCCTGATCGTGGGTGACCATCACGCAGGTCACGCCCACTCGCTCGAGGATATCCACCACTTCGAGCTGCATACGGTCGCGCAGCTTTTTATCCAGGGCACCCATCGGTTCATCGAGCAGCAGCAGCTTCGGGCGTTTCGCCAGGCTTCTTGCCAGCGCCACGCGCTGCCGCTGGCCGCCAGAGAGCTGGTGCGGCTTACGCTTGGCGAACTCCTGCATGTGCACCAGGCTCAGCATTTCGGCCACGCGCGCGGTAATTTCGGCCTTCGGCAGCTTGTCCTGCTTCAGGCCAAAGGCGATGTTCTGCTCCACCGTCATGTGCGGAAAAAGCGCGTAGGACTGGAACATCATGTTAATGGGGCGCTGATACGGCGGCACGCTGGAGAGATCCACGCCATCGAGCATGATCTGCCCGGCCGTGGGCTGTTCAAAACCGGCCAGCATGCGCAGCAGGGTCGATTTACCGCAGCCAGATGCCCCAAGAAGGGCAAAAATTTCGCCTTTATAGATAGTCAGGCTGACGTCGTCCACGGCATGCTGGCCATCGAAAGATTTGGTGAGGTTACGAATTTCAAGAAGCGGGGTCAGCGCTTTACGGACTTTCGCCTGCGGGCGGGGGATCGCGTCATTCACGGGGTGTTCTCCGGCATAGATCAATACTGGTGCAAACGCACCGTCAGGGTGCGCATCGCCGGACGGCGCTAACGCCTGCCCGGCCTACGGGTTTTGTAGGCCCGGTAAGCGATAGCGCCACCGGGCAACAACACCAAACGCCGTTATTTACCGCTTTTCACCTTGGTCCACGCGCGGGTACGCACGCGGTCAATTTTTGGATCCTGAACTTTCAGGGTGAAGAGCTTGGCGAACACATCCGCTGGCGGATAGATAGCCGGGTTGTTGCGGATTTCTTCGCTCACCAGCGGCACGGAGGCCTTGTTACCGTTCGCGTAGTAAACGTGGTCGCTGATGTGGGCGATCACGTCAGGACGCATCAGGTAGTTGAGGAACTGATAAGCTTCGTCTTTGTTTTTTGCGTCAGCCGGCATCGCGAAGACGTCAAAGAAGGCCAGTGCCCCCTCTTTCGGAATGAAGTAAGACACGTTCACGCCGTTTTTTGCCTCTTTCGCGCGGTTCGCCGCCTGCCACACGTCCCCTGCCCAGCCAATCGCGACGCAGATGTCGCCGTTTGCCAGGTCGTTAATGTACTGAGACGAGTGGAAGTAACGAATGTTTGGACGCAGCTTCAGCAGCAGATCGGTCGCCGGGCCGGTGTAGTCATCAGCCTTGCTGCTGTTCGGATCTTTGCCCAGGTAGTTCAGCACGGTGGCGAAAATCTCTTCCGGCGCATCGAGGAAAGAGACGCCGCAGCTTTTCAGCTTCGCAAGGTTTTCCGGCTTAAGCACCACGTCCCAGCTGTCCAGCTTGACGTCCGGACCTAGCGCCGCTTTCACTTTGTCGACGTTAAAGCCGATACCGGTGGTCGCCCACAGATAAGGCATGGCGTATTTGTTGTCCGGGTCGTGTTTGGCCACCAGCTTCAGAACTTCGGGATCGAGGTTTTTCCAGTTCGGTAACTTGCTCTTATCCAGAGGCTGGAAAACGCCTGCCGTCAGTTGACGCTCCAGGAAGCTTGCGGAAGGCACCACGAGGTCAAACCCGGTGCTGCCCGCCATCAGTTTTCCTTCCAGCACTTCGTTGGAATCGAAAACGTCGTAGACCACTTTAATGCCGGTCTCTTTTTCAAAATTCGCGACCGTGTCCGGCGCAATATAGTCAGACCAGTTGTAAACGTGCAGCGTTTTTTGTTCCGCAGCGAGCGTGCCGGCAGAGACGGCCATCAGAGCACCCGCAACCAGACCCGATAACCATTTTTTATTCAAGGCGATCATATCGTTATTCCTTCTGAAAGCTCGTTAACAAACGAACTAAAACTGTGCAATCTGGAGTTATGCAAAAATCATGCATAGTTTGTCGCTCTGCCCGAAATAAAAAGAAACCTCTTTACCCGGCAGCTTCCGCTCGCTTTTTTAAGCATCGCAAGAATAACTGTAGCCCGTGTCTCCGGCTATAGCCCGGACGAAAAAACGCCTTTTATCAATTTTTTATGCAGGTTATGTCTACGTGATAAGCCGAAACGGCCTTCAGGGAGGTGAAAAATTCTTTAAAGAAAGGTTAAAAGCAGCAGAAAAAATGGCCTTCTGCAGCCGCTATGGCAGCGACTGCGCAAAAGTCAGACAGGCTTAGTGAAGAAAATTGGGAGATGCATCATTATTCTCTGCATCATCTTCCGCGCTATACAGCAGATGATGCGCGTTGGCTTCCATCATGACCATCGAAATTTGCTCTTCGCTCAAGCGCATAAACCAGGCGAACTGCTTGAACGACAGCCCTGCCCCGGAGAATAAAGACTGGCAAACGACCAGTTTTGGCAGATTATCATCCTGTATGTCGAGAAATGCTTTCACCGTCAAAGAACTGGCGTTGATCGCTGACAGGTCGGAGGCCAGCGCCAGCAGCGCCGACGGCTTCACTTCGGCCAGCGCGGAGAAAAGGATCACGTCGTTAATGAGATCGATTTTGGCATCAAAAATACCGTCGAAATTTTGCATATGAGGCAAATGCAGCGCCTGGCAGGAATCACATTCAAAGAACGTAATACCGGCATCATCGAGCCATTGACGTAACGTATCCAGTGTTGGTACGACCTGTAAATCCATCGCTGTGCAGCCTCTCTAGTAAAAACTTTGCATAGGGTACTTAAAAAGTGCGCTGTAATCCATTTAACCACCCGTTTTAAGACAGTATCCCGGCGTGGCGTGGCGCTCGATCCATGCGATCATTTTACCTGCAATATCGACCCCGGTGGTTTTTTCCACGCCTTCCAGCCCCGGAGAAGCATTCACCTCCATGACCAGCGGCCCGCGCGCCGCCCGCAGAAGGTCTACGCCCGCCACGTCCAGCCCCAGCGTTTGCGCCGCTTTCACGGCAATCTCCCGTTCCCGGTCGCTGATATCGGCTACCCGCGCCACGCCGCCGCGGTGAAGGTTAGAGCGGAAGTCGCCCTCTTTTGCCTGGCGCTCAATGGCCGCCACCACTTCGTTACCGACCACGAAGCAGCGAATGTCGCATCCTTTAGCCTCTTCGATGTACTCCTGCACCAGAATGTGGGCGTTCAGCCCCCGGAAGGCATCAATCACGCTTTCCGCCGCCTGCCGCGTTTCCGCCAGCACCACGCCAATGCCCTGCGTGCCTTCTACCAGTTTGATCACTAACGGTGCCCCGCCCACCATGTCGATGAGATCGCTGGTGTCGTCTGGCGAATGGGCAATCCCCGTGACGGGGAGATCGATCCCCTGGCGGGCGAGCAGCTGCAGCGAACGCAGCTTGTCGCGGGCGCGGGAAATGGCGACGGATTCATTGAGCGGATAGCTGCCCAGCATTTCAAACTGGCGCAGCGCGGCGGTGCCGTAATAGGTTATCTGCGAGCCGATGCGGGGGATCACTGCATCAAAGTACGGCAGCTTGCGGCCTTTGTAGTGGATCGACGAGGCGGCCGGGTCGATGTTCATATAGCAGGACATCGGGTCGAGGATCTCAACCTGATGCCCGCGTTTCGCCGCCGCTTCTCGCAGGCGCTTACATGAATAGAGCGTTCCATCCCGGGACAATATGGCAATTTTCACCCTGCACCTCGCTAAAGACATGGAAAAAGCCTGCGTATCATATACGCAGGCAGGCGCAGGATAAATGGACTATCGCGTCGCCCAACCCTGTTTGTGCAGATAATCGAGAATAAACGGGCGATTTTCTTTAATGATGGTGCGGCGAATATGGTCGGTCCAGGTATCGCGACGGTTATTGCTGCCGCGCGTCATGTAGTAGTTCGCCAGCTCTTCGTCATAGTGATTCAGAACCTCCTGGTCAACCGGCTGGTAGTGGTTTTCATGCACCAGCATGGCGGCAGGAATGCGCGGCTTCAGATCCGGGTTATCCGCCGGCCAGCCGAGGCACAGGCCAAACAGCGGCAGCACATGTTTTGGCAGCTTCAGCAGCTCGGTGACGCTTTCAATGTTGTTACGCAGGCCGCCGATATAAACGCCGCCTAACCCCAGCGACTCCGCCGCCGTAAAGGCGTTTTGCGCCATCAGCGCGGTATCCACCACGCCCAGCAGCAGCTGTTCGGCCAGACCCAGTTCGGCCTCAGGACAAATCTGCAGGTGGCGGTTAAAGTCGGCGCAGAACACCCAGAACTCCGCGGCCTGGGCCACGTGCTTTTGACCGCCGGTCAGCGTGACCAGCTGCTCGCGCATGGCCGGGTCGGTAATGCGGATAATCGAGCTGCACTGCAGGAAGCTGGAGCTGGAGGTCGCCCTTGCGCTGTCAATAATCGCGGCACGCTGCGCCTCGGTTATCGGCTCATCGGTGAAATGGCGAATGGAACGGTGGGATGTGAGCAGGTCTATGGTTGGCGTCATCTTGTCTCTCTTTGTCGTGCTTAAACCGTATGGCAGCCAGTATAGGCAATGATTTGCGCGGTGTAATTGGCGAAACATAGCCTTACTGTATCAAAGCGACAGGCGAAACCTTCTTTAATGGCGACAGGTTATCGGGCACTATATGTCTTATTCGCCGTCAGGCTTGTTTTTTGAGGAGAGAGAAATGTTTGCAGTAATTTTTGGTCGTCCAGGGTGCCCTTACTGTGTGCGCGCGAAAGAGCTGGCTGAGAAACTGACTGAAGAGCGCGATGACTTCAACTTCCGCTACGTGGATATCCACGCGGAAGGCATCACCAAAGCGGATCTCGAAAAAACCGTCGGCAAGCCGGTTGAAACCGTACCGCAGATCTTCCTCGATCAGAAACACATCGGCGGTTGCACTGATTTTGAAGCTTACGCCAAAGAGCATCTGGGGCTGTTTGCCGCTCAGTAATGCGAAGACGCCCTCACCCTGAGGGCGTTTTTATTTGGGGTGCCGTCGGTGTCGAATCAGGCTGCGCACAAATAAGTAACAGAGCGCGCCAAGGGCGCACCAGAACACGGCGCTCATCAACCACGCCAGCTCCTGCCAGAAACTCCGCGTTGATATATACAGCAAGCGCATCAGCAGCAGGCACAGCGGTGCGGCCAGCATGGCACCAAGAAGCGGTTTCACCACCTCCCCTTTACGGGAGAGAAAACTGGCCGCGGCGCCCGGCAGCGTGAAAAAGAGCAACCCCAGCTCCGGATGGCCCGAAGCCCTGAATGCCCCTTTCACGTTAAAAGCGAGCGACATGCATACGACCGTGAACAGCAAAAAGCAGCTGATCACCCCCGCCCAGTTTCGTTTAATGTTCAAACTATCCTCCTGACTTATCTCTATCAAATACACATTCGTCGGGTAGACGCCCAGTCAGATAAAGCAATGCGGCAATCCTTGCCAAAGCACGCACAGGGTGATGCGATAATAGGTAGCTGTCAGTAGCTAATGCGATTAAACTACACGCCAGCTAATGTTTTAGGGAATAAAGCAGGAAACAGGGAGCGTTAACGCCTTTCCCTGACCCAGAAAACAGTAGCCCAAAAAGTCCTTTCATTCAACAACTTACTGGTAAACAAGAAGTTAGCCTCCGTGAATATAAACGTCGCAGACTTGTTAAATGGGAATTACATCCTGTTATTATTTGTGGTACTGGCGCTGGGTCTTTGCCTGGGTAAATTGCGCCTGGGTTCAGTTCAACTTGGTAATTCCATTGGCGTTTTAGTCGTCTCCTTATTATTAGGCCAGCAGCACTTCAGCATTAACACGGACGCGCTCAACTTAGGTTTTATGCTGTTTATTTTTTGCGTTGGCGTGGAAGCGGGACCTAACTTTTTTTCAATTTTCTTCCGCGACGGCAAAAATTATCTGATGCTGGCGCTGGTGATGGTCGGCAGCGCGCTGCTGATCGCCTTAGGGCTGGGCAAACTGTTTGGCTGGGATATCGGGTTAACGGCAGGTATGCTGGCAGGCTCCATGACCTCTACCCCCGTACTCGTGGGTGCCGGTGATACCCTGCGCCATTCCGGCATGGCCGGCGCGCAGCTCTCTACCGCCCTCGACCACCTGAGCCTGGGCTATGCCCTGACCTATCTGATTGGTCTGGTGAGCCTGATTGTCGGCGCGCGCTACCTGCCAAAACTGCAGCACCAGGATCTGCAGACCAGCGCCCAGCAAATCGCCCGCGAGCGCGGTCTGGATACCGATTCCAAACGTAAAGTCTATCTCCCGGTGATCCGCGCCTACCGCGTCGGACCGGAGCTGGTGGCATGGGCAGACGGCAAAAACCTGCGCGAGCTGGGGATTTATCGCCAGACGGGCTGCTACATCGAACGTATCCGCCGCAACGGCATTCTGGCGAATCCGGACGGCGACGCGGTGCTGCAGATGGGCGACGACATTGCGCTGGTCGGTTACCCGGACGCCCACGCCCGTCTCGACCCGAGCTTCCGTAACGGCAAAGAGGTGTTCGACCGCGACCTGCTCGACATGCGCATCGTCACCGAAGAGATCGTGGTGAAAAACCATAACGCCGTTGGCCGTCGCCTGGCGCAGCTGAAGCTGACCGACCACGGCTGCTTCCTCAACCGCGTGATCCGCAGCCAGATTGAAATGCCGATCGACGACAACGTCGTACTCAATAAAGGCGACGTGCTCCAGGTCAGCGGCGACGCCCGACGCGTGAAAACCGTTGCCGACCGCATCGGCTTTATCTCCATTCACAGCCAGGTTACCGACCTGCTGGCCTTCTGCGCCTTCTTTATTGTTGGCCTGATGATCGGGATGATCACCTTCCAGTTCAGCAACTTTAGCTTCGGCATCGGTAACGCCGCCGGGCTGCTTTTCGCCGGGATCATGCTGGGTTTCCTGCGAGCGAACCACCCAACCTTCGGCTACATTCCGCAGGGCGCGCTGAACATGGTGAAAGAGTTCGGTCTGATGGTCTTTATGGCGGGAGTTGGCTTAAGCGCCGGCAGCGGCATCGGCCACAGCCTCGGTGCCGTCGGCTGGCAAATGTTGGTTTCCGGACTTATCGTCAGCCTGGTGCCGGTCGTTATTTGCTTCCTGTTCGGCGCCTACGTGCTGCGCATGAACCGCGCCCTGCTCTTCGGGGCGATGATGGGGGCGCGTACCTGTGCACCGGCCATGGAAATCATCAGCGACACCGCGCGCAGCAACATCCCGGCGCTGGGGTATGCGGGAACCTACGCCATCGCGAACGTACTGCTCACGCTGGCGGGTACGCTGATCATCATCATCTGGCCTGGACTCGGATAACTCCTAAGTTTGCGCGTGGTTGAAAAAATTTTCGTTACGCGCAGAACTTTTTTATCAGGGGGCAGTCATAACTAGTGCCACTGCTTTTCTTTGATGTCCCCAATTTGTGGAGCCCATCAACCCCGCCGTTTTGGTTCAAGGTTGATGGGTTTTTTGTTGCCTGAAATTCCCCGCCCTCAAATTTCACCTTCTCTCTTGCCACTAAAACATATATGATTAAACATATATAAAAATCACGCCTGCAGGAAACTCCATGCTCCACCCACTCCAGCTCTTCAAAACCCTCTCCGACGAAACGCGGCTCGCCATCGTCATGCTGCTCCGCGAAGCCGGTGAGCTGTGCGTCTGCGATCTCTGCTCCGCCACCGCCGAATCTCAGCCGAAAGTCTCCCGCCATATGGCGCTGTTGCGCGAATCCGGGCTGGTTATCGATCGTCGCGAGGGCAAATGGGTCCATTACCGTCTCTCTCCCAACATGCCTGCGTGGGCGGCTACCGTTATCGACACCGGCTGGAACTGCCTGCGGGAAGAGACGCGCCTGAAGCTGAAAAACCGACTTCCGGGATCGTGCCAGGAAAAACACATTCACTAAAACAGATATAATGGAGTAGAAGATGTTTCTGGCAGGGGCTATTTTTCTGTTTACGCTGGTACTGGTCATCTGGCAGCCCAAAGGGCTCAGTATCGGCTGGAGCGCCAGCATCGGTGCCGCGCTGGCGCTGGCCAGCGGCGTGATTCACATTAACGATATACCTGTGGTGTGGAATATCGTCTGGAACGCCACGGCAACGTTCATTGCCGTCATCATCATCAGCCTGCTGCTGGATGAGTCCGGTTTTTTCGAGTGGGCAGCGCTGCACGTCGCCCGCTGGGGGAACGGTCGGGGGCGATTGCTGTTTACTTACATCGTGCTGCTGGGCGCAGCCGTGGCGGCGCTGTTTGCCAATGACGGCGCGGCGCTAATCCTGACCCCTATCGTTATCGCCATGCTGCTGGCGCTGGGGTTCAGCAAGCAGGCCACGCTGGCGTTTGTGATGGCGGCAGGCTTTATCGCCGATACCGCCAGCCTGCCGCTGATTGTATCGAACCTGGTCAACATCGTATCGGCAGACTTCTTTAAGCTGGGGTTCAGCGAATACGCCTCGGTGATGATCCCGGTTGATGTCGCCGCGATTGCCGCAACGCTGGTGATGCTGCATCTGTTCTTTCGCAAGGAAATCCCCCCGGAATATGACCTGGCAAAACTCCGTGAGCCCGCTCGGGCCATTCACGACCACCCGACGTTCAGAATGGGCTGGATCGTGCTGCTGCTTCTTCTCGTCGGCTTCTTCGTGCTTGAACCTCTCGGCATTCCGGTCAGCGCCATCGCAACAGCTGGCGCGCTGATTTTATTCGCTGTCGCAAAACGCGGACATGCGATTAACACCGGAAAAGTGCTGCGCGGCGCTCCGTGGCAGATCGTTATCTTCTCGCTGGGGATGTATCTGGTGGTGTACGGCCTGCGCAATGCCGGGCTGACGGAGTATCTCTCAGGCGTACTGGATAGCCTGTCCGGACACGGGCTGTGGGCCACCACGCTGGGTACCGGGTTCATCACCGCGTTCCTGTCATCCATAATGAACAATATGCCCACGGTGCTGATTGGCGCGCTCTCCATTGATGGCAGCACGGCTTCGGGATTGATAAAGGAAGCGATGATTTACGCCAACGTTATTGGCTGCGATCTGGGGCCGAAAATCACGCCCATCGGCAGCCTCGCCACCCTGCTCTGGCTCCACGTGCTGGCGCAGAAAAACATGACGATTACCTGGGGCTACTATTTCCGGACGGGCATCATGATGACGCTGCCGGTCCTGTTTGCGACGCTCGCCGCGCTGGCGCTCCGTCTTTCCTTCACACTGTAATGAGCCACTGATATGAGCCACATCACCATTTACCACAACCCGGCCTGCGGCACCTCGCGCAACACGCTGGAGATGATCCGCAACAGCGGTACGGAGCCAGAGATCGTTCTTTATCTGGAAAACCCGCCGTCGCGCGATAAGCTGACCACACTGATTGCTGAGATGGGGATTTCAGTGCGGGATCTGCTGCGTAAAAACGTGGAGCCCTTTGAACAGCTCGGCCTGGCTGAAGATACGTTCACCGACGACCAGCTTATCGGTTTTATGCTTCAGCACCCGATCCTGATTAACCGTCCGATCGTGGTAACGCCGCTGGGCACGCGCCTGTGCCGTCCGTCTGAAGTCGTCCTCGACATCCTGCCGGACGCGCAAAAAGGGGCGTTTACGAAAGAGGATGGCGAAGCCGTGGTGGACGCCAGCGGGAAAAAAATCTCTCAAAAGTAAGCTATTGATAATGGCACAGTAAGGCTTGCCCGCGGCATATCCCGCCCACTGGCCGGGTTGCATCAGCCGAAACCCGGCACATACTGTTGAAGGTTAGGTCTGGTGAGGGGATGCAGGTATGGGACTTAAAAACAAAACCGCCGTCATCTTCGGCGGCAGCGGCGCTATTGGCAGCGCAGCGGCGCACGCGCTTGCGTGCGAGGGAGCGGATGTCTACCTCGCCGCGCGCAGCCACGCCAGGCTCGAGCCGGTCGCCGACAGCATTCGCGCCGACGGCGGGTCTGCCAGCACGTTTGTTTTCGATGTGCTCAATGCCTCCGCACAGCTCCCCGACCTTGCCCACATTGATATCGTCGTCAACGCCACGGGCTTTATGCACGATCAGGGCAAACGCCTGCAGGCGTTAACGCTCGACGAGTTCAGACAGGGTTTCGACCCTTTCCTGGCAGCATATTTCAACATTGCGAAAGCCGTATCGCCCCGCATGGGCGGCGAGCATGCCGGGACCATAATTACCGTCGTCGCCCCCGCCGCAAACATGACGATGGCGGGCCACCTCGGGCATATCGTTGGCTGCGCGGGAACGGAAGCCTTGACCCGGGCGCTCGCGGCTGAGCTGGGGGCACAAAATATTCGCGTACTCTGCGTGCGTTCGCACGCAATAGCCGACGCGGTGCAGGCGGGTTCGTATGTGGGTGCCATTTTCACCGCCAAGGCGCAGGCGATGGGCATCACGGTCGAGCAGTTTCTTGGCGGTGCCGCGCAAAGCACCCTGAATCATCGCCTGCCGACGCTGGCGCAGGTGGCAGACACCATTGCGTTTCTGGCGTCAGATGCGGCAGGCGCCATGACGGGAACCACCGTCAATATGACCGCGGGTGCAACCTAGCCCTCGCCCGCAATCCTCCCCACCATCGCCCGGATCTCTTCGCGGGTTAAGGGCGCCCGGTCGGTGACGTAGTGCAGCGTCATCCCTTCGATAAACGCGTCCAGCGCACGGGTGGTGACCGGGTCGAACCACTGCTCCAGCGTGGTCTGGCTCATCTTCATCCAGTCCTGCATCACCGTTTTAAGCGCCGCGCTGCGGTGCATAAAGGCGTAAAGCTGATACATCAGCGCCATGTTGTGCGGCGTCGTCACCTGCGAGCTGTGGATCAGCGTGGTGATGGATTCGCACGCCATTTCCGGCCCGTTAACGCCGGCAAAGAAATCCCGATACTGCTGCGACATCTGCCGGGTAAACCACGTGAAGGCCTCCTCCAGCAGCGGTTCCATGCCGTCGAAATAGTAGGTCATCGATCCCAGCGGCACGCCCGCGCAGGTGGCGATTTTACGGTGCGTGACGGCGTGAATCCCGTGCTCGGCAATGGTATCGAGCGTTGCCTGCAGGATCTTCTCCCGGCGATGCGGATCGTTCGGTGGTCTGCTCATAAATTCCTCACGTGGTTTGTGTACAAATGTACACAAACTTGCTAGTGTTGTCGCTATTGTTGTACTTCTGGTGCTACCCCAATGACGCTGACCTCTCCCCGTAAAGCCCTGCAGCTACGCCTGTGGGCGCTGTTTATGTTCTTCTTTATTCCCGGCCTGCTGATGGCCTCCTGGGCCACGCGTACGCCCGCCATTCGCGATATTTTGTCCGTCTCTACCGCTGAGATGGGCATCGTGCTGTTCGGGCTGTCGATAGGCTCGATGAGCGGCATCCTCTGCTCCGCGTGGCTGGTGAAGCGCTTCGGTACGCGGGCGGTGATCCGCACCACCATGTGCTTCGCGGTGGTCGGGATGATCGTGCTGAGCGCCGCGCTGTGGTGTGCGTCGCCGGTTCTGTTTGCCCTGGGGCTGACGGTATTTGGCGGCAGCTTCGGCTCGGCGGAAGTTGCCATCAACGTTGAAGGGGCGGCGGTCGAGCGCGAGATGAACAAAACCGTGCTGCCAATGATGCACGGCTTTTATAGCCTCGGCACGCTGGCCGGTGCCGGCGTGGGCATGGCGCTGACGGCCTCTGGCGTG
This sequence comes from Enterobacter sp. FW301-JW81, assembly GCF_058788735.1. Classification (NCBI taxonomy): domain Bacteria; kingdom Pseudomonadati; phylum Pseudomonadota; class Gammaproteobacteria; order Enterobacterales; family Enterobacteriaceae; genus Enterobacter; species Enterobacter sp. FW301-JW81. Next base: position 125,899 of record NZ_JBYTBA010000001.1, on the reverse strand, counting down.
AGCGCCAACCTGCATATCCTGCTGGCGGCGCTGGTGTGCATCGTTCCGATTCTGACCGGCATCCGGGCCATCCCGGACGGTACCGGCAAAAACTCCGCTGACGAACAGCATTCGGTCGAAAAAGGGCTGCCCTTCTACCGTGATTTCCAGCTGATGCTGATCGGCGTGGTGGTGCTGGCGATGGCGTTCGCAGAAGGGTCCGCCAACGACTGGCTGCCGCTGCTGATGGTGGACGGTCACGGCTTTAGCCCGACCTCCGGCTCGCTGATTTACGCCGGGTTTACGCTGGGGATGACCGTCGGACGCTTCACCGGCGGCTGGTTTATCGACCGCTACAGCCGCGTTGCGGTAGTGCGCGCCAGCGCTCTGCTCGGCGGCTTGGGCATCGCGATGATCATCTTTGTGGATGTGGACTGGATTGCCGGCGTCTCGGTGATCCTCTGGGGGCTGGGCGCGTCGCTCGGCTTCCCGCTGACCATTTCGGCCGCCAGCGACACCGGCCCGGATGCCCCAACGCGCGTCAGCGTGGTGGCGACCACGGGCTATCTCGCCTTCCTGGTCGGACCGCCGCTGCTCGGCTTCCTCGGCGAGCACTACGGGCTGCGTAGCGCCATGCTGGTGGTATTAGGGTTGGTCATCATTGCGGCGCTGGTGGCGCGCGCGGTGGCAAAGCCGGAAACGAATCAAACGACACTGGAGAAGGGATATGAGCGTTAAACTGATCGCCGTCGACATGGATGGCACTTTTCTGAGCGATGCCAAGACCTACAATCGCCCCCGCTTTCTGGCGCAGTACGCCCGCATGAAGGCGCAAGGCATTCGCTTCGTGGTTGCCAGCGGCAACCAGTACTACCAGCTCATCTCCTTTTTCCCGGAGATTGCGCATGAAATCGCGTTCGTCGCCGAAAACGGCGGCTGGGTCGTGAGCGAAGGTGAAGACGTCTTTAACGGTGAACTCTCGAAAGCCCACTTCGACACCGTCGCGAATGTGTTAAGCGACGTGCCGGGGATTGAGATCATCGCCTGCGGAAAAAGCAGCGCATACACGCTGAAATGCTATGACGAGGGCTTTAAGGATATGGCGGCGAAGTACTACCACCGCCTCGAAATGGTCAGCGACTTCGACAACCTGAACGATATTTTCTTTAAGTTCGGGCTCAACGTGTCTGACGATGAAATTCCGCGTATTCAGGCGCTTCTTCACGACAAGCTCAGTGACATCATGGTGCCCGTCACGACCGGTCACGGCAGTATCGATCTGATCATCCCCGGCGTGCATAAAGCCAACGGCCTGCGGATCCTGCAACAGCGCTGGGGCATAGACGACAGCGAAGTGGTGGCCTTCGGCGACAGCGGTAACGACGTGGAGATGCTGCACCAGTCCGGGTTCAGCTTTGCGATGGCGAATGCCAGACCGCATATTAAAGCGGTGGCGCGTTTTGAAGCGCCGCACAATAACGACGAAGGCGTTTTAAACGTGATTGAGAAGGTGTTGAACGGGGAGGCGCCGTTTAACTGACAATGTGCGGTCTGGTGCCCTCACCCTAACCCTCTCCCACAGGGAGAGGGGACTGTCCCGAGCTCGCCCACGGGAGAGGGGATAAACAGATCAAGGTTGCAGGGCGTTTCCGACGCGTTTGTCTTTCAGGAACACCACCATCAGGCCAACCCACAGCGCCCCGTTGGCGAGGTTAAACAGGCTGAACAGACCGTTGCCGCCCATCGCGTAGGCATGCTTGCTCACTTCAATACCGACGGTAAAAATCAGCATCTGCAGCATCCCCATCGCCGCTGAGACCGTGCCTTTACTCATCTCGCTGGCAAACAACGTCAGGCGCACCAGCCCGGCGTTCGCCACGCCGATCCCGAAGGCGTAGAGGCTAAGCCCCGCCGTCATCCACAGATAGGCGTGAGATGACGCAACGGTCGCCACCGCGGCCAGAATCAGCCCTGCCGCAATCGGCCAGCCGCCCATGATAATCAGAGAACGCACGGTGCGGCGTGACGTCAGACGCGCCAGCACCAGGTTACCGATAATCAGCGCGCCAAAAATAGGCACCTGCAGCAGGCCGTACTCGTAGCTGCTGAGCTTTTCACCGCTGATGATAATGACCGGTGACTGGGCAATCCATGCCAGCAGCGGCAGGCTAACGAACCCTGTCGCCAGCGCCCCCGCCACAAAGCGGCCATTCTTTAGCACTTCTTTGTAATCCCGACCCAGCTCTTTCAGCGAGAGTTTCTCGCCGATGCGGGTGGCCGTTTCCGGCATCGCGCGGTGCAGGCCAAAGTAGGCGATAGCGGCGAGAACCGCAAAAAGCACGAACATCCCTTCCCAGGGCGCAACGTGCACCCACGCGGCGCCCACCAGCGGCCCCAGCAGCGGAGCGATCAGCGCCACGTTCGCCATCAGCGCGGTGATTTTGATACACACCGCCTCTTCAAACGACTCCTGAATGGCGGCATACCCCACGGCACCGATAAAGCACAGGCTGACCCCCTGCAGGAAACGCAGCAGGGTAAATTGTTCAATGTTTTGCGCCAGCAGCGTGGCGAGACAGGTCACGATGAACCACACCACGCCCGTCAGCATCACCGGACGACGGCCAATACGATCCGACAGCGGGCCTAACAGCCACTGCAAAAACATACCGCCTGCCAGATAGGCGGTCATGGAGGTCGGTACCCACTCGATTCCCGCGTTGTACTGCGCCACAACGGTCAGCATACCGGGCTGGATCATATCGTTGCCGATATAGGTAGAGAATTCGTAGAGCACCAGACACAGAGGGAAAAGCAACGCCTGACGACCCAGACGTGAACCAGAAGAAGAACGGTTTAACATGCAATCTCTTTATAATGACAAAATCGCGACGAGTGTAATGAAATGCCGCAGCCCGAGATAGTGGATTATCGAGGATAAACAGAAATAAAGCACATATCGTCTTCGTTTAAGGTTTCCTTAAGTTGACAAATTTATGATACCCCGATTACTCGTCAACGACCCCAAATTATGGCACTCACCTCCAGCCGTTCAGAATTGTCTAACTTACAGACAAATAAGACAAAACGACTTTACCGCTTACCGTCCCGCTTTTATGGTTATCAGCTTTTCGTGCTGATAGCGCTTGCCGTGGTGTTTACGTGGCTATCGCGTGATGAAGCGCTCGACAGATGGATAACCGGCTTTTGGTACGACGCGGCGACGCAGAGCTTCCCGCTGCAGAAAGACCACCTGCTGGATCTGCTGAACCATCGCCTGGCGAAATACGTCGCCATCGCCTTGGGTGCCGTGGCGCTGTTTTACGGTGCATACAAGCGCAACGCAAGGCTGGTCACCGCGGCGCTACTGATGGGCGTTGGCGCGCTGGTGGTGGGCATATTGAAAAGTGTGAGCCATCACAGCTGCCCGTGGGATCTGGTGGAATATGGCGGGAAAGCTATGTCTTATCCCCTGTTCAGTTCCGTCCCTGCGGACAGCGGTCCGGGGCGCTGTTTCCCCGGCGGTCATGCCTCCAGCGGCTTTATGGTGATGGGGCTGTTTTTTGCCTTCTGGCGAGAGCGTCCGCGTCTTGCCTGGTGCTTCGTCGCGCTGGGCGTGGTGTTAGGTCTGGCGATGGGTTACGGCCAGGTCATGCGCGGGGCACATTTTTTCTCTCACAACCTGTGGGCTGGGTGGTGGGTCTGGTTTTCCCAGGTGGTGGTCTATGGCCTTATTTCCACCCGGTTTGCTAAAGAGTGATAACGCTATGTTAGAGAGTCTGAATTATCAGCTGTTTTATCTGATCAACGCCACGCCGGCCTCGCCCGAGTGGACAATCGACTTTGCCACCTTTCTGGCGAAAGATCTGATCAGCATCGTGCCTGTGCTGGCAGCCATCCTCTGGCTGTGGGGTCCCCGTAGCCAGGTGAAAGCGCAGCGCCAGCTGGTGATCAAAGTGGCGATGGCGCTCGGAGTTAGCGTACTGCTGAGCTACATTCTGGGTCACGCCTTCCCGCACGATCGTCCTTTCGTCGATCACGTCGGCTATACCTTCCTGCACCATGCGCCGGATGACTCTTTCCCGAGCGATCACGGTACGGTGATCTTTACCTTCGCGCTGGCCTTCCTGTTCTGGCATCGCCTGTGGTCAGGTGCGGTGCTGATGATGGTCGCCGTGGCCATCGCCTGGTCTCGCGTTTACCTGGGCGTCCACTGGCCGCTGGATATGGTGGGCGGTTTCCTGGTGGGGCTGATTGGCTGCGTGAGCGCGGCGATTCTGTGGAGTCTCTTCGGTGAAGCGCTCTACCGCGGGCTCTCTACCCTCTATCGCGCCATTTTCGCTATCCCGATCCGCAAAGGCTGGATACGTGACTAACCCCGACCTGACGGGTTACACTTGAACCCCCGCCCTGCGGGGGTTCACTTTTTTATCCCGAGGAACTATGGAAACACGTCGCGATGACCGCATTGCTCAGCTGCTACAGGCGCTGAAGCGCAGCGATAAGCTGCATCTTAAGGAAGCCGCCAACCTCCTCGGCGTCTCAGAGATGACCATTCGTCGGGATCTGAACAGCGAAAGCGCGCCCGTCGTGCTGCTGGGCGGGTATATTGTGCTTGAACCGCGCAGCGCCAGCCATTATCTGATCAGCGACCAGAAGACGCGCCTGGTTGAAGAGAAGCGCAAAGCCGCACGGCTTGCGGCTTCGCTGGTACAGCCGCACCAGACCCTGTTTTTTGACTGCGGTACCACCACGCCGTGGATTATCGAAGCCATCGACAGCAGCATTCCCTTTACCGCCGTGTGCTACTCCCTGAACACCTTTCTGGCGCTTCAGGAGAAACCCGAGTGCCGGGTGATCCTCTGCGGCGGTGAGTTTCACGCCAGCAACGCGATCTTTAAGCCGCTTAACCTGCAGGACACGCTCAGCAATCTCTGCCCGGATATCGCGTTTTATTCCGCCGCGGGCGTGAACGTGCGTCAGGGCGCGACCTGCTTTAACCTGGAAGAGCTGCCGGTGAAGCACTGGGCGCTAAGCGCGGCGCAGTACCATGTGCTGGTGGTTGACCACAGCAAGTTTGGCAAAGTGCGTTCGGCGAGAATGGGTGAACTGGCGCAGTTTGATGCCATCGTCAGCGATTGCCGTCCGGATGACGACATTGTGGCGCATGCGAAGACGCAGCAGGTAAAGTTGATGTTTTGAGAGGGGTGCGGCCTGATGCCCTCACCCCGGCCCTCTCCCACAGGGAGAGGGAGTAAAAACGTAGGCCGGGTAAGCGCAGCGCCACCCGGCAAAAACTTAGTTGAACCAGCTGCCAAACCATCCGTGGAATTTCATCATCACGAAGTCCCACATCCGGCTGAAGAAGCCGCCCTCTTCTACCGCTTCCATCACAATCAGCGGACGCTGTTCAATCGACTTACCGTTAAGCTGGAAATCAATCGTCCCGACCACCTGGCCCTTTTTCAGCGGCGCGGTGAGCTGCGGATCGGTCAGGGTGTAGCTGGCCTTCAGGTTTTTCAGCTGGCCGCGCGGAATGGTCACCGAGCCCGCTTCACCCGCGCCCAGATTCACTTCGCTCTTGTCACCAAACCAGACGCGCTGGCTGACGAACGTGGCATCCGGTTTAATTGGCGTCACGGTTTCATAGAAGCGGAATCCCCAGGTCAGAAGTTTTTCTGATTCGTTAAAACGGATGCGGTCGGTTTTGGTCCCCAGCACCACCGAGATCAGGCGCATATCGCCCTGCGTCGCGGAGGCCACCAGGTTGTAACCCGCGCCGGCCGTGGTGCCGGTTTTCATCCCGTCCACGTTAACGTTGCTGCTCCACAGCAGGCGGTTGCGGTTCGGCTGGCGGATTTTATTGAAGGTAAACTCTTTCTCTTTGTGGATGGCGTATTCATCCGGCACGTCGTGAATAAGCGCTTTCCCCAGCAGCGCCATGTCGCGCGCGGTGCTGAACTGGCCCGGCGCATCCAGGCCGTGAACGGTTTTAAAGGTGGTGTTGGTCAGGCCCAGCTTTTGCGCGTAGCCATTCATCAGACCGATAAATGAATCCTGACTGCCCGCGACGTAATCCGCCAGCGCGATACAGGCGTCGTTGCCGGACTGGATAATCACCCCTTTATTCAAATCCGATACGGAAACCTGATCGCCCGGCTTCAGGAACATCACCGATGACCCGCGCAGCGCCGGGTTGCCGGTCGCCCAGGCGTCCTTCCCGATGGTGACCATATCATCAAGCTTGATCTTGCCCGCTTTTAAGGCCTGGCCTACCACATAGCTGGTCATGATTTTGGTCAGGCTTGCCGGGTCGAGTTTCTCATCCGCGTTGCCTTCCGCCAGCACTTTACCGCTGGAGTAGTCCATCAGGATCCAGGCGCGCGCATCCACAGGTGGCGCTTCTGGCGCAGCCTGCTCAGCTGCGTAGAGAGTTGGTGCAAACAGGAAAAGGAGCGCAGAGCCTGCCGCCAGGCTGCGCAGAGAAGTCATTTTTCGCGTCATAAATGCCACCCGAGTGTCCATTCAAAAAATTACGTCACATCACCGTGTCGCAAGAAGCGATGAGTAATAGCGCACTAAAACGGTTAAAGAAACCCAACCAGGGTAAAGTTATTAAAGTTTATGCAATAACATTCAGATACGCTTTGATTAAGGCGTTTTTTTTGTCTTCTGTTGCGTAATTGTTAGGTTTATCTCACCATGGCGAAAAGCTGACTCGGATTCACATCTCATCGGGAGTAAATATGATTACGCTGTGGGGCAGGAATAATTCGACCAACGTTAAGAAAGTGCTCTGGACGCTGGAAGAGCTGGATTTACCGTTCAATCAAATCATGGCAGGCATGTCGTTTGGCGTGAATAAAGAGGCCGACTATCTGGCCATGAACCCGAACGGCCTGGTGCCGCTGCTGCGCGATGATGAAACAGACGCCACGCTTTGGGAATCCAACACCATTGTCCGTTACCTGGCCGCCCAGTACGGACAAGGTCGTCTGTGGGTCGAAAACCCGGCCCGCCGCGCCCAGGGCGAAAAGTGGATGGACTGGGCAAACCAGACGCTTTCACCCACCCACCGCGTAATCCTGATGGGGCTTATCCGCACGCCGGAAGCCGAACGTGACTATCCCGCTATTCATGCCGCGCAGGATGCCTGCGAAAATCTGTTTGCGATGATGGATGACGAGCTGGCGAAGCACGCCTGGTTCTCCGGTGACGCGTTCGGCACAGGCGATATCGCCGTGGCGCCGTTCGTCTGGAACCTGACCAATATGGGCCTGAAGTGGACGCCGCGCCCTCATCTGGATCGCTGGCTCAAACAGCTGAGCGATCGCCCGGCGTACCGTAACGTCGTGATGATCCCGGTCACCTGATTACGTCCCGGACGGGCTGACTTTCAACAGCTGCCCGTCCGTCTCATCCGTCAGGACGTACAGATACCCATCCGGCCCCACCCGCACATCGCGAATACGTTGATCCCGGTCGCCCAGAATGCGCCCGTCTTCCGTCACCTTGTTACCCTCCACGCTCAGCACAATCACGTCCTTCTCCTTCAGCGCGCCGATAAACAGCTTGTTTTTCCACTGCGGGAAAACGTCGCTGTTGTAAAACGCCATGCCGCTCACGGCCGGTGAGACCTTCCAGACGAACAGCGGTTTTTCGGTTCCCTCAACGTGCTCGCCTTTGGCTTCCGGAATTTTCAGCCCGCTGTAGTTAATGCCGTGCGTCGCCAGCGGCCAGCCGTAGTTTTTCCCTTTCTCCGGAATATTAATCTCATCCCCGCCGCGCGGGCCGTGCTCGTTCAGCCACAGCGTGTCGCTCCAGGGGTTCATCGCCATCCCCTGCGGGTTGCGAATGCCGTAGGACCAGATTTCAGGCCGCGCGCCGGGAGTATGCACAAAGGGGTTATCCGGCGGCACTTTGCCGTCTTCGGTGAGGCGCACCACTTTGCCCTGTAATTTGTCCAGGTCCTGCGCCGTGGGCCGCTGGTTGTTCTCGCCGAGTCCGATAAAGAGAGAGCCTTTGCCGTCGAACACCAGTCGCCCACCAAAATGGTTACCGGTAGAGAGTTTCGGCATCTGGCGGAACACCACCTGGAAGGCTTCAATGCGCGTAAAGTCGTCGCTTAACCGGCCATAGCCCACCGCCGTGCCGGCTTTGCCGTCGTTCCCTGCTTCGGCGTAGCTGAGCCAGATGCGGCGCGATTGTTTAAAATCCGGCGCGAGGACCACGTCCAGCAATCCTCCCTGGCCGTTTGCCCAGACCTTCGGTACCCCGACAATCGGATCGGAAAGCCCTTTTCCGGCCTGCCAGCGCTTGAGCTGACCGCCCCTGAGGGTCACCAGCAGCCCTTGGTTGTCCGGCAGGAACGCCATGGACCAGGGGTGATCGAGTCTGTTTTGCAGCACCTCAACCCTGACCGCCTCGGGCGCAGCAAGCAGCGAAAAGGGGAATAACAACGCGGGCAGGAAAATCAGCGAGGATCGATGCATAACGCGCTCCTTTATCGGCATATGGCATAAAGGTTAGCCACTGCGTCCGGGGGCGTTATCACTTTTACAAAAGCTTAATCAGAAGGGGGAGTTGCCTCCCCCGGGATCAGTGTTGTTCAAGCTTCTCGTGCTCGTTCAGACACATGATGCATAGAGAGAGCGTGGTCAGGCAGTTTTCAAGCTTCTCCGCGTTAACAGCGATAAAATTCGGGCAGTCGTGGCGTCCGTTCATCAGACACACCCCTGCGATGGAGAGCACCTCAGCGGCGCGGCGCAGCGCTATCAGCTCGCTTTCGCCGTATTTCGCTTTCAGGGTCGGTGCTTTTTCACGCATGAAATTGCAAAGTTCAAACAGGTTATCACGCAGATGTTCGCTTTCGCTGACTGACATATACCCTTTTGCCTTCCTCAACTGCAGGTACGCGGCCAGGTCGATTCGGGCGTTGATCAGCTTGTTCAGCAGATCGCGTTTTAGTCTGTCAACGGTCATGCTCTTTCCTCCTCTGTCAGCCATTGTGCATAGTCAGGATAAGTACATTTTTTGTACAGTTTAATGCCTGGGATCAATTTTTATTAACTGATTAACATTATTTACAATGTTACAACGTCTGCCCAGCGCATCCGCCTTGCAAAGAGTGTATAAATCCCCCGCGATACGCTGTAAAATCCCGCCCTGATAACTCCATAATTGATGAATTTTTAACCTATGAGCAATGTTACGCACCAGCCGAAAATCGGCTTCGTCTCCCTGGGCTGCCCGAAAAACCTGGTGGATTCAGAACGCATCCTGACCGAACTGCGCACCGAGGGGTATGACGTGGTGCCAAGCTACGACAACGCCGATATGGTGATCGTTAACACCTGCGGGTTTATCGACAGCGCGGTTCAGGAGTCACTGGAAGCCATCGGTGAAGCCCTGACGGAAAACGGCAAAGTGATTGTTACCGGCTGTCTGGGCGCGAAAGTGGATCAGATCCGCGAAGTGCACCCGAAGGTGCTGGAGATCACCGGCCCGCACAGCTACGAGCAGGTGCTGGAACATGTTCATCACTATGTGCCAAAACCAAAGCACAACCCGTTCCTGAGCCTCGTGCCGGAACAGGGCGTGAAGCTGACGCCGCGCCACTACGCTTACCTGAAAATTTCCGAAGGCTGCAACCATCGCTGCACCTTCTGCATCATCCCGTCCATGCGTGGCGATCTGGTGAGCCGTCCGATTGGCGAAGTGCTGGCGGAAGCGAAACGTCTGGCTGACGCGGGCGTGAAGGAGCTGCTGGTCATCTCCCAGGATACCTCAGCTTACGGCGTGGACGTCAAACACCGCTCCGGCTTCCACAACGGCGAGCCGGTGAAAACCAGCATGGTCGGCCTGTGCGAGCAGCTGTCTAAACTCGGTATCTGGACGCGTCTGCACTACGTCTATCCTTACCCGCACGTTGACGACGTGATCCCGCTGATGGCGGAAGGCAAAATTCTGCCGTATCTGGATATCCCGCTGCAGCACGCCAGCCCGCGTATCCTGAAGCTGATGAAACGTCCTGGCTCCGTTGACCGCCAGCTGGCGCGCATCAAGCAGTGGCGTGAAATCTGCCCTGACCTGACCCTGCGCTCCACCTTCATCGTCGGCTTCCCGGGTGAAACCGAAGAAGATTTCCAGATGCTGCTCGACTTCCTGAAAGAAGCGCGTCTGGACCGCGTAGGCTGCTTCAAGTACAGCCCGGTAGAGGGCGCAACCGCCAACGAACTGGCGGATCAGGTACCGGAAGAGGTGAAAGAAGAGCGCTGGAACCGCTTCATGCAGCTGCAGCAGCAGATCTCTGCTGAACGCCTGCAGGAGAAAGTAGGCCGCGAAATCATGGTGATCGTTGACGAAGTGGACGAAGAAGGCGCGATTGGCCGCAGCATGGCGGACGCCCCGGAAATCGACGGCGCGGTGTACCTGAACGGCGAAACCAGCGTTAAGCCGGGTGATATCATCCGCGTGAAGGTTGAAAACGCGGACGAGTATGACCTGTGGGGTAGCCGGGTTTAAACACCCAGCTTCCCTTTTGTAGGCCGGGTAAGGCGTAGCCGCCACCCGGCACATTCCACTGCCCTACCCCTTAATCCTCGGATCCAGCGCGTCACGCAGCCCGTCACCCAGCAGGTTAAACGCCAGCACGGTCAGGAAAATTGCCAGGCTCGGGAAGATCGCCACGTGCGGCGCAATCACCATATCTGCCCTCGCCTCGTTCAGCATCGCGCCCCACTCCGGCGTGGGAGGCTGTGCCCCCAACCCCAAAAACGACAGGCTGGCCGCAGAGATAATCGACACGCCGATACGCATGGTGAAATAGACCACAATGGACGACACCGTACCCGGCAGAATATGGCTGAACAGGATCGTGGCGTCGCTGGCGCCCATACTGCGGGCAGATTCGATAAAGGTCTGCTGCTTCAGCACCAGCGTATTGCCGCGCACCAGGCGCGCGAACGCCGGAATCGAAAAGACCGCCACCGCGATAATAACGTTCGCCATGCCGCTGCCCATTATCGCCACCACCGCAATCGCCAGCAGAATGCCGGGAAAAGCAAACAGCACGTCGCAGATGCGCATAATGATGCGATCCCACCAGCCTTCGTAATACCCGGCAACCAGACCCAGCACGGTACCGATGGCCGCGCCGATCAGCACCGCGAAAACCCCGGCGGCAAGAGAGATCTGCGCCCCGACCAGCACGCGGCTGAAGATATCGCGCCCGAGGGAGTCCACGCCGAACCAGTGCAGCATTGAGGGTCCGTCGTTCAGACGGTCGTAGTCAAAATAGTTTTCCGCATCAAACGGCGCTACCCACGGCGCAATGATCGCCACCGCAATCAGCAGCAGCACAAACAGCCCCGCCGCCATCGCGACCGGCTGACGGCGAAAACGCCGCCAGAATTCAGATCGCGGCGTGCGGATATGTTCCGGTTTGAGCCCCGGCATAGCGTTTAAAACGGCCTGACGTCGCCAGTTCAACAATCGCATCTTACTTGTACCTGATGGCCGGGTTAATGGCGGCGTAGAGCACGTCCACCACTAAGTTGATAAGGATAAACTCCAGCGAGAAAAGCAGGACCTCCGCCTGAATGACCGGGTAGTCGCGCATCTCAACGGAATCGACCAGCAGGCGTCCCAGCCCCGGCCAGTTGAAGACCTTCTCCACGACGATGGAGCCGCCCAGCAGGAAACCAAACTGCAGCCCCATCATCGTCACCACTGGGATCATCGCATTGCGAAACCCGTGCTTAAGAATGACCCACTTCTCGCTGACCCCTTTCGCCCGCGCGGTGCGGATATAATCCTCGCTCAGCACGTCAACGAACGAGGCGCGGGTGAAGCGGGCCATCACCGCCGACACGGCGGCCCCCAGCGTCATTGAGGGCAGAATGTAATGCTTCCAGGTATCGGCCCCGACGGTCGGCAGCCAGCCCAGCTCGACGGAGAAGATCTGCATCAGCAGCATCCCCAGCGCGAACGCCGGGAAGGAGATACCGGTCACCGCCAGCGCCATGCCGAGCTTGTCCGGCCAGCGGTTGCGCCAGACGGCCGCGACAATCCCGGCGCCAAGCCCAAACACCACCGCCCAGCTCATGCTGGCAATCGTCAACCAGAACGTCGGCATAAAGCGGCTGGCAATCTCTTCCGACACCGGACGCCGCGACACCATCGAGATACCAAAGTCGCCCTGCAGAACGTTGCAAATATAATGGAGGAACTGGATATACAGCGGCTGGTCGAGGCCAAGCTGTTTACGCACCAGGTCAATGACGGTAGCGTCCGCTTCAGGCCCCGCAACCAGACGCGCCGGATCGCCCGGCAGCATATGGACAAACAAAAACACCAGGACCGCCACAATCAGCAGCGTCGGGATAAGCCCCAGCAGGCGTTTACAAACATAGTTCAGCATGAGGTTTATTTTAAATCCGCATCGTCAAAGCTAAAACCGGTGTCCGGCATGATGTAGAACCCGGTCAACGCTTTGTTATGGGCTGATACCAGCTTCTCCACCACCAGCGGCACCCACGGTGACTCTTTCCAGATAATGTCCTGCGCGTCTTTGTAGAGGCGCGCCTTCTCTTCCGGTTTGGTGGTTTTCAGCGCATCGGCAAGGTCTTTGTCCACCTGCGGGTTACTGTAGAACGCGGTATTGAACAGGGTTGGCGGCCAGTTCTGCGAGGCAAACAGCGGCGACAGCGCCCAGTCGGCTTCACCGGTCGAGGCCGACCAGCCGGTGTAGAACATCCGCACCCCGCTCTCTTTCTGCCCTTTGCCCTCCACTTCAGCCGCACGCTGTCCGGCATCCATCGCGGTGACCTGCGCCTTAATGCCGACCTGAGCCAGCTGCTGCTGGGTGAACTGCAACACCTTCTGCGCGGTACTGTGGTTATGCGACGACCACAGCGTAGTGCTAAACCCGTTCGGGAAGCCCGCCTCTTTCAGCAGCTCGCGCGCTTTGGCCGGATCGTACGGCCACGGCTGATAGCTCTGGGCATACGCGATAGCAGGCGGCAGCACGCCGGTGGCCGGGGTGGCATAGCCGGCAAAGGCGACCTTCACCAGCGCCTGGCGGTTAATGGCGTAGTTGATGGCCTCGCGCACCTTCGGGTTATCAAACGGCTTTTGCGTAACGTTCATGCTGATGTAGCGCTGCATGATCGACGGGCTGGCGACCAGCTCCAGCTTGCTGTTTTTCTGCAAAATCGCGGCCTGCTCATACGGGATCGGGAAGGCGAACTGCGCCTCGCCGGTTTGCAGCATCGCCGCGCGGGTGTTGTTGTCCACCACCGGACGCCAGGTGATGGTGTCCAGCTTCGGCAGCCCCTGCTGCCAGTAGCCGCTGAACTTCTTCACCTTCACAAAGTCGGTCTGATTCCAGGTCACCAGTTCATACGGACCGGTCCCCACCGGGTGGAAACCGATCTCTTTACCGTATTTTTTCAGCGCGGCCGGGGAAATCATCGCCGTTGCCGGATGCGCCAGAATATTGATAAACGCCGAGAACGGCTCTTTCAGGGTGATTTTTACCGTCGCCGGGTCGACCACCTCGGTGCTGGCGATGTTTTTATACAGGTTATAGCGCTTGAGGCTGTTTTCCGGATTGCTGGCGCGGTCGAGGTTAATCTTCACCGCCTCCGCGTTGAAATCGGTACCGTCTTGGAACTTCACGCCGGTTCTGAGCCTGATGGTATACGCCAGCCCGTCGTCGGAGACGGTGTATCCCTCCGCCAGCACATTTTTCAGCTTCATCTCTTTATCCAGGCCAAAAAGCCCCTGGTAGAACGATTTCGCTACCGCCTGCGACAGCGTATCGTTGGCGTCGTACGGATCGAGCGTGGTGAAATTAGAGCCGACGGCGACCACCACGTCTTTGGCGGCGAACGCGGGGGCAGTGGCCAGGGCTGCCGTCACGCTCGCGGCTAACAACCATCTACGCGCTACAAATGTAACCATTGTGTTCTCCTGCCTGTTGTAAGTTATAACCGCGAAAAAGCGTTGTCCTGACGCGGAGGCGCCACGAAATGCCCCGGTCCGACCTCGCGCAGCGTGACGCGTTCAACGGCCTCGCCGCGTTTACGAATATTGCTCGGCATTTCATCCTGCAGCAGCACGCGCTGTCCGTGACGATGCGCCGGATCGGCGACCGGAACCGCCGCGATGAGCTTGCGGGTGTACGGATGCTGCGGGTTCTCAAAGACCGCGCGTCGCGGCCCGATCTCCACGATTTGCCCCATGAACATCACCGCCACGCGATGGCTGATGCGCTCGACAACCGCCATATCGTGCGAGATAAACAGAAAAGCGATGCCCATATCCCGCTGTAAATCGAGCAACAGGTTGATGATTTGCGCCCGGATAGAGACATCCAGCGCCGAAACGGACTCATCGGCAATCACCACTTTCGGGTTCAGCGCCAGCGCGCGGGCAATGCAGATTCGCTGCCGCTGTCCGCCGGAAAATTCGTGCGGATAACGCCAGGCGTGTTCCGGCTTCAGGCCAACGCGCTCCAGCAGCCAGGCCACGCGACGCTGCGCCGCCTCGCCGTCGAGCAGGTTATGCACCCGCAGCGGCTCCATGATCGAGTACCCCACCGTGTGGCGCGGGTCGAGGGAGGCATACGGATCCTGAAATATAAACTGAATATCCCGCCGCACCGCCTGCAGCCTGCTGTCCGGCAGGGTATCAATGCGCTCGCCGTTAAAGGTAATGCTGCCTTCCTGTGATTCCACCAGGCGGAGCAACGCGCGTCCGGTGGTGGACTTACCGCAGCCGGACTCCCCCACCAGCGCCAGAGTTTCGCCCGGCCATAAATCAAAACTGACGTTTTCCACCGCATGCACTTCGCGCTTCACGCGGTTCAACACGCCGCTGCGCAGCGGAAAACGGGTGACCAGATCGCGCACTTCCAGAATGGGCTTACCCGGCACCACCGTGTCCTGCTCGCGCTCGTCCTCCTCCTGCCCCGCCGCATCGAGAGAAATCAGCGGGAAGCGGCGCGGCAAATCGCTGCCGTTCATCGCCCCAAGACGCGGAACCGCCGCCAGCAGCGCTTTGGTATAGGGATGGACGGGCGCGTGAAAAATCTGCTCAACCGGGCCGGTTTCCACCGCGTTGCCCTTGTGCATGACCAGCACGCGATCGGCGATATCGGCGACCACGCCCATATCGTGGGTGATGAATATCACCCCCATCTCCATCTCCTGCTGCAGCACTTTGATGAGCTGCAGGATTTGCGCCTGAATCGTCACGTCCAGCGCCGTCGTCGGTTCATCGGCGATCAGCACCGCCGGACGGCAGGAGAGCGCCATGGCTATCATCACCCGCTGGCGCATGCCGCCGGAAAGCTGATGGGGATAGCGCCCAAGAATGGCCTGCGCCTCAGGAATGCGCACCAGCTCCAGCATCCGTCTGGCTTCACGAAGCGCTTCATCGCCGCTCAGCCCCTGATGCAGGCGGATGGACTCGGCAATTTGTTCCCCCACCGGGAAAACCGGATTGAGGGAGGTCATCGGCTCCTGGAAGATCATGGCAATATCCGCCCCGCGCACGCCCTGCATCTGCGAGCCGCTCAGCTCGTTTAGGTCAATGACCTGACGGTTGCGGCGGCGCAGGAGCATTTTTTCGCTGCTGATTTGCCCGCCCGTCTGCTCCAGCAGGCGCATCAGCGCCAGCGCGGTGACCGATTTACCGGAGCCGGACTCGCCAACAATCGCCAGCGTCTCGCCTCGCCTGAGCGAGAACGATAAATTCTGTACTGCGGGGATGAACTGCCGCTCTTCCTGAAACGCAATATTCAGCTGATGGACAGCCAGTACCTCGCGGTTGTCCAGCTCTTCACTGTGCGGCACGCGTTGCCCCCTTATTCACGATAGATCCCCGTGCTCGGCTCATCGCCGGCATATCCCCAGGCGCGATACATCCCTTCGCTGTTGAACGGCAGGGCCACGTTGCCCTCGCGATCCACCGCAATGAGCCCGCCGACGCCGCCCAGGGCAGGCAGTTTTTCCATCACCACCCGCTCGCAGGCCTCACTGAGGCTTAAACCGCCGTAATCCATCAGCGCGGTGATGTCGTAGGCCGCGAGAGTGCGAATAAACACTTCCCCGGTTCCGGTACACGACACCGCCGCCGTCGCGTTGTTGGCATAGCATCCGGCCCCCGGCAGCGGGCTGTCGCCGACGCGCCCGGGCAGCTTGTTGGTCATGCCGCCCGTTGACGTCGCCGCCGCGAGGTTTCCGGCCTTATCGAGCGCCACCGCGCCGACCGTGCCCATTTTGGTGGTTTCATCGAGCGGTGCGGAATGATCCAGCTGCGTCATGCCCGCCGAACGGGCCTCCAGCAGCTGCTGGTAGCGCGCTTCAGTGGAAAAAAGATCGGGCGATACCGACGCCATCCCGTGTTCGAAGGCAAACGCCTCGGCCCCGGCGCCGGTCAGCAGCACGTGCGGACTCTCTTCCATCACCAGACGGGCCGCCAGCACCGGATTACGCAGGCGACTGACGCCCGCCACGCCCCCCGCTTTCAGGGTGATACCGTCCATTACGCAGGCGTCCAGCTCGTGCGTTTCATCCCGGGTAAAGACCGACCCGATCCCCGCATTAAATAGCGGACACTCCTCCAGCAGACGCACCGCCTCGGTGACCACGTCCAGCGCGCTCTCGCCCGCTTCCAGCATTTTCTGGCCCGTTTCGACAATGGCGTACAGCGCGTCAATGTAGCGCTTTTCCTGTTCGGGACTGAGCTGTGCACGGGTGATTGCCCCGGCGCCGCCATGAATTGCGATTACCGCATTAACCATTCGCATCACCCGTTAGCCTGATTCGCGGCTTTTTCTATAAATATCATTATCGTCGATGAAACTTCAGATGATTTTTGAATATAGAAAGACGCAACTGTGATGTAAAGCGTACACCCTCCGGTCATACTGTTAGTGGCACTTTTCTGCCATAATGGACGCTTTCGTTGTTACTGTGCAGGAGCCCACCATGGATTTTACCGCCGGACTGATGCCGCTTGAGACGGCACTCACGCAGATGCTTGACCGCCTTTCCCCGCTGCATGACGTAGAAACGTTACCCCTCGTGCGCTGTTTTGGGCGTATTGCCGCACGCGATATCGTCTCTCCGCTTAACGTACCGGGATTCGATAACTCAGCGATGGACGGTTATGCGGTGCGCCTGGCGGATCTCCAGACGGGCCAGGCGCTGCCCGTGGCGGGTAAGGCCTTTGCCGGCCAGCCGTTTAACGGTGAATGGCCTGCGGGCACCTGCGTGCGCATCATGACCGGCGCGCCGATACCGGCAGGCTGCGACGCCGTGGTGATGCAGGAAGAGACCGAACAGACCGACGATGGCGTGCGTTTTACCGCGAACGTTAAAGCGGGCCAGAACATCCGTCGTACCGGCGAGGACATTACCCTCGGCGCGACGGTCTTTGCCGCCGGACAGAAGCTGACGGTGGGTGAACTGCCGGTGCTGGCGTCGCTCGGCATTGCTGAAATCGACGTTATCCGTAAGGTGCGCGTCGCCGTTTTCTCCACCGGCGACGAGCTGCAGCTTCCGGGCCAGCCGCTGCAGGACGGACAGATTTACGATACCAACCGTCTGGCGGTACACCTGATGCTGGAGCAGCTGGGCTGCGAGGTGATTAACCTCGGGATTATTCCTGACGATCCGGAAAAACTGCGCGCCGCGTTTATTGAAGCGGATCGGTCCGCCGACGTGGTCATTAGCTCGGGCGGCGTCTCGGTTGGCGAAGCGGATTACACCAAAACCATTCTTGAAGAGCTGGGCGAAATCGCCTTCTGGAAGCTGGCCATCAAGCCGGGCAAACCGTTCGCCTTTGGCAAGCTCACGCATAGCTGGTTCTGCGGCCTGCCGGGTAACCCGGTCTCTGCGGCACTCACCTTCTACCAGCTGGTGATACCGCTGCTGGCGAAGCTTTCCGGCAACCGCGCCAGCCCGCTGCCGGAACGCCAGCGCGTGCGTGCCGCCACCCGCCTGAAAAAATCCCCGGGCCGTCTCGATTTCCAGCGCGGCATTCTGGCGCGCAACGCGGACGGTGAGCCTGAAGTGAGCACCACCGGACACCAGGGCTCGCACATTTTCAGCTCCTTCAGCCAGGGCAACTGTTTTATCGTGCTGGAGCGCGAGCGCGGCAACGTGGAAGCGGGCGAATGGGTTGAAGTTGAAAGCTTTAACCACCTGTTCGGAGGCTGACATGACGGTGGAGCTGAGCGACCAGGAGATGATGCGCTACAACCGCCAGATTGTGCTGCGCGGGTTTGACTTCGAGGGTCAGGAAGCGCTCAAGGCGGCCAGCGTGCTGGTCGTCGGTCTGGGCGGTCTGGGCTGCGCCGCCGCGCAGTACCTTGCCGCGGCGGGCGTGGGCAGGATGACGCTGCTGGATTTTGATACCGTGTCGGTGTCAAACCTGCAGCGCCAGACGCTGCACAGCGACGCGACGCTTGGCCAGCCGAAGGTGGCATCGGCCCGCACGGCGCTGGCCCGCATCAACCCCAACGTTCAGTTTACCCTGATTGACGCGATGCTGGACGACGACGCGCTGTTCGCGCAAATTGCTCTGCACGATCTGGTGCTCGACTGCACCGACAACGTCGCTATCCGCAATCAGCTAAACGCGGGCTGTTTTGCGCATAAAACGCCGCTGGTTTCCGGGGCGGCGATTCGCATGGAGGGGCAAATCAGCGTCTTCACCTACGCGGAGGGTGAACCCTGCTACCGCTGCCTGAGCCGCCTGTTTGGCGAGAACGCGCTGACCTGCGTCGAGGCGGGCGTGATGGCGCCGTTAGTCGGCGTGATCGGGTCACTGCAGGCGATGGAAGCGATTAAAGTCCTGGCGCATTACGGTACGCCGGCGGCGGGGAAAATCGTGATGTACGACGCGATGACCTGCCAGTTCCGCGAGATGAAGCTAATGCGTAATCCGGGATGTGAGGTTTGTAGCCAGTAAAAAAGTCGGGTGGCGGCTTCGCCTTACCCGACCTACAACGGCTCGAACGTAGGCCGGGTAAGCGTCAGCGCCACCCGGCAACAGCGTCAAATAGACGTCCGTCCAAACGCCCCCTGCCAGTCCTGCTCAAACTTCATAATCGCCGCATCCACGGCCGGTGAAGTAATAAACTGCTGCGCCACGTCCAGCGGCAGCGTAATAGACTCGCAGCCTGCCAGCAGGCAGTCCAGTGCCTGACGCGGCGTTTTAAAGCTCGCGGCCAGCACTTTTGACTGCGGGGCATGCAGCGTCAGCAGCTGCTGCAGTTCAACCACGGTCTGGATCCCGTCCCCGCCCTGCGCGTCCACGCGGTTAACGTAAGGCGCGACATAGTCTGCTCCCGCCAGCGCGGACAACATTCCCTGCGCGGCGCCGTACACCGCCGTACCCAGCGTCGGTATCCCTTCCGCTTTCAGCATTTTGATTGCCGCCAGCCCTTCTGCGGTCACCGGCACTTTCACCACGAGGTCGTTAATGATGGCGCGCAGCTTACGCGCGTCTTCCACCATGCCTTCCGCGGTAGTCGCCATCACCTGAGCAAACAGTCGGCCTTTGCCGCCCAGCGCGTCGTGCAGGGCCGGCAGCAGCTCGTCGAGCGGCGTTTTACCGGCCGCAACGATGCTTGGGTTGGTGGTCACGCCCGCGAGCGGGAAGATACGCGCCAGCTTTTTGACTGCCGCAACGTCAGATGTGTCGAGATAAAGTTCCATGATGTCACCCTCAAAATTAGCCTGCACTTACCCTATCACGACAAAACCTGCTCAAGAGTTGACCTGCATCAAGATAACTTTCATTCGAAAGTAATTTAATCTTCATATGCAAGATGAGAGGCGAAAACATGATCTTCAATATTCAGCGTTACTCTACCCACGATGGCCCCGGTATTCGTACCGTGGTGTTCCTGAAAGGCTGCTCGCTGGGCTGTCGCTGGTGCCAGAACCCGGAAAGCCGCTCCCGCAGCCGGGACGTGCTGTTTGATGCCCGCCTGTGCCTGGACGGCTGCGACCTGTGCCAGCAGGCGGCGCCGGGCTGTATCGAACGTGCGCTGAACGGATTGCTCATCCATCGTGAGAAGCTTGACGACGAGACGCTCAACGCCCTCACCGACTGCTGCCCAACGCAGGCGCTCACCGTCTGCGGTGAAGAACAGCAGGTAGACGACATTATGGCAACCGTGCTGCGCGACAAGCCTTTCTACGAGCGCAGCGGCGGCGGCATCACCCTCTCCGGCGGCGAGCCGTTTATGAACCCCGATCTGGCACTTGCGCTGTTTAAAGCCAGCCACGAACAGGGTATTCACACCGCCGTCGAAACCTGCCTTCACGTACCGTGGCACTATATCGAGCCCTCTTTACCGTATGTCGATTTGTTCCTCGCCGACCTGAAGCACGTCGACGGTGACGTTTTCAAGCAGTGGACGGACGGTTCGGCTAAGCGAATCCTGGATAACCTGAAACGCCTGGCCGCTGCCGGGAAAAAAATCACCATCCGCGTGCCGCTGATCCAGGGCTTTAACGCCGATGAAGCGTCTGTTACCGCCATTACCAATTTCGCTGCCGACGAGCTCGGCGTCGACGATATTCATTTTCTGCCGTACCACACGCTGGGCATGAACAAATACACCCTGCTCGGCCAACCTTACTCTGCCCCTGACAAACCGCTGGATAGCCCTGCCCTGCTGGACTTTGCGCAGCAGTACGCCTGCCAGAAAGGGTTAACCGCGACCTTACGAGGATAAACTTATGACGACCCTGAATCTCAACACCCTCAGCGAGCGCATTAAAGCGCACAAAATGGCCCTCGTACATATCGTCAAGCCGCCGGTCTGTACCGAGCGCGCGCAGCATTACACCGAAATGTATCAGCAGCACATGGACAAGCCGATCCCGGTGCGTCGCGCCCTGGCGCTGGCGCATCACCTGGCCGAGCGTACCATCTGGATCAAACACGATGAGCTTATCATCGGGAACCAGGCAAGCGAAGTGCGCGCCGCGCCGATCTTCCCGGAATACACCGTCTCCTGGATTGAGAAAGAGATCGACGACCTGGCCGACCGTCCGGGCGCGGGCTTTGCGGTGAGCGAAGAGAACAAGCGCGTCCTGCATGCAATCTGCCCGTGGTGGCGCGGTCAGACGGTGCAGGATCGCTGCTACGGCATGTTCACCGACGAGCAGAAAGGCCTACTGGAAACCGGCATTATCAAAGCCGAAGGCAACATGACCTCCGGCGACGCGCACCTGGCGGTGAACTTCCCCCTGGTGCTGGAGAAAGGTCTCGACGGCCTGCGCGCCAAAGTGGCCGAGCGCCGCACGCGCATCAACCTGACGGTGCTGGAAGACCTGCACGGCGACCAGTTCCTGAAGGCGATTGATATCGTGCTGGAGGCGGTGAGCCTGCACATCAAACGCTTTGCCGACCTGGCGCGTGAAATGGCGTCCACCGAAACCCGCGAAAGCCGCCGCAACGAGCTGCTGGCCATGGCGGAAAACTGCGACGTGATTGCCCACGAGCCGCCAAAAACCTTCTGGCAGGCGCTGCAGCTGTGCTACTTCATCCAGCTGATCCTGCAGATTGAGTCCAACGGCCACTCCGTGTCGTTTGCCCGAATGGACCAGTATCTCTATCCGTTCTACCGCCGCGACGTGGAGCTGAACCAGAGCCTCGACCGCGAACACGCCATCGAGCTGCTGCACAGCTGCTGGCTGAAGCTGCTGGAAGTGAACAAGATCCGTTCCGGCTCGCACTCAAAAGCCTCTGCCGGCAGCCCGCTGTACCAGAACGTCACCATCGGCGGCCAGAAGCTGGTCAACGGTGAGCCAATGGACGCGGTCAACCCGCTCTCCTACGCGATTCTGGAATCCTGCGGTCGCCTGCGCTCCACCCAGCCGAACCTGAGCGTGCGTTACCACGCGGGCATGAGCAACGACTTCCTCGACGCCTGCGTACAGGTGATCCGCTGCGGCTTCGGCATGCCCGCGTTCAATAACGATGAAATCGTGATCCCGGAATTCATCAAGCTCGGCGTTGAACGAGACGACGCCTACGACTACGCGGCCATCGGCTGCATCGAAACCGCGGTCGGGGGTAAATGGGGCTACCGCTGCACCGGCATGAGCTTTATCAACTTTGCCCGCGTGATGCTGGCCGCGCTGGAAGGTGGGCGCGACGCCACCAGCGGCAAGGTGTTCCTGCCGCAGGAAAAAGCGCTCTCTGCCGGTAACTTTGATAACTTTGAGGAGGTGATGGCGGCGTGGGATACACAGATCCGCTACTACACCCGCAAATCCATCGAGATTGAGTACGTGGTGGACACCATGCTGGAAGAGAACGTCCACGATATTCTCTGCTCGGCGCTGGTGGACGACTGCATCGAGCGTGCGAAAAGCATCAAGCAGGGCGGCGCGAAGTATGACTGGGTCTCCGGCCTGCAGGTGGGCATCGCCAACCTCGGCAACAGCCTGGCGGCGGTGAAGAAGCTGGTGTTCGATCAGGGCGTAATCGGTCAGCAGCAGCTGGCGGCCGCGCTGGCGGATGACTTCGACGGCCTGACCCACGAGCAGCTGCGCCAGCGCCTGATTAACGGCGCGCCGAAGTACGGCAACGATGACGACAGCGTGGATATGCTGCTGACGCGCGCCTATCAGACCTACATTGAAGAGCTGAAGCAGTACCACAACCCGCGCTACGGCCGTGGCCCGATCGGTGGTAACTACTACGCAGGTACCTCTTCTATTTCCGCGAACGTGCCGTTTGGCGCGGCGACAATGGCCACCCCGGACGGACGCAAAGCGCACACCCCGCTGGCGGAAGGCGCAAGCCCGGCTTCCGGTACGGACCATCTCGGCCCGACGGCGGTCATCGGCTCGGTGGGCAAACTGCCTACGGAAGCAATTCTGGGCGGGGTGCTGTTAAACCAGAAGCTGAACCCGTCGACGCTGGAAAACGACAGCGACCGACAGAAGCTGATGGTGCTGCTGCGCACCTTCTTCGAGGTGCATAAGGGCTGGCATATTCAGTACAACATTGTTTCTCGCGAAACCCTGCTGGAAGCGAAAAAACACCCTGACCAGTATCGTGACCTGGTGGTGCGCGTGGCGGGCTACTCGGCGTTCTTCACCGCCCTGTCGCCGGATGCGCAGGACGACATTATCGCGCGTACTGAGCATACGCTGTAAAAAAACGCCCGGTGGCGCTTCGCTTACCGGGCCTACATTGTCTCCCCGTAGGCCGGGTAAGGCGAAGCCGCCACCCGGCTTTCTGACTTTCATTCGAAATTAAATTTGTGCTCCCCGTCACCTTGTTATTAGAATGTTTCAAAACGCAGTGACCCAGGAGCGCAATGTATGACCGTAAAAGTTATCGTCACCGATATGGACGGAACTTTCCTTGATGATGCCAAGCAGTACGATCGAGACCGCTTTCAGGCACAGTTTGAGCAGCTTAAAGCCCGCGACATTGAATTCGTTGTTGCCAGCGGCAACCAGTATTACCAGCTCATCTCCTTCTTCCCGGAGCTGAAAGAGCAGATCTCCTTCGTGGCGGAAAACGGCGCGTTGGTGTTCGATCGCGGCGAGCAAATTTTCCACGGTGAGCTGACCCGTCATGAATCGCAAATCGTCATTGGCGAACTGCTGAAAGACAAAGGGCTGAACTTTGTGGCCTGCGGACTGGAGAGCGCCTACGTCAGCGACAAAGCGCCGGACGCGTTCGTGGCGCTAATGTCAAAGCACTATCACCGCTTAAAGCGCATCAGCGATTATCACGACATCGACGACGTGCTGTTTAAGTTCTCCCTGAACCTGCCGGACAGCGATATCCCGACTCTGGTGGATAAACTGCACGTGTCGCTCGACGGTATTATGAAGCCGGTCACCAGCGGCTTTGGCTTTGTCGATTTGATTATTCCTGGCCTGCACAAAGCCAACGGCATCAGCCGGCTGCTGAAGCGCTGGGACGTATCCCCGCAGGCGTGCGTGGGTATCGGCGACAGCGGCAACGACGCGGAGATGCTGAACCTGGTGAAATACTCCTTTGCGATGGGCAACGCGGCAGAAAGCATCAAAGAGATTGCCCGCTACGCCACCGACGACAACAACCATCAGGGCGCGCTGAACGTCATTCAGGCCGTTCTCGACGCCCATTCCCCTTTCGACGCGTAATCCTCTCCTCGCCGGAGCCTTGCTCCGGCTCTTCCCTTCTTTTCCATCCTGTGGTGCACGTCAAGTTTTTAAACTTGCATTAACTTATTTTTAACTTAAAGTATCACTTGTAGACACTTTTACTTTCGAATGAAAGAAGCGAGGCAGTTATGACCTTTACCAGTGAAACCTTGCCGACGGATCACAAAGCGGCAATCCGTCAGTTAAAACGTGAGTTACGCGCGCAGATCGGTGACGTGCAGGCGGTGTTCAATAAGCTCAGCGATAAGATTGCCACCCGCGTGGCGGAAATTAACGCCCTCAAAAATAAAGGCGAACCTGTCTGGCCGGTGATTCCGTTTGCCGAGGTGAAAAACGGCACCATTACCGATGCGCAGCGCGAGGCGGTAAAACGCCGCGGCTGCGCGGTGATTAAAGGTCACTTCCCGCGCGAGCAGGCCCTGGCGTGGGATCAGTCGATGCTCGACTACCTCGATCTCAACAAGTTTGACGAGGCGTATAAAGGTCCGGGCGATAACTTCTTCGGCACCTTAACGGCCTCTCGCCCGGAGATTTACCCGATCTACTGGTCGCAGGCGCAAATGCAGGCGCGCCAGAGCGAAGAGATGGCGCAGGTGCAGTCGTTCCTGAACCGTTTATGGACATTCGAGAGCAACGGCAAACAATGGTTCGACCCGGACGTGAGCGTGATTTATCCGGATCGCATTCGCCGCCGTCCGCCGGGAACCACCTCGAAAGGGCTGGGCGCGCACACCGATTCCGGCGCGCTGGAGCGCTGGCTGCTGCCGGCCTACCAGCAGGTCTTTGCCCGCGTGTTTGACGGCAACGTCGATAAATACGACCCGTGGAACGCCGCGCACCGCACTGAAGTGGAAGAGTACACCGTGGATAACACCACCAAATGCTCGGTGTTCCGCACCTTCCAGGGCTGGACGGCGCTGTCGGATATGATCCCCGGACAGGGCTTGCTGCACGTCGTACCCATCCCGGAAGCGATGGCATACATTCTGCTGCGTCCGCTGCTGGACGACGTGCCGGAAGACGAGCTGTGCGGCGTCGCGCCGGGGCGCGTGCTGCCGGTTTCCGAGAAGTGGCACCCGCTGCTCATCGAAGCGTTAAGCAGCATTCCGGCGCTGGACGCGGGCGATTCGGTGTGGTGGCACTGCGATGTGATCCACTCCGTTGCGCCGGTTGAAAACCAGCAGGGCTGGGGCAACGTGATGTACATTCCTGCCGCGCCGATGTGCGAGAAAAACCTCGCCTATGCGAAGAAGGTCAAGGAAGCGCTGGAAACCGGCGCGTCGCCGGGGGATTTCCCGCGCGAAGATTATGAAAAGAGCTGGCAGGACCGCTTTACCGTGGCCGACCTGAACATCCACGGCAAGCGCGCGCTGGGCATGGCCTAACTGTCATACAGCCCCTCCCTCTCAACGGCGGTGCGTCGTTTCCCCTGACGTATCCGCCGGACCGACTCCCGCACGGTCAGCGTGCCGTTAAGCAGCAACGTCCCCACCGGCGCGTCCGGGCGCATCAGCCGCTGCTGGAGCATATGTACCGCTTCCGTTCCCAGCTCATCGCGCGGGACATGCACTGCCGTTAAGGGCACATCCTGAATCGCCGCCAGATTAAACCCGTCAATGCTCATCACCGAGACGTCCTGCGGCACGCGCAGACCGTGGTTTTGTAGGGCGCTGATGGTGCCCGCCGCCATAAAGTCGCCGCCGACCAGAAACGCGGTCGGCAAATCCTTGCCCTGCATTTCGCTGAGCCAGCCGCTGACCATATGTTCCGTTTCGCGCGCGCTGAAGCTCGGCACCACCAGCAGATCGCGTTTGTCGTTGAACGTCAGGTTGTGGGATTGCCACGCATCGCGGATCCCCGACAGGCGCTGCTCCATGGTGTAGCGCCGCAGGCAGAGCACCGTCATCACCTCGCGGTGACCCATCTCGAACAGGTATTCCGCCGCCCGCTCGCCAATGGCGCGATGATCCGGCGCGACGGCCGGCAGGCGCATATGGCGGTCGCGGCAGTTGATCAGCATGCAGGGTTTACCAACATCCACCGCCAGATCGTGGATATGCGGATCGTCGATACCGAGCAGAATGGCGGCCTGCGTATCCGGCTCGTTCATGCGCGCCAGAAAAAGCTGCGCGTCGCTGTCGTTCTCTTCCAGCGCGCAGTAGCGTAACCGCACTTCGTGGGAAGCCAGCCCTTTCCCCACGCTCTGGATCACGCGGTAGTAAAAGATGTCGGACCGCTCGTCAAAGGCGCGCTGGGGGGCAAAAACCACCAGGCTATTGAGCAGCAACCGCCCCGCCGCCATACCTTCCATCACGCCCAACTCCCGCGCGCACGCCAGCACCTTTGCGCGCGCTTTTTCGCTGGTGTTTGCTTTGCCCGCCAGCACCCGCGATACGGTGCTGATGGAGAGCTGCGTTCGGGCGGCAATTTCGGTGATTTTTAGTCTTTTGTCCATTTTGTGATCTGGCTCCATTTGCGAAATGAAAAAATTTTCATAGCGTATTCGTCAGGCAATAACTGGCATAAAAGCCATCATGCCAGAGGGTTGAGGCCAGTTATGAGAAATTTTGCACAAAATCCACTATTTCCCGCTCATTTTCTCCCTTAAGGTGAACTTGTCACACAACTTCCATACTAGTTGTATAGCAACTTAAGCATTCTAAACGGATAGAAATCAAAGGCATAAAAATCTGTGTGACACCTGAACCTCCGTTCCCTTAGCGTCCGTCTTGTGGAGAGTAAAATGAGTCAGGACATCAATAATACCGTTGCGACAAGCAAGACCCGTCGCGTCATCAAGAACCTGCGCTGGTACGTGCTGGTGCTGTTTTTACTTGGCGTCACCGTTAACTACATAACCCGAAACTCGCTTGGGATCCTCGCCCCGGAACTGAAAGAGAGCCTCGGGATCACCACCGAGCAGTACTCCTGGATCGTCGGCGCGTTCCAGATCGCCTACACCATTTTCCAGCCCCTGTGCGGCTGGCTGATCGACGTGATTGGCCTGAAGATTGGCTTCATGGTCTGCGCCGGGGTCTGGGCGCTGATGTGTATTTTCCACGCGGGTGCCGGAAGCTGGCTGCACCTCGCTATTCTGCGCTTCTTTATGGGCGCGTCCGAAGCCGCCGCTACCCCGGCGAATGCCAAAACGATTGGCGAATGGTTCCCGAAATCAGAACGACCCGTTGCCGCCGGCTGGGCGGGCGTGGGCTTCTCCATCGGCGCGATGCTGGCTCCGCCTATCATCTACTTTGCTCACGCCTCGTTCGGCTGGCAGGGCGCGTTTATGTTTACCGGCGTGCTGGCGCTGCTGTGGGTGATCCTGTGGTGGGCGTTCTACCACAACCCGGAGCAGCACCCGAACCTGAGCAAGGACGAGCTGGCGTTTATCAAGCAGGATAACGAACCGCCTGCGGTGAGACTACCCTTCCTGACCGCGCTGAAGACCGTCTCAAAAAACAAGCGTTTCTACGGTATCGCCATTCCGGCCTTTATGGCGGAACCGGCCTGGGCGGTGCTGAGCTTCTGGGTGCCGCTGTACCTCGCCAAAGAGCACGGTATGGACCTGAAGCAGATTGCGATGTTTGCCTGGCTGCCGTTCCTCGCCGCCGATCTCGGCAGCGTGGCGAGCGGTTACCTCACGCGTCTCTATACCCGCCTGTTCGGCTGCTCCCGCGTGAACTCGGTCGTTGCCAGTTCCGTGACCGGTGCGTTTCTGATGATTTCTTTGGGCATCGTGGCCATTACCCGCGACCCGTATATCACCATCGTGCTGATCTCCATCGGCGGCTTCGGGCACCAGATCATCTCCTGCATGCTGAGCGCCCTGGTCGTGGAGTCGTTCGACAAAGGCCAGATGGCGACGGTCAACGGCATGCGCGGCTCGGCGGCGTGGATCGCCAGCTTCCTGTTCTCGCTGTTAATCGGCGTGACCGCCGACAAAATCGGCTTTAACCCGCTCTTTATTGCCATGGGCTTCTTTGACCTGATTGGCGCTGTCTTCCTGGTAGCATTTATTGCTGAACGTCGCGCCAAGCGCGCTTGATAGTGGATGTATTGCATATGAAAACCCTGAAAAACTGGACCGTAGATAAGCAGTCGGCAAACCATCTGGAACTGCTGGTCGATAACCAGCACCGCCTGTGCCTGTATGTGCTGGAAGAGAACCTGTTCCGCGTGCTGATCAAACGCAAAGGCGAGCTGGCGCTGGACCGCACCTGGAGCATCGCCCCGGAAAAAGACGTGCCGTGGGAAGGTCGCCGCCGTGACGACTTAAGCGGTTTCACCTGCCCGGCCTGGACGCTGGCGCAGCAGGGTGAGACGCTTACCGTGGCAACCGAACGGCTGCGCGTGACCGTGCACCAGCCGCTGTGGCTGGAGTGGCACTACCGCAATGACGCGGGCGAGTGGCAGCCGCTGGTCAATGACCGTCCGACCAGTGCTTACCTGCTAAACGCCCACGGTGACGGCGTGGCGCACTACCTGAGCCGCCGCAAGGATGAGCGTTTTTACGGTCTGGGTGAGAAAGCGGGCGATCTGCAGCGCAACGGCAAACGCTATGAGATGCGCAACCTCGATGCAATGGGCTATAACGCTGCCAGCACCGACCCGCTGTACAAGCATATTCCGTTCACCCTCACCCGCCGCGACGACGTGAGCTACGGCCTGTTCTACGACAACCTGAGCAGTTGCTGGCTGGATCTGGGCAACGAGATAGACAACTACCACACCGCCTACCGCCGCTGGCAGGCGGAAGCGGGCGATATCGATTACTACATCTTTACCGGCAAGCGCGTGCTGGACGTCACAAAGGCCTTCGTGCGCCTGACCGGAAAAACGCTGTTCGGGCCAAAATGGAGCCTGGGCTACAGCGGCTCGACCATGCACTACACCGACGCGCCGGACGCGCAAAACCAGCTGATGAACTTCATCCGACTGTGCGAAGAGCACGCCATTCCGTGCGACTCGTTCCAGCTCTCTTCCGGCTATACCTCGATCAACGGCAAGCGCTACGTCTTTAACTGGAACCATGACAAGGTGCCGCAGCCGAAGGTGATGAGCCAGGCGTTCCACGACGCGGGGCTGAAGCTGGCGGCAAACATCAAGCCGTGCCTGCTGCAGGACCATCCGCGCTATAGCGAAGTGGCGGAGAGCGGCCTGTTCATTCGCGATTCAGAAACCGGTGCACCAGAACGTTCCAGCTTCTGGGATGACGAAGGCTCGCACCTCGACTTTACCAACCCGCAGACGGTGCAGTGGTGGCAGAACGGCGTCACCACGCAGCTGCTGGAGATGGGCATCGACTCTACCTGGAACGACAACAACGAATACGAAGTGTGGGACGGGGAAGCACGCTGCTTTGGCTTCGGCAAGGAGATCGCCATCAAGCATATTCGCCCGGTGATGCCGCTGCTGATGATGCGCGCCTCGCTGGAAGCGCAGCAGCGCTTTGCCCCGGAGAAGCGCCCGTATCTGATCTCCCGCTCCGGCTGCGCCGGGATGCAGCGCTACGTTCAGACCTGGAGCGGTGATAACCGCACCAGCTGGCAGACTCTGCGCTATAACATCCGCATGGGGCTGGGCATGAGCCTGTCCGGGCTGTTCAACGTCGGTCACGACGTGGGCGGTTTCTCCGGCGACAAGCCGGACGCCGAGCTGTTCGTGCGCTGGGTGCAGAACGGCGTGATGCATCCGCGCTTTACCATTCACTCGTGGAATGATGATTGCACGGTGAATGAGCCGTGGATGTATCCGGGCGTCACGCCAGCCATTCGCGGTGCGATTGAGCTGCGCTACCGCCTGCTGCCGTATCTCTACACCCTGCTCTGGCAGGCGCACGCCGACGACGAGCCGATGCTGCGCCCGACCTTCCTCGACCACGAGCACGATGCGCAGACGTTTGAGGAGTGCGATGACTTCCTGCTGGGCCGCGATCTGCTGGTCGCCAGCGTCGTCGAAGCCGGGCAGCGCGAGCGCCGCGTCTGGCTGCCGGATAACGAAACCGGCTGGTACGATTTTTACACCCACGCGTGGTATGCGGGCGGCCAGTCGATTGTTCTCGACGCGCCGCTGGAAAAACTGCCGCTGCTGGTGCGCGCCGGTGCCGGCCTGCCGCTCAGCGAGCGTATCACCCACGTATCCGCAGAAAAAGACGACACCCGCGAGCTGAAGCTGTTCCCGGTGAAGGGCGTCGGGACTACCTCTGGCATGCTGTTTGAAGATGACGGAGAAAGCTGGGGCTACCAGAACGGCAATGCGCTGTGGGTGGACTGGGAAATGGTGTGCGACGGCGCAACCATTAACCTGAAGGTCAACGCGCGCGGGGATTATCGTCCGGCGTGGAAAGTGCTGAAGGTGTCGTTACCGGCGGGGGAAAAACGTAAGCTGCTGGTGAATGGGATTGAAGGGAGCGAGTGGGTGCTGTAGTGCAGCCTGATGCCCTCACCCTAACCCTCTCCCACGGGGAGAGGGAAAAGAACGTAGGCCGGGTAAGGCGAAGCCGCCACCCGGCTTTTTTTTAGTTCTCGATACCTTTGCTGCGCAGGTAATCTTCGTAGTTACCGGTGAAGTCCACCACGCGCTCAGGCGTAATTTCGATCACGCGGGTTGCCAGCGAGCTAACGAACTCACGGTCGTGAGAGACGAAGATCAGGGTGCCCTGGTACATCTCCAGCGCCATGTTCAGCGATTCGATGGATTCCATATCCAGGTGGTTAGTCGGTTCGTCCATCACCAGGATGTTTGGTTTTTCCATCATCAGCTTGCCGAACAGCATGCGGCCTTTTTCACCACCGGAGAGTACTTTAGCTGGCTTTTTGATGTCGTCCTGGCTGAACAGCAGACGGCCCAGGATGCTGCGCACCGCCTGCTCGTCGTCGCCTTCCTGCTTCCACTGGCTCATCCAGTCGAACACCGTCAGATCGTTTTCGAACTCATACTCGTGATCCTGCGCGTAGTAACCGATCTGCGCGTTTTCAGACCACTTCACGGTGCCGTTGTCCGGCTGCAGTTCGCCCACCAGGGTTTTCAGCATGGTGGATTTACCCACGCCGTTGGCGCCCAGAATGGCAATCTTCTCGCCCACTTCCAGCAGCAGGTTGAATTTTTTAAACAGCGGGCCGTTCTCAAAACCTTTTGCCAGGGCTTCCACTTCCAGCGCGTTACGGAACAGTTTCTTGTCCTGCTCGAAGCGGATGAACGGGTTCTGACGGCTGGAGGCTTTAACTTCGTCGAGCTTGATCTTGTCAATCTGACGGGCGCGCGAGGTCGCCTGACGCGATTTAGAGGCGTTGGCGCTGAAGCGGCTGACGAAGGACTGCAGGTCAGCAATCTGTGCTTTCTTCTTGGCGTTGTCGGCCAGCAGACGCTCGCGCGCCTGGGTGGCCGCCGTCATGTATTCGTCGTAGTTGCCCGGGTAAACGCGCAGCTCGCCGTAGTCCAGATCCGCCATGTGCGTACAGACCATGTTCAGGAAGTGACGGTCGTGCGAAATGATGATCATGGTGCTGTCGCGATCGTTCAACGTCTGCTCCAGCCAGCGGATGGTGTCGATGTCCAGGTTGTTCGTCGGTTCATCGAGCAGCAGAATGTCCGGGTTAGAGAACAGCGCCTGCGCCAGCAGGACACGCAGCTTCCAGCCTGGCGCAACTTCGCTCATCGGGCCGTAATGCTGTTCAACGGGAATGCCTACGCCCAGCAGCAGCTCGCCCGCGCGCGCTTCCGCAGAGTAACCGTCCATCTCGCCGTACTGCGTTTCCAGATCGGCCACTTTATAGCCGTCTTCTTCGCTCATTTCAGCCAGGGCGTAAATGCGATCGCGCTCCTGCTTTACTTCCCACAGCTCCGCGTGCCCCATGATCACCGTATCAAGTACGGTGAATTCTTCGAAGGCGAACTGATCCTGACGCAGCTTACCGATGCGCTCGTTAGGATCGAGCGAAACGTTGCCGAGCGTCGGCTCCAGGTCACCGCCGAGGATCTTCATAAAGGTGGATTTACCGCTACCGTTGGCACCAATGAGGCCGTAACGGTTGCCGCCGCCAAATTTGACGGAAATGTTTTCGAACAGCGGCTTACTGCCAAACTGCATAGTGACGTTGCTGGTAACTAACACGGGGAGATTCCTGCGAAAAGTGTGATAAACACGGCATTATGCCACAATTCCGAATTGAGATCCCGTGTTGCGGCAATCCACTAAACTTTAACAAAATCGAAAAAAATGTGATTTCGTACACATCTGAATTCCCTGTTAGCGGGAATGCACATATAATGCGCTCCCATCACAGATTCAGACTTATCAACTCATCGCCTGAATGGCTTAGATACCTCGCACAACATGAACATGAAATTAACAACGCTTTTTGCGGCGGCGTTAGCCGTAGTAGGTTTTTGTAAGACCGCTTCTGCGGTGACGTATCCGCTGCCGACCGACGGTAGCCGTCTGGTGGGACAAAACCAGGTGGTCACCGTTCCGGAAGGTAACTCTCAGCCACTCGAGTATTTCGCTGCGCAGTACCAGCTGGGCCTGTCTAACATGCTGGAAGCGAACCCGGGCGTAGACCCGTATCTGCCGAAAGCGGGTACCGTGCTGAATATTCCTCAGCAGCTGATCCTGCCGGATACCGTTCACGAAGGTATCGTGATTAACAGCGCGGAAATGCGTCTGTATTACTATCCGAAAGGCACCAACACCGTTATCGTGCTGCCAATCGGTATCGGCCAGTTGGGTAAAGACACCCCAATGAACTGGACCACCAAAGTTGAGCGTAAGAAAGCGGGCCCAACCTGGACGCCGACGGCCAAAATGCACGCGGAATACATCGCTGCAGGCGAACCGCTGCCAGCCGTTGTGCCGGCAGGCCCGGATAACCCAATGGGTCTGTACGCGCTCTACATTGGCCGTCTGTACGCCATTCACGGTACCAACGCCAACTTCGGTATCGGCCTGCGCGTGAGCCACGGCTGCGTGCGTCTGCGTAACGAAGACATCAAGTTCCTGTTCGAAAACGTGCCGGTCGGTACGCGTGTGCAGTTCATCAACGAACCGGTGAAAGCGACGTCTGAGCCAGACGGCAGCCGCTACATCGAAGTGCACAACCCGCTGTCTACCAGCGAAGATCAGATCAACAACAACGAAGTCGTACCAGTTACGCTGAACAGCGCGGTGCAGGCTGTAACCTCTCAGCCAGACGTGGAAACGGCGATTGTCGATCAGGCTGTGCAGAACCGCTCCGGTATGCCGGTGCGTTTGAACTGATCATTCTGAAGCATTAAAGTATCTTAAAAGACCCCAAATCATCGGGGTCTTATTACTCGCAATCCCCACCACGCTCATCCTTTCGGAACAGCAATTATTGCCGTAAGTCCCATTCTTGCCATTTTCTGCTAAGTCAGCGGGGTTACATCTGATCCTCTAAGTGCTATGATGCGCCTACTTATAAAATCAGTTTTATCTGTATTTATAGGGTCTTTTTTATTTCCTGGAGCACACTTAGTTCGATGATCAGCATTAACTTAACAACAACAAAATCGCGCCTTTATCTCTGTTCGCAAACAGTATGGTCACTGGCGAACCAGAGTAAGAAGGTCGATCTAATTGTTGTGTGGGTCTCCAGCACACCTTATCTCAGTGACGAAGGCATCACTGAAGAACCTGAATGGGCGCAGAAAATTCGCCAGACGGGTACAACCCTGGTTTTTAAATGGGTTAAAAACACCGGGCCTTATCGTAAACTGTTCCCGGCGCTACAAGAGGCAACCAACGACGATATTCTGATTTATGCCGACGATGACGCTATCTATAACGAAATTTGGGCAGAAACCCTGCTGGATGATTTCTACCGCCACAATCAGGAATATGTGGTTGCTGCGCGCGTGCGTGAAACAGTAAAGAAGAAGAAAGAACTTCTTGATACCTATCGTAATTTTCCGCTTATCACCGTGCCAAAAGTTGTTGAGCAAAACTATATCATCACTGGTCTCGGTGGCGTTGTGCTCAAGAAAAATATGATTCCGGAGTATTTCCATTTTAACGAGGATTTTATTAAGGTCTGTCCTCGCGCGGATGATATTTGGATCAGCAAACTGATTCAGCTCACCAAAACACCAGTTTATGTTTCTGCACAGAGTATTCGTTT
Source organism: Enterobacter sp. FW301-JW81 (assembly GCF_058788735.1). Classification (NCBI taxonomy): domain Bacteria; kingdom Pseudomonadati; phylum Pseudomonadota; class Gammaproteobacteria; order Enterobacterales; family Enterobacteriaceae; genus Enterobacter; species Enterobacter sp. FW301-JW81. The sequence goes on along the minus strand of NZ_JBYTBA010000001.1, from coordinate 91,581 downwards.
TGTTCATGAGATAATCCATGACTATGGATTATCTCGCGACAATACCAGCAAAATAAAACGCTCCTGGCTTCAAAAAATCCGCTTTACATTGAAGCCTGGTCAAATCCAGCATCTGTGTCAGAACGATCTTTACATAAAAGACACGGACAGCTATTTCGAGTCGTGCGCCTGAAAACCTGATTATCCGTTATTCACGATCACGATCCCGCCGTGGTCGTAACGATAGTGACAGTGGGCATACTCCAGCGGTGTGCCATCCTCCAGATAGATCACCTGCTCGACCTCCAGCACCGGGTCGCTCTCTGCACAGACCAGATGCTGCATGTCCAGCGCATTCGGCTTTAACGCCCGCACCACCCGGTACGACCCCATAATTTTCAGCCCCAGCTTCTCCTGGAGATACTGGAACACCGAACCTTCAAGATGGCTTTTCGTCAGGCCGGGCACCAGATTCATCGGCATCACCGTGGAATCCAGCGACATGGGTTCGCCGTTGAGCAGACGCAGACGGATAAAGTCATAGACGGGCGCATCGGCGTTAATCATCAGCGACGCCTGTTCTTTCTCGTTCGGGAAGCGCAGCTCAAAATGGACTACCTGGCTGGTTACCTTGCCCAGGTGTTCCCAGGTTTTAGTCGCGCCAAAGTAGTCGCTGCCGGAGAGATCCCACTGCGAGAGCTGGAGAAAATTTTTGCGGATGAACGTCCCCTGCCCCTGGCGGGTGTAGACCAGGCCTTCGACAATCAGCTGGCGCATGGCCTGCTGAATGGTCATCCGGCTGGCGTTGAACTCCGCCGCCAGCGCAAACTGGTCCGGCAACGGTTCGTTGGCGGCGTACTGCTGGCTGATGATGCGTTTCTTAATTTCCCGCGCTATGGTGATGTACTTCGCCGCCATCGTCCTTCCTTTCTGTTAGTTTTCTATCCCGCTGTTTTTTAACGCCACTCTCTCGGCAATCTTGAGGAAAGGCAGGTAGAAGAATACACCAAAAACAATGATTGCCAACTGCACCACCACCGCCCGCCAGTCCCCCGCCGTGGCCAGCCAGGCGCTCAGAATTGGCGGCGTGGTCCACGGGATCATCACCACGCAGCGCGACATTAACCCCAGCGTGGTGCAGAGCCAGGCGAAGTAAATGCCGATGGCGGGCAGCAGCACGAACGGGATCATCAGCGGCAGGTTAAACACAATCGGCAAACCGAAAATCACCGGCTCGTTGATGTTGAACAGACCCGGCGCCAGCGACAGACGCGCCACCTGCTTCGCCGACTTTTGTCGGGAGAAGATAAAGATGGCGATCAGCAGTGAGATAGTGCTGCCCGTGCCGCCCACCATGCCAAACGTCGGCACGAAGATGTTGTTGATGATGTGCGGGATCGGCTGTCCGTTGGCAAAAGCCAGCATGTTCTCGTTGGTGTTGATCAGCAGGAACGGCTCCAGCACCACGCTGTTCACCACCGACTGATGAATCCCTAGCGTGAACAGGAAGTTACCGAAGCTATAGATGAAGATCGTCCCCGGCAGGCTGGTGTTGATCAGCCGCAGGGGCTGCTGGATAAAGGTCGTAATGAGATGGATCAGATCCGTATGCAGCACGTTTGCCAGTACGGCCGCCAGCATCGCGAACAGGGATAACGTGAGGATGGTCGGGATCAGCGCGGTAAAGGATTTGCTCACCGCCGGCGGCACGTTTTCACCGAGCGAAATGTGCAACCGCTTCAGCCGCGAAATGGCAATAAACACTTCCGTGGAGAGCAGGCCAATCAGCACGCCGGCAAAAATCCCGGTGGAGCCGATATTGGCGAACGTCAGCACCTGGGTGACGTTCACCGCGGTATTGCCGCCGACGGGCGTAATCTGCAGGCGCATCGGCATCATAATAATAAAGCTGCTGACGGCGATAACCACTGCCGAGACCGGATTGTCGAAATCTTTGTTGCGCGCCAGCGACCAGGCAATCATCGGGGCCAGCAGCAGCGCGGCGATGTTCAGCGTGCCGTTGATAATCGCCTCGCCCCACACCTTGAAGTGCGCCAGCGTGTCACCGTGAAAAATCCACGGAAACACCACGTTGTTCACCAGCACCGCCAGACCGGCGAGGATGAAAATGGGCATCACCGTGGCGAAGGCGTCGCGCAGGGAGCGCAGGTGCACCTGGTTTGCCAGGCGCGCCGAGAACTCTACAAATTTGTCGACAAAGGACTGCATATGCGGTGTTATTTTTGCTTCAGACATAGCGGATAGTTCCCATCAATCAGTCACAAAAACGGCCCGGCAGCGTACGGCTTACATCTCGCGTCCGTTGGTATGGATAACCTGTTTTAACCACGCGTAGCTCTTCTTCGGCACGCGCTTCAGGTCTTTCAGGTCGTGGTTTTCACGGTTGACATAGACCACGCCGTAGCGCTTACGCATGTCGCCCTGGGAGCTGAGAATGTCGATCAGGCCCCAGCCGAGGTAGCCGATCACCTCTGCTCCATCTTCGAACATTGCCGCTTTCATCGCCTCGATATGCGCCCGGTGGTAGTCGATGCGGTAGGTATCCTCAATCGGATTTATACCGTCCCAGGATTCAATCACCCCAATGCCGTTTTCAATCGGGAATACCGGCAGGCGCCAGTCGTTGGCGTAGCGGGTAATGATGGTGCGAAAACCGAGCGGATCGATCTGCCAGTTCCACTCGGTGGCCTTCAGGTATGGGTTATTTTTCTCGCCGTGCAGCAGGTAATAGTTCACCGGCGTGCCCTCCGGGATCGCATCGCTGTCCAGCGTTTTACTGGCGTAATAGCTGAAGGCCATATAGTCGTTTTTTGTACGGGCGAACAGCGCCAGGTCCTCAGCGCGGTAGATATCGCCAAAGCCTTCCTGCTCCACCACCGCCATCACCGCCGGGCTGTAGCCCTGGCCTGCGAAGACGCGCAGCAGGTTCTGGTTGAGGAACTCGTCATACTGCTGGGCGCAGAAGATATCGCGCGGTTTGCAGGTGGCCGGGTAAATCAGCTGGTGCGCCAGCATGCCGCCCATCAGCTGGCCCGGCTTAGTCTGGTGCAGATACTCGGTCAGCGCCATGTGCGCCACCATCGTATGGTGCTGCAACTCGTACAGCTCGCGCAGGGTTTTCTCGCCTTTCATGTAGCCGGAAATGCGGAACGCTTCCGGCATATGGAAGATGTTCTGCTCGTTGAAGGTCAGCCAGTACTTCACGCGGTCGCCATAGCAGTCGATCATCTTTTTGCCGTAGCGGATAAAGGCGTCCATTACCCGGCGGTCATTGAAGCCGTTGTACTCCTGCGCCAGCGCCAGCGGCATATCGAAGTGGTAGAGGCAGATCATCGGCTCAATGCCGCGGGCAATCAGATCGTCGATAAAACGGTCATAAAACGCGATGCCCTCGTCGTTGAACGCGCCGTCACCCTGCGGGCAGACGCGGCTCCACGAGATCTGAAAGCGGTAGCAGTTCATGCCCAGATCCTGCATCAGATCGAAATCTTCCCGGTAGCGGTGGTAGGAGTCGGTGGCGACTTTCCAGTCGGAGATATTCTCCCCGGCCTCCCGTATGTCATACACCGACATCCCCTTCCCGCCCTCATTCCAGGCCCCTTCCGTTTGCATGCTGGATACCGAGTTGCCCCATAAAAAGTTGGCCGGCAGCTGATTGTTCATGTTCCCCCTCCATATGACTAGTCATTTAAAGTTTAATGACTAGTCATATAGGCAAAGATGAAAAGACGATCAAAGAGGAGGATCGTTTTTTGTGAGACAGACAGAAAATATTTATGTCATTGTCAACTCGTTAGCATATTGAGGCCTGCTAAGAAAGTGCTGATAGACATACATAACCTCTATGAGTTGATGTGATTAATATTTATTGGTTATTCATACCTTTATAAATTCCTGGTTTTCGCTTTTATCCGGATTATCCCTGTTTCCTGTATGTCATCAGCGCTAAAGTTAGCCCCGTTTAAATGACGGAGATGCCACTATGTCACTGAAGGGGCTGCGCTTTACGCTGGACGTGGAAGGTCAGGAGCCCGGCACGTTTGCCGTGGTCAGTTTCAGCCTGAAGGAGAGCTACTCCTCCCCGTTTGTCCTTGAGGTGGATGTCACCAGCGACTTTTTCCGCCTGGCCGCAGACGAGCTTCTCGAAAAAAAGGCCACCCTTACCGTCTGGCAGGGACAACAGGTACTGCGCTGTGTCAGTGGCGTCGTTGCCACCTTCGGGATGAAAGAAAATAATGGCTGGCAGATGCAGTACCGTTTTGTCATTCATCCTCCCCTCTGGCGCTGCGCCCTGCGCCAGAATTTTCGCATCTTCCAGCAGCAGGATATTAAAGCCATCTCCGACACCCTGCTCAGGGAAAACGGCGTCACCGGATGGAAGCCCTGGTTTTATGAAAACCATCCGGCCCGGGAGTTCTGCGTGCAGTACGGCGAGTCCGACCTCGCGTTCCTCTCCCGGCTGTGGGTTGAAGAGGGTATCTTCTTTTTTGACAAACCGTCCTCCGGGAGTGCGGAAGCAACCCTGACACTGTGTGATGATGTTGCCGGGTTGCACTCACTGCCTGACTCCCTCCCGTTTAATCCGAATACCACCACGGAAGTGACCACGGAATGCATCAGCACATTCCGCTATGCCGCCACCGTCAGCCCCTCTTCCGTACAGAGCCAGGACTACACCTTTAAGGTTCCCGACTGGCCGGGTATTTATGCTCATGAAGCTGACAACCTGAACGGTCAGCTGTCGCAGTACGAGATTTTTGACTATCCGGGACGTTTCAAGGACGAACAGCATGGCCGGGATTTCACCCGCTATAAAATGGAAGCCCTGCGCAGCAGTGCTGAAACCGCCTCCTGCGTCAGTAATTCTGCAAGACTGTGGCCGGGCACCCGCTTTACCCTGACAGGGCACCCGACGCCCGGCCTTAACCGGGAGTGGCAGGTGGTGAGCAGCACGCTGACGGGCCTCCAGCCGCAGGCGCAGCACGGCAGTCAGGGAGAGGGCACCACCCTCACCTGCGGTTTTCACGTCATACCGGCGGAACGCACCTGGCGCAAGCGTCTGATGCAGAAACCCAGAGTGGATGGCCCGCAGAGCGCGGTGGTCACCGGCCCGGCGGGCGAGGAAATCTTCTGTGACGAGCATGGCCGGATACGGGTGAAGTTTTTGTGGGACCGTTATCACGGCGGAACGGAGGACAGTTCCTGCTGGATACGGGTATCCCAGGCATGGGCCGGAACCGGATTCGGCAACCTCGCCATTCCCCGTGTGGGCCAGGAGGTGATTGTCGATTTTCTTAACGGCGATCCGGACCAGCCCATCGTGATGGGCCGTACCTACCACGAAGACAACCGCTCGCCGGGAAAACTGCCGGGAACGAAAACGCAGATGACCATCCGCTCGAAGACCTACAAAGGCGACGGGTTTAATGAGCTGCGGTTTGACGATGCGACGGGTAACGAGCAGGTCTATATCCATGCGCAGAAGAACATGGATACCGAAGTGCTGAACAACCGCACCACCGATGTGAAGGTGAACCACACCGAAACGGTCGGCGCTAACCAGGCGATCACCGTTAAACAGAATCAAATGCAGACGGTGATGCAGAACCAGCAGGAAATCGTCGGACAGAATCAGTCGGTCACCGTCGGGCTGAATCAGGCAGAAACGGTAGGCATTGTACGTGCGCTGTCGGTTGGTGTGGCCTGTCAGACCACCGTGGGCGGGGTGATGAATACCTCCGTGGCGCTGGTGCAGTCCTCACAGGTTGGCATTCAGAAATCCCTGCTGGTCGGTAAAGGGTATGACGTCAGCGTGGGCGAGAGCGTCACCTTCTCGGTGGGCAAAACGCGCAGGGAAAGCGCAGGGAAAGTGGCGGTTTACAGCGCCGGGGAACATCTTGAGCTGGTTTGCGGTCAGGCCAGACTGGTACTGACACGGGACGGCAGTATCTTCCTGAACGGTACGGCGATTAACTTTCAGGGGGCACTGGCCATCAGCGGCGACGGGCCGGTGGTTAACTGGAACTGCGGGGCGGCAAAAAATCCACCGGATACGCCGGAGCAGTGAAATTATTACCGAACCAGAGCATAAAAATCCATTAACAGAAGGAACTGAACATGAGCGGAAAACCGGCGGCCCGGATGGGGGATATGACAAAGTTCGGTGGCCCGATTGTGCAGGGCTCCATGGGGGTGATGATAGGTGCCCCCACCGGCGTGGCCTGCTCGGTGTGTCCCGGCGGCAGAACCTCAGGCAACCCGGTGAACCCGCTGCTGGGGGCCAAGGTCCTGCCCGGCGAGACCGATACCGCCCTGCCGGGACCGCTGCCGTTTATCCTTTCCCGCTCATACAGCAGTTACCGGACCAGAACTCCCGCACCGGTGGGCCTGTTCGGCCCCGGCTGGAAAGCCCCCTTCGACATCCGTTTACAGCTTCGCGATGATGAACTGGTTATTAATGACAGCGGCGGACGCAGCATTCACTTTGAGCCGCTGTTTCCCGGCGAGACGGCCTTCAGCCGCAGCGAGTCCCTCTGGCTGGCCCGGGGCGGCGTGGTCAGGCTGCACGAGAGTAATCCGCTGCACGTGCTGTGGCAGACCCTGCCGGAAGACCTGCGGTTAAGTCAGCACCTTTACCTGGCGACGAACAGCGCGCAGGGGCCGTGGTGGATACTCGGCTGGTCTGAACGTGTCCCTGACGCAGGGGAAGTCCTTCCCGCGCCGCTACCGCCATACCGGGTGCTGACCGGGCTGGCCGACCGCTTCGGGCGCAGGCTTACGCTTCACCGCGACGCGGTCGGGGAACTCGCCGGCAACATCACTGCCGTCACCGACGGCGCAGGCAGGCGTTTCCGGCTGGTGCTGACCACGCAGGCGCAGCGGGCAGAGGCAGCGCGTCAGCAGGCGACCGCTTCCGGCGTCAGGGTGCCGGAGTATCAACAGACGATGCCGGTCTCCGGCTACGGCGCAGACAGCGGCATTCGCCTGGAGGCGGTGTGGCTGACGCACGACCCGGAATACCCGGATAACCTTCCCGCGCTGCCGCTGGCCCGCTATACCTACACTCCGCGTGGCGAGCTGTCAGCGGTATACGACCGCGGTGATACCCGGGTGCGCAGTTTTACTTATGACGATAAGCATCCGGGGCGGATGACGGCGCACCGGCACGCAGGACGCCCGCAGACCACCTACAGCTATGACGCCTCCGGCCGGGTGGTGGCGCAGCATAACCCGGAGGGGCTGAGCTATCGCTACGAGTATGAGAAAAACGCCGTCATTATTACCGACAGCCTGAACCGCCGCGAGGTGCTCCACACCGAAGGCGAAGGTGGATTAAAGCGGGTTGTTCGGGAAGAAAAAGCCGACGGCAGTACGGTGACGCGGGAATTTGACCACGCAGGCCGCCTGGTGGCGATGACCGATGCCGCCGGGCGTAAAACCGAATACCGGCTGAATATCGGTTCCGGGAATGTGACGGAAATTGTCACGCCTGACGGCAGGTCGGTGCGGTTCAGCTACAACGACCAGCGCCAGCTCGTCTCCACCACCGACACTGATGGTCTGCGCAGTCGGCAGGAGTTTGACAGTCAGGGCAGACTAACGCAGGAAATGTCCCGCCGCGGCGATATGACCCGCTATTTTTATGACAGCCCGCTCAGCGAACTGCCTTCTGCCACTGAAGATGCCTCCGGCAGCAAAAAACACATGACCTGGAGCCGCTACGGGCAGCTGCTGGCCCTGACCGACTGCTCCGGCTACCAGACCCGCTATGAATACAACCGGTTCGGGCAGGTAACCGCCCTTCACCGGGAAGAAGGCCTCAGCCAGTACCGCACCTATGATGAACGGGGCAGGCTTATCCGCCTGCGCAATGCGCCGGGTCATGAGACCCGCTATGAATACAGCGTGGCGGGCGACCTCACCGCCGTCATTCATCCGGACGGCAGCAGGCAGACAACAGAGTACGACGTGGCCGGCCATCCGGTCAGTACCACCGAAGGCGGCCTGACCCGGAAGATGGAATACGATGCCGCCGGGCGCGTCACCCGGCTGGTCAATGAGAACGGGGCCTGCACCACCTTTACTTACGACCTGCTGGACAGACTGACGCGGGAGACGGGCTTCGACGGCAGAACACAATGTTACCACTACAGCATCACCGGGCAGCTTGTCCGCAGCGAGGATGAAAGCCTCGTCATCCTGTGGCACTACGATGAATCGGACCGCCTGACGCATCGCACCATAAACGATGAACCGGCAGAGCAGTGGCAGTACAACGAACGCGGATGGCTGACGGAAATCAGCCACCTCAGCGACAGGCACCGCGTCGCCGTGCAGTATGAGTACGATAAACAGGGACGGATGAACTGCGAACGTCAGACGGTACAGCATCCCGAAACGAGGGAACTGCTGTGGCAGCACGTCACCGGACACGATTATCCGAAGGGGCTGGCGACCCGGACCACCCCCGATAATCTGTCGCCGGTGGAGTGGCTCACTTACGGCTCCGGCTATATCGCCGGGGTGAAGCTCGGCGACGCGCCGCTGGTCGATTTCACCCGCGACCGGCTGCACCGGGAGATACTGCGAACCTTTGGCGTCAGTGAACAGAATACGGCCTACAGCCCGGCCGGGCAGCTGCTGAGCCAGACCGTCAGCAACCCGCAGCTGAACCGGGAGTACGGCTATGACGACAGCGGCCAGCTTATCCGCATCCGTGGTACACATCAGGAAATGTACCATTATGACGATGCAGGTCGTCTCATCAGCGCCCGGCATCACGACCAGCGCCGGCGATACGTCACCGACCCGGCAGGTAACCGGCTGGCAGACCGGGAGCAGTACCCGGCGCTTCCCGCGATATGGCGGGATAACCGTATCAGTGAAGACGGCCAGTTCTTTTACCATTATGACGAACACGGCAGGCTGACGGAAAAGGATGAACGCCGCATCCGCGACGGCGGCAGCCACAGTCACCACTATCACTACGATAATCAGCACCGGCTGGTGTACTACCGCCGTGAACAGCAGGGTGTCGCGCTGAAGGAAAGCCGCTACCTGTACGACCCGCTGGGGCGCCGCGTCGGTAAACGGGTATGGGCCGGAGAGAAAGGTCATTCGCCGGAAGTCACGTGGTACGGCTGGGACGGTGACAGGCTGGTCACCACGCAGACGGACACGCAGCGTATTCAGACGATATATATGCCGGGCAGCTTCACGCCGCTTGTCCGGGTGGAAACACCGTGTGCTGAACTGGCGAAAGCCGCACGCCGCACGCTGGCAGAAAAGTTCCAGCAGGAGGCGAACGTGTCCTTCCCGCCGGAACTGGTGGCGATGGTGGATAACCTGGAAGCGGAGCTTCAGCGCGGGAAACTCAGCGATGCAAACCGGGCATGGCTGGCACAGTGCGGGCTGACGCCGGAGCAGATACAAAACCAGATGGAGCCGGAATACACGCCGCGGAGGAAAATCCATCTTTACCACTGCGACCACCGGGGACTGCCGCTGGCGCTGGTCAGCCATGAGGGAGCCACTGAATGGGAAGCAGAATATGACGCGTGGGGTAATATGCTCCGTGAGACAAACCCGCATGATCTGGCGCAGCTCATCCGCCTGCCGGGGCAGCAGTACGATGAAGAAACGGGGCTGTATTATAACCGTCACCGGTATTACGACCCGCAGCAGGGACGGTATATTACGCAGGATCCGATTGGGCTGAAGGGAGGATGGAATCCTTACAGATATCCTTTAGACCCAATCAATAATATAGATCCTTTAGGGTTGGAAGGAATGCGCCCCGACGGGCATCCGTGGGGATATGGTTGTGGTGATGCGAGTACAGACAGTTTTGTTCCTGATTCTTTGGGGGCTGCTGATTTCTTACCTGCTTGTGGAAATCACGATACGTGTTACGGAACATTGGGAAGTAATAAGGCTATTTGTGACGCGAATCTTGGTGCTGATATGAAACTTGCATGCAAAAATGATTTGACAGGACTGCATAAATTGTATCGTCCTGTTTGTAACGGTATGGCAAGTGGATATGAGTTTGCAGTAAGTAGTTTTGGCGATTCAGCATTTACATCAGCACAAAAAGGGGCTTTATATAATTATAGAGAACTGGAAATGTTAGATTTCTTAAAGTTTGAACTGAGAGAGGATATTGATCCTGATTATCATAATAAAGCATATTATAGAGTCGCCAATCCCAGATAATGCAGGAGGGAACAATGTTATTAAAATCAATAGTATTGTTTTTTTTAATTCCGTTACTTTACGGATGTGGTGCGTTTAATGATATTTTTGAAAAAAACCACTCTTTAAGTACGGTGTCTAGTTTCCCAGAAGATATAGATGAGTTAAAAAATATATGGTTTCATTGTGAGAAGTGTTTGAATGAACCATCGTGTAAATATGATGATGTCAAACAATGCAGAAATATTACTCTACCGAGTAGAGATGAAGCTTTAAGCAAAGCTATAGGGCGAGCCAATGCCGAAGCAGTGCATTTTCTTGTTGATGTAGCGAAAACAGACGTTAATGGAGCTACTGGCAGATATCAGAATACACCATTAATAGTTGCAGCTTATTACGGCACTAAAGCACACCAAGATATTGCTGAATTTTTACTATCACGAGGAGCAAATATTAATAAAACATATCCAGCGGTGGGGGGGACTCCTCTGGGTGTTTCTATATGGAAACGAAATGTTAATTTTGCAAAATTTCTACTCGAAAATGGTGCTGACCCTTCTATAACTATTAACGGCAGAGAAGAAGGATTCGCCTGTGAGAAGGCAATGAGTAAAGAATTACCGGAATTATTTCCACTTATTCCTGGGTGCTGTTCTTTGGCTTTACACGATCTTAACTTTGACCCAAACATAGCACCAGAAAATATCCCTCAGTGCAAGGGCATTCAAAAAATATCCGAAAAATGATGTATACCCGTGATTGTTACTGACAAACAAAAAAGGAAACAGGGATTTTAAGGGGCAACTATGAGCGGAAAATCGGCGGCACCATTTATAACCGCATCGCGCACGACACCCGTTACCATTACCGTTATCACCACGATGAACACGGCAACTAATAAAGCAGGAGGTTTATCCCCGCCGGAGGCGACGTGCATGAGCGGTGAATTGATTCGACATTACCGCTATGATAGTCAGCGCCGGCCGAAGGAGGACTGTGGGTTGGCGCCATCAGCATGGAGAATAAGCGGTGGCTTACCGGTGCCAAGAAAGGTGAGATGTTGTCTGATATTTGCTTTTATGCAACAGCATGTGGACATGCAGGAATTGGCGGTGGGTTGAATGCAGCAATTACATATTCTGAAACCAGGTCTTTACCTACATCAGGAGTTAACAATTCAGTAGGTGTAACTGCTGGAGGTGGTGCTGTAGGATATCTTGCATATTCTTATGGAGTTGATGTCGATAATCCAGAATCATCAACTGAATCAGTCGGTATCGATGTCGGTGCTGACGCTTCGGTTATGACCCTGACATGTAAAACGTGGCAAGAACTCTTAGTAAATTGACAAGAGATAATATGAAAAAAATTATTTTTTTAGCTTTATTTTTAATGTGCGGTTGTTCTCCGGTAGACATAGAGCCGGCCAGGTTGCAGGTTGGAGTATTTCGTGATTTATACCAAGCAGAAAAATATAGTGATATATATAAAATTACATCACATAACTTTCAGAAATAAACTTCTGAAAAGAAATTCATCAGCATAATGTTCGAAGCAAGAGAAAGCATCTTGGGGATTATAAGAAATCCACATTAAAAATAGAGAAGGTCACGCATGGTTTATTTTCAAATAATGAAATCGCATTAATATACTTTTCAGAATATTCAAAAAGAATTGTACAGGAGATTTTTGTTTTTGAATTTGAAAGTGAAAAAATCAAGCTAAAAAGTTATAGATATGATTCGATCAATTAGGGGTCTTGTATACCAATATTTATTAGGCCATGGTCATGCCTCTAACCTTTTGATGAGTTTGGTGTAGAAGACCTTATTTGCCAAGATTTCTGATGGGCACGAGCATAGTCCCCTGTCGATTTTGTGGACAAGCACATTGCGTTCGTAAACATCGTACAGATTATCCGCGCTTTCGCTGTCTGGAATGTCGTAAAAGCCTCCTTGTCGATGTTCTTTCTTCCTATAAGCAAAAGCAGTAGCACTAATTATTAACAACCAAGAGAGTGTATATAAAATGAGAAAGAATATACCTGCAATAATCTTTATAGTAACTGTAGTAATTGGTTTTGCATCTTATTATGTAAGTGGGTATTTAAAAGCAAAAAATAAGAATAATGAAATTACAAACCTAACAAAGCTAGCAGAGCTGGGTGATGCGAAAGCGCAAACTGATCTAGGGCTTATTTATGGTAATGGCTCGACTCAGGATTACAAAAAGGCGATCTATTGGTATAATAAGGCAGCACAACAAAACTATGCACCAGCACAATTTAATCTTGGACTTTTCTATGAAAATGGTTGGGCCGGAATTAAAGACCTCAAACTGGCAAGAAATTATTATTCTAAAGCAGCCAAACAAGGCTTTACAAACGCACAGATAAATTTAGGCATTCTATTAATAGAGGCCAAAGGTGGAGAGCTCGATTATGATCAGGCGAGAAAACTATTTATGATTGCGGCAAAATCTAATAATCCAGTTGCTATGTATAATCTAGGATATCTTTATAATTATGGATTGGGTGTTCCGAGAGATGATGTACAGGCTGCAACATGGTACAATAAAGCAGCAACCCTTGGATCAATGAGTGCCAGGAATTCACTTGCTCTATTTTATGCAAAAGGATTGGGTAATCTCCCTGTTGATAAAGAAAAGGCTTTTAAGTTATTGAATATTTCCGTTTGCCAAGGATATTCGGTAGCACAAAATAACTTAGGGATATTATATTCTGATGGGACGGATGAACTATCCAAAAATTATGTCAAAGCCTATGCTTGGTTCTCAGTGGCATTTCACAATGGTTTTAAAGAGGCTGATATTTCACGGGAAAAAATCATGGATAAATTAAAAGGATTGGAAATTGAAAAAGCTAAGAAACTTTCCATTCAATATATAAAAAAACATCCTGCAATTCTTAATGCGGATGGTACAGATAAAGAGTGTGACTCAGGGAAATGATGCCAGTATTATTCAGGTATGCGACAAAACAAAGAATTTTTATCTATTACAAATAAGATAAAAACAATGGTAAAACTAAATCTAAAGATGATAAACCGGAACCACAAAGCAGTTCCGGATATCAAAGCGAATTAAATACTCTGTTGTGTTATTTGATTGCGGCGATATTCCCCTTGCCGCTCCAGCATCCAGCCCGGATATTCGCGCGGCAGCGCGCTGACCGCATCAAGCTGTTTAAGCTCGTCTTCGCTCAAGCGGATCCCGGTCGCGGCGATATTGTCGTCCAGCTGATCGATACGTTTGGCACCGATAATGACGCTGGTCACCGCTTTCTGGTGCAGCAGCCACGCCAGCGCGATTTGCGCCACGGAGACGCCTTTCTGCTCGGCAATGGTGCGCATCACGTCCACGCAGTCGAAGGCGCGCGCTTTATCCACCGGCGGGAAGTCAAACTCCAGACGGCGACTACCGGCTTCACCCTGCCCGTCGCGGCTATATTTTCCGCTCAGCAGACCGCCCGCCAGCGGGCTCCAGACCATCAGCCCGACGCCTTCGCTCTGCATCATCGGCACCAGCTCGCGCTCAAGATCGCGTCCGGCGATGGTGTAATACGCCTGGAGCGATGCGAAACGCGCCAGCCCGAGGCGTTCAGAAATACCAAGCGCTTTGGCAATCTGCCACGCCGCCCAGTTCGAAACGCCGATGTAGCGCACGTGGCCGTGCTGCACCAGGTTATCCAGGGCATAAAGCGTCTCTTCGATCGGCGTGGCGGGGTCAAAACCGTGAAGCTGGTAGAGATCGATATGATCGAGCTGCAGGCGGCGCAGGCTCTCCTTTACGCTGCTGATAATGTGATAGCGCGAGCTGCCGCGCGAGTTCACCCCTGCGGTACCCGTTTCGCCGAACACCTTAGTGGCGACCACCACGTTTTCGCGCGGAACGTTCAGGTTTTTCAGCGCCTGCCCGAGGATCGCCTCCGAACGGCCTTCCGAGTAGACGTCGGCAGTGTCGATAAAGTTGATGCCCGCGTCCAGCGCGCGGCCCACCAGCTGCTCGGCTTCATTTTGCTGGAGCTGGCCAATCTTGCCCCACATGCCGCCTTCACCGCCGAACGTCATGGTGCCGAGGCACAGTTCAGAAACAAACAGTCCGGTATTGCCCAGTTTTTGATAACGCATAACGCTTTCCTCGCATGTCGATTGGGTGTCTGTTAGTTATACCCGCCGCTCAGCCATCGCGAATGTGGCGTTCCTGTCCGTTTCTTGCCCAATCCTCTGAAAATTTATCCGCGCGGGGCCTCGCCAAAGACGCTGTAGTCCGGTAACTGCACCTGCTGATACGGCTCCCAGCCGCCGCCGAGCGCTTTATAGAGCGCGACCAGGTCGAGCGCGCTTTGCACCTGAGCCTGCGCGCGCTGCTGCTCGGCCTGCGCGAGCTGCCGCTGGGCGTCCAGCACGTCGATAAAGCTGGCGATGCCCTGTCGGTAGCTGTCGCTCGCCAGGTCAAAGGCGTTTTGCAGCGCGTCGATGGTCTTCGCGAGGCCCGCTTCACGCTGCTGGTCGGTGCGATAGCTCACCAGCGCGTTTTCGACATCGCCGAGCGCTGTCAGCACCGTCTGGCGATAGTCCAGCACCGCCGCCCCCTGCTGCGCCCGCGCGACCTTCACGCTGGAGACCAGTCGTCCGCCCTGGAAGATGGGAATAGAGACCTGCGGGCCAAAGCTGTAGAAGTGGCTGCTCCAGTCGGTGAGCCAGTTGGTTTCGCTGTTTCGCAGGCCAAACTGCCCGGAAAGGGTAAAACTCGGGAACAGCTCCGCCACCGAAACGCCGATTTGCGCCGTGGCGGCATGCAGATTCGCCTCCGCTTCGCGCACGTCAGGTCGGCGGCGCGCCAGCGTCGACGGAATGCCCGTTTGCACGATATCCGGCAGGGCTGGCATCGGCTGCACGCTTTGCAATTCCGCATCCAGCGCGCCCGGCGGTTTGCCGAGCAGGATCGCCAGGCCGTTCATCGCCTGCCGCTCCTGTGCCTGGTACTGCGGCAGCTGTGCTTCGAGATTGCCCAGCTGCGCCCGGGCATTTTCCACGTCCATCTGCGGAGACAGCCCGCCGCGCTGACGGCTTTCGGTCAGATCCAGCGTCTGCTGGGCGCTTTTTATCTGGGTATTCAGCGTGGCGATAATGCTCTGTGCCCCGCGCAGCTGCAGCCACGCGCGCGCCACTTCCGCTTCCAGCGACACCAGGGCGTCGTTACGCTGCTCTATCGCCGCCTTCTGCTGCGCTTCTGCCGCCTCCACCTGCCGGCGCACCTTGCCCCACAGGTCGATTTCCCACTGGGCGTCGAAGCTGCCCTGGTAAAGGTTAATCGGCTGCGTCAGCGGCCCCAGCGCGCCTTTCAAATTAGGATCGATACTATCCACCTGGTCGTATACGCCGTGGGATTTCAGCTCCCCTTCCAGGCCGAGCTGCTGGCGCGTCGCCTGCAGATTGCCGTTCACCGACGGGTAAAACGCCCCGCCTGCCTGGTTAATCTGTTCACGCGCTCCCGCGATGCGCAGCACCGTTTGCTGCAGCGTCAGGTTTCCGGCAATGGCGCGCTCAACCAGGCTGTCGAGCTGCGGCGAGCCGAAGGTTTTCCACCAGCGCGGGTTGGTCGCGGCGGTGGTGGTTTGTGATTTCACCGCGCTGTCGCCCTTATCGTTCCAGTGCGTAACGGCGGGCGGCGCGGGCTGCTGGTAGTCCGGCCCGACGGCGCATCCCGCCAGCAGCATCATTATCATCAGAGGGTGTAAACGTCTGTGTATCATCAGTGTGCTCCTGCACTCCCCTCGCTCTTAACCGGCGAGAGCAACAAACAAAACGGAATCAATAGCAAGGCCACCGCGCTCAGAATGGTGAAGACGTCGATGTAGGCCAGGAAGCGCGACTGCTCAATCATGGTCTGGTACATACGTCCGGTGGCAATCCCGGTGGGGTCCCCTACCTGGGTGGTGAAGTTCTGGATTGCCTGGGCGCTTTCGCGTATCGCCTGCTGAAACTGCTCGTTAAACGGCGAGGCGTGGTACGCAAGGTGCGCGCTGTGCGCCTGCGAGCGCTCGGTAATCGCCGCCGTCGACAGCGAAATCCCAACCGAACCCGCAACGTTACGGAACATGGTGAACAGCGCTGCGGCATCGGCGTTCAGCCGCCTTGGAATCGAAATAAAGGCAATGGTGGTCAGCGGCACAAACAGGAACCCCAGCCCTATCGACTGGGCGCTGCGGAACAGCACCAGGGTTTCGAAGTCAATATCCGGGGTCAGCGTGCGCGACCAGAAGAACGACACCGCCAGACAGGTAAAGCCAAAGGCAATAATCCAGCGCGTCTGCACCACCGGCATCAGCTTCAATACCAGCGGGATAGTTAAGACGATCAGCACCGCCCCGGGCGACAGCACCAGCCCGGACCAGGTGGCGGTGTAGCCCAAATCCTGCTGCGCCAGCTGCGGGATCACCACCGAGCTGCCGTACAAAATCATCGCCATCCCGGCCATCAGCAGGCTGGAGACGGCGAAGTTGCGGTCCTTCATGCAGTGCAAATCCACCACCGGCTTTTTGGCATACACCAGCCAGTAGATGGCGCCGATAATGCCGACAAGCGTCAACACGGCGAAAGTACGAATAAAGTTCGAGTAGAACCAGTCTTCATCTTCCCCGCGGTCAAGCATCACCTGCAGGCAGCCCAGCCCCAGCGCGATCAGGCCGATCCCCGTCCAGTCGATGGTCAGCTTCTCTTTTGATTTGCTCTCCCACGGCGGATCTTCCAGCAGCTGGTAGATCGCCAGCACCGTCACAATCCCCACCGGGATATTGATAAAGAACACCCAGCGCCAGGAGTAGTTATCCGTAATCCAGCCGCCCAGCGTCGGGCCAAGCACTGGCGCAACGATGATGGCGATGGACGACAGCCCAAAGGCTTTGCCCCTGTCTTCCGGCTTAAAGTAATCGAGTAAGACCGACTGCTGCGTGGGCTGAAGTCCGCCGCCAAAAAAACCCTGCATCACGCGGAACAGAATGATCTGCCACAGCTCGGTGGCGATCCCGCACAGGAACGAGCAGACGGTGAACATGACGATGCAGATCAGGAAGAACTGCTTGCGGCCGAACACCCGGCTCAGAAACGCCGAGATGGGCAGCACGATGCCGTTCGCGACCAGATAGCTGGTTAACACCCAGGTGGATTCGTCATAGCTGGACGAGAGCGAACCCGCCACGTGGGGCAGCGCCACGTTGACGATGGTGGTGTCGAGGATCTCCATAAACACCGCCAGGGTGACGACAATCGCCACCGCCCACGGATTGCTGGCGGGCTTCCAGCTGTCGTGGCTGTGATCCGTCATTCCACCGTCACCTTCGGTGCCACCGACAACCCCAGCGGCAGCGGTTTGTTGGGATCCAGGCCTTTATCAATGACGATTTTGACCGGCACGCGCTGCACAATTTTAACGAAGTTGCCGGTGGCATTTTCTGCCGGGAAGGCGGAGAAGCGCGAACCGCTGCCCTGCTGGATACTGTCTACGTGGCCCTCAAGCTCCATATCCGGCCATGCGTCAACGGACACGGTGACCTTATCACCCGGCTTCATGCGCTCAAGCTGCGACTCTTTAAAGTTCGCCACCACCCACACGTTTGGAGAAACCAGCGAGAACAGCGCCGTTCCCGCCTGCACCAGCGTGCCGGGCTGCACGTTGCGTTTGGTGACGACGCCGTCGAACGGGGCGCGGACTTCGGTATAGGAGAGGTTAAGATTGGCGGTTTCCAGCTGGGCTTTAGCCTGATCGACCTGACGCTCGCGCGCTTCAACGTTGGTTTCCTGCTGGCGGATTTGCAGCTGTACCTGCTCTGCCACTTCCAGCTGCGCCTGGGCGCTGGCCAGCCCCGCCTGTGCGCTACGCAGCTGTGCGTTCGCGGAATCAATACTTTGCTGGGTGGTTGCGCGCGGGTCCACGCCGCGCTGGCGACGGTACTCTGCCTGGGCGTTCGCCAGATCGGCCTGCGCTTTCAGCACCTGCGCTTTGGCTTCGTCACGCTGTGCGGGATACTGGACTTTTGAGAGCGCCAGCTGCGCCTGGGCCTGGTGCAGCTGCGCGATGGCCAGCCCAAGCTGGGCCTGCGCCTGATCGCGCTGTGCGGTAGTATCTCGCGGATCGATGACCACCAGCAGATCGCCCTTTTTCACGCGCTGGTTATCGCGCACGCGCAGCTCGGTGACGTAGCCTGCCGTTTTGGGGGCGATGGTCACCACGTCGCCGTCGGTAAAGGCGTCGTCAGTCGTCTCTTCGTTACGGGTTAAAAACCACCAGACCAGCGCCACGACGACCATTACCACCACGACAATGCCGAGGATAATTAATGGTTTTTTGCCCGGGCGCTTACGCTCATTATTGTTTTTGTCCTGCTCGTCAGCAGGCGGATTTTGATCTTCAGCCATAGGTCAGCAACGGTCCTGTCAGTGAGCGGCATCACACTATGCCGTTCACTAAAGCTAGGACGTTGCTATACGTTTGCCAGGAAAAACTGACAAATTGCGCACTATATGAGAAGGAATATTCCGAAACCGATCGCCGCGGCCCATAACAGCATCGGGATCGACCAGAGATGGAAGCGCCACCAGATGCGACGGTCGTTAGCCATGCGCAGGGCAATGAGGTTTGCCAGCGAACCGGGCAGCAGCCCAAACCCGCCGATGTTAACGGCCCAGGCCAGCAGCGTGTCCGGCGGAACATAGTTGAGCAGCAGAATGGTGGAAGGCACGTTGCTGATAATCTGGGACAGGCCAATCGCCGTCAGCCACAGCCCCGGCTGAGACAGCGTGCTGACGCTGTGCAGCACGTTTTGCAGCACCGGAAGCTGGATAAGAAGATGCACATCAATAAACATCGCCATAAAGACCAGCAGAAGCGTCCAGTCCACGCTCACCAGCACGCGGCGCGCCAGCACGACAAACCCCGCCGCAACGAGCAGGACGCCCGCCAGCTCATACTTCAGCTCCAGCGCGAACAGAAAGACGATGTATAACCCAAGGCAGCTCCAGACCAGGCGAGGTTGCCACTGCGGGCCGGTTGTTCCGCTGTGGTACTGCAGTTTTTTATCCGGAAACGCAAACCAGCAGACCGCCAGCAGCGACAGCATCATCACCAGCGCCAGAGGGGCCATCTGCCAGGTAAAGGCGGCGAACGACAGCCCGGAACGTCCCCAGAGAAGGATATTTTGCGGGTTGCCGATAGGCGTTAACAGCGAGCCGGCGTTGACGGCCAGCGCTTCAAAGATGATCAAGCGGCTGACCGGGATCTCGCAAAGCTTACGCAGTGTGAGCGTGAGGGGCACGATGATAAACAGCGCCACATCGTTGGTCAGAAACGTCGACAGCACCGCGGCGGAGAACACCATAAACAGCGACAGCCTGCGCTCGGTGGCAAAGCGGCGCACCATTTTACGTCCCAGCACGTCAAAATAGCCGCTCAGCTCGACCCCTTTGGTGAGCATCATTAAGCCGCTCAGGGTAATGATGGTGCGCCAGTCAATGGCGGCAGGCCAGGCGCGCGGTGCAAACGGCACAAAGAGGCTTAATGCTGCGCCAATGAGTAATAAGAGATGGAAGAAACGATCGCGGGCCAGAGCCTGCAGTCCAGGGATTTTCATTCAGCGGAGGGACCATACTTAAGCGTAAATTCACGAAACTTCACCAGCGTCTCTTCACTGACGTGGTGCTCCATTCCTTCCGCATCCCGGCGGGCGATCTCCGGGCTGACGCCCAGCACCAGTAAAAAATTCTCGACAAGCTGATGGCGCTCGCGGCTCTCCTGCGCGAGCTTCTCCCCTTCTGGCGTCAGAAAGACACCGCGCCAGGGGATCATTTCAATTAAGCCCACCGAGGCCAGACGTTTTAACATTTTAGCGACAGTCGGTTGCGAAACCCCCAGCCTGGCGGCCATATCGACCTGACGCGCTTCCCCGACCTCACGGATCAGATCGGAAATGAGCTCAACATAATCATCAATCAGTTCACGCCGGTGCGCTTCACGGACCTGGCGAAAACCTTCGACATGTTCTTCAACATTCACCAGTTGCGTCGTTTTCCTCATTGTTGGCTTACCTGCGCGACGGTTCATTGTACTTCCTCAGTGGGGTGACGCTTCCAGCGCCCGGTATCGAGAGCGCACATTGTAAACCATAGCTCTGCAAGCACAAAAAATTAACGAAATAGCCATAGCTATACAATATAGCCTGTGCTATATCTGTATGTAATGCAGTCACCCTTCACGGATCGAAGGGATCAAAAATCAGGAGGTCTTATGAACGAATTCAAGAGGTGTATGACCGTGTTTACCCACTCTCCCTTTAAAGTGCGCTTGATGCTGTTGAACATGCTGTGCGATATGTTTAACAACAAACCGCATCAGGACGACAAACCTTCCCACTAAGCGGCGTTGCGGTACGCCGCGTCATTTTCCCGTCACAATCTCGCTGTAAACTGGCTTCCAGCCGCCTTATTCCCGATCTTTTTTACGGATTTGCAGTCCCCTTCGCAAAACATCTGCTTAGCAACTGTTGATATTATTTACCGCTCGCACTATCTTCTTGCAGCCCTGCACAATTTGCGGCTCGCTGAAGCGGACCCTATTCCCTCTCCACGCACTGTCAGGCAGGTTATGACCCTTGACGCCAGGGTGAGCACATGGCGTTTTCATCCATGATAGTGACCTATGAATTTAACCCTGATAGATACCGTTGTAACCCGCAGTCGGGCCTTAAGCCCGTGGACGGGTTTTTACTTTTTGCAGTCATTGCTGATTAACTTTTCGCTGGGTTACCCCTTTAGTCTGCTCTACGCGGTGGCTTTCACCTGCGTGCTTCATGTGCTCTGGCGAGCCGCACCGCGCGTGCAAAAAGCAGTAATCGGGATCTGTTCGCTGGTTGCTGCGCTCTATTTCCCGTTTGGTCAGGCATACGGCTCGCCAAACTTTAATACCCTGCTGGCGCTGCACTCGACCAATATGGAAGAGTCGACGGAGATCCTGACTATTTTCCCGTGGTACAGCTACGTGGTCGGGCTCTTTATCTTCGCGTTGGGCGTTATCGCCATCCGCCGTCAGTCGGGCGAGAAAAAACCCTGGGGCAAGATCGAAATACTCTGTCTGGTGTTCAGCATTGCCGTGGCGTTTGTCGCCCCCATCCAGAATATTCCCTGGGACGGTAAGTTAAGGCTCATCAATATCGGCTATCCGGTTTTCCGCTTCGTGAAAGACGTCGTTGTAAATAATAAAGAGGTGCTCGACGAACAGGCGCGTATGGCTGAGCTTTCCAATATGAAAGACACCTGGAACGTGCTGGCCGTGAAGCCGAAATACCACACCTATGTGGTGGTGATTGGCGAAAGCGCACGTCGCGATGCGATGGGGGCGTTTGGCGGACACTGGGATAACACCCCGTTTGCCAACACGGTTAAAGGCACCCTGTTTACCGATTATGTCGCGGCCAGCGGCTCGACGCAGAAATCGCTCGGCCTGACGCTTAACCGCGTGGTGGATGGCAAACCGCAGTATCAGGATAATTTTGTGACCCTGGCAAACCGCGCGGGTTATCAGACATGGTGGTTCTCCAATCAGGGGCAGATTGGCGAATACGATACGGCCATCGCCAGCATCGCTAAGCGTGCTGACGAAGTGCAGTTCCTGAAGAGCGGCGACTTTGAAGCGGACAAAAATACCAAAGACGAAGCGCTGCTGAAAATGACGGCACAGGTGTTCGCCACCCCGCGCACCCAGCCTCAGCTGATTGTCCTGCACCTGATGGGGTCACACCCGCAGGCCTGCGACCGAACTGGCGGGAAGTATGCGGAGTTCGTTCAGTCTAAAGAGACCTCGTGCTATCTCTACACCATGACGCAAACAGACGACCTGCTCAGCAAGCTGTACGAACAGTTACGCAACACGGGCGAAAGCTTCTCCATGGTCTATTTCTCGGATCACGGGCTGGCGTTCAAAGAGCGCGGTAAAGAGGTGCAGTATCTGGCGCACGATGACAAGTTCCAGCAGAACTTCCAGGTGCCGTTTATGGTGCTGTCGAGTGACGATAAAACGCATCGCGTTATTAAAGCGCGTCGTTCAGCTAATGATTTCCTGCAGTTCTTCTCGCAGTGGACGGGGATTAAGGCCGAGCAGATAAAAAGTGCTTACCCGTTTGTCTCAAACAAGAAAGCGCCCCCAGTGTACGTTACCAACTTCAAGTTACAGAAAGTTGACTACAACCATCTGGGTACGGATATGTTTGATATTAAGAGTAAGTAAACTCTGCCGACTCGTGCGGCCTGATGCCCTCACCCTGGCCCTCTCCCACGGGGAGAGGGAACAAACACTAAAAACGGCAACCTTGGGTTGCCGTTTTGCTTTTGTCTTCCACAAAAAAAATCCGCCACATTGGGCGGATTTTTTATAGGCTCACCGAAGTGATTAGAAACGGTAACCTACGCCCGCGATCCAGGTGCCAACGTCAACGTTGCGGATACGGCTCTGCTCATAAGAGAAGTCCAGAGCAACGTCCTGGATTGGGTTGAACTGCAGGCCTGCGCCATAGGAGAAGCCATAGTCGCTGTTGCTTGCAGTGCGGTTCAGACCTTCGTTTTCGGTCTGCTGGAATTTACCGTAGCCAACACCTACAACACCGTAGATGCTTGCCCAGTCATTCAGACGGTAAGCTGGACCAGCAGTGATACCGTAGTACTGGCCTTTGTTGTATGCGCCGTTTTCAGAACGATCTTTCTCGGTGTAGGTGAAAGAACCGATCACGCCCAGTGGGTTGTTATCCTGCTCGTAGCGATACTTCAGGTTGAAACCGTTAGCTTTGTTCATCACGCCCTGATAGTCGCTCTGAGCGTAACCACCAGTAACAGTAGAAGTAGCAGCTACAGCGGTACCTGCGGAAACAGCCAGTACAGCGGCCAGTGCTGAAAGACATGCAATTTTTTTCATAACCACCTCAAATGTGCTTCAAGTAAGTCCGTAAGCTTTAAATATATCAAAAAAATTTGCGAAACTCTTTGTGATTCGTGATGTCTAATGAAACCTTTCCTGTAACAGAACGTTTCCAGCGTCAGCTATCTCTTTCAAATCACATGCAATTTTCACTACTAAATGCGCATAGTGCGCGCACGCGCCGTTACATTCATCCAGATTATTCCTAATCTATCAGGCGATAAATCCACCAGCGCTTAACCATTTTACGGATTTCACGAGGCTTTTTTTCAACAGCGCCTCAACCGTTGCCGCTTATTTCCTTTACACTGCAACCTTTACTTCATTTGACATAAGCTGACAGGAGAAAGGATGCCTGGGTTATCCCGCACGTCGTCGGTCTGGTTGCCGGTAGCCGTCATACTCATTGCCATGTTGTCCATTCAAAGCGGTGCTTCGCTGGCAAAATCGCTTTTCCCGCTGGTTGGCGCGCCTGGGGTCACCGCCCTGCGTATCGTGCTGGGCACGGCAATACTGGTGGTCATTTTCAAACCCTGGCGTCTGCGCTTTAAAAAGGAGCAGCGTCTGCCTCTGCTGTTTTATGGGCTCTCCCTTGGGGCGATGAACTATCTGTTCTACCTCTCCATTCAGACAATACCGCTGGGGATTGCCGTCGCGCTGGAGTTTACCGGCCCACTGGCCGTGGCGCTTTTCTCCTCACGACGTCCGGTTGATTTTATCTGGGTCATATTAGCCGTGCTGGGCTTATGGTTCTTACTCCCGCTGGGCCAGAACGTCTCTGAGATCGATCTCACAGGCGCAGCGCTGGCGCTGGGTGCAGGTGCGTGCTGGGCTATCTATATATTAACAGGCCAGCGCGCAGGGGAAGAGCATGGACCGGCGACGGTCGCGTTAGGTTCACTCATCGCCGCTATCGTCTTTGTGCCCATCGGCATGGCGCAGGCGACGGAATCAATCTGGCAGTGGTCCGTTATGCCCGTCGGGCTGGCGGTCGCGATTCTCTCCACCGCACTCCCCTACTCTCTGGAAATGATTGCCCTGACGCGCCTGCCGACCCGCATTTTTGGCACGCTGATGAGCATGGAGCCTGCCCTTGCCGCAATTTCGGGGATGGTGTTTCTCGGCGAAACCCTGACGCTGACCCAGACGCTGGCGCTCTGCTCAATTATCGCCGCATCAATGGGCTCGACGCTCACCATGCGCCCTGAACCTAAAGTTGAGAAGGTAGATATCAGCTAAGGCCATATATTCTGCATGGCTTCCAGGCCATGCAGAATAAAGGCCAGAATGAAAGGCATTATAATTTCTTACACACATTGTCATATTCACGAAATATCCCTCCGCGGTGACTTGCCCATCCAGCAATTAAGATTGATCTGTATCAATTTATAAAATCACCATTAGTTTCAATAGATTATATCCTCAACCTCCTTTTCGCTATTAAACCGATAGGCACAGCCAGACCGCAGAGAAAAAATCCGGTGCTATACTTAGTTCCGTAATTACCTGGGACATAAACATCAAGAGGATATGAGATTATGAGTACCGCTAAACTGGTGAAAACGAAAGCGTCTAATCTGCTTTATACCCGTAACGATGTATCGGATAGCGACAAAAAGGCGACCATTGAGTTGCTGAATCGCCAGGTGATCCAGTTCATCGATCTTTCGCTGATCACCAAACAGGCCCACTGGAATATGCGCGGTGCAAACTTTATTGCCGTTCATGAAATGCTGGATGGCTTCCGCACAGCACTGGTTACCCACCTTGATACGATGGCTGAACGTGCCGTTCAGCTAGGCGGCGTCGCGCTGGGTACCACGCAGGTAATCAACAGCAAAACGCCTCTGAAGAGTTATCCGCTGGATATCCATACCGTTCAGGATCACCTGAAAGAGCTGGCGGACCGCTACGCGATTGTGGCCAATGACGTGCGCAAAGCGATCGGCGAAGCCAAAGACGAAGATACCGCAGACATTTTCACCGCCGCGTCTCGCGACCTGGATCAGTTCCTGTGGTTTATCGAATCTAACATCGAATAATTCATACGAATTTTCTATTAAACCCTCGCCCTCCGGTGAGGGTTTTGCACATCTATAGTGCACGCTTTTTGCCTGAGACAGTGCAAAAGTGAAGAAATTGTAATAATCACCTCACACAACCGTTAACGAAAGATTGTTTTTTCGTCAGAATTTCCGCTAAATGTCTCTCCGTCAGTTGCCCCAAACGAAGCGCACCAAAACAGTGCTCCACTTTGGTGCAATAAAACCTCATTGCCCCATTTATTGTGCAATGCATGACATCATCCCCTTTGCAAAACAATAGCTTGTAAAGTTGGCACGATTTTTTCATTGTGCCACCTGTTCTCGCAGGGGATCGCCCCGTGGATATAAAAGGAAATGCTATGAAGTCTGTATTAAAAGTTTCACTGGCTGCACTTACCCTGGCTTTTGCGGTGTCCTCTCAGGCTGCCGACAAACTGGTTGTGGCGACCGACACGGCGTTCGTTCCGTTTGAATTCAAACAGGGTGATAAATACGTTGGTTTTGATGTGGATCTGTGGGCCGCTGTCGCAAAAGAACTCAAACTGGATTACACCCTGAAGCCAATGGACTTCAGCGGCATCATCCCGGCACTGCAAACCAAAAACGTGGATCTGGCGCTGGCGGGTATCACCATCACTGATGAACGTAAAAAAGCGATCGACTTCTCTGACGGCTACTATAAAAGCGGCCTGCTGGTCATGGTCAAAGCCGATAATAACGACGTAAAAAGCGTGAAAGATCTCGACGGCAAAGTGGTTGCGGTGAAGAGCGGCACCGGTTCCGTTGATTACGCAAAAGCAAATATCAAAACTAAAGACCTGCGCCAGTTCCCGAACATCGACAACGCGTACATGGAACTCGGCACCAACCGTGCTGACGCTGTTCTGCACGACACGCCTAACATCCTGTACTTCATCAAAACGGCGGGCAATGGCAAGTTCAAGGCCGTGGGCGAGTCTCTGGAAGCACAGCAGTACGGTATCGCGTTCCCGAAAGGCAGCGACGATCTGCGCACAAAAGTTAACGGCGCGCTGAAAACGCTGAAAGAGAACGGCACCTATAACGAAATCTACAAAAAATGGTTCGGCACCGAGCCTAAATAATAAGACGTAAAAATGACGTTCACTCGGGGGCGACCTTTCGCCCCTGCTATTTTTGAAACACGGTAACAGTAACAGGAAATTATCATGCAGTTTGACTGGAGCGCCATCTGGCCTGCCATTCCACTCTTGCTTGAAGGCGCTAAAATGACCCTGTGGATTTCGGTCCTGGGTCTGGTTGGTGGGTTGATTATCGGTCTTGTCGCCGGTTTCGCCCGCACCTACGGCGGCTGGATCGCAAACCACATCGCACTGGTTTTCATCGAAGTGATCCGCGGCACTCCTATTGTCGTGCAGGTCATGTTCATCTACTTCGCCCTGCCAATGGCCTTCAATGACCTGCGCATCGACCCGTTCAGCGCAGCCGTCGTCACCATTATGATCAACTCAGGGGCCTACATTGCGGAAATCACCCGTGGTGCGGTCCTGTCGATTCATAAAGGTTTCAGTGAAGCCGGTCTGGCATTGGGTCTTTCTCGTCGCGAAACGATCCGCCACGTTATTCTGCCGCTGGCGCTGCGCCGCATGCTGCCGCCGCTCGGTAACCAGTGGATCATCAGCATTAAAGATACGTCGCTGTTCATCGTTATCGGCGTAGCGGAGCTGACCCGTCAGGGACAGGAGATCATCGCTGGCAACTTCCGCGCGCTGGAAATCTGGAGTGCGGTAGCCGTTGTCTACCTGATCATTACTCTGGTTCTGAGCTTCGTTCTGCGTCGTCTTGAAAGAAGGATGAAAATCCTGTGATTGAATTTAAAAACGTTTCCAAGCACTTTGGCCCAACCCAGGTGCTGCACAATATTGATTTGAACATTAAGCAGGGTGAAGTGGTGGTCATTATCGGGCCGTCCGGCTCCGGTAAGTCGACGCTGCTGCGCTGCATCAACAAGCTGGAAGAAATCACCAGCGGCGATCTGATCGTCGACGGTCTGAAAGTGAACGATCCGAAAGTGGATGAGCGTCTGATTCGTCAGGAAGCGGGCATGGTGTTCCAGCAGTTCTACCTGTTCCCGCACCTGACGGCGCTGGAAAACGTGATGTTTGGCCCGCTGCGCGTGCGCGGTGCCAGCAAAGCGGCGGCGGAAGCGCTGGCAAAAGATCTGCTGGCGAAAGTGGGCCTGGCGGAACGTGCGCACCACTACCCTTCCGAGCTGTCCGGCGGCCAACAGCAGCGTGTGGCTATCGCCCGCGCGCTGGCGGTGAAACCGAAAATGATGCTGTTCGATGAGCCAACCTCAGCCCTTGACCCGGAGCTGCGTCACGAGGTGCTGAAAGTCATGCAGGATCTGGCAGAAGAAGGGATGACGATGGTTATCGTGACCCACGAAATCGGCTTTGCTGAGAAAGTGGCTTCCCGCCTGATCTTTATTGATAAAGGCCGTATCGCCGAAGACGGTAACCCGCAGGAATTGATTGCGAACCCGCCGAGCCAGCGCCTGCAGGAGTTCCTGCAGCACGTCTCCTGATCCATCGCTTCACGCTAAGCCGGGCATGCCCGGCTTTTTTACGCCAGATTGTTCCCAAAAATCCCCCGCCGCGCCCCGACTTCTATACTTATCATTTTGTTCGACATTTTCACCGGAGGACGCCGTGCCGTGGATCCTGTTGCTGTTGATTAGCCTGTTTAGTGCGCCATCGTTCGCCGTCGCGATCCCCGGCGTCACCACCGGAACGGCCGCGACGACGAACAGCACGCCGCCACCCGAGCCCGATGCCGAACAGAAAAAAGCTGCCTACGGCGCCCTTGCCGACGTCCTTGAGAACGACACCTCCCGGCAGGAGCTCATCGGCCAGCTGCGAAAAGTTGCCGCCACGCCGCCGCAGGAGCAGGCGCCCACCCTCACCCCAGTGCAGGCGGAGGAGCAAAAAACGGTGCTGGAAAACGTCACCGACGTGAGCCGCCACTATGGTGAAGCGCTCTCCTCGCGCTTTGCCCAGCTCTATCGCAACCTGATTGGCTCACCGCATAAGCCCTTTAACCCACACACGTTTACCGCCGCTGCCACGCAGTTCCTGATGCTGGCGGGCGCGGTATTTCTTTTTTACTGGCTGGTACGCCTGTGCGCGTGGCCGCTGTACCGTAAAATGGGGCAATGGGGGCGCAGGAAGAATCAGGAGAAAAGCAGCTGGCTCCATCTGCCGTTGATGATCGCCTCAGCGTTTATCATCGATTTACTGCTGCTGGCGTTGACGCTGTTTTTAGGCCAAATGCTGGCCGACAGGCTGAATGCAGGCAATAAAACCATCGCCTTCCAGCAATCGCTTTTCCTGAATGCCTTTGCGCTGATTGAGTTCTTCAAGGCGCTGCTGCGGTTACTCTTTTGTCCGCACGTCCCGGCGCTGCGTCCTTTCTCCATTCGCGATGAGAGCGCGAAATACTGGGCGCTGCGTCTGAGCGTCCTCAGCGGGCTGATTGGCTACGGCCTGCTGGTTGCCGTGCCGATCATCTCCAACCAGGTAAACGTCCAGTTTGGCGCCCTGGCAAACGTGATTATCATGCTCTGCATTACCGTCTGGTCGCTGTACCTTATCTTCCACAATAAAAAGACCATCACTGAGAGCCTCCTGCATCTGGCCGATCGCTCCCTCTCGTTCTTTAGCCTCTTTATTCGCGCGTTCGCCCTGGTGTGGCACTGGCTGGCAAGCGCCTATTTCATCGTGCTGTGCTTCTTCTCTCTGTTCGATCCGGGAAACAGCCTGAAATTTATGATGGGGGCCACTTTCAAAAGCCTGGCGATTATCGGCATCGCGGCGTTTGTATCCGGCCTGCTGTCGCGCTGGATATCGAAGACCATTACCTTGTCACCGCAGGTTCAGCGCAATTACCCTGAGCTGCAAAAACGGGTGAACGGCTGGATGTCGGTATCGCTCAAGGTGGCGCGCATTCTGACCGTCTGCGTGGCGATTATGCTGCTCCTGAATGCGTGGAGCCTGTTTGATTTCTGGAACTGGCTGCATAACGGCGCAGGCGAAAAGACCGTCGATATTTTAATTCGTATCGCCCTGATCCTGTTCTTCTCCGCCGTCGGCTGGACGCTGCTGGCGAGCCTTATCGAGAACCGCCTGGTATCGGATATTCACGGCAGGCCGCTGCCCAGCGCGCGGGCAAGAACGCTGTTAACCTTATTCCGCAACGCGCTGGCGGTGATTATCAGCACCATCACCATCATGATTGTGCTGT
The DNA here is from genome assembly GCF_058788735.1 of Enterobacter sp. FW301-JW81. Taxonomy (NCBI): domain Bacteria; kingdom Pseudomonadati; phylum Pseudomonadota; class Gammaproteobacteria; order Enterobacterales; family Enterobacteriaceae; genus Enterobacter; species Enterobacter sp. FW301-JW81. The sequence continues at coordinate 62,080 of NZ_JBYTBA010000001.1, read as the reverse complement.
CGGAAATCGGGGTGAACATCGCCCCGCTGCTGGCGGGGGCAGGTGCGCTGGGGCTGGCGATCTCCTTCGGCTCGCAAACGCTGGTGAAGGATATTATTACCGGCATCTTTATCCAGTTTGAGAACGGGATGAACACGGGGGATCTGGTCACGATTGGGCCGTTAACCGGCACGGTAGAGCGGATGTCCATACGCTCCGTCGGCGTGCGCCAGGACACCGGCGCGTACCACATCATTCCCTGGTCTTCGATCACCACCTTCGCCAACTTCGTGCGCGGTATTGGTTCCGTGGTGGCGAACTACGATGTGGATCGTCATGAGGATGCAGACAAAGCGAAGCAGGCGCTGCGGGATGCGGTAGAGGAGCTGATGCAGATGGACGATATTCGCGGGCTGGTGATTGGAGAGCCGTCGTTCGCCGGCATTGTCGGGCTGACGAACACGGCATTTACCCTGCGCGTGTCGTTCACCACGCAGCCGCTGAAGCAGTGGACGGTGCGCTTTGCCCTCGACAGCATGGTGAAAAAACACTTCGATCTGGCGAACGTGCGGATGCCGGTGCAGACGTATCAGGTGTTGCCGCCGCCCGCCTCGCAGCTCCCTCCGCAGAAGCCGACGCTGTAACCGAGCCGGGTGGCGCCTTCGCCTTACCCGGCCTACGACGGAGTGCTATTTGCGACGTTTGTTATCGTCCATAAACGACCAGGCGATAAAGCGGCTCTGTTTCTGGCCTTGCGCCATCTCTTTTTTCACCACTTTTACGGCGCCCGCTTCGGTCAGTGCGCGATAGAGCGGCGGCAGGTTATCCCCCCGGGAGACCAGCGTCGTGAACCACTTCACCTGGCGGCCAAACTGCTTGCTTTCCGCTATCATGCGCAGGATAAACGCCACTTCGCCACCTTCACACCATAGCTCCTGCTGCTGTCCGCCGAAGTTCAGCGCGGCGTCCTCGGCCTGGCCCAGGTTGCGGCGCTTGCGCTCGCTTCCCGCGCGGGCCGCTGCTGCCGAATCATGGAACGGCGGATTGCACATCGTCGCGTCATAGCTTTCGTTTTTGTGAATAATGCCGTTGAAAATCGAGGCCGCATCTTTCTGACGGCGCAGGCGAATGACGCGGCTTAAACCGGGGTTCGCGCTGATAATCGCCTGGGCGCTGGCAAAGGCCTCGGCACCGATTTCGCTCCCGGTAAAGCGCCAGTGATATTCATGCGCGCCGATCAGCGGGTAAATCAGGTTCGCCCCGGTACCGATATCCAGAACGGAGGCCTGCTCGGGAACCGCTCCGTCACGATCGTCTGCGAGGAGATCGGCAAGATGATGGACGTAATCAGCGCGGCCCGGCACGGGCGGGCAGAGAAAACCTTCCGGAATATCCCAGTGAGCCACACCGTAAAAATGCGCCAGCAGGGCTTTGTTCAGCATTTTAACCGCCAGCGGATCAGCAAAGTTGACCGACGGTTCACCCGCAGGGGTCTGAACAATGTAGTCCCGCAGCGGAGGGCAGCTCAGGCATAACGCATTCATGTCGTAGCGGCTGCGGTGGCGATTTCGCGGGTGCAATCCCGGCTTTTGGGAAGTCATGGCATTCTCCTTTAAACAGCGGCGTAAGATACCCTTTGCTGGCCCAACGGTAAATCTTTCTCTGTGACGCTTAAAAAACCGACATAAATCAAACACCTTTATGTGTATGATCTGTCAACGAATTGTCAATTAACATCGTTCAAAAAATAAGCAGATCATCATCAAATATTTGCGCTAAGTCACACTCGTCCGGCTTCTAAACTTATAGGGAATCACCTGTTGTTTCCTCATGAGGATGTGATTATGAAAAAGTATCTGACCCTTGCTGTTATCGCCGGCGTCCTGGCTACCGCATCATTCTCCGCCATGGCCGTTCAGTCACTGACCCAGAGTACCGACACCAGCCAGCTGCGACCCGCGGGCACCGTCTCGGTAAGCCGTGCAAGCAATCTTGACGATCTGCAGGATAAACTGGCTGAAAAAGCCCGCCAGGAGGGTGCAAAAGGATTCGTGGTGAACTCCGCTGGCGGAGATAACCATATGTACGGTACAGCGACCATCTATAAATAACCTGCCTTTTCTACCAGACTGCATCTGCCCAACGGATGCAGTTCTCTTCCCCTCTCGCCTTGACTGTTCGTTTTTTGACCCCATAGTGAAATGTATAACTTAAACAGGTGATGGAGGACATCATGGCTTCCGGTTGGGCAAATGACGACGCCGTTAATGAACAGATCAACAGTACGATTGAAGATGCGGTTGCGCGCGCTCGCGGTGAAATTCCGCGCGGAGAAAGCTTATTCGAATGCGAGGAATGTGGGGAACCTATTCCGGAGGCACGCCGTAAAGCCATACCTGGCGTACGGCTTTGCATCGGCTGCCAGCAGGATAAAGATTCAAAAAATTCATCACACTCAGGATATAATCGCAGAGGTTCGAAAGACAGCCAGTTACGTTGACTTTCCTTTACGTAAGCTCACCGCGTAACCGCGTTGCTTTACGCTCACGAATTTTAGCCAGACGCGTGGCAAAACGTGCCGTTCATGTCGCTTCTGTAAAGCGCATCAACAAGAAGTGTAAAGCGCTGCTCTGAATTTATTAATATTCAATAAGTTATTTGTCATTCAATTTTTTTGAGCAACCACGTCAATTCTCTTCGATTTTATCTTCCGCGGAAAACCGTGATACTTATCACATCGACGGAACATCGTCCCCCTAACAGAATAACCTGCGAGAGATTAACTATGAAAACCATCAAATATGCTGTTGCTGCTGTTGCCCTGTCCGCTCTGTCTTTCGGCGCTTTCGCTGCGGAGCCTGTTTCATCTGCTCAGGCGCAAAATATGAATAAAATCGGTGTGGTAAGTGCAGAAGGCGCGACCACGCTGGACGGTCTGGAAGCCAAACTGGCTGAGAAAGCCGCTGCTGCCGGTGCAAGCGGATACAGCATCACCTCCGCGAACACCAATAACAAGCTGAGCGGTACTGCGGTTATCTACAAATAATCGACTGAATGAATGCTGTACCCTCGCCATACCCTCTGGTGAGCTGCTCCAACCCTCATTGACCCTGTTGTTGTTACCCTTGCTTGCCCGTCCGCCACTGGACGGGCTTTTTTTTTATTTAAAAAGCATCATTAACGCGCTTCAGCCCGGCTTCGACCGAGTCAGCTTCGCCTGTGGCGAGCAAACAACAGGCCATCTGGAGCTTGATCGAATGCGGAACAGGCACATTCCCGGCAAGGCACTGCTCAATCCAGTGTGCCGTGGTATGCGGATCTTTTGCCTCAGGCAATATCACACCGCTATTCTCTTCCCCACGCTCAAGAATGGCGCGCGTGCCCGCAGAATCAATCAGCATCACCTGGGGGCAGCGCTGCGGGTTGGCATAAACCTCGCCTTCGGTGCCGTGCATCAACAATGCTCTGCCGCCAATGTCGTCAAAAAATTGCCCCACGCGCGCCACGTATTCCGGGTGCGAAACGCTGGAAAGGCGCAGGGCGTTATCTTCGCCAAACGGCGTTGCCAGCTTCGCCAGGGTATGCGCGCTGTTACGCACGCCCATGCGCCAGCGCATATCGAGCTGCTTTTCCAGCGGCGGGCAAAGTGTTCCCACCGGGATGTAAACCGGTTGATGACCATCCAGCTTCGCCTGCGCCTGGCCGGCATGACGCGTTGGCTCAATGCCTACCATGCCGAAAATCGTTTCGGTCAGCACGCGCGTGGGATCTTCGCTTACGCCGTGCACCACCACCAGAAACCCCAGCTTGTGCAATAAGATAGCCAGCAGCGGGGTCAAATTCGCCTGCTTACGCGCGCCGTTATAGCTGGGAATGACGATCGGCATCGGTTTTGCCACCGGCGGCGTTAAGCGCAGCGTTTGCGCCTGCATGGCTTCATAGAAGCCGCGCATCTCCGCTTCACCTTCACCTTTAATACGTAGCGCAATAAGGATCCCACCCATCTCCAGATCGGGCACATCGCCGTTCAGCATATGGGTGTACAGGGCACGGGCCGTTTCCTGATCCAGGTCACGGGCGTGGTTCTTTCCTCGCCCCACCTCTTTGATAATTTTACGATAATCCACGACATCTCTCCTTGCGGCTCTTTGCAGTTACTATAGCCCTGATAAATGCCTGCCGGGTAATCATTTTCCTCTCCCGGAAGCCTGCGAAGACGCTTTGAGGATAAAAGTGGTCTGAAGATAAATTGAGCGAAAAATAATTCTCAGCGATAGTTCACACCGAATTAATCAGCCACGTGATGATTAATGTCAGAAGTGTCACACTTTCATTCAGAGGATTAAAATGAAAAAATTTATTATTGCGGGCATCGCTGCCGGGATGGCGTGTGCTTCGGTTTCTGCATTTGCATCCAGCGGTGAAGGGCAAATTAATTTCACAGGTGAAATTATTGACTCTGCATGCACGGTCGTAAATAGCTTGAGTAATCCACTTAATGTCTCATTAGGTAAGGTTGCTAAATCTGCATTTACCGGAAGTGGTTCGACGACGTCAACAACCCGCTTTAGTATTCAGCTAAAAGATTGTCCTGATACGGTCACCAGCGCCTCGGTGACCTTCGGTGGAACACCGGATAGCAGCAATAACGATGTCCTTGCTGTGACATCCGGTACGGGTACAGCAACGGGCGTAGGTGTTCAGCTGCTGGATAAAACGGAAAACCCACTGAGTTTATATACGGCTTCCGCAGCGTATACCCTCACCTCAGGGACAACAACGAACGATCTGGAGTTCGGTGCACGCTATATCCAGACCGGAGGCACAATTACTGCCGGGCTGGCGAATGCCGCATCCACCTTCACCATCGTTTACAACTAATAAAACAGATATTAGCTACCCCAGTGGCTAATATCTGTTACTTCTTAATTACGGTATCTCAATGCGTAAATATCTTCTGCTCTCCTCATTTTTATTAATCACCTCTGCCGCTCACGCCGGAATTACCATCGGCGGCACGCGCGTGGTATACCCGGAAAATAAAAAAGAGTCGTCTATTGGGATCGCCAACCCGGACAACCTCGACTACCTGGTGCAGTCGTGGGTAGAAACAGAAGACAACGCGCGTGAGAAAGCGCCGTTCCTGATTACGCCACCTCTGTTCCGCCTTGATGCGAAGCAGGACAACGTTCTGCGCATCATCAGAACCGGGGGGAATTTACCTGCCGATCGTGAATCGCTGTTCTGGTTGAATATTAAATCTATTCCCTCTTCCGCGCGCAATGAAAACACAAACACGCTGCAGATCGCGATTAAAACCCGAATTAAACTCCTCTATCGCCCGGCGAGCATTAACGGGAAACCAGAGGATGTCACTACGCAATTATCATGGCACACGCAGGGTAACCAGCTCATTGTCGAAAACCCCACGCCGTTTTATATGAATTTCCAGGAGATAAAGCTCGACGGTAAAAAAGTCGACAAAGTCACCTATGCCAAACCCAAAGCCGAAACGCACTTTTCCATACCGGGAAATATTACCGCACGCTCTGTGAGCTGGAAAATTATTAATGACTACGGCGGCATCAGCCAGTCACATACCGCGCAAATTAAATAATCATCCAGGGGTTACTGGAAATCATTATGAGCTGGGAATATACGACCAAACCACCTAAACAACACGGACGCTCAATGCTTATTGCATTGGGCTGTACCCTGCTGGGTGTTTGCGTCCAAAAAGTTCTGGCCGAAGATTATTTCAACCCGGCGCTGCTGGATATCGACAACCCCGGTCAGGGGAAAACGGATCTCAGTATTTATGAGATAGGCCCCGGTCAGGCGCCGGGGAAATATCACGTCGACGTCTTCGTTAACAATAATAAAGTGGCAAGCAAAGAGATTGAATTTACGCTGAAAAAAGATGCCAGCGGAAAATCAACCCTGCAGCCGTGCCTGAGCGCGGCCCAGCTAAAAAGCTTTGGTATTAAAATCGATAAATTCGTGCAGGATGACAAGGCCCAGTGCATTGATCTGAGCGTTATCCCTTCCGCCAGCGCCACGTTTCACGTTAATCCGCAGCAGCTGCTGTTAAGCATTCCTCAGACCGCCATCACCCAGGTGCCGCGCGATTACGTCGACCCGCAGGAGTATGACGAAGGGATAAATGCCCTGCTGCTGAATTACAGCTTCACCGCCGGGGACAACCACGGCAAAGGCGAAAACGGTACCGACCAGCGCAGCGAGTTTCTTAACCTGCGTCCGGGGCTAAACCTCGGGGCGTGGCGCTTGCGTAACTACTCCACCTGGAGCAAAACCAGCGGTGACGGTGACGCCGAAAGTGAGTTTTCGTCGGTCTATACCTATGCCCAGCGCGACATTATCGCCCTCGGCAGCAACGTCAAATTCGGGCAAAGCTCTTCACCTTCGGACGTGTTTGACAGCATCTCTTACACCGGAGCGCAGATCGCTTCGGATGACGACATGCTCCCTGACAGCATGAAGGGTTTTGCACCGGTGATCCGCGGAACGGCGCACAGCAACGCCCAGGTCATCGTCCGCCAGAACGGTTACGTCATTTATCAGAACTATGTCGCCCCCGGCGCGTTTGAGATTAACGATCTCTACCCCACCGGCGGCAGCGGCGATTTGAACGTCACCGTTAAAGAGACGGACGGTAGCGAACAGCATTTCGTGGTGCCCTATGCGTCGGTGCCGGTACTGCAGCGTGAAGGCCGCTTTAAATACAGCCTCACCGCAGGTCGCTATCGCAGCTATAACAGCGACGTCGAAAAAACGCCTTTCATGCAGGGTACGGCAATCTACGGGTTGCCTTATGGCTTTACGGCCTACGGCGGCGTGCAGGCCAGCCAGTACTACGATGCGCTGGCGCTGGGGTTCGGTAAGAACATCGGCGATTTTGGGGCGTTTTCGGTGGACCTTACCGACGCGAAATCGGAGATGCAGGACCAGGATCCGACTCACGGCCGCTCCTGGCGCATCCGCTACAGCAAAGATTTTGCCACCACCGGCACCCATTTTTCCATGGCAGGCTATCGCTATAACAGCAAGGGATTTTACACCCTGCAGGACACCCTGGATTCCCATACCCGCAACGACGACTGGCAAACGCCGGACACCCGACGCAGCCGCGAAGAGGCCACCGTTGATCAGTCTCTGGGCGGTTCGTTCGGTTCGCTAACCTTAAGCCTGGTCAAAGAGAACTACTGGAACTCAAGCCAGGGAATGACCTCAATGAACCTGGGTTACAACAACTCGTGGCACGGCATCAGCTACGGCCTGAGCTACGGGCTGGATAAAAACACCCGTGACGGCAGCGACGACGACAACGAAAAAACCAGCGAGCAGACCATCGCCTTCAACGTCTCCGTTCCTCTTGACCACTGGCTCAGCAACACATGGGTGAACTACAACCTGAACAGCACGCAACACGATACCACCCAAAGCGTGGGCCTTAACGGCACCGCGCTGGCTGGCAATAACCTCAGCTGGGGCGTTCAGCAGGGCCACAGCCAGAGCAGCGGCGACAGCACCAGCCTGAATGCCGATTACAAAGGTACCTACGGTGAAGTGAACGCGGGCTATTCACAGGATAACCAGCAGCAGCAGCTTAACGTCGGCCTTCAGGGGAGCATGATCGCCCATGCGCACGGCGTCACGCTGGGTCAGCCGATGGGCGAGACGGCCGCGCTGGTCGAAGCGCCGGGTGCGGACGGCACGAACATCAGCAATCAGACCGGCGTGAATACCGACTTCCGCGGCTATGCCATTGTGCCGTACGTGTCGCCGTACCGTCATAACACCCTTGCGCTCAACACGGAAACGCTGCCGGGAAATGCAGACGTCGATCGGGCAGCCAAAACCGTGACGCCAACGCGCGGCGCCATCGTGCGCGCCCACTATGAAACGCATGTCGGTAGCCGGGTATTAATGACGCTGAAACGCGCTGACGGACGCGCGATCCCGTTCGGCGCGACGGCATCTCAGGCCCATCAGGACGGCGAGTTTATCGTGGGTGACGGTGGGCAGGTTTATCTGACCGGCATGCATGAAAAAGGGACGGTTGACGTCAACTGGGGGAAAACCGCCGACAGCCACTGCACCGCAGCCTACCACCTGCCGGCAAAAGACGATGGTGCAGTGCTTAACATCACGGCGCAGTGCGTATGACCCTTTCCGAGGAAAAAATGAACATGTTTAAATATGCCTTTGCGCTGGTTGTCTTTCTCACAAGCGCGTGCCTGATACCGCATGCTCAGGCCGCGACAACCTGTGATAGCACCAATGTGCCCTATACCCTTAATGCCGGTACGCTTTCCGTACCCACGACCCTCGATATCGGCAGCGTCATCCCAGGCTCGGCAAAGACACATACCATCAACGGCAGCTGTTCCGGAACGATTTCTAGTCATACCATAATTTCCTGCTACTACGGAACGGGAACGGAAGTTTCAGGCATGCCGGGCGTTTACTCCACTGATGTGGACGGCGTAGGGATTCAACTCCTGAACAGTAGTGGGCAGATCGTTCGCGGAAAAGGTTATTCATGCGACACCACCGCGACGCCCATGGGGACAGTCAGCAGCGACGGCGGACAGACGTTTTCTTTCAGCTATACCGAACGGTTAATCAAAACGGCAACACACATCGGGAGCGGAACGATTTCAAGTGCGCAAGATCCCTTTGGATTTGGTGTTTTTCAGTCTGTCGGTATTTCTGGCGCACGCAATACCAGCCACTATTCCGCCACGGTTGCGGAAAGAACAGCCACCTGCTCCATTGATCCGCTGAATCTGACGGTCTCACTCGGCGATTTCCCGGTTTCGCAATTTACCCACGTGGGCAGCTACACGGCATGGAAGTACTTCCAGATCACCGCCACCTGTACTGAAGAGGTCAATCTCACGGCCTCAGTAACCAGCGCTAACGGCGTTAACAGCCAGTATGATGATGTCCTGAACCTAACACCGGGCAGCGACAGCGCCACGGGCGTCGGCGTAGGCATGCTGCTTGACGGCGTCGATCTAAAATACAACTACCCTATCCCAATCGGCGGAACAACCAAACCTGGCGTTCCTGACGCGGTTAATTTTGCCGTACGGTATTACCAGACGGATGCCACCGTCACTGCCGGAAAAGCCAACACGATTGCCACCATCGATATGGAATATCAGTAACGGAGCGATGATGAACAGATTACCTTTTTTACTCGCTCTGATGAGCCTCTCTGCGGGCGCGACCGACGTTACGCTCAATATCGAAGGGAATATTTACGACACCACCTGCCAGGTAGACAGCGCCAGCCAGAATATGGTGGTGGATCTGGGACAGGCCACGTCCAGTGATTTCAAGACCATCGGCGATACCGGCCCGTGGAAAAATTTCGATTTAAAGCTCACGAACTGCCCGCCCACGCTGACGGTAGCCACCATCTCCGTTGATGGCCCGCGTGATACGGACCACCCCTTTAAATTTGCCAATAGCGGCACCGCTAAAGGGGTGGCACTGGAGATGGCCGATCGTCTGGATTACATCGTGCTTGCCCCTGAAGCCCGATTCAGCGTGGTGATTGACGCCGGTACCCACACCGCTGATTTTCCGATGGCTGCACGCTATTACGCTACCACCATGCCCGTGACTGCCGGCACGTTCGAGAGCGTTGTTCAGGCCACCTTTACTTACCAGTAGGACCGCGCCCCTTAGCACGGATGCTTTTTTTACGCCCGGCGGCCGGTTTTGCCGGGCGTTTTTTCACTTCAGGCACTTCGGGCTGTTCAATCGGGAACACCGGTAACGCGTTCAGCAGCCGCTGGCCGTAGTTTTTCGTCAGCAGACGCTTGTCGTAAATCACAATCTCGCCCCAGCAGCCGTGGCTACGAATCAGACGCCCGACCTGCTGGATCAGGTTAAACGACGCCGCAGGCAGGCTTTGCACCTCAAACGGATAGCGGTTGAGGCTTTTCAGCCACTCCCCTTCGGTGATCACCACCGGGCTGTCGATAGGCGGGAAGGCGATTTTATGAATATGCACCTGCGTCAGATAATCACCTTTCAGATCCAGACCTTCGGCAAACGACTGCAACCCCACCAGCACGCTGCGCTCGCCGTTATCAATGCGCTTGCGGTGCGTTTCCACCAGCCGGTAGCGCGGCTGATCGCCCTGCACCAGCAGAAGCAGACGCAGATCGGTGACGTGCTCCAGGAAGCGCTGCATGGCGCGTCCGCTGGCAAACAGCACCAGCATGCCGGGGTATTTTTTGCTCTCGACCTGTTCGCGGAAGTAGGCCGCCATCTCCGCAATGTGCTGCTCTTCGTTGTCGATCAGCGGCTCAAACGTCATGCGGGGAATCACCAGCTTGCCCTGCTCGCAGTGGTTAAACGGCGAGTCCAGCGCCACAAAGCGGTCGCCCGCTTTCTCTCTCAGGCCGCTCATCTCCTGCAGCCGCGAGAAGCTGTTAAGGGAACGCAGGGTCGCAGAGGTGACCACCACGTGCGGCACGCTGCGCCAGATCAGCTTTTCCAGCTGGTCGGCCACGCGGATGCCCACGCAGTGGAAAAACAGATGGACCTGCCCGTCGCGCACGTCGCGGGTGACCCATTTGGTGACCGGCGCGCCGGAGGCCTGCGCCATCGAGGCCAGCCGCCAGAGCTTGCTCTGCGCTTCAAACATGCCCAGCGCGCGGTTCATCTGCAGCAAAATGCGGTGCAGGCGCACGATATCGTGAGAGCCCGTTTTCTCGCTGAGATCGTTTAAGAACATCTCCGCCAGGCCGCGGAGCTTTTCCAGATGCTTTGCCAGCTGCTGGCAGATCTCCATCACCTCTTCCGGCAGTTCGCCCATCGCGAAGCGGTGTTCCGCCTCCTGGGCCGCCGGAAGATAGAGATTCAGGATGTTGTTTAGCGACGAGATAAGGCCGTAGACCTCTTCGCAATGGTCGCTCAGCCGCTCGGGCACCGCCAGCGGCGGGGTCGTTTTTGGCCGGAACTGCTCCATGCAGGTCGCCACCAGCTTGCAGAAGAGATCGAGCTGCAGGCGGAACCACGGGGCGGTAATTTCGGCGCTCATCTCCAGCGCGTCGCGCGCCACGTCCGGCAAATGGTGGCCTTCGTCGAGCACCAGCAGCAGGTTTTTGGGCTCCGGCAATACGGCTTCGCTCTCCAGGGCGGCCATCACCAGCGCATGGTTGGCGACCACCACTTCCGCCTCCTGAATCTCGCGCCGGGCGACAAAGAACGGGCACTCCCGGTAGTAGTGGCAATTGCGGTTCAGACAGCTCGCCTTATCGGTGCTAAGCCTGCGCCAAAGGTCGTCGCTAATGGCCTGACTGGTGTGATCGCGCAGGCCGTCCCACTTATAGCCGTCGAGCTCGGCTTTAAGCTTTGCACACTGCTCCTGCTCGACCTTGTTGTTCGGCGTCAGTTCGTCGTCGAGAAACGCCAGCAAATCTTGCTGATTGGGCTCACTGCTGGCGAGCGCCGCCAGGTTACGCGGGCACACGTAGCGCCCACGCCCAAACGCGGCGGTGAAACGCAGGTCGGGGATGATTTTGCGCAGCAGCGGCAGATCCTTGCTGAAGATCTGATCCTGTAGCGCCACGTTGGCGGTGCTGACCACCAGCGTTTTTTGCTCTTCCCGCGCGATGGCAATGCCCGGGATAAGATACGAGAGGGTTTTCCCGACGCCCGTCGGGGCTTCAATCGCCAGATGTCGCCCGTCGTCCCCGGCGAGCGTTTTTGCCACGTCAGCAATCATCTGCCGCTGTGGCGCTCGGGGGATAAAATCGGGGATCTGTTGCTGTAGCGCCTTGTACCATGCGCCAATTTGCGCTTTGAGCGCCGCGGTTAACGCCATCTTAAACCTGGAATACTGTATAAACAGCCACTATTGTGGCACTTTCTGTTGGCTGCCGCAAAAAGAAAAGCCCGGCTTTACGACCGGGCTTCCAGATTACTGCGGGTTAGCAGGTTTACGCGGGCGGCGTCGGCGCTGCCCTTCCCCTGCCGGTTTCCCTTCGCCGCTGCGCCACGGGTTTTCGCCGGCGGGTTTGGCATCGCTGTTGCGACGCGGAGGTTTGCCCGATGACTTCGGCGCACCGCCTTCGGCACGACGCGGCTGCTGACCGCGACCGCCGCCGCCCTGACCGCGGCCACCCTGACGGCCATTCTGAATCGGCTCCGCCTTAATGGACGGATCCACTTCATAGCCCGGGGTTTCGATGCGTGGGATCTCTTTCTTCAGCAGGCGTTCGATATCGCGCAGCAGCTTGTGCTCATCCACGCACACCAGAGAAAGCGCCTCGCCGGTTGCCGCCGCGCGGCCGGTACGGCCAATACGGTGCACGTAGTCTTCCGGGACGTTTGGCAGCTCGTAGTTCACCACGTGCGGCAGCTCTTCAATATCGAGGCCACGGGCGGCGATGTCGGTCGCCACCAGCACGCGGATGTCGCCAGACTTGAAGTCCGCCAGCGCACGGGTACGCGCGCCCTGGCTCTTGTTACCGTGAATCGCCGCGCTGCGGATGCCGTCTTTGTTCAGCTGCTCCGCCAGGTGGTTAGCGCCGTGCTTGGTGCGGGTAAAGACCAGCACCTGCTGCCAGTTGCCCTGACCGATCATCTGGGAGAGCAGTTCCCGCTTGCGCTTTTTATCCACAAAGTGAACGTGCTGCGTCACCTGCTCGGAGGCGGTGTTGCGACGCGCGACTTCCACTTCCAGCGGGTTATGCAGCAGCTTTTCCGCCAGTGCCTTGATCTCGTCGGAGAAGGTCGCGGAGAAGAGCAGGTTCTGACGACGCGACGGCAGTTTAGCCAGCACGCGGCGAATGTCGTGAATAAAGCCCATGTCGAGCATGCGGTCGGCTTCGTCCAGCACCAGAATTTCAACCTGGTCCAGCTTAACCGCGTTCTGATGCTCCAGATCCAGCAGGCGACCTGGGGTAGCAACCAAAACGTCGACGCCGCTGCGCAGCTTCATCATCTGCGGGTTAATGCTGACCCCGCCGAAGACCACCAGCGAGCGAATGTTGAGATAGCGGCTATACTCACGCACGTTCTCACCAATCTGGGCTGCCAGCTCGCGGGTTGGGGTAAGGATAAGGGCACGAACCGGGCGACGGCCTTTGGCGTGGGGCTGGTTTTTTACCAGCAGTTCCAGCAGCGGCAGGGTAAAACCGGCGGTTTTGCCGGTACCGGTCTGGGCGCTCGCCATCAGGTCACGGCCCTGCAGAACGGCAGGAATAGCCTGCTGCTGGATTGGGGTTGGCTCAACGTAGCCCTGCTCTGCGATCGCGCGCAGAATTTCCGGGTTCAGGCCAAGGGAATCAAAAGACATAAAAACTCCGAACCGCCCCGACCATCACAGGTGTAGTTTTCAGGGAGATATAACGAATAGGGGAGGACAAAAACCACAATGTCGCGAAGGGGCGGAGTGTAGCAGCTTTTGTGACGTGGCGCATAAAATATCCCTCAGTTCCCTCGACGAGGGCGTGAATCAGGCATAGTCTTAATCAATCGATTGATTAATTTTTAATGCCGCTATGAATACGACCCCGACGACATCAAAAGGTGAACAGGCCAAAAGCCAGCTTATTGCCGCCGCGCTGGCGCAGTTTGGCGAGTACGGACTGCATGCGACCACGCGGGATATCGCGGCGCAGGCCGGGCAGAACATTGCGGCCATCACCTACTATTTTGGCTCAAAAGAGGATTTATATCTCGCCTGCGCCGAGTGGATCGCCGATTTTATCGGCACGCAGTTTCGCCCGCACGTTGAAGAAGCCACCGAGTTGCTCAGCCAGCCGTCGCCCGATCGCGAGGCCATTCGGCAGCTTATTCTTAAGGCCTGCCACAATATGATACGCCTGCTGACGCATGACGATACGCTCAACCTGAGCAAGTTTATCTCCCGCGAGCAGCTCTCCCCCACTGCCGCCTACCAGCTGGTACACGATCGGGTGATTGACCCGATGCATACCCACCTGACCCGGCTGATCGCCGCCTGTACCGGGCTGGATGCCAACAATACCGAAACAGTTTTGCATACCCACGCCCTGCTGGGTGAAATCCTGGCCTTCCGCCTGGGCCGGGAAACCATCTTGTTACGCACCGGCTGGACACAATTTGATGAGGATAAAGCCGCGCAGATTAGCCAGATCATCACCTGTCATCTCGATCTGATCCTGCAAGGCTTAACGCAAAGGAGCCTGAAGTCATGAAAAAACCTGTCGCCATCATTCTGGTGGTTGTTGTTTTACTTGCTGCGGGAGTCGGTGGCTGGCTGTGGTATCAAAGCCATCAGGACCGGGGCCTGACCCTGTACGGTAACGTTGATATTCGCACGGTGAACATGAGCTTCCGCGTCGGCGGGCGTCTCGCCTCGCTGAACGTTGACGAAGGCGATGCCATTAAAACGGGGCAGACGCTGGGAATGCTGGACAAAGCCCCCTTTGAAAATGCGCTGCAGCAGGCCAAAGCTGGCGTCTCCGTTGCCCAGGCACAGTATGATCTGATGCTGGCTGGCTATCGCGACGAAGAGGTTGCCCAGGCCGCCGCCGCGGTCAAACAGGCGCAGGCGGCCTATGACTACGCCCAGAACTTCTATGCCCGCCAGCAGGGGCTGTGGAAAAGCCGCACCATTTCCGCTAACGATCTGGAGAATGCCCGTTCATCGCGCGATCAGGCCCAGGCGACGCTGAAATCCGCCCAAGACAAGCTGAGCCAGTACCGTACCGGTAACCGCCCGCAGGATATTGCCCAGGCCAAAGCCAGCCTTGAACAGGCGCAGGCGCAGCTGGCCCAGGCGGAACTGGACCTGCACGACACCACCTTAATCGCCCCGTCTGACGGCACGCTGATGACCCGCGCCGTTGAGCCGGGCAGCATGCTCAGCGCGGGCAGCACCGTCTTAACGCTCTCCCTGACCCGCCCGGTGTGGGTACGCGCTTACATCGACGAGCCGAATCTCGGCCAGATGCAGCCCGGCCGCGAGCTGTTGCTCTATACCGACGGCCGCCCGGACAGGCCGTATCACGGCAAAGTGGGTTTTGTCTCTCCAACTGCCGAATTCACGCCGAAAACCGTTGAAACACCGGACCTGCGTACCGATCTGGTGTATCGCCTGCGCATCATCGTGACCGATGCGGACGACGCGCTGCGTCAGGGCATGCCTGTCACCGTAACAATCAACGACGGGGAACGACATGAATGACGCGGTTATTCAGCTCAACAATCTGGTTAAACGCTTTAAGGGGATGGATAAGCCCGCGGTAGCCCCGCTGAACTGCACCATTCAGAAAGGCTACGTGACCGGGCTGGTCGGCCCGGACGGCGCGGGTAAAACCACGCTGATGCGCATGCTGGCCGGTCTGCTGAAGCCGGATGAAGGATCGGCCCGCGTGCTCGGGCTTGACCCGATCGCGGATGACGGTGCGCTCCACGCCATGCTCGGCTATATGCCGCAGAAGTTTGGCCTGTATGAAGATCTGACGGTAATGGAAAACCTGAATCTGTATGCCGATCTGCGCAGCGTCACCGGCGAAACCCGACAGAAGACCTTCGCCCGCCTGCTGGAGTTTACCTCGCTCGGCCCGTTTACTGACCGGCTGGCGGGCAAGCTCTCCGGCGGGATGAAGCAGAAGCTGGGTCTGGCCTGCACGCTGGTGGGCGAGCCGAAGGTCCTGCTGCTGGATGAGCCCGGCGTGGGCGTTGATCCGATTTCGCGCCGCGAGCTGTGGCAGATGGTGCACGAACTGGCTGGAGACGGGATGCTGATCCTCTGGAGCACCTCCTACCTCGACGAAGCCGAGCAGTGCCGGGACGTGCTGCTGATGAACGAAGGCGAACTGCTCTATCAGGGCGAGCCGACAACGCTGACGCAAAGCATGGCCGGGCGCAGTTTCCTGCTGCATAGCCCGCAGGAATCCAACCGCAGGCTGCTGCAGCGGGTGCTGAAACTGCCGCAGGTCAGCGACGGGATGATTCAGGGCCGCTCGGTGCGGGTGATCCTCAAAAAAGAGGCCACCGTCGACGATATTCGCCGTGCGCCGGGCATGCCTGAGATCGAAATGGAAGAGACGGCGCCGCGTTTTGAAGATGCGTTTATCGACCTGCTGGGCGGCGCGGGCACATCGGAATCCCCCCTCGGCGCCATCCTGCACACGGTGGAAGGTACGCCCGGGGAAACGGTGATCGAAGCCAAATCCCTGACCAAGAAGTTCGGGGATTTCGCCGCCACCGACAACGTCAATTTTGCGGTGAAGCGCGGCGAGATTTTCGGCCTGCTCGGGCCGAACGGCGCGGGAAAATCCACCACCTTTAAGATGATGTGTGGCCTGCTGGTTCCCACCTCCGGCAAGGCGCTGGTGCTGGATATGGATCTCAAGGTCAGCTCCGGCAAGGCGCGCCAGCATCTGGGCTATATGGCGCAGAAGTTCTCCCTCTACGGCAACCTGACCGTCGAGCAGAATCTGCGCTTTTTCTCCGGCGTGTACGGCCTGCGCGGGCGGGCGCAGAGCGAAAAAATCCGCCGCATGAGCGACGCCTTTGGGTTAACCAGCATTGCCTCCCACGCCACCGACGAACTGCCGCTCGGCTTTAAGCAGCGGCTGGCGCTGGCCTGCTCGCTGATGCACGAGCCCGATATTCTTTTTCTGGATGAACCCACCTCTGGCGTGGATCCCCTCACCCGCCGCGAGTTCTGGCTGCATATCAACAGCATGGTGGAAAAAGGCGTGACCGTGATGGTCACCACGCACTTTATGGACGAGGCGGAGTACTGCGACCGCATCGGGCTGGTGTACCGCGGCAAGCTGATTGCCCACGGAACCCCGGACGACCTGAAAGAGCAGGCCGCCGACGATGAGGTTCCGGACCCGACCATGGAGCAGGCCTTTATCACCCTCATCCACGACTGGGATAAGGAGAACGCCCATGCGCAATAACGCGATTTCGTGGCGCAGGGTACGCGCGCTGTGTATCAAAGAGACGCGTCAGATCGTGCGCGACCCCAGCAGCTGGCTGATTGCGGTGGTAATCCCCCTGCTGCTGCTGTTTATCTTCGGGTACGGGATCAACCTCGACTCAAGCAAGCTGCGGGTCGGGATATTGCTGGAGCAGCAGAGCGAAGAGGCGCTGGACTTCACCCACGCCATGACCGGCTCGCCCTACATCGACGCCACCATCAGCGATAACCGCCAGGAGTTAATCCAGAAAATGCAGGCCGGGAAAATTCGCGGGCTGGTGGTGATCCCGGTGGATTTCGCCGCCAATATGGCGCGTGCCGGAGCCGATGCCCCGATCCAGGTCATTACCGACGGCAGCGAGCCGAACACCGCGAACTTCGTGCAGGGCTACGCGGAGGGGATCTGGCAGCTGTGGCAGATGCAGCGGGCGGAAGATCGGGGTGAAGAATTTAAACCGCTGATCGACGTGCAGACGCGCTACTGGTTTAACCCTGCCGCCATCAGCCAGCACTTTATCATTCCGGGCGCGGTGACCATCATCATGACGGTCATTGGCGCGATACTGACCTCGCTGGTGATCGCCCGCGAGTGGGAGCGCGGCACCATGGAGGCGCTGCTTTCAACCGAAGTGACGCGCGTCGAGCTGCTGCTGTGCAAGCTTATTCCCTACTACTTCCTCGGCATGCTGGCGATGCTGCTCTGTATGCTGGTGTCAGTTTTTATCCTCGGCGTGCCGTACCGCGGCTCGCTGGTCGTGCTGTTCTTTATCACCAGCCTGTTTTTACTCAGCACGCTGGGGATGGGGCTGCTCATCTCCACCATCACCCGCAACCAGTTTAACGCCGCGCAGGTGGCCCTCAACGCCGCCTTTTTACCGTCGATTATGCTGTCCGGGTTTATCTTCCAGATAGACAGCATGCCTGCCGCGATCCGCGCCGTGACCTATGTTATTCCGGCCCGCTACTTTGTGAGCACGCTGCAAAGCCTGTTCCTCGCGGGAAATATTCCGGTGGTGCTGATTATCAACACCCTCTTTTTGATGGCGTCGGCGGTGATGTTTATCGGGTTGACGTGGATGAAGACCAAACGGCGGTTAGATTAAGGAGCGAACATGTTTCACCGTTTATGGACGTTAATACGCAAAGAGCTGCAGTCCCTGCTGCGCGAGCCGCAGACGCGCGCCATTCTGGTCTTGCCGGTGCTGATCCAGGTTTTACTGTTCCCGTTTGCCGCCACCCTTGAGGTGACCAACGCCACCATCGCCATTTACAACGAAGACAACGGCAAACATTCCGTCGAGCTGACGCAGCGCTTTGCCCGTGCGAAGGCCTTTACCCACATCCTGCTGCTGAAAAGCCCGCAGGCGATCCAGCCCACTATCGACACGCAAAAAGCGCTGCTGCTGGTGCGTTTCCCGGCGGATTTTTCCCGCAATCTGGACACCTTCCAGACCGCGCCGATGCAGCTTATCCTCGACGGGCGTAACTCCAACAGCGCCCAGATAGCGGCCAACTATCTGCAGCAGGTGGTGAAGGATTACCAGCAGGAGCTGATGGAGGGCAAACCGAAGCCCAACAACACCGAGCTGGTGGTGCGTAACTGGTATAACCCGAATCTGGACTACAAATGGTTTGTGGTGCCATCGCTGATCGCCATGATCACCACCATTGGGGTGATGATCGTCACCTCCCTGTCCGTTGCCCGCGAGCGCGAACAAGGCACGCTGGATCAGCTGCTGGTTTCCCCGCTCGCCACCTGGCAAATCTTCGTCGGCAAAGCGGTGCCGGCGCTGATTGTCGCCACCTTCCAGGCCACCATCGTGCTGGGCGTGGGAATCTGGGCCTATCAGATCCCGTTCGCCGGTTCGCTGGCGCTGTTTTACTTCACGATGGTGATTTACGGGCTGTCGCTGGTGGGGTTTGGGCTGCTGATCTCGGCGCTTTGCTCAACCCAGCAGCAGGCGTTTATTGGGGTGTTCGTCTTTATGATGCCCGCGATCCTGCTCTCGGGGTATGTCTCGCCGGTTGAGAATATGCCGGTGTGGCTACAGGATCTGACGTGGGTAAATCCTATTCGTCACTTTACGGACATCACCAAGCAAATCTATCTGAAGGATGCGAGTCTGGATATTGTCTGGGGAAGTTTGTGGCCGCTACTGGTCATTGCGGCCACGACGGGCTCAGTGGCGTACGCGATGTTTAGACGCAACATTGCGTAGCTTTTTCTCTTTGGTCAGCAATGAGACCACCGCTGGCCCTGCAAGGATAGCCAGACCGGCCAGGGCCAGCAGCAGGTTGTTTTGCAGCACCCGCGACAGCAGCCAAAGCACAATCATCGCGGCACCAAAGTACCAGGTGGTGGTGAGCTCTTCGAGCACGTCACCCACCTCGCGCCAGCGCGCTTCATGGTGACGCTGTAAGAACAGCATCGACAGCACGGTGACGCCATAAAGGACGCATAGCCCCAGGCCAACACGCACCAGCGTGCCGCTCATCCAGCCCATCACCAGTACGGCCACGACCAGTAAATGCAACATTATCTGCCAGCAACTCAGGCCAGTTGCGACACGAACGCGTTGTTGCCACTTCATGGCTTCTCTCCTGAAGGATTTTTCTCTGCTTAGTCAGACTACCGCACTTTACGGAAAATTCCGTAACGCCGCATCTTTTTGTGACGCCGACTACACTTTATTTTCATTGGGATAGTCACTCAGGAAGGAGCTTATGACGAAAAAAATGCAGCATTTCTCGCTTAAGGTGCTGACGATAAACATTCATAAAGGCTTCACAGCATTTAACCGCCGCTTCATTTTACCGGAGCTGCGCGACGCGGTGCGCACCGTCAGCGCGGATATTGTCTGCCTGCAGGAAGTGATGGGCGCGCACGAAGTGCATCCGCTCCACTTTGAGAACTGGCCCGACACGCCGCACTATGAATTTCTGGCCGACACCATGTGGAGTGATTACGCCTACGGCCGCAACGCGGTCTATCCGGAAGGGCATCACGGCAACGCGGTGCTGTCCCGTTACCCGATTGAATACTACGAAAACCGCGACGTTTCCGTCGGGGAGAGTGAAAAACGCGGGCTGCTTTACTGCCGCATTACGCCGCCCGATCTTGCCCTTCCCATCCATGTCGGCTGCGTTCATCTGGGCCTTCGCGAAGCCCATCGTCAGGCGCAGCTGAACATGCTGGCCGAATGGGCCAATGCGCTTCCCGAG
The DNA here is from genome assembly GCF_058788735.1 of Enterobacter sp. FW301-JW81. Classification (NCBI taxonomy): domain Bacteria; kingdom Pseudomonadati; phylum Pseudomonadota; class Gammaproteobacteria; order Enterobacterales; family Enterobacteriaceae; genus Enterobacter; species Enterobacter sp. FW301-JW81. Next base: position 41,907 of record NZ_JBYTBA010000001.1, on the reverse strand, counting down.
GGTGAACCGGTGGTGGTGGCCGGCGATTTCAACGACTGGCGACAGCGGGCAAACCATCCGCTGAAGGTGGATGCCGGACTGGAGGAAATTTTCACCCGGGCGAACGGCAGGCCTGCGCGCACCTTCCCGGTCCGTTTCCCGCTGCTTCGGCTTGACCGGATCTACGTGAAAAACGCCCACGCCAGCAGCCCGACCGCCCTGGCGCTCCTCAACTGGCGGCATCTTTCCGACCATGCCCCGCTCAGCGCGGAGATCCACTTATGAAATGTTCCTGGCAGGAAGGCAACCGGATCACGCTGCTGGTCAACGGGGATGAGTATTATCCGGCCGTGTTCAAAGCCATTGATAACGCTCAGCAGAAGGTGATCCTCGAAACCTTTATCTGGTTCGAAGACAACGTTGGCAAGCAGCTGCACAGCGTGCTGCTGCGCGCCGCCCGGCGCGGCGTCAAAATTGAAGTGCTGCTTGATGGCTATGGCTCGCCGGATCTCAGCGACGCGTTTGTCAATGAACTGACCGCCGCGGGCGTGGTGTTCCGCTACTACGATCCCGGCCCTCGCCTGTTCGGCATGCGTACCAACCTTTTCCGCCGGATGCACCGCAAAATTGTGGTGGTGGATGAGACGGTGGCGTTCGTCGGCGGCATTAACTACTCCGCTGAACATATGTCCGACTACGGCCCGGAAGCGAAGCAGGATTACGCCATTCGCATTGAAGGCCCGGTGGTGCAGGACATCTTGCTGTTTGAGCTGGAGAACCTGCCGGGTAAAGAGGCCGTTCGCCGCTGGTGGAAACGCCGCCATCGCCCGGAAGAGAACCGGAAGCCCGGCGAAGCGCAGGCGCTTTTCGTCTGGCGGGATAACGGCGAGCACCGGGACGACATTGAACGTCATTATCTTAAGATGCTCGCCAACGCGAAGCGCGAGGTCATCATCGCCAACGCCTACTTTTTCCCGGGCTATCGCCTGCTGCATGCCATGCGCAATGCGGCCCGGCGCGGCGTGCGCGTGAAGCTGATTGTGCAGGGCGAGCCGGATATGCCCATCGTCAAAGTCGGGGCGCGGCTGCTGTATAACTACCTGGTGAAGGGCGGCGTACAGATTTACGAATATCGCCGTCGGCCGCTGCACGGCAAGGTCGCGCTGATGGACGATCACTGGGCCACCGTGGGCTCCAGCAACCTCGATCCGCTGAGCCTATCGCTCAACCTTGAAGCCAATCTGATCATTCACGATCGCCAGTTTAATCAGACCCTGCGGGATAACCTGCAGGCCTTGATCGTCAATGACTGCGTGCGCGTGGATGAATCGATGGTTCCCAAACGCACCTGGTGGAACCTCGGCATCAGCGTGGTGGTGTTCCACTTCCTGCGTCACTTCCCGGCGATGGTCGGCTGGCTGCCGGCGCACACGCCGAAGCTGGCGCAGGTGGACCCGCCGGTACAGCCCGAAATGGAAACCCAGGACCGTGTTGAAGCGGAAGAGGGAGGCAAACCCTGATGTCGAAATCACATCCGCGCTGGCGGCTGGCAAAAAAGATCCTGACCTGGCTGTTTTTCATCGCCGTCGCGGTTCTGCTGGTGGTCTACGCGCAGAAGGTTGACTGGGAAGAAGTGTGGAAAGTTATCCGCAACTATAACCGGATGGTGCTGCTGGGCGCGACAGGGCTGGTTATCGTGAGCTATCTGATGTACGGCTGCTATGACCTGCTTGGCCGCGCCTACTGCGGCCACAAGCTGGCCAAGCGTCAGGTGATGCTGGTGTCGTTTATTTGTTATGCCTTCAACCTGACCCTGAGCACCTGGGTCGGGGGGATTGGCATGCGCTATCGCCTTTACTCGCGCCTCGGGCTGCCTGGCGGGACGATTACGCGCATTTTTTCCCTGAGCATCACCACCAACTGGCTGGGCTATATTCTGCTCGGCGGGGTGATCTTCACCATCGGCGTGGTACAGCTGCCCGCGCACTGGTATATCGATGAAACCACCCTGCGCATACTGGGCATCGTACTGCTGCTGATTATTGCCGTGTATCTCTGGGCCTGCGCGTTTGCAAAGCGCCGCCATATGACCATTAAGGGGCAAAAGCTGGTATTACCCTCGTGGAAGTTCGCGGTGCTGCAGATGGCCGTGTCCAGCGCCAACTGGATGGCGATGGGGGCGATTATCTGGCTGCTCATTGGTGAAGACGTGAATTACTTCTTCGTGCTGGGCGTGCTGCTGGTGAGCAGTATTGCCGGGGTGATCGTGCATATTCCGGCGGGGATCGGCGTGCTCGAGGCGGTCTTTATTGCGTTGCTTGCGGGGGAGCATGTCTCTCAGGGAACGATTATCGCCGCCCTGCTGGCGTACCGCATGCTGTATTACTTCCTGCCGCTGGCGCTGGCAACGGTCTGTTATCTGGTGCTGGAGAGCCGGGCGAAGAAGCTGCGGGCGAAGAACGAGAAGGCGATGGCGAAGTAAATAAGTCGGGTGGCGGCTTCGCCTTACCCGACCTACGGTTCGCATTTCGTAGGCCGGGTAAGGCGAAGCCGCCACCCGGCAAAACAACTTTAACGTCGGTTGCCTAAAATCCGCAGCAACATCAGGAACAGGTTGATGAAGTCCAGATACAGCGTCAGCGCGCCCAGGATCGCGTATTTGCGCAGGTTTGAACTGTCGCGCACGTCAATCTGCTCGCCGATGTTTTTCAGCTTCTGGGTGTCATACGCCGTCAACCCAACGAAGATCACCACCCCGATGTAGGTCACGGCCCACATCAGCGCTTCGCTCTTCAGCCACAGGTTCACCAGCGACGCCAGCACAATCCCGATCAGCCCCATAAACAGCATGCTGCCAAAGCCGCTCAGATCGCGCTTCGTGGTGTAGCCGTAGAGGCTCATCGCACCGAACATCCCGCCGGCCACCACGAAGGTGCTGGCGATGGAAGAGTAGGTGTAAACGATGAAAATGCTGGAAAGCGTCAGCCCCGTCAGCGCCGAATAGAGCATAAACAGGGTTGTTGCCATTCCGGCGCTCAGCTTTTGCACCAGACCCGAAAGCACAAACACCAGCGCCAGCTGTGCGATAATCAGCCCAAAGAAGGTGATTTTGCTGGAGAAGATAAACATCATCAGTTCAGGCGTATTCGCCGCATACCACGCGATAAACGCGGTAAGCAGCAGGCCAACCGTCATCCAGCCATAGACCTGAGCCATATACGTCTGCAGCCCGCTACGGGTCTGCTGTACTATTGAATCGGAACGCGGAAATCGGTCCATGATTCACTCCTGATTAAGATTAAGTAGACACACACGTTAAGATTAACACATCCACGTAAACCGACTACCAACGGCTGGCGGCCTGTTTATCGCTGTCGCGAGATTCAACCCACCGATCGCCTTCCGGCGTGGCCTCACGCTTCCAGAACGGCGCTTTGGTTTTGAGGTAATCCATAATGAACTCACCTGCCGCAAACGCGCTGCTGCGGTGTGCGCTGGTCACCCCGACAAAAACAATCTCCTCGCCGGGCCACATCTCGCCGATGCGGTGAATCACCGTGACGCGTCCGAGCGGCCAGCGGCCTCGCGCCTCGACCACAATCTCCGCCAGCGATTTCTCGGTCATGCCTGGATAGTGCTCCAGCGTCAGCGCCTTCACGCTGTCGCCGAGGTTGTGGTTGCGCACTTTACCGGTGAAGGTCACGACCGCACCATCTTCGTCACGCTCTGCCAGCCAGCTGTATTCTGTACCGACGCTGAAGCGCTCGGGACCTACCAGAATTCGGGTCTCAGCCATCTCAGCCCCCCGTTACCGGTGGGAAGAAGGCCACTTCATCCCCTGCCTTCAGAGGATGGGTGAACTCCACCAGCGTCTGGTTAACGGCGGCCAGCAGCTTGCCTTCGTCCAGCGCCAGCGCCCAGCGGTCGCCTTGTGCCGCCAGATGCGCGCGCAGGGCGGCAACGTTTTCAAATGGCGCGTCCAGCGTCAGGCTGTCGGTGTTGACCAGCTCGCGCACCTGCGCAAAAAAGAGCACCTTAATCATGACTGTCCACCTTAAAATCACCGGATTTGCCGCCGCTTTTTGCCAGCAGGCGAACCGGGCCAATCACCATATCTTTCTGCACCGCTTTGCACATGTCGTAGATGGTCAGCGCGGCGACAGAGGCCGCCGTCAGCGCTTCCATCTCCACGCCGGTTTTCCCGGTTAAGCGGCAGAGCGATTCAATGCGCACGCGGCTGTGCTCCGGCTGCGCCTGAAGATTTACTTCCACTTTACTCAGCATCAGCGGGTGGCACAGCGGGATGAGATCCCAGGTGCGCTTGGCGGCCTGAATACCCGCGATGCGCGCGGTAGCAAACACGTCACCCTTGTGGTGACTGCCGTCGATAATCATCGCCAGGGTTTCCGGCAGCATGGTGACGAACGCTTCGGCGCGCGCCTCGCGCACCGTTTCCGCTTTGGCGGAGACATCCACCATATGCGCTTCGCCAGCGGCGTTAATGTGGGTCAGTGGTGACATAGCTTATTTCTTTAAATGGGGATGGAAATTACACGGACGGGTTCGGGCATCCAGCTGCGGGGCAATAATATTGTCCCATGCGGTGCGGCAGGCCTTCGTCGAGCCGGGCATGGCGAAAATCAGGGTGTTGTTTGCCACACCGGCCACCGCGCGCGACTGCAGCGTGGAGGTACCAATCTCTTCAAAGGAGAGCATACGGAACACTTCGCCGAAGCCTTCCACTTCGCGATCGAACAGCGGGAGCAGCGCTTCGGGCGCCTGGTCGCCTGCGGTAAAGCCGGTGCCGCCGGTAATCAACACGACCTGCACCTCATCACCGGCGATCCACTGCGAAACCTGCGCGCGAATGGCATAGCGGTTTTCTTTGACGATCGCTTTATCGACAACCTGATGCCCCGCGTCATGGGCCGCCTCGCGCAGCCAGTGGCCGGAGGTGTCATCCTCTTCGCCACGGCGGTCGGAAACGGTAAGAATGGCAATACGTGTCGGGATAAATTCCGCGCTGACCTGACTCATCTTATGATTCCCTCTTAAGCCTGATTACCCGCCAATGTAAGACAGGTTTTGAGTAATGCCGGTGTTGCCCTGATGCAGGAAGTGGGTCTGTTTTTTGTGCGTCAGAGCCTCTGAGATACGCGCTTCAAGGGCGCTCTGCTGGGCATCATCTTCCAGCAGATCGCGCAGCTCGACGCCGCCGTCGCCAAACAGGCATAAATGCAGCTTGCCCACGGAGGAGACGCGAAGACGGTTACAGCTGGCGCAGAAGTCTTTCTCATAGGGCATGATCAGCCCAATTTCCCCGTCATAGTCCGGGTGGCAGAAGACCTGCGCTGGGCCGTCGCTGCGCTGGCGGATCTGATGGATCCAGCCGCGCTTCAGCAGCTCGTCGCGCAGCACCATGCCGGAGATATGATGGCGGCGGAACAGCTCGCTCCCCTCGCCCGTCTCCATCAGCTCAATAAAGCGCAGTTGAATGGGGCGAGATTTGATCCACGCCAGGAAGGTGTCCAGCTGATGGTGGTTGACGTCGCGCATCAGCACCGTGTTGACTTTGACCTTCTCGAATCCGGCGCTAAACGCCGCGTCGATGCCGTCCATCACCTGGCGGAATTTATCCTGACCGGTAATGGCGTGAAACTGGCGGGCATCCAGGCTGTCCACGCTGACGTTGATGGCGGTCAGGCCGGCATCACGCCAGGCGACCACGTCGCGGGCCATACGGTATCCGTTGGTGGTTACCGCAATCTGACGAATGCGTTCGTTTTCACGCACGGCGGCAATGATGTCGGGAAAATCGCGACGCAGCGAAGGTTTTCCGCCGGTCAGACGCACTTTTTCGGTGCCGAGCTCAGAGAAGGCGCGCGTGACGCGGCGCACTTCATCCACGGAGAGAAAGCCGTTATTGGTGACGCTGCCCGGTTTGTAGCCGTCGGGCAGGCAGTAGGTGCAACGGAAGTTGCACACGTCGGTAATCGACAGACGTAAGTAATAAAACTTACGCGCGAAAGCATCAGTAAGTTGTGAAGCCATGTACACCTTTCCAGATATGGGAGGCACAGTCATTTCTTTCTGTACCCTGGTGGCATATTCGCCACGGCCAGAGCGCCATATCTTTCGACACAGGCACAAAGGCTAGAGTGTATGTTTTCAAATTTGAAAACGTGGTTATGGCGATAGTAGCGCGTAAATCAACTCTTCGCTATTCTCGCTTAACGCTATATAAACAACTACATAACGACATAATTGTGTATTTTCACTACAGAATACGCAAAAACAGCATCTTCGCATTGATATGCGTCATTTTGCGTCCGGTGAGGCATCGTCTTTTAGGGGTAGTTAGGGTAGTGTTACGCACATTGAACGTGATAAGGAATGTGTATGCGCAATCGCACTTTTGCGGATCTTGACCGTGTGGTCGCACTCGGCGGAGGCCACGGTCTGGGCCGGGTGATGTCCTCTTTGTCTTCACTCGGCTCAAGGCTGACAGGGATCGTGACCACAACGGATAACGGCGGCTCTACGGGGCGCATCCGACGTGCAGAAGGGGGGATCGCCTGGGGCGATATGCGCAACTGTCTGAACCAGCTGATTACCGAACCTAGCGTTGCATCTGCAATGTTTGAGTACCGTTTCGGCGGTAACGGCGAACTTTCCGGGCATAACCTCGGAAATTTAATGCTTAAAGCTCTGGATCACCTGAGCGTGCGCCCGCTGGAAGCCATCAATTTGATACGAAATCTGCTGAAAGTGGATGCGTTCCTTATCCCGATGTCTGAGCAGCCGGTCGATCTGATGGCCATCGACGCGGAAGGTCATGAAGTTTACGGCGAGGTGAATATCGATCAGCTCATTCTGCCGCCGAAAGAGCTGATGACCTACCCAAGCGTTCCCGCCACGCGCGAAGCGGTTGAGGCCATTGCTGAAGCGGATGTGATCCTGATCGGTCCGGGCAGTTTTTACACCAGCCTGATGCCTATTTTGCTGGTGAAAGAGCTGGCCCAGGCGCTGCGCCGCACCCCTGCCCCGATGGTCTACATCGGTAACCTGGGGCGCGAACTGAGCCCGGCCGCCGCAAGCCTGTCGCTGGCGGACAAGCTGAGCCTGATGGAGCAGTACGTCGGGAAGAAAATTATCGACGGCGTGGTGGTGGGGCCGAAAGTCGGCGTGTCCGGGATTGGGGATCGTCTGGTGGTGCAGGAGCCGCTGGAGGCCAGCGATATTAAATATCGCCATGACCGCCATCTGCTGCGCGAAGCGCTGGAGAAGGCGATTCAGGCGCTGGGTTAACAACCCCCGGTGGCGCTGCGCTTACCGGGGCTACAGGGGGCACTTAACCCTTAGGCCCGGTAAGCGCAGCGCCACCGGGCAAGAAGCTACGATGCTGCAATAAACAGATCCCGCAGCTGATGAAGCTGGTCGCGGATCTGCGCCGCCTCTTCGAACTCCAGGTTCTGCGCGTGCTGCATCATCTGCCCTTCCAGCTCGTGGATCTTCTGCTGCAGCGCTTTCGGCGTCAGCACGACGGTATCTTCTTCCACCACTGAACGCGCCTTGCCGCGGCCTTTCGCTTTGGTTTTGGCAATGTTCTGACCCAGCGCCAGAATATCGACCACCTTCTTGTTCAGCCCCTGCGGAGTAATGCCGTGCTCTTCATTGTAGCGCTGCTGCTTCTCGCGACGGCGCTCCGTTTCGCCAATCGCTTTCGCCATCGACGGGGTGATTTTGTCACCGTACAGAATCGCTTTGCCGTTGACGTTACGCGCGGCGCGGCCAATAGTCTGGATCAGAGAGCGCTCAGAACGCAGGAAGCCCTCTTTATCCGCATCCAGGATCGCCACCAGCGAGACTTCCGGCATATCCAGACCTTCTCGCAGCAGGTTGATCCCCACCAGCACGTCAAACTCGCCCAGACGCAGGTCGCGGATAATCTCCATTCGCTCCACGGTATCGATATCCGAGTGCAGATAACGCACCTTCTCGCCGTGCTCTTCGAGGTACTCGGTCAGGTCTTCCGCCATGCGCTTGGTGAGCGTGGTTACCAGCACGCGCTCGTTGATGGCGGAACGGGCACGGATCTCGGAGAGCAGATCGTCCACCTGCGTCGCCACGGGACGCACCTCGATAATCGGGTCCAGCAGCCCGGTCGGACGCACCACCTGGTCAACCACGTCCTCGCCGGATTTCTCCAGCTCGTAGTTCCCCGGCGTTGCCGACACGTAGATGGTCTGCGGGGCCAGCGCCTCGAATTCTTCAAACTTCATCGGGCGGTTATCCAGCGCCGACGGCAGGCGGAAGCCGTACTCCACCAGCGTCTCTTTACGCGCGCGGTCACCGCGATACATCCCGCCAATCTGCGGGATAGTGACGTGGGATTCATCGATCACCAGCAAACCGTCTGCCGGAAGATAGTCAAACAGCGTCGGCGGTGGCTCGCCCGGCCCGCGGCCGGAGAGGAAACGGGAGTAGTTTTCGATGCCGGAGCAGTAGCCCAGCTCGTTCATCATCTCCAGATCAAACTGGGTACGCTGGCTCAGGCGCTGCTCTTCCAGCAGCTTGTTGTTGGCCAGCAGCACCTTACGGCGCTCGGCCAGCTCCACTTTGATCTCTTCCATCGCCTGCACGATACGCTCGCGCGGCGTCACGTAGTGCGTTTTCGGGTAGATGGTGAAGCGCTGGATCACCGACTCAATGTGTCCCGTCAGCGGGTCGAACAGCGAGAGGCGCTCGACCTCTTCGTCAAACAGCTCAACGCGCAGCGCCATATCGTCCGATTCCGCCGGGAAGATGTCGATCACTTCACCGCGCACGCGGAACGTCCCGCGCTGGAACGCCTGGTCGTTACGGGTGTACTGCAGCTCCGCCAGACGGCGCAAAATCGCCCGCTGGTCGATGATCATCCCCTGCGTCAGGTGCAGCATCATCTTCAGATACAGATCCGGGTCGCCCAGACCGTAGATAGCGGAAACCGACGCCACAACGACCACATCGCGACGCTCAAGCAGCGCCTTCGTGGCTGAAAGACGCATCTGCTCAATGTGCTCGTTTACCGAAGCATCTTTCTCAATGAAGGTGTCAGAGCTCGGCACATAGGCTTCGGGCTGGTAGTAATCGTAGTAGGAGACGAAATACTCCACCGCGTTGTCCGGGAAGAACTCTTTCATCTCGCCGTAAAGCTGCGCGGCCAGGGTTTTGTTGGGTGCCAGCACCATCGTGGGGCGCTGCAGGTCAGCGATGACGTTGGCGATGGTAAACGTTTTGCCGGAACCGGTTACCCCCAGCAGCGTCTGGTGTGCCAGCCCATCTTCCAGCCCCTCTTCCAGACGGCGGATGGCCTCGGGCTGATCCCCCGAAGGACGGAAAGCAGAATTCAATTTGAACGGTTTACTCATGGGCGACAACCTGATGACGTTATAAGCGGCAGGTGAGTAATTTTACTCGTTGTGGCCAGGAATGCCAGTAAAAAACACTGGATGAAAAACCAGTAGCATGTCACGATATTTAGAGTAGCGCCTGAATGATTAGCGCGATAGCGGCCAAAATTTGGACTGTGACAACATAAAACACCAGTCAGATCAGGTTATCCCCAGAACTTTTTCTTTTTTAACATTTGTCAAGCCAGGTAATGATAGTTTTATGGCAACGGGTGACACTTTCATGACGGGAATTGCTTTTATCTAACCAGTTAAATTATAAACGATATTTTCTAAAGCCGCGTTTCGCGCCAATTTGGGCGAAAGCCGCGTCGCCTCTCGCTTATCGCGTGTTTTCTAACTCTAATGCACATGGTTATCCACAGGAATAGTGGATAACTGCTTCCAGCCCATGCAGACAGGCGCTCGGCAAATTCCCGGATTTTCCCACGAAGCGGCAGGAAAAAATTTTTATAGCTATTTTTTGATGATTAACAGTTGAGTCATTCATAACCAACCGATGAGATATTGCTCACATTTTCATCATTTCTGACCCTGCACCACAACTCACCACCGCCGGCACCGTCGATGTGCAATCCCTCTGGTTTTACACTGCTCTCCTGTTACTTATTCCTAAAAAAGACGCTTTTTTAGTCACTTTGCGCTTTCTGGCAGGGGTTTTGCACAATCCAGAACGTGCCTCACCTACACACATTTTTAAGGAGAGAAAGATGTTGAGTCTGCGTGCAGTGAACCAATTTTACGGAAGCCAACATACGCTATGGAACGTGGATTTAGATTTTCCGCAAGGGATGTGTACAGGCGTCGTTGGCCTGCCGGGAATGGGGAAAACCACCCTCATGAATTGCATTGCCGGGAAAGTGCCCGTCGAAAGCGGCACCATCATCTGGCATGAGGCGGGCGCGCCGCCGCGTGATTTGCTAAGCCAGGTGCCAGAACAGCGTTCAGGGCCGGGGATAGGCTATGTCCCGCAGGACAGGCGGATCTTCTCCCAGCTGACGATTGAGGAGAATTTGCATATCGCCATGCGGGCGATGGGCAAGCCCGACCCGGAAGCGAAAAGTGAGGTGTATGACCTGTTCCCGGAACTCTACGCGCTGCGTCAGACCCGGGGCAACGCCCTTTCGCCAGACGACCAGTACCAGCTGGCCCTGGCCAACGCGCTGGTAAACCGTCCGCGGATGCTGATTCTGGACGAGCCCCTGCACGGCGCAGGCCACGGTTTCGCGCATAAGCTGGGACAGCTGCTGGTGCGCTTAAACCGAGAGCTGGGGATGACGGTGCTGCTGGCTGAACAGCAACTGTCGTTTATTCGCCGGGTGGCGGATCGTTTTTGCATGCTTTATCGCGGGCGTAACGTGGCCCAGGGCCACGTTAACGAACTGGACGATGAGCTTATTGCCCACTGGATGTCGCTGGAAGCAAGGCGCTGAGGTCAAGATAGCGCCCGGTTTCGGCACGTTCGGCATCCTCCGCAAGCCACGGGATCTCCCCGAGGAATGGGGCGGGAAGCACCCGCTTGAGCGTTGCCAGGTACTCCTGATGCCGCTTGCCGGGGGCAACCACGTCGTTGGCTATCCAGCCCGCCAGGCGCAGTCCTGCCTGCGAAACGGCCTGGGCGGTCAACATAGCATGGTTGATACAGCCGAGCTTCACCCCTACGACCAGAATGACCGGGAGCTGCTCGCGTTGCACCCAGTCAGCAAACGTCTGCTCCTGCGAGAGCGGCGTAAACCAGCCGCCTGCGCCCTCCACCAGCACCCAGTCCGCCTGGCGTTCCAGCGCGCGTAATCCGGCCGAGAGCACGGTGAAATCAATCGGACGACCTTCGTCGGCGCTGATGATATGCGGCGACGTCGGCTCGGCAAAGGTGTACGGATTCACCGCTGAATAGGCGAGCTCAAGCGTGCTGTTCCGCTGGAGCGCCAGCGCGTCGGTGTTGCGCAACCCTTCCGCCGTCATCTCGCTGCCGGAAGCAACCGGCTTATACCCGGCGGTGTTTTTCCCAAGCTTTCGCGCCGCCTGAAGCAGCGCGGCGCTGGCAACCGTTTTACCCACTTCCGTATCCGTTCCGGTGACAAAATAGCGTTCAGCCACGTTCGATAACCCCATGAAAAAGTTGATAAGAGAGCGGGAAATGTCCCCGCGCCTGCGGCCAGGCCTGCTCCAGACGCTGCAGTTGACCCCGGGTGAGCGGTTTTTTCTCGCGTCCGGTATGCAGATGCGTGGCGCCAATCCCCTTCAGCGAGCGCATGGCGCTGAGCGCGTCGCTGAAATTGAGGGTGATGGTCTGCATCGCGCTGCGATAGCGCCGGCCTGCCAGCGCCTGCGTGACCCGCTCGTGTGATAAAAACCGGTTGGCGTGCGGCTGGCGATCTACCGCCCTCCAGGCCTGATTCAGCTCCGGTAACGAGCTTTCCAGCAGAGTGGTAAACGCCACGCTCCCGCCCGGACGCGCCACGCGGTAAAGCTCGCTTAAGGCCTGCGGCAGGCTGCTGCACCACTGCACGGCGAGATGGCTCCAGACCAAATCAAATTGCGCATCCGCCAGCGGAATCGCTTCGATATCACCGACCAGATAACGGTGCGCAGCCTGCTGCTGACGTGCCTCCGCAAGCATGTCGGATGACAGGTCGAGAGCCGTAACCTGGCCTCCCGCTTCGCGCCAGTAGCGGCTATTCCCGCCGGGACCGCACCCGGCGTCAAGCACCTGGGTAAAACGCGTCTCGCCAAGCAGCGCCAGCAGCCCCTCTGCGCTCTGGCGCTGAAGCTCATCGTGTTGTGAATAGCTGCGCGCGGCACGGCCAAACGCCGCCGCAATGGCCTGCTTATTGACGGGCGACATTCAGCGCCTCCAGAAGGGCATCAATATCCTCTGCTTCGTGCGCCGCCGTGAGCGTCAGGCGCAGGCGGGCGGTACCCGGCGGCACGGTGGGCGGACGAATGGCCGTCACCCACATCCCCCGCTCGCGCAGCGCGTGCGCCAGCGTGAGCGCCAGGCTGTTTTCACCGACGATCGCCGGCTGGATCGCGCTCTGCGAATCGGTGCTCAGGAAGGGAAGCTGTGCCAGGCCCTGACGAAAACGCTGGATATGTTCCGCCAGACGCGCCCGGCGTTCATCGCCTTCTGCGCTGCGGATCACCGCCAGGGACGCTGACAGCGCCACGGCCTGCGCGGGCGGCATGCTGGTGCTGTAGATCAAATGCCGGGCAAACTGCAGCAGATAATCGGCGACGGGTTCGCTGCACAGCACGGCGGCCCCGCTCACGCCAAAGCCTTTGCCGAAGGTGACAACCAGCAGCTCCGGCTTCACGTTTTGCAGATGCGCGCTGCCGCGCCCTTCGTCGCCCATCACGCCAGTGCCGTGGGCATCATCAACCAGCAGCCAGGCGTTTTGCCGCTTTGCGGCGTCGTGCAGCGCGGCAAGCGGCGCGCTGTCGCCATCCATACTGAACACCCCTTCCGTGACCACCAGCTGCTGCCCGTTACAGGGTTTATCCAGCAGCGCAGCGAGTTGCCCCGCATCGTTATGGGCGAAGCGGCGCAGCTGAGCCGGGCTTAAATTTGCCGCCTCCAGCAGGGAAGCGTGGCTTAAGCGGTCGGCGACAATGCGGTCGTCCTTGCCCATCAGGGCTGCAATGACCGCCTGATTGGCCGCAAAACCCGAGATAAACAGCAGCGCGCGCGGGTAGCCCAGCCAGTCGGCAAGCTCCTCCTCCAGCGCCCGGTGCGCCGTGGTGTATCCGCTGACGTGCCCGGAGCCGCCGCTGCCCACGCCGTACCGCTCCGCGCCCTGCTGCCAGGCGCGGATAATGGCCGGATGCTGGCTCAGCCCGAGATAATCGTTGCTGGAGAAGTTACAAAACCGCCGGTTCTCACGGGTAAGAAAACGGCCTGCGCCGTTTTCGACTACCCTGCGTACGCGAAACGCCTCTGCCGCCCGCCGCTCGTCGAGCGCGGAATGGATACGTGCCTCCCAGGTCATACGGCTGCCGCGTTGTAGAACTGGTCGGTGTCGGCGTTAAAAATCTGCTGCTCCAGCTGCTGCTGTTGCTCGTTATCGCCGGTCAACACCCCGGTCTGATGTGGGTTCAGCCCCAGCTTGCGGAACAGCTGAACGTCTTTGTCCTCTTCCGGGTTCGGCGTGGTCAGCAGCTTGCAGCCGTAGAAGATGGAGTTGGCCCCGGCCATAAAGCACATCGCCTGGGTCTGCTCGCTCATCTGTTCACGGCCCGCAGAGAGGCGAACGTACGAGGTCGGCATCATGATGCGCGCCACCGCGATGGTGCGGATAAAGTCAAACGCGTCCACGTCGTCGTTATCCGCCAGCGGCGTGCCTTTGACCTTCACCAGCATGTTGATCGGCACGCTTTCCGGCGGGGTCGGCAGGTTCGCCAGCTGCAGCAGCAGACCGGCGCGATCTTTCACCGTTTCACCTAAGCCCACGATGCCGCCCGAGCACACCTTGATCCCCGCGTCACGCACTTTATCAAGCGTGTCCAGACGCTCCTGATAGGTACGGGTGGTGATGATGTTGCCGTAAAACTCCGGCGAGGTGTCGAGGTTGTGGTTGTAGTAGTCCAGCCCGGCCGCCGAGAGGCGCTGCGCCTGCTCATCGTTCAGCGTGCCCAGCGTCATACAGGCTTCAAGGCCCATCTCCTTCACGCCCTTCACCATCTGCTCCAGATACGGCATGTCGCGATCGTGCGGATTCTTCCACGCCGCCCCCATGCAAAAGCGGGTCGAGCCAGCGTTTTTCGCCTTACGCGCGGAGTCGAGCACCTGCTCAACTTCCATCAGCCGTTCGGATTCCAGGCCAGTTTTATAGCGCGCGCTCTGCGGGCAATATTTGCAGTCTTCCGGGCAGGCGCCGGTCTTGATCGACAACAGCGTGCTGACCTGAACGTGGCGAGGATCGAAGTGCTGACGGTGCACCTGTTGGGCTTCGAACATCAGCTCAAGGAAAGGTTTATTGAATAATTCAGTAACTTGCGACATCGTCCAGCGTGCGTGGTGAGCCATTGGGCTTCTCCAAAGGGTTTTGTTAATTTTCGGTTCGGTTTATACTTGTAAACCTAAAACTTTTCAAAATGGTTTACAAGTCGATTATGACCCAGGACGATCTCGCCTTCGACAAGCAGCATATCTGGCACCCTTACACCTCCACCACCCGCCCCCTGCCCGTCTATCCGGTAGCTTCGGCCCACGGCTGCGAGCTGCACCTCGCCAGCGGCGAGCAGCTGGTTGACGGGATGTCCTCCTGGTGGGCGGCCATTCACGGGTACAACCACCCACGCCTGAATGCGGCGATGAAAGCGCAGATTGACCAGATGTCGCACGTGATGTTTGGCGGAATCACCCATCAGCCCGCCGTGGATTTGTGCCGCCGGCTGGTGGCGATGACGCCTGACTCGCTGGAGTGCGTGTTCCTGGCCGATTCCGGCTCCGTGGCGGTGGAAGTGGCGATGAAAATGGCGCTGCAGTACTGGCATGCAAAAGGCGAAACGCGCCAGCGGTTCCTCACCTTCCGCAACGGCTATCACGGAGATACCTTCGGGGCGATGTCGGTGTGCGATCCGGACAACTCCATGCACAGCCTGTGGAAAGGCTACCTGCCGGAAAACCTGTTTGCTCCGGCCCCGCAGAGCCGCTTCGACGGCGAGTGGAACGAGATGGACATGGTCGGCTTCGCGCGGCTGATGGCGGCGCATCGTCACGAGATTGCTGCCGTCATTCTTGAACCTATCGTGCAGGGCGCAGGCGGAATGCGGATGTACCACCCGGAATGGCTGAAGCGTATTCGCAAGATGTGCGACCGCGAGGGCATTCTGCTGATTGCCGATGAGATCGCGACCGGTTTTGGCCGCACCGGCAAGCTGTTTGCCTGCGAACATGCGGGTATCGCCCCGGATATTCTTTGCCTGGGCAAAGCGCTCACCGGCGGCACCATGACGCTCTCCGCCACGCTAACCACCCGTCACGTCGCCGATACCATCAGCGACGGCGAAGCGGGCTGCTTCATGCATGGCCCAACGTTTATGGGCAACCCGCTGGCCTGCGCGGTCGCGAGCGAAAGCCTTGCGATTCTGGAGAGCGGCGAGTGGCGAACGCAGGTTGCAGCGATTGAAGCGCAACTGAAGGATGAGCTGAGCGCCGCCTCGGGGGCGAGTTTCGTGGCGGACGTCCGCGTGTTGGGCGCCATCGGGGTGATTGAAACCACCCATCCGGTGAATATGGCGGCGCTGCAGCGCTTCTTCGTGGACCAGGGCGTGTGGGTACGGCCCTTCGGCAAGCTTATCTACCTGATGCCGCCGTATATCATTACGCCCGTTCAGCTGCGCAAGCTCACCGCCGCCGTCGTCGAAGCCGTTAACAACCCCGCGCATTTCACGATTTAACCCTATGCGTTACACTTCCTGTACGAGTGATTAGCGAGGGTAAACCGTATGAAAATCATCAGTAAAGATCTGCGCGACGGCGAAAAACTCCCGGAACGCCACGTGTTCAACGGCATGGGGTACCAGGGAGACAATATCTCCCCGCACCTGGCGTGGGATGAGGTTCCGGCCGGCACCAAAAGCTTTGTCGTCACCTGTTACGACCCGGATGCGCCTACCGGCTCCGGCTGGTGGCACTGGATAGTGGCGAACCTGCCCGCCGATACGCGCGTCCTGCCGCAGGGGTCCGGCTCTGACCTGGTTGCCCTGCCTGAAGGCGCCATTCAGACGCGCACCGATTTTGGTAAAGCGGGCTACGGCGGCGCGGCGCCGCCAAAAGGGGAAACCCACCGCTATATCTTCACGGTGCACGCGCTGGATGTGGACAAGATTGAGGTGGATGAAGGCGCGAGCGGCGCAATGGTAGGGTTTAACGTGCATTTCCATACGCTCGGGAGCGCGTCGATTACGGCGATGTACTCGTAAAAAAAGCCGGGTGGCGGCTACGCCTTACCCGGCCTACATTTCGGATTCGTAGGCCCGGTAAGCGCAGCGCCACCGGGCAAAAAATCACAGCACCTGCGGCAACAACCCCACCAGACGCCCTTCTTCCAGAAGCTGCATCGCCTTATCAATATCCGGCGCAAAGAAGCGGTCATCATCGTAATGCGATACGTGCTCGCGCAACGTCTGACGCGCCTGCTCGAGCAGCGGGCTGGATTTCAGTCCTTCACGCAGGTCGATACCCTGACACGCCGCCAGCCATTCTACCGCCAGCACGCCACGGGTGTTGGAGGCCATCTCCCAAAGGCGACGTCCGGCGGCAGGCGCCATAGAGACATGATCTTCCTGGTTGGCAGAGGTCGGCAGGCTGTCCACGCTGTGCGGGTGCGACAGGGCTTTGTTCTCGCTTGCCAGCGCCGCCGCGGTCACCTGGGCAATCATAAAGCCCGAGTTGACCCCGCCGTTACGCACCAGGAACGGTGGCAGCTGGGACATATGTTTATCCATCATCAGCGCAATGCGGCGCTCGGACAACGCGCCGACTTCGGCAATCGCCAGCGCGATATTATCCGCCGCCATTGCCACCGGCTCGGCGTGGAAGTTACCGCCGGAGACCACCTCGTTTTCCTGCGCGAACACCAGCGGGTTATCGGACACCGCGTTGGCTTCCACCAGCAGCACCTCCGCCGCCTGGCGCAGCTGGGTCAGACACGCGCCCATCACCTGCGGCTGGCAGCGCAGGGAATACGGATCCTGCACCTTGTCACAGTTGTGGTGTGAGTCCGCGATTTCACTGCTGTCGGTAAGTACGTGACGGTACATGCTGGCCGCATCAATCTGCCCGCGCTGGCCGCGCACGTCGTGGATGCGGGCATCGAACGGTCGACGTGAGCCCAGCACGGCTTCGGTGGTCAGCGCACCGCACACCACCGCCGAGGCAAACAGGTCTTCAGCTTCAAACAGGCCGCGCAGCGCGAAGGCGGTCGACGCCTGCGTGCCGTTAAGCAAAGCCAGCCCCTCTTTCGCCGCCAGCGTGATCGGGGTTAATCCCGCTTTTTTCAGCGCCTCTTTCGCGGGGAGCCACTCGCCCTGCCAGCGCGCTTTGCCTTCACCCAGCAGCAGCAGCGACATGTGCGCCAGCGGTGCAAGATCGCCGGAAGCGCCAACGGAACCTTTCGCCGGGATCCACGGATAGACTTCCGCATTCACCAGCGCCATCAGCGCCTGGATCACGCTCAGGCGAATGCCGGAGAAGCCGCGCGCCAGGCTGTTGATTTTGAGCACCATCATCAGACGGACAATTTCATCGTCCAGCGGCTGGCCGACGCCCGCCGCATGCGACAGCACCAGCGAGCGCTGTAAGTTTTCCAGATCGTGTGTCGCGATGCGGGTCTGCGCCAGCAGCCCAAAGCCGGTGTTAATGCCGTAGGCGGTGCGCCCTTCGGCAACAATCGCCTCCACGCAGGCCACGCTGTCGTTAATGGCGGCGTGGGCGCTTTCATCCAGCGAAAGGGTAACCGGTTTGCGCCAGACGCTACGCAGCTGTTTGAGCGTCAGCGAGCCGGGAGTGAGTGTTAATGCGTTCATTATTGCTTTCCTTGTGTGGCAGGGATCATCGGCAGGTTCAGTCCCTGCTCTTTGGCACAGTCAATCGCAATGTCATAACCCGCATCCGCGTGACGCATCACGCCGGTTGCCGGGTCGTTGTGCAATACGCGGGCGATACGCGCGGCGGCTTCATCGGTTCCGTCACAAACAATGACCATCCCGGAATGCTGGGAGAAGCCCATTCCTACGCCGCCACCGTGGTGCAGCGATACCCAGGTCGCGCCGCTGGCGGTATTCAACAGGGCGTTCAGCAGCGGCCAGTCGGAGACCGCATCGGAGCCGTCGCGCATGGCTTCCGTTTCGCGGTTCGGGCTGGCGACGGAGCCGGAGTCCAGATGGTCGCGGCCGATAACAATCGGCGCGGAGACTTCGCCGCTGCGTACCATTTCGTTAAAGGCCAGGCCCAGCTTTTGCCGCCACTCCAGCCCTACCCAGCAGATACGCGCCGGTAAGCCCTGGAAGTTAATGCGCTCGCGGGCCATGTCCAGCCAGTGGTGAAGGTGCTCGTCATCCGCGACGATCTCCTTCACTTTGGCATCGGTTTTGTAGATATCTTCCGGATCGCCGGACAGGGCAACCCAGCGGAAAGGACCGATGCCGCGGCAGAACAGCGGGCGGATATAGGCCGGGACGAATCCCGGGAAATCGAACGCGTTATTCACGCCCATCTCTTTTGCCATCTGGCGGATGTTGTTGCCGTAATCAAAGGTCGGAATGCCCATCTGGCTAAAGGCCAGCATGGCGGAGACGTGTTCTGCCATGGAACGTTTAGCGGCAAGCACCGTGCCTTCCGGATCGGTTTCCGCTTTCTGCTGATAGGCTTCCCACGTCCAGCCTTTTGGCAGATAGCCGTGCAGCGGGTCGTGCGCGCTGGTCTGGTCGGTCACGAGATCCGGGCGCACGCCGCGGGCGACGAGTTCAGGAAGAATGTCCGCCGCGTTGCCGCACAGAGCAATCGAGACCGCTTTGCCTTCGGCGGTGTATTTTTTGATGCGCGCCAGCGCATCGTCCAGGCTGGTTGCCTGTTCATCGACGTAACGGGTACGCAGACGGAAATCAATACGGCTCTGCTGGCACTCAATGTTCAATGAACATGCACCGGCAAGCGTGGCGGCCAGCGGCTGCGCGCCGCCCATGCCGCCGAGACCCGCGGTCAGCACCCAGCGGCCTTTCAGCGAGCCGTTATAGTGCTGGCGGCCGGCTTCCACGAAGGTTTCGTAGGTGCCCTGCACAATCCCCTGGCTGCCGATGTAGATCCAGCTGCCCGCGGTCATCTGGCCATACATCGCCAGCCCTTTGGCGTCGAGTTCGTTGAAATGTTCCCAGGTGGCCCAGTGCGGCACGAGGTTAGAGTTGGCGATCAGCACGCGCGGCGCGTTCTTGTGCGTTTTAAACACGCCCACCGGCTTGCCGGACTGCACCAGCAGGGTTTCGTCGTGTTCGAGTTCGGTCAGGGATTTTACAATTGCGTCATAGCATTCCCAGTTGCGCGCAGCGCGGCCTATGCCGCCGTAGACCACCAGCTCGTGGGGATTTTCCGCCACCTCAGGATCAAGGTTGTTCATCAACATGCGCAGCGGTGCTTCGGTGAGCCAGCTTTTGGCGGTAAGAGTGGTGCCGCGCGCGGCGCGGACATCCTGCTGGCGGTATTTACCTGACGACATTGTGTGCTCCTCATACGGGACAGTGATGCATTTAGATATACTTGTATAGACAAGCACACACAAGGTCAGATTTAACAAAAAAGATACAATTTTGTTATATTGCGTTAGCTATCACGCTTTTAAAACTTATGACATAAAGTGGCCCTGCAGCCGGTACCGGTTACCGGGGAAAAGCAGCCGGGCATGCGACACGATGTGCGACGAGGACCAGGTGCGACGGCGGATCAGCAGGCACGGATCGTCTTCTTTAATGCGCAGCCGTTCACACTCCTGCGGCGTGGCGCGCACGGCTTCCACAATGTGCTCCCCTTCCGTCAGCGGTGCGACAAGCGAGAGATACGCGTGCGGCGTGGTTTGGGTGTAATCCTGGTCCAGATAGTCCGGTATCCGTTCAGCGTTAACGCAGCGATCTTCAATCTGTACCGGAATGTCGTTTTCGAAATGCACCATCACGGAGTGGAAGATACGGCTTCCCTCCTTGACGTTAAGCTCTGTGGCCTGCTCTGCGCTGGCCTGGGTTTCCTCAAGCACCAGCACCTCACAGCGGTGCTGATGATTACGCGCGGCAATCTCGTCCGCAATGCTGCGGATTTCAAACAGGGCGGATTGCCCTTTCGGCTCCGCCACAAACGTCCCGACGCCCTGCAGGCGCACCAGAAGGCCTTCGTCGGTCAGTTCGCGCAGCGCCCGGTTGACGGTCATCCGGCTAAAACCAAACTGCGCCACCAGGTCGGCCTCCGACGGAATGCGGTCGTGCGGCCGCCAGACGCCGGTGGCGATTTTTTCGCTTATCGCCTGCTTCACCTTTTCGTAGAAAGGCGCGGGAGGACTCGACTGCGGCAGCGGTGAGCGTGAAAACATCATGACTCCTTAAACGGTGTTATGCCCACCAGTGAGCAATTTGCCAGGCCAGACGGGCGGCGAGCTTTGCGCCCTGTCCGTCCCGATCGTACTGCGGGTTAAACTCTACCAGATCGGCGGCCTGTAGCTTACCGCTTCGACAGATATGTTCGATAATGGGCAGAAGATCCAGGGCCGGTATGCCTAACGCTGCCGGTGCGGAAACGGCGGGCATTTCGCTGGCGGGCAGAACGTCCAGATCGATTGTCAGGTAGATGCGATCGGCCTGTGCCAGCACCATTTCCAGGGAAGATAGCGCATCGCGTCTGAAATGGAGATCTTCCACCAGCGTGACGTTCAGG
This sequence comes from Enterobacter sp. FW301-JW81, assembly GCF_058788735.1. Lineage (NCBI taxonomy): Bacteria > Pseudomonadati > Pseudomonadota > Gammaproteobacteria > Enterobacterales > Enterobacteriaceae > Enterobacter > Enterobacter sp. FW301-JW81. The sequence continues at coordinate 21,060 of NZ_JBYTBA010000001.1, read as the reverse complement.
CGTTCAGCCTCATCCCACAGTGCCTGCGTGTTCGCCGCCCGGCTCACGCCAAGGCAGGCGTAGCGAAATTCCCGGCCGCGTGCTTCACAGTAGTTTGCCAGCTGGCGAAACGGCGTGCCGGATGTCGCGCGGTCGGCCCTGCGCAGGTCAAGATGTGCATCGAGATTTATCACCGCCACGCGCTCGTTCGGGAAGGCATCCAGAATGCCCCGTCCGTGCGCCCAGGCGGTTTCGTGCCCGCCGCCAAAGACCAGCGTGCGCATGCCGGACCGCTGGCAGGCCGTGACGGCATCGGTTAACGCCTGCTGCGCCGCTTCCAGCTCGGCACCTTCAACGAACACCGAGCCCATATCCGCCAGCCGCTCGTGTCCCTGATGGCTGGCCATATTTGCCAGCGCTTTTCGCAGCATATCCGGTGCATGCACGGCACCGGGCCTGCCCTGATTGCGCTTGACCCCTTCATCACACTCAAAGCCTATCAGCGCAATGCCGGATGGCAGAGGAGCAAACTGCGCCTGCTGTCGTATCGTCTGAAAAATACGCTTTGCGCTGCTGGCCTCGGCGCTGTCGTCTCGCCCCTGCCAGACCGTTTCGGCTACGGGCCGCCATAGCTTCATACTGCCTCCCCACGGAAAATACGTTGATACAGCGGATTGCGTCCCGGCTCGTAGACCATCTCCACCGGATGGTGTGCATCCCAGACGATGAAATCAGCGACAAACCCTGCCCGCAGCTGCCCGTGGGTTGCGCCACGGCCCAGCGCCTGCGCGGCATGGCGCGTGACGCCAGCCCAGGCCTCTTCAGGCGTCAGGCCAAACTGGACACAGGCCATATTCATCGCCAGGTGCAGGCTCGCAAACGGGCTGGTGCCCGGGTTATAGTCGGTGGCAACGGCCATCGGCACGCCCTGTTTTCTGAGCAGTTCCACCGGCGGACGCTGGCGCTCCTGAAGAAAATAGAACGCGCCGGGTAGCAGTACCGCCACCGTACCGCTTTGCGCCATCGCCTGAATGCCTGCGTCATCAAGATATTCGATATGATCGGCCGACAGCCCGTGATATCGGCTGACCAGCGCCGCTCCGCCCAGATTTGAAAGCTGCTCCACATGACCTTTCACCGGAATCCCGAGCGCAGTCGCCGCCTGGAAGAGGCGCTCGGTTTGCGACGGCGTAAAGCCGACGTTTTCACAAAATACGTCGACCGCTTCAAACAGCTCTTTTTGCCACAGCGCGGGCATGATCTGCTCGCAGACCAGCGCGAGGTACGCATCCGGATCCTGTCGGTATTCCGCCGGCACCGCGTGCGCGGCTAGCAGCGTTGGGCTGATATCGATCGGGTTATTGAGGCTCAGCTGGCGTGCAACCTGCAGCATCTTCTCTTCGGCGTCGGCGTTTAGCCCGTATCCGGACTTGATCTCAACCGTAGTGACGCCTTCATTCATCAGCCGCTGCAGCCGCTGCTGCGCCAGTTGAAGCAGGGTTTCGGGGGTGCTGCAGCGCGTCGCCGTCACGGTAGCGTTAATCCCGCCCCCCTGCGCGCTGATGGTTTGGTAAGAGACGCCGTTCAGACGCTGCTCCCACTCCGCCGCGCGATCGCCGCCAAATACCAGGTGGGTATGGCAGTCAATCAGGCCCGGCGTCACCAGACGCCCCTGAAGATCAACGCAGTGACGGTGCCCGCCAGGAATATCAGATTCAGGGATCGCGGCAACAATGGTGTGTCCGCGCACGACCAGGGCGTGTTGCTCTTTTAGTCCATAAGGCGCGCAGACATCCGGAGCCATTGTCGCCAGTCGCGCGTTTCGCCATATTACATCGTCGGGATGAAGCTGCTGCATGGGGCATTCCACTTGTCATGGGTTGTATAGACATTTATTTTCATCTGCTGTCTGCTGTCAACCGACTTTGTGGAAATTGTTATTTATTTGTGATCACTTACCTGCCGATCCAGGGCTAAAAATGCAACTTTTACCCTTTTTATCTTCCCGTTTCGCTCAACTTAGTATAAAAAAGCAGGCTATTTCGTCTATCCCGTTTAAGACTTGCATACCCAGGAGCTTCACCTTGAATATTTCCAGGATTTCCCGTCTGGCGTTAGCACTCGCCTTTGGCGTGACCTTATCCGCATGCAGTTCAACCCCACCGGATCAGCGACCTTCTGAGCAGGTCGCACCGGGTACTGCCTCCCGCCCGGTGTTGTCCGCTGATGAAGCGAAGAACTTCGACCGTGCCCACTACTTCTCGGCGATGGATCCAAACGCTGCGCCGTGGACGCCGTCTTCTATTAACCTGCCTAAACAGCCAGACTTCGTGGTTGGCCCGGCGGGTGCGCAGGGCGTAACGCATACCTCTATTCAGGCCGCGGTTGACGCTGCCATCACTAAACACAGCGCGTCTCGTCAGTACATCGCGATCCTGCCTGGCGAATATGAAGGCACCGTGTATGTTCCGGCGGCACCGGGCAGCATTACGGTGTACGGTCTGGGCGAAAAAGCGATCGACGTAAAAATTGGCCTGGCGATTGACTCTGAAATCGACAGCAACACCTGGCGTCGCCTGGTGAACCCGGCCGGTAAATATATGCCGGGCAAACCGGCGTGGTATATGTTTGATAACTGCCAAAGCAAGCGTTCCGCCACCATTGGCGTGATGTGCTCCGCGGTATTCTGGTCTCAGAATAATGGCCTGCAGCTGCAGAACCTGACCATTCAGAATACCCTGGGTGACAGCGTTGATGCCGGTAACCACCAGGCCGTTGCGCTGCGCAGCGATGGCGACCAGGTTCAGATCAACAACGTGAACATTCTGGGCCGTCAGAACACCTTCTTCGTGACCAACAGCGGCGTGCAGAACACCCTGCAGAATAACCGTCTGACCCGTACGCTGGTGACCAACAGCTACGTTGAAGGTGACGTGGATCTCGTGTCCGGCCGCGGCGCGGTGGTGTTTGATAATACCGATTTCCGCGTGGTGAACTCACGTACCCAGCAGGAAGGCTATGTGTTTGCACCAGCAACCCAGTCTAACCTCTTCTACGGTTTCCTGGCCGTAAACAGCCGCTTTAACGCTGCCGGTGACGGCGTGGCGCAGCTGGGCCGCTCCCTGGATGTGGACTCTGCAACCAACGGTCAGGTCGTGATCCGCGACAGCGTGATTAACGAAGGCTTCAACATGGCGAAGCCGTGGGCTGATGCCGCGATCTCTAAACGTCCGTTCTCCGGCAACACCGGCGCGGTGGATGATAAAGGGAACGTGCAGCGTAACCTGAACGACGCTAACTTCAACCGTATGTGGGAATACAACAACCGCGGTCTGGGTAGCAAAGTGGTTGCTGAGCCTAAGCAGTAGGATGTCCTTTTGCCGGCCTACACAACCCGTAGGCCCGGTAAACGCAGTGCCACCGGGCATAAAAAAACCTCGCATGTGCGAGGTTTTTTGTTTTAAGCCGCTTAGTGAGCGTTAACGACGACCCACATCGGCCCCTGGCCGACGGCGTAGCGCCCTTTCTCTTCCAGCAGGCCCTGCTCGCCTTTGATTTCGTACAGCGCGATGTGGTGGGATTTCTGCCCTGCCGCAATCAGGTATTTACCGCTGTGATCGATATTAAAGCCGCGCGGCTGGGTTTCCGTTGGCTGGAAGCCCTCAATGGCCAGCACGCTGCCGTCCTCGGAGACGCTGAAGACGGTAATCAGGCTGGAGGTACGGTCACAGGCGTACAGATGACGGCCATCCGGCGTAATGTGAATATCAGCCGCCCAGCGCGTGTCGGAGAAGTCAGACGGCATCATATCCAGCGTCTGCACGCATTCAATCTGGCCGTTAGGGTCTTTCAGTTCCCATACGTCCACCGAGCTGTTCAGTTCATTGACCACGTAAGCGTACTGCTGGTTCGGATGGAAGACCATATGACGCGGGCCCGCGCCTTCAACGGTAGTGACTTCAGCAGGAGTCTGCGCCACCAGGTGACCATCGTCGCTCAGGGTGAACAGGCAGATACGATCCTGCTTCAGCGCAGGCACCCACAGGGTGCGGTTGTCCGGAGAGATATTCGCCGAGTGGCAGCCTTCCAGCCCTTCCACCACATCCACGGTTTCGACCGGAATGCCGTCTTCCAGACGCGTTACGCTGACGCAGCCCGCGTTATACGAGCCGCTGAAGACAAAGTTGCCTTTACGATCAGTAGAAATGTGGGTTGGGCTGCCCGGCAATGGCGCTTCGGCAGTGTACGTCAGCGCGCCGTCGTCCGGAGAAATGCGATAGGCCAGCACGCGAAACTCCGGGCGCACACCCACGTACAAGAAACGTTTATCCGGGCTGATAACCATCGGCTGCACCTGGCCTGGCACATCAACAACCTGAACCAGCGTGAGTGTCCCTTCGGTATTTAAACGCCAGACATGAATTTGCTGGCTTTCAGGACTGGCGGTATAAACGGTTTGTTTCATGAATATTCACTCCTCACTGCGCATGAAAGTAATTAACTTTTGACGGTGAATGCTGAATTGTCGACAGGAATTTTGAAGCATTCGCCTCTCGGTGTACCATCCCATCAAAACGTAAATTCAATATTAACCCGGGAAAACAGATGACCTCGCGTGTGATTGCTCTGGATTTAGACGGTACCTTACTGACGCCGCAAAAAACCCTTCTCCCCTCTTCCCTGGACGCGCTTAAGCGCGCGCAGGAAGCGGGATATCAACTCCTTATCGTAACGGGTCGACATCACGTTGCCATTCACCCTTTTTATCAGGCACTGGCGCTAGATACACCTGCAATTTGCTGTAATGGCACTTATTTGTATGATTATCAGGCAAAAAAGGTTTTAGAATCCGACCCGCTGCCGGTTCCTCAGGCGCTGCAATTGATTGATCTGCTTGATGAGCATGACGTTCACGGTCTGATGTACGTGGACAACGCGATGGTCTACGAGCGCCCTACCGGCCACGTGGTGCGCACCAGCAACTGGGCGCTGTCCCTGCCCGAAGCGCAGCGTCCGGTCTTTACGCAAGTTTCCTCTCTGCGTCAGGCGGCACAGGACGTTGAGGCTATCTGGAAATTCGCCCTGACGGATGAAGACACCACCAAACTGAATGCGTTCGCGAAGCACGTCGAGGAGACGCTGGGTCTGGAGTGCGAATGGTCCTGGCACGATCAGGTCGATATTGCCCGCAAGGGCAACAGCAAAGGCAAGCGTCTGACGCAGTACGTGGCGTCACAGGGCGGGTCGATGCAGGATGTGATTGCCTTTGGCGATAACTACAACGACATCAGCATGCTGGAGGCCGCCGGTACGGGCGTGGCGATGGGCAATGCCGATGATGCGGTAAAGGCGCGCGCCAACGTGGTGATTGGGGATAACACCACCGACAGCATCGCGCAGTACATTTATACCCATCTGCTGTAATCAGGTGGTGATAGAGACGCTCTTGATTTGCGCGTAAAGCCACAGGCCGGGTTTGATCCCTAACTCATCCCTGGCCCACGGGCTGATGCGCGCCCAGAGCGTTCTGCTACCCACTTCAAGCTTCACTTCCACCTGACCGTTATCATCAAAACACTCCGCCACTTTGGCGCGCAGAATATTTCGGATACTGGTCTGCAGCGGGGGTTGTAACACCAGCGAGACATCCGACGCCTGAATGCGGATCCGCAGGGCTGACTGCAGCGGTTTATCGATCCGGTTAACCCATAAATGCTGATCGCCCAGCGCCAGCGCAGTCATAGCGTAGTGCGGATGGTGTTCCAGAACGCTCACTTTCAGAATGCTGCTCTGCTGCTCTTTTGGCAGCCAGGGGTGCATTACGCTGCTGCCCCATACCTCTTCCAGCTTGCCGAAGGCCTTAACGCTGCCCTCTTCCAGCACCAGAACGTTATCGGCCAGATGCAGGATCTCATCCAACGAATGGCTGACGTAGAGCATCGGAATATTAATTTCACGCGTCAGGCGCTGCAGGTAGGGCAGGAGCTCACGTTTACGCGGAATATCCAGCGAGGCCAGCGGTTCGTCGAGCAACAGCAGCTCCGGCGCGGTCAGCAGCGCGCGGCCGATCGCCACCCGCTGTTTTTCTCCGCCGGAAAGCGAGGAAGGCAGCCTGTCGAGCAGAGGTTCGATACCTAAAAGCGTTACCAGCTTCTCAAACTGCGAAGCCATGCTTTTCGCCATGCCGTAGCGCAGGTTGCCGCGCACGCTGTAGTGCGGGAATAAGCGCGCATCCTGGAAAACATAGCCAATACGGCGTTTATCAGGCGACAGATATACCTTGTTTTCCACGTCGTTTAAGACGCGGTTGTTCAATACAATTCGCCCTGCCTGCGGGCGGGTCAGGCCGCTTATCGCGTTGATCAACGACGTTTTCCCCGCCCCGGACACGCCAAAGATGGCGGTGATGCCGCTTGCAGGCAGCGTCTCGCTAAGCGTCAGGGTATGGTTTCCCAGCGTCTGGGTAAAATGAAGCTCAAGCATGTCTATTTCCCCATCCGCTCACGGCTGAGTCTCGCCAGCCATTCCGACACCAGCAGCGATACCAGGGCTAACACGATTGAGATGATGCACAGGCGCGCCGCGGCACTCTCTCCCCCTGGCGTCTGAATCAGGGTATACATGGCAGACGGGATGGTTCGCGTCTCGCCGGGAATATTCGACACAAAGGTGATCGTGGCGCCAAACTCGCCGAGCGAGCGGGCGAAGGCCAGCACCGTGCCGACAATAATGCCCGGCAGCGTCAGCGGAAGCGTGATGGTGAAAAAGACGCGCCAGCGACCGGCGCCCAGCGTGCGGGCCGCCTGCTCGAGCTTCATATCCACGCCTTCCAGCGCGAGGCGGATCGCCCTCACCATCAGCGGGAATGACATTACCGCCGCCGCCAGTACCGCACCGCGCCAGCTAAACGCAAACGTCAGCCCAAACCAGTCGTACAGCTTCTCGCCGATAAAACCGCGTCGCCCCATCGAAATCAGCAACAGATAGCCGACCACCACGGGCGGCAACACGAGCGGAAGATGAAGCACGCTGTCGAGCAACGCTTTGCCGGGAAACCGACAGCGCACCAGCAGCCAGGCAAAGAAGATCCCAAAGGGCAGGCTCAGCGCAACCGCCAGGGAGGAGACTTTCAGGCTCAGCAGAACAGCCTGCCATTCAGGATCGGTCAATATCATCAGTGAGTCGTAAATCCATAACGTTTAAAGATTGCGGACGCTTGTGGCCCCTTCAGGTAATCGCAGAAGGCCGTCACGGTCACATTATTATGTCCATCAACAATCGCAACAGGGTATTCCACTTTCTTGTGGGAGTCTTCCGGGAAGGTTGCGACTACTTTCACACCCTTGCTGGCAACGGCATCAGAGCCATACACAATGCCCAGCGGGGCTTCATTGCGCTCCACCAGCGCCAGCGCGCCACGAACGTCTTCCGCCGGCGCCAGCTTCGGCGACAGGGTCTCCCACGCGCCCAGCTTTTGCAGCGCTTCTTTGGCGTAAATCCCGGCCGGAACGTGCTCCGGGTCTCCCACCGCCAGACGGCCGCCGTTCAGCAGGCGGGTCCAGTTTGTCTCTTTGTTGATGGTGAAGTCGGCCTGCGCGCTGGCTTTTGGCGCCACGACGACCAGGCTATTGCCCAGCAGCGTTTCGCGGGTTGCCGCATCCATCGATTTCTTCTCCACCGCGTAATCCATCCACTTCTGGTCAGCCGAAATGAACAGATCCGCCGGTGCGCCCGCTTCTATCTGACGCGCCAGCGTAGAGGAAGAGGCAAACGAGGAGACCACCTCGACGTTTTTCTCTTTTTTATACGCTGCCGCGATATCCTGCATTGCGTTGGTCAGCGACGCCGCCGCAAAGACCGTAATTTTACCGTCGTCCGCCAGCGCGTGGCCGGTAAGTGAAAGCGTCAGCGTTGCCCCTGCGAAAAGGCGTACCCATGTACGTGCCATTTGTAACTCCTGTGAGTAGCGTTATATACATATTAATATAACGGTAACGACAGGGAGATCCCAGCGTTTAATCGTACCGCTCAAGGGGTAAACCGGGTGTTGCGTTAAATGATATCGGCGAAAGTGAGAAAATCTTGAGAGCAAAACGCCCGGACAAGCCGGGCGTTTTGTGGGGAATCAATGCTGCTTTTTAGCCTGGTCTCTGTGACCAATGTTCGAAAAGACGTTGAACACTTCACCCAGGCCGTAGATGGCACCGAGGATGATGGCCATCACTACTGGTACCATGATCACGGCGAATACCAGACTTTTCAACAACTCTAACATGGTTTTCTCCAGATATTGTGAACAGCTTATTCTACCCTTTCAGGTGAGAAAAACATCCCCTTTTGTGCGGTACCCTTTGCGCCCTGCACCATTTGGGTCACAATACTCTTTTTGCCAGGATACTGTTATGCAGGCCGAAATTCTCCTCACACTCAGACTTCAGCAAAAGCTTTTCGCCGATCCGCGACGTATCGCCCTGCTTAAACAAATAGAACAAACGGGCTCGATTAGCCAGGGGGCGAAAAATGCCGGGATTAGCTATAAAAGCGCCTGGGATGCCATCAACGACATGAATATCCTGAGCGAGCAACCGCTGGTAGACAGAGCCACAGGCGGCAAAGGCGGCGGTGGCGCAATCGTGACGCGCTATGGCCAGCGCCTGATTCAGCTTTACGATCTCCTGGGCCAGATCCAGCAAAAAGCGTTCGATGCGTTAAGCGATGACGACAACGTGCCGCTGGACAGCTTGCTGGCCGCTATTTCCCGCTTTTCGTTGCAAACCAGCGCCCGCAACCAGTGGTTTGGTACGGTGACGGCGCGCGATAATCTCCAGGTACAGCAGCATATTGAGATCCTGCTTGCCGATGGCACCACTCGTCTGAAAGCCGCGATAACGGCACAAAGCGCAGAACGGCTTGAGCTGGATGAAGGTAAAGAGGTGCTGGTGCTGCTGAAAGCGCCGTGGGTCAATATCACGCGCCATCCCAACGAGGTAAAGACAGCAGATAACCAGCTGCAGGGCGCAATCAGCCATATCGAACGCGGCAAGGAGCAGTGCGAAGTGCTGATGACTCTGGCAGACGGCCAAAGGCTCTGCGCGACGGTCCCACTCAGCGAGGCTGAGGATTTAGAAGAAGGTGCTGTCGTCACCGCCTGGTTCAACGCAGACCGGGTGATTATCGCCACATTGTGCTGAGCGCATTGACAATCGCACCAACAGTGCGTATCCCTGATATCTATTGCTGCAAAAACAGGGATAAATCATGTCATCATTGCATATTTCGCAAGGCACGTTTCGCCTTAGCGATACCCGAACGCTGACGATTGCTGATTTGACGCTACGCGCGGGTGAAAGCTGGGCGTTTGTCGGCACTAACGGCAGCGGTAAATCTGCGCTGGCCCGCGCGCTGGCCGGTGAGCTCACTCTCCTTAAGGGTGAATATCAAAATCACTTTACGCGCCTGACGCGTCTGTCATTTGAACAGCTGCAAAAGCTGGTCAGCGACGAGTGGCAGCGCAACAACACCGATTTGCTCAGCCCTGGTGAAGAAGATACTGGCCGCACGACGGCGGAAATTATTCAGGATGAAGTGAAGGATCCCGCCCGCTGTCAGCGCCTGGCGGAACGGTTCGGCATTACCGCCCTGCTGGACCGGCGCTTTAAATACCTTTCTACCGGCGAGACGCGAAAAACGCTGCTTTGTCAGGCGCTGATGAGCGAGCCGGAGCTGCTGATCCTTGACGAACCGTTCGACGGTCTAGACGTGCAGTCCCGTGCGCAGCTGGCGTCCCTGCTGGAGTCGCTTAACCAGCAGGGCTTTACCCTCGTGCTGGTGCTTAACCGTTTTGATGAAATTCCGGATTTTATCCAGCACGCAGGCGTACTTGCCGACTGTAATCTGACCGAGACCGGCGAAAAATCGGCGCTGCTGAGTCAGGCGCTCATTGCCCAGCTCGCCCATAGCGAACGTCTTGACGGTATTACCCTTCCGGAACCCGACGCTCCTTCGGCCCGCCATGCGCTTGACCCCAACCAGCCGCGCATCGTGCTGCGCGATGGGGTGGTCTCTTATGACGATCGCCCGATCCTTAACCACCTCAGCTGGACGGTCAATCCTGGCGAGCACTGGCAGATTGTCGGCCCCAACGGCGCGGGAAAATCAACGCTGCTGAGCCTGATAACCGGCGATCACCCGCAGGGCTACAGCAACGATCTCACGCTGTTTGGCCGACGTCGCGGCAGCGGCGAGACCATCTGGGATATCAAAAAGCACATTGGCTACGTCAGCAGCAGCCTGCATCTGGACTACCGGGTCAGTACCACGGTACGCAACGCGATCCTTTCCGGCTATTTTGATTCCATCGGTATTTATCAGGCGGTGTCGGACAAACAGCACAAGCTGGTCCAGCAGTGGCTGGATATTCTCGGCATGGACAATCGGGCCGCTGACGCGCCGTTTCATAGCCTGTCGTGGGGGCAGCAGCGCCTGGCGCTTATCGTGCGCGCGCTGGTGAAACATCCTACGCTGCTTATTCTGGATGAACCGCTGCAGGGGCTGGATCCGCTAAACCGCCAGCTGATCCGCCGCTTTGTGGATGTACTGATTGGCGAAGGCGAAACGCAGCTGCTGTTTGTTTCTCACCACCCCGAAGATGCCCCCTCCTGCATCACCCATCGCCTGGAGTTTGTTCCGGACGGTGAACACTATCATTATCTGCAAAGCAAAATCGATTAATCCCAGGAGGGCACTGCCCTCCGTTTTTCAGATAACCTGCACTAAGACATCTCTATCCCGTTGATCTACAATGCCCCATTGCGGTTGAAAATCGGATTTTAAAAACAGTGTAAACGATTCCACTATTTTATCCCATGTCACACTTTTCGCGTCTCTGTTATGCTATGGTTATTACATACCATAAGCCCAATGGAGCTAAATATGCGAGTTCTGGTAACAGGTGGTAGCGGTTACATAGGTAGTCATACCTGCGTGCAGCTGCTGCAAAACGGCCATGATGTGATCATCCTTGATAACCTGTGCAACAGTAAGCGCAGCGTGCTGCCTGTGATTGAGCGTCTTGGCGGTAAACAGCCTACTTTCGTGGAAGGCGACATCCGCAACGAAGCGCTGATGACCGAGATCCTTCACGACCACGCCATTGAAGCGGTGATCCACTTCGCCGGCCTGAAAGCCGTCGGTGAATCCGTTGCAAAACCGCTCGAGTATTACGACAACAACGTCAACGGTACGCTGCGTCTCATCTCCGCCATGCGTGCGGCCAACGTCAAAAACTTCATCTTTAGCTCGTCCGCCACCGTCTACGGCGATCAGCCCAAAATTCCTTACGTTGAGAGCTTCCCTACCGGTACGCCGCAAAGCCCGTATGGCAAGAGCAAACTGATGGTGGAGCAGATCCTGACCGACCTGCAAAAAGCCCAGCCTGAGTGGAGCATCGCCCTGCTGCGCTACTTCAATCCGGTCGGCGCCCATCCGTCTGGCGATATGGGTGAAGACCCGCAGGGCATTCCAAATAACCTGATGCCGTATATCGCCCAGGTTGCCGTGGGCCGCCGCGACTCGCTGGCTATTTTTGGTAACGACTACCCAACCGAAGACGGTACCGGCGTGCGTGACTATATCCACGTGATGGATCTGGCCGACGGCCACGTTGCGGCGATGCAGCAACTGGCCAATAAGCCGGGCGTGCATATTTACAACCTCGGTGCCGGGGTCGGCAGCAGCGTGCTGGATGTGGTTAATGCCTTCAGCAAAGCCTGCGGTAAGCCGGTGAGCTACCACTTCGCCCCGCGTCGTGATGGCGACCTGCCTGCTTACTGGGCCGATGCCACCAAAGCCGATAAAGAGCTTAACTGGCGTGTTACCCGCACGCTTGATGAAATGGCACAGGATACCTGGCACTGGCAGTCGCGCCATCCGCAGGGTTATCCGGACTAAGGATCCGTCATGACTTCGTTTAATCCCGTCGATCATCCGCATCGTCGTTTTAACCCGTTAAGCGGGCAATGGATTTTGGTTTCTCCGCATCGCGCCAAGCGCCCCTGGCAGGGGGCGCAGGAAACGCCTGCGAAACAAACGCTGCCGCAGCACGACCCGGACTGCTTCCTCTGTCCGGGCAATACGCGCGTGACGGGAGATAAGAACCCGGATTACAAAGGCACCTTCGTTTTCACCAACGATTTCGCTGCCCTGATGACCGACACGCCGGACGCGCCGGAAAGCCACGACCCGCTGATGCGCTGCGAAAGCGCGCGCGGTACCAGCCGCGTAATCTGCTTCTCGCCCGACCACAGCAAAACGCTGCCGGAGCTGAGCGTTGAGGCGCTGAAAGAAGTAGTGAGCACCTGGCAGACGCAAACCGCAGAGTTGGGTCAGACTTACCCGTGGGTGCAGGTCTTTGAAAACAAAGGCGCGGCCATGGGTTGCTCCAACCCGCATCCGCACGGCCAGATCTGGGCGAACAGCTTCCTGCCTAACGAAGCCGAGCGTGAAGACCGTCTGCAAAAAGCGTATTACGCCGAAAATGGCTCGCCAATGCTGGTGGATTACACCCGCCGCGAGCTGGCAGACGGCAGCCGCACCGTGGTGGAAACCGAACACTGGCTGGCCGTCGTGCCTTACTGGGCAGCCTGGCCGTTTGAAACGCTGCTGCTGCCGAAAGTGCACGTACAGCGCATTACCGAACTCAGCGACGCGCAGCGCGACGACCTTGCTCTGGCGCTGAAAAAACTGACCAGCCGTTATGACAACCTGTTCCAGTGCTCCTTCCCGTACTCAATGGGCTGGCACGGCGCACCGTTTAACGGGGAAGAGAATCAGCACTGGCAGCTGCACGCCCATTTCTATCCGCCGCTGCTGCGCTCTGCGACGGTGCGTAAATTTATGGTGGGCTATGAAATGCTGGCGGAAACCCAGCGTGACCTGACGGCGGAACAGGCGGCAAAACGTCTGCGCGCCGTTAGCGACGTCCACTATCGCGAATCAGGAGTCTAAAAATGAGTCTGAAAGATAAAACACAATCCCTGTTTGCTGAAAAATTCGGCTACCCTGCCACCCACGTTATCCAGGCGCCTGGCCGCGTCAACCTGATTGGTGAACACACCGACTACAACGACGGCTTTGTTCTGCCGTGCGCCATTGATTACCAGACGGTCATCAGCTGCGCGAAGCGCGACGACCGTAAAGTCCGCGTGATTGCCGCGGATTATGGTGATGAGACGGACGAGTTTTCCCTCGATGCGCCGATCGTTACGCACGACAGCCAGCAGTGGTCTAATTACGTGCGCGGCGTGGTGAAGCATCTGCAGAAGCGTAACAAGAACTTTGGCGGCGCGGATTTAGTGATCAGCGGCAACGTGCCGCAGGGTGCGGGCTTAAGCTCCTCTGCGTCTCTGGAAGTCGCCGTGGGCACCGTCTTCCAGCAGCTTTATCACCTGCCGCTGGACGGCGCGCAAATTGCCCTGAACGGCCAGGAAGCAGAAAACCAGTTCGTGGGCTGTAACTGCGGCATCATGGACCAGCTGATCTCCGCGCTGGGCAAAAAAGAACACGCTCTGCTGATCGACTGCCGTTCACTTGGCACCAAAGCCGTTCCTCTGCCGAAGGGCGCGGCTGTGGTGATTATCAACAGCAACTTTAAACGCACGCTGGTAGGCAGCGAATACAACACGCGTCGCGAACAATGCGAAACGGGTGCTCGCTTCTTCCAGCAGCCTGCCCTGCGCGACGTGACGCTCAATGAATTTAATAAGGTGGCACACGAGCTGGATCCGGTCGTTGCCAAACGCGTTCGTCACGTACTGACAGAGAACGCCCGTACCGTTGAAGCCGCCTCCGCGCTGGCGAAAGGCGACCTGAAGCGTATGGGTGAACTGATGGCGGAATCTCATGCCTCCATGCGCGACGATTTCGAAATTACCGTGCCGCAAATCGACACGCTGGTTGAGATCGTAAAAGCAGCGATTGGCGATAAAGGCGGCGTGCGCATGACCGGCGGCGGCTTCGGGGGCTGCATCGTTGCCCTGGTGCCGGAAGAACTTGTACCTGCCGTCCAGCAGGCGGTAGAAAAACAGTACGAAGCGAAAACGGGAATTAAAGAAACCTTCTACGTGTGTAAAGCATCACAAGGAGCCGGACAGTGCTAAATGAAACACCTACCCTCGCACCGGATGGTCTGCCGTATCGCCTGTTAACCCTGCGCAACAGCGCGGGGATGGTGGTTACGCTGATGGACTGGGGAGCCACTCTGCTTTCCGCCCGCGTTCCCATGCCGGATGGCAGCGTACGCGAAACCCTTCTCGGCTGCGCCTCGCCGGAGCAATATATCAATCAGTCCGCCTATCTGGGCGCGTCCGTAGGCCGCTATGCTAACCGCATCGCGAAAAGCCGCTTTGAGCTCGACGGCGTGCATTACGCCCTGCTCCCTAGCCAGGGTGAGAACCAGCTGCACGGCGGACCGGAAGGCTTTGATAAACGACGCTGGAAAATTGTTCGCCAAAACGACGGCGAAGTGCAGTTCTCACTGGATTCGCTTGATGGCGATCAGGGCTTCCCGGGAAACCTGAGCGCCTCCGCACGCTTTACGCTGACCGACGACAACCGTATCGCCATTGAATACCGTGCGACGGTTGACAAGCCGTGTCCGGTTAATATGACCAATCACGCCTACTTCAATCTGGACGGTAACCAGTGCGACGTACGTAACCACACGCTGCAAATCCTTGCGGATGACTATTTGCCGGTTGACGAGATGGGCATTCCGTATCAGGCCCTGAAATCCGTGAGCGGCACCAGCTTTGACTTCCGCAGCGCGAAAACCATCGCCCAGGATTTCCTGAGTGATGACGATCAGCGCAAGGTTAAAGGTTACGACCACGCTTTCCTGCTGCAGGCCAAAGGCGATGTGAAACAGCCTGCCGCACAGGTCTGGTCTGCGGATGAGAAGCTGCAGATGACGGTGTATACCACCGCCCCTGCCCTGCAGTTCTACTCGGGCAACTACCTTGGCGGCACGACGGCGCGCGAACACGATGAGTACAGCGACTGGCAAGGCCTGGCGCTGGAGAGCGAGTTCCTGCCGGACAGCCCGAATCATCCGGAATGGCCGCAGCCAGACTGCGTGCTGCGCCCGGGTGAAGAGTACGTTAGCGTGACGGAATACCATTTTATTCCGCATTAATTTTCAGCCCTCCCATCGGAGGGCTTTTTTCTGCCCGCTTTGCTGAAAATAGCGCCGATTGCAGACAAAATCATAACCCTGGATTCACAAGCATCTTACACTCAGAGACTATTTTCGCTATGGTTAGGGTTAAGCGTTGCTGGTGGCACAGCCATGGCAATATAATGAGAATTGTTATCATTCTAAAAATGCTTGAGGAGTAAGAGATGGCTATTACTAAGCTGGTTCTGGTGCGTCACGGCGAAAGCCAGTGGAACAACGAAAACCGCTTTACCGGTTGGTACGACGTTGATCTGTCCGAGAAAGGCGTAAGCGAAGCAAAAGCAGCAGGTAAACTGCTGAAGGAAGAAGGCTTCAGCTTTGATTTTGCTTACACCTCTGTGCTGAAACGTGCCATCCACACCCTGTGGAACGTTCTTGACGAACTGGATCAGGCCTGGCTGCCGGTTGAGAAATCCTGGAAACTGAACGAGCGTCACTACGGTGCGCTGCAGGGTCTGAACAAAGCAGAAACCGCCGAGAAATACGGTGACGAGCAGGTTAAACAGTGGCGCCGCGGTTTCGCAATTACGCCACCGGAGCTGACCAAAGATGACGAGCGTTACCCGGGCCACGACCCACGCTACGCGAAACTGACCGACGCTGAGCTGCCAACCACCGAGAGCCTGGCGCTGACCATCGACCGCGTTGTGCCTTACTGGAACGAAACCATTCTGCCACGCCTGAAAAGCGGCGAGCGCGTGATCATCGCCGCTCACGGTAACTCCCTGCGTGCGCTGGTGAAATACCTGGACAACATGGGTGAAGACGAAATCCTCGAACTGAACATCCCAACTGGCGTACCGCTGGTGTATGAGTTCGACGAAAACTTCAAGCCAATCAAACATTACTATCTGGGTAACGCGGAAGAAATCGCGGCGAAAGCAGCGGCTGTTGCGAACCAGGGTAAAGCGAAGTAATTTTCGCAGGACATAAAAAAAGCGCGGAGCCTTCCGCGCTTTTTTATTTCTGCATTCGCATTAACCACGACGCGCTTTTACCGCGTTCGCCAGCTGACGCAGGATCGTGTCGGTATCTTCCCAGCCGATACAGGCATCGGTGACGCTCTTACCGTAAACCAGCGGTTCGCTGCCTTCCAGGTTCTGGTTACCTTCAACCAGATGGCTTTCGATCATCACGCCAATCACCGCCTTCTCACCGCCGGCAATCTGCTGGCAGACGTCTGCACCCACTTCCATCTGCTTTTTGAACTGCTTGCTGGAGTTGGCATGGCTGAAATCGATCATGACCTGCGGCGGTAGCCCGGCTTTTTCCAGCCCGACCTTCACTTCTGCGACATGTTTTGCACTGTAGTTTGGCTCTTTGCCGCCGCGCAAAATGATATGGCAGTCGCCGTTGCCGCTGGTGTTAACGATGGCGGAATGACCCCATTTGGTTACGGACAGGAAGCAGTGCGGTGCGCCAGCGGCATTGATGGCATCAATAGCCACCTTCATCGTGCCATCCGTGCCGTTTTTAAAACCAACCGGGCAAGAGAGGCCGGAAGCCAGCTCGCGGTGAACCTGAGATTCAGTGGTACGGGCACCAATTGCGCCCCAGCTCATCAGGTCCGCCAGGTATTGTGGCGTGATCATATCCAGAAACTCACCGGCCGCGGGCAGGCCGCTGTCGTTGATCTCCAGCAGCAGCTTGCGCGCGATGCGCAGACCGTCGTTGATCTGGAAGCTGTTATCCATATGCGGATCGTTAATCAGCCCTTTCCAGCCCACGGTGGTACGCGGCTTTTCAAAGTACACGCGCATCACGATTTCCAGCTCGCCTTTCAGCTCTTCACGCAGGGTGAGCAGACGGGCGGCGTACTCTTTCGCGGCTGCCGGGTCGTGGATAGAGCACGGCCCAATCACCACCAGAAGACGATCGTCATTACCTTTCAGGATCTTATGGATCGCTTTACGAGCATGAGAAACCGTGTTTGCGGCATTTTCAGTGGCGGGGAATTTCTCAAGGAGTGCTACAGGAGGTAATAACTCATTGATCTCTTTAATGCGTAAATCGTCGTTCTGATAATTCATTTTCTTTCCAGCTCTGCCATATCTTTAGTAATGAAAGCAATCCTTTCAATCTATCTTGTCGACCAGGAAGTGTAAACACGGTTTTACACTTCACGCAGATAATTCCTGGAATTCGCCTAAAAATCGCCACAAAATAGCGAAAAACGAGATCTAACCTAAGCTTTTTAACTGTAACAACCATTTTTAAACGCTTAAACGCGATTCCCTACTGACGTAAGTCGGTAAGGCGGGATCTTTCGCCTCTGAAAAGATGCACTGTTGGAGAATGTTATCCAGCGTAACGACCAGAACAGGAGCACCATGATGAAAATGACAAAACTGGCAACCCTCTTCCTGACTGCCACACTCACCCTGGCAAGCGGCAGCGTCCTTGCGGCGGAAACGAGCTCATCGGGTAACGGCGATGCTAACGCGGCTGCGTCAGCAGGCCAGGTGGCCCCTGATGCCAAACAGAATGTCGCCCCGAACAATGTCGATAATAGCCAAATTAATACCGGGAACACGAACACCGGCGGCACGATGCTGCACCCTAATGGTACCGACTCCGGCACCATGAATCATGACAATATGAGCAAGGATGAGGTTCACAAAAACACGATGTGTAAAGACGGTCGTTGCCCGGACGCGAATGACAAAGTGGGCGATGATGCCAATACCAAAACCGATGGCACGACCCAATAATCCGTTGCGATCGGAAGAAAAAGGAGAGCTCAGGCTCTCCTTTCTTTTTGGAGCAACCCATTAAAAACGCTACACTAAAAACAATAATAAATCAGGAAAGCAGACATGGCGCACACCCATTCACACTCACATACCCCGGGCAACGACAACGCTAAACGACTGATGCTGGCCTTTGGCGTCACGGCAACGTTTATGGTTATCGAAGTCATTGGCGGGCTGGTTTCCGGCTCTCTGGCACTTCTGGCTGATGCCGGACATATGCTGACCGATGCAGCCGCGCTGCTCTTCGCTCTGCTGGCCGTGCAGTTTGCTCGTCGTCCTCCAAATGCGCGCCATACCTTCGGCTGGCTGAGGTTGACCACCCTTGCCGCGTTTGTTAACGCCATTGCGCTGGTGGTCATTACCGTTCTTATCGTCTGGGAGGCCGTACAGCGCTTCAGGCACCCTCAGCCGATCGCCGGGACGACAATGATGGTGATTGCCGTGGCAGGGCTAGTGGCGAATATTCTGGCATTCTGGATTTTGCACCGCGGCAGCGGGGAGAAGAACCTCAACGTGCGGGCAGCAGCCCTGCACGTGCTGGGCGATTTGCTCGGTTCAGTCGGGGCGATCGTGGCCGCGCTGGTGATCCTTTATACCGGCTGGACGCCTGTCGATCCGATTCTGTCCGTGCTGGTATCGTGTCTGGTCTTGCGCAGCGCCTGGCGGCTACTGAAGGAGAGCGTCAATGAACTGCTTGAAGGGGCACCGGCCTCCATGGATATCGACGAGTTTAAGCGCGACCTGCGCCGCTCTGTCCCGGAAGTCCGCAACGTTCATCATGTTCACGTCTGGCTGGTGGGGGAGAAACCGGTCATGACGCTGCACGTCCAGGTCATCCCGCCGCACGACCACGATGCGCTGCTTGAACGCATCCAGCACTTCCTTGAACATCACTACGAAATTGGCCACGCCACCATCCAGATGGAGTATCAGCCCTGTAACGGGCCGGACTGCCACCTTAACGAGGCGCAGTCCGGCCATTCACATCATCATCACCACTAGCTGGAAAGCGCGTGAGAGCCACGCTCACGCGCGCTGTTAATCCACATCCGGCTACCGTTCAGCGCGATGAAGGTCAGAAGCAGATATTCCAGCGACATGGCATAGACGCCCTGCAGAGCAAAAATCACCACGCTGATAACGTTAATGATGACCCACAGCAGCCAGTTCTCAACGTATTTGCGGGTCATCAGGATCATTGCCGCAATCGACAGTACCATCATGCAGGAATCCCAGAACGGGAAGGCATCCGGCTGGAGCTCCGGCATCGTCACATTCAGGCCGATACCGGACATGACCGTAACGGCAACGCGGGTCAGGAACGCAAACACCGGGTTGATATAGACGGTCATTAAACCAATGGCCACCACGCAGGCGGCAAGCCAGGCGATGGCTTTTGGCAACGGCAGCCAGCGGATTTGAAGCTCGGCCTCCTGCTGGCTGTTCTGACGCGACCACGCGTACCAGCCGTAAATATTGGCGGCAAAGAAGAACAGCTGCAAAAGCAGGCTGGCATAGAGCTGGATCTGGAAGAAGATAATCGCAAACAGCGTGACGTTAATGAGCCCGAACGCGTAGTTGCTAATCTTCTCCAGGCTGGCGAGCCAGATACACAGTAATCCCGCCAGCGTGCCAACGGCCTCAATCCATGACAGGTCATAGCCACCTGCACCAATCGGTATATGAACCAGAATGTTCTGCGTGCTAAAAAAATCCATCTTTTCCCCTGGGCGTATTGAATTAAGTACGTAGTGTAGCCGCAAAATCCAGCATGCGGTTAAGCGGAATTAACGCACCTTCACGCAGAGCAGCATCCACATGAATTTCATGCGCTGCACCGCCGGTCTCAAGCCCTTCGGCAATGGCCTTCAGGCCGTTCATCGCCATCCACGGGCAGTGCGCACAGCTGCGGCACGTTGCCCCCTCGCCTGCCGTTGGCGCTTCAAGAAGCTCTTTCTCCGGCACGGCCTGCTGCATCTTGTAGAAAATACCGCGATCGGTCGCGACGATAAGCTGCCTGTTAGGCAACGTTCTGGCAGCGCTAATAAGCTGGCTGGTTGAACCCACAGCATCCGCCATGTCGACAATCGACTGCGGTGATTCAGGGTGAACAAGAATGGCGGCCTCAGGATAAAGCGCCTTCATGCGGGCCAGCGCCTGAGTTTTGAATTCGTCGTGCACGATGCAGGCGCCCTGCCAGCAGAGAACGTCAGCACCCGTCTGCTTCTGGACATAATTTCCGAGATGGCGGTCAGGCGCCCAGATAATTTTCTCACCCATACTGTCCAGGTGTTCAATCAATTCAACGGCGATGCTTGACGTGACCACCCAGTCTGCGCGCGCTTTTACCGCCGCGGAGGTATTGGCGTAAACCACCACGGTCCGGTCAGGATGGGCATCGCAGAAGGCCGCGAATTCGTCAATCGGGCAGCCGAGATCCAGTGAACACTCCGCGTTAAGCGTTGGCATCAGAATGGTTTTTTCTGGGCTGAGGATCTTTGCCGTTTCGCCCATAAAACGCACGCCTGCGACAAGTAGCGTGGAAGCCGGATGTCTTGCACCGAAGCGCGCCATCTCCAGTGAGTCAGAAATACAGCCGCCGGTCTCTTCCGCCAGCTGCTGAATTTCTGGATCGGTATAGTAATGGGCCACCATCACCGCATCTCGCTCTTTAAGAAGACGCTTGATCTTCTCGCGGTAGAATTGCTTTTCATCCTGGCTCAGCGGGACAGGTTTTGGCGGAAACGGATAGATTGCGGCTTCAGGATCAAACATCACGCTCATTATGGCTTCTCGTTTTACTGGCTTAACAATATTGCCTTTCTTTTGCCTGACATAGCAAAATGCACGGCAATTGTGTTTTTTATACTAAACAAGATAGCGAATCTGGAGTGAAAAGTCACCGGAAATAGGTGCGGGGAGCATTTGTCGGGTGGCGGCTTCGCCTTACCCGACCTACTTTTTTCGTAGGCCTGATAAGCGCAGCGCCATCAGGCAGTGTGTTTTAGGCTCAGGATCTGCAGATAGCAAAAAAGCGCCTTTAGGGCGCTTTTTTACATTGGTGGGTCGTGCAGGATTCGAACCTGCGACCAATTG